>CAWASP010000001.1:0-37232 GCA_963784765.1 uncultured Thermoleophilia bacterium
CTCCTCGATCGTCGGTCCCAAGCTACGCTCCTTCCTACCACGCAAGGAGGCTCAGCTATGACCGACGTCGTCGACGCACCGAAGGCCGTCAGGCCGATCAACCACTGGATCTCCGGCGCCCCCTACGAGGGGCGGTCGGGACGGACCGGCTCCGTGTACAACCCCGCGACGGGCAGCCAGACCGGGGAGGTCGATTTCGCGAGCGTCGACGAGGTGGGTGTCGCCGTCGAGTCGGCGAAGGCGGCGTTTCCCGCCTGGCGCGCACTCTCCCTCGCCAAGCGGGCCGAGCTCATGTTCGCGGTCCGCGAGCTCGTCCACGAGCGGCGCGAGGAGATTGCGAAGATCCTCACGGCCGAGCACGGCAAGGTGCTCTCCGACGCGCTCGGCGAGGTGACGCGCGGGCTCGAGGTGATCGAGTTCTGCTGCGGCATCCCGAGTCTCCTCAAGGGCGGCATGAGCGAGCAGGCGTCGACCGGGATCGACGTGTACTCGATCCGCCAGCCGCTCGGCGTGGTCGCCGGCATCACGCCGTTCAACTTCCCGGCGATGGTCCCCATGTGGATGTGGGCGCCGGCGCTCGCGTGCGGCAACACGTTCGTGCTGAAGCCGTCCGAGAAGGATCCGTCCGCGTCGCTCTACACGGCGCAGCTCTTGAAGGAGGCCGGCGTCCCGGACGGCGTCTTCAACGTCGTGCACGGCGACAAGGTCGCGGTCGACGCACTGCTCGAGCATCCGGGTGTCGCAGCGATCTCGTTCGTCGGCTCGACGCCGATCGCGCGCTACGTCTACGAGACGGCGACCGCCAGGGGCAAGCGCTGCCAGGCGCTCGGCGGCGCCAAGAACCACATGGTCGTGCTCCCGGACGCGGACATCGACATGGCGGCCGACGCGGCGGTCTCGGCGGGCTACGGATCGGCGGGCGAGCGTTGCATGGCCGTCTCGCTGGTCGTCGCCGTGGGCGATGTCGCCGATCCGCTGATCGACGCGATCAAGGCACGGATCCCGAACGTGAAGGTCGGCGACGGGATGGACTCCGCCAGCGAGATGGGCCCGCTCATCACGCGCGAGCACCGCGACAAGGTCGCCTCGTACCTCGAGGACGCGGGCGGCGGCGAGGTGCTCGTCGACGGCCGCGACGGCTGCCCCGACGACGGCTTCTTCCTCGCGCCGAGCCTGATCGACAACCTCGAGCCGGGCATGCGCGCCTACGACGACGAGATCTTCGGGCCGGTGCTCGGGGTCACGCGCGTCGCGACCTACGACGAGGCGGTGCGGCTCGTGAACGAGAGCCCGTACGGCAACGGCACCGCGATCTTCACGCGCGACGGCGGCGTCGCCCGCCGCTTCCAGTTCGAGGCGCAGGCCGGCATGGTCGGGATCAACGTGCCCATCCCGGTGCCCGTGGCCTACTACAGCTTCGGAGGCTGGAAGGCGTCGCTCTTCGGCGACCGCCACATCTACGGCCCCGAGGGGATCGACTTCTACACCCGCACGAAGGTCGTCACCTCACGCTGGCCCGACCCGGCGACGTCGAAGGTCGACCTGGGCTTCCCGCAGACGCGCTAGAAGCGGAGCCGCGCCCCGTCCGCCGCGCCGCGGCCGCCGAACACGAGCACCGCACCGCCCGTCCACGCGAGCAGCGGGTCGGCGCGCGCCTCGATCGGCGCGGCGGGCAGGCTGAACCAGCGCCCGGCCGCCGGGACGTACTCTGCAGCTCGTCTGCCGGTGCCGCCCCAGGCGACGATGCGCCCGCCCGCGTGCACCGCCGCGAAGCCGTAGCCGAGCGCCGGCATCTGCGGGAGCGTCGTCCACCGGTTCCGCGCCGGGTCGTAGGCGAGGCCCGAGCGCGCGACGGCGCGGCCGCCGAGGGGGCCCGCGCCGCCGAGGAAGAGCGCCCGGCTCCCGTCCCAGACCGCGACCGCCCCGGCCCGCCGCGCCGGCGGCGCCGGCAGCCGTCGCCAGGTGCGCGTCGCCGGGTTGTACGCGGCGGCGCGCGCGTAGTGCGCAGCGTATGGCTTGCCGTCCGGGTCGAGACCGGAGATCGTGATGACGAGCTCGCGCCCCGTCCACACGCCGCTCGGGCTCTGGCTCGGCGCGAGCGGCGAGTCGGGGAGCGCACGCCAGGTGTTCGTCGCCGGGTCGAAGGCGACGCCGCTGCGGGACGCGTCGCCGCAGCAGCCGCCGCCCCACGAGAGCAGCTCGCGACCGGTCCAGGCAAGCACGCCGTTCGGTGCGCCGCCCTTCGGCTGCGGAAGGCGCCGCCAGACATTCGTGCGCGGGTCGTAGGACTGGTTGTCGAGCGGCCCGAGGACGAGCAGCTTCGAGCCCGTCCACACTGCCCGGTAGCGGCCTTCGTAGTTTCCGGCGGGGCCGGGCAGCGGCCTGAGGGTGCGCCAGGTGTGGGTGACGGGGTTGTAGGCGGCGGCTCTGTCGACCGAGCGGGGCGGATGGGGCTGGGCGCGGACGAGAACGACGAGCTCGTGCCCGGTGAAGGCGCCGACGGTCTCGGAGACCGTCGGCGGCAGCGGAGCGGCCGGCAGCCGCTGCCACCGCGCGCCGTCACCGGCAGCGGTCGCGAGGACGGCTGCGATCAGGAGGGTGGGAACCGCGGCGAGACGCATCGGCTTCTCCGGCCGGAAGGTGGCGCGGCCGGCATGCGTCCGCATCGGGGTTGCCCACGAGAGGCGGATCTACCGTATGCGCGCCGGGAGCGCGGCCAGGCGAACCGCTATGCCGTCTGCAGCGCCCCCGGCCTGAGCTCCTCGCGGAAGCGGGCGCGCTTCACGAATTGCCCGCTGCCGGCCTTCGCCTGGAGCTCGCCGCCCTCGACGATCACCTCGCCTCGCCGCAGCACGATCTCCGGCGAGCCGACCACCTCGGTGCCCTCGTAGATGTTGATGTCGCACGCCGAGTGGTGCGTCGACGCCGAGATCGTGTGCCGCTTCTCCGGGTCGAAGATCACGACGTCGGCGTCGCTCCCGACGGCGAGCGTTCCCTTGCGCGGGTACATGCCGAAGAGCTTCGCCGGGTTCGTGCACAGCAGCTCGACCATCCGGTTCAGGGTGATGCGCCCCTCGCGGACGCCGAAGTGGTGGATCATGTGCAGCCGGTTCTCCATCCCGACCGCACCGTTCGGGATCGCCCGGAAGTCGTCCGTGCCGAGCAGCTTCTGCTCCTTGGTGTAGGCGCAGTGGTCGGTCGAGATCGCCTGCAGGTCGTTCAACCGCACGGCGTCCCAGAGGATCGGCTGATTCTTCTTCGGCCGCGGAGGCGGCGTGTAGACGTAGTTCCCCGCCTCGAAGCCCTCCAGCCGCTCGAGGAACGACTGGTCGACGAAGAAGTACTGCGTGCACGTCTCGCCCCAGACGTCCCAACCCTTGCGGCGGGCGGTCTGGATCGGCTCCAGCGACTCCTCACAGGAGACGTGGACGACGTAGAGCGGCGCACCGGCGACGTGGGCGAGCTGCACGGCACGGTTCGTCGCCTCGCCTTCCACCTCCGGCGGACGCGTCAGCGCGTGATAGATCGGATCGGTGTTCCCGGCGGCGATGGCGTCGGCGATCAGCACCTCGATCGCGTCGCCGTTCTCGGCGTGCACCATCACGCAGGCGCCTGTCTTCGCGGCCACCTGCATCACCTGGAAGAGCCCCTCGTCGCTGATCCGCAGCGAGTCGTTGTACGCCATGAAGAGCTTGTAGGAGCTGACGCCGTGCTCCTCCGGAAGCGTCGCGAGCTCTTCGAGGCTGCCGCTCTCGAGGTCGGTGACGATGATGTGGAAGCCGTTGTCGATGATCGCCTTGCCCTCGCGCTTGCCGTGCCAGATCTCGAGCGCCTCGGCGAAGGTCTGCCCCTTGCTCTGGATGCAGAAGTCGACGTGCGTCGTCGTGCCGCCGAACGCGGCCGCGACGTGCCCGTGGTAGAAGTCGTCGACCGTCGTCTTGCCGCGCCACGGCATCTCGAGGTGGGTGTGCGGATCGACCGCACCCGGCAGCACGTACATCCCGCTCGCGTCGATGACGCGGTCGGCCTGGACGTCGAGCGAGTCGCCGATCAGGGAGATGCGCTCACCCTCGACGAACAGGTCGGCGACGTAGTCGTCGGCGGCGGTAATCACGCGGCCGCCCTTGATCAGCACGGACATCGCTTCACTCCTTTGTCGCCTGAACGTTGTCGCGTGGAGTCCCCGGGCCCGGAAGACCGGGCCCGGGGCTCAGGCTATCTACTTGCCGCCGGCGGTGACGTGAACCATCAGGGGATGCCACCCCTTCCCGAAGACGTTCTGGTGGTTCGCCTTCAGGCCGGCGATCGCCGCCCTCGCGAGATCGGTCCGGTAGGCGCCCTTCGGCGCCTTCTTGATCACGCCGAACTGCTTGGCGATTCTCGCCGTCCGGTTGAAGTCGGCCTTGTTCATCAGGCCGATCCCGTTCGCGTTCGGCCAGATCAGCTTGTTGATCTCGTTCATCTGCCACGTCTGGTGGCCCTTCGGCAGGGTCGGGCCCTGCTTGAGGACGATGTTCACGCAGGCTGCCTGGTGATCGCGGCAGAAGATCCAGCCCGCGAGCGACGCGCCGATGAACTTGATCGCCGTCTGGCGGTTCGCGGCGCTCTTCAGCCACTTTCCGGTGGCGAAGATGCCGTCCTCGAGCATCCCGGTGCCGATCGACTGCATCCGGATCACGTTCAGATCCTTCAGCGTGTACAGCTTTCCGGTGTCCGGGTTCTTGGTCTCGAGCACCTGCGCCAGCTCGTTGTAGGTCATCGCCGACGCTGCATCGATCTGCTTCTTCAGGAACTGCGACATGTCGAATCCCTGCTGCACGATCGTGACGCCCTTGTTGTGCTCGGGGTCCATCCCGTTCTTCGTCAGGGCCGCGAACAGCTCGAACTCGTTTCCGCCGAGCCAGTTGCCGACCTTCTTGCCCTTCATCTTCGCGACGGTGTTGATGCCGGAGCTCTTCCACGTGATCTCGGTCATCCCCGAGCGCGCGAAGACCTGGGCGATGTTCACGAGGTCGGTGCCCTTGTCACGGGCCGAGAGCAGGCTCGGCAGCCAGTCGATCCCGAACTGCGCCTGCCCCGAGGCGACGACCTGCTCCGGGATGATGTCGGGGCCGCCCGGCTTGATCGTCACGTCGAGCCCTGCCGCCTTGTAGTACCCGTTCGCGAGCGCCGCGTAGTACCCGGCGAACTGGGCCTGCGGGACCCACTTCGACTGGAGGGTCACCTTGATCAGCTTCGCCTGTTTCGGTGCAGCGGTGGCGTGCGTCGCCACGGCCGCCGCAGAGGCGATCGCGACCACCGCGACCGCCAGGACGCTCACGACCCAGCGCTTCCTCATGCACGTACCCCTTTCGATCGACGGTTCCCTGGGGCCTCGATCATGACGCGATCCGGCGCGGATTACGAGTCGGATATCTCCGGTGTCCAGCGGACGACGAGCCGCTCGGCGACGACGACCGCCAGGTAGAGCGCGATCCCGAGCACGGAGGCGACGAGGATGCCCGCCCAGGCGGTCTCGAAGTCGAGGATCTGCGCCTTCGAGCGGATCAGCACGCCGAGCGCGTCGTAGGAGCCGCCGAAGTACTCGCCCACGATCGCGCCGATCATCGCGAGGACGCTCGCGACCTTCAGGGCGGTGAAGACGAACGGCAGCGCGGTCGGAACGCGGACGCGGCGCCAGATCGTGAAGCTCGAGGCGGCGTAGGAGCGCATCAGCTCGATCTGGTCCGGGCTCGAGCTCTGCAGCCCCCGCAACGTGTTGACCATCACGGGCAGGAAGCAGAGGACCGCCGACATCGCCATCTTCGAGCTCGGCGAGAGCGGGTTGAACCACTGATTGAAGATCGGCGCGAAGGCGATGATCGGAACCGCGTTGGCGGCGATCGCGATCGGCATCAACGCCGAGCCGAGCACCCGGAAGCGTCCGATCAGCGTCGCTGCGGCCATGCCGGCAAGCGAGCCGAACGCGAACCCGCCGAGCGCCTCCTTGAACGTGTACCAGCCGGCCGGCCAGAGCGTGCTGCGCTGGTCCCAGCAGTTGCGCACGATGTCGCTCGGCTTCGGGAGCAGGAACTGCTGGACGTGGAACGCGGCGATCAGGCCCTGCCAGAGGCCGACCGCGACGGCGAAGACGACGACCGCGGGCAGCCACTCGAGCGCCTGCTGCGAGAGACGCCGTCCCATGCCCGGGGAAACACCGGTCACGACGAGGCCGCTCACGGCTGGAGTCGCGCCTCCTCCTCGGGCAGCAGGTGCTCGCCGCGGAGCCGCAAGAGCTCGCGCACGGAGGTGACGAGCTCGAAGAACCGCGGCGCGTCGCGGGTCTCGGCCGTACGCGGGCTCGGCAGGTCGATCGGAACGATCCCGGCGATCCGGCCCGGCCGCGGGCTCATCACGACGACGCGTGTCGAGAGGAAGACCGCCTCCGAGATCGAGTGCGTGACGAAGACGACGGTCGAGCCGAGCGCCTGCCAGATCGACAGGAGCTCCAGGTTCAGCCGTTCGCGCGTCATCTCGTCGAGCGCGCCGAACGGCTCGTCCATCAGGAGGAGAGACGGCTCGAACGCGAGCGCGCGCGCGATCGAGACGCGCTGCTGCATCCCGCCGGACAGCTGCCAGGGGTGGTGGTCCGCAAAGCCCGTCAGCTCGACGAGCTTCAGCATCTCCCCGACGCGCTCCTGGCGACGGGCGCGGTCCCAGCCGAGGAGCTCGAGCGGCAGCGCGATGTTCTTCGCGACGGTGCGCCAGTCGAACAGCACCGAGTCCTGGAACACGATCCCGTAGTCGCGGTCGGCGCGCGCCCGGGCGGCGGTCTTCCCGTTCACCGTCACGCTGCCCTGCGTGGGCTCGACGAGGTCGCCGATCACGCGCAGGAGCGTGGACTTCCCGCAGCCCGACGGGCCGATCAGCGAGACGAACTCGCCCGGCGTCAGGTCGAGGTCGATGTTCTCGAGCGCCGTGACGTTCCCACGAGGGAAGGTCTTCGTGACACCCCGAAGCTCGACGACGTTGCCGCTCGCGGGGACGACGCTCACGCGACGTGCTCCGGGGCGCGGCGGACGACGACCTTCTCCGCGATCACGACGGCGGAGAAGAAGACGATGCCGAGGATCGCCGCGACGATGTTCGTCGCCCAGAGCTCCTGCGGCTCGAGCGAGTAGTACTGGTTGAAGTTGAGGATCGCCCCGCCCAGGCCGGCCTGAAGCCCCGACGGGAGCTCGCCGATGATCGCGCCGACCACGCTCGCCGTGGCGGCGACCTTCAGCGCGGAGAAGACATACGGCATGGACGCCGGCACGCGCAGCTTCCACAGCACCGTCCAGGGGTTCGCGGCGTAGGCCCGCATCAGCTCGAGCGCGCTGCGGTCGGCGGACCGCAGCCCGCGAAGCGTGTTGATCGCGACGGGGAAGAACGTCAGGTAGGCGGCGATCACCGCCACCGAGCCCCAGCCCTGCAGGGACGCCGGCAGCTTCGGGTTCACCCACACGACGACCATCGGAGCGATCGCGAGGATCGGGATGGTCTGGCTCGCGACGATGTACGGCATGAACCCGCGGGTGAGGAGCCGTGAATGGACGAGGACGACGCCGATCGCGAAGCCGATGACCGCCCCGAGCGCGAAGCCGACGGCCGCCTCCTTCGCGGTGAACAGCGACTTGTGGAAGAGGATCGTCCCGAGCGCCGGCTGGTTGACCTGGGCCGGCTGCCAGAGCGCGTGCAGGATCACCCAGATGTGCGGCATGGAGGTGTCGTCGACCACGAACGGATGCGTCCAGCCGGTGCTCGCCCAGATCCAGTGGTAGAGCTCGTAGAGCCCGACCAAGCCCGCCACGACGAGTGCGACGGCGGCCGCCCTGCGTGCGCTCGCGGTGGCCACGGCAGTCACGTGCGTCTTCTTATCACGGGTCGCCGCCCTTTAGGCTGTGGCGATGCCACTCGACGCCGGCCGCTGCGTGCGGAACCTCGATGAGCTCCGCGAGCTGACCGGCGACGAGGACGGTGCGCAGCGTGTCGCCTGGACCGAGACGTGGGAGCGTGCACGCGCGTTCCTTCGCTCGACCCTGGACGGCACCGGCGCCGAGGAGCACATCGACGAGGCCGGCAACCAGTGGTTCACGCTGCGGGGCGCGTCCGACCGGGAGCTTCTGATCGGCGGGCACATGGACTCCGTCCCGAACGGCGGCTGGCTGGACGGCTCGCTCAACTGCCTCGCCGGCGTGGAGGTGCTGCGCCGGATCGCCGCCGAGGGGAAGCCGCCAGTGACGGTGCGGCTCGTCTCCTGGGCCGACGAGGAGGGAGCGCGGTTCGGGCGCTCGCTCTTCGGCTCCTCGGCCGCCTCCGGGACCATGAGCGACCAGGACGAGCTTCGGCAGCTTCGCGACCGTGACGGTGTCGCGCTGCCGGACGCGCTGCGCGAGCACGGCGTCGAGCTCGACGGCGCCCTCGCGGCGAGCAGGGAGCTCGCGAACGCCGCCGCGTACCTCGAGCTGCACATCGAGCAGGGGCCCGTGCTCGAGGCGCTCGACCTGCCGCTCGGGGTCGTCCTCGGAACCTTCGGGGTCGAGCGGTCGCGCTTCACGTGGCGCGGCCAGGCGGCTCACGCCGGATCGACCCCGATGGACAAGCGGAGGGACGCGCTCGCCGGTGCTGCCAAGCTGGCGCTGTACATCAGGGAGATCGCGGCCGAGGTCGGCGGCGGTGCGGTCTGTACCTCTGGTGATGTCGTGTGTCGTCCCGGCATCGTCACATCGGTGGTCGAGACCGCCGAGCAGCTGCTCGACCAGCGGCATCTCGATGCGGACGCGCTCGCGCGGATGCTCGAGCTGGCGAAGGACGCGGCGGAGCGGTTCGCGCGCGAGGAGGACATCGAGGTCGAATGGGAGCGGCTGTGGCGCATCGAGCCGATCCTCTTCGACGACACGCTGATCGACCTCGCCGACGACGCGATCGTCGAGGTCGCAGGAGCCTCCCACCGGCTGCCCTCGGGGCCGCTGCACGACGCCGCCGAGGTTGCCCGGGCGGGCGTGCCGACGGTGATGCTGTTCGTTCAGAGCCTGCGGGGTCTCTCGCACACCAAGGTCGAGGACACGAAGCGCGAGCACATCCGGCTCTCGGTCGAGGCGCTCGACCGGCTCGCGTCGAAGACGATCGCCTGGCTTGCCTGAGCCCTTACTCGGCGGCGACCGGGTTCGCGAGCACGCCGATTCCCTCGACCTCCACCTCGACGAGGTCGCCCGGGGCCAGCGACACCTTCGGCTCGCGCGCCCAGCCGACGCCGGGCGGCGTGCCCGTGAGGATCAGGTCGCCGGGCTCGAGCGTGAAGACGTTGGAGACGAACGCGACGAGGAACGGCACGGAGAAGATCAGGTCGCTGGTGGATCCGTCCTGCATCACCTCGCCGTTCAGGCGCTGCACGACGCGCAGGCCACTGCCGTCGCCGAGCTTCGAGACGGGGACGAGCTCGCGGCCGAGCGGGCAGAACGTGTCGAACCCCTTCGCGCGCGTCCACTGGCTCTCGGCGTACTGGATGTTGCGCGCCGAGACGTCGTTCGCGCAGCGGTACCCGGCGATGTGGTCGAGGGCCCTGGCCTCCGGGATCCGCCGCCCGCCGCGGCCGATCTCGACGCAGAGCTCCGCCTCGGCGTCGACATGGGTCGCCTCCGGTGGGATCAGGATCGGCTCGCCGGGGCCGAGCAGCGCGCTCGGGAACTTCCCGAACAGGAGCGGCTCGGAGGGCGCCTCGTCTCCCAGCTCGGCCGCATGCTCAGCGTAGTTGCGTCCGACGCACACGATCTTCACGGTGTGATCTTGACGGAGTAGTCTCGGTCGCGCGTCTGCGACCTGACGAGGGAGGTCTCCAATGGCACTCAGCTTCGGCGTCACCGTCCTGCCCGACCCGCCGTACACCCGGATGATCGAGCTGATCCAGCTCGCGGAGAGCCACGGGTTCGGGTACGCCTGGACCTACGACTCGCACGTGCTCTGGCAGGAGTCCATCCCGACGCTCGCGCTCGCCGCCGACCGCACCTCGACGATCAAGCTCGGCCAGATGGTGACCAACCCGGGCACGCGCGAGCCCACGGTGCTCGCGAGCGCCTACGCGACGATCCACGACATCTCGAACGGCCGGATGGTGATGGGCATCGGCCGCGGCGACTCGGCCGTGCGGTACATCGGCCGGCAGCCGGTCAAGGTCGCCGAGTTCGAGGCTGCGCTCGCGATGATCAAGCCGTTCATGAACGGCAAGGAGGTCACCTGGAACGGCAAGGAGCTGCAGCTCAAGTGGGTCCGGCCCGAGCTGCCTCAGATCGAGATGCACGTCGCCGGCTACGGCCCGAAGGCGCTTGCCGTCGCCGGCCGGCAGGGCGACGGCGTGATCATCCAGCTCGCCGACCCGGACATCATCCAGTGGATCATGGCGACCGCCCGCAAGGCTGCCGAAGAGGCGGGGCGCGACCCCGCCGCGCTCAAGTGCATCGTCAGCGCGCCGAGCCACGTGAGCGACGACCTCGCCGATGCGCGCGAGCAGGTGCGTTGGTTCCCGGCAATGGTCTCGAACCACGTCAAGGATCTGATCGACCGGTACGGCACCGACGGCAGCGCGGTTCCGAAAGCCCTCACCGACTACGTGCTCGCCCGCAAGTTCTACGACTACGACGAGCACTCGCGCGTCGGCGCGAAGCACGGCGAGTTCGTCACCGACGAGATCTGCGACCGCTTCTGCGTGATCGGCAGCGCAGAGCAGTGCAAGGCGAAGCTCGCCGAGCTCGAGTCGATCGGTGTCGACCAGTTCAACATCTACCTCATGACCCACGGCCAGGAGGAGACGCTGCGGGCCTACGGCGACGGGATCATCCCCGTTCTCGGCGGCGTCGCCGGCTGACGTTCACCACCTGGTCAAATCCCGGGTTCGATCCTAGGGTTCGATCAGGGTCATAACCCATGGCGGCGGGGCCGCCTGCGCCGGTAGCCTCGGCGCCATGAACACGGACGGCGCAGTTGTGCGCGCAACCAACCTGACGCGGCGGTACGGCGAGGGCGAGGCCGCCGTGGACGCCCTGCGAGGCGTCACGCTCTCGGTCGCCCCGGGAGAGCTCGTCGCGGTCATGGGCCCGTCCGGCTCGGGCAAGTCGACGCTCATGCATCTGCTCGCGGCGCTCGACAAGCCGACCTCCGGCGAGGTGGAGATCGCGGGCAAGGAAGTCGCCTCGCTCTCCGACAAGGACGTCACCCTGCTTCGCCGCGAGCACATCGGCTTCGTCTTCCAGTTCTTCAACCTGCTGCCCATGCTCTCGGCCGAGGAGAACGTCCTGCTGCCGCTCTCGATCGCCGGCGAGAAGCCCGAGCGCGAGTTCTTCGAAGACCTCCTGAAGCGCACCGGGCTCGCGGATCGCCGCACGCATCGCCCGGCCGAGCTCTCCGGCGGTCAGCAGCAGCGCGTCGCGATCGCGCGTGCGCTCGTCTCACGGCCGACGGTCGTCTTCGCCGATGAGCCCACCGGCAACCTCGACTCGAAGACGGGGCACGACATCCTCGAGCTGCTCCGCTCCTCGGCGGAGGAGCTGGGGCAGACGATGGTGATGGTCACGCACGACGCGCATGCCGCCGAGATCGCCGACCGCCTGCTCTTCCTCGGCGACGGCCTGGTCGTCGAGGAGCTGCCGCGGAGCGACTCGACGGCGATCCTGGCCGCGATGAACCGCGCGAGCGAATGATCCGCGTCGCGCTCGCCGGCATGTTCGGGCGCAAGCTGCGCACCGCGCTCACGGCGCTCGCCGTCGTGCTCGGCGTCGCGATGGTGAGCGGCACGTTCGTGCTCACGGATTCGATCCAGAAGGCGTTCGACTTCATCAACACGGAAATCCGCGCCGGATCGGACGTCGTCGTCTCGGGCAAGGCCGCGTTCAAGGTGTCGAACGGGCAGGGCTCCTTCGCCCCGACCGTCTCGCCCGCGCTTCTCGAGCAGCTCCGCGGCCTGCCGGACGTCGCGCGGGCGCAGGGCAGCGTGTCGAACGCCAGCACGTCGCTCGTGCAGAACGGCAAGGCGATCGCGTTCGGCGGCGCGCCGAACCTCGGCTTCAGCGTCTCCGGGAGCACGCCGTTCAACCCGCTGACGCTCGTCAGCGGCCACTGGCCGCACGGGCGGGAGGTCGTGGTCGACTCCAGCACCGCCTCCAAGAAGCACCTGGAGGTGGGTCAGACGATCGGCGTCCAGGTGCTCGGGCCGGTCGAGCAGTTCCGCATCGCCGGAACGGTCCGGCTCGGCTCGTCGAGCACGATCGGCGGCGCCACGCTCGCCGGCTTCGACCTGCAGACGGCGCAGCGGCTCTTCGACAAGAAGGGCCGGTTCGACGAGATCGCGCTCGAGGGCAAGCCCGGTGTCACGCCGACGAAGCTCGTGCAGGAGGTGAGGGCCATACTTCCGGCCGACGCGCAGGCGCGCACGGGCGCCCAGCAGGCAGCGAAGGACGCCGCGGACACGGACTCGTTCATCAGCTTCCTGCGTGACTTCCTGCTCGCATTCGGGGGTGTCGCGCTCTTCGTCGGCAGCTTCGTGATCGCCAACTCGCTCTCGATCACGATCGCGCAGCGGACGCGGGAGCTCGCAACCCTGCGGACGCTCGGGGCGAGGCGGCGGCAGGTGCTCAACCTGATCTTCGTCGAGTCGCTCGTGATGGGCACGCTCGCGTCGATCACCGGGCTCTTCGCCGGGCTCGGGCTGGCGGAGGGCCTGTTCAAGCTGTTCGACAAGGTCGGCTTCACGCTGCCGAACAGCGGCCTCGTCTTCGGCACGAAGACGATCGTCATCTCCCTCGTCGTCGGCATCGTCGTCTCGCTCGTCGCCAGCCTCCGGCCGGCTCTGCGGGCGACCCGTGTCGAGCCGATCGCCGCCGTGCGCGAGGGCGCCGTGCTGCCGCCGTCGCGGTTTGCCCGCTTCCGCTCGGTCGGTGCTGCCGCGCTGACGGCGCTCGGTTTCGCGGCGCTCCTCGTCGGCCTCTTCGTGCCGCATCTCGGAACGACCGCGGTGCTCAGCTACATGGGGCTCGGCGCGCTGCTCATCTTCCTCGGGGTCTCGCTGCTCTCGGTGCGCTTCATCCGGCCGATGGCATGGACGCTCGGCTGGCCGGCGACCCGCATCGGCGGGACGCCCGGCTTCCTCGCCCGCGACAACGCCCGGCGCAACCCACAGCGCACCGCCTCGACGGCCGCCGCGCTGATGATCGGCCTGGCGCTCGTGACGCTCGTCGCCGTGCTCGCTGCCGGCATCACGTCGAGCTTCCGCGGGGCGGTCGACAAGATCTGGCACAACGCCGACTATGCGATCACGGCGCAGAACAACTTCAGCCCGATCCCGGTCTCGGCGGCGAACGCTGCGGCGGGCGCGCCGGTCACCGACGCCGTCGCGAACGTTCGCACCGGGCAGGCGCTTGCCTTCGGCTCGTCCTTCTTCGCGACCGCCGTCAACCCGGCGGGCGCCTCGATGTTCAACCTCGACTGGAAGGCCGGCTCGAACCAGGTGCTTGCGCACCTCGGCTCGAACGGGGCGTTCACGGACAAGGACTATGCGGCGAAGCACAACCTCCACGTCGGCTCGCCCGTGCGGCTGACCTTCGCGAACGGCGACCAGAAGACGTTCGTGATCAAGGGGATCTTCGACCCGCCCACCGGCGGCTCCCCGTTCGGGAAGGTGACGATCTCGCAGACCGCCTGGGACGCCGAGAACGCGAACCCGCAGAACCTCTACTCGTTCGTCCGCGTGAAGGGCGGTGCCGCTGCCGACGCGCAGGCGGCGCTCGACCACGCGCTCCGCGCCTTCCCGAACGCGAAGGTGCAGACGCGGCAGCAGTTCATCGACAACCAGATCAGCGGGCTCAACTCGATCCTGAACATCCTCTACGTGCTGCTCGCGCTGTCGGTGATCGTCAGCCTGTTCGGGATCGTCAACACACTCGTGCTGACGGTCTTCGAGCGCACGCGCGAGATCGGCATGCTGCGGGCGATCGGCATGACGCGTCGCCAGGTGCGGCGGATGATCAGGCACGAGAGCGTCATCACCGCGTTGATCGGCGGGGTGCTGGGGATCGCGCTCGGCATCGTCCTCGGCGGGCTGCTCGTCGCCCGGGTCGACTTCATCGTGTTCACGCTGCCCGTCGCCTCGCTCGTCATCTTCGCCGTGATGACGGTGGTCGTCGGCATCCTCGCGGCGATCTTCCCGGCGCGGCGCGCGGCGCGGCTGAACGTCCTCGCGGCGCTGCAGTACGAGTAGCCCGGCGGTCGGGGCGGGGATGGCGCGGCTCCAGCTCGCGAGCATCGGGGTCTATCCGGTCAAGTCGCTTCGGGGAGTTCCGGCCGCGGAAGCCGAGGTGGAGCCGTGGGGGCTTCGCGGCGATCGGCGCTTCCTCGTGCTCGAGCCCGACGGAACGGTGCTGACCGCACGGGAGGAGCACCGGCTGCTCGGCCTGACGGCCTCGCCGCTCGCAGGCGGCGGCGTCTCCCTCACCGCCCCGGACGGCGCGACGCTCGAGGTCGAGCCTCCCGTCGCTGCCGAGGCCGTCCCGGCGTCCGTGTCGCGCCTCGAAGGCGTGCGCGACGCGGGGCGCGCTGCCCACGAGTGGCTGTCCGGCCGGCTCGCCCGTTCCGTGCGGCTCGGCTGGCTCGACGATCCCCGCCGGCGGAGCGTCTCGCCCGCGCACGGCGGCCGCCCCGGCGACGCGCTCAACCTCTCCGACGCCGGGCCGCTCCTGCTCACGACGAGTGCCTCCTTGCGGCAGCTGAACGAGTGGATCGCGGTCGACTCGGTCGAGCGCGGCGGCGAGCCTCCGGTGCCGCTTGCGATGGGCCGGTTCCGTCCGAGCATCGTGCTCGACGGCGAGGAGGAGCCGTTCGCAGAGGACGGTTGGAGCCGGGTGCGCATCGGCGAGGTCGAGCTTCGCTTCGCCGAGCACTGCGACCGTTGCGTGCTGACGACCATCGACCCCGAGACGCTCGTCGGTGGGAAGGAGCCGCTCCGCACGCTCGCGCGCCATCGACGGTGGGACTCGAAGACGTGGTTCGGCGTTCGCCTGATCCCGGCGTCGACGGGCACGATCCGCGTCGGCGACAGCGTGACCGTCGCCTGAGCAGCTCCCGGCAGCCTCCGGTCGTAGCATGGGCCGATGAGCTGGGACGAGGCGTTCTCGCAGCGCTACGACGAATGGTCGGCCGCCATGACGGCCGACATCGCGTTCTACGTCGGGCTGGCGCGCGACGCCGAGGGCCCGCTCGTCGAGCTCGGCGTCGGGAACGGCCGTGTTGCGATCCCCGTCGCGCAGGCGACGGGGCGGCCGGTGATCGGCATCGACACGTCGCCCGCCATGCTCGAGCAGGCGCGAGCCCGTGCACGGGAAGCCGGCGTCGAGCTCGTCCTCCATCAGGGCGACATGCGCGACCTCGCGCTCGACGAGCCGGCAGGGCTCGTGTACTGCCCGTTTCGCGCGCTCCTGCACCTGCCCACGTGGGCCGACCGCCGGCGCACCTTCGAGCGGGTCGCGGCGTCGCTCCGCCCAGGGGGTGCCTTCGCCTGGAACGCGTTCGCGTTCGACCACCATGTCGCCGCGAGGCTCGACGGAGCGCACAACGATCTGCCCGTCCCGCACACGATCCGCTACTCCGTCGCGGACAACCGCGTCGACATCACCCTCGACGACGGCTCGAGAAGCTCGCTCTGGTGGGCGACGAAGAACGAGTGGCTCGGGCTCGTCGACGTGTCCGGGCTCGAGCTCGAGACGCTCGCGGGCGGGTTCGGGGGCGAGCCGCTCGGCGACGGCGGCGCCGAGTACGTCTTCGTCGTCCGCCGGCGCTGACGAGACGAGCCCGAACTCGCGGCCGACGGCGACGAACGCCTCGAGCGCACGCTCGAGATGCTCGTCCGTCAGCGCAGCGGACATCTGCACCCGGACGCGCGCGGTCCCCTCCGGGACGACCGGGTACCCGAAGCCCGTCACGAACACGCCGCGCTCGAGGAGCTGCTCGGAGAACCGGATCGCGACTGCGGTCTCGCCCAGCACGATCGGGATGATCGCCGCGTCGCCGGGGATCGGCTTGAAGCCGGCGTCGACGAGCATCCCGCGGAAGCGCGTGGTGTTGTCGTGCAGCTGCGCCACGAGCCCGGGCTCGGAGAGGAGGAGCTCGACGGCGCGGAGCGCGCTGCAGGCCACGGTGGCGGGCAGGGCATTCGAGAAGAGCTGCGGTCTCGATCGCTGCGCGAGCAGCTCGCACACCTCGCGGCTCGCGGCGACGTAGCCGCCCGCGGCGCCGCCGAGCGCCTTGCCGAGCGTCCCGGTGACGACGTCGATCTCCCCGTGGAGCCCGAAGTGCTCGGCCGTGCCGCGGCCGTGCTCGCCGAGCACGCCGACGCCGTGCGAGTCGTCGACGACGACCGTTGCGCCGTGCTTCCGGCCGAGCTCGACGATCTCCGGCAGGCGCGCGAGGTCGCCCTCCATCGAGAAGACCCCGTCCGTCATCACCAGCTTCCGCTCGCCCGGCGCGCACTCCTCGAGCGCTGCGGCGAGCGCCGCCATGTCGGAGTGCGGGTAGATCGCCTTCCTGGCCGGGCGCGCGAGTCGAACGGCGTCGACGATCGACGCGTGGTTCAGCTCGTCCGACAGGATCACCGTGCGCTCGTCCGTCAGCGTCGGGACGAGCGCCTCGTTCGCGTTCCAGCAGGAGACGTAGCTCAGCGCCGCCTCGGTGCCGGAGAGGTCGGCGAGCGCCCGCTCGAGCGCGTGGTGGGGCGCGAACGTGCCGCAGATGAAGCGAACCGACGCGGTGCCCGCGCCGTACCGTCGCAACCCGTCGATGCCCGCCTCGATCACCCGCGGGTCGGCCGCGAGGCCGAGGTAGTTGTTCGACGAGAGGACGATCACCTCGCCGCGGCCCTCCATCTCGACCACGGGGCCCTGCGGCGAGAGCAGCGTGTTGAAGCGCTTCAGCGTGCCGGCATCGGCCAGCGCGGTGAGCTCGGCGCCGATCTCCGCTGCGAGCGTCACCGTGCCGCCGCCGCCTCGAGCCGTCGAGACGCCGGGGCCGGAACCGGGTCGGGCTCGAGGATGATCTTGCACGCCTCGCCGGAGGCGAGCTTCGCGAACGCCTCCTCGAAGTCCGAGAGCGGGAGGCGGTGCGTGATCAGCGGCCGCAGGTCGACCACGCCGTGCTCGAGCAGCCAGCGGGTCCGGTACCACGTGGCGAACACCTCGCGCCCGTTGACCGCGGTGACCCGCACGTTCTTGAAGATGAGCGACTCGGCGACGTCGAGCTCGATCGGCCCGCTCGGGATGCCGAAGAGCACGACGCTGCCGCCGTTGCGGACGATCCGGAACGCGTCGCGGACGGCCGGCGCCGCCCCCGACATCTCGAAGACGACGTCGAGCCCCTCGCTCTCGTTCCGATCCCGGAACCAGGCTGCCGCGTCGGTGACGGAGTCGACGTCGACGACCTCGGCGCCGAGCGACTGCGCGAGCTCGAGACGGTAGGGCAGGTGGTCGGAGGCGAGCACCCGGCCGGCGCCGGAGGCGCGCGCGATGGCAATCGTGAAGAGCCCGACGGGGCCGCACCCGAGCACGGCGACGGTGTGGCCGGGAAGGTCCTGGGTGGACGTCGCGAAGACGGCGTTGCCGAACGGCTCCTGCAACGTCGCGATCTCGGGCGGCAGCTTCGTGCGGTCGTTCTGCCACAGCACCGACTCCGGGACGACGACGTACTCGGCGAAGGCGCCGTCGCGGTCGACCCCGAGGATCTGCGTCCACTCGCACATGTGCGCGCGCCCGGTTCGGCAGTGGAAGCAGCGGCCGCACGTGACGTGGCTCTCCGCCGACACGTAGTCCCCGATCGCCGCGTTCCGCACCTCCGAGCCGACCTCGACGACCGTGCCGGCGAACTCGTGGCCGAGCGTGAGCGGCGGGTGGATCCGCGACTGCGCCCACTCGTCCCAGCGGAAGATGTGCAGGTCCGTCCCGCAGACGCTCGCCGCTTCCACGCGGACGAGCACGTCGAACGCACCGGGAGTCGGGACGGGAACGCGTTCGAGCGAGAGCCCGGGCGCCTGGTGGGTCTTGCGAATCGCCCACATCGCGTCCATGGCGAAAGGTTCGCGGTGGTGCGGGGATGCGCCATCCGTGGTTCCCCCGATGTCGGTCTCGGTGGGCCCGCCGAGCATTCGGTCGGTGCTGCCTCCGCCGTACAAGATCAAGGTGATCGAGCCGATCAGCCTCGCGTCGTCGCGCCGCCGCCGGCAGGCGATCGTCGAGGCCGGCTTCAACACCTTCCTCCTCCGGGCCGAGGACGTCTTCGTCGATCTGCTCACCGACAGCGGCACGTCCGCCGTCTCCCAGGAGCAGCGGGCCGCGATGGAGCTCGGGGACGAGTCCTACGCGGGCTCGCGCAGCTTCTTCCGGCTCGAGCAGGCGATGCGCGACGTCTACGGCTTCCGGCATCTGATTCCCACCCACCAGGGCCGCGGCGCGGAGCACCTGCTCTCCCGTGCTCTCGTCGCGCCCGGGCAGCTCGTCCCGTCGAACCTCTACTTCACGACTTCGCGCGCGCACGCCGAGCTCGCCGGGGCCACCTGGGTCGACGTCTCCATCCCCGAGGCCTCCGATCCGCAGTCGCGGCATCCGTTCAAGGGCAACATCGACGTGGGCAGGCTGCGCGAGCTGATCGTCCGCGAGGGCCGCGAGCGGATCGCGTTCGTGCGGCAGGAGGCGTGTCTCAACATGGCGGGCGGCCAGCCGTTCTCGCTCGAGAACCTCCGCGCCGTTCGTGCGGTGACGCGCGAGCTCGACGTCCCGTTCTTCCTCGACGCGACCCGCGCCTCCGAGAACGCGCTCTTCGTCAAGGAGCGCGAGCAGGGGCACGCGGCCCGTCCGCTGCCCGAGATCCTGCGTGAGATCGCCTCGCTCTCCGACGGCGCGGTCTTCTCGTCGAAGAAGGATCACTTCGTGCCGATCGGAGGGTTCGTCGCGACCGACCTCGACGACGTCGCCCGCCGCCTGCGCGAGCTCGTCGTCGTCTACGAGGGCTTTCCGCACTACGGGGGGCTCGCCGGTCACGACATGGAGGCGCTCGGCCAGGGGATCCGCGAGGCGGCCCAGGAGGAGACGGTCCGCGCCTACGTCGCGCAGGCCCGCCACCTCGGGGCGCGGCTCGAGCAGCTCGGCGTCCCGATCGTCGTCCCGGTCGGCGCCCACGCCGTCTTCCTCGACGCGAAGCGGTTCCTTCCGCACGTGCCGCAGGCGCAGTTCCCGGCTCAGGCGCTCGCCGCGGCGATCTACGTCGCCGGCGGCGTGCGGACGATGGAGCGCGGCATCGTCTCCGGCCAGCACGGGCACGACCCGTACGACGGGCTCGAGCTCGTGCGCCTGACGATCCCGCGCCGCGTGTACACCCGCGAGCATCTCGACTACGTCGCCGAGGTCGTGGCGCAGGTCCACGACGAGCGCGACCGGCTCCCGGGCCTCGAGCTCGTCTACGAGCCGGAGGAGCTGCGGTTCTTCCAGGCGCGCTTCGAGCCTCTCGCCCCGTTCCCGTCCTTTGAGCTCAGCGAAAGCCCGGTTCGGACGCCCGAGCGAGTGGGCTGACGGGCAGGCCGGCGACCGGCTCGGCAGCGTTGTAGCCCGAGGGCGCGACGTCGTTCGGCGCATCGGGGTGGAAGATCGATGCGAGCAGCTGGACCTGGTCGCGGCCCGGCCCGAGCTCGAACTGGCCGCCGCCGTACAGCGCGATGCCCGCGCGCGCGCAGCCGTCGTAGAACTCGAGCAGGCGTCTGACCGACCCGAAGCGCGAGGGCTTGCAGTTGAGCGCCTGCGGGCGAAACGGCAGCGCCTCGACGTCGCTCCACTCGTGGATGCCGGCGTCCCAGGTGATCCGGTCGCGGTAGGGCGCGAGCACCTCCGTGGTCGCAGGCGTGAGCGCCGGGTCCTCGATCCACGCCTCCGGGAACGCGTGCGCGACACGGCCGTAGAGCTCCGGATCGGGGGGCGACCCGAAGGCGCCGCGATAGATCCCCTTGAAGTCGACGGTCTCGACCCCATGCAGCGACGCGATCACGTCCTCCGTCCAGTCCTTGTCGGGGTCGAGCTTGAAGCGAAGGTCGGGATAGAGCTCGAGCCAGCCGGGGACGCGCGCGGTCCGGGTCGACACGACGAAGCGGAGCGGCTGCGGCTGCCGCTCCAGCGCATCGGCGAGCGAGAGGCCGGCCTGCCGCAGCGCGAGATCGAGCGCCGCCGACTCGAACGCCCAGCGCCGGTAGTCCGTCTGTCCCGACTGGAGGAGCGAGAAGGACTCGAGGGTGTGCTCTCCGGCGAGCGGGAGGTCGCCGCCCCGTTCCTGGAAGAGCGCCTGCTGGTCCGGGTCGTAGTCGACCTCCTCGCCGCGCCCTTCCTCGCCGCGCCCGTGCAGCACGACGACGGTGCGGCGGAGCGTGAACCCGCGGGCGACCTCGCGCTCGAGCGGCTCCAGGAAGTAGCCGTCGACGTGCAGCGGCAGCGCGCGGACGCGGTCGAACGTGCTCATCCCGGGAGACTAGTTCGCCCGGTCCGGGTCGCGTGCGCGGCGCTCGAGGTGCCGCTTCAGGGCCTCGAGCCGGTCGTCCCATTCCGCTCCGGCCCGGGTCAGCCGGTACCGGGTCTCGCGGCCCAGACGCTCGGACTCGACGAGGCCCGCGTGCGCGAGCGTCGCCAGGTGCTTCGACACCGCCTGTCGCGACATCGGCAGCTCGCCCGTCAGCTCGGTGGCGGTTGCCGTGCCGCGTTCGGACAGATAGCCGATCACCTGCCGGCGGTGCGGGTCGGCGAGGGCCCCGAAGACCTGCCCCAGCGGATCAGGCATGCACCAGCGCCGACGCCTGCAGATCGAGTGCCGTGGTCCATGCGGGCGACGACTCGACCACCGTCAGCCGTGTGCCGCCGGGGTCGTCGGCGAGGTCGAACTGCACCTCGCCCTCGTCGTCCCACTCGAAGCAGAGCCGCCGTCCCGGATCGACCTCGGTCACCGTTGCGTGGCGCTCCTCGCCGTCGCCCCAGCGGAACGTCGCGCCGCCTCCCGGCCGCAGCTCCAGCTCGACCTCGTTCGCGAACCAGTCCTCGAGCCGCTCGGGCTCGGTCAGGGCCTCCCACACGTCGTCGCGGGGCGACGGGAGGACGATCTCGCGCTCGACCATATATGCAACCTCCGGGTTGCGCTAGTATGGCAACTGACAGGTTGCACATTATAGGAGGTCGCGCTGATGGTGGTCGGATCGGTGGTGCCGATGGTGGTGGAGCAGGACGGGCGCTGGGAGCGGTCGTTCGACATCTACTCGCGCCTGCTGCGGGAGCGGATCGTCTTTCTCGGGCAGGAGGTGAACGACGACATCGCGAACCTCGTCGCCGCCCAGCTCCTGCACCTCGACGCGCTCGAGCCGGGCAAGGACATCTACCTCTACGTCAACTCGCCGGGCGGCTCCGCGTACGCGGGCATGGCGATCTACGACGCGATGCAGTACGTGATGTCGGACGTCTCGACCGTCTGCCTCGGGATGGGCATGAGCGCGGCGGCGATGATCCTCTGCGGCGGCGCGCCGGGCAAGCGGTTCGCCCTGCCCAACGCGAAGATCATGATCCATCAGGGCTCCGGGGGGTTCCGCGGGACTCCCGCCGACATCCAGATCGCGGCCCGCGAGATCCTCGACATGACGAAGCGGATGGCCGAGATCATCTCCCGCCACTCCGGCCAGGACGTCGACAAGGTGCTTCGCGACATCGATCGCGACCGGTTCATGAGCCCCGAGGAGGCGGTCGAGTACGGTCTCGTCGACGCGGTCATGACGCCGCGCGCCGCGCCTCAGAACCAGCGGTCGGGCGGCCAGTAGGTGAAGAGCACCGGGCCGATCAGGCTCGAGCGGGGCACGGTGCCCCAGTCCCGCGAGTCGCAGGAGTGCGCGCGGTCGTCGCCCATGAAGAAGTAGCGCCCCTTCGGGACGACCCAGTAGCCGCTGCCCATGTCGCGCAGCGACGGTTTCACGTACGGCTCCGGGTACGCCTTCCCGTTGATCGTCAGGTGCCCCTCCCGCTCGACGATCCTGTCGCCGGGCAGCCCGATCAGCCGCTTGACGTAGGTGCCGCCCTCGCCGCACATCGACTTCGCCTTCTCCGGAGCCTTGAAGACGACGATCTGGCCGCGGCTCGGGTCGGAGAAGCGGTAGGCGAGCCGGTTCGCGATCACGCGGTCGTCGCGTGACGCCTCGCAGTACTGCGTCGGCTTCGCGCAGTGAAGGGTCGGCTCCATCGACGGGGAGGGGACGCGGTACGGCTTCGCGATCTCCGCCTCGAAGACCAGCACGACCCCCACGGCGATCGCGATCGTGATCGCCCAGTCGAGGAGCTTCTTGTAGCTCCGCACCCCGGAAGGGTAGACGTCAGGTCCCCGGCGTCGTCCTCGGTGCCCGCCGGGCGGCGGAGACGACGCGCTCGACGGCCGTCCGCAGCTGCTCCGGCAGTGCGTCGTTTCCGCTGCGGAAGCGACGGAGGGCGGCTGCAGGCTTCCCTCGCCGTGCGCGCAATCCGCTGACCGCCTCGAAGTCGGGCACGAGCATGACCGTCCGCCTCCTTCCCGCCGCCCGCCGGATCGCCGCGTTCGCGATCCGCTCGGCGGTCGGTGGCCGGACGCCGCGCGGCGCGTCGCGGTCGTGAAGGACGACGTACGGGATCCCGCAGGCGTTGCAGATCTCCGCCAGGAGCGGGATGTTCCCCTTGCCGGCGCAGTCGATCACGGCGATCGCCTCCTCGTCCGCGTCGTAGTCGAGCGCGTTGAACACGAACGGGAGCGCGATCTTCTCGGTCCGGCCCTCGACGAGCAGCGCGGCCCGGGCGAGGAAGATCTCCGCCCGGTCGGCCCCGAGCTCCGCAACCATGCGGAGGCTCTGCTTGCGCCCGAGCGCGGCCGGCCGGCGGAGCGCCAGGCCCGAGCGCTCGTGGTGGTGGGCGAGCACGAGCTCCTCGAGCCGCTCGACGTCGAGGAAGACCGGCGAGTGCGTCGAGTAGAGCACCTGGTTTCGCCCGCGGGCTGCGAAGGCGCGCAGGAGACCGTGCAGGTTGCGCTGCGCCGGCGGGCTCAGGAAGAGCTCGGGCTCCTCCACGAGTACGACGAGGCCACGCGTCTCGTTCTCCACGAGCGTCCTGATCGCCCGCATGAGCGAGCGCGCGCCGCCGGCCGCTCGCGGCACGGCCCCGTCGCGGTCGGTCGGTGCGACGAGCTCTCCGGAGCGGAGCCCGGCCGGGAAGAAGAGCACCGGCGGTGCGCCTTTCCGGTCGAGGGTGAGCGTTGCCGGCGGCCGGGCGTCGAGGAAGATCTCGCGACCGCGCGTGATCGCCGAAACGCGAATGCTCGCTCCCGGCCGGGCGACGTCACACGATCCCGGCGAGGGCGCGGCCGCCTCGAGCAGCGTCCACAGGGCGGCAAGGACCGTCGACTTCCCGGACGACGACTCGCCCGCGAGCGCGCACAGAGGGCCCGGCTCGAGCGAGAGGTCACGAGCCCGCCGGTAGTTCTGGATGGTCACGCGTTCGAGCAGCGGCGCCACGCGAGGCGGTTACCCGCGCAACGCGTTCTTGAAAAAGAAGAGCAGGTTCGCCGGCCGCTCGCCGAGCCGGCGCATCAGGTACGGGTACCACTCGGGCCCGAAAGGGGTCGCGACGAGAACGGTGTAGCCGCGTTGGACGAGGTCGCGCTGCAACTGCGGCCGGACGCCGTAGAGCATCTGGAACTCGAAGCGGTCGCGTGTGACGCCGTGCTCGTCGGCGAATCGGATCGCATGCTCGATCAGCGCGCCGTCGTGCGTGGCGAGCGCCGTGTACCCGCCGCCGAGAAGAAGACGTTCGGCGAGCCGTGCGTACATCGCATCGACATCGGCCTTCCGCGGGTAGGCGACCGTGGCCGGCTCGAGGTACGCGCCTTTGACGAGCCGGAGGTTGGGGGCGAGCGGGAGCAGCGACTCGAGGTCGGCGGGCGTGCGGTGGAGGTAGGACTGCAGGACCGTTCCGACGTTCTCGCGACCCGCCTCGCGAAGCCGCCGGTAGATGCGCAGGGTCGGCTCGACGTAGGCCGACTGCTCCATGTCGATGCGGATGAAGGAGCCGCGCTCGAGCAGGCGGTCGAGATTGGCGTGGGCGAGCTCCTCGTCGATGTCGAGCCCGAGGTGGGTCAGCTTCAGTGCGACGTTCGCCTGCAGGCCCTCGGCGGCGATCCGGTCGAGGATCTCCTCGTAGGCGGCGACGACGCGCTCGGTCTCGGTCGGCACGAGCACGCCTTCGCCGAGCAGGGTCGTGTTCGCGCGCAGGCCCTGCTCGTTCAGCTGCCGGAGCACCGACACGCACTCGTCGAGCGTCTCGCCGGCGACGAAGCGCGCGGCCCCCAGGCGCATGCCGTGGCGCCGGACCACCCGCTGTACCCGCCGCGAATCGGCGGCGGCCAGGATCCCCCGGCGGAGACCCGCGTCGAGCACGCCGGTCAGCTGTGCTCCAGGAGCCACGCGTGGACGTCGGGGACGGCGTGCTCGTACAGCGTCACGTGGCCGTGCCCCTCGTCGAGCCACGTCTCGCAGCCCGGAATCGTCCGGCCGAGCCACTCGCCGTGGCTCTTCGGCACGAAGCGGTCGTCGCCGCCCTGGACGATCAACACCGGGCGCGCGATCGCAGCCGGGTCGAAGCCCCACGGAGAGGCGAATGCGAGGTCGTCGTCGAGCCATCCTTCGACGCCGTCCTTCACGGCCTCGCCCGCCCCGCGGTGCAGGAACGCGGCGAGCGCGCCGGTCAGCGCTGCGCGATCGGCCGCCCCGAGCAGGGACTCCCACGCCGCTGCGAGGGACTCGGGCGTCGTCTGCAGGAGCCCGGTGCGCGCTGCCTCGAGCGCGGGCTCGAGCGCCGTCCCTCCGGCGAGCGCCAGCTCGAACTCCCGGACGTTCTCCTCGCCCATGCCGTCGAGCCAGTCGAGGCTCTCGGCCCCCCACGGCGCGACACCCGCGAGCGACGCCGCCGCCGTCAGTCGCTCGCCGCAGAGCGCGGCGCACGCGAGCGCGTGGGGGCCGCCGCCGGAGATGCCCCACGTGGCGAAGCGCTCGAGGCCGAGGGCGTCGGCGATCGCCACGACGTCCGCGGCGATCGACGCGATGTCCCGCCCCCGTCGGCGGGGCGAGCCCGCGTAGCCGGCGCGGTCGAATCCGATCAGCCGCACTCCGTCGGTCTGCCAGCGCTCGTAGAGGAGGCCCGAGGCCGGTGTGCCGTGGTGGTAGAGGATCGGGAAGCCCGACGGGTCGCCGAGCTCGTGCAGCCTCGGAAGCGGTCGAGACACGCGGAAGAGCTTACTTCTCACAGGTTTGGCTCTCGCAACCGTGCGGCAGCGTGAGTGACGTGCGCGCACTCCTGCACACGCTGATCGCGCACGGTGTCCCGAGCCCGGCGGCGAAGACCGCGATCGTCATCGGTCTGTTCGCCGTGGCGGCGGTTGCCTCCCGACTGCTCGGCGTGCTCGTCGGCCGGGTCAGGGAGCGCGTGGAGTCGGTCTCGCTCGAGTCACCCCTGATCGCGATCGCGCGCCGTGAGACGGCGGTCTCGCTGGCGCAGACGACGGTTCGCTACGTCGTCTTCTTCATCGCCCTCCTGCTGTCGCTCGTGACGATCACCGGCGCGCGCGGCGTCGGCGCGCTCGCAGGCGCCTCGTTCGTCGCCGTGATCGTCGGCTTCGCGGCGCAGCGGTTCCTGGTCGACCTGATCGCCGGCTTCGTCATGTTCTTCGAGGGTTGGTACACGATCGGCTCGACGGTGATGATCGAGCCGTGGAAGCTCGAGGGCGTGGTCGAGGAGGTGTCGCTCCGAGCGACGAAGATCCGCCACGTGAGCGGCGAGGTGCTGCGCGTCCACAACTCCCAGATCCTCGCCGTCCGCGTCGTCCCGGACGGCGGCCGCCATGTCGAGATGGAGCTCTTCGTGCGCGACGCCGACGACGGCGATGCCCTCGTGCGGGGCATCGCGTCGCTGCTGCCGCAGGGGCCGACGGCGTTCGTCCGGGCCCCGGAGGTGACGATGGTGACCGAGCTCGGCGACGACCTGCACCGGGTCACGGCCGCGGCCACGGTCGCCGTCGGCTCCACGTGGATGGCCGAGAGTCTCCTGCCGAGCCTCGTGCGCGAGCGCGCCCCCGCCGACCTGATCGTGCACGGGCCGGTGATCCTGCCTGCCGACGAGCAGGCGGTGCGGCGGTTCGAGCGTGCGGGCCGGTTCAGGCGGGTGGGGCGTTGAGCTCGCCGGCGATCTCGTCGGCGTAGGCCTCGATCGCCGCCCAGTCCCGGTGATCCTCGTTCGATGCGCCGATCAGCCTGGCGATCGCGCGCTCGGCGAGATGGAGCTTCCCGGGGTCGATCCGGCCCACGAGCGTGCGGTGGCCGCGGGCGTGGACGAGCTCGGAGAGCTCGATCCCCTCCTGCGATTCCTCGGCCGGCTTCGGCGGATCGCCCACCGGCCCGCTCGAGAACGCCCAGACAGGGCAGAGCCTCAGCTCGGCCATGTTCGCGCGGACGAACGAGCGCGCCTCGGGCAGCCACCTACCCGCGTAGACGGCGCTCCCGACGACCACGGCATCGACACCGTCGAGACTCGCGGCGTCGGGCGGCGCCTCGTCGACCTCGAGCCCGTGGGTGCGCAGCCGCTCGGCGATCCGCGTCGCGATCTCCTCCGTCGAACCGTGCTTGCTCGCTGCGGTCACGAGTACGTGCATAGCGTCACGATCGCACCGGGGCGGCCCGGGTCGCATCGGGGGATTCTGGGAAGCCGCCCACGGGCGGCGATCAGCGGCGGCGGCTCGCCGGGTCGTCGAGGTGCGGTGGGCGCCATCCCGCGTCGGCGGCGTTCAGATTCGTGCCGGGTGGCACGATCCTGTCGATCGCGTCGAGCACCTCGTCGGACAGGCGGACCTCGTCGGCGCCGAGCAAGCCCTCGAGCTGCTCCATCGTGCGCGGGCCGATGATCGCTGCGGTGACAGCGGGGTGGCGGAGCACGAAGGCGAGCGCGAGGTGGATCAGCGGCAGGCCCGCCTGCTCGGCCAGCTGCGCGAGCTGCTCGACGGCGTCGAGCTTCGCCTGGTTCCCGGGCAGCGAGAGGTCGTAGCGCGCCGGGATCCGCTCTGCCCGCCGGCTCGTGAGGTCGCCGCCCTTGCGGAACCTCCCGGACAGCCAGCCCCCGCCGAGCGGGCTCCAGGGGATCACGCCCATCCGGAAGCGCTCGCAGACGGGGAGCACCTCGGCCTCGATGCCGCGGACGAGGAGCGAGTACGGCGGCTGCTCGCAGACGAAGCGGGCAAGCCCCCGGCGCTCGGCGACCCACTGGGCCTCGACGATCGCCGAGGGCGGATAGGTGGACGATCCGAGGTAGCGGATCTTGCCGGCCCGCTGCAGGTCGGTGAGCGCCCCGAGCGTCTCCTCGTGGTCGGTCCACGGGTCGAGGCGGTGGATCTGGTAGAGGTCGATCCAGTCGGTCTGAAGGCGGCGCAGGCTCGCGTCGACCTCCTGCACGATCCAGCGCCGCGAGTTGCCGCGCATGTTCGGGTCGGTGTCGTGCATCGCCCCGTGCACCTTCGTCGCGAGCACGACCGAGTCGCGCCGTCCCTTGAGCGCCTTGCCGACGATCTCCTCCGACTCGCCGCGCGAGTACACGTCGGCGGTGTCGATGAAGTTGATGCCTGCGTCGAGCGCCCGGTGGATCACCTTGATCGACTCGTCGTGGTCGGGGTTCCCCCAGGCGCCGAACATCATCGCGCCGAGGCAGAGAGGGCTGACGCTCACGCCCGTGCCGCCCAGCTCGCGCATCTCCATGCCGGGAATCTACTGGCGGCTATGCTCGTGGCGTGGCGATCACCGACGAGAGCAGCCTGCGCGAGGTCGTCGGGCGCCCGACCGGGCTCGTCGCCGGCAAGATCGCCGACCGGCTGAACCACCTGACGCGGCAGTTCATCGAGCGGTCGCCGTTCGTCTGCGTGGCGACCGCGCGGCCGGACGGCGGGCTCGACGTCTCGCCGCGCGGCGATCCGGCAGGGTTCGTCCGCATCCTCGACGAGCAGACCCTGCTCGTGCCCGACCGGCCGGGAAACCGGATCGCGGACACGCTGACGAACCTTCTCGCCGACCCGCGAATCGCCCTGCTCTTCCTGATCCCCGGCGTCGGCGACACGTTCCGGGTCAACGGCCGCGGCCGGATCGTGGACGAGCCGGAGCTGCTCGCGCCGAGCACCGTCGAGGGAAGGCCGCCGAAGCTCGGCATCCTCGTCGAGATCGAGGAGGCGTACACGCAGTGCGCGAAGGCGCTCATCCGCTCCGATCTGTGGAACCCGGAGCGGCACATCGACCGGTCGGAGCTGCCGCGCTCGGGCGAGATCATGCGGACGCTGAGCGATCCCGACCTCGACGTCGAGGAATACGAGCGCGAGCGCGCCGACCGCTACGCGCGCCGCGAGGGTCTCTACTAGACAGCTTGATGTGAGGCTCGCATCCCGGCGGGGATGCGCCGTGCCGTAACCGCAGCGGCTCCGGCCCCGTTTCCCCACGGGATGGCGACCGAGGAGCAGATCACGCGTGCCCGCGCGGCGGGCCGGCCGCAGCCGGACGCGGCGCAGGCGCATCGTCCCGGGTTGCGCGACCTCTCCGGCCGCGACTGGCTCGAGGTCCTGAAGCGCTCCGGCAAGGAGATGCTCGCGGACGACATGCCGATGATCGCCCAGGCGCTCGCCTACAGCTCGTTCCTCGCGATCCCGTCGGTCCTGCTCGTCGCGATCGGGCTCTTCACGCTGCTCTCCGGTCCGCAGACGATCCTCACCGTGGTGCAGCACGCCGGCGGCGTGCTGCCGGCCGAGGCGACGAGCCTCGTCCGCAGCAGTCTGCTCCGTCTTCACGGGCAGCGCGGGTCGTCGACGGCGATGGTGGCCGTCGGCGGCGTCCTCGCGCTCTGGTCGACCACCGGCGCCATGACGACCTACATGACGGCGCTCAACATCGCCTACGACTGCGATGACCGTCGCGGCTTCCTGCGCAAGCGATTGACTGCGCTCGCGATGGTCGGATGCATCGGTGTGGCATTCCTCCTGATCGCGACCCTGCTCGTCTTCGGGCCGCAGATCGAGTCGCACCTCCGCGACACGGTCGGCATCGGAGACGCTCTCCCGTGGATCTGGTGGGCGGCGCAGTGGCCGATCCTGGCCGCCGGCCTCCTTGCCGCGTTCGCGACGCTGCTCTACCTCGGCCCGGACGTCGAGCACCCCCGCTGGCGGCTCCTGACGCCCGGTGCGGCGGTCGCCACCGGCGTCTGGATCGCCGCCTCGGGCGCATTTGCCTACTTCACCGCCAACTTCGGCTCGTACAACAAGACATGGGGATCGTTCTCGGCCGTGATCGTCATGCTGACGTGGCTCTGGGTCACGGGCCTCGCGCTCCTCTTCGGCGCCGAGGTGAACGCCGAGGTCGAGGAGGCACGCGACGTCCGGCACCGGCGGAGACGGCGGGGCACCCGGACGGTCGCGTCGGCCTAGGCGCGACCGGTCAGGGCATGACGTGCGGCCGGTCCGGCGGACGGTCGTGCTGCGCGCTGCGGCTTCTCCGCCTGCCCGAGCCGCGAATGACCCGATTCCGCGCCGCCGCCCGGCGTCGAGGCTACGGGGGTCCTCGGAAGGGAGGGACAATGACCTTTGCTCCGGCACCGGTTCATCGTCGGCGCGGCCTGCACGGACGGGAGCTTCCGTGGCTGCTCGCCGCCGGGCTCTTCGTCGTCGTCGTCGTGCTGCTGCTCCGGTACGACGTGTTCGGGAGCTCTCGGGCGACGAGCGGCACGCAGGGCTCCGGGATCGAGGCGACCCAGACGCGCTCGCTTGCGCCGTTCTCGAGCGTCGAGCTCGCCGGGTCGAACCTCGTCACGATCTCGGTCGGCGGGACGCAGTCCGTCGTCGTCCACGCCGACAGAAACCTGATCCGGCAGGTGACGACGCGCGTCGAGGGTGGACGGCTGGTCGTCGCGAACACCGGAAGCTTCACCACGAAGGCGCCGATGCGCGTTGCCGTCACGATGCCCGCGCTGAACGCGCTGACGCTCAGCGGGAGCGGCATCATCACGGTCGAGAACGTCGACGCCGACGCTCTCACGCTGATGCTCTCGGGCAGCGGCGTGCTGCGCGCGGCCGGAACGGTCGGGCGGCTCGACGTCTCGCTCGCCGGCTCGGGCGACGCCCAGCTCGACAGTCTCGTCGCGCGCGACGTGCACGCTGTCGTGACGGGGTCAGGGCGGATCGTCGTGCACCCGACGAGCTCGCTCGACGCCTCGGTGCCCGGCACCGGGGCGATCGTCTACACGGGCGAGCCGCCGCACGTGAAGACGAGCATCACCGGCGTCGGCGCCGTGACCCACGGCTGATGTGAGCGACGGGGGCCCGGCCGTGGCCGGCCCCCGTTGCTGCTCTGCGCCGGTCCTACGCCACGACGTGCGTGAGCGGGAGGGCGACGTGCTCGCGGACGCGGCCCGCCACCGCCGCCTCGCTCGCCCCGGAGCCCGTCGCGACGACGATCGCGTCGCCTCCGAATGCCCTGAGCGCGTTCTCGACGGCGCGGACCGGGTCGTCGTCTCCGACCATTCCGATCGCGTCGACGTGCGCATCCCGCAGCTTCCGGACGGTCTCCCGCACCCGGCAGTCCGCCCGGCTGCGCGCCTCGTCGTCGTCGGACGTCAGCCAGCGGACGCCCGCGGTGGCCGCCGCCGAGACGACGACCACCCGGTCGGCCGCGCGGGCGAGCTCGTCGAGGCGCTCCGCCGGGGGCGTCGCCTGGGCGAGAACGACGAGGCGGCGGCCGTCGGCCGGGGTCACGCGGAGCGGGACGGTCGGCAAGACGCGCGACGGGCGGTTCCCGCCGATGACGAAGGCGAGCGCGGCGAAGGTGACGAGCGCCCACACGAGCAGGGCGGCCGTCGCGCCGGCTGTGACGTCGGCGATCGCGACGGCCGCGAACGCGACGGCGGTCAGCACGGCGAAGTGAAACGCCCCTGCCTCACCGCCGAACGGATTGCTCCACGCGGGCCCCTTGGCTGCGAGGACCCGTCTCACGCGGGGACCTCGAGCTCCTCCAGGGCCGTCGCGAGCGTCTTCAGATGCTCGAGCTCGTCGGTGACGATCTCCTCGAAGCGGGCCGCGACCTTCTCCTCGCCGGCGGCGCGTGCCTGCTCGGCGTAGGTGCGGTACGTCTCCTCGACCTCTCCGCTCTCGTCCTGGATCGCGGCGGTGATGTTGTCGTGGTCGGACCCGACCATCCCGATCAGGCCGGCCAGCTCTGCGAAGTGCTCGTGCAACTCGACGGAGGCGATCCCCTCGAGCGTCGCTGCAAGCTTCAGGTCGCCGGTCTCGCGTGCGGCGGCGGCGAACAGCATGTAGCGCGCGTAGGCGAAGGCCTCACCATGCATCGCAGCGAGCACGTTCTCGCGCACTTGCGTCTCCATGATGACCTCCAAGTCGTCACGGTGATCGTTCCCACCGTGGCTCGGCCCGGCATCGGGATAACCCCTGATCGGCCGTCATCTAGACTCTCCGGCCGTGGCCCCGGCGTACTGAGAAGCGGGTCGGGCGGCGGCCCGGCCGACCGTGTGTTGTGTCTGCAACCACCGACCTTCTTGGAGGACGTCGATGACCCGAGAGAACTTCTTGCACGACCTGCCCTGGGATCAGGAGCACGACGAGTTCCGCATGCGAAACCGTGTCTTCTGGCGCCCGCCGGGCGCGATGATGGGCGCCTCGCTCCTCGAGCTGGATCCGGGGTCGTCCGGAGGCCGGCTCCACATGCACTACGGAGCGGAGGAGCTCTTCTTCGTCGTCAGCGGCAGGCCGACGCTCCGCGACGGCAAGACGGAGGAGGAGCTCTCACCGGGGGACGTCGTGTTCTGCCCCGAGGGCCGCGCGGGGCTGCACACGTTCGCCAACCGGACCGACGAGCCGGTGCGCATCCTGGCCGTCAGCGCGGGGAGCTTCCCTGACGTCGTCGCCTACCCCGAGGACGGCTATGCGTGGGTGGCGACGCGCGACCCCGAGCTCCCGCCGGGGGCCGACCCGGGCATCATCGCCCGGTTCGAACTGCCTCCCGAGTGACCCGCTGGAGCGATGCGGGGAGGCCCTCGGGCCTCCCCGCATCAGCATCTCCCGGGTCGCGGGCGGGGGCTCGTCAGGCCGCCGGGGCGACAGCGGTCCCGGCGACCGGAGCCCCCGGGCGGCGAAGGCCGCGGGCGAGCATCAGCGCCGCGACCGCCACGAGCAGGCCGCCCGCGACGGCGGTGCCGATTCCGGCCCAGAGGAGCCATGCGACCTTCGCGCCGGCGGTCACGTCGGCGGAGACGCCCGGAGAGCCGTCGGCGTTCATGACGACGATCGCCCACGAGCCGGACTTCGGCTTCCACGTCAGGCCGGCCGCGTCCGTCCCGACGGCCGAGGCGGCCCAGAACGTCTGGGACGCGGGCCGTCCCGGGCTCCTCGAGCCGTGGTGCGTGACGTAGGTGACCTTGAACGGGTCGAGGTCGAGGTCCTTCGCGGTCGCGTACGCGGAACCGGCGAGGTAGGCGTCGACGGCGGCCTTGCGGGCGATCCCGACGAAGACGGGCTTCGCGGACGAGGTCGCCTGCAGGCGCACCTTCCCGATCGCCCACTTCGGGATGTCCGTTCCGACCGTGACCTCGTCGGTCGCGATCGCCCTCGCCGGGGTGGCATAGCGGTGGGCGTTCGCCGAGAGGTAGCCGGATCCGTCGCGCTTGTCGACGTCGGCCCAGATCACCACCCCGGCGACGGCCAGCACGAGCGCTGCGAGAAGGGCGACGAGCGCTCCGCCGGCCGTCAGGCCGGTCCTGCGCTTCTGTTGCGAGGTGTTCATGGCTCACTCCTGTCGGTGAAGGGGTCTCCGGCCAGCCTGTGCCGAGCGAGGAGCCGTGGCCATGGAGCGAACCGGCATCCGGGGGTACGGTTCGCTCCCATGTCGCAGCCGTGAAACGGCTGCGACATGGGAGCCTGCTGCTAGTCGAAGCCAGCACTGGAATGACCGTGCTGTCCGTCTGGATCTCGCGCGACGGCGGCGCGTAGTGGAACGAGATCCTTAGAGCGGGTTCGACTTGCGAGCGTGCGTGCGCGCTTGGCACGCGCCCAACCGACGACCGACGCCGCTTACGTATGGGCGGTCTCCCCTCTGAGGGCCGCCTCGATCGCGGCGATGTCGATCTTCGTCATCGGCATCATCGCGTCGAATGCGCGTTTCGCCGCTGCGGCGTCCGGGCTGTTGAGGGCGTCGAGCAGGACGCGTGGCGTGATCTGCCAGGAGAAGCCCCACCGGTCCTTGCACCAGCCGCAGGCGCTCTCCTCACCGCCGCTGTCGACGATCGCGTTCCAGTAGCGGTCGGTCTCGGGCTGATCCTCGGTCACCACCATGAAGCTGACCGCTTCGTTCGGCCTGAAGGTGGGGCCGCCGTTGAGGCCGACGAACGTCTGGCCGAGCACGCTGAACTCGACCGTCAACTCGTTCCCCTCTTCGCCGCCGGGAAAGTCCGACGGCGCGCCGTGAGAGGCGCCCACGTGACTGTCGGGAAAGACGGACGCGTAGAACTCCGCCGCGCTGCGGGCCTCGCCGTGGTCGAACCAAAGGCACGTGATCATGGTGTCGGCTGCCATTCCGGCCTCCTCTTCGTGGATGACGACGACCGCCCGGCGCTGGTTGAGCTGCATCCGAGTCTGCCCTGGCCCAGACCGGCTCGCCCCGCGGAACTCATCGGTGCCCTGAGGACACGGCGCCCCACCGCGCAGACGACCACTCGTGACCGCGAACCCTTTGCCGTCTCGAGGCGGGACTGGAACCGCCATTCACGCACGCCGCTCTCACGCGTCACTCCGGAAAGGGGTATCGGTTAGCTCCCTCTCTTTCCTATCGGAACCAGGCAGCGACGCTCGCGCTACGGGACCGTCGGCCTGAGAACGACCCAGCAGACGACCGAGACGACGAGTCCGGCAACGACACCGAGGATCGCCGAACGCGAGACCAGAAACGCTCCATAGCCCACGAACGCACCCGGAACGGCTACGCGCAGCCAGGGCATCCACGAGCCTCGACGGTCGGGCGTCATCGCCACACACTCGCACAATCCACGTAGAGAACGTGCGTTCAGAGCGATCGTGTCGTCTCTGCCGAGAGAAAGCCCCTATGTGCAGGACTTTCTCTCGGCAGAACTTGCGTTCATTTCACGCAGCCGACTCGCTGCCGGCTGCTAGCCGCAGCCGGTCGAGGTGCCGCAGTCGCGGCAGGTGTAGCAGGTGCCGGCGCGCACCATGCGGCCGCCGCAGCGGTTGCACTCGATCGCGTCCTCGAAGGAGTTGAAGAGCGCGGTCTGCCCCGGCGCCGGCGTCTCGGCGGCCGGCTTGGAGCCGCCGTTCGCGTACTGGTCCGCCAGCTTCGCGCGCACCTCGGCCGAGAGGATCCCGGCCTCCTCCTGCTGGTCGACGTCCAGGAACTTCTTGCCGAACCAGCGGAAGATGTAGTCGACGATCGACTTCGCCGTGCGGATGTCTGCGTCGTTCGTCGGCCCCGACGGCTCGAAGCGCAGGTGCGACAGCTTCGAGACGTACACCTCCGGCGGCACGCCGTACTGCAGGCCCATCGAGACCGCGATCATCAGCGAGTTCATCAGGCCCTGCAGCGTCGTCCCGTCCTTCGCGATGTCGACGAAGATGTCGCCGGGGCTGCCGTCGTCGAACACGCCGACGTGGATGTAGCCCTCGTACTCGCCGACGCGGAACTTGCGGCCGACCTCGGTGCGGTCGTCGGGCAGCCGCCGCCGCCTGGGCGCGGCGACCGCGCCTCCCCCCGGGGCGAGCAACTGCTGCGTGCGGTCGCTCTTGCCGTTCAGCGGCTGGGCGACCTTGCAGTTGTCGCGGTAGATCGCGATCGCCTTGACGCCGAGCTGCCAGGCCTCGCCGAAGAGGTCGGCGACCTCCTGGATCGTCGCCGTCTCCGGCAGGTTCACCGTCTTCGAGATCGCGCCCGAGATGAACGGCTGGATCGCGCCCATCATCTTCACGTGGCCGCGGTAGTGGATCGCGCGGTCCCCGACGGCGCAGTCGAAGACGGGGTAGTGCTCGCTCTTCACGTACGGCGCGCCGACGACCGTGTTGCGCTCGTCGATGAACGCGACGACCTCGTCGATCTCCGCCGGCGCGTAGCCGAGCTTCTCCAGCCCCGCCGCGACCGTCTTGTTGACGATCGTGATCTCGCCGCCGCCGACGAGCTTCTTCGACTTGACGAGTGAGAAGTCCGGCTCGACGCCGGTCGTGTCGCAATCCATCATGAAGCTGATCGTCCCGGTGGGCGCCAGCACCGTCGCCTGCGCGTTGCGGTACCCGAACCCCTCACCGAGATCGAGGGCATCGTCCCACGCCTTGCGGGCGGCGCCGAGGAGGTCGGGCGGAACCGTCTCCGAGTGCGCGATGTTCCCCACGGAGGCGCGGTGCTTCGCGATCACGCCGATCATCGCCGCCGCATTCGGGCGGTAGCCCGCGAACGGCCCCATCCGCTTCGCGATCTCCGACGACTTCCGGTACGCGCGGCCCGTCATCAGAGCGGTGACCGCGGCCGCGTAGGCGCGGCCCTCGTCCGAGTCGTAGGCGAGACCGCGCGCCATCAGCAAGGCCCCGAGGTTCGCGTAGCCGAGGCCGAGCTGGCGGTAGGCCTTCGCGTTCTGCTCGATCTCGGGCGTCGGGTACGAGGAGTAGCCGACGAGGATCTCCTGCGCGAGGAAGACGACGTCGCACGCGTGCTCGAACGCCGCGATGTCGAGCTCGCCGTCCTCGCGGCGGAACTTCATCAGGTTCAGCGAGGCGAGGTTGCAGGCCGAATCGTCGATCGACATGTACTCCGAGCAGGGATTCGAGGCGTTGATGCGGCCCGTGTTCGGGAGCGTGTGCCAGCCGTTGATGGTGGTGTCGTACTGCACGCCCGGATCGGCGCAGCGCCATGCCGCCTCCGCGATGTCGTGCAGCAGCTTGCGCGCCTTGATGGTCTCGACCACCGTGCCGTCGGTACGTGCCGTCAGGTTCCACTCGCCGTCCGACTCGACGGCCTCCATGAACGCGTCCGAGACACGAACCGAGTTGTTGGCGTTCTGGTACTGGATCGACGCCCAGTCGGGCGAGTCGAGCGACATGTCGTACCCGGCGGCCTCGAGGACGCGTGCCTTCTCCTCCTCGTGCGCCTTGCACCAGATGAACTCGACGACGTCGGGGTGGTCGACGTCGAGGACGACCATCTTCGCCGCGCGGCGCGTCTTGCCGCCCGACTTGATCGTGCCGGCCGACGCGTCGGCGCCCCGCATGAACGAGACCGGCCCGGACGCGTAGCCGCCCTTCGACAGCTGCTCCTTCGACGAGCGGAGCTTCGAGAGGTTCACGCCCGACCCCGAGCCGCCCCGGAAGATGATGCCCTCGCGGCGGATCCAGTCGAGGATGGCGTCCATCGAGTCGTCGATCGAGAGGATGAAGCACGCCGAGCACTGCGGGCGCTCCTCGAAGCCGACGTTGAACCAGACGGGCGAGTTGAACGCGGCGAGCTGGTTGACGAGGATCGCCTTCAGCTCGTCCTCGAACGTCTGCGCCTCGGCCTCGCCGGCGAAGTAGCCGCCCTCGCGGCCCCAGGCGCCGATCGTCGAGACGACGCGGCCGATCATCTGCTTCACGGATCTCTCGCGCTCGGGGCTCGACATCCGGCCGCGGAAGTACTTCTGGGCGACGATGTTCGTCGCCGTCTGCGACCAGAACTTGGGGAACTCGACGTTCCGCTGCTCGAACGCCGGACCGTTCTTGCCAGGGATGTGCGCGTCGCGCGTCTCCCACTCGACCTCGTCGTAGGGATCGCGACCTTCGATGGTGAACAGTCGCCTGACTGCAAGGCTCGCGTCGTCGTCGAGGACGCTGTTCGCGAGCTCGTCTGGGTGGATCTGGACTGTTCCTGCGGACTCGGTGGTCGCCATTCGCCATGCCTCCTCTACGCGCTTTTCGACCGCGCGTCTGAAACGTAGACCGTCACTGAAGGGAGACGGACCCTAGAGCGGCGGTCGGACGACGCCGTCTATCGAGAAAAAACGCGGAAACTACAGGGAAAATTTCCGCTCAGGGACGCGGCCGAC
>CAWASP010000002.1:0-18949 GCA_963784765.1 uncultured Thermoleophilia bacterium
GAGAGGTCCCCAGTTCGAATCTGGGCACCCCGATGAAAGAGCCCGCTCGCCGCTTGCTTGCGGCGGGCGGGCGCTCGTGCTCTCCTACCGGAGTGTCGTCCGGAGAGCGTCTGAACGGGGTCGCCGCCCCTGCGAGGAACGGGTACGACCCGGTGGCCGCGTGGGCGCGATCGGTCAACCCGCAGTTCGTCCGTGTGCTCCGGACGATCGGCTTCGATCGCCGCTGGGCGAGCGCCTCGGGCTCCGTGCTCGTCGACGCGGACGGGAACGAGTACCTCGACCTGCTCGGCGGCTTCGGGATGTTCGCGGTCGGCCGCAACAACCCGCGCGTCAAGCAGGCTCTCGTCGCCCACCTCGAGGCTGACACGCCGAACGCCGTGCAGCTCGGCGTCTCGCCGATCGCAGCACGGCTCGCCGACGCGCTCGTCGAGCGCCTCCCGGCGAGCATCGACCGGGTGCTCTTCACGAACTCGGGCACCGAGGCGGTCGAGGCGGCCATCAAGCTTGGACGGGCGGCCACCCGGCGGCCCCGCGTGCTCTCGGCCGAGCACGGCTTTCACGGCCTGACCCTCGGCGCGCTCTCGGCGAACGGCTGCCCCGAGTTCCGCGACCGCTTCGAGCCGCTGCTGCCCGGCTTCGACCGCGTGCCCTTCAACGACCTCGACGCGCTCGAGCACGAGCTCGCGCGGGAGGACGTCGCGCTCTTCCTCGTCGAGCCGATCCAGGGGAAGGGCGTCCACCTGCCGGAGGCGGGCTATCTCGAAGGGGCGCAGGCGCTGTGCCGTCGGTACGGAACTCTCTTCTGCGTCGACGAGGTGCAGACGGGCTTCGGGCGCACCGGGAAGATGTTCGCGTGCGAGCACTGGGGCCTCGAACCGGACCTCGTGCCCGTCGCCAAGTCGCTGTCGGGCGGCTACGTGCCGGTGGGAGCGCTCGGTCTGCGGGCGTCCGTGCACGCGGCCGTCTTCGACTCGATGGAGAACGCCGTCATCCACGGCTCCACGTTCGCGCCGAACGACCTCGCGATGGCCGCGGGGCTCGCGACGCTGCGCGAGCTCGACGAGCAACGGCTCGTCGAGCGCTCGGCGGAGGTCGGGGAATGGCTGCTCGAGCGAACGCGGGCCCTGGCGGAGCGGCACCCGGTCGTGCGCGACGTGCGGGGGCTCGGGCTGATGTGGGCGATCGAGCTCGGCGAGCCGGCCAGGGGCCGTCGGACGTACCGGCTGCTCGAGCAGCGACAGCCCGGCCTCTTCGCCCAGCTTCTCGTCGTGCCGCTCTTCACGCGCCACCGGATCCTCACCCAGGTCGCGGGGCACGGCATGAACGTCGTGAAGGCCCTGCCGGCGCTGAACGTGGAGGAGCACCAGCTCGAGCGGTTCGTCGCCGCGCTCGACGACGTGATCAGGAGGGCCGAGCGGGTGCCGCGCGCGGCCGCGCGGTTCGCGTTCGACGTCGCCTCGCACACGCTTCGCTGAGCGCGGGCCGCTCAGGCCGGAGCGGAGGCTATCGTCGGCTCGATGCTCCGCGCCGTCGTGTTCGACGTCGACTTCACGATCGCCAAGCCGGGCCCCGACCTGGGGCCGGACGGCTATCGCCGGCTCGGCGAACGGCACGGGCTGACGCTCGACCCGGCCCGCTACGCGGAGGCCCGGCGGGCGGCGCTCGAGACGCTGAAACGCCACCCGGAGCTCGATCACGATGACGAGGCCTGGGTGCTCTTCACGCAGCAGATCATCGAAGGCATGGGCGGTGTCGGCGACACCTACGCCGCCGCGTTCGAGATGGAGCGTGCCTGGACGCGCGCCGAGCATTTCGAGCTGTACGAGGACGCCATGCCCGTGCTCGCCGAGCTGCGCGGGCGCGGGCTCCGGATCGGGTTGCTCTCGAACACGGCGCGCGACCTCGATGCGTTCGTCGACCATCACGGCCTCTGCGTCGACGCCGTGCTCACCTCGCTCGTGCACGGGAAGACGAAGCCGCACGAGACGATCTTCCTGCGGATGCTCGAGCTCCTCGACGCGCGCGCGGAGGATGCGCTGATGGTCGGGGACACCCTGGAGGACGACGTGGAGGGGGCGGTGTCGGTCGGCATGCAGGCGGTGCTCGTCGATCGCGAGGGCCGCTACCCGGGCCAGCCGGCGATCGGCGACCTGCGCGGGCTTCTGGAGACGCCTGCTCTCATCTAGATTCAGCTCGTATGGGCTTCATCGTCTGGATCGTCGTCACGGTCGCGCTGGCGATCGGCGAGGTCTTCACGCCCGGGATGTTCTTCCTCGGCCCCGTCGCCCTCGCCGCGGCGGCCGCTGCGGTCACCGCCGGGCTCGGCGCGGGGGCTGCCTGGTCGCTGCTCGTGTTCCTCGCCGGCTCGATCGCCTCGCTCGCCTTCCTTCGCCCGATCGCCCGCCGGCACGTGCACCTTCCGGTGCTGTCGCGCACCGGGGTCGATGCGCTCGTCGGCCGCAAGGCGCTCGTGACCCGCCGCGTCGACTCGACGGGCGGCCGTGTCCGCATCGGCGGTGACGAGTGGTCGGCGCGCTCCTACCTCGACGGCGATGTGCTCGAGGAGGGGACGACCGTCGATGTCATCAAGATCGAGGGAGCAACCGCCCTCGTGGCCGAATAGGAGGTTTGTCGTGGCTGCCCTCATCGTGCTCGGCGTGCTCGCGCTCTTCGTGCTCGTCCTGCTCGCGCGAACGGTGCGCGTGATCCCGCAGGCGCGTGCGGGCGTCGTCGAGCGGCTGGGCCGCTACTCGCGCACGCTGACGCCCGGGCTCGCGCTCGTGATCCCGTTCGTCGACCGCGTGCGCCCGCTGCTCGACCTGCGCGAGCAGGTGATGTCGTTCGACCCGCAGCCGGTGATCACGCAGGACAACCTCGTCGTCAACATCGACACGGTCATCTACTTCCAGATCACGGACTCGAAGGCCGCGACCTATGAGATCGCGAATCCCGTCGACGCGATCGACATGCTGACCGTGACGACGCTGCGCAACGTGATCGGCGGGATGACCCTCGAGCAGACGCTCACCTCCCGCGACCAGGTCAACGACCAGCTGCGGGGCATCCTCGACGATGCGACCGGGAAGTGGGGCATCCGGGTGCACCGGGTCGAGCTGAAGGCCGTCGATCCGCCCGCCTCGGTCAAGGACACGATGGAGAAGCAGATGCGCGCGGATCGCGAGAAGCGCGCGGCGATCCTCCAGGCAGAGGGCATCAAGCAGGCGGCGATTCTCACCGCGGAGGGTGAGAAGCAGGCGGCCATCCTGAAGGCCGAAGGACAGAAGCAGTCGGCGATCCTCGCGGCCGAGGGACAGTCGAAGGCGATCCAGACGGTCTTCGAGGCGATCCACGAGGGGAAGCCCGACCCGCAGCTCCTCGCCTACCAGTACCTGCAGGTGCTGCCGCAGATCGCTCAGGGCGAGTCGAACAAGATCTGGGTGATCCCGAGCGAGCTCACACGTGCCCTGGGAGGGATCTCGGAGCGGATGCTGCCGAGCCCGGAGGACGAGGGCGCCGGCGGGGGTGCGTAGCGAGACCGCCGCCGCTTTCCCCTCCATCGAGTGACGGCGGCGATGCGACCTCGGGCATCCCCCGGCCGATAACCGCAGTGCGTGCTGCGGCGAACACGTCTTCTCAACCTGCTCGGGGTCGGCCTCGCGGCTGCGCTCGCGCTGCTCGTTGCGCGCCACTTCGCCGCGCGGGGATGGCCGATCAGGCGCGCCGACCCGTTGCTCGTCGGTGCGGCGATCGCACTCTCGATCCTGTCGTACGCCGTGAAGGCGTGGGCGTGGCAGCTGCTCTTCCGGCGCGACGATCGTCCGTCCGTGCTGACGCTCGCGGCGGCCGGCGGTGCGGCGTCGATCGGCGGGATCGCGCTGCCTGGACGATGCGACGATCTCCTGCGTGTCGCTGTCGTCCGCCGGTGCCGGCGGCGCCGGGCGTCGATCGGCGCGATCGTCCTCTCGCTCTTCCTGCTCGGCCTGCTCGACAGCGTGGCGCTGACGCCGCTCGCGTCGGTCGCCGCCGGCGTCTCCCAAGCTCGCGGGGTGCTTCTCGCAACCCTGATCGTGGTCGCGGCCGCCGGCATCGGCTCGGCGGGGGTGATCCTGCTCCTGCCGCGGCTCGCGGCGGTCCGCCGCCTCGACCGCTTCCGCGTCGCGCGCTTCCTCGGCGAGCATCTGACACCGACCCGGGCGGCCGCACGAGCCTCAGTCGGCGTCGCGACATCGTGGACGCTGCGATCGGTCGCGGTGTTCGTCCTGCTCGCGGCGCTCGGAATGCGCGCCGACTTCGCGCTCGCCCTCGCGTTCGTCTGCGCGTCGTCGGCGTCGGCCGTGCTGCCGATTGCCCCGGCCGGAGCCGCGGTACAGGCCGGGGCCGGCGCAGCCGTTCTGGCGTCCGCGGGGATCCGCGCGGAGCAGGCGGTCGCGTTCGGGATCGCCGCTCAGGCGCTCTCGATCGTGGCCGGTGCGGCGTTCGTGCTCGCGCTCGGCGTGTGGCATGCCCAGGCTCGTCTCACGGCCGGGCTCGTGCCAGCTCGGCTGCGGCTTCGGCGAGCGTGAGCACCGGGCCGACGCAGGTGTCGGCCGGCTCGAGCAGCGCGCGCCACGCCTCCAGGGGGCGGCTCCGGAAGAGCGCCTCGAGCTCAGGCAGCTCGGCGTCGAACTGACGGTCGATCAGGTCGGGGCGTTCGAGCAGCCTGCAGAGGGTCTCCCAGAACTTCGGCTCGAGTGCCGCGACGGTCACGTGGCGGCCGTCGGCGGTCTCGTAGATCCGGTAGCAGGCGACCCCTCCGGTGAGCAGCCGGGGGACGGGCTCGCCTGCGAGCCGGTGCGCGACGAAGCGATGGGCGTTGTGCGTCATGGAGACGACGATGCGCGCGCCACGGCCCGTGCGGGCGCGCTCGATCAGGGCGGCGAGCACCTCGATGACGGCGCCCTGCGCTCCGGCGCAGAGGTCGGCGATCTGCACCGGCGGCAGGCCCGGCGCCGTATCCGCGAGCGCGCCCGCGTACCCCAGGTAGTTCAGGTCGTGCCCGGCCCGGCCGGCGAGCGGGCCCTGGTCGCCGTAGCCCGTGATCGAGCAGAGAATGGTCGAGCCCGGGAGCGAGACTCCGAGCCGCTCGAAGACGCCCGGGCGAAAGCCCTCGAGGACGACGTCTGCCTCGGCGAGCGGCGCGGGCGGAGGCTCGGTCCGGGCGTCCCAGACGACAATCTCCTTTCCGTCGTTCAGCTCGCGGTAGATGCCCGGCGAGGTCGCCGCGACCGGGTCGCCGTCCGGCGGCTCGATCTTCACGACGCGGGCGCCGAGTCGATGCAGCTCCCGGCTCGCGAACGGCCCGGGGAGGTAGCGGGTGAGGTCGGCGACGAGAAGTCCCGCGAGCGGCTGCACCATGGCGATTATGCTCAGGCTTCGTGGCCGAGCACACCGTCGACCGCCGCAGGGAGCTGCTGGACGCCGCCATCGCGGTCTTCGGACGGCGGGGCTACCACGGCTCGCGTGTGGGCGACATCGCCCGCGAGGCGGGTGTCGCCCACGGCCTCCTCTACCACTACTTCCGCTCGAAGGAGGAGGTGCTGGAGACGATCGTCCGCGAGACGTGGCACGTCCTCCAGGGCGAGACCGAGAAGATCGAGGCGATGGGACCGCCGCTCGCCGAGCAGCTGCGACGGTTCGCGCACGTGTACCTCGGCTCGTGGGTCTCCGCCCCCGACCTGATCCGGGTGCTCGTGCGGGAGGTGGGCCGCAGCCCCGAGGTGGGGAACCGCATCGACGAGCTCGGCAACGTGTTCCTCGGCCTCGAGCGGATGATCGACGCGGCGAAGAAGCGCGGCGAGGTTCGCCCCGACTGCGACGCGGAGCTCGCGGCCCTGATCGTCTACGGGGCGCTCGAGGAGATCCTGACGGGCTGGGTGCTCGGCCAGCTTCCCGCCGGGGAAGGCGATGTCGGGCGGGCGGTGGACGAGGTGGTCGACGTCGCGCAGGCAGGCCTCGCCGCGTGACCAGGGTGTTCAACCTGCGCGAGCTCGAGCTCGCGGAGCCAGGTGAGCCGGCGCCGCCCGGGCACGGGTTCCGGCTGCGCTCTCTCGGAGCGGATGCCGGCGCCGCCCAGACGGGGTGCAGCGTCTACGAGGTGGATCCCGGCCAGGCGACCTGGCCGTACCACTTCGAGCTGAACGAGGAGGAGTGGCTCATCGTCATCGCGGGCGAGTTGACGCTCCGCACGCCGGACGGCGAGCGCCGGCTGCGTGCCGGAGACGTGGCCTGCTTCCCGGCGGGAGCCGCAGGCGCTCACGCCGTGCGGAATGACGGCGAGCAGACCGCACGCTTCGCGATGCCGTCGAGCGTCTCCGTGTACGGCGACGCCTGCGTGTATCCGGACAGCGGCAAGTTCAAGCTCGCCGGGCCGGGCTTCCTGCACCGGGGGCACCTCGGCGACGAGGTTCCCTACTGGGAGGGCGAGGCGTGAGCGAGGTCAACCTGTTCGGCGTTGCGGTCGCGGCGGACGAGGACGACGCAGCCGGGTACCACTGCAGCTACGTCCGAGTCGGGCCGCTGGTCGGCGCGCAGCAGCTCGGGCTCTCCGTGTACGAGCTGCCGCCCGGGCAAAGCATCTGCCCGTTCCACTACGAGAACGCCGAGGAGGAGTGGCTGATCGTGCTTGCCGGCCGCCCGACGCTTCGCACACCCGAGGGTGAGCGCGAGCTCGATCCGTGGGACTGTGCGTTCTTCCCGACCGGCGAGGAGGGGGCGCACAAGGTGACGAATCGCACCGGGGAGACGGTGCGCGTCTGTATCTGGTCGAACCGGCTCGCGGTCGCGACGTCCGTCTATCCGGACTCGGACAAGGTCGGCGCCTGGCCCCCCGGCAAGCTCTTCCGGCTCGGGGACGCGGTCGACTACTGGGACGGCGAAGCCTAGGGCGCGTCCGCCGTCGGCCCGCCGTCGTCGGCGCCAGGCGGTCGGTGCCGGCGTTTCGGTGCCACGGCGCTTCGGTGCCAGGCACCAAAACGGGAGCGTGACGAATCATCCACACGGTTCCCGAGCGCGCCGGTGTCTGCAACGATCCCGGGCAGCGGTGGGATGCCGTCGCGGTGCCAGGCACGGACTGAGAGGCGCCGGCTGAGAACGGCGGACGGGACGTCCGCAGGCAGGGAAGCGAGTGTCGCTACGCGCCGGCGTGCACGGGCGAGAGCGCCGGTGCCCAGGAGCACAGGGGTGACACGTCGCCGCTGCGCCCGTTCAGGCGCCGGTAGCCGAGCGCATGCTCGGCCTGCATCAGCTTGTGGATCTGCGTCGTGCCCTCGTAGATGATCGGCGCCCGCGCGTTGCGGAAGTAGCGCTCGATGCCGTACTCGGCGGAGTAGCCGTAGGAGCCGAAGACCTGCACCGCGAGGTGCGCCGCCTCGAACGCCGACTCGGTCGCGTGCCACTTCGCAAGCGACGTCTCCCGCGTCGAGCGCTTGCCCTGGTCCTTCATCCACGCCGCCTGCATGACGAGCAGCTTCGACGTCTCGTAGCCGAGGACCATCTTCGCGATCATGTCCTGCACGAACTGGTGGCGGCCGATCGGCTGCCCGAACGTCTCGCGCTCGCGGGCGTACTCGACCGAGCGCTCGAGGCAGGCGCGAACGACGCCGCATCCTCCCGCGGCCACGGTGAAGCGGCCGTGGTCGAGCGAGTGCATCGCGATCTCGAAGCCCTGGCCCTCCTCGCCGATCAGGTTCTCGGCGGGTACCTCGACGTCCTCGAAGAAGAGCTCGCCGGTCGAACCGGCCCAGACGCCGAGCTTGTGCTCGGTGTCGGCGCTCGTGAAGCCCTTCATCCCCTTCTCGAGAACGAACGCGCTGATGCCCTTGTGTGCCGCGGACGGGTCGGTCTTCGCGAAGACGAGCGCGTGGTCGGCGACCGTGGCATACGAGATCCAGTTCTTCTGCCCGTTGAGCACGTAGACATCGCCCTCGCGACGCGCGGTCGAGCGCATCGCCGCCACGTCGGAGCCGGCGCCCGGTTCCGTCAAGCCGAAGCACGCGAGCTTCTCGCCGCGCGCCTGCGGTGCGAGCCAGCGCTGCTTCTGTTGCTCGGTCCCGTAGGCGAGCAGCGAAAGCGAGTTGAGACCCACGTGGACCGAGATCAGGGTGCGGAACGCCGCCTCGCCGCGCTCGATCTCCTCGCACGCGAGGGCCTCCGACACGAAATCGAGCCCGGCGCCCCCGTAGGCCTCCGGGATGACGATCCCGAGGATCCCGAGCTCCGCCATGCCCTCGATCAGCTCCAGATCGAGCCTGTGCTCGATGTCGTTCCTCACCGCCACGGGCAGCACCCGCTCGTCGACGAAGGCCCGCACCGTGTCCTGGATCAGCCGCTGCTCGTCTGTCAGATCGAAGTCCATCGCCACCAGCCTACCCGCCGGATTTGCCGGGGGCAGGAGGTGCCGCTACGCTCCTTGACTGACTGGTCAATCAACTCAGGAGCGACAGGTATGTCCGCGATCGAGCAGGCGGTGACGGGCGGCGTCTCGTTCGCACTCACCGACGAGCAGAAGGAGCTGCGCGCACTCGCACGCGAGTTCGCGGCGAAGGAGATCCGGCCGGTCGCGGCCGAGCACGACGTCGCGATGCGGCACCCGGTCGAGGTGATCGCGAAGGCGCACGAGGTCGGTCTCATGAACCTTCACGTGCCCGCCGAGCTCGGCGGGGCGGCGCTGAGCGCGTTCGACGGCATGCTCGTCGGCGAGGAGCTCAACTGGGGCTGCTCCGGCATCGGCACCTCGATCGGCGCGAACGGCCTCGGCGCGGGGCCGCTGGTCCTCGCAGGCAGCGAGGAGCAGCGCTCGACGTGGCTGCCGCCGCTGCTGGAGGAGCCGGTTCTCTGCTCGTTCGGGCTCTCCGAGCCGGACGCGGGCTCCGACGTCGCCCGGATGAAGACGACGGCCGTTCGCAAGGGGGACGAGTACGTCCTCAACGGGTCGAAGACGTTCATCACCAACGCCGGATACGCGGCGTGGACGGTCGTGTTCGCGAAGACCGACCCGGCGAAGGGCCACCGTGGCATCTCGGCCTTCATCGTCCCGATGGACACACCGGGAGTGACGATCGAGCAGCACCTCGACAAGATGGGACAGCGCGCGACCGACACGTCGGCGTTCGCGCTCCAGGACGTCGTCGTGCCGGCGGCCAACCGCATCGGCGAGGAGGGGCAGGGGTTCAAGATCGCCATGCAGACCCTGGACTTCACGCGGCCGGGAACGGCGATCGGAGCGGTCGGCGTCGCGCAGGCCGCGTACGAGCTCGCGGTCGACTACGCGAAGGAGCGGGTCACGTTCGACCAGCCGATCGCCATGCATCAGGGCGTCAACTTCCTGATCGCCGACATGGCCACCGAGATCGAGGCCGCCCGCCTTCTCACCTGGCAGGCGGCATGGCTCCTCGACCGTGGCGAGCGGGCGACGCTCCACTCCTCCTTCGCCAAGCGCTTCGCCGCCGACACGGCGATGAAGGTGACGACCGATGCCGTTCAGGTCTTCGGCGGCTACGGCTACATGAAGGAGTACCCCGTCGAGAAGCTGATGCGCGACGCGAAGCTGTTCCAGATCTACGAGGGCACCTCGCAGATCCAGCGGCTCGTGATCGCCAAGGAGATCTTCCTTCCGAGAGGGTAGGCTCGCCGGATGGCTCTCGAGATCGATCTCTCCGGCCGGGTGGCGCTCGTCACCGGCGCCTCGCGCGGGCTCGGCCGCATGGACGCTCTGACGCTTGCCCGCGCGGGAGCGGACGTCGTCATCGCTGACCTCCTCGTCGAGTCCGAGCTCAGCGAGGAGACCGATGCCTACGGCCCGCTCGCCCAGGTCGCCCGCACGCAGGGGCTCGTCGGCTCCGAGTCCGCGGCGGAGGAGATTCGCGGCCTCGGCCGGCGTGCGCTCGCCGTGCGCTGCGACGTCACCGACCGTGAGCAGGTGGCGGCCGCCGTCGCCCGCACGGTCGACGAGCTCGGCTCCGTCGACATCCTCGTCAACAACGCCGGGACGCTGGACCACATGGGGCAGTTCGGCGACCAGCAGCCGGAGCTCTGGGAGCGCGACCTCCGGGTCAACTTGACGGGCGCCTTCAACTGCGCCCAGGCGGTCTGGCCGCACATGCGTGAGCGGAAGTGGGGCCGCATCGTCAACATGGCCTCCGTCGCGGGCACCCTCGGAGGTTTCGGGCAGGCGTCGTACTCGGCGACGAAGGCCGGTCTGCTCGGCTTGACGAAGACGCTCGCGATGGAGGGAGGCCGGCATGGGATCACCGCCAACGCGATCGTGCCGGGCATCATCGGTACCGAGGCATTCCACTTCGGCAACGCGGCGATGAACGAGCGGATCGCCGCCCGAACGGTGTTCAAGCGGCCCGGAGAGCCGCAGGATGTCGCCAACGCGATCGCGTTCCTCTGCTCGGATCTCGCCGGCTACGTGACGGGGATCGAGCTGAACGTCTCGGGCGGCGTCGAGCTGTTCGTCTTCTGATTCGGCGGCTACGATGGCCGGGAGTGGCAGCCTCCTCGCCGGCCGTCCCCCGCCGCGCCCGCGCGCGCTCGCGTCTCTGGTCCCGTCTCGTCGCCGTCGCGGCGCTTGCGACGCTCGCCGCGCTCGTCGTGCCGCTCGTCTTCGCCGGCTCGCCGACACGGCTTGCCGACGGCACGCACATCGCCGGGGTCGACGTGGGCGGCCTTTCTCCGGCGGCCGCCACGAAGCTCCTGCGGAAGCGCTCCGACGCGCTTGCTCGCGTGCCGGTGACCTTCACGGCGGCGGGGAAGGAGTTCCGGATCGCGCCCGCGACGCTCGGCGTGACCGTCGACTGGGCGGCGGCCGTCGCGGCAGCCCAGCGGCAGGGCGGCGGGTTCGGGCTCGTGCGCGGCTACCGCCGGCTCGAGCTGGCGCTGTTCCCGCACGACGTCTCTCCGCACGTGAGCGCGTACGGCGCCGCGGTCGGCTACGAGCTGCAGCTGCTGTCGCGGAGGATCGACCAGGCGCATCGCGACGCCCGGCTCGTGCGGCGGGGCCTGCACGTGACGATCTCGCCGGGAGCGAGCGGTCGCGTACTCGACCAGCAAGTCGCCCGGGGAGTGATGATCGACGCGCTCGCATCGTTCTCGCGCCTGCCTGTCGCGCTTCCCGTGGACGTCGAGAAACCGAAGATCACCGTTGCGACGCTCGCCGCGCGGCAGCGGATCGCCTCGCGGATCATCTCCGCGTCGGTGCAGCTCCGGATCGGCCCGACGAGGCTGCGGCTCGCGCGCTGGCGCATGGCCACGATGCTCGATCTCGACACGATGCGCTTCGAGGGGCCCTCGGCGGACGCCTACTTCCAGAAGCTCGCGAAGCTGCTCGGCCGCGACTCGAAGGACGCGACGTTCTCCGTCTCGAACGACGTCGTCAGCGTCGTGCCGGCGAAGCCGGGCCTCGCCCTCGACGTGCCGGAGGCTGCGTCGCGCATCCTCGCGGCGGCCCGCCGGAGCGCGGATCGGGTCGCGGTGCTGCCGCTCCACGAGCAGGCGCCGGCCCGCTCGACGGCCGCCGCGCAGGCGATGGGCATCACCGGCGTCGTCGGAAGCTACGAGACGATCTACGGCGGCGAGGCGAACCGGATCCACAACGTCCAGCTCGTCGCGCACCTCGTCGACGGCACGCTGATCAAGCCGGGCGAGACCTTCTCGTTCAACGGCGCCACGGGCGCGCGGACCGCGGCCAAGGGCTTCCTCGAAGCGCCCGTCATCGTGAACGGCGAGCTGCAGACGGGCCTCGGCGGCGGGGTCTGCCAGGTCTCGACCACGGTCTTCAACGCGGCCTACGAAGCCGGGCTCCCGATCACCGCGCGGACGAATCACGCCCTGTACATCTCGCACTACCCGCTCGGCCGTGACGCGACCGTCGACTATCCCGACATCGACCTGAAGTTCGTGAACGACACCGGTCACTGGCTGCTGCTGCGCACGTGGGTCGGCTCGTCGTCGCTCACCGTCTCGCTGTACGGCACGCCGACGCACCGGCGCGTCGAGACCGTCAGCCATCCGCTCAGCGTCGTCGCGCCTCCGCCGGTTCAGAAGACGGTCGACGCGACGCTGAAGCCGGGCGAGGTCGCCGTCGACGACCCGGGCGTGCCGGCCCAGTCGACATCCGTGGAGCGGAAGGTCTACGCGGCCGACGGCAAGCTGCTGTCGGATCAGACGTGGTACTCGAGCTACCGCGCCGAGCCGAAGATCGTCCGGGTCGGCCCGAAGAAGAAGGCGAAGCCGAAGAAGAAGAACGCCGCGACGGCGCCGGGGACGACGACCAATCCGACAACGACCGGCCCGACCACGACGTCGCCGACGAGTACCGCCCCGGCGACGACTACGCCGTCCTCGACGACTCCCGGTCAGGGGACGACGACGACTCAGCAGCCCGAATCGCCTCCTGCAACCACGTCGGGACACGGGTAGGCCGGAACGTCCCGGCGTCGACGGTCGCGTGTGACGTCCAGCCGTCCGCGACGACGGCTCCCGCGCGCTCGACGGCGTACTCGTACCGGAAGCGCGCGCCTCGCACGTCGAGACAGCGCGCGTGGACGAGGAGCTGCTCGTCGAACCGAACCGGCTGCAGGTAGCGGACGTGCGTCTCGAGCACGACCGCCTCGAGCCCGAGATCGCGGAGCCGCTGGTAGCCGCCTGCGTACTGCTCGAGGTAGGCGACGCGGGCGACCTCGAACCAGACCGGATACGTTGCGTTGTGCGCGATCCCCTGCGCGTCGGTCTCCGCGAACCTGACGCGGACGGGAGTGGAGAAGCCGAAGCCGTGCACGAGTCCGCCATGCTCGCAGAACTGATCCGGTCGAATCAGCCGTGCATCGCCCTGACCGGCGCCGGCGTCTCGACCGAGAGCGGAATCCCCGACTTTCGCAGCGCCGGCGGGATCTGGGCGCAGTACGACCCGTACGAGGTCGCTTCGATCGAGGCGTTCGCCCGCGACCCGGCCCGCGTCTGGGAGTTCTACGGCCGCCGCCTCGCCGTGCTCGCCGAGGTTCGGCCGAACCCGGCTCACGTCGCGCTTGCCGAGCTCGAGGCGGCCGGGCTCGTGGAAGCGGTCGTCACCCAGAACGTCGACGGGCTGCACGCCCGGGCCGGGTCGCAGGACGTGATCGAGGTGCACGGGACGATCGCGACCGCGAGCTGCCCGGCGTGCGGGCGAACCGAGCCTCGCGAGAGAGTCCGGGAGCTGCTGCCGCTGCCGCGCTGCCGCGACTGCGGCGCGGTGCTGAAGCCGGACGTCGTCATGTTCGGCGAGTTGCTGCCGGAGCGGGCGATCGACCGGGCGACCACGCTCGCGCACGTGGCGGCGCTCCTGCTCGTCGTCGGGTCGTCGCTGCAGGTCTGGCCGGTCGCCGGGCTCCCGGAGGAGACGCTCCTGCACGGCGGAAGGCTCGCGATCGTGAACCACGACCCGACCCCGTACGACGTCCGTGCCGCCTTCGTCAGCCGGCGCTCGGCGGGAGCGCTGCTCGAGGATGTGCGCCGGGCGCTTCTGGAGGAGATGCGGTAACGACGAGTGGCCGGGCTGGCCGGCCGGGGGCTCAGCTTGCGCTCCGCGCTAGATGATTGATTCCGAAGTGCTGTGCCCGCGGGGAGGGCATGCACCAAGCAGTGGGGACGGCTCGACCGGGGGCAAGGCCGGTGGGCCTTGGCGCCGGTCGAGACGGCCGCAATGCGCCGCGTGCAGGCCCCCAGCCGCGGGTGTATCGACTTTGGAATCAATCATCTAGGCGGTCGCGCGCTTGACCGGCTTCTCGTCGAGGATCTGGCTGCAGTCGACACAGACCTGCCGCTCGACCTCGTACGGGACACCGGCCCGCTGAAGGACCACGTGAACGCGCTTCGTCACGTGCTCGTGCGCCTTGGCGCTGCGCATCTTCATCTCTCTCCCAGCGTAGACGGCAATCCGGCTGCCTGATCGATCGAAAGGGTGAAGCTTAGGCCAGTATTTTGTGAAGACCCGGCGGACGGAAGCGAGAGCTGGACGTGCTCGTCGAGGCCTGAGACCCCGACGCCCACGAGCCGCAGAGGCCCGGGACGATCGGCGAGCGCTCGATCGAGGAGCGCGCAGGCGAGCTCGCCGATGCGGCCCCCGTCGTCGGTCCCGACCGGCAGGGACGTCGACCTCGTGCGGATCGAGAAGTCGGGATACCGCACCTTCGTCGTCACGGTGCGGCCGACCTGGCCTCGCGAGCTCAGGTGCTCGCCGAGACGGGCGGCCATCCGTCGCAGCTCGCCGTGCAGCCGCTCACGGTCGCCGACGTCGCGGGGAAAGGTCTCCTCCTGCGAGATCGAAATCCGCTCGACGGACAGCTCGAGCGGCCTCGGATCGATCCCGCGGGCGCGCTCCCGGAGCTCCCGGCCGACCTTCCCCGGCAGCGCCCGCGCGACGGCGTCGTCCGCGAGGGCGGCCAGCTGCCCGATCAGCTCGACGCCGGCCGCTCGGAGGCGCTCCTCGGCACGGGGCCCCACGCCGGGCAGCAGCCTGATGGGGAACGGCGCCAGGAACGACGCCTCCCGGCCGGGCCGGACCACGGTCAGCCCGCCCGGCTTGCGCCGGTCGGACGCCACCTTGGCGACCACCTTCGACGTGCCGACGCCGAGCGAGCACGAAAGCCGCGTCCGCGCCCTGACGACCGCCCGCACCGCCTCCGCGAGGGGGCGCGCGTCGTCGAACGACCGCGCGAGCTCGCCGAGGTCGAGGTACCCCTCGTCGATCCCCGCCTGCTCGACGCTCGGGACGATCTCGCGCACGTGCGACCACACCTCACGCGAGTAGTCGCGATAGAGGGCGTGCCGCGGGCGGACGAAGACGGCGTGCGGGCAGCGGCGGAGCGCCTCCGCAGCCGACATGGCCGAGTGGATGCCGAAGCCGCGCGCGACGTAGTTCGCGGTCGCCACGACCCCGCGGCCGTGCGGGTCGCCGCCGACGACGAGCGGCACATGCCGGAGCTCCGGGCTCTCGAGCTCCTCGACGGCCGCGAAGAAGGCGTCGAGGTCGAGATGGGCGACGATCACGCGAACAAGCGTACGCGTCCCGCCGGAGCCCGTCCGCTAGGGTCGCTAGAAAGGAGGCGTCATGGCGAAGAACCCGCTCTCCCAGCTCGCCTCGCTCGGCGAGGAAGTGATCGGCAAGGCCGCCCAGAACCCGACGGCCGCACGGCTGCTGCAGACGGGCGCCCAGCTGAAGGATCGCGTCGACGAGCTCTCGAAGCGCGTCCGCGGTCTCGAGGCGATGGAGAAGCGCATCGAGGAGCTCGAGCTGCGGCTCGAGAAGGTGGAGCGCAAGCAGCGCTCGGCGGCGCGCAAGAAGCCCGCCCCGCCGGCCGAGCCCTAGATACCTGACCCCTTCGGCACGCGGATTCGCAGTGCGCCCGGGACGATCTCGAAGACGGCCGGGGTCGTGCCGATCTGCTCGCCTTCGACCTCGATCGGCAGGTGCTCGGCGGCATCGACCTCGACGGTGGCCGACCGGACGACCTCCACCTTGGGATGCGTGACGTGCCGGCCCCTGTAGATCTTCGGCGCCGTCGTCAGGAAGTCGAGCTTGTCGACGTCGCCGATCAGGACGACGTCGAAGAGGCCGTCGTCGGGGCGCGCGTCCGGTGCGAGCTTCATGCCGCCGCCGTGCCAGACGCCGTTCGCGATGACGACATCGTGCATCCGTGCCCGGCGCTCGCCCGAGTCGAGGCGGACCGTCACCTCGGTGTTCTCCCATTCGAGAAACACGCGTGTCAGTGCGTAGAAGAACGTCAGCCGTCCCCCGAACGCCTTCGACATGCCGTTCGCGCGTTGGGCAACCGCGCCGCTCATGCCGACCGACCCCACGTTCGCGAAGAACCTGGTTTCCTCGTCGCCGGCCCACGTCCGGTAGCGCACCCTGCCGGCGTCGATCGTCCGCTCGTCGCCGTCGACCGCGACCCGGACGGCTCCGTCGAACGTCGTCGGGATCCCATAGGTGCGCACGAAGTCCATCCCCGTCCCGATCGGGATCGTCGCGAGCACGGCGTCGCTTCCGGCGAGCCCGTTCACGACCTCGTTCACCGTCCCGTCCCCGCCGACCGCCACGACGAGCCCGGCATCGCCGGCGACGGCGCGGGCGAGCTCCATCAGGTGACCGGGCCGTTCGGAGAAGAGCGCCTCCCCTGCGAGCCCGAGCCGTTCGGCCCGGTGGGCGAGACCCGGCCAGCGTCGTCCGGTGCGCCCGTTGTCGGACGCGGGGTTGACGAGGAAGACCGTCGAGCCGGCGATGGCGTTAATGGTCGGAGACGGCCACGTCGAGCGCGATCCGCGTCATCCGGTCGACCGCCGCCCGCAGCTCGTCGTCGCTGATCCGCGTGAAGACGCCCTCGACCACGATGTCGCTGACGGTCAGGAGGCACGCCGCCTCGACCTTGCGGAGCGCGGCGACCGTGAACAGTGCGGAGGCCTCCATCTCGACGGCGAGCACGCCCCGGGCCGACCACCGCTCGTACTGTCCTTCGTCGGGGTTGTAGAAGAGGTCACTGGAGACGACCGGACCCACGTGCAGCTCCTGGCCGAGCTCTTTCGCCACGTGGACGGCCCCGTGGATCAGCGACCAGGACGCGGTCGGGCAGTGAGGCTCGCCTGCGACGAGATGCATGGCCGTCGAGTCGGCGGGCACGGCGCTCAGCGCGACGATCACGTCCCCGAGGGCATGGTGCGGCTGCAGCCCGCCGCAGGTGCCGACGCGGATCAGCTTCTTGCAGCCGAGCTGGATCAGCTCCTCGAACACGATCGTCGCCCCGGGACAGCCCATGCCGGTGCCCTGCACCGAGACCGGCTTGCCCTTGTAGGTGCCGGTGTAGCCGAGGAGGCCCCGTTCCTCGTTCCGGAGCTCGACGTCCTCGAGGTAGGTCTCGGCGATGTAGCGCGCGCGGAGCGGGTCACCGGGGAGCAGAACAGCCTCCGCGTACTGTCCCGGCTCGGCGCGAACGTGAATGGGCATGGCGGATGAGCCTAGATGATCGGTGCCCCGGTAGAGGAGACTTGGCGGGTGCCGGTGATCGAGCCGAGTTTCGAGCAGGTGCTCTCGTTCTGCGCCGCGAGCCCGGTCGAGCGCGTCTTCCTGGAGGACGTCGCCCGTCAGGGCCTCGGGCGCTTCGTCGCCGACGAGGGCCGGGACGGCGAGCTGACCGCGCTCTGCCACATCGGCGCCAACCTCGTGCCGTCGGGCGTGGGCTGCGGCATCTTCGCCTCCGCGGCGGCGGCGGGCCGGGCGCGGATGATCATCGGCGAGTCGAACGCGGTCGGCGAGCTCTGGGAGGCAGCGCGCGACGCGCTTCCCGCTCCCCGCGAGGACCGGCCGCACCAGCCGGTGTACGTGATGCGCGAGCCGCCGCCGCCCGGCGGCAGCGGTCTCCGGCCGGCCACGCGTGCGGACGTCGACCGGCTCGTTCCGGCCTGCGCGGCGGCCCACGAGCTGGAGCTCGGCATCGACCCGCTCGCCCGCGACCTGGACGGGTTTCGCTGGCGGACGCGGGCCCAGGTCGACGAGGGGCGCTCGTGGGTCTGGCTGGAGGACGACGTCATCCTCTTCAAGGCCGAGGCCTCCGCGTGGACCGCGTCGGCCGTCCAGGTTCAACAGGTGTGGGTCGACCCGGCCGCGCGCGGTCGCGGCTACGGCCTGCGCGGGCTTCGCGATCTGTGCCGCCTGCTCCTCGAGAAGACCCCCGCCGTCACGCTCTTCGTCCGCACCGACAACACGGCGGCGATCGCGCTCTACGATGCGATCGGCATGAAGCGCGTGCTCGAGTACCGGAGCGTCCTCTTCTGATGCGGCGCCTCCTTCGGCTCGCCCTCCTGCTCTGGCTCGCGCGCTACCTCGCCGGCGAGCTCGCCTCGCGGCTCGGCAACCGCCCGCGAGAACCGGGCGCCTGACCCGCCTGGCACACTTTCCCTCTGGAGCTGCTCGAGCGCATCGAGGCACACATCCGCGGGAACGAGCTGATCGAGCCCGGCGGCGAGGTGCTCTGCCTCGTGTCCGGAGGCGCCGACTCGACCTGCCTCTACCACGCGCTCGACGAGCTCGGGTACGCGGTGTCCGCGCTCCACGTCGACCACGGCCTCCGCGGCGAGGAGTCCGACGAGGACGCACGCTTCTGCGAGGAGCGCTTCGGCGCCGAGGTCGTGCAGGCCGCGGCCCGTTGCCGGGACGAAGCCGGGCTGCGAAACATCCGCTACTCGTTCCACGCCGACCGGCTCCGGGCGACCGGGCACACCCTCTCCGACCAGGTCGAGACGATCCTCTACCGGCTGGCGGCGCGGGGAACCACCGCGGGGATCGAGGTGCGCCGCGACGACGGGGTCGTCCGGCCGCTGCTCTGCGTCTGGCGCGAGGAGACGGAGGCGTTCTGCCGCGAGCGCGGGCTCGAGTGGCGCATCGACTCGTCGAATCCGGACACGCTCCGCGGGCTGATCCGGAACGGGATCCTGCCGCTCCTGGAGCGCATCCATCCCGCCGCCCGGGAGAACGTCCTGCGGGTCCTGGACGGGCGGCGGACGATGCCTCCGGCGCTCGCCGAGCTGATCGCCGCCCCGGTCGGCTCCAAGCGGCTCGACCTCGGGGGCGGCGTCCAGGCGGTGCGTGAGCACGACCGGCTCTGGCTCGAGTCGAGCCCGGTCGGCCTCGACCGGGCGGTCGAGTGGGGCGGCTGGCGCATCGAGTCGAGCCTTCCAGGCCTTAAGGTACGAGGCTGGCGGCCGGGCGACCGGCTGGCCGGGCGCACCAGGAAGGTTCAGGACGTGTTCGTCGACGCGAAGATCCCCCGTTCCGACCGTGAAGGCTGGCCGCTCGTCGTGCGTGGCGACGAGGTCGTCGCCGTCCCCGGGATCGTCGAGCTGGAGGGGGTGACGGCCACTCGTGTCGCAAACGGAGCTTGAA
>CAWASP010000003.1:0-27612 GCA_963784765.1 uncultured Thermoleophilia bacterium
GGGCGCGAGGTGCTGGTCGAGCGCGACCAGCATGAAGCCGAACGCGGTCGGCGCCCGCGTCAGCGCCTCGCGCACGAGGCGGAGCGCCGAGACGCCGAGCCGCTCGAGCTCCGCGTCGCCCCAGATGCGGGCGAGCCGCAGCAGCACGTAGGAGAGCAGTGCGTTGCCGCTCGGCGTCGGATGATCCTCGAGCTCCTTCTTCCGTGCGACGAGCCGCTCGCCGTCGGCCGGCGTCTGGAAGAAGCCGCCGGCGTCCTCGTCGGCGAACAGCTCGACTGCGAGCAGCGCGAGCCGGTGCGCCTCGAGCAGGTGCCCGGGGTCGCCGGAGGCGACGTGCAGCTCGAGCAGGCCGTGCGCGATCGCTGCGTAGTCCTCGAGGTAGCCGGTTCCCTTCGCGACGCCGTCCCGCCACGTCCGGTGGAGCCGGCCGTCGCCGTCCGACAGCGGGCCGAGCAGGAACCCAGCGAGCCTCGTCGCCGGCTCCACCCTGCCGGCCTGGGCGAGGGCCGCGAGCAGGAGCCCGTTCCAGGAGGCGATCGCCTTGTCGTCGCGCAACGGCCTGGGCCGCTGCTCGCGGAGCTCGCGCAGCCGCGCTCTCGTGTCGTCGTCGAGCTCACCGCGGAGCACGAAGCGCCCGTGCTCGAACGGCTGCAGCAGCTCGTCCGGCGCCCCCTCTCCCGGCGCCCACGTGAACGTCAGCCCCTCGACGCCGTCGGTGTCCGCGTCCTGAGATGACGCGTAGCCGCCGCCGTCGAGGGCGAGCTCGTCGCCGACGTAGTCGAGCGTTCGCTCGGCGATCAGCCGGTAGCGCTCGTCGGCGAAGCGGCGGGCGGCGTGCAGGTACACCGAGGCGAGCAGCGCGTTGTCGTAGAGCATCTTCTCGAAGTGCGGCACGAGCCACCGCTCGTCGACCGAGTAGCGGTGGAATCCGCCGCCGACGAGGTCATGCATCCCACCGGCGGCCATCCCGTCGAGCGTCGTGCGCACGAGCTCCTCCTCCCCGCGGCGCAGGAGCAGCTCGAGGACGCTCGCCGGCGGGAACTTCGGCGCGCGCCCCCACCCGCCCCAGGTGGAGTCGAACCCGTTGCGCAGGTTGCGCTCCGCCTCCGCGAGCAGCTCGGCGTCGAGCGGCGCCCGGGACGGCCGGAGCCGCGCCGTCGAGCGGACGTGGTCGGCGAGCCGTCCCCCCGAGCGTTCGATCTCGTCGCGCTGCGCCGTCCACGACTCGGCCACGGCGAGCAGCAGCTGGCGAAAGGCCGGCAGGCCGTGGCGTGGCTCCGGTGGGTAGTACGTGCCGCCGAAGAAGGGCTCGCCGGCGGGCGTCAGGAACACGGTCATCGGCCAGCCGCCCTGCCCGGTCAGCGCCACGACGGCGTCCATGTAGACGGAGTCCACGTCGGGGCGCTCCTCCCGGTCGACCTTCACGCTCACGAAGTGCTCGTTCATGATCCGCGCGGTCGCGGCGTCCTCGAACGACTCGCGCTCCATCACGTGGCACCAGTGACAGGCGGCGTAGCCGATCGAGAGCAGGATCGGCTTGTCGTCGGCGCGAGCACGTGCGAACGCCTCGTCGCCCCAGGGGTACCAGTCGACCGGGTTGCCGGCGTGCTGCAGGAGGTACGGCGAGGACTCCGCGGCGAGACGGTTCACGGCCCTAGCGTAGGCACCGCTCGTCTGCTCGCGAGACACACCCCGTGTGGTCAGACGCCAAACGCCCGCGTCAGGGCCACCGCGCGGCGCGATAGAGGCCGCCGGGAAGCTGCCGGCCGAGCAGCTCCTCGAGCCGCCGCGCGATCTCGGCGAGCGCATCGACGGAGACGCCGGTGCGCACCCCGTCGCGCTCCAGCTGCCAGACGAGGTCCTCCGTCGCGATGTTGCCCGTCGCGTTCGGCGAGAACGGGCACCCGCCGATGCCTCCCACGGATGCGTCGAGGAGTGTCGCGCCGCCCTCGAGCGCGCCCCAGGCGGAGGCGTAGCCGGCGTTGCGCGTGTTGTGGAGATGCGCCCCGACCGGCGGCCCGAGGATCGACACGCGCTCGACGAGCCTTCGCACACGCCGCGGCGTCGCGACGCCGATCGTGTCCGCGAGGACGAGCTCGCCGGCGCCCTCGATGCGCTCGCACAGCGCGGCCACGGCGGCCGGATCGACCTCGCCCTCGAACGGGCAGCCCCACGCGCACGAGACGGTCACCGTCGAGGGCCGGTCGGTCTGGGCGAGCACCGCGTTCACCCGCGCCACGGCCTCGTCGAGCGTCGCGTTCGCGTTGCGCCAGTTGAACGTCTCCGTCGCGGCGAGCGTGCACGTGACCCGGTCGAGGGACGTCGCCGCCAGGCGCTCCCAGCCGCGAACGTTCAGGACGAGGCCCGCCAGCGACGCATCACGACGATCGGCCGACGCGACGACCTCCTCCGCGCCCGCCATCTGCGGCACGAGGTCGTCGCGAACGAACGAGACCGCCTCGATCCGCGGGAGGCCCGCAGCCGCGAGCGAGGTGACGAGATCGGCGCGAACAGAGGGAGCGAGGATCTCCTGCTCGTTCTGCAGACCATCACGGGGACCGACGTCACAGATGGTCACATCCACCGGCGTAGTTTCCCCCGATGTGACCAGCCGGGGCCACTCCTACCGTTGGCGGCATGCACACCTCCGCGTCCTACAGCACCACCTTCCGCATCCGGCTCGACGACTCGCCGGGCACCTTCGCGCGCTTCGCGGCCGCCGTCGGCTCCTCGGGAGCCTCGCTCGGGGCGATCGACCTCGTCCGCGTCGAGCGCACGACCAAGGTGCGCGACGTGACGATCCTCGCCGCCGACACGGCTCACGTCGACGAGGTCGTCGCGGCGGTCCATGCCCTTCCCGGCATCGAAGTGCTGCACGTCTCCGACCGGACGTTCCTGCTCCACCTCGGAGGCAAGATCGAGGTCGTTCCGCGCGTACCGGTGAAGACGCGCGACGACCTGTCCATGGCATACACCCCGGGCGTCGCCCGGGTGTCGAAGGCGATCGCGGAGGATCCCTCCAAGGTCTGGGCGCTGACGACCAAGCAGCACATGGTCGCAGTCGTGACCGACGGGTCGGCCGTGCTCGGGCTCGGGGACATCGGCCCGGAGGCAGCGCTGCCCGTGATGGAGGGCAAGGCGATGCTCTTCAAGGAGTTCGGCGAGGTGGACGCGTTCCCGATCTGCCTCTCCGTCCGCTCGACGGACGACGTCGTCGCGGCCGTGAAGGCGATCGCACCCGGGTTCGGCGGCATCAACCTCGAGGACATCGCGGCTCCCCGGTGCTTCGAGATCGAGGCGCGGCTCCGCGAGGAGCTCGACATCCCGGTCTTCCACGACGACCAGCACGGCACCGCCATCGTCGTGCTCGCGGCGCTCCTGAACGCGCTGCGCGTGGTCGGCAAGAAGCTCGAGGACGTCAAGATCGTGACGACCGGCGCGGGCGCAGCCGGCACGGCCGTGACGAAGGCGCTCCTGCACGCCGGCGCGCGCACCGTCATCGGCTGCGACGAGGGCGGCGCGCTGTATCGGGGCCGGCCCGACCTCAACTCGGCCAAGCAGGAGTACGCCGAGCTGACGAACCCGGACAACGTCCAGGGCTGCGCCGACGACGTGCTGGAGGGGGCTGACGTCTTCATCGGGCTGTCGGTGCCGGGCGCGATCTCGCGCGCGGGCGTCGAGCGCATGTCGCCCGGGCCGATCGTCTTCGCCCTCGCGAATCCACGGCCCGAGGTCGACCCCGAGGAGATCGAGACGCTCGCCGCCGTGATCGCGACAGGCCGCTCCGACTACCCGAACCAGATCAACAACGTGCTCGCCTTCCCCGGCGTCTTCCGGGGCGCCCTCAACGTCCGTGCGACCGCGATCACGGAGGAGATGGAGGTCGCGGCCGCCGAGGCGCTCGCCGCCGTCATCCCGCCGGACGAGCTCGCCGCCGACTACGTGATCCCCAGTGTCTTCGACCGCGGGGTTGCCCCCGCCGTGGCCCAGGCCGTCTCCGATGCGGCGGTCGCGGCCGGCATCGCCCGCACCAAGGAGGCCGTGCACCGATGACCGTCACGCTCCCCGAACTCCAGACCGGAACCGTCGGCGAGGCCATGAACCCCGGCGTCCTCACCTGCCTGCCGGTGACGCCGCTCCGCGACGTCGCCCGGATGATGGCGCGGCATCGCATTCACGCGATCGTCGTCTTCGGCCAGGACGACCGCCTGCATCCGTGGGGCGTCGTCTCCGACCTCGACCTCGTCGCCGCCATCGGCACGCACTCGAACGCGGGTGCGATCGCCGGCTCGCCCGTCGTCACCGTCACGCCCGAGACGTCGCTCGTCCACGCGGCGCGCCTGCTGGAGGAGAACCAGACCCAGCACCTGCTGGTGGTCTCCGACAAGGGGCTCCCGGTGGGCGTCCTGTCGACGCTCGACATCGCCCGGGCCTACGCGGCCGAGGGCGACCCCGGCGACGCCTGAAGCTCGACGGTCAGGCGGGCGCCGGCGCAGGCGCAAGCTCGACCGCGTCGCGCGGTCGCGCCGGAAGCAGTGCGACCACGATGCTCGTGACCGCGACGCCCGCCCACTGCGTCGTCGTGAGCGTGGCCCCGAACGCCACGTAGCCGACGAGCGCCGCCGTCACCGGAAAGGCCAGCTCGGCGATCGTGGCGGCGACCGCCGGCGTCGTGCGCAGGCCGTAGTAGTAGAGACCGAGCGCCAGCGCACCGGTGACGAGCGCGAGGATCGCGATCCAGAGCGAGTCGTGCGCGGACGCGAAGGCAGGCCCGCCGAGCACGATCAGCGCCACGGCGCTGCCGGCGAACCCGAACACGAACCGCAGGGTCGCGACGTGCTGGAACGGCAGCGCGCGCGCAAGGTACCTGCCGAGCACGGTGCCGAACGCCCACAGCACGGCCGCCGAGACGGCGTACAGGGCCGGCAGGAGGGTGCTCGACACGGTGATGTCGGCCGGATGGGGGAACGCCATCAGCCAGGTGCCGCCGAGGGCCGCGAGGACATACCACGCGAAGCGCGGCCGCGGATGCTCGCCGAGCACGACACGCGCACCGACGACCGCGATCACCGGCTGGATCTTCTGCAGCACGACGGGCGTCACCGGGTCGCCGCCGACGAACGCTTGTGTGAACAGGATCGTCGCGACGGCCGACGCCCCCGCGCCGATCGCGATCGCCGAGAGGATGTAGCGCGGACCGAGCCGCCACACGGCGACGAGCGCCGGGACGACGAGCGGCAAGGCGACCGCGACGAGGACGACGTGCTCGCCGAAGACGATCGTGGCGACGCTCGTCGAATGCGCGAGCGGGCGCCGGAAGAGCGCGTCCGTCCCCCAGAGGACGGCCGCGGTGGCAACGAGGACGATCCCGACCGGCCGGCGCACGCTCGTCAAAGCGTAGTTGCCGCCGCCCGCTCGACGAGCCGCCGTGCGTCTACTTGACGGTCGTCGGGATGTTGGTGATCGCGCCCGAGATGATCTCCCGCCGGACGTGCTCCACCTTGGTGGCGATGCCGGCCGGCGCCTTTGGCGAGAACGTGCCGATCCCGACACCGTTGTCGGTGATGCCGTAGACGGCGTCGTGCCCGCCCTTGAAGTGGCCGCTCTTCGCGTCGCTGATCGCCTGGTAGACGGCGACGTCGACGCGCTTCAGCGCCGAGGTGAGCACGTAGTTGCCCAGGTAGCCCTGGTCGGCGTCGACGCCGACGCCCCAGACGCCCTTCTCCTTCGCGGCGTCGAGCGCGCCGAGCCCGCAGCCCCCGGCGACCTGGAAGACGACGACCGACCCGGCGGCGATCTGGTTGAGCGCGACCTCCTTGCACTTCGCGAGCGCCGTGAAGTCCTGCGAATAGCCGTTCAGCGTCGTGACGCCCGGGAAGGCAGCCTTCGCGCCCGCCTGAAAGCCCGCGATGTAGCGGTCGACCGGCGGCTGCTTCTGGCCGCCGACGCTCGAGACGACCGTGCCGCCGCGGGCCTTCGCGGCGATCCCGGCGGCGTAGCCCGCGAGGTAGCCGGCTTCCTGCTCCTTGAAGAGCAGCCCTTCGACGTTCTTCAGCCCGCCCTCGTCGGCGTTCGAGACGTCGACGATCGCGAAGTGCGTCTTCGGGAACTGCTTCGCCACCGCCTCGATCGCGTTGATCTCCGTGTAGCCGACGCCGATCACGAGGTTGTACCCCTGCTGCGCGAGCTTGCTCAGGTTCGGGATGTACTCGGACGGCGAGCTCGCCTCGACGACGCGCGTCTCGACGCCGAGCCGGGCGTGCGCGCGCTGCAGGCCGACGTAGGCGAGGTGGTTGAAGCCGCGGTCGTTGAGGCCGGCGGTGTCGGTCGAGAGACCGACGCGGTACGCGGGCGCCCCGCTCGTCGAGGTCGACCCTGCCGTCGTCGTCGACCCCGAGGACGACGTGCCGGACCCGCCGCAGGCGGTCGCACCGAGCAGGACGGCGGCGAGGAGGACGGCGGGCGGAAGCAGTTTCTTCATCGACTCTCCGAGGTTTTAGACTCCGGGACGAAAACCTGTGCGCGATTCTACTTCCCACGTCGTGGTCGGCGTCGTGCTTCGCGTCCACGCCGGCCGGCTCGAGTCGATCGTCGAGCGCGTCCGCCTGCGAGCGGGCGAGACGCTCGAGGATGCGCTGGCGCGGGCGGTCGACGTCTCGTCGCTCGCCCATCGCGAGCAGCTCGAGACGCGCTTCCTCGCCGACGGGACGCTCGCGACGGCCTATCTGGGCCTCGCCCGCAGCGACCGCGACCTGGAGGGCCCGTGGCGGCCGCACACCGGAGGCACCGCCGCCGGGGACGACGCCGAGCTCGTCGCGGCGGCCGAAGCGCGACTGCGCGCGAAGCTCTCGTACACGAACGTGGGGTTCGCGCTCGCGCCGGCGACGTTCACGATCTCCGAGCTCAGGGAGATCTACGTCGCCGCGCTCGGCCACGACGTGTCGGCGACGAACCTGCAGCGCGTGCTCGTCCGCCGCGGCGTGCTCGAGCGGGTTCCGGGCGTGCGCGCGCCGGGACGCTCCGGCGGGCGCCCGGCGGCGCTCTTCCGCTTCGCGTCGGAGCGGCTCGAGGTGACGGACGAGTTCGCCGCGCTCCGGCCGCCGTCTAGACGCGTGGAGGTCGGCGAGAATCTCGCGCCAGCGGCTGAAGAGCAGCTGGTGCCCGTCGTCGACGAGGCGCACCGTCGCGTCGGGAAGGCGGCGGGCGAGCTCGTCGGCGATCTCGGGCGGGCAGACGCGATCCCGCTCGCCCCACCAGAGACTCACCGGCGCCTGGACGGCCGCGAGCTCGAACCCCCACGGGCGGCCCAGGTACGCGAGCTCGCGCGCGAGCCACAGCCCACCCGCGCAGAACGCCTCGCGGCGGCCCCGGCCGTAGGCGTCATCGGTGGCGGGGTCGCCGGTCGGCGGTGTCGGCTGCCGTCCCCAGCGCTCGAGCGGGCGCGCGGCGAGGCGAGGCGCGACGCGCGCGAGGCGCATGATCGTGCGAACGTCGCCCGGCAGCGTGTCGGTCCTGTCGGGCGGCGGCATCGAGCCGACGAGGGCGACCCGGCGGACGCGCGACCCGGCAACGGCGGCGAGCGCGAGGGCGTGCGGCCCGCCGGCCGACCAGCCGACGACCGCGAACGGCCCGTCGACGGGCAGCAGCGGGAGCACGTGCTCGCCCCAGTCGCGCAAGGTGCGGTAGCGGCCGGCCGGACCGGAGCGCTCGACGGCGAGGAGCCTGATCCCGAGCGAGGCCGCGATCGTGTCGTCCGGGTGACGGGAGAGCCGCGAGTCGCCGCCGCCGTGCAGGTAGACGACCGGCTCGCCGGCGGGGTCGCCGACGTCGTCGAGTCTCAGCGCGTGACGATCAGCGTCGCCTGCATGCCGAGCGCGCGGTGATTCGCGACGGAGCACCAGAACGAGTATCGCCCGGGCGGCAGGTGGAGGGAGAGCATCGCGCGCGCTCCCGGATTGACGATGTGCAGCCCGGCGATGTGCCGCGACCCGACGCGCCGGATGCGCAGGTCGTGCTGGTCCTGGCCGAAGTTGTCGAGCTCGATCAACGCCGCGCCCGCCTTGAGCTTCATGCGCGAAAACGTGAACGAGTACTCCTTGGCGACGACCTGCAGCCGCGCCGGCGGGCGCTTCGGCGCCGGATGGTGCGTTCCCGCCACGCTCAGGGTGGCGAGGAGCGAGCCGACGAGCAGCCTCACTTGACCAGAGTGGGCCGCTTGAACTTCGACGCGCCCGGGATCACCCGCCCGGCGTCGAACGAGAGCCACTGCTCGAGCAGCCCGGCGTAGACGCCGCGGAAGTCGGAGGTGGCGCGGAGGTTCCCGTCCGGGTCGAGCTTCGCGAGCCCGGGGAACTCGCCGACCTGCGTGCCGGCGGCGCGCGCGCCGATCAGGAACCCGGTTCCCGCGGCTCCGTGGTCGGTGCCTCCGGAGCCGTTCTCCTCCGCCCGCCGGCCGAACTCGCTCCAGACGAGCGTCAGCACCCGGTCGGCGATGCCGCGCGCCTCCAGGTCGCGCTGGAACGCGTAGAGGGAGTCGCCCGTCGTCTGCAGCGCCGGGCCTAGCTCGGACGTCTGGCTCGCATGGGTGTCGTACTGGCCCGTCGCCTCGAGGGCGACGCAGCGCAGCGGCAGGCCGGCGGCGATCATCGCCGCGAGCCCCTGCAGCTGCTTCGGGAACGAGTCGTCGGTCGCCGGGTAGGCGACGGAGGGCTTCACCGCACCGTCCTTGGCGAACGGCAGCAGCTGCCGGCGCAGCGTGGCCGACTGCTTCGTCACGCGGGCGGCCGTCGCGAAGGCCTCGTCGTGCGAGTGGATCGAGCCGAGGGCGCCGATCGTGTCGAGCATGCGCGTCTCGACGTCGCCCCAGACGCCGGGGGCATAGAAGTCGTACTGATCAGGCCCGTCGATCGCGGCGACGGGAACCTTGGCCGTCGCGAGCGCCGGCGAGAGGGAGCCCGTGAGCGACAGCCCCTGCAGCGGGTTGTCGGCGGTGCCGGCGACGTCGAGGTAGCGGCCGAGCCAGCCTGTGAGCAGCCGCGGGTCGGTCGCGCCGACCTCCCAGAAGTGCCGGGAGGTGAAGTGCGACTGGTCGGGGTGGTCGTAGCCGACCGCCGGCAGCACCGTCACCTTGCCCTCTCCGTGCAGGGTCGCGAGCGACGAGAGCGCCGGATGCCAGGCGAGGCGGGTGTCCTCGGCGAACGGCGTGCCGCCGGTGACCGCGAGCTGCTGACGGTACTTCGGGTAGAGCGGGTCGCCCTCCGGGTAGAGGAGCGAGAGCGAGTCGGCGCCGCCCTGCAGGAAGACGGTGACGAGGATCGGGTGCGCGCGGGTGGACGCCGCGGCGGCGATCCCCTCCTCGAACAGCCCGAGCCGTCCGGCGCCGTAGACCGAGAGCGCGAGGCCGACAGACCGCGCGACGAAGCTCCGCCGCGTCAGGCCCGTGCCGGCGGGGACCGGCATGCCCGGCTCGATCGCGGGCAGGCCGCGCCCGGCGACGGCCCGGAGGACGTCGGCGCGCGAGCACTCGTCGCAGACGACTCGCTTCATGCCGTCTGAAGGTCGGGGGAGACGGCGATCAACTGGCGCAGCGCGTTCTCGACGAGCACCGGGTACTGCACCTGCTTCCAGTCGGCCTTGCCGGCGGAGCCGATCGCGTGCTTCGCGAAGGAGAGCAGCACGCGGCGCGTCGGCGCCGAGAGCTCGGGCTCGTTCCAGAACTTGAGCGCGTTCTCGAGCGCGGTCTCGGCCGTCTCGGGCTTCTTCGCCTTGCCCGGGTCGAGCTTGCGGTCGGTGAGGATGCGCTGCACGGCGATGAACCGGCCCCGGAACGTGGCGGTATCGAGCCAGCGGGTGTCGTCCCAGCCGGCGACGTTCGGCGGGTAGAAGAGCTGCTGCCCGGAGAGCGAACCGATCCACGCCCAGTCGGTCGTCGTGATGCCCGCCCGGATCCGGCGCAGGAGCCCGGCGAGATGGACGATCGGCGGCTTCACCATCCGCGGCCCGGCATAGAGGACCGGGTGCTGGAGGATCGCGGAGACGACCGGCTTCACCTGGTAGTCGGCGCGGTAGATCTCTTCGAGGCCCTTCAGCGTCTCTCGCTCCGGCGCGACCGGGACGAAGTACGACCAGAGCTTCGTGACGAAGAACGACGGATGGAGCGGATGCTCGAGGCAGAGCTTGCAGGAGCCGCGCCAGTCGAAGGTGCCGGTGTGGTGGAAGATGCGCTTCCCGCCGTCGTCGTGCCGCTTCGCGTCGAAGTGGAAGTCGTAGTCGCCGCGGCCGCGCGACCAGCGGTTCGTCCAGCCGGTCAGCGCGCGTGCCTGCTCGCGGACGTCCTTCTCCGAGTAGGCCCCGCGGTTCGCGCCGAGCGTGAAGAGCTCCATCATCTCGCGGCCGTAGTTCTCGTTCGGCGCGCCCTTCTCGTTCTCGGTGCCGTTCAGCCACAGCAGCATCGCCGGGTTCGCGGTGACGTGCAGCAGGAGGTCCTGGAACGAGCCGAGCGAGTGCTTGCGGAAGAGGTCGTTCTGCTCGAGCATCAGCTTCTGGCTGCCGACCCCGTCGTTCGAGGTCGCGAACCAGTCGTGCCAGACGAGCGTCATCCGCTCGACGAGCGGGCGGCTCGTGCGCACCATGCGGTCGAGCCACCAGCAGTGGTCGTGGCCCCACGCGTCGGCCGGCGCGAGCGGCCGCCCCTTCGAGTCGTGCGGCTTCGGGCCGACGAGCTTCTCGACGCCCGGGTTGCAGAGCGTGTGGACGGCGTCCGCGAGGCCCCGCTTCGCGAGCGCCTCGGCCTCGCCCGGCCGCGGGCCGAAGCCGGCGCGCCAGAGCAGCCGCTCGGCCTGCGAAGCGTCGAACTTCCCCCGGTAGACCGGCACTCCCACGCACTCTTCGTCGGCGCGCGACGCACGCGGGAGGATCCCTGAGACGGGTTAGAGGTGCTTGACGAGCAGGACGCGGGCCTCGCCGCGCCCGTCGTAGTCCTCGTCGATTCGCTCGACCTCGAACCCGATCGCCCGGTGGAACGCCACCGAGCCCGTGTTCACGGGCGAGGTCACCGCGCGCACGATGCGGCGCGGCTCGACGGCCGCGAAGAAGCGCTCGTAGAGGGCGCGCCCGAGGCCGTCGCCGCGACGGGCCGGGTCGACGCCGACGAAGTGCACGTAGGCCTCGTCGTCGAAGGTCTGCGAGCGGAACCCGCAGAGGAAGCCGGCGAGCCCGGCGCCGTCCTCAGCGACGAACGAGGTGTCGCGGAAGTGCACGAAGAAGAGCTTCGGCAGCATCGCCGCCATCCGGCGGCCTCCCCACCACTCGTCCACGACCGCGACGACGCGGCCGTAGTCGTCCGGCTCGGCATGGCGGATCACCGGGGGCATACGCTCAGCGTATGCGGATGCTCGTCCTCGGCGGAACGGCCTTCCTCGGGCGGCACATCGTCGAGCGCGCGCTCGCACGCGGCCACGACCTGACGCTCTTCAACCGGGGCCGGACACGGCCGGAGCTCCACCCGGACGTCGAGAAGCTCCGCGGCGACCGCGACGGGGACCTGGCGGCGCTCGCCGGCCGGAGCTTCGACGCGGTGGTGGACACGAGCGGCTACGTGCCGCGAATCGTCCGGGAGACGATCACCGCGCTCGGAGAGGTCGGCCACTACACCTTCGTGTCGTCGATCTCGGTCTACGCCGATGCCTCGACCGCGCCGACCGAGGACTCGCCCGTCGCCGAGCTCGCCGAGCCGACGGAGGACTGGCGCTCGGCCTACGGGGAGCTGAAGGCCGACTGCGAGGACGTCGTCTGCGAGGCCTTCCCCGGGGCCTTCATCGTGCGACCGGGGCTGATCGTCGGCCCGTGGGACCCGACGGGACGGTTCACCTACTGGCCGCAGCGGCTGGCCGACGGCGGGCGGGTGCTCGCGCCCGCCCCACCGGAGGCGGCGGCGCAGGTGATCGACGCGCGCGACCTCGCCGCGTTCGTCGTCTCCGCTGCCGAGCGCGGGCTTTCGGGGACGTTCAACGCGGTCGATCGCCCGACGACGCGGGCGGAGCTGCTCGCCACGTGCAACCGGGTTGCCGGCGCTGAGGCGGAGCTCGTCTGGGTCGACGGGGAGTTCCTCGCAGCGCAGGGCGTCGGCGAGTGGCTCGAGCTGCCGCTCTGGGTGCACTCGGCCGAGCTGGCCGGCCTGCTTGCGGTCGACCCGGCGCGCGCGTTCGCCGCCGGGCTCGAGACCCGACCGCTCGCGGACACGGTCCGCGACACGCTCGAGTGGGTCGGAAGCGGCGAGGCGCCGGTCACGGAGGCGGGCCTCGCGCGTGCGAAGGAGGAGCGCCTGCTCCGCGCCTGGGCAGAGCGCTCCGCCTGACAGTCCGTCCGACCGGGGTCCTATTGTTCGCCGCGTGATGACGGGCGATTACCTGCGGCGGTCGACGGCAGAGTTCGTCGGGACCTTTGCGCTGGTCTTCGTCGCGGGCGGCGGCGCCGCATTCGCGCGCGCGCCGGTCGACCTCGCTCTCGCGAACGGCCTCGTCATCGCCGTGATGGTGTCCGCAGCGGGCGTCATCTCCGGCGGCCACATCAACCCGGCGGTGACGCTCGGGTTCGTCGTCACGCGGCGGATCTCGCTCGTGCTCGCCGCCTGCTACTGGATCGCCCAGTTCGGCGGGGCCGCGTGCGGCGCCCTCCTTCTCAAGTGGGCGCTTCCCTCCGCGGCGATCTCCGCCGCGCACTACGGCGTGCCGGCTCTCGGGTCCGGTGTCGGAGCGGGCGAGGGCGTCGTGATCGAGGCAGTGCTCACCTTCTTCCTCGTCTGGGTCGTCTTCGCGACGGCAGTCGATCCGCGCGGCGCCTACAAGCAGATCGCCGGTCTCGCGATCGGCTTCACGATCGCGTTCGACGTGCTGATGGCGTACGGGCTGACCGGAGGGGCGATGAACCCCTCGCGTGCGTTCGGGCCGCAGCTCATCGACAACCACTGGACGCACGGCTGGGTCTGGTACGTCGGCCCGTTCGCCGGCGGCGTGATCGCCGCGTCGATCTACGAGCTTCTCTACCTGCGGCCGGCGCGGCCGGAGGCAGTCGGCGGACCGGGCTCGGGCGTGGACGAGCCGGGCGCAGGCCGCGCGGCGGCCTCCTAGACCCCGCACAGCCGATCCGCTTCGGGTAGCTTCACCCCCCGATGCCCTCGACGATCGCTCTCGTCGCCGCGCTGTCGAGCGGACACAAGATCGGATTGGCGCTGGTCGGCGTCGCCTTCGTCGTGTTCGCGCTCCTCTCGGCGATGGTCGTCCCGCGCCGATATCCCGATTTTCCGGGCCGCCACGTCGGCTGGTACGTCACCGTGAGTGTCCTCTTCTTCGTGGCGATGCTCGCGGCGGTGCTGGTGTTCGGCAAGGAGAAGACCGAGGCGAGCGGGGCGGCGGGCGAGACGACGCAGCAGCAGACGACGACCGCAGCGGCACCTCCGACGACGACCACCTCGGGCGCCACGACCACGACCTCAGGCGGCGGCGCGCCGCAGGGAGATCCCGTCGCGGGCAAGGCGGTCTTCGGCTCCGCCGGCTGCTCCGGGTGCCACACGCTGAAGGCGGCCGGCGCCACCGGGACCGTCGGCCCGAACCTCGATTCGCTGAAGCCGCCGTACGACAAGATCGTCCAGCAGGTCGAGAACGGAGGGGCGATCATGCCGCCGTTCAAGGGCAAGCTGTCGGACACCCAGATCCACGACGTCGCGGCGTTCGTCTACACCTCGACGCACTCCTGAAAAGGCCCCCAGAACGGACGAAACCCGCCCGGGGGATGGGCGGGAATCGCCGCAGTCACGTCAGTCCGCCGGTTGTCAGGGGGAGCCGGCTTGGACTCAATCTTGCTCGACGGGCGTTCCCGCGCGCATCAACCAGAAGGGTGATTTTGCGGCCCGGGCGCCCGGCAGCGGAGAAGGAGGGATTCGAACCCTCGAGGCAGGGATTTCCCCACCTAACGCCTTAGCAGGGCGCCGCCTTCAGCCACTCGGCCACTTCTCCCGAGGGCGAATCGTACCGCAGCCCTTCGACGGCGAAGCCCGCACGTTCGGGCGGGCTTCGCAGCAGCGGAGAGGGAGGGATTTGAACCCTCGACGCACCTTTCAGCACGTACGCGATTTCCAGTCGCGCTCCTTAGACCGCTCGGACACCTCTCCGGGTGGGACGTGAGCGGAGGGGGAGGGATTTGAACCCTCGACGGACGGAACCGCCCGTAACGGTTTTCGAGACCGCCGCATTCGGCTCAGCGGTGCAGGCTACCCGGCTCGCGCGACAGTGCGCTCTCCAGCGCGCCTGCTGCGCTGCACGGATCCGTTGGCGACAGCCGACATCAGGTGACCACGATCGCCGGCGAGGCCCCGCGAGCCGCAACTCGCGGCGCGGTCAAGAGACGCCAAGGTACGCCCGCAACGCCTTCCGGATGACGGCAGACGTCGACTCTCGGTCGCGTTGCGCCCGGTCAGCGAGGGCGTCGCGCAGCTCCGGATCGAGCCGCACGGACTCGACGTCGCGGGAGCAGAGCCCAGCGGCGGCGCGCCGCGGCGGCGCAGCGTTTGTCGACGTCGAAACCCGCTTCTGCTTCCCGGCGAGCTTCTTGACGAGCTCGTCGGTGATCGGTTCGCCGCTCGCCGTTCTGCCGTGTGTCTTCTTCGCCATCGTCACTCTCCCGGCAAGAGTCGCTGGTACTTCGTCCGCATCTTCATCGCGTGGATCGCGAGCTCCGAGCCATCGTCGCGCGCGATCGTCACGACCTCGAGCAACTCTGCGGCGCGCGTCGCGTGCTCGATGTCCTCGTCGGCGATCCCGTGCTTTCGCGCCGACGGATGGATCTCCATCAAGGGAATCGTACTACAAAACCCCCGCTCGTACTTGCCAGCAGCCGCAGCGGTGAGCTATGCGACTCTAAGTATATTGTCACCATGCATGAGGACGGGTCTGATGCTGCGGTTCCTCTCGAGCCAGCTTCGTCATCGCCGCGGCCGCAGCCTGACGCTCGCTCTCGGGATCGTCGTCGCGGCGGTCGCTTTCGTCTTGCTTGCCGGCTCGACCAGGACGAGTGAGCTGCGGATCTCCTCGACGCTGAAGACGAACTACCGCAACGCCTACGACATCCTCGTCCGCCCGAAGGGGTCATTCACCCCCCTCGAGAGGCAGCAGGGGCTCGTCCGGCCGAACTTCCTCTCCGGCATCTACGGCGGCATCAGCTTTGCGCAGTACCACGAGATCGAGAAGATGCCCGGCGTCCAGGTGGCGGCGCCGATCGCGAATGTCGGCTACACGATGGTGCTCTCCCGCGTCGACGTGCCGCTGAACAGCTACTTCGATTCGAGCCCGCAGCAGCTGTATCGCGTCGATTTCTCGTGGACGAGCGACGACGCCTCTCACGTGTCCCGGCGACGAGCAGCTTCCTCTACTACACGAGCAAGGCGCCCGCAGGAGGAGAGGATCGCCAGTACCGCATCTGCGGAGGGTACGAGGATTCGATGCCCAAGGTCAGTGGTCCGTTCGATCTCAACGTCGGCTCGAACCTCTCCTGCGTCTGGCCCGGCAGCAAGAACCTCAGGGCGCTGCCGGACGTCGAATACCAGTTTCTCTTCCCGGTGGCGTTGGCGGCGATCGACCCTGCGCAGGAGGCGAAGCTGCTCCACCTCGACCGAACGGTTGTCGAAGGGCGCTATCTGCACGGTAACGAAGGGGTCGACACGACAAGGTTCCCGACCGTGCCGGTGATCGCTGCCAGTCAAACCTTCGTCGGTGACAGGCTGTCTGCGACGATTCGACGGCTCGACGTCCCCGAGGGGCTGAACCTGCAGGCGATGCTCGAAGCGGGCGGCTGCAGCGTCTTTGTTTACCCCTGCCAGCCAGTCGCTGTGATCAAGCCGCCGCCTGGCGCGAATGCGAAGAACGCCTACCAGTTCCTGCGGCGACTAGACGGGACGACGGTCGCAACACGGAGCTTTCCGGCGTCGACGTTCTACAAGCGCGCGCTCACGAAGAACACGCTCGCGGTGAACTCGTATTGGACGACCTCTCCGACGCGCTACCTGAAAACCGGCCCGGACCAGCTCCTGCCGAAGACGGTGCCGCTCGACGCGAATGCGTTGAACGATCCGTTCAACCCCGCCACTGGCTTCGGCGGTGATAACCACTATTACGTCGCGCCGCGCGAAAACGAGGACCTCCAGTTCCGAACGCTGAACACGGTCAGCGGCATCGACTACTCGGCGACGCAGAGCCGCGTCCCGCAAGTCTTCGTCAACGTCATCGGCCGCTACGACCCGGGCAAGCTGCCGGGCTTCTCGCCGCTCTCGCGAGTACCGCTCGAGACCTACTACCCGCCATTGTTGGCGGGTGCGGACGTGGCCAGCCGGAGCGCGCTGGGCGGCAAGAACCTCGGCCCCAGCCAGAACCTCGGCGGCTACATCCAGCAACCGCCGCTGATGCTGACGACACTGAAGGCGCTGCGCGCGTTCCAGAACCCGAAGTACTACAGGGACGTCCCGGCGCGGATCCGCCGAGCACCGCTGAGCGTGATCCGCGTGCGCGTCGCCGGCGTCACCGGCACCGACGCGCTGAGCCGGCTGCGGATCCGGACGGTCGCGCTGAAGATCCACGAGCGAACCGGCCTCGACGTCGACGTCACCGCCGGCTCCTCGCCGCACCCGCTCACGATCACCCTGCCGGCGGGCAAGTTCGGACGGCCAAAGCTGCAGCTGACCGAGGGCTGGTCGAAGAAGGGCGCGACGATCCGCTACCTGAACGCCCTCGACCGCAAGGATCTCGCCCTCTACGCGCTGATCCTCGTCGTCTGCGCCGTCTTCCTGATCAACGGCTCACTCGCCGTCGTCCGCGCGCGCCGGAGCGAGATCGGCACCCTGCTCACACTCGGCTGGTCTCGAGAAGCGATCTTCCGCGCCGTCCTCGGCGAGCTCGCACTGATCGGAGTCCTAGCCGGCGCATGCGGCGTTGTGATCTCGGTCGCACTCGTGCATGTCTTCGACCTGGCGATGCCGCTCACGCGGACGCTCTACGTCCTCCCGATCGCCGTCGGCCTCGCGCTCCTCGCCGGGCTCGTCCCCGCCTGGCAGGCCGCCCGCGGGCTGCCGCTCGATGCCCTGCGGCCGCCGGTGCGAAGCAGCGGCCGCACCCGCACCGTCCGCAGCCTGCCCGGGCTCGCGCTCGTCAACCTGACGCGGCTCCCGCTCCGCACCGCCCTCGGGGCAGGCGGCCTCATGCTCGGTGTCGCCGCGCTCACCGTCCTGATCGCGATCGAACGATCCTTCCAGGGGACGCTCGTCGGCACCGTCCTCGGAAACGCCGTCTCGCTCCAGGTACACGGCGCCGACTTCGCGGCAGTCGGGCTGACGATCGCGCTCGCGGCCGTCTCGGCCGCCGACGTCCTCTACCTCAACCTGAGAGAGCGCGCCGCCGAGTTCGTCACGCTCTCGACCGTCGGCTGGACGAACACACAGATCACCTCCGTCGTCCTCCTGGAAGCCGCGGCCCTCGCCTTGGCCGCCGCCGTCGGCGGCACCGCAGTCGGAGCAGCCGTGGGTTCCGCGCTGCTCGGCGTTCCCGCCGGCGGCCTCCTCGTCGCGGCGGCCGTCGCCGGGGCAGCCGCGCTCGTTGCCGCGGTTGCCGCCTCGGCCGTCCCCGCACGGCAGCTCCTTCGCGTTCCGGCGGCGGCGGTTCTCGCCGCCGAGTGACGACCCTCAGGGCTCGATCCGGCTGATCCGCTGCAAGAGGGCCTCCGGCTCGACCCGTGGCACCTCGACATCGTCGGTGAGCTGACCGTCGAGGAGCCGGATCACGCGTTCGCAGCGGCCCGCGAGCGCCGGGTCGTGAGTCGCGAGCACGACCGTCATCCCATGGCTCGCGCGGAGCTCGACGAGCAGGTCGACGATCGCGCCGCCGGTGTGGGTGTCGAGGTTCCCCGTCGGCTCATCCGCCAGCAAGAGCGCCGGTCGGTTCACCAGCGCGCGGGCGATCGCAACGCGCTGCTGCTGGCCGCCGGACAGCTCGGCCGGCAGCGCCTGCTCGCGACCTGCGAGGCCGACCGCATCGAGCAACTCCCGCGCACGTTCCCGCTTGTCGAACCCGGTGCGGTGTGGCAGCAAGGGAGCGGCCACGTTGTCGAGCACGTTCAGCGCCGGCAGCAGATGGAAGCGCTGAAACACGAAGCCGATCCGGCGGCGATAGTCGACCCGCTCCCGGGCCGAAAGCGCCGTCACCTCGGTGTCGCCGACGCGAACGACACCGGAGTCCGCCCGGTCCATCGCGCCCAGGACATGCAGCAGCGTCGACTTGCCCGAACCCGAGGGCCCCATCACCGCCAGCAACGAACCCGCCGCGGCGGTGAAGCTGACGTCCTCCAGGGCGACGATCGTCGCCTCGCCCGCCTGGTAGCGCTTTCCGAGCGCGCTCACCTCTAGCCGCGCGCCCGCCGCGCCGTTAGCGTTACCCATACTGTGCCGTACTATATTGTCACAATACTCTCTGTACAAGGAGCGTTGAGCCGTGCCGATCCAGCACGCCGTGCTGTCACTGCTCTCTGACGGCGAAAGCTACGGCTACGAGCTTCGGGCCGAGTTCGAGCGCGCGATCGGCCCGCAGTGGGGCCAGCTCAACATCGGGCACCTCTACCAGGTGCTCGACAGGCTCGTCCGCGACGGCCTCGTCACCCGCCACGAGGTCGAGCAGCGCCGCCTCCCGGACCGCGTCGTCTACCGGCTGACCAAGGCCGGCCGTGACGAGCTCGAGCGCTGGCTGGAGACGCCGTTCGTGCGTCAATCCGGCTACCGGGATGACTTCTTCCTCAAGCTGCTCGCTGCATCCCGGCTCGGCCGCAAGCAGCTCGACGTGGTCCTGCGCACCCAGCGAAGCGCTTATCTGGCCGAGCTCGGCGCGCTCTCCGAGCTGCGCGCCGCCCACAAGGACGAGCCGCTGATCGAGCTCCTGATCGCCGGAGCCGCCCGTCACACCGAGGCAAACCTCGCGACGCTCGAGCAGGCGGCCCGCAACGCTGCGAAGCTGACCGCTCCGGCGGCCAGCGCCAGACGCGCAAGAGGCCCCGCACGCGCGGCCGGCTCCAAGACGGCAGAAGCGAGCTGAAGCCGCGCCGCCCGCGCGACAGCTGCGCGACAGTCGGCGCCGGCTCTGACCGGATCGAGGCGGATCGCGCCGGATGTGAGCCCGGACCGGTCGCAGCCCGGATCCCGCTCAACGACGCGGGTTCCGGGCGAGAAGACGGAGGGGGAGGGATTTGAACCCTCGACGGACGGAACCGCCCGTAACGGTTTTCGAGACCGCCGCATTCGACCGCTCTGCCACCCCTCCGATCGCGCGAAGCCTAGCGACCTGCGGCGGCTAATCGTGGATCCGCGCGATCAGCTCCTCGCGCTTCAGCACGCGGACGCGATGCGACGAGCGGGCGAGGCGCACCTCGAAGCCCGCCTCGCGCGGGAAGAGCACCTTGTCGCCCGGCTCGATCGCGGCCGCGTCGGGGCCGACCGAGGCGACGATGCCGCTCCGCACCTGCGCCGCCTCGTTCGCGGGGACGATCAGGCCGCTCGGGAGCTCGGACTCGTCGAGGGGCTCGACGACGATGTAGTCGTCGAGCGGCTCCAGCGTGACGTTCGCGAGCGGCTGGTGTCCTTCGAGCACAGCCTCACGATACTCGCCTCCCGGGAGCGCAGGGCAGAATCGGGCCGTGCGCGTCGGCCGCCACGACGTCCCGGTCTCGAACCCCGACAAGGTCTTCTTCCCGGCGAGTGGGCTCACGAAGGGCGATCTCGTCTCCTACTACGCGGGCGTCGCCGAGCTCGCCCTCCCCCACCTCCGCCGGCGGCCGTTCCACATGAAGCGCTTCCCGAACGGCGTCGACGGCGACTTCTTCCACCAGAAGCGCGTGCCGGCAAAGCACCCGGCCTACGTCGGCGAGATCCCGGTCTCGTTCCCGAGCGGCCACTCGACCGTGTTCGCGCAGGTCGACAACGCCGCGGCGCTCGCCTGGGTCGCGAACCTCGGCTGCATCGAGCTGCACACCTGGCACTCGCGCGTCCCGGACATCGAGCGGCCCGACTACCTGCTGATCGACCTCGACCCGACCTCCGACGGGCAGTGGTCGTTCGTGCGCGAGATCGCGCTCGTCGTCCGCGAGGTGCTGGACGAGCTCGGCCTCCGCTCCTACCCGAAGACCTCCGGCGCGACCGGCCTGCACGTGCTCGCGCCGATCAGGCCGGAGCTCGTCTTCCCCGAGGTCCGGCGCTTCGCAAAGGCGGTCGCCTGTGAGGTGGAGCGCAGGATCGGCGACCAGGCGGTCGCGACGACGACCTGGCGCGTCGCCGACCGGGTCGGCGTCTTCGTCGACTACGGCCAGAACGCCCGCGACCGCACGATCGCCTCGGCCTTCTCCGTCCGTCCGACGCCGGATGCCCGCGTCTCGGCGCCCCTCGACTGGAGCGAGGTCGCCGCGGTCGACCCGGCGGCGTTCACGCTCGAGACGATGGCCGCGAGGATCGACGCGGTCGGCGACCCGACCCGCGGAATGTGGCGAAACCCACCGTCGCTGCGGCCGCGTTTTGCGAAGCTCGGACTCGATCCACCGATTTCCTAAGCACTCCTAACACGCCTCTCACCAGCGGCTGCCTACCGTGGACAGCCGTGCGCAGGCTCCTCCTGACCCTGCTCGCGGCCGCCGCGCTCGTCCTGCCGGCGTCCGCGGCCGCCTCGCCGTACGTGCAGTACGGGCTCCAGGACGACGCCTGGCTCGAGTACGGCCCCGGAACGCTCTCCGACCGGCTCGACCGGCTGCAGGCGCTCGGAGTCGACATCGTGCGGGTGACGCTCGACTGGCGGGCGACGGAGCCCGACCGGGGCACCGAGGACTGGGCGCTCGCCGATCCGCTCCTGAACGGCCTGCACGAGCGGCACATCCAGGTGCTCCTGACGCTCTACGGCACGCCCGCCTGGGCGAACGGCGGCAAGACCGAGAACTGGGCGCCGACCGGAAAGTTCGCGCTCGCGGGGTTCGCACGGAAGGTCGCCGAGCGCTACCCGTTCGTCAAGCACTGGGAGATCTGGAACGAGCCGAACCAGCGCCGCTGGCTCCGCCCCACCTCACCGCAGGTGTACGTGAAGCAGCTGCTGAACCCGGCCGTGGCCGCGATCCACGCCGCGAGCCCGGGATCGCAGGTCGCCGGCGGGGCGACCGCCCCTCGCGGCGGCCACCTCGGCGTGTCGCCCGTCGACTGGATCGACGGCATGCGCGCCGCACACGCGCACCTCGACGCCTACGCCCACAACCCGTATCCGCTGCGGCCCGGCGAGACCCCGTGGAGCGGCGGCTGCGGGCACTGCCAGACGATCACGCTCGCGACGCTCGACCGGTTGCTCGTCAACGTGCGCAAGGCGTTCGGGATCCACACGCGGATCTGGCTCACCGAGTACGGCTACCAGACGAATCCGCCCGACCGGATCCTCGGCGTCTCGTACGCGGCGCAGGCCCGCTACGTGTCCGAGGCAGCGCTGCGCGCGTTCGAGGCCCCTCGCGTCGACATCCTCATCCACTACCTCGTCCAGGACGAGCCGCAGGTGGCGCGCTGGCAGAGCGGGCTCGTGACGACCGCCGGCGTCCGAAAGCCCGCCTACGAGGCGTTCCGCTTCCCCCTTGCCGAGCGCTCCCGCAGCGGCCTGCGCACCACGCTCTGGGGCCAGGTGCGGCCGGGAAGCGGCCACGAGGCCTACCGGCTGCTGCGATTCACCGGCGGCGGCTGGCATTCGGTCGGCGGGAACCGCTCGACGACGGCGCGCGGCTACTTCACCCGCGTCGTCCGGGCCTCCCCGGGCACCCGCTTCCGCATCTGGGTGCCCTCGCAGCACACCTACAGCGCGATCCTCACCGTTCGCTAGACCAGAGTGTCTCCACCCCCGAGGCGCTCGGGTCGCGGGGCGGGCGCAGCTCGCGCCACGTGCAGTCCCGCGGGTCCTTGTCGTCGCGCCAGCGGAGCAGCTTGGTGCCGTGCCGGAAGCGGCTGCCCTGCACCTTGTCGTAGCGCACCTCGACGACGAGCTCCGGCCGGATCGCCGCTTCCTCGAGCTCGCCGCTTCCCCAGCGGTTCGGCTCGGAGAAGCGCGTGTCGGCGCGCTCGTCGCGGAGCGGCAGCACGCGCGCCGCGACGTCCGCCCGCGAGCGCGCCGCGACCGCGCACGTGCCGACGTAGTCGAGCCCGCCGTCGTCCCGGTAGAGGCCGAGCAGCAGCGTCGCCACCTGGCTCGGGTCGCCGCGCCAGCGAATGCCGACGACCACGCAGTCGGCGGTCTTCACCTCCTTCACCTTCACGACGCCGTCGCGCGACCCCGGCAGGTACGGCACGCCGAGCCGCTTCGCCACGACGCCGTCGAGCCCGAGCGACTCGAACCGGGCGAGCCAGCCGCGCGCCTCGTCCACCGAGCGCGTCGCCGGCGAGATCCGGAAGCCCGACAGCGCCTCGACCCGGGAGCGGCGCTCCTCGAGCGGCAGCCGCCACACCTCCTCCCCACCCCAGAGCAGCAGGTCGAAGACGACGTACTCGGACGGGATCTCCGCCGCCAGGCGCCGCACGCGAGACTCCGCCGGGTGCAGCCGCGACTGCATCGCGTCGAAGTCGAGGGCGCCGTCGCGGGCGATCACGATCTCGCCGTCGAGCGCCGAGCTTTCCGGAAGGAGCTCGCCGAGCGCGCGCAGCTCGGGGAAGTAGCGGAGCAGCGGCCGTTCATTGCGCGACCAGAGCGCGAGCTCGCCGCCGGCGTTCTCGAGGACACCGCGGAAGCCGTCCCACTTCGGCTCGTACTGCCAGCCGTCGTCCTCCGGCAGCGAGCGCACGAGCTGGGCCTCCATCGGCGGGAAGGGGATGTTTGGCGCGGGCATCCTGCGGAAGCCTAGAGGCCGTGTCCGAGCTCGACGGTGTCTGGGCGCTCCGACGCGCCGCCGGCCTGCTGCCGCCGCTCGACGGCGTCCGCAAACGCATCGCCGGCACACACGGCGTGACCCTCGTCGGCCCGCTCCGCGGCGTGCCGTTCGACGTCGTCGGCCTCGAGCTGCGCTACGTCTCGCCGTTCACGGCATTCGTCGACGTGCTGAGCCCGAGCGAAGACGGCTTCGCCGGCCGCGCGACGTTCCTCGGCCGCGAGTACGGCCGTTTCGAGATGACGCCGATCCCGGGAGGTGCCATGGAGTCGTTGAACGAGCAGTTGATCAAGCACATCGACGAGTGCCACGCGCTCGAGCAGGGCGTGCTCCGCCTGCTCGACGCCATGATCCAGACGACCGACGACCCCGACATCGTGCGCGAGCTCGAGCACCACCGGATCGAGACCGAGGGGCATGTCGAGCGGATGCGGAGCCGGCTCACGGCGCACGGCTCGGCCCCGTCGGCGATCAGGCAGGCAGGCGGGATCCTCGGAGCGCTCGCCAAGGCGCCGGTCGACATCGTCCGCGGCGAGAAGACGGGCCGGAACGCACGCGACTGCTACATGACCGAGCACCTCGAGATCGCGAGCTACGAGCTCCTCAAGCGCATCGCCGGACGCGCGGGCGACGACGAGACCGTCGCCGCCTGCGACGCGATCCTCGCCGAGGAAGAGGCGATGGCGAAGACGATCGCCGGGAGCTGGGACCGGTTCGCCGAGCTGTCGCTGCGCGAGAGCGGCATCCCCGTGACGTAGAGTTCGCGGCGCATGGGGCGCGTTGCCGTCACGGGCATCGGGGCGGTGACGCCGCTCGGTCTCGACGTGCCGTCCACCTGGAGCGCCGCCTGCGCCGGGAGGAGCGGGATCGACTGGATCCGCGCCTTCGACACAGACGGGCTGCCGGTCCGGATCGCCGGCGAGGTGACGGGGTTCGATCCGTCGTCGGTCGTCTCTGCGAAGGACGCCAGGAAGCTCGAGCGCAACGTCCTGCTCGGCGTCGCCGCCGGGCGCGAGGCGCTCGGGGACGCCGGCCTCGACGGCTTCGACCCGTCCCGTGTCGGGATCATCTTCGGCTCGGCGATCGGCGGCGTCCCGGGCATCGTCGAGCAGGCCGATGTGCTTCAGCGGCGAGGCCCCGACCGGGTGTCGCCGAACTTCCTGCCGAACGTGCTCGTCGACTCCGCCTCGGGCCAGCTCGCGATCTCGCTCGGCATCACCGGCCCGAACTACGCCGTCGTGTCCGCATGCGCCACCGGGTCGCACGCGGTCGGCGAGGCGGCCGAGATGATCAAGCGGGGCGCCGCCGACGCGGTGCTCGCGGGCGGAACCGAGGCATGCATCATCCCGCTGATCCTCGCCGGCTTCACCGCGATGCGCGGGCTCGCCGCCGAGGACGAGCACCCGCCGCGGGCGTCGCGTCCGTTCGACGCGACGCGGGCCGGCTTCGTGATGGCGGAGGGCGCCGGCGCGCTGCTGCTCGAGGACTGGGACCACGCCCGGCGGCGCGGCGCGCGCATCCACGCCGAGGTGCTCGGCTACGGCGCCTCCAACGACGCCCACCACATGGCCCAGCCCGAGCCGGAGGCGACCGGTGTCGCGACGATGATGCGGACCGCCCTCGAACGGGCGGGCGTCGAGCCCCGGCGCGTCGGCTACATCAACGCCCACGGCACGTCGACGCCGCTCGGGGACGCCGCCGAGACCAGGGCGATCAAGGCGGTCTTCGGCGACCACGCCTACCGGCTGGCGGTCTCCTCGACGAAGTCCATGACCGGCCACACCTTCGGGGCGGCGGGTGCGATCGAGGCGATCATGTGCGTGCTCGCGCTCCGAGACGGGGTCCTGCCGCCGACGATCAACTACCGCGAGCCCGACCCCGAGTGCGATCTCGACTACGTGCCGAACGAGGCACGCGAGGCGCAGGTGGACGTCGCCCTCTCGAACGCGATGGGGCTCGGCGGCCACAACGGCTGCGTCCTGCTGGGCCGCGCGGCGTAGATGGTTGATCGGGAGATGCGGTCGTCGCGGGGAGGGCGTGCACCAAGCAGTGGGGACGGCTCGACCGGGGGCAAGGCCGGTGGGCCTTGGCGCCGGGCGAGACGGCCGCAATGCGCCGTGTGCAGGCCCCCAACCGCGACGGCGACGATCTGTCGATCAAGCCTCTAGGATCGCGTCAGTGGAGATACGCGAGCTGATCGACGCGTACAACGACGCGTGGAACAGGCAGGACCTCGAGGCGCTGTGCGCCTTCCACCACCCGGAGATCGTCTTCCACAACCACACCGCCGGAGAGCGCGTCGAGGGCGCCGATGCCGTGCGCGACCACATCGCGGCGATCTTCGCCTCGTGGCCCGACCTTCGCTTCGAGGGGCGCTCGTTGCGCGTCGGCGACGACTTCGCCGTCAGCGAGTGGACCGCGCGGGCGTCGAAGGACGCAACAGACGCTCGAGTGGGACGGCGTCGACGTCTTCCCGATCGCCGACGGGAAGATCGCGCGCAAGGACGTCTACTCGTCGTCGCACGCACCGCGGCGTGTGTGACCGCTAACCGAACGTCTCGGCGGTGAGATCGGCGACCGACGCGAGCACGACGTCGGCCTGCGCCATCGCCTCCTCGTCGGGCGGGAAGTGCGGATTGGGAACGGCGACGACGCGCATGCCCGCGGCCTTCGCCGAGCGGATGCCGTTGTGGGAGTCCTCGACCGCGCCGCACCGGGCGGCCCCGACGCCGAGCCGGCGGGCCGCCTCCAGGTAGACATCCGGGGCGGGCTTTCCCCGCGCCACCTCCTGTGAGGAGACGCGCACCTCGAACACGTCCCCGAGCCCGGTCGCCGCGACGACGACGTCGATCAGCTCCGGGTTCGACGAGGAGGCGATGGCGAGCGGGAAACGCGACGCAACCCGGCGCACGGCGTCGACCGCGCCCGGGACGAGCGGCGGCGCCGCGCCGTAGCGCTCGAGCATCCGCTCGACGATCGCCGCGTTGATCTCGGCGGGCGTGCCCGGCACGCCGAGCTCCATGGCCATGTACCGCGACCACTCCGAGGAGCTCATGCCCATCATCTCGCGGGTCGCCTGCTCCGTGTAGCTCCCGCCGGTCTCCCGCGTGTAGCGCTCGCGCACCTCGTCCCACACCTGCTCGGAATCGACGATCACGCCGTCGAGGTCGAAGACGACGGCCTCGATCACAACGACCGGTACTCGCGGTGGACGTGGGCGAGCGACGTCGCCGCAGCGCCCTCCTCGAGGGACACGATCTCGCCGACGAAGAACGTGTGGTCGCCCGTCGGCACCTCCGCGACCGTGCGCGCGACGAGCCACCCGGCGGCGCCCGCGAGGAGGCGCGGGTCGTCGTCACGCAGATCGATCCCGTTCCAGAGGGCGATCGGCGGCACGCTGCGCGCGAAGTGCTGGGCGAGGTGGTCCTGATCGCCCGAGAGGAGCGACACCGCCCACTCGCCCGCCTCCCGCAGCAGCTCGTGGAGCGATGCCTGCTTCGCGATCGAGATCCCGGCGAGCGGCGGCTCGAGCGAGAGCGAGAGGAGCGTGGACACGGTCAGGCCGTGGCGGCGCCCATCCGTCTGCGCGACGACGACGGACACCCCGACCGGCCACCGCCGGAAGAGCGCCCGCTGCTCGGCACCGACCTCGTCCACGGCGCCGAGCCTAGCTGGGCGCTACAAGGCGTTCGCTAGTTGGCGCGGCACTGCTTGTCGCGGAGCGCGGCGATCTTCTCGTTCGCGACCTGGTCGAGCGCCCTGTCGTACGGGCCCGGGGCGGGTCCCTGCCACATCACGTCGGGGGTGACGCCCGGGCCTTCGACCGTCGCGCGGTACTGCGTGCCGGTGCCGGCCGGTTCGGGTCCGTGGGGGTTGAAGCTGTAACAGAAGGCGCCGGTGCCGACGTGTGTCAGGAAGCTGTTCTCGCGCTTCCAGCCGGAGCCGTACGCCGAGTCGTACGTGTCGACGTAGATGTTCCGGCCGAACGTGTCGAGCGGGTTGCCGCTCGACGTCGACGCGAAGCCGAAGACCGGGCTGCCGCGGTACGTGTAGGTGCCGTAGAGGTGATCCCACTGGTGCCAGGCCCAGTCGGTCGAGATCGTGAGCACGGCCAGCGGGCCGGTCCAGTGCGAGAGGCGGAGCTCCCAGACCCCCTGGCTCGGCTTCGGGTCGAGGCCGTAGTTCGGCAGCTCGCGCTGCCAGGCCTGCACCGCCCAGTACGAGCCGTCGGGGGCCGTGCAGGCGGTCACCTCCCAGGCGAGCGGCGGGCCGTCGTAGGGACGGCAGGCCGAGCGGAAGGTCTTCCAGTAGGTCGTGTGGTACTTGCCCCACCCGCCGGCATAGTCGAGCTTCAGCGCCACCTGCCTGCTTCCCTTGGTGGGTGGGATCGCATTGACCGCGCCCCAGGCCAGCACGTGCTTGACGCCGCCGCCGTCGCGGTAGGTGAGGAGAGCCTCGCCCTTGACGTTCACCTCGAGCTTGACGTCCTTCGCGTTGCGGTCGATCAGCTGCGAAGCGCTCGCCGTCCCGGCGAGCGTCGCGCCGGCAAGGATCGTCGCGAAGAGCACGACCAACCGCATCACCTCTGAGGTCGGTTCGCGGCCGCAGCCGTCTGATCACTGAGACGAGGGTTCGCCCATCACTGATTCGAGGGTT
>CAWASP010000004.1:0-98907 GCA_963784765.1 uncultured Thermoleophilia bacterium
CGAGGGGCTCGACGACGATGTAGTCATCGAGCGGCTCCAGCGTGACGTTCGCGAGCGGCTGGTGTCCTTCGAGCACAGCCTCACGATACTCGCCTCCCGGGAGCGCAGGGCAGAATCGGGCCGTGCGCGTCGGCCGCCACGACGTCCCGGTCTCGAACCCCGACAAGGTCTTCTTCCCGGCGAGTGGGCTCACGAAGGGCGATCTCGTCTCCTACTACGCGGGCGTCGCCGAGCTCGCCCTCCCCCACCTCCGCCGGCGGCCGTTCCACATGAAGCGCTTCCCGAACGGCGTCGACGGCGACTTCTTCCACCAGAAGCGCGTGCCGGCAAAGCACCCGGCCTACGTCGGCGAGATCCCGGTCTCGTTCCCGAGCGGCCACTCGACCGTGTTCGCCCAGGTCGACAACGCCGCGGCGCTCGCCTGGGTCGCGAACCTCGGCTGCATCGAGCTGCACACCTGGCACTCGCGCGTCCCGGACATCGAGCGGCCCGACTACCTGCTGATCGACCTCGACCCGACCTCCGACGGGCAGTGGTCGTTCGTGCGCGAGATCGCGCTCGTCGTCCGCGAGGTGCTGGACGAGCTCGGTCTGCGCTCCTACCCGAAGACCTCCGGTGCGACCGGCCTGCACGTGCTCGCGCCGATCAGGCCGGAGCTCGTCTTCCCCGAGGTCCGGCGCTTCGCAAAGGCGGTCGCCTGTGAGGTGGAGCGCCGGATCGGCAACCAGGCGGTCGCGACGACGACCTGGCGCGTCGCCGACCGGGTCGGCGTCTTCGTCGATTACGGCCAGAACGCCCGCGACCGGACGATCGCCTCGGCCTTCTCCGTCCGTCCGACGCCGGATGCCCGCGTCTCGGCGCCCCTCGACTGGAGCGAGGTCGCCGCGGTCGACCCGGCGGCGTTCACGCTCGAGACGATGGCCGCGAGGATCGACGCGGTCGGCGACCCGACCCGCGGAATGTGGCGAAACCCACCGTCGCTGCGGCCGCGTTTTGCGAAGCTCGGACTCGATCCACCAATTTCCTAAGCACTCCTAACACGCCTCTCACCAGCGGCTGCCTACGGTGGACAGCCGTGCGCAGGCTCCTCCTGACCCTGCTCGCGGCCGCCGCGCTCGTCCTGCCGGCGTCCGCGGCCGCCTCGCCGTACGTGCAGTACGGGCTCCAGGACGACGCCTGGCTCGAGTACGGCCCCGGAACGCTCTCCGACCGGCTCGACCGGCTGCAGGCGCTCGGAGTCGACATCGTGCGGGTGACGCTCGACTGGCGTGCGACGGAGCCCGACCGGGGCACCGAGGACTGGGCGCTCGCCGATCCGCTCCTGAACGGCCTGCACGAGCGGCACATCCAGGTGCTCCTGACGCTCTACGGCACGCCCGCCTGGGCGAACGGCGGCAAGACCGAGAACTGGGCGCCGACCGGAAAGTTCGCGCTCGCGGGGTTCGCACGGAAGGTCGCCGAGCGCTACCCGTTCGTCAAGCACTGGGAGATCTGGAACGAGCCGAACCAGCGCCGCTGGCTCCGCCCCACCTCACCGCAGGTGTACGTGAAGCAGCTGCTGAACCCGGCCGTGGCCGCGATCCACGCCGCGAGCCCGGGATCGCAGGTCGCCGGCGGGGCGACCGCCCCTCGCGGCGGCCACCTCGGCGTGTCGCCCGTCGACTGGATCGACGGCATGCGCGCCGCACACGCGCACCTCGACGCCTACGCCCACAACCCGTATCCGCTGCGGCCCGGCGAGACCCCGTGGAGCGGCGGCTGCGGGCACTGCCAGACGATCACGCTCGCGACGCTCGACCGGTTGCTCGTCAACGTGCGCAAGGCGTTCGGGATCCACACGCGGATCTGGCTCACCGAGTACGGCTACCAGACGAATCCGCCCGACCGGATCCTCGGCGTCTCGTACGCGGCGCAGGCGCGCTACGTGTCCGAGGCAGCGCTGCGCGCGTTCGAGGCTCCTCGCGTCGACATCCTCATCCACTACCTCGTCCAGGACGAGCCGCAGGTAGCGCGCTGGCAGAGCGGGCTCGTTACGACCTCCGGCGTCCGAAAGCCCGCCTACGAGGCGTTCCGCTTTCCGCTCGCCGAGCGCTCCCGCAGCGGGCTGCGGACGACGCTCTGGGGCCAGGTGCGGCCGGGACAGCGGCCACGAGGCCTACCGGCTGCTGCGATTCACCGGCGGCGGCTGGCATTCGGTCGGCGGGAACCGCTCGACGACGGTGCGCGGCTACTTCACCCGCGTCGTCCGGGCCTCCCCGGGCACCCGCTTCCGCATCTGGGTGCCCTCGCAGCACACCTACAGCGCGATCCTCACCGTTCGCTAGACCAGAGTGTCTCCACCCCCGAGGCGCTCGGGTCGCGGGGCGGGCGCAGCTCGCGCCACGTGCAGTCCCGCGGGTCCTTGTCGTCGCGCCAGCGGAGCAGCTTGGTGCCGTGCCGGAAGCGGCTGCCCTGCACCTTGTCGTAGCGCACCTCGACGACGAGCTCCGGCCGGATCGCCGCTTCCTCGAGCTCGCCGCTTCCCCAGCGGTTCGGCTCGGAGAAGCGCGTGTCGGCGCGCTCGTCGCGGAGCGGCAGCACGCGCGCCGCGACGTCCGCCCGCGAGCGCGCCGCGACCGCGCACGTGCCGACGTAGTCGAGCCCGCCGTCGTCCCGGTAGAGGCCGAGCAGCAGCGTCGCCACCTGGCTCGGGTCGCCGCGCCAGCGAATGCCGACGACCACGCAGTCGGCGGTCTTCACCTCCTTCACCTTCACGACGCCGTCGCGCGACCCCGGCAGGTACGGCACGCCGAGCCGCTTTGCCACGACGCCGTCGAGCCCGAGCGACTCGAACCGGGCGAGCCAGCCGCGCGCCTCGTCCACCGAGCGCGTCGCCGGCGAGATCCGGAAGCCCGACAGCGACTCGACCCGGGAGCGGCGCTCCTCGAGCGGCAGCCGCCACACCTCCTCCCCACCCCAGAGCAGCAGGTCGAAGACGACGTACTCGGACGGGATCTCCGCCGCCAGGCGCCGCACGCGAGACTCCGCCGGGTGCAGCCGCGACTGCATCGCGTCGAAGTCGAGGGCGCCGTCGCGGGCGATCACGATCTCGCCGTCGAGCGCCGAGCCTTCCGGAAGGAGCTCGCCGAGCGCGCGCAGCTCGGGGAAGTAGCGGAGCAGCGGCCGTTCGTTGCGCGACCAGAGCGCGAGCTCGCCGCCGGCGTTCTCGAGGACACCCCGGAAGCCGTCCCACTTCGGCTCGTACTGCCAGCCGTCGTCCTCCGGCAGCGAGCGCACGAGCTGGGCCTCCATCGGCGGGAAGGGGATGTTTGGCGCGGGCATCCTGCGGAAGCCTAGAGGCCGTGTCCGAGCTCGACGGTGTCTGGGCGCTCCGACGCGCCGCCGGCCTGCTGCCGCCGCTCGACGGCGTCCGCAAACGCATCGCCGGCACACACGGCGTGACCCTCGTCGGCCCGCTCCGCGGCGTGCCGTTCGACGTCGTCGGCCTCGAGCTGCGCTACGTCTCGCCGTTCACGGCATTCGTCGACGTGCTGAGCCCGAGCGAAGACGGCTTCGCCGGCCGCGCGACGTTCCTCGGCCGCGAGTACGGCCGTTTCGAGATGACGCCGATCCCGGGAGGTGCCATGGAGTCGTTGAACGAGCAGTTGATCAAGCACATCGACGAGTGCCACGCGCTCGAGCAGGGCGTGCTCCGCCTGCTCGACGCCATGATCCAGACGACCGACGACCCCGACATCGTGCGCGAGCTCGAGCACCACCGGATCGAGACCGAGGGGCATGTCGAGCGGATGCGGAGCCGGCTCACGGCGCACGGCTCGGCCCCGTCGGCGATCAGGCAGGCAGGCGGGATCCTCGGAGCGCTCGCCAAGGCGCCGGTCGACATCGTCCGCGGCGAGAAGACGGGCCGGAACGCACGCGACTGCTACATGACCGAGCACCTCGAGATCGCGAGCTACGAGCTCCTCAAGCGCATCGCCGGACGCGCGGGCGACGACGAGACCGTCGCCGCCTGCGACGCGATCCTCGCCGAGGAAGAGGCGATGGCGAAGACGATCGCCGGGAGCTGGGACCGGTTCGCCGAGCTGTCGCTGCGCGAGAGCGGCATCCCCGTGACGTAGAGTTCGCGGCGCATGGGGCGCGTTGCCGTCACGGGCATCGGGGCGGTGACGCCGCTCGGTCTCGACGTGCCGTCCACCTGGAGCGCCGCCTGCGCCGGGAGGAGCGGGATCGACTGGATCCGCGCCTTCGACACAGACGGGCTGCCGGTCCGGATCGCCGGCGAGGTGACGGGGTTCGATCCGTCGTCGGTCGTCTCTGCGAAGGACGCCAGGAAGCTCGAGCGCAACGTCCTGCTCGGCGTCGCCGCCGGGCGCGAGGCGCTCGGGGACGCCGGCCTCGACGGCTTCGACCCGTCCCGTGTCGGGATCATCTTCGGCTCGGCGATCGGCGGCGTCCCGGGCATCGTCGAGCAGGCCGACGTGCTTCAGCGGCGAGGCCCCGACCGGGTGTCGCCGAACTTCCTGCCGAACGTGCTCGTCGACTCCGCCTCGGGCCAGCTCGCGATCTCGCTCGGCATCACCGGCCCGAACTACGCCGTCGTGTCCGCATGCGCCACCGGGTCGCACGCGGTCGGCGAGGCGGCCGAGATGATCAAGCGGGGCGCCGCCGACGCGGTGCTCGCGGGCGGAACCGAGGCATGCATCATCCCGCTGATCCTCGCCGGCTTCACCGCGATGCGCGGGCTCGCCGCCGAGGACGAGCACCCGCCGCGGGCGTCGCGTCCGTTTGACGCGACGCGGGCCGGCTTCGTGATGGCGGAGGGCGCCGGCGCGCTGCTGCTCGAGGACTGGGACCACGCCCGGCGGCGCGGCGCGCGCATCCACGCCGAGGTGCTCGGCTACGGCGCCTCCAACGACGCCCACCACATGGCCCAGCCCGAGCCGGAGGCGACCGGTGTCGCGACGATGATGCGGACCGCCCTCGAACGGGCGGGCGTCGAGCCCCGGCGCGTCGGCTACATCAACGCCCATGGCACGTCGACGCCGCTCGGGGACGCCGCCGAGACCAGGGCGATCAAGGCGGTCTTCGGCGACCACGCCTACCGGCTGGCGGTCTCCTCGACGAAGTCCATGACCGGCCACACCTTCGGGGCGGCGGGTGCGATCGAGGCGATCATGTGCGTGCTCGCGCTCCGAGACGGGGTCCTGCCGCCGACGATCAACTACCGCGAGCCCGACCCCGAGTGCGATCTCGACTACGTGCCGAACGAGGCACGCGAGGCGCAGGTGGACGTCGCCCTCTCGAACGCGATGGGGCTCGGCGGCCACAACGGCTGCGTCCTGCTGGGCCGCGCGGCGTAGATGGTTGATCGACAGATGCCGTCGTCGCGGGGAGGGCGTGCACCAAGCAGTGTGGTCGACTCGACCGGGGGCAAGGCCGGTGGGCCTTGGCGCCGGGCGAGGCGGGCGCAATGCGCCGCGTGCAGGCCCCCAACCGCGACGGCCTCGATTTTCCGATCAACCATCTAGGATCGCGTCAGTGGAGATACGCGAGCTGATCGACGCGTACAACGACGCGTGGAACAGGCAGGACCTCGACGCGATCTGCGCCGTGCACCACCCGGCGATGGTCTTCCACAACCACACCGCGGGAGAGCGCATCGAGGGCGCCGATGCCGTGCGCGACCACATCGCGGCGATCTTCGCCTCGTGGCCCGACCTTCGCTTCGAGGGGCGCTCGTTGCGCGTCGGCGACGACTTCGCCGTCAGCGAGTGGACCGCGCGGGCGTCGAAGGACGAACAGACGCTCGAGTGGGACGGGGTCGACGTGTTCCCGATCGCCGACGGAAAGATCGCGCGCAAGGACGTCTACTCGTCGTCGCACGCACCGCGGCGTGTGTGACCGCTAACCGAACGTCTCGGCGGTGAGATCGGCGACCGACGCGAGCACGACGTCGGCCTGCGCCATCGCCTCCTCGTCGGGCGGGAAGTGCGGATTGGGAACGGCGACGACGCGCATGCCCGCGGCCTTCGCCGAGCGGATGCCGTTGTGGGAGTCCTCGACCGCGCCGCACCGGGCGGCCCCGACGCCGAGCCGGCGGGCCGCCTCCAGGTAGACATCCGGGGCGGGCTTTCCCCGCGCCACCTCCTGTGAGGAGACGCGCACCTCGAACACGTCCCCGAGCCCGGTCGCCGCGACGACGACGTCGATCAGCTCCGGGTTCGACGAGGAGGCGATGGCGAGCGGGAAACGCGACGCAACCCGGCGCACGGCGTCGACCGCGCCCGGGACGAGCGGCGGCGCCGCGCCGTAGCGCTCGAGCATCCGCTCGACGATCGCCGCGTTGATCTCGGCGGGCGTGCCCGGCACGCCGAGCTCCATGGCCATGTACCGCGACCACTCCGAGGAGCTCATGCCCATCATCTCGCGGGTCGCCTGCTCCGTGTAGCTCCCGCCGGTCTCCCGCGTGTAGCGCTCGCGCACCTCGTCCCACACCTGCTCGGAATCGACGATCACGCCGTCGAGGTCGAAGACGACGGCCTCGATCACAACGACCGGTACTCGCGGTGGACGTGGGCGAGCGACGTCGCCGCAGCGCCCTCCTCGAGGGACACGATCTCGCCGACGAAGAACGTGTGGTCGCCCGTCGGCACCTCCGCGACCGTGCGCGCGACGAGCCACCCGGCGGCGCCCGCGAGGAGGCGCGGGTCGTCGTCACGCAGATCGATCCCGTTCCAGAGGGCGATCGGCGGCACGCTGCGCGCGAAGTGCTGGGCGAGGTGCTCCTGCTCACCCGAGAGGAGCGACACCGCCCACTCGCCCGCCTCCCGCAGCAGCTCGTGGAGCGATGCCTGCTTCGCGATCGAGATCCCGGCGAGCGGCGGCTCGAGCGAGAGCGAGACGAGCGTGGACACGGTCAGGCCGTGGCGGCGCCCATCCGTCTGCGCGACGACGACGGACACCCCGACCGGCCACCGCCGGAAGAGCGCCCGCTGCTCGGCACCGACCTCGTCCACGGCGCCGAGCCTAGCTGGGCGCTACAAGGCGTTCGCTAGTTGGCGCGGCACTGCTTGTCGCGGAGCGCGGTGATCTTCTCGTTCGCGACCTGGTCGAGCGCCCTGTCGTACGGGCCCGGGGCGGGTCCCTGCCACATCACGTCGGGGGTGACGCCCGGGCCTTCGACCGTCGCGCGGTACTGCGTGCCGGTGCCGGCCGGTTCGGGTCCGTGGGGGTTGAAGCTGTAACAGAAGGCGCCGGTGCCGACGTGTGTCAGGAAGCTGTTCTCGCGCTTCCAGCCGGAGCCGTACGCCGAGTCATACGTGTCGACGTAGATGTTCCGGCCGAACGTGTCGAGCGGGTTGCCGCTCGACGTCGACGCGAAGCCGAAGACCGGGCTGCCGCGGTACGTGTAGGTGCCGTAGAGGTGATCCCACTGGTGCCAGGCCCAGTCGGTCGAGATCGTGAGCACGGCCAGCGGGCCGGTCCAGTGCGAGAGGCGGAGCTCCCAGACCCCCTGGCTCGGCTTCGGGTCGAGGCCGTAGTTCGGCAGCTCGCGCTGCCAGGCCTGCACCGCCCAGTACGAGCCGTCGGGGGCCGTGCAGGCGGTCACCTCCCAGGCGAGCGGCGGGCCGTCGTAGGGACGGCAGGCCGAGCGGAAGGTCTTCCAGTAGGTCGTGTGGTACTTGCCCCACCCGCCGGCATAGTCGAGCTTCAGCGCCACCTGCCTGCTTCCCTTGGTGGGTGGGATCGCATTGACCGCGCCCCAGGCCAGCACGTGCTTGACGCCGCCGCCGTCGCGGTAGGTGAGGAGAGCCTCGCCCTTGACGTTCACCTCGAGCTTGACGTCCTTCGCGTTGCGGTCGATCAGCTGCGAAGCGCTCGCCGTCCCGGCGAGCGTCGCGCCGGCAAGGATCGTCGCGAAGAGCACGACCAACCGCATCACCTCTGAGGTCGGTTCGCGGCCGCAGCCGTCTGATCACTGAGACGAGGGTTCGCCCATCACTGATTCGAGGGTTCCTCGCCCGGGTCCAGCTCCTCGGCGAGGAGCCCGAGCGCGTAGAGCCGCCAGGCGAGGTCGACGTCACCGGCGAGGAAGACCGCCGCCTCACGGGCGGCCGTCAGGTCGCGCACGCGCAGGACGAGCGCGTCGATCGAGCGGGCGAGCTGCTCGCGCCGGGCGCCCGAGTGCAGATCGCCTGCGATCGCCTTCACCGCGCGGTCGTCGACTCCCAGCTCACGGTGCGGATCGCCGCCGGCGGCGAGAAGCAGGAGCGCCCGGCGGCGGGCGCCGTTCAGCTCGTGCTCGTCGATCTCGACGGCCTGGCCGGCGAGGTAGGCGAGCACCGGCAGCGGGTCGCCGAGCTCACCCGCATCCACGCGCCGGAGCAGCTCGTCCAGCGGGTCGTCGGGCACTCACGAGCCTGCCAGGAGCCTGATCCGCGGCGAGACCGTCATCCGCGCCCCGACGGTAGCCGAGAGCCCGGACAACCGCCGCGCTAGAGTCGGATCGGTGCCTGAGCTGTGGACGCCGGTAACCGAGGGCCCTCACGAGGCGTTCGTCGACCGCGTCAACCGGACGGTCGCCCGGTTCGCCGCTGAGAAGGGCGTTCAGGCGCCGCTCGTCGAGCTCGAGCTCGCCGACGGTTCCCGCTTCGTCCTCGATCGAATCGAGCCGGAGCCCGGGTTCGGGATGGTGACGCTGCACGTCCACGCGGCGCACGATCCCGAGGCGCCGGAAGCGCTCATCGTGCCGATCGGCACGATCCGCCGGATCGAGCTCCGGAGCACGCCCGAGGACCGCGTCGGCAGCTTCGGCTTCACCGTGCCCGATGCCGGACAGACGTGAGCGCCCGGACGAGCAGCGGCTCGGCTCCGTGCGCCTGCTGAACCGCCGCGAGCAGGTCCCGCGGGTCGGAGCGAGTCGTCGCCCGCGTGAACGTTCGGGCGGCGCGCTGCAGCCGTCCGCACGGAGCCTCGAGCAGAGGCTCGAGCGCGCGCGGCGCTGACGCGTTTCGGATCATCGACCGGCAGCCGCCGAGATCGGCATAGGCGAACACGAGGGCGTAGAGGTCGGAGTCGCTGCCGAGAGCCCGGCGCGCCTGCGGCACGGTCGTGCCCGCGGTCTCGGTCAACGAGACGTCGGTCAGCAGCTGGTGCAGCGCGAGGGTCGCGTTCACCCGCCACTGGTCGCCCGTCGCGGAGCCGGAGCCCGAGCCGCACCCTGCCACTCCGACAAAGGAGACGACGAGGAGCCAGGTGGCGAGCGGACGGCGCAGGTCGCGCTCAATCTAGCGCGGTCGGAAGTAGGCTCCGCGCGTGCGCCTCTCGCGACGGACGAAGGTCGACCTCCTGAAGCGGATCCCGCTCTTTGCGGAGTGCTCGCGGGCGGAGATCGAGGCGGTCTCGCGGGTCGCCGACGAGCTGCGGTTCCCCGCGGGGCGCGTGCTGATGCGCGAGGGCGCGCCCGGCCGCGAGCTCGTGATCATCGTCGACGGCGAGGTCTCGGTCGACCGGGATGGCACGCCGATCGGAACGCTGCGCGCCGGGGACTTCGTCGGCGAGCTCGCCCTCGTCACGGGCCGCCCCCGAAGCGCGACGGTGACGGCGGCGACCGACCTGCAGGCCCTCGTCGTCGATCGGATCAGCTTCGAGCGGCTCCTCCGGGACGTGCCGACGATCGCCGTCAAGGTGATGAAGGCGGTCGCGGCGCGGCTTCCGCCCGAGGACGCGCTCTAGAATCCGGCGGGTGCCCCGCTGCGCCACCTGCGGTGAGGAGAACCCGGAGCGCGCGCGGTTCTGCCTCTCCTGCGGCGCCGCGTTCGCGGCCACGCCGGCCGCCGGCGAGGAGCGGAAGGTCGTCTCTGTCCTGTTCGTCGACCTCGTCGGGTTCACCGCGCGCTCCGAGCGCTCGGACCCCGAGGACGTCCGCGCGCTGCTTCGTCCCTATCACGCGGGCGTGAAGACCGAGATCGAGCGCTTCGGCGGAACGGTGGAGAAGTTCATCGGCGACGCGGTGATGGCCGTGTTCGGAGCCCCGGTCGCACACGAGGACGACCCCGAGCGGGCGGTGCGGGCTGCCCTGCGCGTGCTGGAGACGATCGACGACCTGAACGCCGCCGAGGGCCTGGAGCTGGCCGTGCGGGCCGCCGTCGCGACCGGCGAGGCGGTCGTGTCGCTGGGGGCTCGGCCCGGCGAGGGCGAGGGGATCGCGACGGGCGACGTGGTCAATACGGCCTCGCGTCTCCAGGGTGAGGCGCCGGTCGGCGGTGTCGTCGTGAACGAGCAGGCGTTCCGCGCGACGCGGGCGGCCGTCGAGTACGAGGAGCTGGCCCCGGTCACGGTCAAGGGCAAGGCCGACCCCGTGCCGCTCTGGCGGGCCGTGCGCGCGCGGAGCCGGTTCGGCGTCGACGCCGAGGCCGCGCCCGCGACACCGTTCGTCGGCCGCGAGCACGAGTCCAGGCTGCTGGAAGAGACGTTCGAGCGCATGCTGCGCGAGTCGACGATCCAGCTCGTCACCGTGGTCGGGGAGCCGGGCGTCGGGAAGACGCGCCTCCTTGCCGAGTTCCGCGCGTTCGTCGACAACCGGCCGGAGCTCGTCTACTGGCGGCAGGGGCGCTGCCTCCCCTACGGCGAGGGGATCACCTTCTGGGCGCTCGGAGAGATCGTCAAGGCGCACGCCGGCATCCTCGAGTCCGACGGCGAGGAGGAGGCGTCCGCGAAGCTGCGCTCGGCGGTCGAGGCGGTCACCGGCGAGGACGGCGACCGCGACTGGCTGGGCGGCCGGCTCGCTCCGCTCGTCGGGCTCGCAGGCGGCGGCGACACGCAGCGCGAGGAGCTCTTCACAGCCTGGCAGGCGTTCCTCGAGGCGGTCGCCGCCCAGCGCCCGCTGATCCTGCTCGTCGAAGACCTGCACTGGGGCGACTCGGCGCTCTTCGAGTTCGTGGAGCGGCTCGTGGACTGGTCGACGGGGGTGCCGATCCTCGTCGTCTGCACGGGCCGGCCCGAGCTCTACGACCGGCGGCCCGGTTGGGGCGGCGGAAAACGCAACTCCAACACGGTGGCGCTCTCCCCCCTGTCCCACGAGGAGACCGCCCGCCTCGTCGCAGCGCTCCTCGAGTCGGCCGTCCTTCCGGCCGAGACGCAGCAGGCGCTCCTCGAGCGCGCCGGCGGCAACCCGCTCTACGCCGAGGAGTACGTCCGCATGTTCCGCGAGCGGGGGTCGGCAGAGGAGCTGCCGCTCCCGGAGACGGTTCAGGGCCTGATCGCCGCGCGCCTCGACTCGCTCCCGCCCGAGCGAAAGGCGCTGTTGCAGGACGCATCCGTGCTCGGGAAGGTGTTCTGGGCAGGCGGGCTCGAGGCGATGACCGGCCGGAGCCCCGAGGAGGTTCGCGACGGCCTGCATCAGCTGGCGCTGCGGGAGCTCGTGCGGCGGGCGAGATCCTCCTCGGTCGAGGGCCAGGCCGAGTTCACGTTCTGGCATGCGCTGATCCGCGACGTCGCCTACGGCCAGATCCCGCGCGCCGCACGGGCCGAGAAGCACCGGGCGGCCGCCGACTGGATCGAGGCGATGGCCGGCGAACGGCTCGCCGATCACGCAGAGCTGCTCGCCCATCACACGACGGAGGCGCTCTCGCTCTCCCGGGCGGCGGGAGCAGACCCGGACGAGGAGCTTCGGCTCCGCGCAGGCCGCTTCCTCGTGCTCGCCGGCGACCGGGCCTCGATGCTCGACGCCCCCCGGGCCGAGCTGCGCTATCGCCAGGCGCTCGACCACTTCGACCCGAGATCCGCGGACTACGCCCACACGCTCGTCAAGGCGGCCGAGGCGGCACGGGTCACGGGCCGGGCCGACATCGCCGCGGAGAACCTCGAGCTCGCGGCGGCCCGGCTCGAGGACGCCGGCGACACGCGGGGCGCCGCCACCGCGCTCTCGGACCTCGGTCGCGTCTACTTCGCGCTCGGCGGCGGCGAGCGCCAGGAGCAGGTGACCCTGCGCGCGATCGAGCTCCTCGAGGGGCTCCCGCCCGGGCCGGAGCTCGTGGTCGCCTACGGGCGCATGGCGGCAGTTCGCGCGTTCCGGGGCCGGCCCCCGGCCGAGTCGATCGAGTGGGCGAAGAAGGCCCTCGCGCTCGGAGCCGAGCTCGGGCTGCGGTCCGAGCTTCTCGGCGCCCGCCAGTGGCACGGGATCCTGCGCTGCGAGCTCGGCGATCTGGACGGCAGGGCCGACCTCGAGCAGACGCTGCGCGACGCGATCGAGCTCGGCGCCAGCCCGGTGACCGTGCTCACGACCTACATCAACCTCTCGGGCCAGGTGTGGCGCCAGCACGGCCCGGCCGCCGCCCTCGCGCTCCACCGGGAGGCGGGGGAGCTCTCCCGCCGCCGCGGGCTGTCGACGGGGTGGCTCGACGCGGAGTCCTGCTGGATGCAGTACGACCTCGGACAGTGGGACGATCTCTGCCGCACCGCGGAGGCGGCGCGAGGGGAGGCGGCCGTCCGCGGACAGCCCTACGGCATCGTCTCGACCTACCTCGCCCTCGTGCTGCTGAACCGGGGCGCAGCCGACGCTGCCGCAGCGATCCTGGACGAAGCCCTGCCCCACGCGCGGGAGGTCGAGGACCCGCAGGTGCTCGGGCCGGCCCTCGTGACCGCCGCCCTGCTGGACGAGCTCCGCGGCGAGCACGCGTCTGCGCGGGACCGGATCGCCGAGTGGAACGAGGCGACACGCGACCGGTCCTACTTCCGGACGCAGAACCTCGCAGATGCGGCGCGTGTCGCCTGTGCCGCGGGAGACGTCGCTCTCGCCGGCGACCTCTGCGAGGGCATCGTGACGGCGGCCGCCCGGGACCGCCTGTCTGCGGTCACCGCCCGTGCCGTGATCGCCGAGGCGGACGGCGACCACGCGGGCGCGGCGAGGCTGTATGACGAGGCGGCCTCCGGCTGGAGCGGGCTCGACTGCGTCCTCGAGCACGGCCTTGCGCTGCTCGGCCGGGCACGGTGCACCGGCGATCCGGCAGGGCTCGACGAGGCACGTCGAATCTTTGCCGGCCTCGGCGCAGCCCCGCTCGTGGCAGAGGTCGACGATCTCGGCGGGAGCGCAGGCCGGGCGAGTGCTCGGTAGCGACGCGGCCCAGTCGGAACTGTCCCGGTTGGGCGGTTGCCCATACCGCTACAATCCGCGGAAGTGCGCACCACACAGCGAAAGGGCGACATCGCAACGTCTCGTGCGATCGCGACGTTCACCGCGATCGGCCACGATGTATCGATCCCCCTGACCGAGTCAGCCGCCTACGATCTCATCGTTGATGACAACGGCCGACTGGCGCGGGTTCAGTGCAAGTTCACGAGCAGCCGGCAACGACAGGTCGACCTTCGACGGATCCACTCGAACTCGTCGGGCTACGTGGTCAAGCGAAGCGCCGACGACTCGTACGATTGGCTGTACGTGCTCGACGACGCGGGGGACGAGTACCTGATCAAGACGTGTCTTGCAGGACGCCGGTCTGTCAATCTGCATGACGCCGACAGGCTTGGAGCGGTGGCAGAGTCTGGCTGAATGCAGCTGCCTTGAAAGCAGCCGGCTCGTCCTTGACGGGCCCGGGGGTTCGAATCCCTCCCGCTCCGCTTTCATCCGGGACGTCTCGTCCGTCTCCACGGCGCTCCCGCCCGTCGGTCGGCGCAGGTGGTCTCTCAGGCCGGCACGCGCTCCGCGCCGAGCCTCGACGGCGCGCCGAAGTCCCGCAGCGGCTTCGGGGACGCTCACGCTGCCGTCGGAGTCCTGGAAGTTCTCGAGGATCGCGATCATCGCCCGCGCCGTGACCGCCGTCCCGTTCAGCGTGTGGACGTGCTCGAGCTTGCCGTCGTGCCGGAACCGGATGTTGAGCCGCCGGGCCTGGTAGTCGGTCGTATTCGAGGTCGACGTGATCTCGCGGTAGCGGCCCTGGCCGGGGAACCACGCCTCGATGTCGTACTTCTTCGCGGCCGACGCGCCGAGGTCGCCTGCCGCGATGTTCAGCACGCGGTAGGGCAGGCCGAGCTCCGTGACGAGCTCCTCCTCGATCGCGAGGAGACGGTCGTGCTCCTCGGGCGATGACCCGGGCTCGCAGTAGACGAACATCTCGACCTTGTCGAACTGGTGCACGCGGAACATGCCGCGCGTGTCCTTTCCCGCCGCGCCGGCCTCGCGCCGGAAGCAGGGCGAGTAGGCGACGTACCGGAGCGGCAGCTCGTCGAGCTCCTCGCCACCGTGGAACGCCGCGGCGGGCACCTCGGAGGTTCCGACCAGGTAGAGGCCGTCCTCCGGCAGCGCATAGAAGTCCGCCTTGTCGGAGGGGAAGAAACCTGTCCCGTACATCGCCTCTTCGCGGACGAGAACCGGCGGCAGCATCGGCACGTGCCCCTTGGCGACGACCCGTGCGAGCGCCCAGTGGTGGAGCGCCAGCTCGAGGAGCGCGACGTCGCCGACGCGGTAGACGAACCGGGAGCCGGAGACCTTCGCCCCGCGCTCGACGTCGATCCAGCCGTGCGCAGCCGCGAGATCGAGGTGATCCCGCGGCTCGAACTCGAAGCTCGGCGGCTCGAGGTCGCTCCGCCTGAGCTCGAGCGCATCCTCCTCGGAGTCGCCGTCCGGCGCGTCGGCGGCGGGCGGGTTCGGGACGCGGTCGAGCAGCCCCTGGAGCGCCTCCTCGGCGGCGGCGAGCTCGGCCTCGAGCGGCTGCAGACGCTCCTTCAGGCTGGTCAGCTCGATCAGCTGCTCCGGCGTCGGCTTTCCCTTGAGCTTCGTCTGCGCGCGGAGGTCCTCGACCTCTGTCTGCAGCTCGCGCTTGCGCACGTCGGCGGCGAGCAGCTCGTCGAAGACGCCGGCCGCTCCCTTCCGCGCGAGGGCTGCGCGGTAGCCGTCGGGATCGTTGCGGGCGGCGCGGAGGTCGATCACGCCTGCAAGTGTAGGAGGAGCGCCTCGAGCACCTGCGCGACACCCTCCTCTGCCGCAGGCGGGCAGACCCAGGAGGCGACCGCGCGGACCTTCGCGTGAGCGTTCCCGACCGCGATGCCGAAGACGGGCCACTCGACCAGCTCGACGTCGTTCTCGCCGTCGCCGAAGGCGATCGCCTGCTCCTTCGTGAAGCCCAGGCGCTCGGCGAGGAAGTCGAGCCCCGCGCCCTTCGTCACGCCGGCCTGCGCGAACTCGAGGAAGTGCGGCAGCGATTTGGAGATGTACTCGCGGTCGCCGAAACGCGCCTTCATGCGCGGCTCGAGCGCGTCGAGCGCGTCCGGCTCGCCCACCGCGACGAGCTTGGTCGGCGGCTTGTCGAGCCAGTCGAGCAGGTCGCCGACGACGTGGAACTCGATCCGGTTCAGCCGCGCATAGGCGCGCGCGGCCTCGGTGTCCGCGGCCACGTAGAGCTGGTCGTCGACGTAGACGTTCGGCGAGTAGCCCTCGTCGGCCAGCACCGCGATCGTCTCGCAGGCGAGCTCGAGCGGCAGCGGCTCGTGCCGCAGCCAGCCGCCGTCGGCGTCGGCGACGACGGCGCCCTGGTAGCCGATCACGGGTTCCCGGAGGCCCGCAGGGGCGAGCGCCTGACGAATCGACCGCACCATCCGGCCGGTCACGACGATCACGTGGATGCCCGCCTGCTCGGTGCGCCGCAGCGCGTCGAGCGTGCGCGGACGCAGCCGCGCGTCCTCCCAGACGAGCGTCCGGTCGAAGTCGGTCGCGACGACCCTGACGTCGCGCGGGAAGCTCTCCGGGAGCTCGATCAGCCGTTCGGGTTGCCGCCGGTCGCCTTGACGACGAACGCGGCGACGTCGGCGATCTGCTTGTCGGTTAGCCGCCCCTTGAACGAGGGCATCGCGCCCCGTCCCTGCGTCACGCGCGCGATCACGAGCGACAGCGCGGGCTGGGCCTGGTCGAGGTTCGGGCCGACGGTGCCGGTCGCGTTCGCCTCCTTCAGCGTGTGGCAGCCGACGCAGCCGGCGCTCTCGAACACCTGCTTGCCGGCCGTCGGGTCGCCGTTCTTGTACTGGGCGGGCACCGTCGCGGTCGTCGCGGTCGGTACGGTGCCGATCACCTTCGTCGGCAGCGGCGACACCGTCTTCTCGCCGGGTTTCGAGGTCGAGCAGCCGCTGGCGATGAGGACCAGAGCCAGGAGGACGACGGGGGCCGCTCGGCGCACGCGGGCGAGTCTACACAGCGCGCCCGGCCGCCCACGCTGTTGACCGCGCGTTAAGCCCCGCCGCCGCATCCAGCCCGCGGCCTACAATTCCTCGCATGAAGCGCAGGTCATACGGACGTGATGCCGGTCTCACGCTGCGGATGATTCTCACGAGCGGCCTGCTCGGGCTGCTCTACGTCATCTTCGCGGTGGTCCTCTTCACGTACCTGAACGTGGGGCTCGTCCCGATGCTCGTGATCGTCATCGGCCTGGCGTTCTTCCAGTACTACACGTCCGACAAGCTCGCGCTCGCGGCCGCAGGCGCGAAGGTCGTCTCGCGCGAGGAGGCGCCGCAGCTGCACGACATGGTCGAGCGGCTCTGCGCGATGGCCGACCTGCCGAAGCCGAAGGTCGCGATCATGGACACGCCGGTCCCGAACGCGTTCGCCACCGGCCGCTCGCCGAAGCACGCTGCCGTCTGCGTCACGACCGGCCTCTGGGAGCGGCTCGAGCCGAAGGAGGTCGAGGGCGTCCTCGCTCACGAGCTCTCCCACGTCGCGAACCGCGATGTCCTCGTGATGACGCTCGCGAGCTTCTTCGCGATGCTCGCGGCGATGCTGACCCGCTTCGGCCTCTACGCGGGCATGTGGGGAGGCGGCGGGCGGCGCGACAACAACAACGGCCCGCCCGTCTGGCTGATCATCTTCGCCGTCTCGATGCTCGTCTACTTCCTCAGCTTCATCCTGATCAGGACGATCTCCCGCTACCGCGAGTACGCGGCCGACCGCGGCTCGGCGGTGATCACCGGGGCGCCGGAGTACCTGATGAGCGCCCTGCAGAAGATCTCCTCGCAGATGACGCTGATCCCGAACCGGGACCTGCGCCAGGTCGAGGGCATGAACGCGTTCTTCATCATCCCGGCGCGCGCGAAGAGCGCCGCGGCCGAGCTCTTCATGGATCACCCGCCGCTCGAGAAGCGGATCGAGGCCCTCGCCGCGATCGCCCGCGAGATGGGCCGGCCGGTCGCCTAGAGGCTTGATGCGCATTTGCGGGCATACGCGGCTGGTGCACCAGACACGGCGCGGCTCGGCCGTGCCGGGCTTGCCCGTAGCCACCGCTACGCCCTGCGCCCGTCACGTCCGATCCGCCTGCTCTTGCGCATCCCGGTCTGGCGCATCCCCGCGCACACCCCAACACACATCAAGCCTCTAGAGGTTTGGGCCTCCGCGACGTCCTCTTCGGGCGCAAGAAGCTCTCGGAACCGAAGGAAGACCGCCTCTTCGCGCTGACGACCGCGGCCGTCACCCTGCAGACCGAGCTCGGGCTGAAGCCGGCCGGCGCCGCGGCGATCGCCTTCAAGCCGCAGTCGTCGGGCGAGTTCAGAAGCGCATTCGACGACGTCGACTCGCTGCTCGAGGCGGTCGCGACGCAGTCGGGGTCGAAGATCGAGCGGCGATCGGACGACTTCGGGTTCGACTGGATCGTCGTTCACGACCCCGATCTCGAGGACCTCGTCGGCACGGCGCACACGCTCGCGGCGGAGCTGACGGCGAAGGGCTTCGGCTCGCAGCTCCTGGCAGCGATCTTCAAGTTCACCGGCTCGGAGCGGCCGGTGTACTGGATCTACGGGTTCAAGCGCGGGGCGTTCTGGCCGTTCGTGCCGATCGGCGACGACAAGCGCGACAACGCGACCGAGCTCGAGCTGAAGGCCAAGCTCGAGAAGGAGCTGCCGATCGAGCAGGATCTGACCCGGTGGCTCGCGCTCTTCGACGCCCCGGTCTGAGACGACCCGGTCTGACCGCCGCGCTCGCGGCGCTCGTCGCTCTGTCGACGCTCGTGCACTGGCTCGCCGTCCGGCGCCACGCCGGGCTCTGGATCATGCCGGACGAGGCGATCTACGGCACGCGAGCGCTGGGCCTCTGGGACCACGGCTCGCTGCCCATCCTGCACGGTCAGGGAGCCGGGTACAGCGTCCTCTACCCGGTCGTCGCAGGCGGCCCGCTCTCGATCGGGAGCATCGCGACCGGGTATGCCTGGGCGAAGGCGGCGCAGGCGCTCGTCATGTCGCTCGCCGCGGTCCCGGTCGTGCTCTACGCCCGCCGCATCATGCCGACGCCGTACGCGCTTCTCGCCGCCACGCTGACCGTCGCTTCGCCGCTCGTGCTCTTCGCGGGCTACCTGATGACGGAGGTGGTCTACTACCCGCTCGCCGCCGCCACCCTGCTCGCGATCGCGCGGGCCGTCGAGACCTCGCTGCTTCGTGACCAGGCGGTCGCGCTGGCCTTCCTGATCGCCGCCGTCGCCACTCGCGTGCAGGCGGGCGTTCTCCTCGCGGTCTTCGCCGCGGCGGTGCTCGTGGACGCGGCGTTCGCCGCGCAGCGTCCCCGGCTGCGTGCGTTCTGGCCGGCCTGGCTGCTGCTTGTTGCCGCCTCGATTGCCGCCGGCGCCGCTCCCAGCCTGCTCGGTGCCTACTCGTCGACGCTGAGCGGCGGCTATCCCGCGGGACGCGCGCTGCGGCTCGTCTTCGACCACTTCGCCTATGTCGCCCTCATGGTGGCGGTCGTGCCGGCAGTCGCCACGGTGGTGATGGCCAGCCTTGCCGCCCGTGGACGCGAGCGCGATCCTGCCGCGCGCGCGCTGCTTGCCGTCACGGTCGCCGCGATCCCGCTCGTCGTCGTTCAGGTCGGCGTCTTCGCCTCCGGCTACTCCCCGCATCTGCTCGGGCGCGACCTCGCAGCGCTGCCGCCGCTCCTCTTCCTCTGTTTCGCGCTGTGGCTCGCCCGCGGCGCTCCGCGGCCGCGGTTTCTCGCCTCGCTGGCGGCCCTCGGCGTCCTCGCCGTCGTGGTCGCCACGCCCTGGAACGACCTCGCGGTGAACGCGCTGCCCGACTCGATGGGGCTCGGGCTCATCACACGGCGCTTCTCGGGCGCCAGTCCGGAGAGCGTCGTCGCGATCGGCGCCGCGGCCCTCCTCGTGGCGTTCCGGTTCGTGCCCCGCCGCCTCGCGGCGACACTGCCGGTTGCCGTGCTGGCCCTGCTCGGGGCGACGTCGGTCGTCTCCTCGAACCTGGTTCGCGACACGATCAGCGCGGCGCAGGCCGAGTTCGTGGGAACGCCGAGGGACTGGATCGGACGGGCCGCGAACGCCCGCGTCGCCTATGTCTTCGACGGCGATACGTCGGGGTGGCCCGTCGTCTGGCAGCAGCGCTTCTGGAACCCCCAGATCGACCGGGTCGTGTCGATCGCACCGGCGAGCGTGCCGGGCCCGATTTCGGAGCGCGTGATCGCGCTCCCGAGGGACGGCGTCCTGCCGATCGACGAGCGCTATGCCGTCGCGAACGACACCATCACGATGCGGGGTGTGCCGGCGGCTCGCCAGTCACGCCCTCCCGACGCGTTCGGGCTCACGCTCTGGCGCCTCCGGGGCGCGCCGCGCCTGTCGACCGTCGAGAGCGGCTTCCAGCCGAACGGCGATCTCTACGGGCCTGCGTCGGTGACGGCGTTCGACTGCGCCGGGGGCGAGCTGCACCTGACGCTGCTGCCGAAGGCGACACGCGAACTGCAGATCTTCCTCGACAGCCGTCGGGTGCTGAAGGTCAACATCGCCGGGCTTCCCTCGTACCACGCGACGATCGAGGTTCCGGCCGACCATCCGAGGAGCGCCTGCAAGTTCACGATCGCGGGCGACGGCCTGCTCGGCTCGACCGTCGTCGAGTTCTCGCGGCGGGGCTAACTCCGGCCCGACCCGGACGAGCATCTTGCCGACGTTGTCGCCGTGGAACAGGCCGGCGAACGCCGCGGGGACGTTCTCGATCCCCTCGACGACCGTCTCGCGGTAGACGAGGCTGCCGTCGGCGACCCACGGCGCGACCTCGGCGAGGAAGTCGGGGAAGCGGTCCCAGTGGTCGAGGATGATGAAGCCCTGGAGCCGCAGGCGCTTCGTGACGAGCAGCGTCAGGTTGCGCGGGCCGGGCTCGGCCCGTTCGTCGTTGTACCGTGCGATCTGGCCGCAGCCGATCACGCGCCCGAAGGGCCGCAGCGCCCCGAGGGCGGCCTCGAGCTGCGCGCCGCCGACGTTGTCGAAGTAGACGTCGATCCCGCCTGCGAGGGCGTCTGCCGCCTCGGTCTCGCGGTAGTCGAAAGCGTCGACCCCGAGCGAGCGGAGCCACGAGACCTTCTCGGCCGACCCGGCGCTCCCGATCACCGAGAGGCCCTTCAGCCTGGCGATCTGCGCCGCGACGCTCCCGACCGCTCCGGCGGCGCCGGAGACGTAGATCGTCTCGCCGGCCTTCACCTCGCCGATCTCGACGAGCCCGACCCAGGCGGTGAAGCCGGGCATCCCGAGCACGCCCAGGGCGGTCGACGGCGGCGCGAGCCGCGGGTCGAGCTTCCGGAGCGTGGAGCCCGGCGCGACCGCCTCCTCGCGCCAGCCCAGCTGTGACAGCACCCAGTCACCCTCCGAGAATCCCTCGTGCCGCGACTCGACCACGCGGCCGACGGCGCCCCCGACGACCGGCTCCCCGACCTCGTAGGGATCGACGTAGGTACGGATCCCGCTCATGCGTCCGCGCATGTAGGGGTCGACCGAGACGAAGACGTTGCGCACGCGCACCTCGCCCTCACCGGGAGGCGCGGCCGGGACGTCCCGGAGCTCGAAGTCGGACTCGCTCGGCACGCCCCGCGGCCGGGCCGCGAGCACGACCTCGGTGCTCAACTCGCGCCCACGGAGAGATCGGGGATGAACCCCTCGTCGGAGAGCAGCTCGCGGGCCTCGTCGAGCGAGAGGTCCTCCGGAGGCACGATCGCATCCGAGGGGACGAGCTCCTCGTCGGAGAGCTTCTTCCCCGCCTTGCGCACGGCGTCAGCGAGCGCCTGCAGGCTCTGCCAGAGGCCGCGCTCGTCCCCCGCCTCGACCGCGCGCATCACGTCGTCATCGAGCGTGTTGAGCTCGTCGAGCAGCTCCGCGGGAACGCGGAACTGCCCCTCGCCGAGCAGGCGGACGATCATGACGCCTCCCCTCCTCCTTCGAGCTGCTTCGGAGGCTCGCCCTGGCCAAGCTCCGCCTTCATCTTCGCGAGCTCGTCGTCGACCTGGCTCGACTGCGAGATCTCCTTCAGCTGCCGGTCGATGTCGTCGCCCGACGAGGTGTAGTCCTCGAGGGCGCCCGACGCGGTCAGCTCCTCGACGGCGTTTGCCCGCGCCTGCATCTGCTCGGTCTTGTCCTTGGCGCGGTTGATGGCGAGCCCGACGTCGGCCATGTGCTCGCCGATGCCGGTCGCCGCCTCGCTGATCCGCACCTGCGCTTCGGCGGCGTTGTACTGCGCCTTGATCACTTCCTTCTGCGTGCGGAAGGACTCCACCTTGGCCTGGAGCGTCCGCTCGCCCTCGATCAGCTTCTGCTGCTGCGCCTCGAGCTGCTGCCCCTGCGCCATGATGTCCGAGAGCTGCGACTGCACCGTCGACTTGCGTGACAGCGCCTCGCGAGCGAGATCCTCCCGGTTGGCCTGCAGCGCCTCTCGCGCCTGGCCGTCGAGCTTGTCGACCTGCTGCTGCATCGACGTGTACTGCAGCTCGAGCCGCTTCTTCGCGGTCGTCACGTCGGCGATGCCGCGCTTCACGTTCTGGAGCTGGCGTAGCTGCTCCTCGTAGGAGTAGTCGAGCGTCTCGTTCGGGTTCTCGGCGCGATCGAGCGCCTTCGAGAACTTCGCCTTGAAGATCAAGTTGAGGCGGGACATCAAGCCGGGCATGGTTCGTTCACTCCTCGATTCGGGTGCGCCGTTAGCCTAACGGTGTGGAGCTCGTCGACCCGCGAATCGAGGCATACGCGGAGCGGCTCTCCTCCCCGCACGACCCGCTGCTCGCTGAGCTCTCCGCGGAGTCGACCGCCGTGCTGGGCGAGGAGAGCATGCTCACCGGCCCCGTCGCCGGCAGGTTCCTCGAGCTGCTCGTCTGGTTCGGCGGCGTCCGGCGCGCGCTCGAGATCGGGACGTTCAGCGGCCATTCGGCGCTCGCGATGGCCGCCGGGCTGCCCGAGGACGGCCGGGTGGACGCCTGCGAGCTGAGCCCGGAGCGCGCGGCATTCGCGCAGCGGTGGTTCGACCGGTCGCCGCACGGCCGCAAGATCACGCTGCACGTGGGGCCTGCGCTCGAGACGATCGAGCGACTGGACGGCGAGTTCGACCTGGTGTTCATCGACGCCGACAAGACCGGCTACGTCGGTTACTACGAGGCCCTTCTCCCGCGCCTCTCCGACCGCGGCCTGATCGTGGCGGACAACACGCTCGCCGACGGACGCGTGCTCGGCGGTCAGGCGGCGGTCATCGCGTTCAACGAGCACGTGGCCGCCGATCCGCGCAGCGTCCAGGTGCTGCTGACCGTCCGCGACGGCCTGACGCTGATCCGGCGCGCGTAGACGACGCGCGATGCGGCGGGTCGTCGTCATCGCGAGCGCGAGCGGCAACGGCAAGACGACGCTCGGCCGCGAGCTCGCGGAACGCCTCGACGTGCCGTTCGTCGAGCTCGACGCGCTCGTCCACGGGCCGGGCTGGGTCGAGACGCCGGACGCCGAGCTCCGCGAGCTCGTCGAGCCTGTGCTCGCACGCGACGGCTGGGTGATCGACGGCTCGTACCGGCGCAAGCTCGGCACGCTCGTGCTCGACGCGGCCGACACGGTGGTCTGGCTCGACCTGCCGGTCCGCGTCTGGCTTCCCCGCCTTCTGCGGCGAACCTGGCGGCGCATGCGCAGACGGGAGGTGCTCTGGAACGAGAACCGCGAGTCGATCCGCGACGCGCTTCTCGGCCGGGAGTCGCTCGTCGTCTTCGCCCTCCGGTCGCACTTCCGCCGCCGGCGCGAGTGGGCGAGAGATCTCGCCCACCTTCCGGTCGTGCGGCTGCGGACCACGAGCGAGGTTCGGCACTTCCTGGACTCGGCGTGAGCGCCACTGTAGGGTTGCCGCCCAACCACCCCGCCTGGAGGGAAACGATGGGGAGAAAGCTCGCATTCGCCGTACTCGTGGGAGCGTTGCTCGTGGGCGGTGCCGCCTGCGGCGGCTCGAAGAAGACGGCTGCGACGACGACGACGGGCGGGGGCTCGGCGACGACCACCGCAGCGATGACGCACGAGACCACGACCACGACCACGACCCCGACCACGACCGCCTCGAGCTCGTCGGGGACGCCGAGCTTCGCCTCGACGAAGAACTGCCAGGAGCTCGCCTCGCTCGCCGCAAAGCTGACCTCGTCGGTCACCGGGCAGGGCTCGACGGATGTGAACAAGATGGCGGGAGTGATCGAGGGGCTCGCGAACGCGGCGCCGAGCGCGATCAGGGCCGACTTCAAGACGCTCGCCGACGCCTACTCGAGCTTCGTGAAGGCCTACACCTCCGCCGGCCTCAAGGCCGGCCAGACGCCGACACCGGCCCAGATCGCGAAGCTGTCGACCGCGGCCAAGTCGCTCACCACGCCGAAGCTGACGCGCGCGGAGAATCACCTGCAGACCTGGGTCCAGCAGAACTGCAAGGGCGTCAAGGCGCCGTAAGAGGCGCGACCTCCCGGTGGTTTCTCCAGACGACCCGTAACCGCTACTCGCCCGGCAACAGCGACCACACCGTCTTGTCGACACGGCTGCCGTCGGCCGTGGGCACCGAGCGGCTGATGCCCTCCCGCGTGAATCCTGCGCGTTCGAGCACCCGTTCGGATGCGATGTTGCCAACCTTGACGTGGGCAACGACGCGACGGACTCCGAGGTCGAACGCGTGCTCTGCCAGCGCGCGTGCCGTCCGCGTCGCGACGCCGCGACCGCGGGCGTGTGGGTAGAGCCAGTACCCGATCTCGATAATGGCCCCTGCGGAGTCGAGGTGGCGGAACGTGCCGCCGCCGAGAATCTCGCCGGTCTGGGCATCGGCGACGACGAGCGGCGCGAGGCGTCCGCTCGCGACGAGCGTCTCCAGGCGCGGCGCGAGCTCGGCGAAGTCGTCGCGTGTGAACGCATCCGGTTCGGCAAAGGCCGGAGGCATCCGGTCGATGTCGGCGGCGGTCGGAAGACGCAAGACGAGCCCCTCGAAGGCGATGCCGTCCTCTGGAACCGACAGCTCGACCGACGTTTCGACCACCTCGTCACGGAGCACCGGCTCGTCCACAGGCGCAGTGTCGCAGAGCCCTCTCTCCCAGCCTCGAGCAGGCCGTACCCTCCGCCGGAACGCGAGCTTCGCCGACGGCCTCCAGCGCACGGGCACTGTCCGGAACAGACAGTAGGGTCCTCGCCCCATGCGCCTGATCGTCGCCCGCTGCGAGGTCAGATACTCGGGACGCCTGGACGCCTTCCTGCCCGAGTCGACCCGTCTCCTCATCCTGAAGGACGACGGCTCGGTGCTCGTGCACGCGGATGCCGGCGGGTACAAGCCGCTCAACTGGATGACGCCTCCGACCGTGATCGAGGACGGCGGCGACGTGCTCGTGGTGCGCAAGCGCGCGGGCCGGAGCGAGGACCGACTCGAGATCCGCCTCCTCGAGGTGCTCTCGGATGCGAGCCACGAGATGGGCGAGGCGGCAGCTCTCGAGAAGGACGGCGTCGAGCGCGACCTGCAGCTCCTGCTCGCCGACGACCCGACACACGTCGAGCCGGGCCTGCGGCTCGTGAAGCGCGAGTGGCCCACCGACGTCGGCCCCGTCGACCTGATGTGCCGCGACGAGGCGGACGGCTGGGTCGCCGTCGAGATCAAGCGCATCGGCACCATCGACGCCGTCGAGCAGCTGACGCGCTACCTCGACTGCATCCGGGCCGACCCGGCGCGCGCTGCCTGCCGGGGCGTCCTCGCGGCACAGAGCCTGAAGCCGCAGGCTGTCGCCCTCGCCGCGCAGCGGGGGATCGGCGTCGCGACCGTCGAGCTTGCGGTGCTCCGCGGCGAGCGCGAGCCCGAGCTGACCCTCTTCGGCTAGGCGAGATACCAGGCGAGGAGGCGCTCGCCCTCGGCGTCGACCTCTCGGCGCAGCCTGACCGGGAGCGGTGCGAACGGCTCGGCGACGAGACGCCGCCGTTCGATGCGCCAGGTGCCCGCCACGAAGCCGTCGACGGTGAAGACGTTCTTCGTCGTCGCGTTCCGCCTGTTGAAGACAGCGTCCGTGTACTCGGGCGGCACGATGCGGGAACGGTCGCGATGCGCGAGGATGATCGAGTCGAAGGCCGGCAGGAATCGAACCGGAGCAGGCACGTCGGCTGTGGCTCGCGGCGCCCGCGGAAGGTCGAACAGGCCCTCGTGCTCCGGCAGGCCGTCGAGGGCCGGGTCGATCTGGCGAAGGCGGAACCCGGTGAACTGCTGGATGTCCTCGCGGGTCGCGGGACCGTAGGCGAAGAGATAGGCGCGGACGACGCGCGCCGCGCTCTCCTGCGGGTCGGGCAGCGGCTCGCGCCAAAGCAGCGACGGCGAGGGCTTCGTGTGCGGCCAGTCGCCGAGGGGCGCGGCGCGAACCGACGGGAGGGCGCGAAGCGCAAAGGCGACTGTCCAGCGGTCGTCGGTCCCGAGCACGCGTTGGCCGAGCTCGAGCCACTCGGCGCTCGAGAGCGGCCGATCCGGGACCGCCGCACGCAGCGCGTCGAGGTCGACCGCGAGGCCCTCGGTCCGGCCGCGCTGCGACTCGACGTAGGCGGCGATCAGGTACGGATACTGCGCCCGCGCCATCACGTGCAGCGTGGAGCGCAGGCTGCCGGCCTTGACGATCGACCCGGTGACAAGCGCGCGGGTGAGCTGCTCCTTGCGAAAGCCGGCGACGCGCGCCCAGAGCGCGACGTACGGGGACGGCGCGTGCTGCGCCTGCAGCGCGACGAGCCGTCCGACGGTGTGCACGAGAGGCGTTTGCCGCCGCTCGAGGAGCGACTGCCGCCGGAGCAGCGTCCGGTTCAGGTCACGCAGCGTCACGGCACGACCGCCGCCTTGAGGAGGTCGCGCGGGGGGTCGGCGAAGAGCGCCGGCAGGTCGGCGAGCAGGATGCGGTGCGTGACGAGATCCTCCCAGGGGTACGCGCCGCTCGCGAGGAAGCCGAGCGCCGCCCGCACGGTCGCCGGCGTGTGGTGGAACGAGCCGCGCAGCGTCAGCTCGTCGTAGTGCAGGCGGTATGCGTCGAGCCCGGGCCGTGCGTCGCGCTCGAGCCCGCCGAAGCAGACGACCGTCCCGCCCGGCCGCGCGAGCTCGACGGCATCCCGCCAGGCCTGCTCGGTCCCGGCCGCCTCGATCACCACGTCGGCCCCGCGTCCGTCACCGGGCTCCGCGCCGAAGCGGCCGGCGAGCTCACGCCGCTCCTCACGGCCGCCGACGATGATGGGCCAGCCCCCGGCGTCGGCGACGCAGGCGGCCAGCATCAGCCCGATCGGGCCTGCACCGAGGATCGCGACTGCATCGCCTGCGTCCACCCCGGCCCGCTCGACACCCCGCAGGCAGCAGGCGAGCGGCTCGACCATCGCCGCGACCTCGGGCGCGAGCCCGGGCGGCACCTCGTGGAGGTTGACCGCCGCGATCCGCTCGGGCACGAGCAGGAAGTCGGCGTAGGCGCCGTTCAGGAAGCGCAGCTCGCGGCACTGCTCGCCGCGCGCGCACCCGTCGCACGAGGTGCACGGGGCGGAGTTGGCGGCGACGACTCGGCGGCCGTCGACGAGCCCGCAGAGCTCGTGTCCGAAGGGCGCCGGAGGATCGCGGAGGAGCAGCGGATGCCCGCGGCGGAACGTCTTCAGGTCGGTGCCGTCCGTGAGCGCGACCTCGACCTGGACGAGCACGTCGCCCGGGCCGGGCTCGGGCTTCGGAACGTCCTCGATCCGCAGGTCGCCGGGTGCGTAGAGCCGCGCGGCCTTCACGGCGTGAACACGACCTTCAGCGTCTCGCCGCTCCGGTAGCGCTCCACGCCCTCGGCGAACCGCTCGAGCGGCAGCCTCGTCGCCTCCGGCAGCTCCAGACCGGGCAGCGCCGCGAGCGCTGCGTCGAAGAAGGCAGGCGTCGCCGAGCGGGAGCCGACGACCCGGAGCTCGCGGCGGTAGACGGTGTCGAGGTCGACCGGCATCCGCTCCGACGGCGCCGCGAAGACGAGCAGCGTGCCGCCGGGCTCGACCCGTCCGAGTGCCGCGTCGAGCCCGGCGGGCGCGGTGACGACCGCCGCGTCGGCGCGGCCCTCGCCCGCCGCGGCGCCGAGCGCGGCGGCGCGGGCGAGCCGCTCCGGCACAGGGTCGACCGCGACCACGGCGTCGCCGCGGGCGCGCAGCACCTGCGTCCAGAGGAGCCCGATCGCGCCACAGCCGACGACGAGCACGCGGCCGCGCGGCACCGACTCGGCGGCGCGCAGGATGCACGCGAGCGGCTCGACCCAGATCCCTTCGAGCTCGCCGAGCGAGCCGGGCAGCGCGAGCCAGCTCGTCGCGCGCAGCCGCTCCGAGAATCCGCCCGGATCGATCCGCACCGTCTCGAACGCGTCGCACGTCGACTCGTGCCCGGCGAGGCAGCGGTCGCAGGCACCGCACGGCACGCGGTGGAGCACGGTCACACGCGTCCCGTCCTCGAGCACGCCGTCGACCTCGTGGCCGAGCACAGTGCCTGCCGGAGCGCGTCCGAGCTTCTCGACGTCGGAGCCGCAGAGGCCGCAGCCGCGGACGTGCACGATCGCGCCGGGGCCTGTCGGCTCGGGCAGCTCCGCGAGCTCGGGGAGCCCGCCGGCGGCGAGGACGACTGCACGCACCGTCGCCAATCCTAGGCGGGCGGCGCACGCGCGCCGACGCACTAGATGGTTGATCGGAAAATCGAGGCCGTCGCGGCTGGGGGCCTGCACACGGCGCATTGCGGCCGTCTCGCCCGGCGCCAAGGCCCACCGGCCTTGCCCCCGGTCGAGCCGTCCCCACTGCTTGGTGCATGCCCTCCCCGCACCGACCGCATTTCCCGATCAACCATCTAGGTGCGCGGAATCCCGAGTGGCGCAGCGCTACACTGTCTCGCGCTCGGGGCTATAGCTCAGTTGGGAGAGCGCCTGGATCGCACCCAGGAGGTCGGCGGTTCGAGTCCGCCTAGCTCCACCTTCGAGTCGCCGCCCGTGCGGATTCACCGCTTGGAGGGCGCTCCGGGTAGTGCGCGAACGGGCCTGGAGAGTTAGACGCTCTCACAGCATGAAGCCTGTGCCGACGAAAGGACGCTGAGCGCGCACGGTGTGACGTGGCAGGCGGTCCCCGACGGGTTTCGAGCTAACCGGACGCCCGCTGGAGTCCGGCGGCCGTCACAACCACGTTCGCGACGGACGCAGGCAACTGGGCGGTGATCGATCGTCCGCCGATCGCCGCCTCGAGGTTCCAGGGCGCCCCGATCCTGATCGAGAGCGGCCGGCGCAGCCCGAAGCGGACCGTTGCTCCCTGCTGCAGGGTCTGCTGGTAGACGAGGTGTCCGCCGGACGAGCCGATCGACACCGACAGCCAGCAGGGACCCCGGACGGCGCGCAGGACAAGCACCGAAGGCCCGGTCGCAGTCGCCGTCGGGGTCGACTGCGTCGTCGGTCTCGGCGGCGGAGTTGCGCTCGCCGCGGGCGAGGTCGTGCCGGGCGGCACGGTCCGTGAGTGAGGAGTGGATCCCCCGTTCCCGCCGAGGATCCACAGCCCGACGATCGCACCGACGACACCGGCGCCGACCAGGAGCGCCCGGCCGCTCAGCGCTCCCCCGCCGGGCCGGCGACGGATTCGGCGCGGTGCGGGCTCAGGCTCGGGCGCAGGCTCGGCGAAGCGCAGCTCGTAGTCCGCGACGAGCGCGTTGGCGTCGAGCTCGAGGAAGTCCGCGTACTCGCGAAGGAAGCTGCGCCGGTAGAGGCCTTCCGGCAGCCGCTCGAACTGCTCCTGCTCGAGCGCCTGCAGGTAGCGGACGGGGATCAGCGTGCCCGCCTCCACCTCCGCGAAGGTGAGGTGCCTGCGCTCCCGCGCCTCGCGCAGGGTGCTTCCGATCTCGAGCATCGTGGGCGTCCCCCCTCCGTGCCCGTGCGTTCCGACCGATCATGCCCGAACCGGGCGCGCATCGCCACGGCCGGCATCCGCGTGCCGCGAGCCCGCGGTGCGGTCAGGAGGCGAGAAGGAGCGCGGGCTCGGTGACGACGGCGTTTCGCCCGCCGCGCTTCGCCGCGTAGAGCGCCGCGTCCGCGGCGGAGAAGACGGCCTGCCAGCGGCCGACGGCGCCCGCGGCGACGCCGTGGCTCGCCGTGACCCGGAGGCCGGGGGCGACCGCGCTCCAATCCAGAGCCTCGATCGTCTGCCGCAACCGCTCCGCGAAGCCTGCCGCCGCCTGGAGGTCGACGCCGAGCAGCGCGAGCACGAACTCGTCGCCGCCGTACCGCACCGCCACCTGACGCGCGCGCATCTCGTCCCGGAGCAGATACCCGATCCTCCGCAGCACCGCGTCACCGACCTCGTGCCCGAAGGTGTCGTTGATCTCCTTGAAGTGGTCGACGTCGACGACGACGAGCGCGAGCCGGTCCTCCCCGTGGGCCTCGCTGCCGAGGAAGCGCTCGAGCACCCGGCGGTTCCCGACCCCGGTGAGCTCGTCCTCCTCGGCCCTGCGGCTCGCCTCGGCCGCCTGGGACTGCAGCAGTGCCTGGTCCCGGACGAAATCGGCGCGCGCCCAGACCTCCTCCACCAGCTGCCGGATCTGCCGCTGGTGGATCGTCCACAGGACCGCCTTCACCTTGCGCGCGGTCGCCAGCGCAGCGGACGCGTGGCCCGCCGCTTCCTGGCAGGCGGCGAGCTCCTCGAGAGCAACCATGAACTGATGGTTGTCGTCGCTCGCGCCGGCGATCGTCACGGCGTGCTCGGCCTGCGTCACTGATTCCTCGAACCTGCCGATTCGCCGGAGACAGCGCGCCTCGATCCACGCGAGCGCCGCCCGTTGTGCTGCAGACACGACCTCGTTGCCCTGGTGGCGGAACCGCTCCAGCACCGCGAGCCCTTCCTGGGCGCGGCCGCGCTCGCACAGGACCTCTGCGAGCAGCCGATGGCTCGCCGTCCGGCGCTTGAACTCGTCCGTCGCGCGATCGAGCAGTCGGCGTATCACTTCCTCGGCGCGTGCAAGCTCCTCGTCGCCCGTGTGCACGTCCGCGAGTTGCCTCTGCCGCGCTGCAAGCAGGAGCATGTCTGCGACGTTGTACAGCTGCCTGCAGATCTTCTCGTTGTCGCCGACGCTTTCGGCGGAGGCGAGCGAAGCTTCGAACTGCTCGATGGCCCGGTCGTAGTCGAGGAACGACTCGCAGAAGATCCCGAGCCGGTTCATGATCTCGACCCGCAGCGGACCGTCGGTGACCGACTCCAGTGCCAGCAGGCTCTTCGTCGCCAGCTCCGACGCCACCGACAGCTCCCCGAGCCGGGAGGCGTGTGCCGCCGCCCAGCTCGCTGCGTTCACCGCCAGGTCTTGTTCGCCGGCCAGCTCGAACAGCCGCATCGCGGTACGCGCGTCCTCGTAGACGGCGGCCGTCCGCCACTGGTTGGAGCGCAGCCGCGCCCGGCACAGGAGCAGGCGACCGCGATCTGCCGGCGCCGTCGCCGACCGGAGCGCCTGCTCGATCTCGAGATCGCAGCGCTCGCGCTCGCCGCCCGTCGCGGCGCGGCTCGCGCGCTCGAACAGGTCGTCGTAGGGGACGCCCGTGTCGCCTGCCTGGCTCATCTCCCTTCCTATCGGCCGGAAGGCGCCACCCCTGAACCGTGAGTCAACGTCTCCGCGGCCGGCAGCTCAGGCCGGGTCGACCCCGACGGAAGCCGGCGGCGCCGGAGACGGACGGCCCGGGACATCGGCCACGACCGTGCAGTCTCGTCCGCCGCGCTTGGCCTGGTAGAGCGCCGCATCCGCCCGCGCCACGAGCTCGGCGGAGGTCTCGTACCGATCCCAGGTCGCGACACCCGCCGAGAACGTCTGCCCGAGCGGGACGACAGCCCGCATGCGCTCGACGACCTCGGTCGCCTCGTCGGTATCGGCTCTCTCGAGCGTGACGATGAACTCGTCGCCTCCGTAGCGCCCGAGCGAGTCGATCGACCGGAGCTTCCCCGCCCACGCGGCGGCTGCCTCCCGCAACAGGCGGTCTCCGGCCAGGTGGCCGAACCCGTCGTTGAACTCCTTGAAGCCGTCCAGGTCGAGCATCGCAACGCTGAGCGCCGACTCGTCGCGACGCGCCCGCTCCAGCCCCCGAGACAGCTCGGTCGACCAGGTGCGGCGATTCGGGAGCCCCGTCAGGTCGTCGAAGAGCGCGAGCCGCCGGAGCTGACGCGACTGCCGCTCGACCTGGTGGAGAAGCTGCGCCATCCGCGTGACGACGAGCAGGAAGAGCGCGGCGGAGCAGAAGGCGATGGCGAGCCCGTCGGTGACCTGTCCCCTCAGGGCCTCGACGAGCAGGATCGCGGGCGCGATGAGCGAGGCGAGCGTGAGGAACGCGAGCAGCATCGGGCCAAGGGCCTGCTGTCGGGTGTCGGACGTGCTCGCGCGGCGCATCGACCAGTGGAGCGCCGCGGCCCCGACCGACAGGTAGCCGCCGAGCACGACGGCCTGCAGGAGCCGATCGACGATCGTGCCCGGCTCCCAGCCGATCCTGTTGATCACCGCCCACGTGGTGTCGTCCGCCAGGAACAGCACGAGCCCGGCGGCGACGAAGCGGAGCGCAGGCTCGGTCCTCGCGGCCGAGAGCCCGAGCCGGACGAGCATCGCGAGCAGCAGCACATCGCCGACGGGATACGCAACCGACAGCGCGCGGCCGATCACGCTCAGCGTGTCGTCCCCGACTCCGGGCCGCACGATGAAAACCCACGACAGGAGCCCGAGCCCGGTCGAGATCGTCGTCGCATCGACCGCCGCGGCCCAGTCACCGTGTGGGCTCGTCCGCCGGATCAGGAGCAGGAGCCCGAGGACGAGCGCCGGGTAGAGACCGAAGTAGAAGACGTCCGCGGCCGATGGAAACCCCTGCCCGCGGAGGTTCCAGAGCAGGGCGTCGACGAGCGATCCGAGCGCGTTCAGCGCGATGCCGACAGCGAACAGCATCCAGGGGACACGCGAGACCGGCCGGTTGATGCGAATGCCTGCGAGCACGGCCCCCGCAGCGGCCAGCCCGACCGCGACAAAGGCGGCGGTCTGCCCCCAGCTGCCGTCGGGCAAGACGGCGAAGACGGCCAGCGCGAGGAGCGACGCCGCCGCATAGCGTCTCAGGCTTCGAGCAGACATCTGCTCCGAGACATCGGCGCGAGCAGCACGCGCCTTGAGGGAAGCCCGGCGTCGCCCGGGCGCTCCGGTCCTACGTGGGCATCGCGGGCGGCTGGCTCGGGTCGTGCTCCGCGGCCGGGCTCGGCGCCTCCGCGTCGTTCGCCTTCTCGTTCAGCGCGCGGATCCTGTCAGCCGTCTCGGTGAGCTGCGGGTGGCTCAGCTCGCCCGCCTCGATCAGCTCGAACGCCGTCTTGCCGAGCTGGCCGTAGGCCTGGCCGAGCTCGCGCTTCGTCTGGACGTCGTCGACACCCTCCTTCGCCTTCGCCGCCGCCTGCTCGGCCGCCGCCTTTGCCTTGTCCAGGAAACCCATAGCGCCCTCACTCTCCTATTCGAGGATGTTGCCGAGAATACCGCCGACCCCCGTCTCGTCACGGCCGCCGCCCGCGGCGGCGAGCACGCGGCGGGCGGTGCGCGAGAACGGCAGCGTCTGGAGCGTCACGTGGCCCGGGCCTGTCATGTGCACGAGAAAGAGGCCCTCGCCTCCGAACATCGTCTTCGCGACGCCGCCCTGGAGCTTCACGTCATAGCTCACGGTCGGCTCGATCATCACCATGCAGCCCGTGTCCACGATCAGCCGCTGGCCCGCGGCGAGGTCGAAGTCGACGAAATCGCCGCCGCCGTGCAGCCAGACCGTGCCGTTGCCCTTCAGCCGTTGCAGGAAGAACCCCTCGCCGCCGCCGCGCAGCCCCATGCCGAGCTTCTTGGCGAACGCGCTCTCGATCTCCACCTCGCCGACATGGCCCAGGTACGCGTGCTTCTCGCAGATGATCTCGCCGTCGAGCTCGTGCTGGCGGATGGAGCCCGGGAACGGCCCGGTGATGCCGACGGCGCCCGGGCCGTTCGCGACGTACCTCGTCAGGAACAGGCTCTCGCCGGCGAGCAGCTTCCGCTTGAGCCCGCCCATCAGGCCGCCCGGCATCTCCACCTCCATCGAGATGTCGCCCGAGACGAACATCATCGCGCCCGCTTCCGAGCTGAGCCGCTCGCCGGGCTGCAGCGAGACCACGACAGCCGGGGCCTGTCCCTCGCGAACCGTCGCCTCCATCGGTCGAGACTCTACGCGGGCGGCGCGAGCCACGCCTCGAGCAGCGGCGCGAGGACGAGCGGCAGCACGAAGACGTGCGGCCAGTCCCACAGCGGCGCCTGATGCTCGAACCCGGTCCAGTGCCGGCCCTGCCCGTACCCACCGCGCAGCTCCCGAGGACGCGCAACGAGCCGAGCGGCCGGGACATGGCGCGACTCGAGATGTTGAGATGATCGCCCGATGACCGACCCCGCCGATCTCGGGGTGCTCGAGGCGGCCGAGGCGCTCGCCGCACGCCGTCTCTCTTCGTGCGAGCTGACCGAGGCGTGCCTCGCGCGCATCTCCGACCGCGACGGAGCCCACTCCCACGACGGCGATCCGGGCTCGACCAACGCCTGGGTTCGCGTCTACCAGGAGGACGCGCTCGCCGCGGCACGTCGCGCGGACGAGCGGCTCGCGGCCGGCGGTGCCCCGCCCCTCTGCGGGGTGCCAATTGGCTTGAAGGACCTCTACGCCGTCGCCGGCAAGCCGCTCACCGCATCGAGCAGCCTGCTGCGCGACCTCCCCGAACGAAGCGCCGACACCTGGGCCAGCCTCGAGGCCGAGGGCATGGTGCTGCTCGGGCACCTGCACACGCACGAGTTCGCGGCCGGCGGCACCACCGACCAGGTCGGAAACCCGTGGGACCTGTCGCGCTCGCCGGGCGGCTCGAGCGGAGGCTCCGGGGCGGCTCTCGCGGCCCGCATGACACCCGCGGCGACCGGCACCGACACGGCCGGCTCGCTGCGCATCCCGTCGGCGATGTGCGGGACGTCGACCGTCAAGCCGACGCTCGGCACCGTGTCGATCCGCGGCATCGTCCCGCTCGCCCCCACGTTCGACCACGCCGGCCCCATGGCGCGAACGCTCGCAGACTGCGAGCCCCTGCTCGCCGCGATGGGCAGCACCGTGCCCCGGCGGGAACCGCGAGCGATGCGCCGGGTCGCGCTGTCGCCGCGGATCGGCGACCTCGACACCGACGTCGCCCGCAACTTCGAGCAGGCCGTCTCGCAGCTGCCGCTCGTCGACGTGCCGCCGCCCGACGTCCCGCTCGACATCGGTCGCACGTTCCTCGACCTCGTGACGGTGGAGATGCTCGTCTGGCACCGCCGCTTCGACGGGCGGCGCGACGGCTACCGCCCGTCCCTACGCGGGTTCCTCGAGCACGGCGAAGCGGTCACGATGAGCGCCGAGGCGTACGTCGCCGCCCAGCAGGAGCGCATCGAGCAGACGGGGCGCCTCGCCGACTGGCTGGCCGAGCACGAGCTCGACGCGATCGTCGAGCCGACGGTGCCGATCGTCGCCCGCCCCCGCGGGCACGGCTACGACGAGGCGTTCACCGACATCGCCGAGATCTCCCTCACGCACTACTGGAACTGGGTCGGTCTTCCCGTCGTCACGCTTCCGACCGGGGTCGGCGCGCGAAGCCGCCTCCCGACGAGCGTGTCGCTGATCGGCCCGCCCGGGAGCGACTGGGACCTGCTCGCCGCCGGTGCCGCGCTTCAGGGCGAGCTCGGGGTGCCGGCGCCGGCGCTGTGAGCCGCTACGCGGCCACCTGCAGCTCGTGGCGGATCCGGCGGAGGTCGGCTTCGCAGGCGGACATCGCGTCGACGGCATCGGGATCGAACTGGCGTCCGCGGCCGCGGCCGATCTCGACAAGCGCATCCTCCCATGCGAGCGGCTCGCGGTAGGGGCGGTCGTCGGTCATGGCGTCGAGCGCGTCGGCGACTGCGAAGATGCGCGCGGACATCGGCGCATCCGCCCCGGCGAGCCCGTCGGGATACCCCTGCCCGTCCCACCGCTCGTGGTGGGAGCGAACGACGCGGATGCCCTCGCCCCGAAGCAGTGGCACGTGCGACACGAGACGCTCGCCGATCACCGTGTGCCGCTCGACGTACGCCCGCTCCTCCTGGTCGAGCGGCCCCGGCTTCAGGAGGATGTAGTCCGGGATCCCGATCTTGCCCACGTCGTGCAGCAGGAAGCCCCATTCGAGCGACGGGTCGTCGAGCAGCGACGGCGCCAGCTCGAGCGCCAGACGCGTCGCATACGAGGTGACCCGGCGCGAGTGGGCACTCGTGCCGAAGTCGCGGGACTCGAGCGCGTCGGCGAGCGCCTCGAGCGTCTGGCGGTAGGCGCGCTCGAGCATCTCGTGCTGCCGCTGACCGATACGGATCAGGCGGCGCAGCTCGCCGCTGTCGACGGCATCCACTCCGGCAGCATCGCGGAGGGCGAAGTCGAACGGCTTGCGGCCGGCAAGCTCCTCGATGCGCGCGATCAGGTGGAGCGGATCGAGCGGCTTGCGGAGGAACGTCTTTGCTCCCGCCCTCAGGGCGCGCCCGCCGGCAGCGTCGGAGCCGCTGATCGCGATGACGGGGATCGCCCGTGTCCGCCTGCTTTCGCGCAGGCGCTCGAGGTAGAAGACGCCGTCGATGCCGGGCAGCCCGAGGTCGAGCACGATCGCATCCGGCATGAAGTTGACGAGCACCCGCTCCGCCTCGATCACGTGATGCGCCTCGACGACCTCGATTCCCTCCACCTCGAGAGCGAGACGCAACATCTCGCAGAGCGCCGGGTCGTCGTCGACGACGAGCACTCGCAACGCACGATCCTTCGTCATGGTGTCCCCCGGACCTCGGTGTGACTCGACTGTGCTCGACGTATCGGCGCGACGCCGCCGCCGCTTGAACGGCAGGAGCGTTGAGGTTCAGCGGGGCGACTCTCGTCGAACCGTCGCAAAGCTCGTGGAAACCGGGCGCAAGAAATCCCCTGAACGAGGCGAGGTGGCTCAGGGCGCGGTGGAGCGAAGCCCGAGCTTCCCCCGCCGCTCGGCCGCCGCTCCTCACCGCGCCCCGGTTGGAGACCGCCTGGACCGGCAGGATCCCCTTCTGCCGTTCGCCGGCGGCCCCATCCCGGCAATCCTCCCCCGGTTCACTGCCAACTGTCAACCGTCGAGGCTGCGGGCTCGAGAGCTGTGCGGGCTCGAGAGCTAACGGGCTCGAGAGCTACGGGCCGGGGCAGCCGGCCCGAGGCTACGGCTTCGGTGCCGGGTCCTGCGCCTCGAGCGCGCGCTTGAGGTACGACATCGCATCGCCGGAGCGGCCCTCGGCCTCGTGAATCTCCGCGATCCCGCGGTAGATCTCGACCAGATGCCGATCTGCAACGGGGAGGGTCTCCGCCGCGAGCTCGTACAGCTCGAGCGCCCTGCCCGTATCCCCGAGCGACCGCAGGATCGCCGCTGCGACACCGTAGGCCCGGGCGGCACTCGTCGGGTGGGCATGCTCGAAGCGCGGCACGACGCCCAGGGCGATGCTTGCCGCCTCCTCCTCCTCGCCGAGCGCCGCCAGCGCCCGCGCGCGCTCGAGCAGCAGCATGCCCTCGTCGTAGCGGTTGCCCGAGGCCGCGAGGACGGGCAGCGCCTCCTCGACGAGGGCCAGCGCCTGGGCGTGGTCGCGGCGGTCGTTCTCGAAGTGCGCGACGAGCATCAACGCCCGTGCGGCGTAGACCGTGTGCTCGGTCGCCTCCAGTGTCGCGTGCGCCATCCGCGCGTACCGCGCCGCGAGGTCGGCCCGGTTCTGGGACGCGTGCAGGCGCGCCTGCGACCAGTAGAGGTTCGACAGCGCGACGGGATCGCGTGCCGCCCGAGCGGCATCGAGGATCCCGGCGAGCACTTCCTCTGCGCGCGCCACGAGCCCGCGGTCGATCAGCAGGTTCGCGAGCAGCACCGAGAAGCGGATGATCGCGGTCTCGTCCCCGGCCGCCTTCGCGTCGGCGAGCGCCCGCTCGAACACCGCGAGCGCCTCGTCGAACCTGGCGAGGAGCGCCAGCGACCGTCCGAGGAGGTCCCTGGCCTGGCTGAGATCGGAGGCTGAGAGCTCGCCGGACGCCGTCGCGCGCTCGAGCGCGTCGACCGCCGCATCGTGGTCGCCCGCCTCGTAGTCCAGGCGGCCGAGCGCCGCGTCGGCCCGCGCCGCGACGAGCGGGCCGCCTTCGGCTCTCGCCGCTGCGTACAGCTCGCGCGCCCGGTCGACGTTGCCGGTGCCGGCCGCGGCATCCGCGTCGAACAGCGGGTCGACGCTCTCACCGACCGTCGCGCCGGTCGCGAGGTACTCCGCGGAGGTGCCGAGCCGGTCCGCGAGCACCCGGAGGATCTGGTACGAGGGGATGCGCTGCCCGGCCTCGACGCGTGAGAGGTAGGCGGCCGTGCAGCCCTCGAACGCGAGCCCGCGCTGGGTCAGGCCCGCAGCCTCTCGCGCCGCGCGAATCCGGACGCCGACGGCGACAGGGTCGTCGACGTGGTTCGAAGGACGCCGCGGCACCGGCTGACTATAGGTGAGAACGCCGTCGATCACCTAGATGAGAGCGCTGCTCGCCGCGGCAGCGGGCTGCGTCCGCCGCGGCGAGCCGACGCCTCTCTCAGTTCGGCCAGGGCGAGCCTTCACCGAGAAGCAGCGCGAGCAGAACGGCGCCGAAGAGCACGGCGGGATGCAGCAGCCTTGCCTTCACGGGACTGTCCTTTCGGTCGGGAACGGAGCAGTCCCGGCGCCGGGATGCCAATAGGCTAGGCGATCGGCCGGATGGAGGTGCCTTTAGACATCGCCGAGGTCAACGAGGAGAGGCGCCTGCCCGAGCGAAGGAGGATCCGTCGATGCGGCGGTCCCTGGCCCTCCTCGGAGTCGTGTGCGCCGCGGCGGCCGCGCTCGCCGGGTTGCACACGGGAAGCGCACGGCCGGTCGCCGCGCGCCGGGCCGCACCACCCCTCACCGTCGTGACGCGCCTTCCCGCCTGGCGGGCCCCGAGCGTGCCCGTGACGGTCGGCGGCTTCGCCGGCGCGCGGCAGCGTGTCTCGCTGTACGCGAACGGCCGGGTCATGGCGTCGGCGGCGGCCGGCCGGCTCGGCCGCTACACGCTCCGCTTCGCCGCGGCGGCTCCCGGCCGGTACCGCCTGGCCGTGCGTGCAGCCGGACGCTCCCGGAAGGCCGGCACGCTCGTCGTTCGGCGGGTCACGCTCGAAGCGGTCGGTGACATCACCTTCGGCGAGCAGGTCGGACCGGCGATTGCGCGCTCAGGGCCGGCCTACCCGTGGGCGCTGATCGCGCCGACGCTGCGCCGCGCCGATATCACGACCGGCAACCTGGAGACCGCGGTGTCGACCCGCGGCGTCGCCGCGGTCAAGGAGTACACGTTCCGCGGCCCGCCGTCGGCGCTGCCGCCTCTGCACCTGCTGGCCGGGTTCGACGTGCTCACGCTCGCCAACAACCACGCGGGCGACTACGGTCGAGACGCGCTCCTCGACACCGTCCATGCCGTCGAGGCAGCGGGGATGCAGGCAATCGGCGCCGGCTCGACGGCAGAGCGGGCGCGGCGGCCCGCCGTGATCGACGCAGGCGGGCTGAAGGTCGCGCTGCTCGGCTACTCGGACGTCAACCCCGCCGGCTTCGTTGCCACCGGGAGCGAGCCCGGCACGGCGGCTGCGGACGTCGCCGCGATCACGGCGGACGTCCACGCGGCGCTCCGCCACGCGGACGTCGTCGTCTGCTTCTTCCACTGGGGCATCGAGCTGCACCCCGACCCGACGAGCCGCCAGCAGGAGCTCGCCTCGGCCTGTCTGAACGCAGGGGCCGGGCTCGTCCTCGGCGCCCACCCGCACGTCCTCGGCCCCGTCTCGCGCCCGACGAACCGCTCGCTTGTCGCCTGGACGCTCGGCAACTTCGTCTTCCCCTCGAGCGGCGTGACCGCCCGGACGGCAATCCTCCGGGTCGAGCTCGACCGGACGGGTGTTCGCGGCTACCGGCTGCTGCCGGTCGAGATCGACGGGTTCCGGCCCCGCCTCGCCGGCGCAAGCTGAGAGATCCGGGCGGCTACCGTGTCGTCGTGCGAAGGCGCGTGATCTCAGCCGCGGCGGTCTGTCTGACGCTCGCCGCGTCGAACGCAGGAGCGTCGAGCGGGGCACCCGTCCGCACCCCGGGACCGCTGTCGGTGACGCTCTCGAGCCCGCGGGCCGGTGCACGCCCGGTCGCGGTGAAGCTCACGATCCGAGCAGAGCTGCAGTGCGGGAGGCTCGTCGGCGGGACCGTCGCGGTGCGTCTGCCGGCCGCGGCCCGTCTGCCACGGTCGATCTCGCGCACGGCGGTGCTCGTCGGCGGCAGGCCGTCGGCCGGCGTCGCCGTCGCCGGTCATACGCTGACCATCTCGGTGGCGCAGCCGGCGGGCGTCATCTGCACCGTCATCGCGCCCGGGCGAGCCCTGGTCACCCTGACGCGCGCGGCCGGCTTCGGCAACCCGCCCCACGCCGGCCGCTACCCGTTCTCGGTCGAGCGGCGGGGCGTCGTGCTGAAGACGCACGTCACGATCCGCTGACCGGCTACGTGCCGATGCCGTACGAAACCGCGTCCCAGAGCGCGATCTCCTGCTCCTGCTCGAGCCGGTGATCGCGGATCGACCCGAACGAGCTCTGGAAATAGACGAGCGGCCGGCGCCAGTTGTCGACGCCGCAGGCTCGCACGAGGCCGGTGAAGATCGAGTGATCGCCGCCCGGGAACTGCTCGTGCAGGTCACAGACGAAGTAGGCGATCGCGTCGTCGAGCACCGGCAGGTCGTGCTCCTCGCGAAGCGGGATCCCCTCGAACTTCTCGTCCGCCCGGCGCGCGAAGTGCAGCGCCAGCTCCTGCTGGCCCTCGCCGAGCACGTTGACGACGAAGCGCCGGCTCCGCTCGACCGCGCGGTGGGTGGTCAGACGCGTGTTGATGCAGACGAGCAGGAGCACGGGGTCGAGCGAGAGCGACGAGACAGCGCTTGCCGTCATCCCGACGCGCCTGCCCTCGGCGACCGTGGTGATCACGGTCACACCCGACGCGAACGCGGAGATCGCCTGCCGGAACGCGACCGCGTCGACGCCGTCGGCCGGAGATGGCGCCTCGTCCACGTTCCGGAACCTAGCGAACGGCGGTGCCCGAGGCGACCACGACGGCGACTGCGTACGCGCCCTCGTGCGCGATGCTGACGTCGAACTCGGCGAGCCCCTGCCGTTCGGCGAGCGCGGCGGCGGCGCCGGTGAGCCGGAGGGTGGTCCAGCCGCCCGGCGCGCGGACGAGCTCGATCGCCCGCAGGTCGAGCCCCTCGTCCGGCGGCAGCCGCAGGGCCTTCATGGCCGCCTCCTTGACCGCGAACCGTGCGGCGAGACGCTCGGCCGACGGGCCGTCCTCCGCCTGGCAGTCCGCGACCTCGCCGTCGGTGAAGATCCGTCGCAGGTAGTGCGCTCCGTGGACGCGCAGCGACTCCCGGACCGACTCGACGTCGACGAGGTCGATCCCGACCCGAACCATCAGCCCGGGAGGGCGACCGGCACGCGGCCGTCCAGGTTGAGCGCCGTCAGCGCCCCCGCGAACGGGAGCTCCTCGCGCGCGTGGACCAGCACCTGCCGTTCGCCGCCGGGCTCGACGGAGAAGGCGTCGTCCTCCGCCTCCCATCCGGGAGCGACGATCCGGACACCGTAGGCGAAGCGTCTTGCGGCGACGCGGACCGAGACGATGTCCTCGGCGAGGCGTTCCGCCGTCCCGACGAGGCCCACGCGCTCGGCCGGCTCGAGGCCGAGCGGGCGGCAGACGGGGAACCGGAACGCCTGCGAGAGAAGCCGGCCGTCGGCGCTCTCCAGCGAGGCCACCGCCAGGTCGTGCCCGGGCGGGCCGAACCGGTAGGCGTACGCCGCATCCGCGAAGCGGCCGAGCACGCTCTCGAGGTTGCGCGTCGCCGTGCCGTGCGGCTCGAGGCGAAGCGGCTCGCACGCCTCGTCGACGCGCTGCTCGAAATCGCGGTAGAGCGTGACGCGAAGCACCGCAGGCACGGGCTGCGGCCCGTCGTTTCCGAGGTGGACATCGATTCCACCGAGCCCCTCGTCGGTCATCCAGACCGCGAGCGGCGCGAGCACGCGCCGGAGATGGTGGTAGGCGACCTTCGTGCGGCCGGTGGCGTCGACGAGCCCCCACCCCGCTCCCGGCACGAGGTCGTGCAGCCAGAGCACGAGCGCTCCCGCACACGGCGACCCTCCACGCCGCCACTCGCCGAGCACCTCGGCCATCAGCTCGCCGCTCGTCGCCCGCGAGAGCTCGAGGTATCGGTGCGGGTCCGTGCGGCGGAGCTCGTTCGCGTCGACCGCGAACAGATGCTCGAGGTACCAGTCCCGCACGTCGTCGAAGTCCCAGCCGCTGCCGGCATCCCGGGGGACGCCGGCCTTCCAGCGCGGATCGTGCACCGGCGTCGCAGTCAGTCCCTCCGCCTCGAGCGTCTCCTCGTCCGGGACGTTCGCCACCGCGAGACACTCGGCGGCGAAGCCGACGCGCGCCCGGCGGGCATCGTCGAGCGGGCGACGGTACCCGCCGACGCCGAAGTAGTTCGCGACGCCCAGATCGGAACGGAACGGCAGGTCGCCGCCGCTCGGCGCGGACGGCACATAGGGGACGTCGGCGCCCGCCTCGCGGGCGAGCCTCGGCAGCAGCTCGCCGAACAGCTCGCCGCGCCCGAGCGCCGGGTCGAGCCCGAGCATCGCAGCCTGCTGCTCCACCTCGCTCGAGCCGCAGAGAACGGCGAGGCTCGGCCGTCCGGCGATCCGCGCGAGCTCCTGGCGCGCCTCCCGCTCCACGAGCTCGCGAAACACCGGATCGTCGAGCGGGTAGTCGAAGTTCGCGAACATGAAGTCCTGCCAGACGAGCAGGCCGAGCTCGTCGCAGAGGTCGTGGAACGCGTCGCTCTCGTAGGCCCCGGTCCCCGGAAGCCGGACGATGTTCATCCCGGCGGCGCGGACGCGCTCGAGCGCGCGCCGGAGCACCTCCGGCTCCGACCACAGACGGACGAAGTCCGGCGGCGTCCAGACGGCGCCCCGGGCGAACACCCCGACACCGTTCACGCTGAGCGCAAGCGGCGCCTCGTCGACGTCGTAGCCGGGGCCCGGCTCGAGACGGCGGAAGCCGACCTTCCGCTCGGCGAGGAGCAAGCCGCCCGCGGACACCCGCGCGTCGTGGCGGGCCGGCTCACCGTGGGTCCACGGCCACCATGCACGGACGCCGGGCACGACAACCGTTCCCTCGGCCGCACCGTCGACGAGCGGCACGGTCGCCGCGGCACCCGCAACCGCCACTTCGACCTCGCCGGGAAGCGCACCCTCGAGCGCGCGCAGGCGCACACGGACGTCGAGAACCCCGTCGGCGCCCTCGAGCCGCGGGCGCAGGTCGAGCGCCTCGACGCAGATCCCCCGTCGCCGGCGAAGCTCGACGGGACGCCACGGCCCGACCGCCGCCGGCCCCGGGGCGAACCCGGGCGCGCGGCCCAGCAGCATCGTGCGGACGAAGCGCAGGTTTCCCGCCGCGAGCTGCGTGCGCCAGCGCGCCCGCGGCCGCCGCGGCGTTGCCAGCAGCGGGGCGAGCGCCCGGCAGCGGATCCGCAGCTCGTTGCGATCGCGCACGAGCCCGGTCACGTCGGGCTCGTGGGCGAGGAACATCGACTCGCTGTCGACGACCCGCTCGCCGTTCAGGAACACCTCTGCGCTCGTCGCGAGCCCTCCGATGGCGAGCGCGATCTCCTCGCCCCGGCCACCGGGCTCGGCGTCGAAGCTCGTCCGGAACCAGCAGTCGTGCGCGTCGAGGTCGGGGACCGGCCGTCCCGCCGCCCGGAGCGCCGCCGCCGCCGTTCCCGGAACCTCGGCCGGCAGCCAGCCGTCGGGCTCGCCGCCCGGCGCGACGACACACGTCTGCCAGCCGTGACCGAGACGAGCCTCCGCCTCGGCGTGCGTGCGCTCAAGCGGCAGCAAGCTCGCCCAGCAGGCTCCGGGCCCGCTCCCAGGAGGCGGCGAGGTCTGCGACGAGCGGCGACGGATCGAAGGCCTTCCGGCGCGCGAGCCTGAACGACAGCACCTTGCAGCCCTCGACGATCGAGGTCAGCTCGCGGACGGCATCCGCAGCGCTGCCGGGCTCGAGCCACTCCACGTGGGAGGCTCCGAGCTCGAACGCCGCCCCGGCCATGCGAACCGTCGCGAACGCGTACGCGTGGTAGTCGGCGGCGTCTCCTGCCAGTAGCGCGGGCAGCGTCTCCTCGAGGTTGGCGCCGAAGCGGACGAACGGGTTCGAGTCGGGCATCCGGGCGACGTGCCGGCGGAGCAGCCCGAGCGAGGCGTGACGAAGCTCCTCGCCTTCGAGTGCAGGTCCGCGGTCGAAGCGCACGAGCTCGGTGTACGGCGGGAGCACGTCGGGCGAGAACTCGCGCCCGGAACGGAAGACGTTGCGGTAGTCGTCTCCGCCGAGCTCGAAGAGCGAGCCGTTGTGGAAGTAGCGAAGACGTTCGGCGTCGCGGTCGATCGCCTCCATCACGGCCGAGCTCTTCACGTGCTCCGTCCGGTAGGCGGTGCCGGCCACGTCGGGCAGGTAGAACGAGTCGAGCTCGGCGATCAGCGTCCTGCCCGCCTCGATCTGGTCGGCGATCTGGTCGGGCAGCGGTCGGTAGGGCTGCATCTCGTGGATGTCGATGCCGTAGAGCAGCTCGAGCTCGTCCGGCTGCGGCTTGAAGAACGTCCACTGGTCGGATTCGAAGTCGACCGTGAGCGCGCTCCCGACGACCGCGAGCGGCTCGTGCCCGGCGGCGTGGACGAGCTCGATCAGGATGTCGGCGTAGCAGTTGGTCTCGGAGTACGACCGCTCCTCGCGGTGCACGCGGTGCGGCACGTACGTCGCGGGATCGAGCCCGAACAGGCTGATCATGCCGGTCTGCGTCCCGACGCTCGAGCCTACGCTCACGACGCCCCCCAGAGCCGCTCGCGGACCGCGTCCGGCCACGCGTCCACGTCCGTCCCGTGCGTCCGGAACAACGCCAGCGTGATGCGCTCCTCGCCGAAGCCGAGGCAGGCGCTGTGCGCGACCTCGCCGCCTGCCGTCTCGAGCCCGAAGACGAGGGCGAAGTGGTCCTGGTGGTAGTTGAACGACGCCACCGCCGTGGGCTCCGGCCCGGCGATCTCGACCTGCACCTCGAACTTGAGCTCCTGCTCGCGCTGGTTCGCGGCGAGCATCCGGCCTGAGCGGCCGAAGAAGGGATCCGACGCGATGTCGAACTCGGCGTCGAGCCCGAGCCCGCGCAGGAGCTCGACCGCCCGGTCACGCCACAGGTCGCGCCACTCGGCGACGACCTCGGGCTCGCCGATCCGCACCATCTCGCGCTGGTGGAACATCTGCAGCCGCGCGGGGTCGCCGCTCGGCTCGCGGCGAAACACGTACGCGCCGCCGGCGTCCACCATCACCCCACCCGGAGGCAGCGGCCCGCGCGCGGCGATCGCCGGGTAGACCGGGTAGCAGGCGGCCGGGAGCAGCACGAGGTCGGTCATCTCCTGGAACTCGCTCCAGTCGCCATGACGTGCCGCCCGCTCCTCCTGCTCGGCCGCCGCCGCCTCGTCGCCGTCGAACGCGAAGATCGTGCCGAGGAGGTGCGGGAACGACTTGAGGTAGCCGATGTCCTCGAGCTGGTGCCGCGGCAGCACCGGCGGGAACGCGACCCGCTCGGCGCCGTCGGCCTCGCCGATCTTCCGCACCAGCTCCTCGAAGCGCAGGCGCACGTCCTCGAACGCGGCGCCGCGCCCGTAGATCCCGGGCGCCCCGGTCGGGATCAGAAGCCCGGCCCGCACGAGCTCGTCGAGTGCCTGCTCCTGCTCGGGTGTGGCGGCCCTGTACTGCGCCATGGGGGCGGTCTACACCTCTTTGGCGATCAGCAGCAGGCTCGCGTTCGTCTGGTGGATCCGATCGTTCGCCACCATCAGGCAGGCGGACATCGTGTCGCGGAGATGGCGGCCGATCGAGTACGGCGTGTCGTTCTTGAACCCGACGATGCCGCAGACCGTCATCGCGCCCTGGCAGACACGCGGAGCCTGCTCCGACGCCGCGATCTTCAGGTTGTTGAAGCGCAGCGCCGACGCCATCGTCGCGAGCTCGTCGCGCCCGCGCGCGTCGGCTTCGACGAAGTCCCGCAGTCCCGACAGCACCTCGGCCCGCAGCAGCGAGAGCTCGCTCGCAAGGTGGGAGAGCCGGACGGCGGCCGGCGGCGGATCGCCCGGACGCTGCTTCGCGAGCGCCCGCACGAACGCGCGCGCCCGGTCGAACGCGTCGGTCGCGATCCCGAGCCAGAGGTGAGACCAGAACACGTGCGAGAGCGGCACCATCGACTCGGAGCTGACGCGCGAGAAGGCCGTCGGAAGCACCTGCTCCTTCCCGAACCGGGCGCGGACGACAAAGCCGGGCGAGCAGGTGCCGCGCATGCCGAGCGGGTCCCACGTGCCCGTCTGCTCGAGCGTCAGCTGCTCTTTCCGCGCGAGCACGACCACCTGATCTCCCGGCTCGGCGTCGGGCGCGCGGCGTAGCGTCACGAAGAGGTCGTCCGCGTTCTCGCCGTAGCTGACCGTCGGCGCCTGCTTCTCGAAGGAGCAGCCGCCGTCCTCCTCGACGACCGCCGCAACCGACCGTCCCATGTCGCCCCCGGTGCCGACCTCGGAGGTCGCGGACGCGATCAGGCGCTGCGTCTCGGAGAGCTCTCGGAGGTAGTCCGCGTACCACGCCGCGTTCTCGAGGTGCCTGACGATGCTCGCCACCTGGATCTGGTGCATCGCGAAGACCATGGCGCTCGCGCCGCAGGAGCGGCCGAGCTCGAAGCACATGCGGCTGATCTCCTCGATCGACGCGCCGCCGCCGCCCAGCTCCCGCGGCACGAAAGCGGACAGGGCGCGAGCCTCGCGCAGGGCGTCGATCGTCTCGACCGGAAAACGCGCAGCGCGATCGACGTCGTCGGCGTGCTTCGCCGCGACGTTCTCGGCGATGCGCCTGACCGTCTCGACGGACGCGTCGCCCGCCAGCGCCACAGTCACGCCGCCACCTGCTCCTGCAGCGCCTCCACCGCCGCGCAGATCGACGCGATCGTCTCGAACGTCGAACGCTTCAGCATCGTGTCGGGGAACTCGAGGTCGAACGCGTCCTCGAGCGCGAGCATCAGGTTGACGCTCGCGTGCGAGGTCATGCCCGCCTGGAAGAGATTCCCGTCCTCGGGCAGCGTCCCGACGTCGACCGAGAGCCGACCGTGCTCGGCGAGGATCGCGCGAACCTGCTGCGTCGTATCGGTGCCCAAAGGAATGCTCCCCTCCTCCGTGGTGGTGCCGGATCCACAATCTAGACCAGCTTCACCCGGCCGAACCTAGCCGATCGGCGAGATGGGCCTCCCGGGCAGCTTAGTCGAGGCGCCGAGACATCCCTGGATCGAGGGAGGAGCCGCCGGTTGAGCGGCTGCAGAGCCTGCCGTACCCTCCGGGGGATGCCCGCGGCTCGAGCGATGCCGGGATGACGACGACCGCCTCGGCGGGCTTCCGGCCGTACGTTCCGAGGCTGGCCGCACAGTGGGAGGAGCGGAGCCCGGGCAAGCGGGCGCGCGTGGTCGACGCATCGCTCCTCGGCCTCGACATCTCCGGCTTCACGGCGCTCTCCGAGCGACTCGCAGAGCGCGGCAAGGCCGGCGCGGAAGAGCTGATCACGCTGATCAGCCGGTGCTACTCCGGGCTGATCGAGATCGCCGAGCGGTACGACGGCGACGTGCTCAAGTTCCGGGGTGACGCACTTCTGCTCTCGTTCGACGGCGACCGTCACGAGGAACGCGCCGCCCACGCTGCGCTTGCGATGCAGGTGTTCATCTCGCGCACCGGCGCCGCGGACTCGAGCGTCGGACGGGTGGAGCTCGGCATGGCGGGCGGGCTCGTCTCAGGGCCGTGCCACTTCTTCCTGCTCGGCCGCCACCAGCACGAGCTGATCGTCTGCGGGCCGGCCGCCTCGAAGACGCTCGAGCTCGAGGACGCGGCGTCGGCCGGCGAGATTCTCTGCTCGGCTCGCACGGCGGACGCACTGGACGGGCTCGTGGCGGAACCTCGCGGCGACGCCTACCTCCTGCGAGCGGACGCGGCCGAGGACGAGCTGCCGCCGCTGCCGGAGCGGACGGGCGGCGGCGTCGCCGACCTGGCCGGCCTGGTCCCTCCCATGCTCCGCCTCCCGATCGAGGAGGATGCGGTCGAGGCGGAGCACCGCCGCGCGACCGCCGCCTTCATCAAGTTCTCGGGCACCGACGCGCTCGTCGAACGTCTCGACGAGGCGGCGGGGCGGCTCGGCGAGCTCGCAGATGTCGTCTCGTCGGAGACGCGGGACCGCTCGATCACCTGGCTCGAGTCGGACATCGACCGCGACGGGGGCAAGCTGTATCTCGTCGCGGGCGCACCGTCGAGCGAGGGCGACGAGGAGGACCGCATGCTGCGGGCGCTCCGCGCGATCGTCGACGCCGGCGCGGGGCCGCCGATCGCGGCCGGCGTCAACCGCGGCCCGGTCCTGGCCGGCCCGATCGGATCGGAGCTTCGCCGCACCTACGCCGTCATGGGAGACACCGTCAACCTGGCGGCACGGCTGGCGACCCGGGCCGCGCGGAACGAGATCCTGGCGACCGGAGAGGTGCTGCAACGCTCGCGGACGAGGTTCCGGACGACGTCGCGGCAGTTCCTGATGAAGGGAAAGTCGAAGCCGGTCACCGGCTACTCGGTGGGGACGGTCGACGACGGGCACGTCGAGGAGACGAGGCCGCACCTGCCGCTCGTCGACCGGCAGGACGAGCTGCCGGTTCTCCGGGAGGCGGTCGACGCCGCCCGGGCACGCCAGAGCCGGACGGTCGAGCTCGTCGCCGAGCCGGGTGCCGGCAAGTCGCGCCTCGTCGAGGAGGTCGTCTCGACGGCGCTCGGCTTCCAGATCCTCCGCGCGCAGTGCGAGCCGTATGCGGCGTCGACCCCGTTCGCGCCCCTGCGCGGGCTGCTGCGGCCGCTCGTCGGCATCCTCCCCGATGAGCCTGCCGAGTCCGCAGGAGCGAAGCTCACGACCTTCGCGGCCGGGGTGATGCCCGACCTCGTCCCGTGGCTCCCACTGCTCGCCGTTCCGTTCGACGCCGAGGTGCAACCGACACCGGAGGTCGACGAGATCGACGCCGCGTTCCGGCGCGACCGCCTCCACGACGTGCTCGACCAGTTCCTGATGCGCCTGCTGCTCATGCCGACGGCGATCGTCCTCGAGGACACGCACTGGCTCGACGACGCGTCGCACCTCGCCCTCGCGCGGCTCGCGCAGCCCGGCGCCCGTCCCTGGCTCGTGCTCACCACGCGCAGGCCGTCGGGGCCGCCGCTCGGGACGACGGCGACGGTGCTCCAGCTGCAGCCGCTGCCGACCGAGGACGCGAGGGCACTCGCGCTCGCCGCGGCGGGGGACGTCGCGCTGTCGGAGACGGAGCTCGAGGCGCTGACGGCGCGTGCGGCGGGCAACCCGCTCTTCATCCGGGAGCTCGCCGTCTCGCCGACCGGGGGCAGCGAGCTTCCCGAGACGGTCGAGCTGCTCCTGACGGCGCGTATCGACACCCTTCTGCCGTCCGATCGGCTGCTCCTCCGCCACGCGTCGGTGATCGGGCCGTCGTTCGAACTCGACCTGCTGGCGGAGATCCTGCCGGACGAAACGGGCGACCCCGGGCAGTGGACGCGCCTCGCCGACTTCGTCGAGTGGGAAGGCTCGTTGCGGCTCCGCTTCCGGCACGACCTCGTCCGCACCGCCGCCTACGACGGCCTCTCGTACGCGCGGCGGCGCGACATCCACGAGCGTGTCGGCGATGCGATCGAGCGCCGCAGCGCCGATCCGGCCGCGGTGGCAGATGTGCTCTCGCTGCACTTCCTCGAGGCGGGCGACTGGGAGCGCGCGTGGCGGTACGCCGTGCTGGCGGGCGACCATGCGCGGTCGAAGTACGCGAACGTCGACGCGGCCACCTTCTACGAGCGGGCGCTGACAGCGGCCGAGCAGCTGAAGCCGGCCGGGGAGGAGCTGGCGCGGGTCTGCGAGGCTCTCGGGGACGTGCGGGAGCTCGCGGCGCGCTACGACGAGGCGGATGAGTCCTACCGGCGAGGGCTCGCCCACGGCGGCCAGCGCGCCCGCCTCCTCCGCAAGCGGGGCGTCGTCGCCGAGCGACAGGGACGGTACGCCGATGCAATCGCCCTCTACGAGGAAGCAGCGGCCGGCGCCGACCCCGCCGAGAGGGTGTTGCTGCAGCTGGGGCGCGCGATCGTCCTCTACCGCCAGGGCAGGATCGATGACGCGGCCTCGTGCGCGGGGCAGGCGGCCGAGGGCGCGACCGCGCTCGGAGACCGCGTCGCCCTCGCGGATGCGCTCTACGTGCGCGCCGCAGCCGAAGGTGACCGTGGCGGGCCGGCGCGCGACTTTCTCGAACGTGCGCTGCCGATCTTCGAGGAGCTGGGTCTCCTGCACCGGCAGGCGACGGTGCTGAACAACATGGGCGTGCGCGCGTACTACGAGGGAGCATGGGACGAGTCGCTCGAGCGCTACCACCGGGCGGAGGACGCATCCCGTCGCGCCGGCGACGTGCTCACCGGTGGGCATGCGGTGAACAACCGAGCGGAGATCCTGCTCGATCAGGGCCACCTCGACGACGCCGCCGGCCTGTTCGACGTGGCGCTCCGGACCTACCGCGCGGCCAGGTTCCCGATCGGAGAGGCGCTCGTGACGATCAACCTCGGGCGCCTCGCCGCCGCTGACGGGCGTTTCGCCGATGCCCAGGCTCGGTTCGACGAGGCGGCCGGTCGGCTTTCGGAGCTCGGCTCGGAGAGCTTCCTGATCGAGGCGGAGGCCCGGCGTGCAGAGGCGTGGGTGCTCGAGGGGCGCCACGACGACGCGACCCGGCTCGCGCTGGACGCGCTGGAGCGCATGGCCGTGACCGGCGAGGTTGGCGTCCGTTCCGCGCTGCTCGAGCGGGTCATCGGCCTCGCCGCCGTCCAGGCGCGACGGCGCGACGATGCTCCGCCGCATCTCGACGAGAGCCTGCGTCTCGCGCGGGAGCTCGGGGCGCAGTACGAGGTCGCCCGCACGTTGCACGCACAGGTGGCGACGGGTTTCGCAGGCGACGAGGCGGCGAGAGAGGCGCAGGCGATCCTCGAGCGGCTCGGCGTCGTCGCGCTGCCGGACGTCCCGCTGCCGTAGCAGCGGAGATCAGCTGTTGCCGGAGACGTGCACCGGCCCCGTGATCGTGTTGCCGGTGAAGATGAAGCCGCCGTGGTTCCCGGTGATCGTGACCGGGCCGGTGACGTGGTTCCTGGCGAAGCTGAGCCCACCGCTCCCGTTCGTGATCTTGACCGGACCTGTGATCGTGTTGCCTGCGCAGCCGGTGGCTGCGACGCCGCCGACGAGCACGTACCCGGTGGAGTTGGACACGGTGATCGGGCCTGTCACGCGCGTGTTGCAGAGCGTCAGCGCAGCGGCCTTGGTTGCCTTGTAGGGCCCGGTGAGCGTCGCCCCGCCGACCCACAGCGCGCCGCCCTTCTCGATGGTGATCGGGCCGGTGATGCTGGCGCCGCCGGAGACGCAGATCGACGTCCCCTCCTCGACCTTGAACGGCCCCGTTCTCCTCGTGGTGATGCACGGCCGGGTGAATCCGACGGTGATGTGGACGGTCGCGGTCGCCGTCGTGTAGTCGGCGGTGTTCGCGGGCGTGAAGGTCACCGACAGGGTCTGGACGCCGGGCTGCAGCACCGTGCCGGCCGGCGGGTCGTAGACGAACGTGCCGGGAACCGATGCCGTCGCGTCGAGCTGCGCCGGTCCGAGCTTCGTGCCGTAGGCGATGGGTGCCGGCGCAGGCCAGGTGATCGTCGGGGTCGCCTTCTCGATGACCACCGACTTCGTGACCTGCTTCGCGTTGCCGGCGGCGTCCTCGGTGCTGACGACGACCTGGACGGTGCCGGCATGCGATGTGTCGAGCGAGCCGCCGTTCGAGACGGGCGAGCCGTTCTGCGTCGCGGTGCACGACGTGACGCCGGAGCCGCGGTCGGTGCAGGCGAAGGCGACCGCCACGTGCTCGCCGATTCCCGCGGTGGGCGGCAACGTCAGGTCGACGTCGGGCGGTGTCCCGTCGATCAGGACGACGGCGAACGCCTCCGAGCCGTCCGAGCCGCGGGCGTCGATCGTGTGTGAGCCGTCGCCGCTCAGCGTGAGCGGTGACGAGAGCGGCACGAACGGCGCGCCGTCGACGCTGACCGTGACGTCGGCGCCGGTCGCGCTCGCGATGTCGACGTTCACCGGGCCGGTGAACCACGCGCCGGAGCCTGCCGGCCCGCTCGGCGTGATCGTGATCGAGCCCGTCGGGGCGGGCAGCGGCGCCGCGTCGAAGTAGCGGCCCTTGTTGGAGCTGTAGCCGCAGTTGCCGGCGAGGTCACACGCCTCGACGAAGAACTGCACGTGCGCCCCCGTGAACGGCGCGCCGCCCGACCAGGCTCCGGTGGACGGGTCGCGCTGGAGCTGGACGGCTTGCCACGTGCCGCTCGAGTCGACGTCGTAGACCACCTGGGCGAAGACGACCGTCCCGGCCGCGCCCGTCTCGGTGCGGTCGCTGAAGCGTCCCGTGAACGCGACGGTGCCGTTCGTCAGGAAGGCGTCGATCTGGTCGATCGTCGGCGGGACGAAGTCGGGGCTCGTCGAGTAGGTGACGCGGCCGCCGATGTGCGTCCAGAGACGCTCGACCCCGGCCGGCGTCGACCCGCCGGTGTCGGTGAAGAACTGCCCGGTCGCCAGGTTGAGCTCCTGGTCGAGCCCGAGGCCGTCGTCGAGCGACACGAGCGTCGGCACCTTCGTCGGCCACGCCTCGTCGGCGAACTGCGGCTCCGGCTCGTGCGCGGAGAGGTCGAGCGTCGGCCGCACGTTGTCCGGGTTGAACGGGCTGTCGTCCCGGCTCGTCAGCGCGTCGACGACCACGCCGTGCGCGGTCAGGCCGCTCCGCGTGGCGGGAAGCGTCACGTAAGGCTGCAGCGGCCGGTAGTTCGGCGCCTGCACCTGGCCGGCGTTCGTGTAGTAGTCGCCGTGCGCCCCCGTCTGGCGGGGCGAGAAGTCCGGGACTGCGTCGAAGCCCGCGGTCTGCGCCGAGCCGAAGAACGGGCTCAGCGAGCCCTCCGACGGGCTCGTCGAGCTCATCGTGCCGGTGACCGGGTCGGGCGGCGCGGCGGCAGGCTGTGCGGCGGCAGGCTGTGCGGCCGCAGCGACCGGGGCCGGAGCGCTGCCGACGCCGTACATCGGCAGGCCGTACAGCTCCGCCTCGGAGAGCGTCTTCTCGTCGTACGAGCTGAAGGCGAGGCGCGAGAGGTAGTAGTCGCGCTTCGCCGCCTCGAGCGCCTGCCCGATCGAGGCGGTGCCGTCGAGGTGGCCGGCGAGGTCGGCCATCAGCTCCTCCGAGAAGGCGACGCTGTCGGTGTTGCCGAGCCCGAACCCCGTGTTGCCGACGAAGCCCGTGCCGGTGCCCGCGAAGTACTCGGCCCAGTCGAGCTTGTCGGGCGCGGTGGCGCCGACGATCGCGTCGGTCGTCTGGAAGCCCGCGTGGCAGCCCATCGTGAAGAAGATCCCGCCGGAGAGGGCGTATGCCCCGGTCAGGGTGGAGGTCGAGAGGAGATTCGACTGGTCGCCGTTCGCGGCCAGCGCCTGGTAGTTGTCGTAGTGGCCGTTCCAGTCGTTGATCGCCGCGGGACCGCCGGCCGGGAAGGCTGCGGCGAGCAGGTCGTCCTTCGACCAGGTGTCGTCGATCAGGCTGCCGACGGACCCGGCCGGCAGGCTCGCCTCGAGCCGCTGCCGCACGAGCTCGCTGCCGTCGCTGACGAAGTCGTACCCGGACACGAACGCCGACGACGCGTCGAGCGCTCCCCCTGCGTCCTCGAAGCGCTGGATCGCGCCGGTGATCTCGTCGGGCGTCTCGACCAGGCGCCCGCCGACGAGGTCGGGGATGAAGAGCTGCCGCCCGCTCGCCGGCACCGGCCGGGTGTCGAGATAGGGGTTGTCGCTCAGGAGGTTGCCGCCGGCCAGGGCGCCGTAGTACTCGTTCTGCCCGAACTGGCCCGCGAAGCCCGTCTCGTTGGCGATGTACGAGAGGTCGGGGAGGCGGAAGAAGGGAATCTGGTCGTCGCCGCCGACGAACACGACGTACTCGAGGCCGCTGCGGGCGGCCTTCACCTGGTCGATCTCGTCCGCGATCGCGTTCGCGACGGCGTTCGCCGCGCCGGAGTCGCACGGATTGGCGTCCCAGGCGTCGTACTCCGATTGCGCGAGGCCCCCGACCGGGATGACGGCTCCGCTGACCCCGAGGCCGTTGTCGCCGGCGAGCCTCGTGAGCGACGACACGACGTTCGCCTCCTCGCTCGATCCGTACGTGTCACCGATCCGCTTCTCGTTCACGAGGATCAGCGTGTTCAGGTTGGCCGGCAGCGAGGCGAGCGACGGAACCGTGCCCGCCGTGCCCTGGCCGGCGAAGCCGAAGGTGCGGGCCGGGCAGCTGACGGTCTGCGGGGCCTTCGTCGTCACGCGAAGCGTGTACGGGTCTGGGCTCGACGCGCCGTTGTACCCGAAGACGGCGATGTAGGCGTACCCACCGCCGCCCGGCGAGACCATGCCGACGTCCTCGTCGTCGGTTCCCCGGTTCGCAGAGACCTGAACGGCCGGGATGCCCGGGTCGGGGACGTCCTGGAGCGCGGTCGGGGTGAGCTGCGGGTTGACGCCGCCCTGGAGGTTGAGCGACTGGTCGGGGACGGCTCCGTCCTGCAGCGGCACGTTGCCCGCCGTCCCGGTGCGAACCGAGGTCGTCTGGCCGGCGTAGAGCGCGAGGTCGTAGTCGGCGGTGAGGTTCGTCAGGTGCACCTGCAGCCGTGTGCCGGCCGGCGGCATCGGGACCTTGTAGTAGTCGACGTCGCCGCGGCTGCCGATCGCCGAAAGCTCCACGTTCTGGTCGGGAGTGATCGTCGTCGCCTGCCCGACGGTGTCGTTCGGCTCGAAGCTGTCGGTGACGTCGAAGGCCGCCGTCGACGAGTCGGCCGCGCTTCCCGCGGTCACGCGCTCGGTCGCCTGGGTGGGCCCGACGGAGGTTCCCGACCAGACGTCGAACGAGAGCGCCTGCGGCGTCCCGAACGGCACGTTCGGCACGTTCCAGGTGAGGGTGCCGCCGCTCACCGCCGGATCGCCGAACGCGCCGGCGGAGCCCGGGACGTAGTCGAAGCCGTCGGGCAGCGTCACGGCGACGATCGCCGGGCTCTGGCCGGAGGCGGGCCCCTGGAGCGTGAAGCCGGCCGTCAGCGCGAGCGTCGAGCGGTTCGGGTCGAACGCGGAGAGGAGCCGCGGTGGGAGCGTCTCCCAGGGGACGTCGGCACGCTTGATCAGGAGCCCGATCAGGTCGCCGAGCGTGACCGTGCTGTCGGGGCCGTCGAGGCTCTGCTCGAGGTCGCCGATCGTGAGGTCGTCGTAGAAGCGCAGGTCGCCGAGCGTGGCGCCCGGCTTGATCGCGCCGTTCGCCTGGGCCTCGGCGAGAGTTGTCGCCCCGCCGCACGTGGGATCGGTGCACACGTCGCCGAGCGCCGGCAGCCCGTTGATCGGCAGCGTGCCGAGCGGCAGGCCGTTGATCGGCAGCCCGTTGATCGGGAGCCCGTTGATCGGCGAGGCCGAGAGGTCGAGCCCGTTGATCGGGAGGCCGTTGATCGGCAGGCCGTTGATCGGCAGCCCGTTGATGGGAAGGCCGTTGATCGGCAGCCCGTTGATCGGGGCGCCGGCGAGCCCGAGCGCGAAGAGACTTGCGGTACCGATGCTCGCAGCGCTGCAGTCGGCGGTCGGCGCGACGTGCCGGCACCACGCCTGCAGGTCGCTCTCGATCGTGGATGCCTCCGAGCCGAGCCCGTTGATCGGCGTGGAGCCGAGCGCGAGCGCCCCGATCGTCATCCGGCCGAGCGCGCTCGTCGAGAGGTCGAGCTCACCGAGCGTGATCGACGGCGGGGTGGGAAGCGACAGGACGTCCTGGAGCGTGATCGTCTGGAGGGGCTTTCCGGCGAGCGGCGTCCCGGCGAGCAGCGCCTCCCAGCCGCCGGGGACGGCGAGCCCGTTGATCGGCAGGTCGCTCAGCGGCAGGCCGTTGATGGGCAGCCCGTTGATCGGCAGCCCGTTGATCGGCAGGCCGTTGATCGGCAGCCCGTTGATCGGCAACCCGTTGATCGGCAGGCCGTTGATCGGGAGCCCGTTGATCGGCAGCCCGTTGATCGGCAGCCCGTTGATCGGGAGGCCGTTGATCGGCGCCGGCGTCGTGCCGCTCTGCGGCGTCTCGAAGGCGCGGAGCGGGATGTCGGACAGCAGGTCGTTCGAGCCGGAGATGCCGACGGAAGGAGCGCTCGTGAGCGTCGCGGTCGCACCGGTCGCCGTCGAGGAGGCAAGCGCCGCGGCATAGATGACGACGTCATCGCAGCCGTCGCAGCCGTTGTTCGTGTCCTGCGTCCAGCGAACCGTGAGGTGCTGCTCGGAGCTCGCTGCGGCGTACTGGATCGTGAAGACCTCGGGGACGTTCTCCCCGTTGTCCGTGAACTGGCCTGCGGTGGCGTGCACGGTCGCGACGTAGTCGGCGGCGCTGTGGTCGGAGAGGCTCGCGGTGAGTGTCCCGTCGGCGTAGTGCGCCGAGGTCCAGACCGTCAGCGTGCGCGTCGTCGTGTCGGCCGGCACCGTGAACGTGAAGCCCTGGCCGGGCTGCGGCGCGGTGATTCCGGCACTTGCCCCGGACGCCGAGCCCGTCGGCGAGCCGTCGGACCAGTCGAAGCCGAACGGAACGAGTGGGTAGGCGAACTGGCCGAAGTTTCGCGGCGGCCCATCGTCGACGTGCGTCGCGCTGAGCGCGCTGATCCCGAAGCCGTTTGCCTTCCGGACGTCCGGGGCCAGCGAGATCGAGCCCTGGTCGTAACCCCAGAGCGCCCAGTCCTCGGTCCCGGCCGCTGTGAGATCGATGTGGTCGTCGACCGTTTGCGCGACGCTGCCGGAAACGCTTCCGCCCGAGCCCACGGCACCGACCGTCGTGCAGGTCGAGAACGTCGACGTGTCGTTCGTCGCAGAGTTGGTCGCGGTCGCGGTCACACCTGCGCCGGACGGAAGGCTCGCGAAGCCCGCGGTCCACGCGGCTGTCGTGTTCCCTTGTCCCGTCGGCAGCGTGACACTCGTGTAGGTCCCGTAGGTCTGGCCGGCCCCGTTCGCCGCCCCGTCGCAGGACGGGTTGCCGAAGACCTCGACGAACAGCGTCGAGCCTGCCGGGCCGGTTGCCATGCCCGAGGCGGAAGTCGTCGACGCGGACGTCACGGTCGGCGCCGGGAGACCGTTGTTGCCGCCGTCGCCGAGCGCGATCCCGGCGCCGCCGTTCGCGTAGATCGAGTTCGCGACGATCCGGTTGCCGACCGGGGCCGTCCCGAGGTTCCGGAGCGCGATGCCGTCGCCCGTCGAGTTGGCGATCGTGTTCCCCGGCCCGAGCTGGTTGCCGGAGGAATCGACGACGCTGATGCCGGTCGCGTTCGGGCTCGTCGCGGCGCCGCTCCGGTCGACGCCGATGAAGTTGCCGGCGACGATCGTCCCGGTCGAGGAGGCGACGTCGTCGCCGATGAAGATCGCCTCACTCGCGGTGCCGGCGATGACGTTCCCGAGCGCCGAGTGGAGCCCGTAGAGACCGTCCGGCCCGACGTTCTCACCGACGATCGTCCCGGTGGTGCCGGTGACCTCGACGCCGGTCTGCATCCCGGGGAGAACGGGGGCTCCCTCCGCATCGAGACCGAACGTGTTGCCGCCGACCGCGTTCCCGGCGCCCGCCTGGGCGATCCACACGCCCTGCCCGGTCTGTCCGGCGAAGATGTTCCCCGCGCCCGTGGGGCCGCCGCCGACGAGCGAGGCGCCGACCACGTTGTCGTACGCACCGTCCGTCAGGTAGATGCCCTGGGAGGACGTCCCGGGCGTGATGCCGTCGGGCAGCAGGCCGAAGGTGTTGCCGAGGACGTCGTTCCCGCTCGGCGTGACTCCCGCGCCGTACGGATCGCCGACGTAGACGCCGGTCTGGGACACGAAGACGTTCCGGTCGCTCGGGGCGATGCCGCCGACAGTGTTGCCGTCGCCGGTGATCAGGATGCCGAGCTGTGTCGCCGACGTGGTGCTCGCGTCGGCGGCGACACCGAAGTAGTTCCCGACCACATCGTCCCCACTCGAGACGAGCTCGAGCGCCGAGGAGAACCCCTCGCTCTGGAAGTTGACGAAGGCGAGGCCCTTGACGGTCGAACCGTCGGAGCCGGCCGCGAGGACCAACCCCGGCGAGCTCGCATTGCCGCCGGATGCGCCGCCGTCGATTGTCACACCGACCGAGCTCGGTGCGATGTTGGGCTCGGTCGTACCGTCGATCGTGACCTGCTCCGTCACGGAGAGAGCGGGGCGCTGCGCGTCGAGGGTGATCGTCTGCTGCCCACCACCCGGCAGGGCGAACGCGATCACGTCCGGCCCGGGGTGCGCATCCGCCGCGTCGATGGCGTCACGCAGCGTGCAGAGGCTCGGAGTGCACGAGCCTCCGGCGACGTCGGACGTCGAGTTGACCGTGTACGTGACTCCCGGCGGCGCCGCGACCTGAACACAGCTCGAGAATTCCGAGGTGTCGCCGAACGTGTCCGTCGCCGTCGCGGTGACGTATTCGCCGACCGACAGGGTGCCCGCCAGCGAAGTGCCGGTGTCGAACGTGCCGAGCTGGGTGCTCACCGAGCCGAGGTACCGCTCACCCTCGCCGTGCCCCGACGGATCGCAGGCGGAGCTCGCGTAGACGTCGACGGTGTAGAACGACCCGGAGAGCGAGCCGGTCACGGTCCCGGTCACCTCGACGTGGCCGCCCGACAGCGCCGTCGCCGTCGCCAGGTCGGGGAAGTTCTGGCCCTCGTTCGGCCCCGTGTCGGCGTCGTTCGGATCGTTGGCATTCACGCCGCCCGGGCTGAGGTCGATGCCGAGCCCCGTGTTGGAGAAGATGGAGTTGCCGCGGATCGCGTCACCTCGGCCGCTCCCGCCGACACCGACGCCGGTCGCGTTGAACGCGATCGTGTTCGCCTCGCCGGTGCTCGTTCCACCGATGACGTTGTTGTCGATGTTGCTCTGGCCGATCCCGACCCCCGTACTGCCGTTGCCGAGCGGCGAGCTGCCGTCCGCCTGGGTGCCGATCAGGTTCCCGTACACAACGACGCCGGTTCCCGGCTCGATCCTGAGCCCCTCGGACGAGTTGCCGGAGATGAGGTTGCCCTCGCCGGAGTTCGAGCCGCCGATCGTCTCGTCGGCCCCGTTGTTGATGAAGATCCCGTCGTTGTTCGGAATCGCGGCTGTACCGGCCGCGTTCGTCCCGATGTAGTTGCCTTGCACGGTCGTGCCGGAGCCGCCGAGGTTGATGCCATTGACGTTTCCGGAGATGACGTTCCGGTCGGCGGCGGTGCTGCCTCCGATCACAGCAGCTCCGAACGCCGTGATCCCGAACTGGTTGCCGAAGCCGACGGTGCCGGTCGGATCAACGCCGATGAAGTTCCCCGCGACGAGCACCGAGGCGAGGTTGAGCTGGAGCCCCGCCGTGTCGAAGTCGGTGACGGAGAGGCCGCGCACGACGCTCTGGACGATCGACTGCGTGTTGAAGACCAGGCCGCTCGTCTCGGCCAGGCCGGTGCCGTCGATCCGCGGATGCTGCGATCCGTACGTGGCGCCGGGGATCGTGCCGTCGATGACCACCGGGTCGGTGATCGCCGGCATTCCCCCGGCGAAGACGATGGTCGAGTCGAGCGGGGGAAGATCGAAATCGATCGTGTCCTCGATGCCGACGTTCGCGTTCGACTGCTCGATCGCCCACCTGAGAGAGCCCACCGGGGGAGATCCGGTGTCGTCGGCCGTCGTCGTGACGGTGAACGTATTCGCGAGCGCCTGGGGCGCCAGGACCAGCGCGACGACTGCCGCGATCGCGACGGCGCCGAACCGCGCCGCCCGTCGAGGGCCCGGCCGCACCCAGGACCGCCCTCTCCCCATGTCGGGGCGACGATATGCAGGAAAATCCGCATTTGCAAGCCGTGGCATGCATGTCAGTGGTCATGGCCGTCTCAAGTCGAGGCGAACGGCGGCCGATAGGCTCGAGAGGAGATGAGACGGCTGCGCTACAGAGGCCCGGTTGCGCTGGTCTGCGCGGCGTCGATCGCCCTCGTCGCCGCGGGTGCGGCGCTGGCCGACAAGGAGAAGGTGCACCTGACCTCGTCGGGCGAGGCGGCTGCGCACGCGGCCGTCCTGAAGAAGGCCGATCTCGGCTCGGCGACCGGCTGGACGGGCGGATCGAAGAAGCCCGAAATCAACTCGGGCACGGGTTGCAAGGACTTCCAGCCGAAGCAGTCGGACCTCGTCCTGATCGGAGCGGCCGAGACGGTCTGGAAGCACGCCGGAATCGAGCTCGACAGCCAGGCGCAGGTGCTGCAGACGCCCGAGATGGTGCGGCTCGACTGGAGGCGCACCGTGCTCGCACCTCAGGTGATGCCGTGCCTGAAGTCGAACGTCGTCAAGTCGCTGACGGCATCGGAGCGGCTGGTGTCGTTCAAGCGGCTCGCGTTCCCGAACGTCGCGCCCTATACGCGCGCCTACCGGGCCGTGATGGACGTGAAGAGCGGCTCGAGCACCGTCCGCGTGTTCACCGACATCCTGGCGATCGGCCGCGGCAACGTCGAGCTGACGATCGGGACGACCGCGCTCTACGCGGGCGAGGCTTCCGTGAAGGCGGCGGAGATCCGCCTCGCGAAGCTGCTCGTGTCCCGCACGGTCGTCTAGGCCTCGCCCGGCCGCTCGGCCGGGTACGAGCCGAAGAGCCAGAGCTCGCGCGTCTGCCCGCGGAGCTCCTCCAGCGCAGGCCGAATGGTCTCGTCGAAGACGTTGCCGTCGAGCACGGCGTCGAAGCGGTAGCGCCACGGCGACGCGGGAAGCGGCCGCGAGACGAGCTGCACGAGGTTGACGCCGTTGTGGGCGAACGCGCCGAGCGCGTGGTAGAGCGCGCCGGGACGATGGTCGGTGACGAACGACAGCGCGGTCCGCCAGCTCCCGTTCGCCTCCACCCGCGTGTACGGCGCGATCGCGACGAACCGCGTGAACGCGCCGGGGCTGTCCCCCACGTCGTCGGCGACGATCTCGAGGCCGTAGGTCGTCGCCGCCTCCATGCTCGCGAGCGCGAGCTGCGCGGTATCCCCGGACTCGGCCACCTCGCGGGCCGCATCGGCGGTCGTCGCGGCCGGAATGCACTTCACGTGCCAGCGCGACAGCAGGTCGCGGCACTGGTCGAACGCCGCCGGATGCGATCGCAGGATGCGGGCGCCGTCGCGCGATGCCCCCGGCAGGCCGAGCAGGCAGTGGCGGATCGGCAACGTCACTTCCTGCACGATCGAGAGCGGCGCGCGAAAGAGCAGGTCGTGGGTCTCGGCGATCGGCCCGATCAGGGAGCTCTCGATCGGCAGGACGGCCGCCTCGATCTCGAAGGCAACCGCCGCCTCCACGACGGCCGCGAAGCTCGGAAGGTCGACCGTACGCGTCGCGTCGGGCACGAGGACGGCGGCTGCGGCCGCGGTATGGCTGCCGCGCGGGCCGGGATACCCGACGACGAGGCTCACGCGAGGTGCGCTCCCTGCGCGGTCACGGAAAGCCGGAGCACCGCGGCCTCGGCGAGCGCCCCGCCGAGCTCCTCGGCGACCCGGGCGGCGTCCGCCGGGCGCGCCCAGCAGACGACGGACGGGCCGGAGCCGGAGAGCGTGACGCCGATCGTGCCCGCCGGCGGCCGCGCGCGGACGGCAGCGAGGAGCGGAGCGGATGCGAGCCGGTAGGGCTCGTGGAGACGGTCCGCGAACGCCTCGGCGAGGAGCGCCGCGTCGCCCGAGACGATCGCGGCGCCGAGCAGCACGGCTGCGCCTGCGCTGGCAGCGGCATCCTCGTGAGGGACGACGGCCGGCAGGGCATTGCGCGAGTCGGACGTGCTCGTACGAGACGCAGGCACCACGACGATCGCGGCCGCCGGCATCGCGGCGGCGATGCGGGCGGCCCGCGTCACGCCCTCACGTCGCCACGCGACGCAGACACCTCCGTGCAGGACCGCGGCCAGGTTGTCGGCATGCCCCTCGAAGGCCTCCCCGGCGGCGAGGAGCTCGTCGACGGAGACCTCCCGGCCCGCGGCCTCGGCGCCGGCGAGCAGCCCGAGCGCGATCGTCGCGGCGCTCGAGCCGAGCCCCCGCTCGAGCGGGATGCGGTTCGAGAACCGGAAGCGGTGACCCTCGACCGGCGCGAAGCGCGCGAACGCGCGCAGAGCCAGGTGCGACGCATCGCGAGGCAGCTCGTCCGCGCCCTCGCCCTCGAGCTCGACCGCGAAGCTGCCCTCCTCGACGGCGAGCTCGTTCCACAGGTCGAGCGCCGCCGCAGCGGCGTCGAAGCCCGGCCCGAGGTTGGCGGTCGACGCAGGCGCCTTCGCGCGAATCACGGAACCGCCGCCAGCACGGCCTCGACGCTCGCCTCGACGACCGGCACCGAGGAGACGTCCACCGCAGCTGCGTCCTTCAGGCCGTGCCCCGTGAGGATGCAGACCGTCAGGCCCTCCGCGCCGCCGCGGCGCGCGAGCGCGGCGCAGCCGGCTGCGCTCGCCGGCTCGCAGAACACGCCGTCGCCCGCCGCGAGCTCCCGCCATGCCCGGCGGATCTCGTTCTCGGAAAGGGTGACGATCTCGATGCGTCCGGCCGCGGCGAGCGCCTCGACGTTCGCCCGGTGCGCCGGCTCGGCGATCCGGATCGCCGATGCCCACGTGGTCGACCGCTCGGCGGCCTCGCCGACGACGATCCTCGGCGCGATGCCCGCGTCCTCGCACGCCGCGGCGACCGCAGAGACGTTCCCGCCGCCCCCGTAGGGAAGCGCGATCGTCTCCGGCGCCCGGCCGAGCTGCTCGACGAGCTCGAAGACGACCGACTTCTGACCCTCGATCCGGTCGGGGTTCAGCGAGTTCACGAGCACGAAGCCGTCACGCTCGGACAGCTCCCGGCAGAGGCAGAGCGTGTCGTCGAAGCTGCCCTGCACCTCGAGCACACACGCTCCCGCCGCCAGTGCCTGGGCGCGCTTGGCGGTCGCCGTCGCGCCGGCCGGCGTCAGGACGACCGCCTGCAGGCCGGCACGCGCCGCGTACGCCGCTGCCGACGCCGCCGTGTTGCCGGTGGAGGCGCAGACCACGATCCGCGCGCCCACGGCCACGGCGCGCTCGACCGCGACGACCATGCCGCGGTCCTTGAAGCTGCCGGTCGGGTTGGCGCCCTCCAGCTTGAGATGCACGTCTCCGCCGAGCTCGTCGGAGAGGCGTGACGACGGGACGAGCGGGGTCGAGCCCTCGCCGAGCGAGAGGCGGTGACGGGCGGTCACGTCCATCCGAGCTCCGAGACGCCGCGTTCCGAGACGACGGGCAGGGGCGTGGAGCGGCGCCGTACCTCGTCGAGGTCGCCGATCACGTCGAGCGCCTGCTCGAGCGCGCCCTGCGCCGCCTCGTGCGTGACGACGTGGAGGGCGGCGCCCTCGCCGTTTGCGTGCTGGAGAAGCCGTGCGATCGAGATCTCGCGGTGGGCGAGCTCCTCGGCGACGTGCGCGAGCACGCCCGGCCGGTCCTCGACAGCGAGCCGGAAGTAGAACGGCGAGCGCGATTCGGCGGGCGGCAGCCGATCGAGCCTGCGCCACGCCGGATCGTTCTGCAGGAACCCCGTCCCCATCGTCCCGATCACGCTCGTGATGTCGGCGATCACCGCGGAGGCCGTCTCGATGCCGCCGGCGCCCGGCCCGGCCAGCGTGATCTCCCGGATGGCGTCGCCCTGCAGCATCACGGCGTTGAACGCCCCCTCGACGTTGGCGAGCGGATGGTGCCTGTCGACGAACGCGGGCCGGACGGTCACGTCGTAGCGGCCGTCGTGCAGCCGCGCGGCGCCGACGAGGCGGATCACCATCTCGAGCTCGCGCGCCGCCGCCACGTCGACGGGGTCGATCTCGGAGATGCCCGTGTACTCGACCTCGGCGAGGCCGACCCGGGTGTTGAAGGCAACCGTCGCGAGGATCGCCATCTTCGCCGCCGCGTCGGCGCCCGACACGTCGTCGGTCGGGTCCTGCTCCGCGTAGCCCCGGCTCTGCGCCTCGGCCAGCGCCTCCGCGTAGGTCCGCCCAGCCTCCATCTCGGTGAGCACGAAGTTGGTGGTGCCGTTGACGATCCCCAGGACCCCGTGCACGTTCGTCACGACGAGTGCCTCGCGCAGCACTTTGATCACCGGGATCGCGGCACAGACGCTCGCCTCGAAGCGAAGCTGCACGCCCGCCGCCGACGCCGCCTCGAAGAGCTCGGCACCGCGCCGGGCGACGAGCTGCTTGTTTGCGGAGACGACGTGCTTTCCGCGCGAGAGCAGCTCCAGGACGTAGCCGCCGGCGGGGTCGAGACCGCCGAGCACCTCCGCGACGACCGCGATCTCAGGGTCGTCGGCGATCTCGGCGAAGTCGGTCGTGAGCACGCCGTCGGCCGGGCGGTGGCCGCGCCCCTTGCCCGGGTCGCGGACGAGCGCCTTCACGACCCGCAGCCGGTGGCCGGTCGCACGCTCGATGTCCTCCGCCGACTCGCTCAGCAGACGATCGACCGCCGCACCGACGGTCCCGTATCCGAGCAGGGCGAGCTTGGTGTCCACGGACGCCATCGTCCCAGTCTGCGCAGGCGTCTCGCCGCCGTCAATCGGGATCGGCAGGAAGGCCGAGACGCGGTAGGCTCGCCGAGTGCCCGACGCGACGATCGTCCAGCGCAAGGACGTCCCCGTGATGTTCGTCCGCGCCGCCGACGAGCAGGCGGACATCTCGCGTGCCTGGACCGACCTCGAGGCGGCCGTCGGCCCGCTGCGCGGCCGGAGGTTCTACGGGACGTTCGATGCATCCGCGCACGAGTACCGGGCGTGCGTGGAGCTCCGGGGCGACGAGGATCCGGCGGCCCTCGGCCTCGAGGTGGGGACCCTCCCGGGCGGGTCGTACGCACGCGTGCGCCTCCACGGGGAGCCGCCCGCGCTCTACGGCGAGATCGCGCCGGCGTTCGAGCGGCTGGCTCAGCGGCCCGATCACGATCCGTCGCGGCTCGGGATCGAGCACTACCGCCGGCACGACGAGATCGACCTGCTCCTGCCTGTCGCTCAGTCCTGATGGGCGCCGAGCTCGCGGGAGCGCTCGGTGGCAGCGGTGATCGCGTTCAGGAACGCGGCGCGCACGCCTGACCGCTCGAGCTCCCGGATCGCCCGCGTCGTCGTGCCGCCCGGGGAGGTGACCGCCTCGCGCAGCTCGACGGGGTGAATCCCCTCGTCGCGCAGGAGGAGCGCGCTCCCGAGCATCGTCTGCACGACGAGCCGCGTCGAGATCTCGCGGGAGAGGCCGAGCAGCAGGCCGGCTTCGATCATCGCCTCGGCGAGCAGCGCGAAGTACGCCGGCCCGGAGCCCGAGAGAGCTGTCACCGCGTCGAGGTCCGCCTCGGAGACGCGGACGACGGCGCCGAGATGGCCCAGTGCGTCCTCGGCGAGCGCGAGATCGGCCTCCGTCGCCGACCGGCCGCCGCTGATCGCGGCGATTCCCTCGTGGACGAGCGCCGGCGCGTTCGGCATCGAGCGGACGACGCGTGCGCCGTCGGGCAGCAGCGACTCGATCGACGCCGTCGTGACGCCGGCGGCAACGGACAGCAGCGTGTGCCCGCCCGTGAACGCGGGCGCGATCTCGGCCAGCACGCCGTCGATGTCCTGCGGCTTGACGGCGACGATCACGAGCTGGGCCGCCGCAGCGGCATCGGCGTTCGGCAGCGACGACGACACGCCGTAGCGCTCGCCGAGCTCGCCTCGGCGCTCGTCGCGCCGGGCCGTCACGACGAGATCGGCCGGCGTCCGCCAGCCGGAGCTGAGGAAGCCGCGCAGGAGCGACTCGCCGAGCCGCCCGCCGCCGATGATCGCGATCTTCGCCGCCATGGACGGAGTCTAGTGACGAACGTGCTCTACCTGAGCGGCGCGGCGGCGAGCTCCCGCAGCGCCGCGACGAGGCCCTGCAGACGGCGGCCGCGTTCGGTCAGGCGGTACTCGGTCCGCGGCGGCCGCCCGTCGATCGCCTGCCGCTCGAGGATGCCTGCGCGCTCGAGCTCGTGGAGCCGCGTCGCGAGGGTTGCGGGCGGGATGCCCGCGAGCGACTGGGTGAACTCGCCGAAGCGCGAGGCGCCCTCGTGCGAGGCCCAGAGGATCGAGACGGTCCAGCGCCGTTCGAGGAGGTCCGCCGCGCGGCGGACCTCCTCGGGAATCGGCCGGCAGCTACGGCAGCGCATGACTCGACGCAGCCGGCTCGAGCGCGAGGCTCAGCACCTCGTCGAGCGTCATCACCGGGTGGAAGCGCATGTCGGCCTTCACGTCCTCGGGGACGTCGTCGAGATCGGCGCGGTTCCGCTCGGGGATGATCACGTCGGTCAGCCCGGCGGCGTGCGCCGCGAGCACTTTCTGCTTCAGCCCGCCGATCGGCAGCACGCGGCCCTGGAGCGTCACTTCGCCGGTCATCCCGACTGTGTGCCGCACCGGCCTGTGGGACAGCAGCGACGCGATCGCGGTGGTCATCGTGATCCCGGCGCTCGGGCCGTCCTTCGGCGTCGCACCGGCCGGGACGTGCACGTGGAACGTGCGGCCGTCGAAGGCGCCGTCGTCGATGCCGAGGTCGTCGGCGTGCGAGCGCACGTACGAGAGCGCGATGTGCGCCGACTCCTTCATCACGTCGCCGAGCTGCCCCGTGAGCAGCAGGTTCTCGCCGCCCTTCATCGCGGTTGCCTCGACGAACAGCACCTCGCCGCCCGTGCCGGTCACCGCGAGGCCGGTGGCGACACCGGGCACCGCGGTGCGCTCGGCCGACTCCTGGAAGAAGCGCTGGCGGCCGAGGGCGTCGCGGACGACGTCGACGTCGACGCCCACCGGCGTCTCGATGCCGCCGGAGACGATCCGCGTCGCCGTCTTCCGGAGGAGCTTCCCGAGCTCACGCTCCAGCTGGCGGACGCCCGCTTCCCGCGTGTACTCGGAGACGATCGTCTCGAGGACCGCGTCCGATACGGCGACCTCGTCCTCGCGGAGACCGTTCCGCTCGCGCTGGCGCGGCCAGAGGTAGCCGCGCGCGATCGCGACCTTCTCGTCGACGGTGTAGCCGTCGAAGCGGATGACCTCCATCCGGTCGAGCAGCGGCCCGGGGATGGTCTCGGCGACGTTCGCGGTCGCGATGAAGACGACCTGCGAGAGATCGAGCTCCACGTCGAGGTAGTGGTCGCGGAAGGAGTGGTTCTGCGCCGGGTCGAGCACCTCGAGCAGGGCGGCCGAGGGGTCGCCGCGCCAGTCGGCGCCAACCTTGTCGACCTCGTCGAGGAGGATCACCGGGTTCATCGTCCCGGCGTCCCTGAGCGCCCGCACAAGGCGGCCAGGGAGCGCGCCGATGTAGGTGCGCCGATGGCCTCTGATCTCCGCCTCGTCGCGGACGCCGCCGAGCGACATGCGCACGAACTCGCGGTTCAGCGCCCGCGCGATCGATTCGCCGACCGACGTCTTGCCGGTGCCCGGCGGGCCGATCAGCGTCAGGATCGCGCCGGAGCGCTTGTCGGCCTCGATGCCGCGCTCCTCGCGCAGCTTTCGCACCGCGAGGTACTCGACGATTCGCTCCTTCACGTCCTCGAGCCCCGCGTGGTCGGCGTCGAGCACCTCTCGTGCATGTGCGGGGTCGAGCCGCTCCTCCGACGTCGCGCCCCACGGCACCGCGAGGAGCCAGTCGAGGTAGGTACGGATCATCTGCGACTCGCCGCTCTGATCGCCCATCCGCTCGAGCCGGCCGACCTCACGCTCGGCCTGCTCCCGGACCGCCTCCGGCATGTCGGCCTCCGCGATCTTCGCGCGATAGTCGTCGGCCGCGGATGCGTCGTCCTCGCCGAGCTCCTTGCGGATCGACTCCATCTGGCGGCGCAGGATGTACTCACGCTGCTGGCGCTGGGCACCCGACTCCATGTCCTCGCGGATCCGGCGCCGGACCTGCAGCTCGGCCAGCCGCTCGCGCTGGAGGCGTAGCGCCAGCGTCAGGCGCTCGACGACGTCGACCGCCTCGAGCAGCTCGATCTTCTCGGCGAAGCCGACGTCCGGGGCGTACGCGCACGTGTCCGCGAGCGCCCCCGCACCGGTGACGGCGCGGACGAACGCCCGGATGCGGGGGTCGGCCTCGCGCAGCTCGAGGATCTCCTCGACGACCGCCCGGTACTCACGCTCGAGCTCGACGGTCTGGATGCGCGGCGGGTCCTCGTCGGGCCGCTCCTCGACCTCGACGTAGAGACGGCCGTCCGCCCCGGTGCGCGCGGCGCCGGCGACCCCGCGATGCAGGCCCGAGAGCGCCACCGCCTCCGCGCCGCCCGGCAGGCGAACGCGGTCGGCGACCTCGGCGACGGTCCCGACCGCGGCGTACTCGCCCTCGTGCTCCGGCACGAGGAAGACGCGCTCCGCGTCGCCGACGTCGACCGCCAGCGTCACGGACATGTTCGGAAAGACGATGCTGTCCTCGAGGGGGATCAGCAGCAGCTCTGACACGATCTGGCTCACTCCTTTACTTCAACAGTTGTAGCATCTTCAACGGCTGAAGCACCCCGGGCATTCCCCGGGGTGGGAGCGGCGCGATCAGGCCATCGGCACGGTGGCGCGCAGGGTCGGCCCGACCCGGTCCAGGATCTCGTCCAGCGAGGCGCCGGTGGCGGTGATCCCGTGGTTGCGCAGCCCGATCACCGCGTGGGCGGGATCCGGCTCGGCGGCCAGGGCGGCTGCGACGCTCGTCGCGAGCTCCTCCGTGCCGCACGGATAGTTGAAGTCGGTCGTCGTGATGCCGTCGAGCCAGGCGTGCACATGGAGGATGGCGCCGATCTCCGGGTGAGCCTGGTAGATCATCCAGTGCTCGATCGCATCGACGGACACACGCCGCGGCGTGACGCCGGGCGGGACGCTGAGGACGATGAGCCCCCGCGCCTGCTCGTAGTCCGACACGAGGAGGATGTCCCGGCCCGGGGCCTCGAGGCGGGACTTGTCGACGCCCGACGCGCTCATCCAGAACCGTCGCTCGTCGAGCCGCTCGGACAGGTTGCCGTAGGAGAGGCCGCCGATGCCGTACAGCCGCTTGACGTGCCGCAGGTCGCGCTCGTCGAGCAGATCCTCGATCGGGAACGGGGCCGGCAGCAGCCCGAGCCCGTCGATCCTCGCACCTGCTTCGCGGATGCGTTCCGTGTGGACGTCGCCGCCCCACAGCTCCGGCTCGAGATCGGTCCTGAACTCGTTGTCGATCACGAGCCGAGCCGTCGCCAGGGGCAGCAACCGGTCGAGCACCGCCGCGCCGAGCGACGGCCCCGACACCCGGTAGCAGCCGCGTTCCATCGTCGTGAACCAGACCGCGCCACCGGCGTGCGCGAGCACGATGTTCGCGAGCGAGCGCACGAGCAGCGGATAGCTCGCCGCAAGCACCGACGTGTCGTCCCCCGGTGCGTCGCAGATCGTGGCGGAGTACGTCCCCCGAGAGCGCCGCCGGAACGGCCGCGGCTCGACCGGATCGACCGCGTTCAGGACGAGCTGCGCATCCTCGACGTCGTCGACGCGCGTGAAACCGCGGTCACGCAGCTCCGCATCGAGCTGGTCGAGCAACGCCCGGACGGCCGGAGAGGGGCGTCCACCGACGAGAATCGCGAAAGTCACGGCTGCCGCAACGCTGACGGTCCTGCGGGACACCGGCATCGGTGACAACTACCGGTTCAGGGTCCTCTCATCGGCGGGCAGGAAGGCTTGCGATGATGCTGACGTGATGCCCTTCGAGCGCAGGAGGCGCCGGCGCTCGAGACGCCGTCTGCTCGTTCCGGCGGTCGTGCTCGTTCTCGCCGGGGTGCTGGCCGCGGGCGCCGTCGCGATCCACGGCCGGGGCTCGGGCGGCGGAGGAGCGACGACGACCACGGCGGCCGCCGCGACGACGCCGACCACGACGCGCACCCAGTCGGCCGCCGCGAGGACGGCGGCGAAGCCCGTGACCTTCGCCGAGAAGGCGGTCGCCCACCTCCCGGCGGCCCTCCGCGACCCCTCCCCCGCAGTCGTGAGCGGGAAGCTCGTGCTCGCCGGCGGGCTCACGAGCGCCGACGTGTCGACCGACCAGGTTCTCGTCGCGGGCCGCGACGGCGCGAGGCTGATCGGGCACCTGCCGTCGGCCCGCCACGACACGGCGGCCGCGGCGCTCGGCGGGGCGGTCTACGTCTTCGGAGGCGGCACCGCCACCTCGCAGCTGTCGGACATCGTCAAGGTCGACCCGCGCAGCGGCACGTCACGCGTGGTCGCGCATCTGCCAACGGCCAGCTCCGATTCGGCGGCGGCCTCGGTGGGCGGCACGGCGTACGTCGTCGGCGGCTACAACGGAACGCGCTGGCTCGACACGGTCGTCGCCTGGCGCCCCGGCGGCACGGCCCGGATCGTCGCCCACCTGCCGTTCACGGTGCGGTACGCGGCGGTCACGGCGGCCGGCGGCAAGCTCGTGATCGCCGGAGGCTCGCTCGAGAACGGCACCGCGAGCCGGGCGGTGCTCGAGTTCAGCCCGTCCACGCGGCGGGTCACCCGGCTCGGCAACCTGCCTGCCGCGACCACCCACGCAGCGGCCGCCGCGCTCGGAAGCGTCGCGTACGTGATCGGCGGCCGGGGGGCGTCGGTGTCGGCCTCGACCGAGGCGATCGTCTCCGTCGACACCCGCACCCGCAAGATCGCGCCGGCCGGGTCGCTCTCAACCGCCCGCTCCGACCTTGCGGCCGGCGTCGTCGGAGGCCGGATCCTCGTCGCCGGCGGCTACACCGGTGCGGGGACTCTCGACACGCTCTCCGAGCTCGTCCCGGCGAGCAAGACGGTGACGGCGGTCCCCACCAGCCACACGATCGACCCGACAAACGTGTACGCGCACGACCTTCCGGGCGACATCGCGCCGGCCGCCCGCTCCGCCCGCTCGCTCGTCTACGTCCCGAACAGCCGCAGCGACACGGTGGACGTGATCGACCCGCGCACGTACAAGATCGTCGAGCACTTCGCCGTCGGCGGCCTGCCGCAGCACGTCGTCCCGGCCTGGGACCTGAAGACGCTCTACGTCACGAACGACACCGGCAACAGCCTGACGCCGATCGACCCGCAGACCGGCAAGCCGGGACCGACGATCCCGGTCGAGGACCCGTACAACATGTACTTCACGCCCAACGGGCAGTACGCGATCGTCGTCGCGGAACGCCTGCACCGGCTCGACTTCCGAAACCCGCACACGTTCGCCCTGCACCGCTCGCTCGAGGTGCCCTGCTCGGGCGTCGACCACATGGACTTCTCGGCCGACGAGCGCTACCTGATCGCGAGCTGCGAGTTCTCGGGACAACTCGTCAAGGTCGATCTGAAGACGGAACGGGTCGTGGGGACGCTGTCGCTCCCGGACGGGCGGGCCGGGATGCCGCAGGACGTCAAGCTTTCGCCGGACGGCAAGGTGTTCTACGTCGCGGACACGACGGCGAACGGCGTCTGGCTCGTGGACGGGAAGCGGCTGAAGACGATCGGCTTCCTCCGCACCGGTGCCGGGGCACACGGCCTCTACCCGAGCCGGAACGCGCACTTCCTGTACGTCTCGAACCGCAGTGAGGGCTCGGTGTCGGTGATCTCCTTCACGACCCGCAAAGTCGTGCACAAGTGGTGGATCCCCGGCGGCGGGAGCCCGGACATGGGGGGCGTCTCGGCAGACGGCAAGGTGCTGTGGCTGTCGGGCCGCTACAACAGCGTCGTCTACGCGATCTCGACGACGAACGGGCGGCTGCTCGCGCGGATTCCCGTCGGCTCCGGCCCCCACGGCCTCTGCGTCTGGCCGCAGCCCGGCCGGTACTCGCTCGGGCACACCGGGATTCTGCGGTAGGCGGAACCGCTCGCGGGGCGCCCGCTGCCGGCCGCTGCGCGCACCCCGTGCCGGCTGCCGGCCGCTGAAACGCGCCCCGCGCTCGCTGCCGGCCGCTGCGCGCGCCCCGCGCCCCCACCCGGCACGGAGCCGCCCTCCACTACCGGCGCTCCCGACGCCCCGCTGCCCGCTGCCCGCTCCCCGCTCCCGGCTCCCGGCTCCCGACTCCCGACTCCCGACTCCCGGCTCCCGCTCCCGAGTGGCCGCTCCTCCGGTGCCCGCCGGAGCGCGAGAACCACGGCCCGCGTGCCCGGGAGGTTTGTGTTGATTCAACACAAGCTCCCTGCGGGGCACCGCGCACACTTCGACCCAGAGCCATCTTCCGACCCCCGCCAACCGGAGTTTGTAATGAATCAACACAAGCGCCGCACTGGTGCCGCGGCTCGCACGCGAGCATCCGCCCCGACGTGCCGGTTTCGCCGGAAGCGCAACTCTCGGCGTTTCGAAAGTCTCGGTGTTCCGAAGGTCTCAGCGTTCCGAAAGTCTCAGCGTTCCGAAACTCTCGGCGCTCTGAAGTCTCGGCGCTTGAAAGTCTCAGCGTTCTGAAAGGCTGCTCTTAGGCTCGGCGCGCACCATCGGATCTATGGACGCAACCAGGAAGCGCAACATCGGGCTCGCGGCCGTGGGCTCGGCGGCCCTCGTCGCCGCCGGCACGGCCTTCGCGGCCGGCAAGCTGAGCCACTCGGGCGCGAAGGCGAACGCCGCGTCGGGCTCGGGCGACCTCGTCGCCGCGAGCACGCAGAGCGGCGGGGCCGACGCCCGCGGCTACGGCTTCGGCCGTCGCGGCGGCGGCTTCGACCGCTTCGGCTTCGGCCGGATGGGTGGGCCGTTCCACCGCGGCGACGACCTGGCCGCCGCCGCCACCTACCTCGGCACCACGGCCGGCGACCTGCAGAGCAAACTCGCCGCCGGACAGACACTCGCCCAGATCGCAGACGCCACCAACGGCAAGAGCGCCTCCGGCCTGATCGACGCACTCGTCACCCACGAAAAAACCGAGCTGCAACAGGCCGTCACCGACGGCAAGCTCACCCAAACCCAGGCCGACCAACTCGAAACCAACCTGACCGACCGCATCACCGCCCTCGTCAACGGCACCAAGCCCACCGGGCCGGGCGGCCACTTCGGAATCGGGCCGTTCCACCGCGGCGACGACCTGGCCGCCGCCGCCACCTACCTCGGCACCACAGCCAGCGACCTGCAGAGCAAACTCGCCGCCGGACAGACACTCGCCCAGATCGCAGACGCCACCAACGGCAAGAGCGCCTCCGGCCTGATCGACGCACTCGTCACCCACGAAAAAACCGAGCTGCAACAGGCCGTCACCGACGGCAAGCTCACCCAAACCCAGGCCGACCAACTCGAAACCAACCTGACCGACCGCATCACCGCCCTCGTCAACGGCACCAAGCCCACCGGGCCGGGCGGCCACTTCGGAATCGGGCCCTTCCACCGCGGCGACGACCTGGCCGCCGCCGCCACCTACCTCGGCACCACAGCCAGCGACCTGCAGAGCAAACTCGCCGCCGGACAGACACTCGCCCAGATCGCAGACGCCACCAGCGGCAAGAGCGCCTCCGGCCTGATCGACGCACTCGTCACCCACGAAAAAACCGAGCTGCAACAGGCCGTCACCGACGGCAAGCTCACCCAAACCCAGGCCGACCAACTCGAAACCAACCTGACCGACCGCATCACCGCCCTCGTCAACGGCACCAGGCCCACCGGGCCGGGACCGGGCTTCGGCTTCCGCTTCAGGGGCGGCGGCGGGCCGTGGCAAGGCCCGCCGACCCAGCGGCAGAACGCTCCCGCAACGCACATCTGACCTTCCCTGGGGGTGGGGGATTCGCACCGCGCTACCCTCCCGCGGTGCGAATCCTCCTCGCGGGCCTGCTCGCGCTGACCGCCGCCCCGCCGAAGCCGGCGATCGTCTGGAAGCCGATCCCGTTCGGAGCGGCGCGCCGGGCGGAGACCGCACAGTACGCAGCCCGCCACTACGGGCTCCACACCTGGAGGCTTCGGCATCCGCATGTGATCGTCGAGCACTACACGGCGAGCACGACGTTCTCGTCGGCGTGGAACACGTTCGCGGCCGACGTGCCCGACTCGGAGCTGCACGAGCTGCCCGGCACCTGCGCGCACTTCGTGATCGACCGTGACGGCACGATCTACCAGCTCGTCCCCCTCGGCACGATCTGCCGGCACACGGTCGGGCTCAACTGGACGGCGATCGGGATCGAGCACGTCGGTACGAGCGACGCATCGATCCTTGACGACCCGGCGCAGCTCCGGGCGTCGCTGCGGCTGACGCTCTGGCTGATGGACCGATACGGCATCTCGCTGCCGAACGTGATCGGCCACGCCGAGAGCCTGACGAGCCCTTACCATCGCGAGCTCTACGCGTCCTGGCGCTGCCAGACGCACGGCGACTGGCAGCACGCGGACATGGTGCGCTACCGGCGGCTGCTCGCGGAGCTCGCCCACCGCGAGCACGTCGCGGTGTCGACGGCGGGCCACCCCGTCCCGTCTCACTGCTGACGGTTCGTCTCAGCGAGCGGCGCGGCGCGCGAGCTCGTCCTCGACCCGGGCCACGTCGAGGCCGCGGGCGGCGAGCAGGACGTAGAGGTGGTAGACGAGATCGGCCGCCTCCTCGACGACGCGCTCGTCGGTCTCGTCGAGCGCGGCGACCGTCAGCTCGACCGCCTCCTCGCCCACCTTCCGGGCAACAGCGCCGAGGCCCGCGTCGAGCAGCCGGGCGGTGTAGGAGCCGTCCGGGCGCTCGGCCGCACGGGCCGAGATCGTTCTCCAGAGCTCGGGAGCGAAGCAGCTGACGGAGCCGGTGTGGCACGTCGGGCCCGCGGGGGTCACGCGAAGCAGGAGCGCGTCGCCGTCGCAGTCGTCGCGCAGCTCGTCGACCGCGAGCGTGTTCCCCGACGACTCGCCCTTCCGCCACAGACGGCGGCGCGACCGGCTCCAGAACCAGGCCTCGCCCGTCTCGCGCGTCAGGCGCTCCGCCTCGGCGTCCATCCACGCGAGCATCAGCACACGCCCGCTGGCCGAGTCCTGGACGATCGCCGGCCTCAGCTCCACCGCACCGCCACCCCGAGCTCGTGCAGCTCGCCCCGCAGGCGTGCGAGCCGCTCCGGATCCTCGTGAAGGATCGACGCGAGGAGCGCGGCCTGCGCGACCTCGAGCGCCTCGGCGACGTGCCGTGCGTCCCCCGCTCCCCCGGAGGCGATGACGGGGACGTCGACCGCCTCGGCGACGGATCTCGTCAGGTCGAGGTCGTAGCCGTTGCGCGTGCCGTCGGCGTCGATCGACGTGAGCAGCACCTCCCCCGCCCCGCGCTCCGCCGCCTCCTTCGCCCAGTCGACCGCCCGCCGTCCCGTCGCCGCCGTCCCGGCCCGGGACCGGACGGCGCCGGCCTCGGCGTCGACCGCGACGACGACGGCCTGCGACCCGAGCTCCGCCGCGAGCTCCGTCAAGAGCGCCGGCCGCTCGAGCGCGGCCGAGTTGACCGCCACCTTGTCCGCGCCGGCGGCGAGCAGCTCCGCTGCGTCCTCGACACGGCGGACGCCGCCGCCGACCGTGAACGGGATCGCGAGACGCTCGGCGATCCGGTGCACGAGCTCGACGAGCGTGCGGCGGCCGTCGAGGGTCGCCTTCACGTCGAGGAACACGAGCTCGTCCGCACCGGCGTCGGAGTAGGCAGCGCCGAGCTCGACCGGGTCGCCGACGTCGCGCAGCCCCTGGAAGCGGATGCCCTTGACGACGCGGCCGCCGGCCACGTCGAGGCACGGGATCAGGCGCGGGAGAGGCAGAGCGCCTCCTCCAGGTACCGGGCTCCGGCGGGGCCGCTCTTCTCGGGGTGGAACTGGCAGCCGAGGAAGGGGCCGTCTCGCGCTTCCGCCACCACCCCTTCGGACCACGCCGTCGCGCGCGGCGTGACGGCCGCATAGGAATGCGCGAAGTAGAAGGCCCCACGATCGTCGACGTCGGCCCAGCCCATCCGGGGGACGCGCCCCTCGCGCAGCCGCACCGCGTGCCCGGGGACGAGCCCGAGGCCGTCGACGCCGCCGTCCTCCTCCGTCCGCTCGAGCGCCAGCTGCAGCCCGAGGCAGATACCGAGGATCGGACGCCCCGCCTCGAAGCGCTCGCGGAGCGCGACGTCGTGGCCGCTCCGCGCGAGGCCGGCCATCGCCGCCCGCGCGGAGCCGACGCCGGGGAGCACCGCCAGGTCGGCCCCGCGGACGTCGTCGACGAGGCGCGCGCCGAGCCGGGTGAAGGCGAGCTCCACCGAGCGCACGTTCCCCGCCCCGTACTCGCAGACTGCGACCTTCACAGGAGCCCCTTCGTCGACGGCAATCCGGCGCTCTCCGCCCGCACCGCGACGCGCAACGACCGGCCGACCGCCTTGAACGCCGCCTCGGCGACGTGGTGCGGGTCGCGTCCGGACGCCTGCACGTGGATCGCTGCCCGCGAAGCCTGCGCGAGGCTCGAGAGCACGTGTGTCGCAAGGCCCGGGTCGGGCTCGAGCGAGAGCTCGGCGTGTGCGCGGCCGCCGAGGTCGACCGCGGCGCGGGCGAGCGCGTCGTCCATCGGCACGACCGCGTCGCCGTAGCGGGCGATGCCTCGCCGGTCGCCGAGAGCCCCGTCGAGCGCGGCGCCGAGCGTGAGCGCGGCGTCCTCGGCCGTGTGGTGCTCCCCCGTCTCCAGGTCGCCGGCGCCTTCGAGGACGAGGTCGAAGCCGGCGTGGAACGCGAGCTGCTCCAGGAAGTGGTCGTACAGCCCGGCGCCGGTCGCGACGCGGACGCGACTCGCCCCGTCGAGCGCGAGCCGCACCGCGATGCGCGTCTCCGCGGTGGCGCGAACGAGCCTGCTCGAGCGACCACCCGCAGCCGCGACCGGCGACGGCCGGTCGAGCAGGCCGGCGAGCGACTCGAGGAGCGCGTCGTCGTCCTCGCGGTCACGCACGGAGATGCGAATCGCGTCGTCGTAGGCGCGGACGACGAAGCCCTGCCGCAGGAGCGCGTCGAAGAGCCCGAGTCCGTCCGCCACGGGCACGTAGACGAAGTTCGCGTGCGACTCGAGCGGCTCGAGCCCGAGCGCGCGCAGCGACGCCGCCAGGCGCTCGCGCTCTTCGACCACGGGCGCCGGGTCGGGTGGATCCGCGAGCGCCGCAAGCGCGAGCACCGCGGAGAGCGACGAGACCGGCGCAGGCGCCTGCCGCGCGTTCAGCTCATCGGCGACCTCGTCGCCCGCGAGCGCATAGCCGATGCGAGCACCGGCGAGCGCGAAGAGCTTCGAGAACGTGCGCAGCACGACGACGCCGTCGTCGAGGAGCGGCAGGGCGCTCTCCCCGCAGTACTCGAAGTACGCCTCGTCGACGACGAGCGGGCGGGCCTCGGGCAGCGGCAGCAGCTCGCCGGTCGGGTTGTTCGGACGGCACGCGAAGGTCAGGGCTCGCGAACCCGGCTCGCTCTGCGAACCGGGTTCTGGCGATGCGCCCGCGAGCTGCGCGGCGATCCGGAACAGCGGATAGGTCGGCGTCTCCGGAATCGCGATCGTGTCGCCCGGCCCGGCGTACGCGCGGGCGCAGAGAAGGATGAGATCGTCGGCGCCGGCGCCGAGGACGACGTTCCTCGGCTCGACGCCCGCGTAGTCGGCGATCGCCCGCCGGAGCGTGCGATAGCCGCCGCCGGGATAGCCGCTGACGCGCGCGAGAGCGCCCGCGATCGCGCCGGGCCGGGTCGAGGGCAGCGGCAGCGGCGGGGTGTTCTGGTCGAACCGGAGCACCTGCGAGACGTCGATCCCGGCGAGGCGCGCCACCTCGTCGCTCGGCGGCGCCCACTGGTAGGGCCGGAACTCCGGGGCGATCGCCCTCATCGCCGCGCCGCCTCGGCGTGGGCGGGCATCCCTTCGGCGGCGGCCAGCGCCTCGACGGTCGGGCGCACGCGCGAGAGACCGGCCTCGGTGAGCCGCTGGACGGTCACCGGCTTGAGAAACGTCTCCAGGCCGAGCCCGCCGAGCGAGCGTGCCCAGCCGTTCGTGGGCAGCACGTGGTTGCCGCCGGTCGCGTAGTCGCCCGCGGCGACCGGCGACCATGGGCCGACGAAGACCGAGCCGGCGTTCCGCACGCGGTCCGCGTACTGCTCGGCGTCTCCGAGCAGCACGAGATGCTCCGGCGCCGCGGCCTCTGCCTCGTCGAGCGTCTTCACCACCGTGCAGACGGAGTCGTGCCCGTGCTCGCGCTGCGCCGCCAGCTCGAGCTCGACGATCCGCGGGTCGCCGTCGCCGAGCACGACCACCTCGGACGGGCCGCCGGGAAGGTCGATCGGCACGTCGCGCCACACCTCGAGCTTCGCGTCGTTCACGTACGCGTTGCCGGGGCCGACGATCTTGTCGACGCGCTCGACGTACGCGAGGAACCCGATCGCCTGCGGCCCGCCAAGCGCCCACACCTCGTCGACGCCAAGCAGCGCCGCAGCCGCCGCGATCGCCGCTGCGCCCTGCGGGGGCGTGCAGACGACGATCCTGCGAACGCCCGCGGCCTGCGCCGGCACGACGCACATGACGAGCGTCGAGAGCAGGTTCCGCGGCACGTAGACGCCGACCGTGTCGAGCGCAACCCAGCGGCGCTCGAGGACGACACCGGGCTCGATCTCGAGCGTCACGTCCGGCGGGCGCTGCGCCTCGTGCCAGCGCCGCACCCGGTCGGCCAGCTCGAGGATCGCCCGCTCGGGGACCTCGCCGCCCGCGACCGCGCGAGCGGGCTCGACGCCGTCGAGCTGCGCCGACCACTCGCGCACCGCGTCCATCCCGCGCTCCTTCACGTCCGCGACGATCGTCATGCAGCGAGCCGCTCGACGGGAACGATCAGGATCGACGAGCCGCCCACCGCCTCGAGCTCGGGGAGCAGCCGCCAGACCTCGGCAGCGGGGACGAGCGCGTGCACCGCGACCATCCCGGGCTCCGCCAGCGGAAGGACGCTCGGCACCCGTGGCGCGACGAGCTCGGCGATCGCCGGCAGCGCCGCTTCGGGCGCGTTCAGCATCAGGTAGCGATGCCGCCGCGCTTCGACGACAGCGCGCAGCATCGCCGCGAACGGCTCTGCATCCGCGGCCTCGCCCGCCACCAGCACCGCCTCCGACTCGAGCAGCACGCCGAGCGAGCGGAGACCGTTCGTCCGCAGCGTGTTCCCGGAGGAGACGAGGTCGACGATCGCGGCGGCGAGACCGAGGCGCGGGGCGATCTCGACCGAGCCGGTGACGTCGACGAGCGATACCTCCACCGGCAAGAGCTCGCGAACGAGCCGCGGATAGACGGTCGCGACCGTCAGCCCGTCGAGATCGGCGAGGCTGCTCGCCGGCGACTCCTCGGGTACAGCCGCCTCGAGGCGGCACGAGCCGAAGCCGAGCGCGAGCAGCTCGCGCACCTCGGCGCCGCGCTCGCGGACGAGGTCGATCCCGGTGATGCCGCAGTCGACCACCCCGTCCTGCACGTACTCCGGAATGTCGGCGGCCCGCACGAGCAGCACCTCGACCGGCGCATTCCGGCAGGGGAACGCCAGCGCGCGGTCGCCGGGCTGCTCGGGGCCGAGCCCCGCGTCCTCGAGCAAGCGGAACGCCGGCTCGCGCAGGCGCCCCTTGACGGGGAGCGCAACCCTCAGGACGCTGCGCGGTCGAGTGCCGCCCGGTAGCCGCCCTCGCCGTGGCGAAGCCAGTGGGCGACTCGCGTGACGGTCGTCGTCGATGCCCCCGTCCGCTCGGCGATCTCGACGTACGGCAGCCCCTGCTCCAGCAGGCGCGCCACCTGCCAGCGGTGCGCCATCGCCTCGAGCTCCGAGAGCGTGCAGAGATCCCGGAAGAACGCCTCCACCTCCGGACGCGTCTCCAGAGTCAGGATCGCGTCGAAGAGCTCTCGCATCTCCTTCGTGCGCCATGGATGTCGAGTCCTCTCCGCCACCGGTTGTCATGTTAGCACGTTAACATGCACTCATGTGGTTCGCAGGCCCGATCGAGGTGATTCCCGCCGTTGACGTCCTCGGCGAGGAGGCGGTGCGCCTTCACCGTGGAGACTACGGGGAGGTGATCGAGCGCGCCGCCGACCCGAGGGCGCTCGCTGCGCGCTGGGCCGCGGCCGGCGCACGCCGGATCCACCTCGTCGATCTCGACGGCGCCCGCTCGGGCAGCGTGCGGCCGGAGCTCGTCGCCGACGTCGCGGCGGCGGCCGGGATCCCCGTGCAGGCCTCCGGCGGCATCCGGCGCCCGGCCGACGCCGAGGCGCTCCTCGCCGCGGGCGCCGACCGGGTGGTCGTCGGCACCGCCGCGTGGCCCAACCCCTCCACCTGGCTCGCGTTCGGCGATGCGGTCGTGCTCGCCCTCGACGTCCGCGACGGCGAGGTGCGCAGCGCGGGCTGGACGGCAGGCGCCGGGGTTCGCTTCGAGGAGGCGCTCGAGCGCGCCGCCGGCGCCCGCGTGCTCGTCACGGCGATCGAGCGCGACGGAACGCTCGCCGGGCCCGATCTGGCGCTCGTCCGGAGCGCGGCGGCCGGGGGACGGCGCGTGCTCGCTGCCGGCGGCGTCCGCTCTCCCGCGGACGTGGAGGCCCTCGCCGGCGCGGGCGCGGAGGCGGCGATCGTCGGCCGGGCGCTACTCGCCGGCGACGTCGCGCCGTAGGAAGACGAGGTAGCCGGCAAAGAGCGGGATCGTCACGTAGAGCGCGCACACCCACAGCGCCCGCACCACCGGCGTCCAGTCGGCCGGGACCCGCAGGAAGCCGTGCCAGGCCTGGAACTGCTCGCCCAGCAGGTAGGGCCTGATCGGCTCGGTGCCCGGGAGCACTCCGAGGAGCTGCATCAGGAGCGCCCACATGAGCGTCCCGACGACCGAGGCGGCGCTGTTCCGCGTCACCGTGGAGAGCATCAGACCGAACGCGGCGATCCCGGCCATCGGCCAGGCGTAGAGCGCGAGCGTCCCGGCCAGCAGGCCGAGCCCGTGCCAGGCGCTCACGGTGGTGCCCGAGAGCGACGTCAGCGGATGGAAGCCCCAGGCGATGCTCGCGGCGGCGAGCCCCACCAGGCCCATCGCGAAGACGGCGATCACGGTGTAGGTGAGGGCGGCGGCGACCTTCCCGGCGTAGATCTCGCCGCGGTCCCGGGAGCGCGTGAGGATCGTCTTCAGGGTGCCGTTGTGGCTCTCGGCGGCGACGATGTCCCCCGCGACGAGCGCCGTGATCAGCGGGAACGCCCAGATCGACATGAAGAAGAGGACGACGAACGGCGTCGCGAGACCGGTCTGGCGGATGTAGCGGCCGAGCGGGATGTCGTTCGGGCCGCCCGTCTGGATCGTCAGGACGATCACGAAGGCGAGCGGGATCAGCATGGCCGCGCCGAGGCCGAGGTACGTGCGCTTCTGATAGAGGAGCTTCGTCAGCTCCCAGCGGTACACCCTCACGCCACGGCCTCCTCCGACTCGGTCATGCCGAGGAAGAGCTCTTCGAGAGTGGCGGTGCGCGGCACGAGGGCGGAGATGCCGACGCCGGCCCTGCCGAGCGCGACCGTGACCGCCTCGACGAGTGCCTCGTCCGCCTGGAACCGGAGCTCCCCGCCCACCAGCTCGACCTCCGGGACGCCGTGCGTCAGCAGCACGGCTCGGGCCCGGTCGGGGTCGCGGGCGCGCAGCCGGTAGCCCCCGCCCGAGCTCCGGAGCAGCTCGTCCAGCAGCCCCTCGTAGATGATGCGCCCCTTGCGGATGATCGCGACGCGGTTACAGAGCTCCTCGACCTCGGCCAGGATGTGGCTCGAGAGCAGGATCGTGATCCCCTCGGCGGCGAGCCGCTTGACGAGCTCGCGCATGTCGCGCATCCCGGCCGGGTCGAGCCCGGTCGTCGGCTCGTCGAGGAGCAGGAGCCTCGGCGCGCGCAGCAAGGAGGCGGCGATCCCGAGCCGCTGCCGCATCCCGTGCGAGTAGCCGCCGACCCTGTCCTTCGCCCGGTCGGCCAGCTCGACCACGTCGAGCACCTCGTCGATGCGCGCCGCCGGGACACCGTCGTCGAGGTCGGCGAGCAGGCGAAGGTTCGTGCGGCCGGAGAGGTACGGGTAGAAGCGCGGACCCTCGACGAATCCAGCGACGCCTTCGAGCGCGCGTGCGCCGTCCTCCTGGGGATCGCGACCGAAGAGGCGCGCGGCACCCGAGGTCGGGCGGATCAGTCCGAGCAGCATGCGCAGCGACGTCGTCTTCCCGGCCCCGTTCGGCCCGAGGTACCCGAAGACGTCACCGCGCTCGACGGTCAGCTCGACGCCGTCGACGGCGACGATCTCGCCGTAGCGCTTGACGAGCTTGCGGGCCTCGATCGGTGGAGCGTCGCTCACTTCAACGCACGCGCGGCCGACTCGGCGGCCGCCGGCAACACCGACCCGGCGAGGATGTGCGAGACGCCGTCACGGTTCCAGGCGAGCAACGTGCCGAGGGGCGTCGCGAGCTCGTGCGCGGTCACGCCGTCGAGCAGCACGCCGGGCAGGGCGTCGATGGTGCCGCCCACCTGCCCCGACGATGCCTGAGCCTGACGCTCGACGACGACGATCGCGCCGAGGCCCTGCCCGTAGACCGCGACGACGCTACGCGCGTCGGTAGGCCCGACGAGCCGCACATCCTGCCGCGTCAGCCCGTTCAGGGAGTCGGGGGCGACGACCGTGAACGGCGCCGCCGCCTGCACGGCGGGAAGCCCGGTGACGGGCGGAACGCCGTTCTGCCCGCCGCTCCTCTGCGAGGTTGAGAGGTCGACGATCTTCGTCCCGGCGGGCGGCGAGATGCTCACGTCGGCGTCGGGGACGCTGCCGAACGAGATGCTCGTGACCTCGAGCCCGAGCACGGCCTTCGTCGCGCCGCGGGGGTAGACGGCGACCTTCAGGGGCGTGCCGTGCAGCGCATCCCAGGCGAGCTCGGCAGAGCCGAGCAGGCCCCCGCTCTGCTTCGGCGAGACGGTGACGGTGTACGCCTCCTGCCCTCCGACGTTCGAGGGGACCGCGTCCGAGATCGCCCAGTGCGCGCCGAGCTTCGACAGCACCGTCGTGATCCGGTCGAGGCTCGGAACCGCACCGTTGTCCTTCGGCGTCGCGGTCTGCTGCGGCAGGTCCGCGACGTAGGCGGTATTCGATGAGGCGTCGTACACGGTCAGCGTCTTGTCGTTCCACGTGATCTGCGTGTCGCCGGCGTCCGACTGCAGCTCGAGGCGGCCGCCCGTCGCGTTCACCCACAGCCGGCCGGTGGCGCCGCCGAGGAGCGCGGAGCCCGTCTGGCCGGTCAGCGAGCTCGACGGCAGGAGGTTGTTCGTGAAGCGGATCCGCGCGGTGATGCCGGCCGGCGCAGGTGCGCTCAGCGCGTCGTGGATCGCGTTCGGCAGCGCTTCGGGCGGCGGCGTCGCGCCGCCGCCCCCGCGGGCGGCGACCGCAATCGTCCCTGCGACCGTGGCTGCGACGACGGCGGCGATCAGGCCGAGCAGGCGAGGCGTCGACAGGGTCCGGAAGAGCTTCACGGCGATCCTTTCTCTAGTCTGCCCACAGCAGTAGCAGCCCAACCTGAAGATCGCGTGAAGGTCGCGTTCAGGCCGTCACCAGCGCGAGATCGTCCTTCAGCGCGGCGAGGTCGAAGCCGTTGGGGGCGCGGCCGGCATCGAGGAAGTCGTGCGAGAGGATGCAGTACGCCTCGTCGCAGTAGCGATCCCAGAACGCCCACGTCAGCTCCTGCAGCCTTCCCCACGTGACGACGGTGAGGATGCCGCCGTCGTCGTAGCCGACGACGTTCACGGCGTGGCCTCCCCAGGAGCCCGGCAAGTCGGGGCCGCTGAGCGTGCCGCGCCAGTCCCAGACCTCCTGCTGCTGCGCAGATGCCGGGAGCGCGAGCCCGATGTACAGGCCGCCGAAGAGCCAGGCGGCGGCGCGCACGAGCGTGTGGTTGCGCGTCGAGACGCGGGCATACGCGGCGATCCGGTGGTGGCCGACGCCGTGCGCGCGCCAGTCGCGGAGAACGTCGAGCTCGACGGCGCCCTCTTCGCCGGTCGCCGGGTCGACAACCTTGACGCGGTCGAACGCCGCGAGCACCGCCGACTCGGTCACCTCGACCGCCCGCCCTCGCCCGGCTTCTGTCCAGGCCTCGATCATGTGCCCGGCGGCGGCGATCGTGCAGTCGCCGATGCGGTCGTTCGCGTACATCGGCCATTCGGGGACGGCCGATGCGAGATCGACCGCGGGTGGCGGCGCAGGCAGACGGCTCGTGTCGACGTAGCGGGCGAGCGAGAGCGTGCGCACGTCGACGCGAACCGGCAGCTTGCCGAGCTTCTGCGCCGCGATCGTCGTGGTTGCCATTGCGGTGCCTCCTCCCGGATGAGCGCCGCAGTGACGAGCCGAACCTACTGCTCGGCGGCCCAGGCCGCAAGCAGGCCGCGGTAGTGCGCGACGAACTGCTCGTGCTCGTGGACGGGGAACGTCGTCCTCACCGTCTCGACGAGGAGGTCGTCGAACTCCTCGGACGTGAACCACCCGTATGCGAGCTCGTCGAGGTGCGGAAGGTGCCGGTCGCAGAACTCTCGGTACGCGTCGACCTGGAAGTACCCGTCGGCCAGCTCGCGGTAGCGGGCGAGCTTCTGCTCGTAGGAGAGGTCGTCGCGATCGCCCCAGGCGAAGTAGTCGCGTGAGTTCTGGTTGATCCGCATCGGGCGGCGCGTCACGGCGCAGAACGCGCTCCAGCGGACGAGCGCGGTGATCGCCCACGGGAAGTAGTAGTGCAGTGAGGTGAGCGCCACGTCGGGCGAGGCGTTCGCGTAGTCGATCGGGTGGGCGACGCCGTCCTTGACGATCGTCTCGCACGAGTTGAACTCCCAGCGGAAGAATGCGTTGACGAGCCGGGAGATGGTGACGATCTCGTCGCCGAGCTCGGGTGTGAGGAAGTTGTGGCGCACGTGGTAGCGGTCGTGCATCGGCTTCGACGGGTCGAACCACATCGACATCGTCTCGGCGCCGATCGAGAGCGAGCGCACGAACACGTCGAATCCCTCGAGGGCGGACTGCAAGTGCATCATCCGCTCGCCCGACTCGTCGTAGCGCGCGTGCAGCTCCTCGGTCGAGCCGACCCGCGAGACGCCGACCCACTGCCCACCGTCGAACGGCTTCATGTAGAGCGGATAGCCGATCGCGCCCGCGATCGCATCGAGCTCGAACGGCGCGTTGTAGCGCTCGGCGGTCGGCTGGAAGCGCGGGTTCGAGGGCGGCACCTTGTGCGGGATCAGCCACGTCTCGGGCACGCGGATCCCGAGTCGCATCAGCGCGCAGTAGGCCGAGTGCTTCTCCATCGCCTGGAACGTGAACGGGTTGTTCAGCAGGTAGACGTCGTCCATCAGCGCGACCTTCTTCAGCCAGGCACGCGGCAGGTCGTACCACCACGCCAGCCTGTCGATGACCAGGGCGTATCTCGGCTTCGCGCGCAGGTCGAACGGCTCGATCGTGATGCGCTCCGTGCGGAGGGTGTGCCCGTCGACCGGGCCGAGCCGGCCGACGAGCGCCTCGAAGGCCGTCGGCCAGTCCTCCTCGGTACCGAGGAGCAACCCGATCAGGATCTCACCGGCGCTAGACAAACCTGGGTAGATGATGGGCGATCTGCGCCCGCCACGACGGCCAGTCGTGCGGGACGTCGTGGCCCCACAGGTCGACCTCGTGCCGGATGCCCTTCTCGGCGAGCAGGCTGCCGAAGGCCTGCGTCGACTCGAGCGCCCCGGTCGTGTCCTCCCACTGCCCCTGCCCGCAGACGAGGAGCAGCGACACGTGCGAGCGAAGCCAGTCGAGATGGTCGCCGTGGAGGTTCGCGACGTAGTCCATCGGGTTGGAGAAGTAGACCGCGTCGCCGCGCTCGCCGCCGCCTTGCACGCTGACGTCGTAGACACCGCTGAGGCAGAGCGCGAGCGGGAACACGTCGGCGCGCTTCAGGCTGAAGTTGGCCGCGTGGTAGGCCCCGAACGACGTCCCCGTGGCGACGAGCCCGTGCGTGTGCGAGTCCGCCTGCACGAACGGCACGAGCCGGTCCACGACCCACCACTCGTAGTGGCCGTGACGCCGCGCGCGCTCCTCGATCGGCAGGTCGCGGCGCGTCCAGCTCTCGCGGTCGAAGGAGGGCGCGCAGTAGAGCTTGAGCCGACCGTGCTCGAGCAACCCGCCCAGCGCCTCGATCATGCCGCGCTCCTCCCAGTCGAACGGGCCGCCCTCCTCCGACGGGAACGCCACGACCGGCCGGCCCCAGTGCCCGTACGCGACGACGGTGCCGCCGTCGACCTCGATCACGCGTCGGCTCACGGGCGGACCGCCTCGAGCAGCGCCGGCAGGCTCGGGTCGAAGCCGTCACGCCAGCACGTCCAGTTGTGGCCGTCGCGGATCTCCGCCAGCCAGACGGCGTAGCCCTGCTCGTCGAGCGCCGCGGCGAGCACGCGGTTGTTCGCGAGATTCTCCTCGGCGCTCCCGCAGGTGAGGGCCACCGGGATCGGATGGTCTGCCGCAACGCCGCGCAGCACGGTGCCGATGAAGCGCGTGATCCGCCGGTAGCGGGGGAAGCCGACCTCGTGCTTGTCGAGCCGCTGCCGGAAGAAGCTGCCCGACTGGAGGAAGAGGCCGGCGAACGACCCGGGATGGCGAACGTGCGCGTGCAGCATCGCGAGCGCGCCGAGGCTCGCCCCCATCCCGACCCGAATGCCGTGGGGAACGCGGCGCGCAAGCTCCGGCAGCAGCTCTCGGACGAGCGCGGCGGCGTACAGCGCCGAGGCGGAATAGGTCTCGTTGCGGTCGATCGGCTGGACGAGCGCCGCCCGGAGCGGCGGGATCCGTTCCTCCCAGCTCGCGGCGTCGAGGAAGCGGGTCAGCGCCGAGTAGCGGGCGTACTCGGGGCCGTCGTGCACGACGAGGAGTGGAGCGTCGGCACCGGGCGGCTCGGGTGTCGAGTAGAGCAGGACGGGGACGCGCGCGACGAGACGGCGGCTGCGCAGCTCGAGCTCCTCCACCTGGCCCTGGTCGGCGGGCGTCTCGAGCCAGGCGGGCAGCCGGTACTCGGGCCACTCGACGACCGACTTCTCGCCGAAGGGCCCCCCTGCGCGCCGCGGGTTCGCCGGGTCGGGGGCGACGTGCCCGTCCACCGAGAGCAGGTACTCGAGCCGGTCGGCCTGCGGACGCTCGAAGCGAAGCCGCCACACGTCGTCGCGCCGCTCGAAGGCCGGCCCGTCGCGGGGGCGCCGCACCTCCTGTCGGAGGCGGACTTCCCGGAACCGGCGCCCGGCGTCGGGCACGGCGAGCTCGACCGCGTCGGGCAGGACGGCCGGCGGGATCAGCGCTTCTTCTTCGGACGGTTCTGACGTGCGCGAATCTTGAACGCGCGCACGCGTTCCTGCCGCAGCCGGTGATTGCGGCGTATCTCGAGCGCCTCGAGCTCGCGCTGGAGCTTGAGGTAGCTCTGCCAGCGGTCCTCCCCGAGCCGGCCCTCGGCGAGCGCCTCTCTGATCGCACATCCGGGCTCGCGGTCGTGCACGCAGTCCGCGAACCGGCAGCGGCGCGCGATCTCCTCGACGTCGCCGAACGTCTGCTCGAGATCCGCGTCCCAGAGCTGCAGCTCCCGGATGCCGGGCGTGTCGAGGACGATCCCGCCGCCCTCGAGCACGATCAGCTCCCGGTGCGAGGTCGTGTGGCGTCCGCGCTGGTCGTCCTCCCGCACCTCCTGCGTCGCGAGCAGCTCCTCGCCGGCGAGGGCGTTCACGATCGTCGACTTGCCGACGCCGGACGAGCCGAGCAGCACCGCGGTGCGGTTCGGAAGCAGGAACGGCCGGAGCTCATCGAGCCCGTCGCCGGTCCTGGCCGAGACCGCGAGCGCAGGACAGGCGCCGAGCGTCACCGCCTCGACCTCGGCAAGGAACGAGACCGTCTCGTCGACGAGGTCGGACTTCGTCAGCAGCACGACGGGCTGCGCGCCGCTCTCCCAGGCCATGGCGAGGTAGCGCTCGAGGCGGCGGGGATTGAAGTCGAGCGGCAGCGCCTGGGTGAGGAACGCGACGTCGACGTTCGCCGCGAGCACCTGCTCGCGGGCGGCCTGCCATGCCTCCTTGCGGGAGATCGAGGTGCGTCTCGGCAGGAGCGTCTCGACGAGCTGCGGCTCCGCCCCCACGCCGACCCAGTCGCCGACGGCGGGCAGCTCCCCCGACCTGACGAGGTGGTTCGCGGCGCTGGCGCGCAGCTCCCCGTCCTCGGTCGCGAGGTCGTAGGCGCCCCGGTGCTGGACGGCGACGCGGGCGGGGCGAAGCCCGGCGACGCGGTGCTCGGCGAACGCGGCTTCCCAGCCGTCGTCCCACCCGAGCCGGTGCAAGAACGAGTCCGTGATCGGAAGTGTCAACCAAAGCTCCTTTGTCTGCGTGTGGAATCGGGCGCGCGGCCGCCCGCTCGCATCACGCCTCTGACGTCAGGAGAGGCTGCTGCGACGGGCGGCGGCGCAGGCTGCGCGGGCGTCTGAGACCCTCTTCGCCATGTGTGCCACCTCCTTCGTCGCGGGAGTAACCCGATTGTACGCGCTCCGGCGGGGAAGGTGCGCGACGCTCGTCCTCGTGCCGGCGCTTCTGCTCGCCGGCTGCGGCGGATCGAAGCCGGAGACGGTGGCGGGCTGCCTCAACGACGAGCACGGGTTCCTCGTCACGGGCGGTGACCGTGTCGTCGAGGGGCAGTCCCCTTCCGGGGTGGCGTTCACGCTGCGGATCGACGGACGCCGCTTCACGATCGACGACTCGGGCAACCCCGGCTCGAGACGCCTGACGGCCGAGGAACGGGCGTCGATCCGCAGCTGCGTCGCGAAGGCGGCCGGCTAAGATGCGCTCGCCCGCGGCGCGGTGAGATTCCGAACCGGGTCAGATCCGGGAGGAAGCAGCCCTAAGGATCCCTCACCGGTGCCGCGGCCTTTTCGCTCGAACGAGGGCTGTTGCTCCGGGCGCCGCGAACCTAGGATCGAGACGACCTTTCGGTCTGTCCCGTCCCGCCGCATGCGAAGGAGCTCGCCTTGAGGAAGCTCGCGATCGTCGCCGCGCTCGCCGCCGCGCTCGTCACCACCCTCGCCGCCGGAGGCGGGGCCTCCGCCGATCAGGGCGGAAACGTCCCGATCAGGATCGGGGGCCACGGCCACTGGTTCATGCGCGCCTGCGACCGGGCGCCCGCCGGTGCCGCCGCCTGCGACCTCGACGTCGTCACGAGCAGCGCGGGCGCGCCGCTCGTCACGGCCGCAGCGCCGCCTCCGGGTGCGTACGGGCCGGCGCAGCTCCGTGGCGGCTACTCGCTGACCGGGTCCGGCAGCTCGTCGCAGACGATCGGGATCGTCGACGCGTACGACTCGCCGACGATCGAGTCCGACCTCGCGACCTTCAGCACCCAATACGGCCTGCCGGCCTGCACGACCGGTAACGGCTGCTTCCGCAAGGTGAACCAGAGCGGCGGCACGAGCTACCCGCGGGCGAACTCCGGGTGGGCGCTCGAGATCGCCCTCGACGTCGAGACGGCGCACGGCATCTGCCCGGCCTGCAAGATCCTCCTCGTCGAGGCGTCGTCCGCGTCGATGTCCAACCTCGGCGCCGCCGAGAACGAGGCCGTCGCACTCGGTGCGACCGTCGTGTCGAACTCGTGGGGGGGCGGCGAGTACTCGCGCGAGACGACCGACGACAGCCGGTACTTCAACCACCCGGGCGTCGCGATCACGGTCTCGAGCGGTGACGGCGGCTACGGCGTCGAGTACCCGGCCGCGTCGCGCTACGTGACCGCAGTCGGCGGCACGACCCTCAACCTGAACGGCACGACCTGGTCGTCGGAGACGACGTGGTCCGGCGCCGGTTCGGGCTGCTCGGCCTACGAGCCGAAGCCGGCCTGGCAGTCGGACAGCGGATGCTCGCGGCGCACGGTGGCCGACGTCTCGGCCGATGCGGATCCGAACACGGGCGCGGCCGTGTACGACGCCACCCCGTACTCGGGCCAGTCGGGCTGGTTCCAGGTCGGCGGTACGAGCCTCTCGGCGCCGCTCGTCGCGGCGGTCTACGCGCTCACGGGCACGGCATCCTCCGTGAACGCAGGCTCGACCCCGTACGCGCATGCAGGCTCCCTGCACGATGTGACCTCCGGGAGCAACGGCTCGTGCGGCGGCAGCTACCTGTGCACGGCGAAGCCGGGGTACGACGGCCCGACCGGTCTCGGCACGCCGAACGGCCTGACCGCGTTCACCGCCGGCTCGACACAGCCGGACTTCTCGGTCGGGGTCAGCCCGCCTTCCGTGACCGTCCAGGCGGGGACGGACGCGACCTACACGGTCTCGATCGGCTCGAGCGGCGGCTTCAGCGGGACGGTGTCGCTGAGCGCGAGCGGCCTGCCCGGCGGTGCGACGTCGTCGTTCAGCCCCGGCTCGGTGGCGGGCTCGGGCTCGTCGACGCTGACCGTGACCACGGGATCGGTTGCGCCCGGCAGCTACCCGTTCACGATCACGGGCACGAGCGGCTCGACGAGCCACTCGACGGCGGCGACGCTCGTCGTGCAGTCGGTCCCGGCCGGCGACTTCGCAATCGCGGTCTCGCCGTCGTCGGCGCGGATCTCGCGCAACTCGACCTCGAGCTACCAGGTGACGATCACGCCGCTGAACGGGTTCGCCGGCTCGGTGTCGCTCTCGGCGTCGGGTTTCGTGAGCGGGCTCAGCGGCTCGTTCTCCCCGAACCCTGCAACGACGAGCTCGACGTTCACCGTGACGGCGTCCGGGGTGAGCAGGAGGACGACCGTCACGCTGACGATCACCGGCACGAGCGGCTCGCTCAACCACTCCACGACGCTCCGGCTGCGGATCCGTTAGTCGATGGCCTGCGGGGGCGTCGCGCGCGACGCCCCCGCAGGCTGCAGTCAGCTCACGGTGCGATGACGTGCTTGGTCTCGAACGACTCCGCGGGCGGCGGCCCGGCGGCGACCATCTCGTCGCCGAGCGCCTCGCGAACGGCGGGCATGATGCGCGCCTCGAGGAACCGGGTGTAGTCGTCCTCCGACTCCCAGATGCTGACCGCCTGCCAGCGTCCGTCCGACTGCTCGCCCGCCGCGTGGTAGATCAGCCCGGCGGGCGGGTCGTCGTCGCCCCCCATCGCCTGCTGCACCTTCTCGTAGTCGTCCCAGCGGGCCTGCGCGGCCTTCTGGATCTGCACCCACGGCATCCGCTACCTCCCAGCACCTCGATGTGGACGGCGCGATCCTATGACGTGCATGTCATCGCGAGCAACCAGGCGACGGGATCCGGACGCCGTGTCGTCTTGGCCTACAATGGCGCTCCCGGGCGCGTAGCTCAGCGGGAGAGCACTCGCTTCACACGCGAGGGGTCGCTGGTTCGACTCAGGAGCAGGCTCGGGCGCTGATGGTCAGCGACGGGCGGGTGGCTTCGTTGAGCGAAGTCTCTTCTCTCTCCCGGTCACCGAAGGTCAGCCCCGGGCGGTGAGTCGTGAAACGGAGGAGCGAATCCGTGAAACGAGAGCGGCTCCGCAATCTCGGACGGACAAACGCCATGGCGACGCGCGAGCGCCGAAGTAAGCTGATCGCGTGACCGAAGAAGACAAGGACAAGCCCGACCGCATCGACGTTTCGCCGGAACTGAAGAAGTCCAGCGAACAGCTGGAGCGGAAGCGCATCGCGGAGATGGAAGAGCAGCGGGGGCGCGAACGCGAGCAGAAAGAGCAGCGCGATAAGAAGTAGGCCGGGCGTGGCCGACGAAGCAAAAACCTACGGGACATTCATCCGATCCCTGGTTGATCGCCAGGATCAGAGAAAGATGTCTCTTGAGGCCCGCGGCATCACCGTCGTGACCACGGCTGGGGCGGTCGCCACGCTCCTCTTCGGGTTCGCGACATTTGCGCACCACTCGGGATTCGATCTCACCCACCACGCGGCGCATGTCTTGCGCTGGGCCGTCGTGGCGTTTGTGGTCGCGTCAGCGTTGGCCTTCGCGACAAACGTGCCGCTCTTCTACGACGAGCCGAACAGATCGACTCCGACGAAGCTACTGGGAGATGCGTGGAAGGAGGATGACGAGCTTGAAGCTCAACGCCAAGTGGCGAGAGCTTGGGGGAAGGTGTTTGTCAAGGCGAAGAAGATGAATGCGATCAAGGCTGGCCTACTCCTCGCGGCCGTCGGAGCGGAGGTTCTCGGGATCGCGCTGATCGGCTGGGTCGTCTGGCTCCTGATCTAGGCGGGCGGAGCCTGCTGATTGGTGGGCCGCGGCGGAAGCGGCCCAAGGGAAGCGATGTATGTCTTGACGTTCTCGTACTTCTTCGTCAGGCGTTCGTCAACGCGCGGTGGTAGCTCAGCACGACGCTCGAAGATGTCCTTCGCGAGCCAATCCACCAATTCGGTGTAACGCGGGTCGTACAGTCCGTAGTTGCTCGCGTAATACGCGGGACGCTCTTCCTCTTCGATGTCCTTGTGGTTCAGGTTGGGCAGAAGCCGACACGCCACAATCCGCTGGTCGAGGAACGTCGAGAAGAGCTGATAGCCGAACGTCTCATTCAATCGTCTGGCCCCCTTCGCCGCGGCGCTTGGATCTGGACTCCGCGGGAGCCACGCTCTGACGGCGAGCGCGAAGAAGTAGAGCGACTGCATGTCCACCCGCTCGCTTGACCAGTCCGTCGCGAGGGCGTCGTTGAACACGGCGAGCCTTGCCTCGTGAGCGCCAATCGAGTTCTTGTAGTCGGCAACCGTCCGCGGATTGATGTCCCAAGCCTTTCCGCCCCGGCGCGTTAGCTGCTCCATTCGCCAGATCCGAACGTGAAGGTGGCTCGCCTCGAAGCGCCCAAGTAGGCCCGAGAGTTCGTCTCGTTCCCGAAATGCCTGACTGCGGCGAAGTGCTTCGAGTGAGACGGCAACCGCGGCTAGCCCGATGAGGACGGACGAGGCCGACCCCGCCTCCGTCCAGAAGCCTAGAACGAAGGTCACGCTAGGAAGCTACTCAGAGGAGGTGACGGAGCTACTGCGGCGTTCGGATCGCCGCTCGGCCTACTGCGCCAGTAGCTCAGGCGGACCACCACCGAAGAGGCCGGAGAGGCCATGGGCCGCAAGCAGGAGCAAGGTCTGAACCGCATGCGGGGGGATCAGTCCCGTCAGGACGAGGTTCATTAGCGCCCCGGCAAAAAGGTTCCACCAATCAACGCGCCCCATCCGACGCGCTGCCTGCTCCAGGTAGTCGAGCCTGACTTCAAGCTCACGCACCTGCGGCTCCGGGAGCGCAAGCGAGTCAAGGACGTACTGCTTCAACTCCCTGATCTGCTCCGAGATCAGCGCCAACTCGTCCTTGGTGAACTCGGTGTTCCCCTCCGCGCCCGCGGCGTTCGGTTGTGCTAGAAGCTCGCGCTCGCGCCGAAGTTCGGCCCAAAGGTCAGGGGAACCGATCTCGTTGCGGACTGCGACAAGCCAGCGACGGACGGCGTTCATCTCGGCCGCCCATGGGCCTGCCTTTCCCAACTGGAATGGGGCCTGGGTGTCGGGGGTGTAGTGGTACCGCCACGAGAACCCATCGAAGCCGAACTCGAATCGCGCCGTGATCACGCGCGGCGGCTGGATCGAGAGGATCAGCGCGCCCTGACCGCCCTCTAGCTGAAACGTCTGATCCGCCCAAAAGAAGTCGGCTGGGTCAAGCTGCGCCTCCTGGATCGCGGCGAAGCACTCGTTCTTCAACTGCTGAGGGACTTGCACTGAGTCAGAACATACGCAGGCGGCCGGTTGCGGCGATCCTGGCGTGGATTGCGTCTTGCTTTCCGTGGGCTAGCTGGAGCCAGCCGTACTCGGGTCGTTGTCGTTGTTGCCATCGCTCGATGGACTCTCCCCTGCGTGGAGATGAGCCGGTCAGTCTCTCGGTGAGACGGCTCTCGTAGTAGGCGACGCGACGCGCGGCAAAGAGGGCCCCAAGATGCTCGTTCATGCCCCGGATCGTAGATCGAGTCCCGCCCGGTGGGTACGGCCTCCCCAGCGTAGGGCGCGCCCGCTGCGCGGGTCTTATCGACTTGACAGGCCCCTGCGAAACGTGCGGCCTCTATCAGACCTGCAGGCCGGGCGTGTACGGGTTGCCAGCGGGTGCGGCGGCAGCGGGAGCCGTCCAGACGCCGCCGTACTGGTCGTACGTGATCCCGGTGTCGGGATCGGTGTACAGCGGGACGCCGTAGCTCTTCGTCTTCGTCGCGTCGAGCGCGACGCTCTTACCCGGAGTAGCCGCCGTCGGCACGTTGTTCGGGTTGGCCTGCTGGTTCGCCTCAGCCGTCGGACGGCGTTGGCGAGCGACGAGCGACCCTGGTTGATCACGTTGAGGTAGTTCTGAAGGTCGGAGTTCACCTCGCCCGCGAAGGCGTTGCCCTGGTCGTAGAGATTCTGACCGTAGCCAGTGGCAAGCTGATCCGACCCGTGGTTGTAGTCGCCGCTCTGGAGCGCTCCGCGAGCCGCGAGGGCGCGCTTGAACGCCTCAACCGACTGCTGGTAGTTCCGCTGTAGCTGCGCCAACGTCGAGTACTGGTTGTTCTTCGCAGCGTCCAGCGTCGCCTGGTCGATATCGCCGTACGTGTCCTTAAAGCCAGCAGGCAGTCCGCCGTACTTCGTCACGAGATCCTGGAGCGCAGCCTTGCGCTGCGCAGCCGCTTCGGAGTTCTGGGCCGTGGCGTTGTTCTGGCCGCGGGGTAGCCAGGGTCGCCCTGGATCGAGGCCGCGTAGTCCGGCGTGTAGGCAGACCGACCGCCCACGGTGATTGTCTGATCGGGCGCAGGCGGGGTAGCGGCAACGGGAGGTCCGCCCGCGCTCGGCTCAGTGGCGGGCTTCGGAGCCGGTAGGCCCGGGTTGCCCGGATCGTTCAAGAACGGCATGAGGTCACTTTCCTTTCTGGGCTGTCCAAGCCTTACGGATTCGGGTTTCGTAGGCCGAGGCCCCGCTGGGGCCCGTGCCCTGCAACATCGCGCGGATGCGCTTGAGCGCGTAGCGCGCGCCGTCGTCTGAGGTCGGAACGAACTTGTCGTACTGGTGATCGCCGGTCACCTCGGCGTAGTACTTGAGCGCGTCCTTGAGCGCACCCTTAGGGTCGCCTGGATGCGCGGAATGATCGAATCGAGGTGTGACTTGTGATCGATCTCGGCAGCGACTTTCGGAGACAGCGGAGAGCCGAGCTTCTTCGCCTCGTCTACGTACTGGAGGTCGCCTTCGGCTGAGGCTTGCCGTACGTCTGAAGGCCGATACCGAACGCCTCCAGGCCGTACCCCGCCATCGCGGCCTCGATGCCGTTCATCCCGTTCACGGGGTCTCGTAAAGGTCGATGGCGTCCTGAACGATCAGCGGTAGGAAGTGCTGCTAGACCTGCTCGGGACGTGGACTGCCCCTTCAGCCGATAGCCCGTGGACGAAGCTGATCAGCGGGTTGGCCTTGTTGGTGATGAAGCTGAAGCCCACGTCCCACTCAGACGGCTGCCCGAACTTCGGGTGCAGGAGATCGGTGCGCTTGCCCGTCGTAGACGACTCGTAGGAGTGCGTGGCAAGCTCGCCCGCGAGACGAAGGTACTGCTGAAAGCCGCCTGCGATGTCGATGCGGGTGTCGCCCACCTTGATCTTCCCGAAGTCGGCACTCGCAGGATCGAGCCCCACAGAGACGCCCGGGATCTGGTTCGCCAGCTCCAGCGACCCATGACCCCTCCCGCCGTAGCGAAGAGCCCACGCAGCGCCTCTCTTCGAGCGGGCCCGAAAGGCGCACGTACCAAGCGGGGTTGAGGTAGTTGAGGCGCGAGAGCATCAGGCGAGGAGCGAAGAAGACTCCGTTTAGCGCAGCGGCGAGTTCCTCGTGATTCTGAAAGGCTCCACGCCCGGTAGCGGCGTTGATCACCTTGCCGATGTCCTGCAACACCTTCTCGTCGCGAATGTTCGCCTGACCGGCCTCGGCAGCCTGCATGAGGCGAATCGGTTGTCGAAAAGGTCTGCGCGCATCCTGTTCAGGAAGCCCGTGTAGGCGCGGTTCGACCCTCGAAAGACCTCCCGAGCCCAGGGATCTTCTCCAGCCAGCTCGCGGCACGCAGCTCCTCGCGAGACGTGATCTCACCGAGATCGGTGAAGGACACCTTGCCCGCGAGCATCAGGTTGTAGGTGGGGCGAGCCTGGATTCCCTCCATCTCGGCCCGGAAGTACTTTTCGCTACCGGCCATCTTGATCATCCGGCCGACGTTCTTCATGCCGAGAATCGGATGCGAAGCCACGGCAGGAAGGCCCTGCCTGAGCACCGCCGACAGGTCGGCTGTCGCCATCAGCGTGCGAGGCGTGTTGAGGAACTGAAGCAGCAGCTCTTTGCTCGGGTGGTAGCGACCTGAACAAGCCCTTGCGCGGTCGTGCGCCCGAAGTGCATTTCGAGGTCACGCAGCTCGCTCGTCGTCGGCACCTTGCCCGCGGCGGCCTTGTCGAGGGCATCCACGATTCGCGTCTTCTGCAAAGGAAGAAGTCCCTCGTTCGTCATGACATCCTGCTTCATCGCGTCCAGAGCCTCGGGGGTCAACCCCTTGAAGCCCTTGTAGTTGATCTTCGGCAGTTCGCCTGACAGAGCAGACTTCGCGAGCGCCTGGCGTTGAGCGACCGTCAGGGACGTGTCGTGGTAGATCGCGTTGACCTTTGCGGCCCTCGCGGTGCGCTCGGCCGCGTATCCGGCTTCCTGCTTGCCGCGAGCGATCTTCATGCCCGGAAGGGCCTTCTGCACCTGCTCCTTCGGAGAGGGCAGGTCGTGCGCCTTCGCGATGTCTTCGAGCAGGGGGTTGTTCGCGGTGAAGTGCTCGACATCGGTCTTCCCCGCCTGCTTCGCGACGTGCGCCTTGGCGAGAACCTGCGAGGTCGTCTCGACAGTCCCCTCTGCCGCCTTGGCTTCTTTCCCGAAGAGGCGCACATCCTTGGCGGCCTTCGCCAGTCGTCCGAACCTCCCGAGGGGCAGCAGGCCCGCTGCGGCGACGCCTGCGCCGACTCCGGTGCCGACGCCGGGATGCTTGACGAAAGCCTCGCCAGCCTGTCCAGCCTGCTTGACCCATCGAGATCGGGTTGAACATCGCTCCCGTCTCTCCGACGAAGGGAGCGGATTCGGTCTGCTGATGGATCGCTTGTAGGTCACTCGTCGGAAGGTCTGCGTGCTGCATCGAGGGCGTCGCCTCGGCCTCCACGCGTCACCTCTTCGTAGCCTGCGCTCCCGGGCTTGTAGGTCGTGCGCACGGGCGTAGCGGCGAGCATCGCATTGAGAATGCGCGCCTCAGTCCAGTCCGGGTGCCAGGTCTTGATCTGCGAACGGATCGCGTTGTCGTTCCATCCGTTCGAGCGCATCCGCGCGATCCCGTGTGCAAGCGTCTCGACGGGCTTCGGAGGTGCCGACGAGGGTGGTTCGTACAGCGGCGTCTGAGCGTCCAGGACGGTTCAAGAGCGCAGCGTGATGCGGGTCGATGACCTTGATCGGCTCGTTCTGGTTGATCGAGACGAACTTCACCGGAGCCGACTTGCTCACCTTCTCGCGGTAGACCTGCTCGGCAGCGGCTGTCTTCGGCCCGTAGATGCCATCCACAGCCAGGTGGAAGCCATGTGCGTTTCAACGTGCGCTGCAACTGAGCAGCGACCTTTGGGTCGCCCGGTAGGGCGGTCGAGTTCGCAGGAGGCGTGTACGCCTTGACGACATGCTGCCGGTTCGCGTTGGCAAGCAGCACAGCGTGCCCGCGCGTCCGTCTGGATAACGGGCGGCGTGAATGTCGGCGCAGGTGTAGGGGTCAGACCACGACCGCCGGGAGGCATATCACCGGCTCCATCCGGCGTTAGCCAGGGCGTTGTTGATCCAACTCATCACCTGTTCCTTCGAGTAGCCGTAGACCGAGACGAGCGTGTCGCCCTTGATGTGAGCCCACACCTGCTGCTGCGCCTGCTGGTAGCTCATCGCGGTGGCGTACTTAGCGCGAGAGAGCTTGTCGGTCGTGCCGTCCGGATACACCGCACCGGGCTTGCCCTTCGGGATCTTCGCGTACCTCGGGTCAGCGACGTACTTGCCCTGCGGCGGGTTAAGGCCCTTGCCCTGCGTTGCAACCTTCGGCTTACCGCGCAGCGTCCACGCGTACGTTTCCGCCACCTTCTTGGCGTCAGGCCCTTGGCGATGAGCGCCTTCTTCTTCGGGTCGCTCGCGCTCGTGCTCTGCGCGACCTTGATGCTCGGATCCTGTGTGCCGTCCTTGTAGACGACGTGGCCGAGCGCCTTTGAGGCGGGGGCATCAACCTGCTTGTGTGCGAGCTTGATCTTGTTCGCGTCCTCCTGCGACTTCAATCGAAGCTGCGCGTACTTGTAGGTGTACTCCGCGTTCAACTGCGGGGCGTTCGTTTTGCGCATGAAGGCCCGCAGCCTTCTCTTGATCGCGGAGCGCACGCGCGTTGTTGGCGCGCGTCGCAGCGTCATTCTTGAGCGTGTTCTTGTTCATGACGACGCTCTGGCGGTAGTTCGCCTTGTCGATCTCGTACTGCTGGAGATCCTTGATCGCCTGGTCGCGCATCTGCGGGGACCTGCACGGCAGAGTGCGATCAACTGCTGCGCGTAGGTGTCGTCTTGCTGCTTCGCGGCAGCAAACGCCTGGTCAAGCTGTCCACGACCGACAGCGATCTGGATGGCGCTCAGGCCCTTACCCTCGTCAGCAGCAGCAGCACCTTGCGCTTCGAGCGAAGCGCTCGGGACGTAACCCTCGGTGAAGCCGATGGTCTGCCCGACCTTCGACGGGTCGATGGTCTGCCCGCCGCTCTGGCCCTGCCAGGCGGCGAACACGTCAGCGGCCTGCTGCTCCTTCGCGAGATCTGCGCTCACCTGACCACCGACGGCGTTGCCGTAGCCAGAGGTCGCAGCAGCGGCATCCTGGTACGGCTTCTGGAAGTCCATGCCCGCGAGTAGCTGTTCAGCGGCGGCGTTGTAGCCCTTGATCGCCTCGTACTGTCTCTGCGCCTGTGCGTCCGCTGCGGCCTGCGCGTCCTTGATCGCCTGGGCCTGCGGGTCGATGGCGTTCTGAGCCTGCTGGTTGGCCTGGGCGAGGATCTGGGCGGGCGTGAGCGCCGCGTACGGGCTTGCGACCGGCGTGGGAGCCGTCGGAGGCGTAGGAGGCGGCAGCTTGGGCACGGCATAGCCGCCACCCGACGCGGCGTCGGAGGATGGGCCGAAGCGCAGCACCAGGAACGTCCACGCTGTCCTTGGCGTAGAAGCCCCTCCCGGGCTGGAAAGCGAGGCGCTGTCCTGGGGCGAGCTTGACCTTCGCCGCGTACGTCTCAAACTTCGGATTACCTGCTGGCGACGCGGCCATGGTCACGCCTCCTTTCGTCTGTAGGGGTGATCCGAATGCACACGAGCACGCTCCAGGCGACGCCACCATTTGCGCAGTCTCATGCGACGGCCCACTGTCTCAGTGCTGCCGCGCGACCCGTGGCA
>CAWASP010000005.1:0-12087 GCA_963784765.1 uncultured Thermoleophilia bacterium
TTCGGCGCGATCGGCGGCTGTGTCGGCGTCTGGGCAGGCGTCAGACTGAGCCAGTAGGCCGCCGCCGCCCCTCGGGGCACATCGCGTCCAGGCGATCCTGGAGGCGTCTCGCAGCGACGACGACTCCCTTCTGCTCGAAGAGCCGAAGTGCCTCTTCGAGCTCCGTGACGCCGTCCTCCCGTCGATCGGCAAGGCTCAGGACTTCGCCGAGATCGGCATGCGTCTGGGCCTGCAGGCTCAGGAAGTCGGTGTCTGACGCGATCGCCACCGCGTCCCGGGCAAGCCGCTCCGCCTCCTCGATCCTTCCGATCCGGGCGAGAACCTTCGCCCGCACGCGCCGCCAGCCTGCCTGTGCGTCGACGTCCTCGGGAACCGTGAGGCGCTCTGGCCGCCAACGCTCCGTCGCGATCACCGCCTCGTCGACGTGCCCGAGAGCGAGGAGCGCGTCGACGAGATGCGGGACGATGCTGGACAGGAAGCCCAGCTCACCAGCCTCCTCGGTGCGCGCACATGCGATGCGCAGCTCGCGCTCGGCCGCCGCTGCGTCGCCCGCCATCAGCTCCACATAGCCCGCAAAGGGACGCCCGTGTGGGTTGAGCCCGTGCTCCTCGGCCAGGCTCGTCGCCTTGACCGCGACCTCGCGTGCCGTGTCGAGACGCCCCCGCATGGCCTCGAGGTGCGCACGCGATCCGAGCATCGACACCTCGAGCCTCCAGCTGAACTCGCTCCGGGAGCGAACGACGTCGATGCGTCTCAGCGCATCCTCGACGGGCATCGGGCCCTGCAGCATCGCCGTGACCGACCCGCCAAGGCTGCTCGCCTCCTGCGCACGGTCACCCGCGTCCCGAGCATGCGCGGCGGCTCGCTCGAGGTCGCGGACCGCCGCCGCAGCCTCGCCGCCCCAGAGCCTGAGCTGACCCCCGAGCGCGAGCGCGCGGGCGAGACCCGCCTCGTCGCCCACCTCGGCAAAGACGAGGATCGCCGCATCGACCTCGCGCAGCACGTCCTCTCGGCCGACCCCGGTCTTCGCCGTCGAATGGAACCTGAGGTCGTACAGCGCCAGGCGAGCGTCGGCCGCCACTGCCCGCGCCCCCGTAGCCCGTCCCCGTTCAGCGGTCTCGATCAGCACCTCTTCGGCGCGCTCCACCCGGCCCGCCTCCCGGAGCGCCCGGCCGAGCCGCGGGAGGAGGAGGAGCCGGCGTGCGTCATCGGCGCTCAGCAGCCGGACTGCCCGCTCGAGGAGATTCGTCGTCGCAAGAACGTCCCCGCGCGCGTACGCCCGTAATCCGGAGGCGGCGAGCCTCTCGGCCGCGGCGTCTGCAAGCACGCGGGCGCGCTCGCCGGCCGGTGCCAGCTCGGTGACGCACCGGTGTGCCTGCTCGAGGTGGTACCCGGCCAGCTCGTCGAACTCCTCTCCCCTCCCGTCCAGATCGCTCGCGGCGCGCTCGTGGAGCTCGGCCCGGTGCTCCTTCGGGATGCGCTCGTATGCGGCATCGCGGATCAGCGCGTGCCGGAAGCGAAAGCTGTCCTCGATCACGTCGTGCGGCACGATCAGGTCTTTGCGGACGAGCGCCGCGAGCTGCGCCCCGGAGGGGCGTCGCCCGTCGGAAGCGAGCCTCGCGAGCGCCTCCCACTCGAACTCGAGCCCGACGACCGCGCCGCGCTCGAGGAGTGTCTGCTCCTCCGTGGGCAGGGCGTCGAGACGGGCCGTCAGGAGCGCCTGGATCGTCGGGGGAACCCGTTCGAGATCTCCGCCCTCGGCCAGCATCGCGAGCATCTGCTCGACGAACAGCGGGTTCCCTTCGGCCGCTTCGCTCACCCGCGCAAGCATTGCCGGGTCGAGCCGCGAGCCGCCCACCAGCCCGCCGATCAGCTCCTCGCATTCGTGCTCGGAGAGGAGATCGAGCGTGATGCGCCGGCCGCCCCACCCTGGTCGCTCGTCGAGCAGCTCCGGTCTCGCAAGACATGCGAGTAGGAGCGGAGCATCGCGACTCCAGTCGACGAGATGCTCGAGCAGGTCGAGGAGTGTCGGTTCCGCCCACTGGATGTCATCGACGACGAGAAGAACAGGTCGTTCACGCGCGCGACGCTCGAGCGATTTGCGGACCGCCCAGAAGACCTCCTCCGGTGCGTCCGCCGAGAGCGCAGTGGCGAGCTCTTCCGCGGCACCCGCCTCTCGGAAGATCTCGACGAGCGGCCAGTACGTGATGCTCTCGCCGTACGGCAGACAGCTCCCCCAGAGAACGGTCGCCTCGCCGCCGACCGTCGCGGCAAGCTCGCGGACGAGCCGCGACTTGCCGATGCCGGGCGGTCCCAGGACGGTGACGAGCCGGCACCTTCGTTCCGACACCGCCTGCTCGAAGACGTCGCGCAGCTGCCCGAGCTCGCCCTCGCGCCCGACGAGCGGCGCGTCCAGCTGCCGGCCGAACGCCGGTGCCCCTTCGATCACGTTTACCAGGCGGTAGGCGCGCACGGGGGCGGACTTTCCCTTGACGTCGAGCGGCTCGACCGGCTCGACCTCGAGCGCCGCTGCCGCAAGGTCGCGGGTCGCCTCCCCGACCAGGATCTCGCCGGGCGGTGCATTCTGCTCGAGCCGCGCGGCGACGTTCACGGCATCGCCGGTTGCGAGCCGCTCCTCGGTTCCGGCGACGACCTCTCCGGTGTTGACGCCGGTGCGGACCTGGAGCGAGATCCCGTAGTCGCGCATGAGCTCGTCGTTCAGGAGAGCGAGCGAGTCGCGGAGCTCCGCGGCGGCACGGACGGCGCGCAGCGCATCGTCCTCGTGGGCGGTCGGCACGCCGAAGACGGCCATGACGGCGTCGCCGATGAACTTCTCGACCGTGCCCCCGTGCCGCTCGAGGCACTGTCGCGCCGCCTCGAAGTACCGGGCCATCACGCGACGAAGCGATTCGGGGTCGAGCTGCTCACCGAGCGCCGTCGATCCCGTCACGTCCGCGAAGAGCACGGTGACGGTCTTGCGCGCCTCGCGCTTGTTTGGAGCCGTGGAGAGCTCGGCTCCGCAGGCGTTGCAGAAGCGAGCGGCATCCGGATTCGGCTCGCCGCAGCGCAGGCACGCGACCATGGCGCAAGCCTACGGCCTTGCATCGCGATCCGCTCTACCGCGGCCGCGCTGAGCTCAGCGGAGAAGCGCCAGGAACCTCGGGTCCTCCCGGAGCGCCGCGAGGTCGTCGTCGGCCGCTGCAAGCTCCCGGTAGGCCGGCCACGCGGCGAGCGACTCGGAGAGCGCCTCGAGCGCCGCCTCCTGCCGCCCGAGCCGGCTCTCCAGGCAGGCGACGTTGTAGAGGATGAGCGCGTTTCCGGGGTGCAACTCGAGCGCCTCGCGGCACGCGGTGAGCGCGCCCTCGATGTCTCCGCTTCGGTAGCGGCGGAAGAACGGCCCGAGCGCCTCGCCCGGCCCGAGCGTGAACGCCTCGCCCGGCCGTCCGCCGACGACGAGCACGATCGTCCCGTCTTCGGTCGCCCGCGCCGACCGCTTCGTAGCTGTGTCGCGCACGAAGACGGCCGTGCCGCGCGGTGCGTCGACGTCGTCGCCGTCGACAGTGAACCGGCAACCGCCCGCGAGGACGACGTAGAGCTCCTCGTGGCCGCTCGCACCCGGCCCGGCTTCGTCGTGCTCCCCGACGACGATCGAGCCGCTCTGCGCCTGGTAGAAGGCATTCACACCGAAGGAGCCGATGTCGAAGTCGCGGCGCACGTAGACGCGGCCGCGGATGCCCGTGTCCGGGTCGGGGCTGGTCTCGAGCCCGAACCCTCGGTCGGCGGCCGCCCGCGCAGCCTCCTCGAGCGAGATGACGGAGTACGACGTGTCTGCAACGGTCATCGGCCCTCGCTTCAGGTAGTTCACTATTGAAAAGTTCGGCGTAAAGCTATCTCGGAAATCTCTCGACGTCAAGACACCGAACGGATCGGACGTGTGGAAGCCGACGCGTGCCCGGTCACGCGTGACGGTCCCGTAACGGTGCCTGGCACCGGGGCCGGCGAGGGAAGCCCGCTCCAGGACTGGGATCGCGCCGACCATGTCACACCGACGTGACAGCGCCTGGCACCGTCTCCCCCCGTTCCCGTGGCACGGTTCCCGGCACCGGCGAGCCGGCGCCTCGAGGCATCAGGCACCGGAGCGGCCGCGTCGTCTAGGGTCAGGAACATGATCCCGACCGCACCCTTCGGCTCGACCGGCCACCGGAGCACACGCACGATCTTCGGCGCCGCGGCGCTTGCCTCCGTCAGCCAGCAGGTCGCGGACGAGACGCTCGAAGTGCTGCTCGAGCACGGTGTCAACCACATCGACACCGCCGCCTCCTACGGCGACTCGGAGCTGCGACTCGCGCCGTGGCTCACCGAGCACCGAGACCGTTTCTTCCTCGCGACCAAGACCGGCAAGCGCGACAGAGCGGGCGCCCGCGAGGAGATCCACCGCTCGCTCGAGCGCCTCGGAGTCGACTCGGTCGACCTGATCCAGCTGCACAACCTCGTCGACGTGATCGAGTGGGAGTGGGCGCTCCGCGAGGGCGGCGCGCTCGAGGCGGCTGTCGAGGCGCGCGACGAGGGCCTCGTCCGCTTCATCGGCGTCACCGGTCATGGACTGCCGGTCGCGCGCATGCACAGGCGCAGCCTCGAGCGGTTCCCGTTCGACTCGGTGCTCCTGCCCTACAGCGCGATCCAGATGCGCGATCCCACCTATGCGGCCGAGTTCGAGGAGCTCGCGGCGCTGTGCAAGGAGCGCGGCGTGGCGATGCAGACGATCAAGGCGATCAGCCTCGCTCCCTGGAACGGCCGCCCGCAGACGGCCGGCACATGGTACGAGCCGCTGACCGGACAGGACGACATCGATCTCGCAGTCCACTGGGTGCTCGGCAACCCGCAGGTGTTCCTGAACACGGTCGGCGACGTGACGATCCTGCCGCGCGTGCTCGATGCAGCCGGCCGCTTCGACGCACGCCCGCCGCAGGCGGCGATGGACGACTTCCTCGCCCGGCGGCAGCTCGTCGCGCTCTTCTGACCGCCTGCCGCGCCGCCTCGCAAACGGCTCACGGCGACGGATTCAAGTCCCGGGCCGTCCCTGCCGATCCAACGAACGCCGAGCCGGACGGTCGGCAGTGAAAGATCATCGTGAAGCGTCAACGAGCACACAGCAGCCCGCCTGCGGAGTCGGCCGCGGTCGGCCCTCCGGCACCCGAGCTCTCGCCGAGCCGCGTCGCCGTCCTGCTGCTCGTCCTCACCGGTCTCGCGTTCGCCGGCTGGCAGCTCGTCAGCCGCGGAACACCCGCCGCCGACGCGAAGTCCGGCGCAGCATCGGTGTACGCGCCCTACGTCGACGTGACGCTGTCGCCGACCTACCCCTTCCAGCTCCCCTCCGCAAACCCCGTCTCGAGCGTGTACCTCGCCTTCGTGGTCGGCGACCCCACGAGCCCTTGCCGGCCTTCCTGGGGCGGCTACTACACGCTCGATCAGGCCGAGCGCTCGCTCGACCTCGACGCCCGCACCGCGCAGCTCCGCAAGGAGGGCGGCAGCGTGATGATCTCCTTCGGGGGTCGCGACAACGCGGAGCTCGCCGTCGGGTGCAGCGACGGGCACAAGCTCGTCGACGCCTACCGGGCGCCGCTCACGCGCTACCACGCCACGGCGATCGACCTCGACCTCGAGGGCGCCACTCTCGACGATCGCTCGGCGAACGCCAGGCGGGCGACGGCGATCGCGTCCATCCAGCAGGCGATGGCCGCCAGGCACAGGCCGCTGCGTGTGTGGCTGACGCTGCCGGTCTCGAGCCGGGGGCTGACCGCGCAGGGTCTCGCCGCGGTGAGGGCGATGCTCCGCGCTCACGTGAAGCTCGCCGGCGTCAACGCGATGGCGATGAGCTTCGGCTCCGCCGAGACCGCACCGGGGGCCATGGTCGGCGTCGTCGAACGCTCGCTCGTTGCGACCGAGGCCCAGGTGCAGTCGCTCTGGCAACGAGCCGGGCTTCCGAGCAGCGCGGCCGACGCCTGGGGCCACGTCGGGGTGACCGTGATGCTCGGCGTGAACGACACGGCCGACGAGCGGTTCACGACCGCGGACGCCCGGCAGCTCGCCGCCTTCGTGCGGCGTCACGGGATCCCGCGCGTGTCGGCCTGGTCGCTCAACCGCGACGCCGCCTGCGGCGGTGCATTCCCGCGCACGGGCCTGCTCTCCAACACCTGCAGCGGCGTCCTGCAGACTCCTCTCCAGTTCACGCGGATCTTCGCGAGCCTGAAGGGCACGAGGATCGCGAGCGCCCCCGCAGCCTCCCCCAGCCCACAGCAGCAGCCCAGGACGCGGCGCCCCGACAATCCGGCTACGAGCCCGTACCCGATCTGGCGCGCGAGCGCCGCCTACGGCACGGGCTACAAGGTGGTCTGGCAGGGCGAGATCTACCAGGCGAGCTGGTGGAGCCAGGGCACGCCGCCGGATGCCGCAGCCGCAGGCCCGCCGAACGGCCCGTGGCAGCCGATCGGCCCGGTGCCGCCGGGAAGCCACGCACCCAAGCTCGTGATGCTCGTGCCGCGGACGTTCGCCGCGTGGTCGCCGACCGCCGTCTACCACGCCGGTGACCGCGTCAGCTTCGACGGGCTCCCCTACCAGGCCCGCTGGTACACGCAGGGAGACCAGCCGCTCGACGACCTCCCCGCCGACCCGGGCACGGTGTGGCGGCCGCTCTTCAAGTTCCCCGGCGAGCCGACCGCCGCGAGCACCGGAACGGAGGCGCCCTGATGACGTTTCCCGGCCGCCGTGCGGGCGACGACGGCATCCGCCGGCAGTGGGGCGCGGATTCCCACAGGAATCCGATGCCCGCCGTCCCCCGCATCGCAGGTGACTGGTCGATGGCGTTCGGCCGGGCCGCCGTGGTCTTCACGGTCGCGACCTGGCTCGCGCTGGTCGTCACCGTCCTGAACAGCCAGGTTCTCGAAGGCGTCGCCGGTCACGCCAGTCTCGTCGAGACGGTCGGCTTCCTGGTCGCGGTGAGCCTGCTCGCGGCATCCGCGACGGCGTACCTGTTCGCGCGGCTCGGCTTCTACTACCGCGCCCGGCGCCACCGCCGCATCCCGCGTGCGATGGTCGACGAGTTTTTCGCGTGCCACCGGCCGACCGTCACCGCGCTCGTGCCCTCCTACCAGGAGGAGCCGGGCGTCATCCTCATGACGCTCCTCTCGACGGCCCTGCAGGAGTACCCGGACCTCCGCGTCGTGCTGCTCGTCGACGATCCCCCGAACCCGCAGTACGCCGGCCCGCGCCGCCTGCTCGACAGCGCCCTCGCACTGCCCGGAGAGGTCGAACGGCTGCTCTCGGAGCCGCGCCTGCGCTTCGACGCGGCGCTCGAGCGGTTCGAGGCGGGCATCGGGAACCGCGAGAACGGGACGAGCGCCGAGGACGTGCTCGTGCTCGCCCGCGAGTACGACCACGCCGCCGACTGGATCCGCTCGCTGGCGGACGGCTACGAGGCATCCGATCACAACGAGCGCTTCTTCGCGACGCACGTGCTCGGCAAGCTCTCATCCGATCTCGCACTCACCGGCTCGGCGCTCCGCGCGGCGGCCGGCGACGACCCGTCGAAGCTCCCCCTGGAGCGCCTCCACGAGCTCTACTGCCGGCTCGCCTGGACGTTCCGGGCGGAGCTCTCGAGCTTCCAGCGCAAGCGGTACGCATCGCTCTCCGCAGAGCCGAACAAGGCGATGAACCTGAACAGCTACATCGGCCTGATGGGTGGCAGCTACCGGGAGGAGCAGACCCCTGCCGGCCTCAACCTCGTGCCGGCCCTGCCCGAGGACGCCGACCTGGTCGTGCCCGATCCCGACTACGTGCTCACGATCGACGCCGACAGCGTGATCATGCCCGAGTACTGCCTGCGGCTCGTCTACCTCCTCGAGCGGGAGGAGCACAGCAAGGTCGCGGTCGCGCAGTCCCCGTACAGCGCGTTCCCCGGCGCGGCCACCAGGCTCGAGCGCATCGCCGGTGCGACCACCGACCTGCAGCACATGATCCACCAGGGGATGACGTACCACTCCGCCTCGTTCTGGGTCGGGGCGAACGCGATCCTCCGCAAGAAGGCGCTCGAGGACATCGAGCAGATCGAGTACAAGGGCCAGTTCGCGATCCGCCGCTACATCTCTGACCGGACCGTGATCGAGGACACCGAGTCCACGATCGACCTCGCCGCCCATGGCTGGACGCTGCACAACTACCCCGAGCGCCTCGCCTACAGCGCGACGCCGCCCGACTTCGGCTCGCTCTGCATCCAGCGCCACCGCTGGGCGAACGGGGGCCTGCTGATCCTCCCGAACCTCGTCCGCGCGGTGCGCGCCCGCCGGCGCCGCGGCGAGCGCACGACGATCGGCGAGATGCTCCTGCGCCTGAACTACATGGCCTCGATCTGCTGGAGCTCGCTCTTCGTCCTCTGCCTGATGGTGATCCCGTTCGACGGGCACCTGATCTCGCCGCTGACCTACGCCGTCGCCGCCCCGTACTTCCTGGCGATGGCGGTCGACCTGCACTACTGCGGCTACAAGCGGCTCGACGCGGCGCGCATCTACGGCTTCAACCTGCTGCTCCTGCCGGTGAACCTCGCCGGCAGTCTCAGCTCGGTCGTCCAGGCGCTGACGGGCGCCAAGGGCAAGTTCATGCGGACGCCGAAGGTACGCAACCGCACCGTCCCGGCCTTCGTCTACGTCGTCCTTCCGTACCTGCTCGTGGCCTACTCGGCCCGCACCTTCAAGATCGCATGGGACCACGGACACTGGTCGAGCGCGGCCTTCGCGGCGGTGAACGCCGTCCTCGGGTCATACGCGATCGTGGCCTTCATCGGCATCCGGCACTCACTGATCGACATCTGGGCGAACGTCGTCTCCTGGCTCTACAAGCCCCAGACGTTCAAGCCGACCCCGGCGCGGAGCGCCCCTGCGGCTGCGGCCCCCGCCGTGGGCGACGACGTCGGCGACTGGGCGTTCGTGCTCTACATGGGCTTCGCCGACCGTCGCCGGAGCACCCGCTACACGGCCGACCTCTCCGAGCCCGACCGCGCGTCCCTCGTGCTGCCGGTGTCCGCCCCGGCCGTCGCAGCGGACGAGGTCGTGCTGGACCTCTCGCCGTAACCGCCGGCGCGGCGTTACGAGACCGCGCGCTTGAAGACGAGCAGGTGCCCGTCCCGCCCGCCTCTGACGTCCGCGTCGAGAGTGAGCGAGACGAGCTCCCAGCCTTCGTCGCCGTGCTTTCGCAGCGTGTCGTCGAGATCGCCGAGGCGGAGCTTCTCGCGCCCGACGAGCGAGGTCAGCATCTCCGTCTTGTATTCGAACTTCGCCATGGCGCGGACTCTATGCCCGCGCCGCGCCGGCCGACGTGCCCATCGGGACGCTATGTTCGAGCTGTGACGGCCGCTGCCGAGCTCGAAGCGCCGCGGGCCGCACCCAGAGCGGGATGGTGGCTGACAGTCGGTCGGTTCCTGGCCGACCGGAGCGGTGTCGCGGCGCTCGTCATGTTCTCGATCGTCCTCTTCGCGTCGTTTGCGGGAGGGCCGATCGTCAGCGCGATCGTGGGCCACAACGGCTTCGACCAGTTTCCGTACGCAACGAGCGCGAGCCTCGATCCGGTCGGCCTGTGGTCGCACGTCCCGAAGACGTCGCAGGTGCGACTCGGCGCATACGGGCAGGTGTTGCCGCCGCCAAAGGGAGCGCCGACGACCCTGATGGTGCTCGGGGCCGACGGCCCTCTGGGCCGGGATGAGCTGATCCGCGTGCTCGACGGCGGGAAGGCGTCGATCGAGATCGGCATCTTCGCGGTCCTGATCTCGGCGCTGATCGCGGTGCCGCTCGGCTGCCTCGCCGGCTTCTACGGCGGCGCAGTCGACGCCGTCATCTCACGGCTGACCGAGTGGGTGATGGCGTTCCCGCTCATCTTCTTCCTCGTCTACGCGACGGTGCACGTGTCGCCGACGCTGCGGCCGATCGGCTGGGGCCGGGTGGTGCCCTCGGGCGTCTTCGGGATCGCGCTCCTGATCGGAGCCTTCACCTCGTTCTACCCGTTGCGCCTGATCCGCGGTCAGATGCTCGTCCTTCGCAACGCGGAGTTCGTCGAGTCGTCGCGGATGGTCGGCTCGTCGGGGCTGAGGATCATCCGCAAGGACCTGCTCCCCCACCTCGTCCCGGTCCTGCTCGTCTGGGGCGCGGTGGCCGTCGCGACCGACATGCTGCTCGAAGTAGGGCTGTCTGTGATCGGCGTCGGGGTTCAGTCCTCGACAGCGACCTGGGGGAACCTGCTCTCCCAGACGACCGGCACGATCTTCAGCACGAGCTTCGGAACGGGGGCCGACGCGCACCACACCACCTGGCACACGGTCTGGCCGACCATCGCGATCCTCCTCTCCGTCGTCTCGCTGAACCAGATCTCGGAAGCCATGCGCCGGGCGATCGAACCGTGGCGGGCCGGATGAGACGCGTCGCAGTCTTCCTCGCCCGCCGGATCGCGGGCGGCGCGCTGACGGTCGTCGTGATGGTGACGCTCACGTTCCTCATGTACTGGTCGCTCTCGCCGCAGCCGGGGCGGTTCGTCTACCCGCTCGGGATCAAGGCGACGGCGTTCCAGTTGCGCGACGGCGCGCACCGGCTCGGCGCCGACCGGCCGAAACTGACCCAGTACGGCGACTGGTGGTGGCACCTCCTGCACGGCAACTTCGGGCACATGTGGACCGGTGCGACGCTGAGCAACAACGTCCTCACGACGGTTCCGATCGCGCCGACGCTCTACCCCGCGATCCGCGTGACGCTGTCGATCCTGATCGGCGGGGCGATCCTGACGGTGTTGCTCGCCGTGCCGCTCGGCGCGCTCGCGGGACGGCGCGTCGGCTCGGTCGCCGACCGGCTGATCTCGGTCGGCGCGCTCGTCGGCGTCTGCACGCACCCGGTCGTCACCGGAAAGCTGCTCACGCAGTGGTTCGGCATCGACCTGCACTGGCTCCCCGCCGGCGGCTACTGCACGTTCGTGAAGCAGGACCCGCAGCCGTGCGGCGGGCCGGCCGACTGGGCGACCCACATGATCCTGCCCTGGATCACGTTCGCGTTCCTGTTCCTCGCCCTCTACACGCGGATGATCCGAGCGAGCGTCGCCGAGTCGATCCACGAGGACTACGTGCGGACGGCGCGCTCGAAGGGCGCACGCGAGTCGCGCGTCCTGCTGCGGCACGTGCTGCCGAACGCCGCCCTGCGCGTCCTCACCATGGTCGGGATGGACATCGGCACGGCGCTCGGCGTGGCCGTCTTCGTCGAGTTCTCCTACGGCTTCTTCGGACTGGCCCGGCTCTCGGTGATCGCCATGACCGGCGACCCCAGCACGTCGGCGACCGATCTGCCGATGCTGCTCGCGGTCGTCACCGTGATCACGTTGATCGTCGTCGTCGGGAACCTGGTCGTCGACGTGCTCTACGCCGTCGTCGACCCCCGCACCGGCACCGCCGAGCGCCCGGGGCGGACGAAGGAGATCGCCGCCGGGGTGATGTAGCACCGCTTCTGCGGCGGGTCGTCTGGCTTCGGCATGTGCCGGCGCCGGTGTCTGTCCGAACTCGCCGCCTTCCCATGCCTCGAGCGGGCGCGCAGCGTTCCCTGCGTCGCCTACGCCTCGCGGATCTTCCAGAAACTGTCCTTCCGCGTGATCCGTCCGTCGGCGTCGAACGTCCAGACGTCGCAGCCGCGCACATCGACGGCGACACCCTCAACGGTCGTGCCCGTGATCGTCCACTCGGACAGGCCTCGGTCGCCGCACACGAAGTGATCGTCGTCCCCGTAGCGCACGTCGGGGATGCCTTCGAATCGCGCAGCCAGACCCCGGCGAACCTCCGCCTTGCCGACGAAGCGGCGGCCCCAGCGCTCGGGCCCCCGCGGGGCGTCGAACACGCAGTCCTCGGCGAAGTGCGCCATGATCGCATCGAGGTCATGCCGGTTGAAGGCATCGAGCACCTCGCGCAACACGTCGACCCGGCGCTCACCGGACATTGCATGCCTCCTCGTCCGACGGAGAAACAACAACGGCCCCGGCGGGGGCCGTTCGCTTTGGCGTGAGCCTCAAGCG
>CAWASP010000006.1:0-10095 GCA_963784765.1 uncultured Thermoleophilia bacterium
CAGGCGAGAGCGAGGACGCGGTCTTCCCGCCCGAGGCGGCGCCCGAGCCGACGCCGGCGCCCGAGCCGCAGAAGCGCCCGCAGCCGAAACCGCGCCCGTTCCCGCTTCCGGGCGGCGCGGCCATGCAGCCGCCGGAGCCCGAAGCGAGTTAGGCTCGGTTCGCTGCGGCGTGCGACACGCCGCGAGACATCCGACAGCGGAGGGACGTGCGATGGCAGAGGGACTGATCCTCGAGTTCGACGGTGTCGGCCTCGAGCAGTACCGGGCGGTGAACGGACGGCTGGGGATCGACATGGACACGGGCGCCGGGGACTGGCCCGCCGGCCTGCTCTTCCATGCCGGCGGCACGAAGCCCGGCGGCTTCGTCGTCTACGAGGTATGGGAGTCGAAGGAGGCGCAGGAGCGGTTCATGCAGGAGCGGCTCGGCCGTGCCCTGCAGGAGGGAGGCATCGCGGGCCCTCCGGCGCGGGTGGAGTGGATCGAGCTCGCCGCTCACCACGCCCTGGGCGGCTGAGGCGGGACGGCGAGGGACGCCTGCAGGTCCGAGAGCGCGCTACGCTTCTCGGCGAGGCGTCCTGAGGAGGGAGATGCGCGCACTGCCCCGGCTGCTCGCGCTCGCCGTCGTCATGGGGCTCGCCCTCCCCGCGAACGGCGCGACGAGCGCGACAGGTCGGTCGCCGATCGTCGCCACGCAGACCACCGGCGTGGTCTCCCGTGTCATTCGCGTCGACCCGGTCACGCTCCGGCGGGTCGGGACCCGGTCGCTGCGCATTCCGAACCTCTCGGACGAAGCGCGCTCGCCGGCCGGCGGGCGCGTCGTCTTCGCGGAGCGGAGCGGGACGCTGCGGTTTGTCGACCTGAGGACGGTGGAGGCGGTCGGCTCCATGCGCCTCGACGGCTTCGTCGATCCGCGGGTCGCGTGGATCGGGCCGGACGTCGTGGTCGAGTACGACGCCTCGGCGATCGCGGCCGTCGACGCGCGCTCGTTGCACCTCCTCTGGCGGACAAGCGTCGCGGACGGTCCGCTCGATCCGTTCGCAGAGGCGAGCGGCCCGTGGGGGATCGTGTTCCTGTGCTCCCCCGACGGTGACGTCGGGCCGACGAAGCTCGTCGCGGTCGACCGCGCGGGGCGGATTCGCACCGTTGTCCTGACGCGCATCCGATCGGGTTCGCACCAGACATCTCCACGGGCGTCGCTCTTCAGCGGGGCGCAGCCGGGGCTTGCGATCGACCCGTCTGCTCGAATCGCGTACGTCGTTGGAGGGGGCGGAATCATCGCCGCGGTCGACCTCCAGCGCCTCGCGGTCGGCTACCACCAGGTGACGCGGCGTCCGGCTGCTGCGACGAAGGTCCTCACAGGCCCGACGCGCAAGGCGGTATGGCTGGGCGCCGGGCGGATCGCGATCGCCGGCGAAGACGATCGCGAGTCGCTCGCCGCGAACGGGGACTACCGGCAGGAGGTGCGTCCGGTGGGCCTCGTCATTCTCGACACACGGTCCTGGACGTCCCGGTCGGTCGATCGAAACGCGGTCGACGTGACCTACACGGCCGGCATGCTCGTGAGCTGCGACTACCCAAACGGGATCGGGGGCTACTCGGCGACGGGCGTGCGCCGGTTCCACCTCGCGACGAAGAGCCGCGGCTATGTCCTCGCTCGCGCCGGCGGCCTCCTGTACGTCTCGCGCGCCGGTGTGTCGGGCCCGATCGTGACGATCATCGACCCGCACTCCGGTACGGCGCTGCGGGACTACCGGGAGCGTCCCTCGACGCCCTTCCCGCTCTGGTAGGCAAGTCGGCTCGGCTGACCGCCGTGGCTGCCCGTCGAGCATCATTCCCGCATGGCGAGCAGCCGGCCGCCCATCGAGGAGCGCTTTCCCGCCCCGAGCGTGATGGGCGTCGTGAACGTGACGCCGGACTCGTTCTCGGACGGCGGTGTCAACCTGCGGGCCGATGCCGCCGTCACGACGGCGTGGGGGATGCTCGAGGCGGGGGCCGCGATCGTCGACGTCGGCGGCGAGTCGACGCGTCCCGGCTCTACCGGCGTCGGTTTCGACGAGGAGCTCGAGCGCGTCGAGCCGGTGCTTGCGGAGCTCCAGGGGGCGCCGGTGTCGATCGACACCTCGAAGGCCGCCGTCGCGCGGCGGGCGCTGGAGCTCGGCGCCGAGCTCGTGAACGACGTCACGGCGCTGCGTGCCGATCCCGACCTTGCCGGAGTCGTCGCCGACGCCGGCTGCTACCTGTGCCTGATGCACATGCTGGGCGAGCCGAGGACGATGCAGGTCGCCCCCGCCTACGACGACGTCGTCTCCGACGTCAAGCGCTTCCTCGAGGAGCGGCTCGCCTTCGCGGTGGCGGCCGGGGTCCGCGAGGAGCTCGTCTGCCTCGATCCCGGGATCGGCTTCGGCAAGACCGTGGCGCACAACCTCGAGCTCGTGCGCCGCCTCGACGAGCTCGCCGCGCTCGGCCGGCCGCTCCTGCTCGGGCTCTCGCGCAAGAGCACGCTCGGCAAGCTGACGGGCCGTCCCGACGCGAAGACGGGGTCGACGGCCGCGTCGGTGGGCGCTGCGGTTTCCGCCTTCGAACGGGGCGCGTCGATCCTGCGGGTGCACGACGTGCGCGAGCACGTCGAGGCGCTCGCGATCGCACGGGCGGTCGCCGGATGATCGTCCAGCTGCGCGGGCTCGAGGTCTTCGGCCGCCACGGGGCCTACGAGGCAGAGCGCGAGCAGGGTCAGCTCTTCTGGTTCGACGTCGAGCTCGAGGTCGGTGACCGGGGGGCGGACGACGACCTCGAGGGCGCGGTCGACTACACACAGGTGGCGGCTGCGATCCGCGAGCTCTCCGACGGTCATCGCTTCCAGCTGCTCGAGGCGCTTGCGACGGCGGTCGTCGACGACCTCGAGCGTCGCTTCGGGCCGGAGCGGCTCGCGGTGACGATCCGCAAGCGGCCTGCGGGGCTGCCCGTCGAGTGGTCGGCGGTGACCGTGCGGCGGCCGTGACGGTCGCCTACGTTGCGCTCGGCGCGAACCTCGCGAATCGTGAGCGGACGATCCGCCGGGCGGCCGAGCTGATCGGCGCGAGGCGACTCTCCCGCCTGATTGAGACCGAGCCGTGGGGCTATGCCGACCAGCCGCTCTTTCTGAACGCCGCGGCCGAGGTCGAGACTCCGCTCCCGGCTCGCGCGTTCCTCGAGCGGCTGCTCGAGGTCGAGCGGCTGCTCGGCCGCGACCGGAGCGGTCCACGCTTCGGCCCGCGCACGATCGACCTCGACCTGCTGCTCTTCGGCGGGGAGCAGATCGACGAGCCGGGGCTCGTCGTGCCGCACCCTCGCCTGCACGAGCGGCGCTTCGTGCTCGAGCCGCTCGCCGAGCTCGGTCCGGAGCTCGAGGTTCCCGGGCGCGGGACGGTTCGATCCCTCCTTGCGGGGCTACAATCAGCCTCGTGAGCCACCTCGACGAGCTCGACGAGTTCGAGGCCGAAGCCGAGCTGCGCCTGAAGAAGGAGTACAGCGCCGTCTTCGCGCTCTTCCGCTACTGCGTCCTCACTCAGGACGCCACCTACCTTTGCAACAAGCTCGAGACGCAGTACATCCCGCAGCCCAACTACCCGTTCTTCCACCTGAAGATGGAGGACGTCTGGGTCTGGGACAAGAACCGCCCGACCCGCATGATCCCGCGCGCTCAGGTCTACACCTCGAGCGACGTGACGATCGAGGAGCTCCGTGGCGAGGGCGACGAGCCGGTCCTCACGCCCGAGGCGCTTGCCAAGCGGATCGGCGAGGGGCGCTCAGAGATCGAAGATCTCTGAGCGAGCCCGGGCTCGCGCGCTTCGACCCTCCCGGTGCAAGGTCGGTGCCAGGCACCGTTGAGAAACCGTTCCGTCTTCGTGACGGACGTGTGACCTCCACGGCCGTTTGCCCTGCACCGACCGCGAAGCCGGCTGATAGGCCGCGGGGCCGTGTCCCGGTGCCAGGCACCGAGCCGCTGGGCTCGTCCGGCCACGGTCGCAGTAGCGGGCGTGAACCAGGTTGAATGAGCCGATGCTTCTCGCGATCGACGTCGGGAACACGCAGACGGTCTTCGGGCTCTTCGAGGGCGAGCGCCTCTCGGAGCAGTTCCGGGTCGGGACCGACAGGTCCCACACGGGCGACGAGCTCGCCGTGCTGCTGCGCTCCTTCGTCGAGCTCGACGCGCTCGACGGCATCGTCCTCTGCTCCTCCGTGCCGCCGCTCGTTCGCGAGTACGAGCTCTTCGCCGAGCGGTGGGCGGGGGTCGCCCTGCTCGTGGTCGGCCCGGGTGTGTCCACGGGCATGCCGATCCGGTACGACGATCCGCGCGAGGTGGGGGCCGACCGGATCGCGAATGCCGTTGCGGCCCGCAGCCGGCACGGCGCCCCCGCGGTCGTCGTCGACTTCGGAACGTCGACGAACTTCGACATCGTCAACGCTGCGGGCGAGTTCGCAGGCGGCGTGCTCGCACCCGGGATCGAGGTCTCGATGGACGCGCTCTTCGCCCGCGCGGCGCGGCTGCCGCGCGTGCCGTTCGAGGCGCCCGAGCACGTGATCAGCCAGACGACGACGGCGGCCCTGCAGTCGGGTCTCGTCTACGGCTTCGCGGGGCAGGTCGACGCGATCGTCGAGCGCATTCGCGCCGAGCTCGGAGCGCCGGATGCGCCCGTCGTCGCAACGGGCGGCCTGGCCGACCTGATCGCCCCGCACTCGAAGACGATCACGGCCGTCGACCTCGAGCTCACCCTGCAGGGCCTGCGCCTCGTCTGGGAGCGGAACAGCTCGGGCGGTGCCGCGTGAGAGCACGCTCCCGCAGCGATTCGGCCTCTTGTGGCGGCGTCAGGCGACGAGCAGGCGAAGACCGAGCTCTGCCGCCTCGAGGTCGAGGAGGTCGCGGTTGCGCTTGGCCCACCGACCAGACGCGAGGTCGTCACGGAGACCGCGCACAGCCCTCTGCTCGACGTCCGGCCCGACGCCGGTCCACACCGACATTCCGCGACGCACCCGCTCGTCCAGGTACGCCTCGGGTCGGCGCCAGTACGCCTCGAAGAAGCCGTCGGAGCAGTCCCACGGAATGAGCACGGGTTCGACTCGGGCTCCGATCGCACGGGCCAGCTCGGTGGCGAGGCCGACGCGGGAGGCACCGACCTCGGGCAGGTAGTCACGGGTCAGCCAGAACCGGCGACGCCAACCTCGGTCACTCGTGTCGCACGTGAACACGACCACGCGGCGGGCCACGCGCTGCATCTCGCGCAGGCCGATGATCGGATCGCGCCAGTGATGAACGGTGGCAACAGCCATCGCTGCGTCGAAGGACTGGTCCTCGAACGGAAGACTCTCTGCGGTGGCATCGACGCACGGCGCTGCCCCGGCCGGCCGCTGCGCTCGCATGACCGCCGACGGCTCCACCGCCGTGACCTCGCGGTGGAGAGGCTCGTACGAGCCGGTGCCGGCCCCGACGTTGAGGACGGTCCGCGCATCGCCGAGCGCTGCCCACACTTGCGCGGCGATCCGCGGCTCGGTGCGCCGTGTGACGGCGTAGGTGGCGCCGATCGTGTCATACAGATGCGCGCTGGACATGGACCCCGCCTCCCCGGCTCTCGTCGCTGATCCCTATCGCCGGACGGTGACGCTGCCGCCGCCTCGGCACAAGCTCCGAGTCGACGAGCGGCACGGCCCGCTCGATGATCGGCGCGTAGTCGGCGTCCGGCGGCATCGCACCGGAGACGGACGCGGGTTGTCCGTCCGACGAGTCGGATACCCTGTTTGCAGATATGACAACGACATCCACAATGTCCGATCCGGCCTCGGCCAGTCTGGACGAGCTCGAGGACGAGCTGGCGACGCTCGCGGCGCAGCTGTACGCAGGCACCTGCCGGTGGCTGGAGCTCATCGGCGAGCTCGACCGGCGCGGCGCGTGGGCGGAGTCGGGGTGGTGCCGGTCGAGCGCGGAGTGGCTGGCGTGGCGCTGCGCACTGACTCCACGCGCCGCCCGGGAGCACGTGCGGGTCGCGCGTCGGCTTCGAGAGCTGCCGTCGATCCGCGAGGCGTTCGCCCGCGGCGAGCTGTCGTACGCGAAGGTGCGGGCGCTGACGAGGGTCGCCACCCGGGAGAGCGAGGAGGAGCTGCTCGAGCTCGGGAGTGTGCTCACCGCGGCGCAGCTCGAGCGGACCGTACGCGCCTACCGGCGCGTCATGACGGAGGAGGCGCGCCGGTCGCAGGAAGATGCCGTGCTGAGCGTGTCATGGAGCGAGGACGGGTCGCTCGAGCTGCACGGCCGCCTTGCGCCGGAAGACGGGACACTCTTCCTCCGTGCGCTCGAGGCGGTGCGCGACGCACGCTGGAGAGAGGGCCGCGGTTCCGCGGAACCGCGGGAGGCGCGGCAGGCGTCCAACGCCGAGGCGCTCGTCGCTCTCGCCGAGGCGGCGCTCGCGGCCCCCGACGGGAGCCGTCCTGGCGGGGAGCGCTACCAGGTGGTCGTGCACGCGGACCTCGACGTGCTTGCCAGGGACGCGGAGGGTGGGTGCGAGCTCGAGGACGGCAGCGCGCTCGCTCCGGAGACGGCACGCAGGCTCGCCTGCGACGCCTCGATCGTCCGGAACGGCCGCAGGTCGAGGTCGATCCCGCCGGCGCTTCGGCGCGCGCTTCGCTCGCGCGATCGCGGCTGTCGGTTTCCCGGCTGCGAGAACAGGCGCTTCGTCGACGCCCACCACGTCCGCCACTGGGCGAAGGGCGGCGCCACGACGCTCCAGAACCTCGTTCTCCTCTGCCGCCGCCACCATCGTGCCGTCCACGAAGGCGGCTACCGCGTCGACCGGCACGGCTGCTTCTTCGATCCATGGGGAAACCCGATCCCGGGTGTCCCCTCTCTTCCACGCGGGCACCTGGGTGCGCTCCTGCTGCGACATCGCGGGCTCGGCCTCGACGCGAGCACCTGCGATACCGGTGCCGGGGAGCGCCTCCACCTCGCGGACGCGGTCGACGCGCTCCTCGCCCTGGAGCCCTATCCGCCGCCGTAGATCGAGATCGGGAGCGAATCGAGGAGGAGCTCGTCCGCCGGATCCGGCTGCTCGGACTGCAGCCGCTCGAGCACGAAGCGTGCTCCGGGCGCCGCCGCGAGGAGGCGCGTCTCGACCTCCTCCAGAGACGCAAGCAGCACGAGCTCCTGCTTGAACGACCGCGGGAAGCGTCCGCGGCCCAGGTACCAGCCGTAGAACTTCTTCAGGAACCCGACGGCGCGCCTGGGCCCGAGCTCGCGCACGGTCTCGCGCATGAAGAGGAGCAGCTCCGCCACGACCTCCTCGCGCGAAGGTGCCCGGTCGTCGCCCATGATCTCCCGCAGCACCCACGGATTGCCCTGCGCCGCCCGGCCGACCATCACCGCCGCGGCACCGCTCGTGGCGAGGACCGACTGCGCCCGCGCCCGCGAGGTGATGTCGCCCGACGCGATCACCGGGACGTCGACGAGCGAGACGAGCTCGGCGGTCAGCTCGTGATCGGCGGTGCCCGTGTACATCTGCTTCGCCGAGCGGGGATGGAGGGTCAGCGAGGCTGCCCCGGCCTCGACGAGGCGAGGGCCGACGGAAAGACAGGTTCGCGAGCCGTTCTCGACGCCGCGCCGCATCTTGACCGACACCGGCAGGCTCGTCGCGCCGGCGACGGCCTCGACGAGCCGGCAGGCGAGATCGGGGTCGTCCAGGAGCGAGGCCCCTGCTCCCGTCTTGGTGACCTTCTTGACCGGGCAGCCGAAGTTCATGTCGACCACGTCGGCGCCGGCCGCCTCGACGAGCCGGGCCGCCTCCGCCATCGCGGCCGGGTCGGAACCGAAGATCTGGATCGCGAGCGGGTGCTCGTCGCTTCCGACCCGTAGATACCCGAGGGTCCGTTCGTTCCGGTGCTGGATCCCGGCCACCGAGACCATCTCGGAGCAGACGAGAGCGGCCCCGTGGCGCCGTCCCTGGCGGCGAAATGCCTGCACGCTGACCCCGGCCATGGGGGCCAGAACGAGGCGTCCGGGGATCTCGACGCCCCCCAGGAACCAGCGCTCGCGGAGGTCGATGTTCACGGTGCGTGAATGGTAGCCCGGCTCCCTTGCGGCTCCCTTGACGCCGTCGCTACCATTCGCGCCCGTTTTCGGCGCTCCAGGAGGAGTTTGTGAAGGAAGTCATCCTCACGCCAGAGGGCTACAAGAAGCTCCAGAAGGAGATCGAGCACCTGCGCGAAGAGAAGCGGCGAGAGGTCGCCGAGCGCATTCGCGTTGCCCGCGAGTTCGGCGACATCGCCGAGAACGCGGAGTACGACGACGCCAAGAACGAGCAGGCGATGCTCGAGCACAAGATCGCCCAGCTCGAGGAGCGGCTGCTGTCGGCCCGCGTGATCACGAAGAAGGAGATCTCCAAGGACTCGGTGTCGATCGGCTCGCACGTCCGGCTCAGGGACATGCAGCAGAACAAGACCTTCGAGTACCACATCGTCGGCTCTGCCGAGGCGAACCCGGCAGAGAACAAGCTCTCCAACGAGTCGCCCGTCGGCAAGGCGATCATGGGCCGCAAGAAGGGCGAGGTCGTCGAGGTCTCGGCGCCGCGCGGTGCCCTGAAGTTCAAGATCATGGAGATCAAGGCGGCCTGAGGCGTCTCGGCCGGCGGGCTCCCGAGCAGAGCCCGGCTCTGCCTTGCCGCGTTTGCGCGACGCCCGGCTGCCTCCGGGCCGGCCTCGTTCGCTCCGTTCGCAACGGTAGGGTCGCGCGGTGGAGATCGTCCGCCTCGACCGCACGCAGCTCGGAGAGGCGAGCGACGTCCTCGCACGCGCGTTCCACGAGGACCCGGCCTGGGTGTGGCTGATCCCCGATCCCGTGCGGCGCGGCCTCGTGCTGCCGTGGCTCTTCCGGATGGGCTTCGATGTGACCGCGGCGGACGTCTGGGCGACACAGGGCCCGATTCGGGGCGTCGTCCGCTGGCTCCCGCCGGGCCGTCCGCCGATGCGGCTCGCGCCCACCCTCCGCGCGCTCCTTCTGACGCCGCTTCGCCTGGGCATCACGACGGTGCCGTTCCTCGCGTACGGCCGTGCCGTCGAGGCGATGAGGGCGAGCGTCATGCCCGGCCCGCACTGGTACCTCGCCGGGATCGGCGTCGATCCGGGGGAACGCCGGCGAGGCATCGGCTCTGCGCTGCTCGAGCCGGGCATCGCCGCCGCCGAGCGTGCGGGATTGCCGGCCGTGCTGCTGACGAACCTCGAGGACAACCTGCCGTTCTACGCACGGCACGGCTTCGAGGTCGTGCGGGAGGGACGAACGCCGGAGGACGGCCCGAGGGCCTGGGCTATGGTCCGCTCGCCGTGAGCTCCTTTCCGAAGCGATTCCCCGACCGGGATGCGGTTGCGGACGTCAAGGCGGAGGCCGAGACCCTCGAGCCGGGCGTCGAGGGCGACGAGGCCCGGCGCCTCGCCGGTCGCGTGATGGCCCGTCGCGACATGGGCAAGCTCGTCTTTCTCGATCTCGTCGACCGGAGCGGGCGTATCCAGCTGCTCTGTCCCGCCGCGCGAACGGGCGAGGTGGACGTCCACCTCGGCGACGTCGTCGGCGCTATCGGCAAGCCGACGAAGAGTCGCCGCGGGGAGCCGTCGCTCGTCGTCGACGAGCTCATCCTTCTGTCGCGCATCCGGGCTCCGCTGCCGGACACGTTCCACGGGCTCACCGACGTCGAGCAGCGCTACCGTCGCCGCTACCTCGACCTGCTGATGAACGAGGAGACGCGCACCGACTTCATCCTGCGGGCGAAGATCGTGGGCGCGGCCCGCCGCTACCTCGACGGTGAGGGCTTCGTCGAGGTGGAGACACCGGTGCTGCAGCCGCGCTACGGGGGGGCGTTCGCCGAGCCGTTCGTGACGCACCACAACGTCCTCGATCAGGATCTGTACCTGCGGATCGCCACCGAGCTGTACCTCAAGCGCCTGATCGTCGGGGGGTTGGAGAAGGTGTACGAGCTCGGCAAGGACTTCCGCAACGAGGGGGTGACGTACAAGAACAACCCCGAGTTCACGATGCTCGAGTGGTACGAGGCGTACGCCGACTACGAGGACACGATGCGCCGC
>CAWASP010000007.1:0-255521 GCA_963784765.1 uncultured Thermoleophilia bacterium
GGCGCCGGGCGACAACACGCCGATCACGACCGCGATCACGCCCGACGACGCCGTTCGCGCCACCTTCGCGGGCGTCGAGGGGACGGTCGTCATCGGCCACACCCACCACCAGTTCGACCGCCGTCTCAACGGCCTGCGGGTCGTCAACGCCGGGTCGGTCGGGATGGCGTACGAAGGGGACGTCGCCGCCTACTGGGCGCTGCTCGTCGACGGCGAGCCCGAGTTCCGGCGGACCCCGTTCGACGTCGGCGACGCGGTCGCGCGCACGCGTGCGAGCGCCTGGCCGGGCGCGGCGGCGTTCGCGACCGAGAACCTGCTCGCATCACCGTCGCGCGACGAAGCCGTCGCGGCCCTGGAAGGCCGCCGTACGTGAAGGTCCGGATCGGGCGCGTCGGTAGGCCGCACGGCCTCGACGGCGCCTTCGTCGTCGAGCAGGCGAGTGCCGACGACCGCTGGTGGCGGGTCGGCGCGCGCTTCCAGGCGGGCGGCGAGCCGGTCGAGGTCGTGGCCGCGCGCCGCGCGTCGGGGCGGCCGGTCGTGAAGCTGGACCGCGACGTGGAGCGCGGGACGCTGCTCGAGGTCGAGCGGGCCCAGCTGCCGCCGACGGGCGAGGACGAGTACTACACCTTCGAGCTCGTCGGGCTCGAGGTCGTGGAGGAGGGAGGACGCGCGCTCGGAACCGTGAAGGCGGTGACCCCCGGCGTCGCGAACGACGTGCTCGACCTCGGCGGCGACGTGCTGCTGCCGATGGTCGAGGACTGCATCCGCCGCATCGATCTCCCGTCCGGCCGGATCGAGGTCGCGAAGGGCTTTGCCGACTGAGCGATGCAGATCGACGTCTTCACGCTCGTCCCGCATGCGTACGCCTGGCTCACCGAGCAGCGCCCGCTCGCGACCGTTCTCGGCGGCGAGCTCGACCTGCGTCTCCACTCCTACCGCGACTACACGCCGCTCCGTGCAGGCCAGGTCGACGACGAGCCCTACGGCGGTGGAGCGGGGATGGTGCTCCGTACCGACGTCGTCGCGGCGGCGCTCGACGGGGTGCACGGCGAGGCACGCGACCATCGGGTCGTCGCGCTGACGCCGACCGGCCGCCAGCTGACCCAGGCGGTCGTCGAGGAGCTCGCCGCCGAGCCGCAGGTGACGCTCCTCTCGGCCCGCTTCGAGGGCTTCGACGAGCGGATCGTCGAGCACCTCGCGACCGACGCGATCTCGATCGGCCCGTACGTCCTCTCGAACGGCGATCTGCCCGCGATGCTGCTCGTCGACGCCATCGCCCGCCGGCTGCCGGGCGCGCTGGCCGACGGCTCCGGCGAGATCGAATCGTTCTCCACCGAGCTCGGCGGCCGACTCGAGTACCCTCAGTACACGCGGCCCGCGGACTTCCGCGGCTGGCGGGTTCCCGACGTGCTGCTCTCGGGTGACCACGCGCGAATCGAAGCCTGGCGAAGGGAGCACGTACGCTGAGGAATCCGATCGACCGGTTGACGGAGGGACTGCCTCGCGGCTGGCGGGTGACGATCGACTGGCTCGTCACGATCGTCGGCGCGATCGCCATCGTGCTCGCGATCAAGGCGTGGGTCGTGAACCCGTACCGGATCCCGTCGAGCTCGATGGAGCCGACGCTCCACTGCGCGAGGCCGGGGCCGGACTGCGAGGCGAGCTACTCGGACCGCGTGCTTGCGTGCCGTTTCTGCTTCCACCTCTGGTCGCCGCACCGCAAGGACATCATCGTGTTCAACACGCCGCCGCTCGCCGCCGTGCGGTGCGGCGCCGGGGGCACCTTCGTCAAGCGGCTGATCGGCCTGCCCGGCGACACGATCCACGAGGACGCCAAGGGCTTCATCTGGGTGAACGGGAAGAAGCTCGACGAGCCGTACATCGACCCGTTACGCCGGCAAGAGGACACCGCCCACTACGACAAGACCTGGCACGTCCCGCAGGGCGACTACTTCTTCATGGGCGACAACCGGGGCTCGTCGTGCGACTCCCGCGCGTGGGGGCCGGTGCCGAAGGGAAACCTGATCGGGCTCGTCTTCGCGACCTACTGGCCGCCGAGCCGCATCTCCTTCCACTGAGAGCGGCGGGTTTCGCTACCATTCCGGCGGCTTCCCCGGGCCCCTTTCCATCATGAGCACGATCATCCAGGACATCGAGCGCCGCCAGCTGCGCGAGGTTCCGCGGTTCAAGGCGGGGGACACCGTGCGTGTCCATTTCCGCGTGATCGAGGGCAGCCGCTCGCGGATCCAGGTGTTCGAGGGGATCGTCATCAAGCGGCAGGGGGCCGGTGCGCGCGAGACGTTCACCGTGCGCAAGAACTCGTTCGGCGTCGGCGTCGAGCGCACGTTCCCGCTGCACTCGCCGAAGATCGACAAGATCGACGTCGCCGCGATCGGCGACGTGAACCGGGCGAAGCTCTACTACCTGCGCGGCAAGGTCGGCAAGAAGGCCCGCGTCCGCGAGCTGCGCCAGAGCTAGCCCCGCGCGCTCGTGCAGGTCCGCATCGCCCGGCACACGGATCGCCTGGCGGAGGTCGTCGCCTTCTACCGCGACGGGATCGGGCTGCCGGTGATCGGCGGCTTCGAGGGTCACGACGGCTACGACGGCGTCTTCCTCGACCTGCCGGGCACGGGTACCCACCTCGAGCTGACGAGCGGCGGCGGGCAGCACGCCCCCGTGCCGCACGCTCCCGTCCCGCACCCCGAGAGCCTGCTCGTCCTCTACCTCGGCGACCGCGCCGCGGTCGATGCGGCCGTCGCGCGAGCCGGGGTGCAGCCGGTCCCCGCCGCGAACCCGTACTGGGATCGGAACGGCGTCACGCTCGAGGATCCGGACGGGTTTCGGGTCGTGCTCGTCCCCGCCGCCTTCGAACCGTGACGATTCCGTGCCGGCTCCGGCCGCCCGCCGCAACCGGGGCTATGCTCGCCGGGTGGCCTCGACGAAGCGGACCGGCCGGAAGCTCCTGCGGTTCGACCGGGCGCTCGATGCCCGCCTCGTCGCGGGCGCCGACGAGGCGGGGCGCGGGCCGCTCGCCGGGCCGCTCGTCGTCGCGGGCGTCCTCCTCGACTACGGCAGCCTGCGCGATCACCGCGTGCGGCCGCTGGCGCTCCTGAACGACTCGAAGCAGGTCGATCCGGAGACGCGCGAGGAGCTGTACCGCGCCGTCCTCGCCTGCGCCGACCGCGTGTCGGTGCACGTCTTCCCGCCCGCCGTCATCGACCGCGACGGCCTGCACCGCTGCAACCTGAAGGGGCTCCGTCAGGCGCTCTGGGCGTGCCAGCCCGCGGACGTGTCGCTCGTGGACGGCTTCAAGCTCGGGCCGACTGCGCCGCCGCACCGCGCGGTCGTCGACGGCGACTGCAAGAGCGCTGCGATCGCCGCCGCGTCGATCGTCGCCAAGGTGACCCGCGACCGCTACATGCACACCGCCGACGCGCTCTACCCCGGCTACGGCTTTGCCTCGCATGTGGGCTACATCACGCCTGCGCATACGGAGATCGTCCGCGAGCGCGGGCCGTGCGAGATCCACCGGCGGTCCTGGCGTGCCCGCGCCTACCTCCCGGCCTAGACACCCGTCCGAGCGACGAGCGGCGTGGTGGTACCGCCTGCGCGGGTACCGGATCCTAGCGACGAACGTCTGGGCGGCCGGCGCGGAGCTGGATCTCGTCGTCCGGCGCGGCGGCACGGTCTGCTTCGTCGAGGTGAAGTCGAAGGCGGGCGACCTGCACGGCGATCCGCTGGAGATGATCACGCCCGTGAAGATCGAGCGGGTCCGGCGTGCCGCGCTCGCCTGGCTCGGCGGCCGTCCCGACCTCCGCGGCCTCGACGTTCGCTTCGACGTGGTCGCCGAGCGCTCGGGCCGCATCGAGCACCTGCCGGACGCGTTCTAGGCAGGCTGCGCGCCCGGCGCGTCGAAACCGTGACGCGTGGCGGCCACGCAGGAGCAGCTCTACGCGGACCTCGACGTCGACCTCGACCTCTCGTGGTCGGAGCGCGACCTGCCGGAGCGCGAGCGGACGAAGCACGTGCACCGGCTCCATCCGTACCTCGGGAAGTACATCCCGCAGCTCGTCGAGGAGCTCTTTCGCCGTCACGTCCCGCGTGGGGGGCGGGTCCTCGACCCGTTCGCAGGGTCGGGGACGACGCTCGTCCAGGCGCTCGAGAGCGGCCACGACTCCGTCGGCATCGACATCGCGGCGTTCAACTGCCTGCTGGCGTCGGTCAAGACGCGCGAGCACAACCTCTTCGTCCTCGAGCACGAGCTCCGCGAGGCGCTCGCACGCTTCGAGGCAGGCGACGGGACCGCCGGAAGGGCTCCGGCCTACCTCCGCCGCTGGTTCGCGCCGGAGGCGCGCGCCGACCTGCTCCGGTTCCGCTCGCTGCTCGGCGGCTACGAGAGCGCCGACGTCCTTCGGGTCGTGCTGGCGCGGGCGGCGCGCTCCGCGCGCCTGACCACGCACTTCGATCTCGACTTTCCGAAGGAGCCTCAGGTCGGGCCGTACTGGTGCCACAAGCACCGGCGGGAGTGCCGCCCCGTCGAGCGCGCCGGCCACTTCCTCCGCCGCTACACGCTCGACACGCTCGCGCGGCTGAAGGAGTTCGCCCGGCTGCGGACGGCTGACTCGGCCGTCGTCCTGCACGGCGATGCGCGCACGATCGATCTGCCGGGCAGCTTCGCCGCGGTCGTCACCTCGCCGCCGTACCCGGGGCTGATCGACTACCACGAGCAGCACCGCTACGCCTACGAGCTGCTCGGCCTCGACGACCTGCGCACGAGCGAGGTCGGAGCCGCGGCGTCGGGAACCGCGCGGGCCGCGATCGCCGCCTACGTTGACGGTGTCGCCGCCGTGCTCTCGAACTGCGGGTCGGCGCTCGCGCCCGGCGGCCGAGTCGTGATCGTGATCAACGACCGGCGCGACCTGTATCCCGAGATCCTCGAGCGCGCCGGGCTCGAGCTCGAGCAGCGCTACCGGCGGCACGTCAACCGGCGCACGGGGCGCCGCGCCGGCGAGTACTTCGAGGACGTGCTCGTCGCGCAGGGCTCTTGACATGTGACCATATGGTCACGTATTGTCGGCAGCGCCGATGACCGACGACGATCTCGTGTTCAAGGCGCTCGCCGACCCGACCCGGCGCCACCTGCTCGACCGGCTCTTCGCGCGTGACGGCCGCACGCTCACGGAGCTCGAGCAGGAGCTCGACATGACGCGCTTCGGGGTCATGAAGCACCTGCGCGTGCTCGAGGAGGCGGGTCTCGTCGTCACGCGGCGCTCGGGAAGGGAGAAGCACCACTTCCTGAACCCGGTCCCGATCCGGCTCATCCACGACCGCTGGATCGACAAGTACACGGAGCGCCGCGTCTCGGCGCTCTCGGAGCTCAAGACGCAACTGGAGGAACGTCGATGACGACGATCACTGCACAGACGACCCAGGTCTACCAGGTGTTCATCAAGGCGACCGCCGAGGAGATCTGGGAGGCGATCACGCGCCCCGAGTTCACGGAGCGCTACTTCCACGGCGCCAGGATCGAGAACACGCGTGAGCGCCACCTCTGCCTCGGCCCGAAGAGCGAGGTCTGGGGCGACGCAGCCGTCACCGAGTTCGAGCCGCCGCAGCGGCTCGTGCACGGCTGGCGCTCGCTGTACGACCCCGACCTGGCCGCCGAGCAGGAGAGCCGGGTCACCTGGCAGATCGAGCCGCAGGAGGGCGGCTACTGCAAGCTCACCGTCACGCACGACCAGCTCGAGGGAGCGCCCAGGACGGCGGAGAACGTCTCCGGCGGCTGGATGTTCATCCTCAGCGGCCTGAAGACGCTGCTCGAGACCGGTCAGCCGCTCGCATCCTGAGCTGCGCTCGGAGGCGGAGCGGGCTCGCCGGCCCGCTCCGCCCGAGCGAGAGAGGCCGTCTGGAGCTCGGGACATCGACCGTCGCGGCTGCCCTCGGAGGGGTTCGCTCTGCGTCACGCCCGCACGTGCCGCGCTTCCTCGCGGACGTTCTCCGCGGCTGATTCGTCACACAACCGGCACAGACACGTGACGGATTGTCGTCTAGCGTGGCAACGTGCTCGCCCGCACCGTCACCCACGCGCTCGTCGGCATCGACCCGCGCAGGGTCGAAGTCGAGGCCCACCTGCAGCGTGGGATCTCCGCGTTCGCGATCGTCGGCATGGCCGACCGCGCCTGCCAGGAGGCGAAGGAGCGTGTCCGCTCGGGCATCTCCTCGGCGGAGCTCGCCTGGCCCGTCCAGCGGCGGATCACGGTCAACCTCGCGCCCGCCGCGCTGCGCAAGGAGGGCTCGGGCTTCGACCTCCCGATCGCTCTCGCCCTGCTCGCCGCCTCCGACCAGCTTCCGCGCGGGGCGCTCGACGGGCACGCGGCATTCGGGGAGCTCGCCCTCGACGGCAGGCTGCGGCCGGTGCCGGGCGCGCTCGTCGCCGCGGAAGGTGCGCGTCGCGCCGGCCTGACCCGCCTCGTCTGCGCCGCCGAGTCGGGGCCCGAGGTCGCACTCGCAGGCGTGGAGCCGGTCGGGGTGCGGCACCTCGCGGATGCGGTCGCCTACCTCCGCGGGGAGCGCGGCCCACCCGAGCTGCCTCCGCCCGACGACGACTTCGAGACGCTGGCAGGCGCACCCGATCTCGGCGAGGTGCGGGGCCAGGAACGGGCACGACGCGCCCTCGAGATCGCCGCGGCGGGCTCGCACAACCTGCTCCTCGCAGGCCCTCCCGGCATCGGCAAGACGATGCTCGCCCGGAGGCTGCCGGGGATCCTGCCTCTGCTCGGCGACGAGACGGCGCTCGAAGTGACGCGCATCCACTCCGTCAGCGGCATTCTCCAACCCGGCTCCGGTCTCGTCCGCGTGCCGCCGTTCCGCGCGCCGCACCACACCGTGTCGCTGGCCGGACTGATCGGCGGCGGCGCTGCCGGGCCCCGGCCGGGCGAGGTGAGCCTCGCGCACCGCGGCGTCCTCTTCCTCGACGAGCTGCCGGAGTTTCAGCGGCAGGCGCTCGAGGCCCTCCGCCAGCCGCTCGAGGACGGGGCGGTCGCGATCGCGCGGATCACCGGACGGGCGGTCTTCCCGGCACGCTTCCAGCTCGTCGGTGCCATGAACCTCTGTCCCTGCGGTGCGCGCGGCGACCCGGCGGCGGCGTGCTCGTGTGCGCCCGAGCGGGTGCGGCGGTACCGCGAGCGACTGTCGAGGGCGCTCCTCGACCGGTTCGACCTCGTGCTGACCGTGCCGCGGCCGCGCGGCGCCGAGCTCGCCGCAGGCCCCGCGGAGGCATCGGCGGCCGTTCGCGAGCGTGTGCTCGCGGCTCGCGCCTGCCTTCGCGACACACCGCCGGAGCGACGCCCTGACGCCGACGCGCTGTTGACCCGCGCGGTCGAGCGGCTGCCCCTGTCGGGCCGGGGGCGCGCGCGCGTCGCGCGGGTGGCACGGACGATCGCCGCGCTCGCCGGAGCGCAGGCCGTCGCGCCGGAGCACCTCGCCGAGGCGCTCTCCTACCGGCCGCCTGCCGAGCTCGTCGAGTGAGCGAGCTCACCCTCGCCGCATTCGCCGCCTCGACAGCCGCGCACCTGCTCGAGGAGCCGCGCGACGCGCGCTTCGCGCGATTCGCCGCCACGTTCGACGAGGCGGCATTCCTCGCCGGCCTGGCCGAGCGGGGTTACCGCTGGGTCGCGCGCAGCGCCGCCGAGTTCCCGCCGCGGCTCCGCTCGATTCACGACCCGCCTCCGGGCCTGTTTCTCCGCGGCGGAGCGGCGGCAGAGCTGCTCGCACGGCCGAGCGTGGCCGTCGTCGGCGCCCGGAGCTGCTCGCCGTACGGCTCGGGCGTTGCGACCGCGCTCGGTCGTGAGCTCGCTGCGGCCGGGGTCGTGGTCGTCTCGGGCCTTGCCCGCGGGGTCGACGCAGCCGCCCATCGCGGGGCGCTCGCAACGGGGTCGACGGTTGCCGTGCTCGGCTGCGGCATCGACCGCGACTACCCGCGTGCCCATGCAGCGCTGGCGTCGGAGATCGCCGGGACGGGGCTCGTCGTCTCCGAGTATCCGCCCGGCGTCGAGCCGGCGCCGTGGCGGTTCCCGGCGCGGAACCGGATCGTCTCCGGCCTGACGCTCGCCACCGTCGTCGTCGAGGCGCGCGAGCGCAGCGGCGCGCTGATCACCGCCGACCTCGCGCTCGACGAGGGCCGGGAGGTGCTCGCGGTTCCCGGCGAGATCACGAGCCTCCTCTCGCGGGGCACGAACGCGCTCCTGCGGCTGGGGGCGACCCCCGTCACCTGTGCGGCCGATGTGCTCGACGCGATCGGCATCGAGGAGCCGCCGGAGCCGGCGGAGGCTCAGGCGGCGCACGCGCTCGAGGGTCATCTCGGCCGGGTGCGTGCCGCGGTCGCCGCGGCGCCGGCCGCCGTGGACGAGATCGTCCGCACGACCGGACTCGATGCGGGTGCCGTCGCCGCCGCGCTCGCCGAGCTCGAGCTGCTCGGGCTCGTCACCGGGGGCGACGGCGTCTACCGGGAGGTGATGCGCAGTCGCCGGTGACCTATCGCTACGTGTAGAGGACGTCGCCCTTGAACGCGTACGTCGCCCCGTCCACGACGACCGTTCCCTGGAAATCTGCGCGCTGGTAGAGCCACGGTGCGGAGACGCCCCACGACGCCCCGGACTTCACGGTGAGATCCCCGCAGGACGAGCACGTCCCCTCGACGGTCGCGTCGCCTTCCAGCACGGCTCGGAGCTCGGCGGTGCAGGAGATCCTGTCGACGTCATCGGTCGAATCGCAGAGCCAGAGACACCACCAGTGGCTGCTGGGATCGATCTTCACCTCGACGCCTTGACGCTTGTAGAAGATCGACGCGGGCCACGACGTCTTCCACGCCTCGACATGGACGTCCTTTCCCCCGAGCTGAAAGACGGGCATGTCGGCGCCTCACCGCTCTCCGTGCCCGGTCGGCCCCGGCGTGATCCTTCCAGCGGCCCGTACCTCAGGTGATCTTGCTGCCGGCATCATCGCGCCCTCCTCCTCGTAGCATCAGCCACAGATGCCGCAGCGGCGCGAAGCTACTCCGGCCGATGTGGCCTGTCAAGACGGCGCTCGACGACGTCGGGGCCGCCGCCTGCGTGCGGGCGGCGGCCCCGGCTGACTGCGGTCTCGCTGCCTAACCCACCGCGAGCCCGGCAGCGCTCGGCGAAAGACCGGTGATCTGCCCGGTCGGCGTGAGCGTGCCGTCGGCGGAGAGCCGGAAGGCAGAGAGGACGTGCGTCCCCTCGCCCAGGTTGTAGAGGAACCGGCCGTTCCCGAAGAAGCGGGCAAAGGCGTTCGTGGTTCCGATCGCGACGTCGAACGGGCTGCTGCCCGGGCCGACCACCCCGCTGACGCCGCTCGGATCGAGGAGCGTCAGGTGGCCGTGATCGACCGCGTAGCCCGAGATCGTCCCGGAGGCGGTGTTCGCGACGTAGGCGTAGCGGCCGTTCTCCGTCGTCACGACCCAGCACGGTGCGCCCTGCCCGTTGGTCGACACCGGCCCGTCGATCACGCTGAGCGCGCCGTCGTTGGAGACCGCGTACGACGTGACCGCCGCGGAGGCGGCGTCCGACACGATCAGGTCGCCCCTCGGATCGAAATCGAATCCGTACGGACCGTTGCCTGCCGACGCGGTCGTCTGTGCCGCCCCGGGGACCCCGCCCGGGCCGAGTGCGAACGTGTCGATCGTGCCCGACGCCTTCTCGGTGACGACGAGGACACGCCCGTTCGGGCTGAAGCCGATCTGCTCGGGGCTGGCTGCGCCGTTTCCGAGCGGCTGTGTCGACCCGGGAAGCGGCGTCAGCCCGCTGTGCGCGTCGATCGTGAAGCCGCTGATCGTGAGCGAGCCGGCGTTCAACACGTAGAGCAGGCGGCCGTGGCTCGTCAGGCTGATCGGTGTCGTACCGCCGGACGGGACGACGTTCTGGAGCTCGAGCCCTCCGTCGGGCCGGACGCCGAACGTCGAGATCGTGTTGTCGCCGGCGTTGACGGCGAAGAGCTGCGAGCCGAAGCCGGGCAGGAGGCCGCTACGGAGCAGCAGGGCTCCCTGCGACCCGAGCGGTGAGCCGGTGCCGAGCCCGCCCGTCGCGAAGGTGTCGACGGCGACGAGGCTGCCGTCCGGACGCGTCGCGAAGGCGGCGATCTCGTTGCCGGCAGCCGCGTTCGTCTCCGTGTACACCGTGCCGCCGACGACACGGACCGCGCCTGTGGCTCCCGCACCGGAGGCGGTGACCGCAAGCACCGCGGCCGTTGCGAGGATGCCGAGGAAGATCCTCTTCACGTCGTGGTTCCCCCTTTGCGTTGTTGGATTCGCCCGTCGCCTGACGGCGCGGGACTCGAGCAGCCGACGCTAGTCGGAGGTTCTTACCGGTCCCTTTCAGGGGCCTTAACGGCACGTTGAGGTTCGAGAACGAGCGGGTTGATCCGGCCGGCCGACCGCGCCCGGGTGGCAGGATGACGCCGCCGTGGCGCTGCGCGAGACAAGAGACGGGTGGTCGTCGACCGTGCGTCGAGCGGCGCCGCTTTTCGCGCTCGCGGCCGTGCTCGCCGGCTGCGGAGGATCCGGCGGCGCGGGCGGCTCCGGTGGTGTCCGCGACTTCCACGCCATTCAGGTCGGGAGGACGCGCCTCCAGGTCGCAGCCGACGGCCGGTCGGCTGTCGTTCGTCTTCAGACCGACCCGCCGACCGTGTGCGCGATCGCGTACGGCAGGACCGGCTCGCTCGGCCGGATCGCGAACGATCCCAGCATGGGCGGCAGGGCGATCGCCCGACACACGGTCGTGCTCGGCGGCCTGGCGCCGAACACCACCTACTCCTACCGGCTGACCGCGACCGATGCCCGAGGGCGCGTCTACCAGACGCGCACGCTCGCGACGTTCACGACGACGCCCCGGAAGGGAGCCTCGCCGGGCACGGATGTCGCGGTGGGTGCGAAGGTCGTCGCGGTGAGCTCGCAGTACAGCAACGACTACCGGGCGGCGAACGCGGTCGACGGCAACCTCTCGACCGAGTGGTCGTCCGCCGGCGACGGCGACAAGGCGTTCATCACGATCGATCTCGGCAGGACGCGAGACGTCACCGGCGTCGCGTTCCGCACCCGCGAGATGGGCGACGGCTCAGCGATCACGCGCACCTTCGACGTCGTCGTCGACGGCGGCCGGCGCTTCGGGCCGTTTCCCGCCGGCGACCGTGTCGACCCGAAGACGGCGAAGGTCTCCTTCAGCGGCCGGCGGCTGCGCTTCGAGGTCGTGCGGTCGACGGGCGGCAACACGGGTGCCGCCGAGATCGAGGTCTTCGCGCACCGGTGAAGCCCTACTGGCTGGAGGATCCCTGCGAGCCGCTCCCGCGGCGCCGGGTGGAGGGCCGCGCCGACGTCGCGATCGTCGGCGGCGGTGTGACCGGGTGCTCGTGCGCCCTCACGCTCGCCCGGCGGGGTGTTTCCGTGACGCTCCACGAGGCCCGCGAGGTCGCGGGCGGCGCGAGCGGCCGCAACGGAGGATTCGCCCTGCGCGGGGCCGCGGTGCCCTACGACGAGGCGCGCAGCCTCCTCGGGCGCGAGCGGGCGCGGCGGCTGATGATGCTCTCCGAGCGTGCGCTCGACCGGATGGAAGGTCTTGCGGACGGGGCCTTCCGCCGCGTCGGAAGCCTGCGCCTCGCCGTCGACGAAGAGGAGCTCGACGCGCTGCGGCACGAGCACGAGGCTCTCACCGAGGACGGCTTCGCCGTCGAGTGGGTCGAGGCGCTCGACCCGCCGCTCGACCGCCTCTACGCCGGCGCGACGCTCAACCCGGACGACGGAGCGATCCACCCGGCACGCTGGGTGCGGCGGCTTGCGGCGCATGCCGCCGACGCAGGCGTCGACATCCGTGAGGGAAAGGCGGTGACGGTCGACGAGCTCGACGCGGACGTCGTCGTGGTCGCAGCCGACGGGTTCACCGCGTCGCTGCTGCCCGAGCTGGCGCCGCTCGTCCGTGCGACGCGTGGGCAGGTGCTCGCGACGTCGCCGCTTCCGGAGCTCCGCTACGCGCGCCCGCACTACGCCCGCGGCGGCTTCGACTACTGGCACCAGCTGCCGGACGGCCGGCTCGTGATCGGCGGCAATCGCGACGTTGCGTTCGCGACCGAGGAGACCGAGGTCGAGGAGACGACGGCGGAGATCCAGCGGCGGATCGAGGCGCTCGCCGAGGCGCTCATCACCGGGGTGCCGCCGGTGACGCACCGCTGGGCGGGGATCTGGGGGACGACGCCCGATCTCATCCCGCTCGTCGGTCGCGTGCCGGGCCGCGCCGACGTCTGGGTCGCCGGCGGCTACTCCGGCCATGGCAACGCGCTCGGGCTCGCCTGCGGCGAGCTCGTCGCGCGAGGGATTCTCGGCGAAGAGCCGCCCGAGCTCGAGCTGTTCGATCCGGCGCGCTTCTAAGCGGCGGCGGCGTTGCCGGGCGCCGTGTCGGTGCCGGCGTCGGCTTCCGTCGGCGCCGGAACGTCGGCGCCGTCGTCCTCGCGGGCGCTCCCCGGGATCCGGTCGAGGAGGTCGCGGACGAGCGAGTCGAGCCGCTCGCGCTTCTCGTCGAGGAAGTGGCCGGTGTCCTGCTGGTACTCCTCGAAGGTGACACGGAGCTCGTCGACCAGACGGTCGGCGCGCACGCGCGCCTCGCGGACGATCTCCGCCGCTTCCTGCCGTGCCTTCGCGCGGAGCGACGACCGCTCGTCGGCGATCTCCCGCCGCTCCCGCTCGACGCGGCGCCGGTCTTCCTCGATCTCGACCGCTGCGGCCGCCCGGACCTCGCTCGCGGCCAGCTGGGCCGCGACGAGCGCATCCGCTACCGCCTGCGCGCGCCGCTCATGATGTGCGACCTGCTCGGTGAGGTCGTCGACCTTCGCCTTGAGCCCGTCCCGCTCGCGCTCCAGCTCGGACTGGCGCTCCCACGCGTTCGCGACGAGCCTGTCGGTGGCAGCCCGGTCGTAGCCACGGAAGGTAACCGGCAAGTTGGGCTGAGCCGCAAAACCCGAAGCCATGACCTAGCTCTCGGCATGAGCACGCCGCTTCGCGATCCCTCGGTCGAGGTTAGACGTCGCTGGGCTGCCCGGTGACCTGTCGCGGAGCTCGCACGGGACACGTCAGGTTCAACCCTGTCACGTTCAACCCTGAGGCGAAGCCTGCCGCGATGAGCGGGCCACGCCCCTTCTTGATCGCGACGCGCGGCTCTGGCCCCTGACGGATCGACCGGCCGACTCGTGATCGTGCTGAACGACGACCACAACACGCTCGAGGTGTCGCTTCGCGCTCGCGCAGGTGATCCCGGGCAATCCGGCGGGTGTTCGAGGCGCTCCGCGGCGGCGACCCGCACGGGCTCTTCGCGTTGATCGTCGAGACGCTGCGCGCTGCTAACCCCGGCCGCCCGTGGACGTCGGAACGGGTATCCCACGGATCCTCGCACTCGGACTCTCGTCGCTCCTGCTCGCGGGCTCGACCGGCACCTGGACGAGGGCCCCGCACCTGATCCACCCGCGCGCTGCGCACGCCGCCGTCGTGGCGGAAGGCGCGATCTACGTCCTCGGCGGCTCGGGCCCGTTCTCCGGGACGGTGGAGCGGTTCGACGGAGCCGCGTGGAAGGTCGTCACGCGGCTCCCGGAGGGGCCCGTGAACGCGCCGGCCGCCGTTGCGCTCGACGGCCGCATCTACGTGATCGGCGGCTTCTCGGGCACGACGAACGAGCCGCTCGCCGACGTCGAGGTCTACGACCCCGCCGCGCACGCGTGGTCGCGCGCAGCGCCGCTCCCGGCACCGCGCGGCGGCGCCGCCGCGGTCGTCCTCGACGGCAGGGTCCATGTCGTGGGCGGCGGGAACTCGGTCTCGACCATCGCCGACCACTCCGTTTACGACCCGGCGACGAACCGCTGGAGCGCCGCCGCGCCGTTGCCGCGTTCCGAGGGCAGCCCGGCCGCGGTCGTGCAAGACGGAACGCTCTACGTCATCGGGGGCCGCAGCGGCTTCTCCGATTTCGGCGGCGTCTACCTCTATCGCCCGGCGCGGGACCGCTGGGACAGAGGGCCGTCGATTCCACCGCGCGGCACGGAGGGCGCGACCGTCTACCGCGACGTCATCTACCTCTTCGGCGGTGAGTCGCAGCGGAGGGCGAAGGTGCTCGGGGACGTCCTGCGCCTCGCGCCGGGCGCTCATGCGTGGAAGCTCGTGGGCACGCTGCCGCACCCGCGCAACTACGCCCGCGCAGTCGTCTACCGAGGGGCGGTCTACGTCGTGGGCGGCAGCACGTCGTACGGCGGCAGCCACACGGCGACCGGCAGCGCATTCGTCGACCGGTACGCCGTTCGCTAGACGATTGGTTCGTTCGTGGTCGTAGGCGGTAAGTGTGTGGCCGTGGCCGCCGATTCTCTGGTTTTCGCGATAGACGTCGACGACGGCCGGTGCGCTCTCCCCGCCGATCGAGCCCCGCAAGCAGCGGCCGACTAACCCATGCGCGTTGACAGGACGCAATCCCAAATGAGCGTTCCCGAATGACCCCTGAACTCGAGACCGTGGGAACCCCGCTGCGTAACCCGAAGCGACGCGCCAGGCTCGCGGTCGCCGAAGAGCGAATACGAGGAGGACCCAGGATGCCGCCACTGCTGCCACCACTTCCGCCGCCGTTCTCGCCACGCTTCAGACCACTGCAGTTGGCGGCGGCCTTCTTGTTCGGCTGGATGCTGCATTCCCGACAGAAGCAAGACAACCGCAGCGAGAGCTAACGGCCGGGTCGATAGCGGTCGGCTGCGCAAGCGTTCCGGAATGACCCCTGACAGGTGCAGCCTGCTAGAGCCGCGTGCGGTGAGAACGCTGCCGCAGTCCGACGGATCGGGTCGGCCTAGCGAAACTCGGTGTTTGCGACACGCCAGATGCGGCGCGGCTCGTCGACGCCCTTGAGCTCCACCTCGCCGATGTCGTCGAAGCTCAGACCGGACCCTGCGACGAGGTCGCGGGTGGTAGCGGACACGAACACCTCGCCTGCTCCCGCCCGTCCGGCGATGCGTGCTGCGACGTGAACCGCGATGCCACGTGGTGGCCCGCCAGGAGTGCGTTCTACCTCGCCTGTGTGAATCCCGCACCGGAGGTGCAGCCCGATTCGAGCCACCGCCTGATTGATCGCGAGTGCGCACCGGATCGCGCGCGCAGGACCATCGAATAGCGCCAGGAAGCCGTCCCCAGCGGTATCGATCTCGTCGCCACCGAAACGAGAAAGCTCGCGCCGAACCGCCGCATGGTGGATCTCGAGCGTTCGCGTCCAGGCTTGATCGCCCATCCGCTCCACGGCTTCCGTCGAGCCGACGAGGTCGGTGAATAGGATCGTGGCGAGAACACGGTCACCGCCTGGGACGGGTTTCGTTCCTGTCAAGAACTCCTCGACCTGATCCAGAAGCGGTCCCGAGTCGAGCCACGGGAATGTGCTTGCACCAGGAACGTCGACAAGCCTCGCGTCGGGGAGCTGTGCTGCAAGCAGCTGCCCTTGCTCCGGCGCGAGCACCGGATCGTCAGAGCGGTACAACACCAGCGCCGGTGCGTGGACTGCTGGAAGCACCTCGGTCACGTCCGTGATCCAGCTCGCGCCGATCAGGTGCCGAATGGCGCCAGGGCTTCCCCCAAGTCGCTCTCGCGCTCCCCACCAGCTCCTGAGCACTTCATCAGCATCCGCCGCGAACAGAGAAATCGTCGAGCCGTCGCCCCAGCGCGAGGCGACGTCCTCAAGCTGAGCCTGGCGCTCTTCATCGCTCAGCTCCGGCATCCAGAACTTCGCGTAGGTGCCGAACAGCACCAGTGCTGCCGTCCGCTCGGGATACGTCGCCGCGAACAGCACCGACATCGGGCCGCCCTCGAAGTAGCCGAACAGCGCAGCCCGCTCGCTCTCTGCCGCGTCCATCACGGCCCGCACGTCGTCCATGCGGGTCTCAAGGTCGGCAATGCCGCCGTGCCGGTCGGACAGGCCCGTCCCACGCTTATCAAGCCGGATCAGCCGTGCGAAGCTACCGAGCCGCTCGAGGAACGCCGCATGCCGCGGCTCCTCCCAGTCGTACTCCAAGTGACTGATGAAACCCGGCACCAGCACGAGGTCAAACGCGCCACCGCCCGTTACCTGGAAGGCGATGCTGACATCACCGTTCTGCGCGTATCGAACCGGCGTGCTCACAGGACAAGTCTGGCCGCTCTCCGCTTAGCGTGTTGGGCCTGCGTCAGTCGCGTTCGAACAGCGAGGTGCCGACCACGTAGGACAGCGCGGTTGCCGCGAACAACACGAGCGCCGTGTACGGGCTCCAAACCGCGGCGAGCGTGGCGGCGGCATTGATCGGGAGTCCCGGGAGCATGCGGCGCGAGAGGCCGCTGACCACGCTCTGGTCGGTCGTCTCAGCGATGAGGCGGCGCCCGATGGCAGCGTAGTACCAGAAGAACGCGAAGCAGATCGACGCGGCGGTCATCGTCAGCCCGTAGGTGATCGTCGCCGCGCGTACGCCGTCGTCGCGAAGGTGGTCGGCTACGAGCTTCGTCGGGAAGGGGAGGAAAGCGATGCACATGAGTAGTGCGATGTTGGCGAAGAGGAACGTCCGGTCGGCTCGGTCAATCAGCACCATGCAGACGTGGTGGTTGACCCACCAGATCCCGATGATCAGGAACGAGACCGCATACGCGGCGTACTGAGGCCAGGCGTGCTCGAGCGCCGCCCCGAGTTCGCCGCCAGGCGCATTTACCGAGACATCGATGATCAGGAGGGTCGCCGCGATCGCGAAGATGGCATCCGCGAATAGCTCCAAACGCGACGTCTCCACGACTCTAACCGGCTAGACGAGATGCCGCGGCCTAGAAATCATGCGGGCCTCACCCTAACGGCCGATCCGGCTGGCGAAACTCCGTCGAGGGCGTAGCCACTCGTCTGCGCGACCGTCCTCCCGCCCGGGCTTGTGCTGTCCTGCGACGACGGTGACGCAGGAGGTTGCGTTAGTGCAGGAGCAGCCCCATCTCGATCGCATCCCAGAGCTCGCCGCTCGCGCGGCGATAGTGCTGCACCCGACGCCCCTCTTCCACAAACCCGAACTTTCGATACAGCGCGATCGCAGCCTCGTTGTGTGCGAAGACACTGAGGCTGAGCTTGTGCAACTCGCGTTCCCTCGCAAAGCCGATCGCCGCCACCATCAACGCGGACCCAACCCCGCGGCCGCGCCACTCGCGCACCACAGCCATCCCTATCTCCCCGAAGCCGTGCCGAGTCACCTGAACATGGATCGAACCGATCGGATCTCCCTCCACCTCCGCGAGGAAGTCGCCGTCGAGCTCCCAGGCGGCAGCCCGGGCTTCCACGTCCACCGGAGGCTCGGTCGCGATCCCATCCCGCTCGGCCGCCACGGCAGCAAGCAATCTCGCCAGCGGCAAGCGGTCTTCCTCCCGCGATGCGCGGACCCGAACCTGACTCTGCGTCACCCGATCGATCGTCGCAGATAGCCCGAGCACCGGGCCAACTCCGACCCCGCCACCGCGCTCGCTAGAGCTCGAGCCTCGGGAGTTCGAGCTCGCCGATCCGCTCGAGTGCCGCAAGCGCGATCGCGAGATCCTGGATCGCGAGCCCCGTCGAATCGAACGCGGTGATCTCCTCGTCGCCGCGCCGTCCCTCCGACGTGCCGGCGAGGACGTCGCCGAGAGCGGTCACGTCGGCGCGCGTGACGGTGCCCTCCTCGACGGCGTGCGCGAGCTCGCCTCCGTGGCTCGCCTGCTCCCAGTCGTCGGCAAAGAGGCGCGCGCGGGCGAGCTCGCCGGTCGTCGCCTCCGCCTTGCCCGGCCCGTCGGCGCCCATCAGCGACACGTGCTGGCCGGCGCGCAGCGAGCCGTCGGCGAGAACGACCTCGTGCCCCGGCGTCACCGTCACGAGCAGGTCGGCCGCAAGCGCCTCCTCCCGCGAGGAGGCGACGTCGGCGCCGAGCTCCTCTGCCACCGCTGCGGCACGGGCCGGGTCGGCATCCCACAGCATCACCTTGCGTCCGCGGGCGAGAAACGTGCGCGCGCACGCGGTGCCGTTCACTCCCGTGCCGATCACCGCTGCCGACGATGCGCCGGCGAGGCCGAGCGTCTCCGCTGCGAGCACCGCCGCCGCGCCCGTCCGGAGCGCCGTCACTGCGGCGGCGTCCAGCACCGCGCGCAGCTCCCCGGTCTCCGCGTCCGAGACGACGACGAGACCGGTCACCGTCGGCAATCCCCGCGCCGGGTTGCCGGGGAACGACGTCACCCACTTGAGAAGCGCGTGCCCGCCGCCGAGCGCCGGCATCGCGCGGAAGTCGCCCGCCGGATAGTTCGTCACGTAGACCTTCGGCGGCATCGTCCACTCGCCGCGCGCGTACGCGACGAACGCCTCGCGCACGGACTCCACGGCGCGCGCGGGGGAGACCGCTTCCTCGACGAGCCGGCCGTCGAAGACGGCAACCGACGTCACAGCGTCTTGACGGCCGCCGTCAGCTTGGCGACGGAGTCCTTCGCGTCGCCGAAGAGCATCATCGTGTTCGGCTCGACGAAGAGCGGATTGTCGATGCCGGCGAAGCCGGGGTTCATCGACCGCTTGAGCACGATCACGGCCTTCGACTCGTCGACGTTCAGGATCGGCATGCCGTAGATCGGGCTGGACGAGTTGTTGCGCGCGTCGGGGTTCACCACGTCGTTCGCGCCGATCACGAGCGAGACGTCGGTGCGCGGAAACTCGGCGTTCGCCTCGTCCATCTCCTTCAGTGCCGGGTAGGGGACGTTCGCCTCCGCGAGCAGCACGTTCATGTGGCCCGGCATGCGTCCCGCCACCGGATGGATCGCGTAGGTCACCTCGACGCCCTTGTCCTCCAACAGGTCGGCGAGCGCGCGCACGTCGTGCTGTGCCTGGGCGACTGCCATGCCGTACCCGGGGACGACGACGACCTTGTGCGCGTACGCGAGCATCACCGCTACGTCGTCAGCGGTCGTGGGGCGCACGTTGCCGTTCGCAGACGTCGCGGTCCCCGCACCGGTCTGCAGCTGGCCGAAGGCGCCGAAGATGACGTTCGCGACCGAGCGGTTCATCGCCCTCGCCATCATCAGGGTGAGGAGCGTGCCCGACGCGCCGACGAGCATGCCGGCCACGATGAGGACGTTGTTCTCGAGCTCGAACCCGCCGGCGGCGACGGCGAGCCCCGTGAACGCGTTCAGGAGCGAGATCACGACCGGCATGTCGGCTCCGCCGATCGGCAGGACGAAGAGCACGCCGAAGAAGAGCGCGGCGACGATGAGCGCCCACAGGAGCCACTCGTCCTGCACGCCGGCGATGAGCGCGATGCCCGCCGCGACCGCCGCGGCGAAGATCGCCCCGTTGACGATCTGCTGGCCCGGGTAGGTGATCGGCCGGCCGCCGATCAGCTCCTGCAGCTTCGCGAAGGCGATCATCGAGCCGGAGAAGGAGATCGATCCGATCAGGGCCGAGAGCACGATCGCCGACGAGATATCGACCTTCGGCGCACCGGGCTCGGGGAGGATGCGGTGAAGCTCCGAGAGCGCGATCAGCGCCGCCGCGCCGCCGCCGACGCCGTTGAACAGCGCCACCATCTGCGGCATCGCGGTCATCTTCACCTTGCGCGCCGCGACGGCGCCGAAGCCGCCGCCGATCAGCATGCCGATCGCGATCGCCCACCAGCTCGTCGAGCCGATCTTGATCCAGGTGACGACGACGGCGACGACCATCCCGGCGGCGCCGAGCTGATTGCCGCGGCGTGCGTGCGCGGGGCTCGAGAGGAAGCGCAGCGCGAGGATGAAGGTCACGATCGTGACCAGGTACGCGAGCCTGGTGGCGTCAGTGCTCACGGGTGCCGTCCCCCTTCGACGGCTCCCGCTTCTTGAACATCTCGAGCATGCGGTCGGTGACGACGAAGCCACCGACGACGTTCGCCGATGCGAGCACGACGGCGCCGAATCCGATGATCCACATGAAGGCGCTCTTGTCGGGCAGCGCGAGCACGATCATCGCGCCGACGATCACGATCCCGTGGATCGCGTTCGTGCCGCTCATCAACGGCGTGTGCAGCAGCGTCGGAACCTTGGAGATCACCTCGAAGCCAAGGAAGATCGCGAGCACCAGAATCGTCACCTCGAACACCAGAAGCGCGTTGTGGCTCACGTGACCGGCGCTTCCTTCCGGGTCACGCAGGAGCCCGCGACGATCTCGTCGTCCCAGTCGAGCACGACCTCGCCTTCGGAGACGAGCAGACCGAGGATCGAGGCCATGTTGCGGGAGAGCAGCTGGCTCGCGTGCGTCGCCATCGTCGACGGGAGGTTCGTCGTGCCGACGATCGTGACGCCGCCCTCCTCGATCTCTTCGCCGGGCTGCGTGAGCTCGCAGTTGCCGCCCGTCTCGGCCGCCAGGTCGACGATCACCGAGCCCGGGCGCATGGCGCGCACCGCCTCCGCCGTGACGAGCTTCGGTGCGGCCCGTCCCGGGACCGCCGCTGTCGTGATCACGCAGTCGAACTGCGGGATCCGCGTCTGCAGCTCGGCCTGCTGCGCCTCCTGCTGCTCGGCTGTGAGCTCGCGCGCATAGCCGCCCTCGGTCTCCTCGCCCTGGATGCCCAGATCGAGGAACGTCGCGCCGAGCGACTCGACCTGCTCGCGAACAGCAGGACGCACGTCGAACGACGACACGACGGCGCCGAGACGGCGGGCGGTCGCGATCGCCTGCAGCCCCGCGACGCCCGCGCCGAGCACGAGCACCTTCGCCGGCGGGATCGTCCCGGCGGCGGTCATCAGCATCGGCAGGAACCGCGGCAGCCGGTCCGCCGCGATCAGCGCCGCCTTGTACCCGGCCACGGTCGCCTGCGAGGAGAGCGCGTCCATCGGCTGCGCGCGGGTGATCCGTGGAATCGACTCGAGCGCGAGCGCATGCACGCCGGCGTCGGCGAGCCGCTGGATCCCCTCGGCGTCAGTGAGCGGCGAGAGAAACGCGACGAGCACGGCGCCCTCGCCGAGGCGACCGACCTCCTCGGCCGTCGGAGCGGCGACCTTCACGACGATGTCGGCGCCCCACGGGTCGCCGATCTCCGCCCCCGCCTCGCGGTAGGCCTCGTCGGGGAATCCGGCTGCCTCGCCGGCCCCGGCCGCCACGATCGTCGTCACGCCGTCGCCGAGACGGCCGACCGTCTCGGGGACCAGCGCGACCCGGCGTTCGCCGGGGACCACCTCCTGCGGGACACCGAGCTGCATCCGTCGGCGACGGTATCGCATCCGGGGTCAACTACGGTCGGTAGTCCGCACGGATCCTGCTGCGGCCTACACTGGCCCGGCGTGACGACGCTTCTCCTCGACTACGGACTGATCGTGCTCACTCTGCTCGTCGCGCTCGAGTCGGCGGGAATCCCGCTGCCCGGAGAGACGGCGCTCGTCACCGCGGCGGTGCTGGCGCGGCCCGAGCACGGCAAGTACTCGCTCTACTGGGTGATCGTCGCGGCGGCCGGCGGCGCGATCCTCGGCGACAACGTCGGCTACGTGCTCGGGCGCGTCGGCGGGCGCAAGCTCATCGAGCGGACGCGGCTCACCCGCCGCTACGCGCACAGGGTGCTGCCGCCGGCCGAGCGCTTCTTCGAGCGTCACGGCGCGAAGACGGTCTTCTTCGGACGGTTCATCGCGCTGCTGCGCGTCACCGCCGCGTGGATGGCCGGCGTCAGCCGCATGCGCTGGTGGCAGTTCTTCCTCTGGAACGCCGCGGGCGGGATCCTCTGGGCGACCGGTGTCGCGCTGCTCGCGTACTGGGCGGGCAAAGCCGTGGCGGACGCATTCGGCCGGTACGGCCTCTACGGCGTCGCCGTCCTCGTGCTGCTGGGCGCGGTCGGCCTCCTCGCCCTGCACGTCGTGCGCCGCCGCATCGTCGAGGAGACCTGAGCGCCCGGCGCGCCGGTTTCCCTCTGCGCGCAAAAACCTGGCCATCCCCCAAAAGAGGGATACGCCGACGAGGGGGGAAACGAGTCGGGGCCGATGAGCCACGCCGCTCTGCTCACCCGGAGGCTGGAGAATCACGATCCGGCCGTGGTCGATCACGCGGAACGCGTCACCCGGCTCGCGCTGCGCATCGCCGAGGCGCTCGGCGCCGGCGCCCGGGTGCTCGAGACGCTCCGCGTCGCCGGCCCGCTCCACGACGTCGGCAAGCTCGACATCGACCCGGCGATCCTCGCCAAGCCGGAGGCGCTCGATCCCGACGAGATCGAGGAGATCAGGAAGCACCCGGTCGCAGGCGTGCACATGCTGCAGGGGATCCGCTCGCTGCATGCGGCCCTGAACGCCGTCCTCTACCACCACGAACGCTGGGACGGGAACGGCTACCCGGAGCGGCTCGAAGGCCCCGAGATCCCGCAGGAGGCGCGGATCCTCGCCGTCGCCGACGCCTACGACGCGATGACCTCCGACCGCCCCTACCGCGCGGCGCTGAGCCATGACGAAGCGGTCGCGGAGGTGCAACGGTGCGCGGGCACGCAGTTCGACCCGCAGGTCGCCGGGGCGTTCCTCGCCCTGGACGGCTGACAGCCCCTACAGCGTCGACCAGACCGCGAGCTTCGTGCGCGTGCGGCGGATCACCTCGTCGGTGAACTCGCTCGTCGTCGAGCCGCCCGCGAGGTCCGCGGTCTTGACCCCGTCGGCGACCGCCTCGAGCGCCGCTTCCCTGATCGCCCGCCCGGCGTTCGCGCCCTCGGCCGTCTGCGAGAGCAGCGCGGCCGCGGCGAGGATCATCGCGAGCGGGTTCGCGAGGTTCTTGCCCTCGAGGGCGGGCGCCGTCCCGTGCGCGGCCTCCGCCATCAGCGCCGTCGGCTCGAGGTCGTGGCCCGTGAAGGCGACGAGCATCGACTCGGAGCCGGCGATCGAGCCGAACAGCGGCAGCACGAGGTCGGAGAGGATGTCGCCGTCGCGGTTGAGCGCCGGGATCACCATCGGCTCGCCGGTCGACGCGACGAGCAGCGCGAAGGTCGCATCGATCAGCTGCGGCTCGTAGTGCACGGAGGGATGCCGCTCCGCGGCGGCGTCCATCTCCTCCTTCAGCATTCCCTCGTAGGTGGGCGACACCGTGTATTTCGGCCCGCCGAAGACCTTCGCGCCCATCCGCTCGGCCTCGCGGAACGCGAACTCCGCGACCGCCCGGCAGACGCTCCGCTCGATCCGCTCGGTGCGGAACGCGACCTCGTCGTCGCCGGCGCCCTCCCGCCACTCCTGGGCGCCGTATGCGTCGCCGACCGCCATCCGGACGACCGAGATCGGCGCGTGGACGCCCCCGAAGGGCGCGACGCCCGGCAGGCGGCGGCCGGTCCGGACGATCACCTTGCCGCCGATCTCCTCGCGGAGGATGCGGTTCGGCGACCCGACGTCGCCGCGCGCCTCCGGTGTCACGGTCGCCGCCTTGAGGCCGAGCCCGTGCTCGCGGATCGCCGCCGCGGCCTCGTACACGACGCGGTTCTCGGAGGCGCGCCTGCCGGCGAGCGAGAGGTCGAGCCGGGGGAGCGCGACCTCGACGCCGATCACGTCCGGCGCGAGCACGCGCAGCGCCTCCTCGAGCAGTTCCTGCCCGGTCTGGTCGCCCTCCAGGACGACGATCGTCTCCAGCCTCATCGGCGGCGAAGACTATCCGGCCGCTGGTGGATCGACTCTGGAATCACTCATCGGAGGCGCCCTGTCACCCGGCAAGCCGGCACTTGCGTCCGGACGGGCCCGGCTCTTCTGCAGCGGTATCTCGAGACGGAATTCGCAGCAGTGCCGCGGCGGCGTAAACTACCTCGGAAATCGACATCGGAGGCGAATTGGCTCGGAAAACCGTTCTGGTTTGCGACAACTGTGGGAAGGAAGTCGACGAGGCGCACGGCGCCGTGCTTCGGATCACGTATTCGGACGCCCGCCGCGGCTCCAAGGTCGCCGACCTCTGCGACGACTGCGCGGGCAAGATGCCGGGCCGCTCCGCCGCCCGGCGCGGCCGCCGGCCGAAGTCGGCCGCAGCGGCCTGATCCCGTCGACGCCGGCCGGCCGCGCTCGCCGAGGCGCCCGCCTCGAGCGACGCGCCGGCCTCGGCCGCGCGGCGCGGATCGCGCCCGCTCGGAACCAGGCCCGTCGCCGTCCGATTCTCCCTGTTTGCGCCGTTTGCGTGCCGCGGCCCGCGGCGTGACCGTCCGGCAGCGAGCCTACGATGGGAAGGTGGGGCTGTCCCTCCTTGCAGGGCCTGCGAACGCGGGCAAGGTCGCGCTGCTTCTGGAGCGGTATCTGGCGCGCCTCGCGGACGAGCCGTTCCTGATCGTGCCCAACGCGTCGGACGTCGACCGGGTCGAGCGCGACCTGCTCGCCCGCTGTGGCTGCCTGCTCGGCGGCGAGATCGGCACCTTCGACGACCTCTTCCGGAAGCTCGTGCGGGACGACCCGGACGCACGTCCGGTCGCGAGCGAGGCCCAGCGGGCGCTCGTCGTCCGACGCACGCTCGCCGCAGCGCCGCTTTCCGCGACACCGCTCGACGGCCTCGCGCGCTCCGCCCGCACCGGCGGCTTCGCCGACGCGCTGCTCGCGACCCTCGGCGAGCTCGAGCAGGGGCTGCTCGAGCCGGAGCACCTCGACGGCGAGCTCGCGCTCCTCTATGCGGCGTACCGCGACGCGCTCGCGCGGCTCGGGCTCTGGGATCGGCACGTGCTCCGCCGGCGCGCGGCGGAGCGCCTCCGCTCCCAGCTCGAGGCGTGGCACGGCCAGCCCGTCTTCGCCTACGGGTTCGAGGACCTGACCGGCGCGGAGTGGGCGCTCCTCGAGGCGCTCGCGGGGCGCACCGAGGTGCACGTCTCGCTGCCCTACGAGCCGGGTCGCACCGCGTTCGCCTCGCTCGCGCGCACCGCCGACGACCTCTCCTCGCTCGCGGACGGGCGTATCGAGGAGCTGTCGCCGCGGTCCTCCGAGTACGCCCGCCCTGCACTCGCCCACCTCGAGCGCATGCTCTTCGAGGCTTCGCCGCCGCCCCCGCCGGAGCTCGGCGACGCGATCCGCTTCCTCGAGGGCGCGGGCACGCGAGGGACGCTCGAGCTCGTCGGCGAGGAGCTCGCCCACCTCCTTCGCAGCGGCGTTCCGGCGGAGCGCGTCGCGCTCATCGCACCGTCGCTCGACGCGTGGCGCGGCCCCCTCGAGACGGTGCTCGGCGGGTTGCAGATCCCGTATGCCGTGGAGTCCAGAGTGCGGTTCTCCTCGACGGCGCTCGGGCACGCCGTGCTGCAGCTGCTCCGGTTCGCGTGGCTCGACGGCGGCCGGCGCGAGCTCTACGCGTACCTGCGATCGCCGTACTCGGGTCTCGCGCGCTCCTCGGTCGACTGGGTCGAGGGCCGTCTCCGCGGCCGGGCGGTCCAGGCGCCGGACCGCGTCGAGGAGGAGACCGAGAAGCTGCGCGAGGCGCCGCTGCCGGCGCTCGACGAGCTGCGCGGCGGCGATGACCCGGTCGCGGTCGTGCGCGACCGGCTGCGCTCGATGCTCGCCGCTGCCTACGGAACCGAGGCCCCGCCCGCCGGCGAGACCTCGCGCCTCGACCTTCGCGCGTACGGGGCAGCGCTGGGGCTGCTCGACGAGCTCGAGGCGTTCGGCCGGCTCGCGGGCGGCGTCACACGCGAGGACGTCGTCGCCGCGCTGGAGCGGGCCGACGTCAGGGTCTCGGCGGCCGGCGAGGCGGGTCGCGTCGCCGTGCTCGACCTGCTGCGCGCGCGGACGCGCCGTTTCGAAGCCGTCTTCGTGCTCGGCCTCGAGGAGGGATCGCTTCCGCGGCGCTCGCACGTGTCGCCCTTCCTCGACGACGATGCGCGGCGGGGGCTACCCGGGCGGCTCGAGCGCCCCGATCAGGTGAGCCGCGACCGCTACCTCTTCTACACGGCCTGCACACGCGCGGCGCGTCGCCTGTACCTCGTTCGCGAAGCGGCGACCGACGACGGTGCGCCCCGCGAGCCGAGCCCCTTCTGGGACGAGGTGCGCGCGCTCTTCGACGAGGACGACATCGCGCGCGCGACCGTCCGGCGCCCGCTCTCGGCGCTCACCTGGCCGCTCGACGCCGCGCCGAGCGAGCGCGAGCGGTTCCGCGCGCTCGCGCAGCTCGCGGTCTCTGACGCCGACGCGGCGCTCGCGCTCGCCGAGGCGAACGGCTGCACCCGCAAGCTCGTCCGGGCGCGCGCGGCGTTCCGCCGCGACACGCGCGTGCGCGCTGCCGCGTTCGGCTCGAAGTCGACGTTCGGCGTCACCGAGCTCGAGCGGTTCGCCGACTGCTCCTCGGCGTGGCTGATCGAGCGGGTGGTCTCGCCGCGCACGATCGACGCCGAGGTCGATCCGATGCTGCGCGGCTCGGTCGCCCACAGCGCCCTGCACAAGTTCTACGCCGGGCTGCCGAAAGAGGTGGGGCACGACCGTGTGACGCCCGACAACCTGGAGCGGGCGCTCGGGTTCCTCCGCCGGTGCCTCGACGACGCCCTGCGCGGCGGGGTCCGGCTCGACCTGACCGAGCTGCAGGAGGCCGAGCTCGACCAGAGCCTGTGGCACGACCTGCAGGGGTTCGTTCGCGACGAGGCCGCCTCACCGCTCGAGCTGCTTCCCCGGAGGTTCGAGGTCTCGTTCGGCTCGGACCGGTCGGCGCCCGAGCTGCAGCGTGGGCTGCCGCTCGGCGACGGCCTCCACCTGAGCGGCAAGATCGACCGGATCGACGTCGATCCGTTCAGCGCGCGCGGGATCGTCCAGGACTACAAGTCGGGCCGCACCGCGCACTCCGCGAAGCAGATCGACGACGAGCTGCGCCTCCAGATCCCCCTGTACATGCTCGTTCTGCGCGACCTCGTCGGCATCGAGCCGCTCGGCGGCGTCTACCGGGCCCTCGCCGGAGCGCGTGTCACGAGGGGACTGCTGCACGGCGGCGCGATCGACGACCTGCCCGGCTACCAGCGCAACGACTACGTGGACGACGAGGACTTCTGGGCGCTCGTCGAGGTCTCGCGCGAGCGCGCGTTCGGCTACGCGCAACGGATCCGCGCGGGCGACATCCGACACGATCCGAAGGGCGGCGAGTGCCCCGCGTGGTGCGACCTCTGGCCGATGTGCCGGGTGAGGCGCGCGTGAACGACGAGCAGCACGCCGCCGTCGCCGCGAGCGGCGAGGTCTTCGTCTCAGCCGGCGCCGGCACCGGGAAGACGACCGTGCTCGTCGAGCGGTTCGTTCGAGCCGTGTGCGAGGACGGGCTCGACGTCGACTCGATGCTCGTCATCACCTATACGCGCAAGGCCGCCGGGGAGCTGCGCGGCCGCATCCGCGCGGCGCTCCACGGCCGCGGGCGTCCCGACCTCGCGCGCGAGCTGGACGGCGCCTGGATCTCGACGATCCACGGGTTCTGCTCCCGTCTCCTTCGCGCCCATCCGTTCGCGGTCGGCATCGATCCCCGCTTCCGGGAGCTCGACGAGGAGCAGGGCGCCGTCATCCGGGGGGAGTCGTTCGAGCGGGCACTTGCCTCCTTCTGCTCGACGCGCGATCCCGAGCGCCTGCGCCTCCTCGCCACCTACGGGGCCCGTGGCCTGCGGCGGATGCTCACGGGCGTCTACGAGACGCTGCGCTCGGCCGGCCGCGGCCTGCAGCTCGAGCTGGGCGACGTCGCCCGCGTCCCCGAGCGGCTGGCCGAGCTCCACGACGCCGCCGCGGCGCTTGCCGCCGACGCGCACGTCACCGACAAGCAGCTCGCGGCCGCCCAGGCCGCGCTCCGGCTCGGTGCGAATCCGGAGCAGCTGCTCGACCTTTCCCACCTCGCAACGAGCGGCGATCGTGCGGTGGCGTTCAAGGACGCCCGTCTGCGGCTCGAGCAGGCGGCGTTCGACGAGCTGGCCGAACGGGACCGTGAGCTCCTGCAGGAGCTGCTCGATCTGTTCGCGTCCGAGTACGCGACCGCCAAGCAGCGCGAGTCGCTGCTCGACTTCGAGGACCTCCAGCTCTACGCACGCGACCTCCTGCGGGACCACGAAGACGTGCGTGCGACCGAGCAGCTGCGCTTCCGGTCGATCATGGTCGACGAGTTCCAGGACACGAACCGCCTGCAGTGCGACCTGATCGACCTGCTCCGCGCCGGGCCGCTCGACAAAGACGTGTTCTTCGTCGGCGACGAGTTCCAGTCGATCTACGGCTTCCGGCACGCCGACGTGGCCGTCTTCCGCGAGCGGCGCGAGCAGGCGCGCGTCCGCCTGCCGCTCTCGCAGAACTACCGCTCGCGACCGGAGGTGCTCGCCGCGGTGAACGAGCTCTTCGGATCGGAGTTCGGCGACAGCTATCAGCCGCTCTCGGCGTCCGGGGAGTTCCCCGACCCGGTGTTCGGCCATCCAGTCGAGCTCAACGTCTGCGACAAGCGCAGCTACGAGGAGGCGGGGGAGGGGTGGCGCGACGGGGAGGCGCGCTCGATCGCCCGTCGCGTGCGCGAGCTCGTCGACACCGGCGCCGCCGCTCCGGGCGAGATCGTCCTGCTCTTCGCCGCAGGCACCGACGCCGAGCGATACGAGGCCGTGCTGCGCGAGGCGGGCCTGCCCACGTATCGGGCCACCGGCCGGGGCTACTTCGGCCAGCAGCAGGTCGTCGATCTGCTCGCCTACCTGCGGCTGCTGCACAACCGCTACGACGACGAGGCGCTCGTCACCGTGCTCGCCTCGCCGTTCGTCGGCGTCTCGAACGACGCGCTCGTGCTCGTTCGCCGGCATGCCGGGAGGCGGCCGCTCTTCTCGGGCATCGAGCGCTCGTTGCCGCCCGAGCTCGGCGAGCAGGACGAGCGGCTCGTCCGGGCGTTCCGCCAGCGCTACGACCGGCTCGTCGCCTGCTCTGCCCGGTACGGCCTCGAGCGCCTCTGCGAGGAGATCGTCGGGGCCCACGACTACGACCTCGCCGTGCTCGCCCAGTGGGACGGCCGTCGCCGGTACGCGAACCTGCGCAAGCTGATGCGCCTGGCGCGGAGCTACGAGGAGCTGCGAGGGCCGGACATCGAGGGGTTCGTCGGCTTCATCCGCGACCAGGAGGCGATGGGCGCGTCGCAGCTCGAGGCGGTGTCGGAGGAGGAGGGCGCCGACGCGGTCCGCCTCCTGACGATCCACGCGGCGAAGGGGCTCGAGTTCAAGGTCGTGATCGTCGCCGACGCCGGGCGCGACACGGGCGGGGCGCCGGCGACGGACGAGATCCTCGTCCGTCCGGACGGCCGCTTCGGCTTCCGTGTCGTCGATCCCGGGTCCGGCCGCAAGCGGGGCGTCTTCAGCTACGAGCAGGTCCGCGAGGCCGAGAAAGCCGACGACGCCGCCGAGCGGCTGCGCCTGTACTACGTCGCGATGACGCGCGCCATCGACCGGCTGATCGTCTCCGGCGCCTTCGACCCGGAACGGACGCGAGACCGCTCCACGCCGATCGGCTGGGTCCTCGCGCGGCTCGGGATCGCCGACGACGTCCGTCCGGGTGAGCTCGAGCGCGGCACGGCCCGGTTCGTCGTCAACGTCGACCGCTTCCTGCCCGACGCCGCCGATGAGCCCGCGCCGGCAGCGGCCGAGAACGGCCAGCTCGTGCTCTTCGACGAGCTTCCGACCAGGCCGGTTCCACGAGGCTATCCCCTGCCCGCGCTCGCGCCGCTGCCGGTGCCGCCGCTCCACAAGGTCAGGCGGCTCTCGTATTCCGCCCTCGCCCTCTTCGAGCGGTGCTCGTACCGCTACTACGTGGAACGGGTCGCCGGGCTGCGGGAGGAACGCGAGGCGGGCGGAGGAGACGGCGAGGGAGGCCTGCGCGCCACCGAGGTGGGCGATGCGGTGCACCGGCTGCTCGAGCTCGTCGACCTGTCGCAGCCCGTCGCACCCGCGGTCGAGGTCGTCCGCGACTGGTACCCGCAGGTGAGCGACGAGGAGCTGCGGCGGATCGCGTCCTTCGTCGACACGTACTGCGGCTCCGAGCTCGCAGGGCGCATCGCGTCGCTTTCCGGCGCCGAGCCCGAGCGGCCGTTCGCGTTCGAGCACGACGGCGTGCTCCTCCACGGACGTCTCGACGTCCTCTGGCGTGAGGGTGCGCGGGCTCTCGTGCTCGATTACAAGACGAATGCGCTCGCCGAGGGAGCGCCGGAGGAGATCGTCGAGTCGGACTACCGGCTGCAGCGGCTCGTCTACGCGCTCGCCTGCTTCCGGGCCGGGGCCGACGAGGTGGAGGTGGTCTACCACTTCCTCGAGCGGCCCGACGCGGTCGTCGCCACGTCGTTCGACCGGCTCGAGCTGCCGGCGCTCGAAGAGGAGCTCTCCGCCGCGATCCGGCGCATCGACGCCGCCGAGTTCACCCCCGAGCCGGGCGAGTTCACGTGCGCCGGCTGTCCCGCGCTCGATCTCGTCTGCGCCGGGCCGAAGCTGCGCCCGCCGGCGATTCTGCAGGCGAGTGCCGCGTAGCTATCTCGCCGAGGCGCGCCGGCGAAAGGTCGCGTCGAAGCGGCAGCGCATCGGACCGATCATCTCGGCGCTCGCGCTCGAGCATCCGGATGCCACGATCGCGCTCCGGTTCGCGAGCCCGCTCGAGCTGCTCGTCTCGGTGATGCTGTCCGCGCAGACGACGGACGTGAACGTCAACCGCGTGACCGAGAAGCTGTTTCGCAAGTACCGCCGCCCGGAGGACTACCTCGCGGTGCCCCAGGAGGAGCTCGAGCAGGACATCTTCGCCACCGGCTTCTACCGCCAGAAGGCGAAGTCCCTTCGCGGCACCATGCAGCGCATCCTCGAGCTGCACGGCGGCGAGGTGCCGACCGCGTTCGACGACCTGCTCGAGCTGCCGGGAGTCGCGCGCAAGACGGCCAACGTCGTCTCGGCCGAGCGGGGTGAGCCGCAGGGCGTGGTCGTCGACACACACGTCCGCCGGCTCTCGCAGCGGCTCGGCCTGACCCGCCAGGAGGATCCCGTGAAGATCGAGCGCGACCTGATGCGGCTCGTGCCGCGTGCGGACTGGGCGCGCTTCCCACACCTCCTGATCTGGCACGGACGGCGGATCTGCGACGCCCGGCGCCCGCGCTGCGAGGACTGCCCGCTCGCCGCCGAGCTCTGCCCCGCCTCCCGGCTCTAGCCGACGCCGCGGTGCGGCGTGAGGGCGACGAGCAGCCCGCCGTCGTCGTCGTAGGCGGGGAAGACATCTGCCACGACGGCCTTCTCGTTTCCTGCCCGGGTGGTGATCGAGATCCGCTCGCCGAGCTGCCGGACCCCCCATTCGCGGGCGAGCTCCACAGGCTTCTCGTCCGAGAAGCGGAGGGCATCCACGACGTCGCGGCCCATCAGGTCGCCCTCGGGGAAGCCGGTCAGCTCGAAGACGCCGCGTCCGATCGCGAGAACACGTCGCTCCTGATCGGTCACGACGAAGCCGGTGTCCGGGGCGGGGTAGTAGTCGTCGAGGAGCTCGAAGAGGAAGCCGAATCCGCAGTGACGGCACGCCGGAGCCTGTGTCGAGAAGCCTTCTCGCGCATCGATGTCGACCGAGCGCTCCTTGCACTGCGGGCAGATGTAGTACGGCACCGGGCCAGGGTACCCGGCCGTGTTGCCTGCGCGTTAATCGCGCGTTGTCGTTCGGCGCACCTGCACGTTGCGCGAGCTGCCGGTCCGTAGCGTTGCGCCGGGATGCGAATCTCTCGACGCGCATCGACCTTTGCCGCGGCCGGTGGTGTCGGTGCAGTCGCCGTTGCAGCTCGCCTCCCGGGTCTCCACGCCGCGCTCGTCCAGGACGAGGTCGCGAGTGCCCGCATCCTCCGCGAGCCGACGTTCCTCGAGATGCTCCACCGGGCGGCGCGGACGGAATCGACGCCCCCGCTCTGGTACGCGATCGGCTGGGCGCTGGTGCATCTGGGTGTCCCGATCGTCGACGTGCGGCTGGTGTCGGTCGCGGCAGGGGCGTTGCTCTCCGGCCTCGTCGTCTGCCTCGCTGCACGGTTCGTGTCGACGCCGCTTGCCGTCGTCGCCGGGCTCCTGCCCGCGCTCGGCGGCGGGCTCATCCTCCACGGCGAGCAGCTGCGCGCCTACGAGCTGCTTGCGCTGCTCACCGTCCTGCTCGCCTGGGCGACGCTGCGCGTGCTCGAGCGGCCGACGCGGCGCGCCCTTGCCGGGCTCGCCGCCGTCGTCGCCGCCGGCGGGCTGACGCACTACTTCTTCGCGTTCCCCGTCGCAGTCGTCCTCGCGTGGCTCTGGCTCGACCCGTCGGCGGCGCGGGTCCGGAGACGGGCGACGGTCGCTGTCGCCGCGGGGACGGCCGTGGTCGCGACGTGGGCGCCGGTGGCGCTCGCGCAGTACGGTCGCGACCGCTTCTGGTGGATCGGCTCGTTCCGGTGGCGCCCGGTCCTCGCCGCGCCGCTGCGGGTGTTCACGGGCTTCGCCTCCGGCTCGGTTCGCGGGCTCGTCGTCTCCGCCGTGTTCGTGGCGGTGCTGGCCGTCGGCGCTCTCGCCCTGGGCCGCCGGGGGGCAGCGGGCCGGCTGATCGCTGCGCTCGCCGTCGGCCCGGTGCTGCTCGCGGGGCTCGCGTGGCTTGCCGACGTCAAGATCTTCGCGGATCGCAACCTGATCGAGATCGCGCCGTTCGTGGGGATCTCCGTGGCCGCCGCGCTCGCCGCGCTGCCTCGACGCGCGAGCCTCGTCGCCGCAGCCGTCGTGGTCGCGGCGCTCGGTGCACTGGCCGGCTCGAGCGCGACCCGGGCAGCACCTGCGTTCAACAGGATCGCGTCGGCGCTCGTCGGCGAGGGGTGGCGGCCGTCGACGCCGGTGGCCGTCTACGGGAGGTTCTTCAGGTTCCGGGCGCCGCTCGAGTGGTACCTGCCGCGCCAGCCCCTGCTCGATCCGGGACGTCCGACCTCGCAGTCGTGTGGAACGCTGCTCGTCGTCGCCCAGGGGCGTCGGGCGCGGCGGCTGCACGGGCTGCGTGTCGACGGCTTCACGGTCGCGCGTCTGTCGGTGCACGAGCCCCTGTCACGCGACCCGCTGCTCGCCCGCGCGACGGTGCTCGGCGACCCCGCACGGCCGCCGCGCTGCGTGCGGCTGATCCGGCACGGCCGGCTCGCGGCGATCGGCTAGACACGCCGGCTAGATCCAGCGCTTCCAGCGGAAGTACGCGAGCTGGGCGAGCGTCGTGGCGGCGATCCAGGCCCACGCCCACCAGTAGCCGAACGACCATCCGAGCTCGGGGATGTCGTGGAAGTTCTGGCCGTAGAGGCCGACGATGAAGGTGGGGAGGAGCAGCAGGGAGGCGATCACCGTCAATCGCTTCATGACCTCGTTCTGGTCGTTCGCGATCTTGCCCTGGAGGTAGTCGCGGATGCCCGACAGCGCGTCGCGTGACGCGTCGAGGCCCTCCGACGCCCGCAGCAGCTTGTCGAACGCGTTCGCGAACGAGATCTCGACCTCCCGGGGGAACAGGTCGCCCTCGTCGAGCTCGACGCGGTCGTCGACCACCTTCCGCACCGCGTCGCGAGTCGGTGCGAGCGTTCGCCTGACACCGAGCAGGTCGTGCCGCAGACCGCGGATCCGCCGTGCGATCTCCTCCACCGATTCCGTCGAGACCATGTCCTCGAGCCTGTCGATCTCGTCGTCGAGGGCGTCGATCACGTCGAGGAAGCCCTCCGCGACCTCGTCGACCAGGTGGTAGACGAACATGCCGACCTCGTCGTGGACGCGGCAGGCTTCCTTGGCGGGCGCCGGGTCGAAGGGGCGCTCGCCGGGCGGCGTCTTCGACACGGTAAGAAGCGTGTCGTGCGTCGCGATGAAGTCCACCTCCTGGTAGTAGAGGCGGTCTTCGGCGGTCACCTCGATCGGCAGCAGCACGATGCCGAGGACGTAGTCGCCGTGCGACTCGATCCGCGGTCGCGGCTCGTCGTTGTGCTCGTGCGGCGCCAAGAGCGCCGCGAGCGCGGTCGCATGAACCTCCTCGGGCAGAGCCGAGCGCAGCTTGTCTGGGCTCGGGTCGACGAGGTCGATCCATTCCGACACGGGGCGAGGGTACGCCGTGCGGCGGACGTATGATGCGAGCCGAGAATCCCGCCAACCGAGGAGACAGCATGCGCAGTCGGCTCATGTCCATCGCGAAGGGCTTCACGACCACTTCGGAGGGTATGAACCGTGCTGCACGCAAGGCTGAACCTCGGGATCCTGGCGCATGTAGACGCCGGTAAGACGACACTCACAGAGCGGCTGCTCTACGCGGCGGGCGTCATCGCGGCGCCGGGAAGCGTCGACCGCGGCACGACGCAGACGGACACGCTCCCGCTCGAGCGTGAACGCGGGATCACGATCAGGTCCGCCGTCGTCTCGTTCCCGCTCCGCGGCGTCGTCGTCAACCTGATCGACACACCGGGACACCCGGACTTCATCGCAGAGGTCGAGCGGGTGCTCGACGTGCTCGACGGCGTCGTCCTCGTCGTCTCGGCGGTCGAGGGTGTGCAGGCGCAGACGATCGTCCTGATGCGCGCGCTGCGCCGACTGCACGTCCCCGTGCTCCTGTTCCTGAACAAGGTCGATCGAGCCGGCGCCGACGTCGCGCGGGTCCTCGACGAGATTCGCCGGCGGCTGACTCCCGACGCGATCCCGACCTGGTCGGTCGACGCCGAGCAGCTCGCGGAGCACGACGACGAGCTGCTCGCCGCGCTCGTCTCCGGCCGCCGGCCGGAGCAGGCGGCTGTCGTCGCAGCGCTCGCTGCACTGGCGCACCGGGGGCTCGTCCAGCCCGTGTTCTTCGGATCAGCGCTGACCGGGGAGGGCATCGATGCACTCGGCGAGGGCATCGCCGATCTGCTGCCGACCGCCGCCGGCGACCCGGACGCCGAGGTCTCCGCGAAGGTCTTCAAGATCGATCGCGGCCCGCACGGCGAGAAGCTCGCGTACGTCCGGATGTTCGGCGGCACGATCCGGACACGTGACCGGTTCGGAGACGAGAAGGTCACGGCGGTCGAGGTCTTCGACCACGGCGGCGCCGTCGTCCGCGGCTCCACCGTGGCGGGCGAGATCGCCAGGCTTCGCGGGCTCCGGCACGTCCGGATCGGCGACGCGCTCGGCGACGCTTCGACGACGACGTCTCCCACGGTCTTCGCGCCGCCGACGCTCGAGGCGGTCGTCGAGCCGATCGATCCGGATGCCGGATCTCGGCTCCGGGCGGCTCTCGACCAGCTCGCCGAGCAGGATCCGCTGATCGCCTTCAGACACGACCGCGCACTCGCCGTGTCCGTCTACGGCGACGTGCAGAAGGAGGTCCTCGAGGCGACGCTCGCCCGTGACTTCGGCGTCGCCGTTCGCTTTCGTGAGACGACCCCGATCTACATCGAGCGCCCCGTCGGGGTCGGCGAAGCCGTGGAGCTCCTGAACGCCGAGACGAACCCGTTCCACGCACAGATCGGGTTGCGCGTCGAGCCGGGGCCGGACGGCAGCGGCGTTGAGTTTCGCGTCGACGTCGGGCACGACCGCGTCCCGTTGTACGTGTTCAAGCGCCGCGAGAGCTTCGAGGAGGCGATGGAGCAGTACGTCCGCGACGGACTTCGAGTGGGGCCGCACGGCTGGGAGGTGACCGACTGCGTCGTGACGATGATCGACAGCTGGTACAGCCTCGCCGACGGCCCGCCGTCGCGGCGCGGCCCTCTCAGCACGGCGCGGGACTTCCGCGGGCTGACGCCTATCGTCCTCGCGTGCGCTCTCGAGCGTGCGGGCACCGTGGTCTGCGAACCGATCGCCCGTGTGCGGCTCGAGCTGCCGACCGCGTCGATCGGTGCAGCCATGGCCGCCGCCGCGCGGCTCCGAGCGACGCTCGAGCCTCCGGCGCCGGACGGGGAGGCCGCCACGGTCTCGGGGGTGATCCCGGCGATCCACGTCGACGAGCTGCAGCGCACGCTGCCGGCGCTGACGCGCGGGGAGGGGGTGCTCGACTCGAGCTTCGCCGGCTACCGACCCGTGGCCGGGCCCCTGCCTACCGCCCGGCAGTGAGGGCGGTCCCCGGATGCCCTTCGACCGACGCCAGGAACCGCTCGGCGTCGAGCGCGGCCATGCACCCCGAGCCGGCGGCGGTCACCGCCTGCCGGTAGACGTGGTCCTGCACGTCGCCGGCCGCGAACACGCCGGCCACGTTCGTCTGCGTGCTGCCGGGTTGGGTGATCAGGTAACCGTTCTCGTCGTGGTCGAGCTGGTCGCGGAAGAGCTCCGTGTTCGGATCGTGGCCGATGGCGACGAACAGCCCGTCGGCGGGCACGTCCCAGGTCTCGTCGGTGACCGTGCTCCGGAGACGCAGCGATTCGACCTTCGCGTCGCCGACGATCTCGTCGACGACGGCGTTCGGCACGAAATCGAGCTTGTCGTTCCGCTCCGCCCGGTCGACCATGATCTTCGACGCGCGGAACTCGTCGCGCCGGTGGACGAGGTGCACCTGCGAGGCGAATTTCGTCAGGAACAGCGCTTCCTCGAACGCGGAGTCTCCTCCGCCCACGACGTAGACCTCCTTGTCGCGGAAGAAAGCCGCGTCGCAGGTCGCGCAGGCCGACACGCCGCGCCCCTTGTGCTTGACCTCGCTCTCGAGGCCGAGCCAGCGCGCGCTCGCGCCCGTCGCGACGACGACCGCGCGGGCAAGATGCTCGTCGTCGCCGACGAAGACGCGCAGTGGCGCTCCTCCGAAATCCACCTTCGTCACGTCGTCGGTGACGAACTCTGCGCCGAACCGCTCGGCCTGCCGGCGGAAGTCGGCCATCATCTCGGGCCCCATGACGCCGTCGGCGTAGCCCGGATAGTTCTCCACGTCACTCGTGATCATCAGCTGACCGCCCCAGTTGAATCCCTCGATGACGAGGGGCTCGAGGTCGGCGCGGGCCGCGTAGAGCGCGGCGGTGTACCCGGCGGGGCCACCGCCGATGATGATCAGCTCGTGGACCTTCTGGTCGCTCACGACTCTCCTCTCGGGAACATCGTCCTCATGGGTAGTAAACGCGAACAGGCGGCCGGACGTTCCCGATGACTAGATCGACCGGCGAGTGGTAAGGACTGCGTCATGGCGACCCCGGTGACCCGAGACACCCTCCGCGACCTCGCGGGCTTCCGCGACCCGAACGGGTGCGCGATCAGCATCTACGTCGACCTCGATCCTTCGTCGGTGCCGACGACCCCGGACGTGAAGACGAAGTTCAGCGCCCTGCTGGCCGAGGCGGAGAAGGAGGCGGAGGCTCTCTCCGGGAGCCGGGAGTGCAGGCTGGCGCTCCGTGATGCCCTGGAGCGCATCCGCACGTTCTGGCGCAGTGAGTTCGATCGCGACGGCACCCACGGGTTCGCGATCTTCGCGGGCGGCGGCGACGGCTACTTCCGCGCCCTTCCGCTCGCCGCGTCGGCGGGTGACTCGGTGGAGATCAGCCCGACGCTCCATCTCGAGCCGCTCGCGGCCGTGGTTGAGCGTCGGGAGACGCTCGTCGCCGTCGTCTCCCGGGAGCGGGGAACGGTCTTCCGGCTCGACGGCGGCGGTCTGCGCGAGCTCGCCGACGAATCGGAGCAGCAGCCCGGGCAGCACGACCAGGGCGGCTGGTCGCAGGCGCGCTACCAGCGGCACATCGACCATCTCGTCCACCAGCACCTGAAGACGGTCGGCGGCGAGCTCGACAGGCGTCTCCGGGGCCGTGGAGTGCGGCTCGTGATGGTCGCGCCCGAGGAGATGCGCGGCGAGCTCGAAGGAGCGCTCGCAAGCGAGACGCGCGCGGCGATCCTGGGCTGGGCCACGGTCGAGGCGCATGCGGGGCAGGCCGAGGTGCTCGAAGCGGTGCGTCCGCTGCTCGACGAGGCCCGGGCGCGGGAGAGCGAGGACGCACTCGCGCGCTGGCAGGAGGAGCACGGTCGCGGCGGCCGCGCCGCGGGCGGCTGGGCGGAGACGCTCGACGCGGGCTCGGAGGCGCGCATCGACACGCTGCTCCTCTCCGAGGGGGCGAACCGGCCGGTGTGGCAGTGCCCGCGTTGCGGTCGCGCGTCGACCGACGCCGGAGCCTGCCCGCTCGACGGTGCGACGCTCGAGGAGCGGCGCGACGGCGCCGACGTCGCGATTCACCAGGTGCTCGTGAACGCCGGCGACCTCGTCCGGCTCGGCCGTGGCCCGCTCGACGGCGTCGACGGCATCGCCGCGCTGCTGCGGTTCTAGGCCGCGGCTCTAGGCTGCGTCGGCGTCCGACGCGGGCAGCGACCTCAGCTCGGGTGCGCTGACGGTCGCGGGACGGCGCTCGATCTGCGCGAGCTCGGGAGGAGGGTCCGAGGTCACGCCGCGCTCCGGGAACTTGCGGGCCGTGACGAGGAGACGCGTGTCGAACGAGCTCACGGCCTGGTTGAAGGCGCCGACCGCCGTATCGAGGTTGCGCCCGACCTTGGCGAAGTGCGCGGCGAAGACACCGAGCCGCTCGTAGAGCTCGCGCCCGAGAGAGGCGATCTCCTGGGCGTCTTCGGCGACGCGCTCCTGCTGCCAGCCGTGCGCCACCGTGCGGAGCAGCGCGATCAGCGTTGCCGGCGAGGCGACGACGACGCCGTTCTCGACGCCGGCCTCGAGCAGCGATCCGTCCTGGTCGAGAGCTGCTCGGTAGAGGCCCTCGTCCACGAACATGACGACGAACTCGGGCGAGTCGTACTGCCGCCAGTAGCGCTTCTGGCCGAGCTTGCCGATGTGATCTCGCAGCTGCGCCGCGTGCCGCTGCAGGTGCGAGCGCTTGAGGTCGGGGTCGTCCGCGTTGACCGCATCGAGGTATGCGTCGATCGGCACCTTCGAGTCGACGACGATCGTCCTCGCTCCCGGCAGCCGCACGACGAGGTCGGGACGGAGCAGCTTCCCGTCGTCGTCGCGGGTCGACTCCTGCGTCACGAAATCGCAGTGGTCGAGCATCCCCGAGAGCTCGACGACGCGCTTCAGCTGCATCTCGCCCCAGCTGCCGCGGACATCCGGTCTGCGCAGCGCCGTCACGAGGCTTCCGGTCTCGAGTCGCAGGCGATCCTGGCCCTGCGCGACTTCGCGGAGTCGCTCGCCGATCGCGGAGACCTCCCGCGTGCGCTTCTCCTCGAGCGCGCGCGACTGCTCCTCGAACTTCGTGAGCGTGTCCTTGATCGGCGCGAGCTTGGCGTCCGCAAGCTCGATCAACGAGGCCTGGCTGCGCAGGATCGCGTCGCCGGTCGCAGCCTTGAGCTGCTCCTCCCACGCATCGAGCGTGGACGCGGACTCGGCGGCCCGCCTGAGGCGCTCCCGCAGCGCGAGGTAGCAAGCACCTGCGCCGACGGCCAGCCCGACGAGAAGGAAGAACGTCTCGATCATGGGCCGACAAACGATAGAGACGCCGTCGGACGGCAGAGATGAGGGCACAAAAAAATCAGCCCCGGCGAGTCCGAAGACCTACCGGAGCTGATGCCGGATCCGACGACTCCGAAGAGCTACCGGATCCGACGGGCGGGAATCTAGTGGCGCGCCGGCGACCACGTCAACGGCAATCAGCCCTGATTGCCGCAATTTGCGGACGAAATCGTGAACCGGGCTCCAGGCGTGACCGGAACATCCGTTCGCCTGCGTACGATCACGGCCCATGGAGGATCTCTACGGCCCCGGCGGGGCGCTCGCGCGGGTGCTGCCCGCCTACGAGCCGCGGGCCGAGCAGGCGGCGCTCGCGGCCGCTGTCGACCGCGCGCTCACGACCGGCGAGCATCTCGTCGCCGAGGCGGGCACCGGGGTCGGCAAGAGCCTCGCCTACCTGCTGCCCGCGCTTTCGTCGGGCCTGCGGGTCGTCGTCGCGACGGCAACGAAGGCGCTGCAGGAGCAGCTGCTGTCGAAGGACGTCCCGGTCGCCGCCGCCGCGCTCGCGTCGGACGTCGACGTGCGGCTCCTCAAGGGGCGCGCGAACTACCTCTGCCGCCGGGCGCTCCAGGGGTTCCAGCCGTTCCTGCTCGCAGACGGCCGCGACGCCGAGGCGTGGGAGGCGATGCAGGTGTTCATCGACGAGACCGAGACCGGCGACCGGGCCGAGCTCGAGGTCGAGCCGTCGCCCGCTCTCTGGGCCGAGCTCTCCGTCGGCCCCGACCGCTGCTCCGGCCGGCGCTGCCCGTTCGTCGGGGCGTGCTTCGCCGAGGCGGCTCGCGAGCGGGCCGCGCACGCCGATCTCGTGATCGTCAACCACGCCCTCTACTTCGCGCACGTCGCCTCGGGCGGCGCCGTCCTGCCGGAGCACGACGCGGTCGTCTTCGACGAGGCGCACCGGCTCGAGGAGTCCGCCGCCTCGTGGCTCGGCGGACGCGTCTCGAGGCAGGCGCTGCGCCGGCTCGCGGCCGACGTCGAGCGCGCCTGCCGCGAGTCGGAGCGGGCGCTGCCGGCGCGGGAGATCGACCGGATGACCCGCACGGGCGAGCGCCTCCTGCGTGCGGTCGCGCCGCCCGCCGGACGCCGCCGGCTCCGCGAGCTGCCGCCGGAGCCGGCGCTCGTCCTGATCGATGCGCTCGGCGACCTCGCGACGGCCCTCCACGGGGAGGGCGAGGAGCTGGACGCGCTGTCGCGGCGTGCGCTCGGCGTCGCGGGCGACCTCGAGGCATGTCTCGAGGCCGAGCTCGAGCGCGTCGTCTGGTCGGAGCCCGACGCGGTTGCATTCGCGCCGGTGGACGTGTCGGCCGAGTTGCGCGACCGGCTGTGGGAGGACGGCCCGACCTCGGTGCTGGTCTCCGCGACGCTCACGGCAGGTGACGACGCGCGCTTCGTCCGGCATCGGCTCGGCCTCGACCGGGCGCGTGAGGTGGTCGTCGGGTCGCCCTACGACTTCCCCGAGCAGGCGCTCCTCTATCTGCCGCGGTCGATGCCCGACCCGCGCGGAGCCGGCTTCCTCGAGCGGTGCGCCGACGAGATCCGCTCCCTGCTCGCGCTCTCCGACGGCCGGGCGCTCGTCCTCACCTCGAGCTACCGCGCGCTCGACGCGTACACCGAACGGCTCCGTGGTCAGGTTCCCTACGACCTCCTCGTGCAGGGCGAGGCGCCGCGGGAACGGCTCCTCGAGCGGTTCCGGGCCGAGATCGGCTCGGTGCTGGTCGCCACCTCGACGTTCTGGCAGGGGGTCGACGTGCCGGGCGAGTCGCTGTCACTCCTCGTCATCGACAAGCTGCCGTTCTCGGCGCCCGGCGACCCGCTGCACGAGGCACGCTGCGAGGCCGTCGAGCGCGACGGAGGGGACTGGTTCCGCGACTACGCGCTGCCGACGGCGATGCTGCAGCTGCGGCAGGGCTTCGGACGGCTGATCCGCGGCCACGCCGACCGGGGAGTCGTCGCGATCCTCGACCCGCGCTTGCGCACGCGCCCGTACGGCCGCGCGTTTCTCGCCGCGCTGCCGCGCTGCTCGATGGTCGACGACCCCGCGGCCGTCGCGGCGTTCTTCGGCGACCGCGTCGCGGTTTCCGCTTGAATGGTCGCCCCATGGCGAAGAGAAAGCCGAAGGCTCCGCCGCCTCCAGGGCGCCGCGTCCAGGCGCCGAAGCAGCGGAAAGACACCTCGCCGGGCTTCGATCTCGCCGGGCGGCACCGCGCCCTCCTCTACGCCTTCTCCGGCTCCGGAGCGGTTGGCCTCGTCGCCGTCGTCCTCTTCATCGCGCTCTCCGGTGGCAGCGGCGCGTCCGCCGACGTCAAACGCGTCGCGACGCTCATGACCGCCGCCAACTGCAGCTTCAGGACGGTCACCGCCTCCGTCCCGGGCGGCCAGACGCACGTCAACAGCCTGACGGCGAAGCTCCCCTGGAACACGAGCCCACCGTCGAACGGCCAGCACTATCCCGAGTGGGCGGTCTGGGGCTTCTACACGAGTGCCGTGAACCCGCGGAGGGTCGTGCACAACGAGGAGCACGGCGGCGTGATCCTCTGGTGGGGGTCGCAGGTCAAGCCCGCCACCGTGCAGAAGCTGCACGCCCTCTACGACGCGAGCTCCGACGGCATGTTCGGCACGCCGTACCCGGCGCTCGGCAGCAAGGTCGCGATCACCGCCTGGACCGGCAACCCGCGGACGTACCAGATCAACGGCGACTTCGGAAAGGGCCACATCGCCGTCTGCCCGCGCTACGACGCCGCGACCAGGAAGGCATTCGTCGCGTTCCGCGACGCCTACCGCGGGCACGGCCCCGAAGGCATCCCGCTCTCCCAGGACAAGGCCGGCATGGGCCCCGCGGGCGCGATGAGCCCGACCCCGTGACGTTCTTAGCGTGACCGACACGCCGGGGTGGCGGAACTGGCAGACGCAGTCGGCTTAAAACCGGCGGCCTTCGGGCGTGGGGGTTCGACTCCCTCCCCCGGCATCTTTCCCTCGAAGTCCGCTCCGGCTTCGCCGCAGCATGACGACTTCGAGGGATTCGACTTCTCCGGAGACGGCTGGATGAGCGGACGCCGGCAAAGCCGGCATCCGCGTCGCTTCGCTTAAGCGGCGCGCGGCGCGTCTTTGACGCTGGCGAACGGCCAGTCGGAGGCGAGCCATTCGTTCACGGTGCGCCAGAGCGGAGTGTCGAGGTGCGCGTGGCTCGCCCGCACCCAGGAGAGCACGCGCGCGTCGCAGTCGCTGTCGCGCGCAGGGTAGATGTAGACGCACCCGATCACGTTGCGGCCGGCCGGATCGAGCACCGTGTAGGTGAACCCTGCCCGGTTGCTGAAGTCGTCGGCGTGACGCTGGAGGTCAGCGCGGTTCTCGTCCGGCGTCATCTCGTGTGGCCAGGAGCCGTCGGAGAACCCGGGCGTCGCTGCGATGTGCTCCATCGACGACGTCCAGGCGTCGTAGTCCTGCGCGTTGTGCTCGGGCCCGAGCGGCTCGAGCACGAACTCGGAGGTCTGGAGCCCGGGTGGGACGTCGAAGTCGGGTGGGACGAACTCGGCCACGGGGCCGATCGTAGATGCCCGCCCAGGCGGCGCCGGTGAAGCAAGCCGTCTCCGGGTGAGTGATCGCTGATGGCCCCCTGAGGCGAGCGGCGGTTCGCGAACTCGCGAACCTGGTTCGGCCGCGCCGAACCAGGTTCGAGTGGCGCCGTCGGCTGCGCGAGTGCCCATAGATTTCCCCTGGACGGGCACACATACAATGGCGACCTGGGCTACTTCTGGCTTACCGTGATCGTGCTCAGCATCGTCCCTTCAGCGGCGGCGAGCCTGCTCCTGAACCCCCTTGTGTTCCTGGTGCTCGGCCCGGAGAAATGGCGAGAGCAGCTAGTGCGGCTCTCCCCATACCGCTGGTGGATCGCAGCGTCGCTCGTCGCGCTAGCCCTGGCGACAACCGTGTACGCAACGCACTACGCCTAGCCAGGCAATGGCCGCCTCGCGTGGGCGAGTGTGCGAGTGGCCCCTGACGGACCAGGCCCCGACTCGTGCAGACGCCTGAGCAACCCGGTAACCGGCGTTCAGCGGGAACCACGCCCAGGCGCCATGCTCGAGCGGGTACAGAGTGACGGCGGGTAGCGTTGACGGCCGTGCCTGAGGGCTCGGGACGGCTTGTCCTTCGCGAGGTCGAAGATCGTGATCTCGGCGTGCTCTTCGAGCACTCGAGCGATCGCGACGCCAGACGGATGGCCGCGTTCACTTCGCCGGAGTTCGATGATCGAACGAGCTTCGAGCGACGGTGGGCGCGGCTGAGGAGCGACAGCTCTACGACGAACAGGGTGATCGAGATCGACGGTCGAGTTGTTGGTCACATTGCGAGCTTCGACTTGGAGGGCCGGCGCGAGGTCACCTATTGGATCGGCCGTGAAGACTGGGGCCGCGGCATTGCCACGCGTGCCCTACAGGAGTTTTTGCAGTTGGAGGCAACCCGTCCGCTTTACGCTGGCGCCGCGAGCGACAACGCCGCGTCGATTCGCGTCTTGACGAAGTGCGGTTTCGTGATCGTGGGCGGGGGCCGCGGGTTCGCCTATGGGCGCAACGAGGAAACGGACGAGGTCGTTCTCCGACTCGATGCTTGACCCAACTTCCTCGGCTGCCCGAGTGTTCCGCACTGCATCCTGAGCCGAGCGCCGGGTCGTGCACTCGCGAACCTGGTTCGGCTGCGCCGAACCAGGTTCGGGCGTCACGCCGTTGCCTGCGTGAGCATCCTCACGTCCGATACACCCCGCTACCGCCGGGGGTCGACCGACGCGGCGTCGCCTTCAGAGTCGGTCCGCTTCCACGGTGAGCGCTCTCAGGCGGGCTGCCAGCTGCGGGGTCAGCGCTCCCTTCTCGAAGCGCCAGCGCCAGTTGCCCTGCTCGGTGCCGGGGGTGTTCATGCGCGCGTCGCTTCCGAGGCCGAGCACGTCCTGCAGCGGGGCGATCGCGAGCGCGGCACGCGAGTGCCAGGCCCGCTCGACGAGCGACCACGCCGGGTCGGCCGGGTCGAGCCGAAGCGACGCACGCTCCTTCGCCGAGAGCGACTCCCACCAGCCGCGAGCCGTGTCGTTGTCGTGCGTCCCCGTGTAACAGACCGACTGCTCCTCGTGATTCTCGGGCCGGTGCGGATTCCTCCGGCCCCCGCCGAGCGAGAACTGCAACACGACCATTCCCGGGAAGCCGAGTGAGCGGCGGAGCCGGACGACCGGCTCGGTGATCCGGCCGAGGTCCTCGGCGACGACGGGGGGCGTGCCGAGCTGCGCCTCGACTGCGTGGAACAGGCTTGCGCCCGGCCCGCGGAGCCAGCGACCGCGCTCAGCCGTGTCGTCGCCCTCGGGCACCGCCCAGTAGGCGACGAACCCGCGAAAGTGGTCGAGGCGCGTCAGGTCGACCAGCTCGAGGGCGCGCCGGAAGCGCTCGACCCACCAGCGATAGCCGTCGCGGCGCATGGCGGCCCAGTCGTACAGCGGGTTCCCCCACAGCTGGCCCGTCGGCGCGTAGGAGTCCGGCGGCACACCCGCGACCTCGCCGATCCGGAAGAGCTGTGGATGGGCGCGATGGTCCGCGCCCGCCGCCGAGACGTAGATCGGCATGTCGCCGAAGATCCGCACCGACCGCTGCGCGGCGTAGGCGCGCAGCGCGCGCCACTCGCGGTCGAAGCGCACCTGGTCATCCACCGAGCCGCCGCCGGCGGCGAAGTCGTCGATCCAGTACGCGTGCCTGGCGCGAAACGCGGCCGCCTCCCCGGCCGAGACGGGCGCCTCCGGCTCAGCGAGGAGCCCGGGGGAGCCGGCAAACGCCGACTCCGACATGTACGGCGAACCCGTGATCCCCTCGGGCGGTCCGAGCGGCAGAACCTGCCACCAGCGCTGGCCCGCAGCGGCGAGCCAGTCGACGAAGCGGTACGCCTCGTCGTCAAGTACTCCCGTCGGGAGGGAGGTCGGATGCAGGAGGATTCCCGATGTGCGTGCGAGTCTCATGCGTTTAGGACAACCGGTTCACTGAGAATCTGACGAACGGTGCCACGTTCGCGAGCCCCACAGCCGAGAATCCAGATCCAGGCGGTCGAGCCCCAGCTCGACTGCGGCAGGTACGCGGTCAAGCGAAGCGTCGGCGACACCGTCGCCGTGTACGCGACCGTCTTCGCGGACGGACACGATGTGCTCGCCGGCGTCGTCCGGGTCAAGGCGCCCGGTGAAGCGCGCTGGCGCGACGAGCCGTTGGAGCCGCTTGGGAACGACCGGTTCGGCGGCTCGTTCACGGTCGACCAGCCCGGCCGCTGGCGCTTCTCGATCGTCGCCTGGATCGACCGCATCGCCACCTGGCAGGACGAGCTGCGACGAAAGATCGACGGGGGGCAGGCAGATCTCGCCGGGGAGCTCGCGGAGGGCGCAGTGCTCCTCGGACGTGACGGCCTGACCGTCGAGGAAGGGCTCGCCGCCGAGGCCGGAGATCGTCACGCCGAGACGTCCTCGGCCCAGCTCGAGGTCGACGTCGATCGCGAGCTCGCCCGGTTCGGCGCGTGGTACGAGCTCTTCCCTCGCTCGTTCGGGGGCTTCCGCGGCGTGGCAGACGCGCTCCCCCGGCTCGCGCGGCTCGGCTTCGACGTCGTCTACCTTCCGCCCGTGCACCCGATCGGCGTCACGAACCGCAAAGGCCGCAACAACGCGCTCGAGGCGGAGCCCGGAGACGTCGGGTCGCCGTGGGCGATCGGCTCGGAGCTGGGCGGCCACGACGCGATCAACCCCGAGCTCGGGACGTGGGACGACTTCGATGCGATGGTCGCCGCCGCCGGGAAGGTGGGCGTCGAGATCGCGCTCGACCTTGCGCTCAACTGCTCGCCCGACCACCCCTGGCTGAAGGCGCATCCGGAGTGGTTCCATCGGCGGCCTGACGGCACGCTCAAGTACGCGGAGAACCCGCCCAAGCGCTACCAGGACATCTACAACCTGAACTTCGAGTCCGAGGACCGGGAAGGCCTCTGGCAGGCGCTCCTCGATGTCGTGCTGGGCTGGGTCGAGCGCGGGATCACCGTGTTTCGGGTCGACAACCCGCACACCAAGCCGGTGCCGTTCTGGGAATGGCTCATCGCACAGGTGCGTGCACGGCATCCCCAGGTGCTCTTCCTGGCCGAGGCGTTCACGCGCCCGTCGATGATGACCACTCTGGCGAAGGTCGGCTTCGCGCAGAGCTACACGTACTTCACCTGGAAGAACACGAAGGCGGAGCTCGAGGAGTACATGGGCGAGCTGCTCGCGTGGTCCGCGTTCTACCGGCCGAACGCGTTTGTGAACACGCCCGACATCCTCCACGAGTACCTGCAGCACGGCGGTCCGCCCGCCTTCGAGGCACGGCTCGTGCTGGCTGCGACGCTCTCACCGAGCTTCGGCATCTACTCCGGCTACGAGTCGTTCGAGAACGTCGCGGTGCGCCCCGGGTCGGAGGAGTACCTGGACTCCGAGAAGTACGAGGTGAAGCGCCGGGCCCTCGACGGCCCGCTGCTGCCGCTCGTGCGGCGGCTCAACGAGGTGCGACGCGCGGAGCCGGCACTCCAGCGCATCGAGAACCTTCGCTTCCTCGAGACCGAGAACAGCGAGCTCGTGGCCTACGCGAAGGACAACCTGATCTGCGTCGTCAACATCGACCCCGTTGCCGACCAGGAGGGCGTGTGCGTCGTGCCCGTCGCGCTCGGGTTCCCGCCGGCCTTCGATGCACGTGAGCTGCTCTCGGGTGCGAGCTTCACCTGGCGCGCAGGACGAAACTACGTCAAGCTCGGACCGGGCAAGTCACACCTGATCAGCGTCATCCTCTAGAACGTCCCTTCCAATGAGCGATCCCGGCAACTGGTTCGAGCGCGAGCCGCTCTGGTTCAAGACAGCCGTCTTCTACGAGATTCACCTGCGGGGATTCTTCGACGGAAACGACGACGGCTCCGGCGACTTCCGCGGTCTCACCGACAAGCTCGACTACCTGCAGGAGATCGGGATCGACTGCATCTGGCTGCTGCCGTTCTATCCGAGCCCGCTCCGGGACGGCGGCTACGACATCTCCGACTTCTTCAACATCCACCCCGACTACGGGACGCTCGACGACTTCCGCCTCTTCATCGACCAGGCACACCAGCGCGGGATGCGCGTGATCGCCGACCTCGTGATGAACCACACCTCGGCGGACCATCCGTGGTTCCAGTCGAGCCGCAGCGAGCCCGACGGCCCCTACGGCGACTGGTACGTGTGGGGCGACGATCCGGAGCGCTGGTCGGAGGCGCGGATCATCTTCGTCGACACCGAGCCGTCCAACTGGACGTACGACTCGGTGCGCGGCCAGTACTACTGGCACCGCTTCTTCTCGCACCAGCCCGACCTGAACTACGACAACCCCGAGGTGCAGGAGCAGATGCTGAACGTGCTCCGCTTCTGGCTCGACCTCGGCCTCGACGGCTTCCGCCTCGACGCCGTGCCCTACCTGTACGAGCGGGACGGCACGAACGGCGAGAACCTGCCGGAGACGCACGCGTTCCTGCGGAAGGTGCGGTCGGAGATCGACGCCCGGTACGCCGATCGTGTTCTCCTCGCCGAGGCGAACCAGTGGCCGGACGACGTCGTCGAGTACTTCGGCGAGGGCGACGAATGCCACATGGCGTTCCACTTCCCGGTGATGCCGCGCATGTTCATGTCGGTGCGGCGCGAGGACGCGCTGCCGATCGTCGAGATCCTGGACGGGACGCCGTCGATCCCGGACGGCGCCCAGTGGGGGCTCTTCCTCCGAAACCACGACGAGCTGACCCTCGAGATGGTGACCGACGAGGAGCGCGACTACATGTACGAGGAGTACGCGAAGGACCCGAGGATGAAGCTCAACCTCGGCATCCGGCGGCGACTCGCGCCGCTGCTCGACAACGGGCGCGGCGAGATGGAGCTCCTGCACGCGATCCTCTTCTCACTGCCCGGTTCGCCCGTCCTCTATTACGGGGATGAGATCGGGATGGGCGACAACATCTTCCTCGGCGACCGCGACGGCGTCCGCACGCCGATGCAGTGGACGGGCGACCGCAACGGCGGCTTCTCACGGGCCGACTTCGCGCAGCTCTACCTGCCGCCGCTCATGGACCCGGTCTACGGGTACCAGGCGGTGAACGTCGAGGCGCAGCTGCGCCAGCCGAACTCGGTGCTCCGCTGGCTGCGGCGGCTGATCGCCCTCCGCAAGCAGCATCCCGTTTTCGGGCTCGGGACCTACGAGGCGCTCCGACCCGACAACCCGAGGATCTTCGCTCACGTACGCTCTTACGCGGACGACCTGATCCTCTGCGTGCACAACGTGGCGCGCTCCGCGCAGGCGGTCGAGCTCGACCTCTCGCGATTCCAAGGCATGATCCCGGTGGAGATGTTCGGACAGAGTGCATTCCCACGTGTCGGCGAGCTGCCGTACCTGCTGACGCTCGGCCCGCGAGGGTTCTTCTGGTTCCAGATGCGAAAGGACGACGAATGATGGACGAGGGGGCCCTGATCGAATTCGTCTGCCAGCAGCGCTGGTTCGGCTCGAAGACCCGGCAGGTGATCGGCGCCGGCGTGATCGACACGGTCTGTCTGCGGGATGCAGACCCGCGGCTCGAGCTGAAGCTCGTCGAGATTCGCTTCGACACGGGGACGCACGAGACGTACCAGCTGCTTGTCGACGACGGGGGCTTCGACGCGATCGCCGATCCGCGCCAGGCTCGCGAGCTCGTGCACATGATCCGAAGCGGCGGGCGGGCCGCCGGGGCCGAGGGTGTTGTCGAGCTCGCGTCGATCGACGGCATGACGTTCGGGAGGGAGCTGCGCGAGGCCCGGCCGGTCGGCACCGAGCAGTCGAACACGTCGGTCGTGTTCGACGAGGAGCTGATCCTGAAGGTGTTCCGGCGTCTCGAGGCCGGCATCAACCCCGAGCTGGAGCTGCTGCGCTTCCTCACGGAGCGCGGGTTCGAGAACATCGCCCGGCTCGAAGGGTGGTACTCGTACGCCGGCCGTCCGATGGACGCGACGCTCGGCATTCTCCAGGAGTTCGTGCGCCACGGGCTCGACGGGTGGGAGCGTGCGCTCGACACGATGGAGGACGAGAGCGACGAGTTCCTGCAGAGCCTGCACCGGCTCGGCGAGATCACGGGCGAGATGCACAGCCTGCTCGGATCGGAGCAGGAGGACCCGAACTTCCTCCCGGAGGAGCCGTCGTCGGAGGCGCTCGGACTGCTGACCGCGACGATCGACGATGAGATCGAGGGTGTGTTCGTCGGCCTGCCGTACGGCGAGGGCGACGACGACGACGAGTTCGCCGAGATCCGCGGCCGCGGAGAGGAGGTTCGCGACCGGCTGCGGCAGCTCTCCCAGATCGGCTCGAGCGGCCGGGTGATCCGCCATCACGGCGACTTCCACCTCGGTCAGGCGCTCTGGACCGGCGACGACTGGACGCTGCTCGACTTCGAGGGCGAGCCTGCCCGATCCCTGCCCGAGCGCCGCCGCAAGCGGAGCCCGCTGCGCGACGTGGCCGGCATGCTCCGCTCGTTCGCCTACGCGGCGTCCGCCTCCAACATCCTTCGGGGGACGGAGGCGCCCGAAGGCTGGGAGCAGCGGGCTCGGGAGGAGTTCCTCGACGGCTACCGGTCGACGATCGACCCGACGCTCGTCCCGACGGGGGCCGCGATGGACCGGCTGCTCGCCGTCTTCGAGCTCGAGAAGGCGGTCTACGAGCTCCGGTACGAGCTCAACAACCGTCCCGACTGGGTGACCATTCCGGTCGCAGGCATCTCGCGGATGCTCGCGGAGGAAGTACCGGCGTGACGCAGCAGCGCGCGTCGCAGTCGGCCTTCGGCGAGCTCGACATCTGGCTCGCCCGCGCAGGACGGCACGAGGAGCTCTACGCGAAGCTGGGCGCGCACCCCGTCGAGAACGGCGTGCGGTTCGCGGTCTGGGCCCCGAACGCCCGCTACGTCAGCGTCGTCGGCGACTTCAACGACTGGGACCCGGCGTCCGACCCGCTCACGCCGGTCGGCGACACCGGCATCTGGGAAGGCACGGTCGACGGCGCCGGCCGCGGGCAGCGCTACAAGTACCACCTCGACGGCCACGAGAAAGCCGACCCGATGGCGTTCGAGGCCGAGGTGCCGCCGAAGACCGCGTCGGTCGTGTTCGAGTCGGAGTACGAGTGGCTCGACGGAGACTGGATGGACGCGCGGCGGTCGCAGCTGCCGCTCGAGCGGCCGCTCTCGATCTACGAGGTGCACGCTCCGTCGTGGCGCAAGGGGCTCGGGTGGCGCGAGCTTGCGCGCGAGCTTGCCCCGTACGTGCGCGACCTCGGCTTCACGCACGTCGAGCTGCTGCCGGTGATGCACCATCCGTTCTCGGGCTCCTGGGGCTACCAGGTGACCGGCTACTACGCGCCGTACGCCGCGCTCGGGTCGCCCGACGACTTCCGCTTCTTCGTCGACCACATGCACGCGAACGGCATCGGCGTGCTGCTCGACTGGGTTCCCGCGCACTTCCCGCGCGACGAGTGGGCGCTCGCGAAGTTCGACGGAACGGCGCTCTACGAGCATGCCGACCCGCGCAGGGGCGCCCACCCCGACTGGGGAACGCTCGTCTTCAATCTCGGCCGCAGCGAGGTGCAGAACTTCCTGCTCGCGAACGCGCTCTTCTGGCTGCGCGAGTACCACGCCGACGGGCTTCGCGTCGACGCTGTCGCGTCGATGCTGTACCTCGACTACTCCCGCGAGGACGGGCAGTGGGTGCCGAACCGGTTCGGCGGCCGGGAGGACCTCGAGGCGGTCGCGTTCCTCAAGGACATGAACGAGCTCGTGCACGCCCGCGAGCCCGGCGTGATCTCGGCGGCCGAGGAGTCGACCGCATGGCCCGCGGTCTCTCGCCCCACCTACGTCGGCGGCCTCGGCTTCGGCTTCAAGTGGAACATGGGCTGGATGCACGACACGCTCTCCTACTTTCAGCACGAGCCGGTGCACCGCCGCTACCACCACCACGAGCTCACGTTCTCGCTCGTCTATGCGTGGAACGAGAACTTCATCCTGCCGCTCTCCCACGACGAGGTCGTCCACGGCAAGCAGTCGCTGCTCGCGAAGATGCCCGGCGACCGATGGCAGCAGCTCGCCAACCTGCGTGCGCTCTACGGCTTCATGTGGGCGCACCCTGGCAAGAAGCTGCTCTTCATGGGGGGAGAGCTCGCGAACCCGTGGGAGTGGAACGACGCCGAGGAGCTCCCGTGGTGGCTCCTCGAGCACGCCGAGCACTCCGGGGTGAACGACCTCGTGCGCGACCTGAACCGCACCTACCGCGAGGAACCGGCGCTGTGGGAGGTCGACTTCTCGCACGAGGGGTTCCGCTGGCTCGAGCCGAACGATGCCGCCCAGAACGTGCTCGCGTTCGAGCGGATCTCGGCCGGCGGCACTCGGCACCTCGTCTGCGTCGCGAACCTTTCGCCCGTCCCGCGCGAGAACTACCGGATCGGCCTGCCCGTCGCGGGCGCGTGGGAGGAGGCGCTGAACACCGATTCGACGTACTACGGCGGGTCGGGGCTCGGGAACCTGGGCGCCGTGCATACCGAGGAGCGCCCCTGGCACGGCCGGGAGGTCTCCGCCGAGGTGACCGTGCCGCCGCTCGCGGTCGTCTGGCTGCGCCCGTCGTAGCCCCGCCGACTGACCGCGTAGCCTTCCCGCTCGTGTCGTTCCCGACGTCGATCGCCGCGTGACACGGGCCGTCTGGCCCGGACAGCCGTTTCCGCTCGGCCCCGAGTGGGACGGCGAGGGGACGAACTTCTCGCTCTTCAGCGAGAACGCCGAGCAGGTCGAGCTCTGCCTGTTCGACGCCGACGGCCGGGAGGAGCGGATCGAGCTTCGCGAGCGGACGGCGTACAACTGGCACTGCTACCTGCCCGGTGTCGGGCCGGGGCAGCGCTACGGCTACCGGGTGCACGGGCGCTACGAGCCGCTCGAGGGGCGCCGCTTCAACCCCGCGAAGCTCCTCATCGACCCGTATGCGAAGGCGATCGACGGTGCCGTGAACTGGGACGCGGCGAACACCCTGCCCTATCGGCTGGCGTTCGACGAAGACGCCGACCTGACGATCGACGAGAGCGACTCCGCGCCGGCGATCCCGAAGTCGGCGGTGATCGACCCGTCGTTCGACTGGGAGGACGACGATCTCGTCCGGCCGCGGACGCCCTGGCACGAGACCGTCATCTACGAGCTGCACGTGAAAGGGCTCACGCGGCTGCGCCCCGGGGTTCGCGAGGATCTCAGGGGCACGTACGCCGGGCTCGCGAGCGAGGATGCGATCGCCTACCTGACCGGGCTCGGCGTGACGGCGGTCGAGTTGCTGCCGGTGCACCACATCGCCGACGAGGGCTTCCTCCACGGGCGCGGGCTGACGAACTACTGGGGCTACTCGACGATCGGCTACCTCGCTCCCCATTCGCTCTACGCCGCCACCGACGATCCGCTCCGGGAGTTCAAGGGGATGGTCAAGGCGCTGCACCGCGCCGGCATCGAGGTGATCCTCGACGTCGTCTACAACCACACCGCCGAGGGGAACCACCTGGGGCCGATGCTCAGCTTCCGCGGTGTCGACAACCAGAGCTACTACCGGCTCGTGCCGGACGAGCCGCGCTACTACATGGACTACACGGGCACCGGCAACACGCTCAACCCGGTGCACCCGACGGTGCTGCGCCTGATCATGGATTCGCTCCGGTACTTCGTCATGGAGTGCCACGTCGACGGGTTCCGCTTCGACCTCGCCTCGGCGCTCGCGCGCGAGTTCTACGAGGTCGACCGCCTCTCGGCGTTCTTCGACATCATCCACCAGGACCCGATCCTGTCCCAGGTGAAGCTGATCGCCGAGCCGTGGGACGTCGGCCCGGGCGGCTACCAGGTTGGCAACTTCCCGATCCTCTGGTCCGAGTGGAACGGGATCTACCGGGACGTCGTCCGCGACTTCTGGCGCGGGCGCGCGTCGGTCGCCCAGTTCGCGTCGCGGTTCGGAGGCTCCGCCGACCTGTACCAGACCGACGGCCGGCGCCCGTTCGCGTCGATCAACTTCGTCACCGCGCACGACGGGTTCACGCTGCGCGACCTCGTCTCGTACAACGAGAAGCACAACGAGGCGAACGGCGAGGAGAACCGCGACGGCAGCGACGACAACCGCTCGTGGAACTGCGGGCACGAAGGCGAGACCAGCGACCCGGCGGTGCTGGCGCTGCGTGCCCGCCAGCAGCGCAACTTCCTCACGACGCTGCTCCTCTCACAGGGCGTGCCGATGCTGCTCGGCGGCGACGAGATGGGGCGCAGCCAGCGCGGCAACAACAACGCGTGGTGCCAGGACAACGAGTTGTCATGGTTCGACTGGGCGAGTTGCGACGAGGAGCTGCTCACCTTCACCCGCAGGCTGATCGAGCTGCGGCATGCCCATCCGGTCTTCCGGCGGACGACCTTCTTCGACGGGAAGGGAGAGCAGCTCCCGGACGTGTGGTGGATGCGGCCGGACGGGCGGCGGATGACCAGGCGTGACTGGGACAACACGGAGGCCCGCGCGATCGGCGTCTTCCTGAACGGCGACGAGCTCGCGTCCGAGACGTCGCAGGGGACCGAGCTGCGCGACGACTCCTTCCTCCTGCTCTTCAACGCGCACTTCGAGGAGGTCGTCTACCGCCTGCCCGCCCGTCGCTTCGGGACGCGCTGGGAGCTCGTGCTCGCGACCGGCTCGGTCGAGGCGGAGCGGCTCGTGCCCGGCGCCGACGTCGCGGTCGGCGACCGGTCGATCGCCGTCCTGCGCCGCGTCTGATCTACCGATCCGGGTCGCTGGAGAAGCGCGCGAGGGTCTCGTCGAGCCGCTCGCGCGGCGGCGGGTGCGGCTCGAGCCCGTGTGGCTGCTCCCCCGGCGCTTCCGGGCCGCCCGGCGGAGCAGCCTGCGGCGGCGGCTTCGGGCCGGACAGCGGCTCGACCGCCTGGGCGGGTGCCGAGATCAGCCGTTCGAGGGCGGCCGAGACGTCGCCGAGGGTGCCCTGCAGCGCCGCGGTGAGGGCCGTACGGAGGCTGAACAGCTGCTCGATCTGGCGCTGGAGCTCGCCGACCTGGCGCAGCCCGTCCGTGCGCATCGAGGCCGCACGCTGCTCGGCGTCGGCGAGGATCTCGTCTGCGCGCGACCGCGCTTCCCGCTCGAGCGCGTCCCGGCGGGCCCGGACCTCGTCGAGCGCGGCAAGCAGGTCGGTCTCGCGCCGGCGGTGGCTGTCGAGCTGGGTCTGCAGGTCGTCGATGTCGGTCTGGCGTTCCTTCAGGCGGACCTTGGTCGCGTCGAGCTCGACCTGAAGCCGCTCGCGGGCGATCGTCGCCCGGGCGATCGCGAGCTCGACGTCGCCGCGCCGGTAGTTGCGGAAGAGCGTACGGCGGAGTTCCGGCTCCTCGCTCATCGTCAGAGGGTAGTTCGCCGGATCGGACGACAAGCCTGCCGGGGCACGGCTTCCTCCCGGGGCGTTGCCGCTAGAGGCTTGATGTGTGTTGGGGTGTGCGCGGGGATGCGCCAGGCCGGGATGCGCAAGAACAGGCGGATTGGACGTGACGGGCGCAGGGCGTAGCGGTGGCGACGGGCAAGCCCGGCACGGCCGAGCCGCGCCGTGTCCTGATGCACCAGCCGCGTACGCCCGCAAGTGCGCATCAAGCCTCTAGATGAGGAGCTTGAGCCAGACCGGCTTGCAGTCGCAGTCCAGGTGGATCTCGCCGCAGCTGCGGCAGTGCCACCGGGTCAGGATCACGAAGCGCAGGTGCGCCACTTCGACCGCGAAGGCCACGCAGAAGGCCGGGAGGAGCTCGGGATGGCTCACCCACGCAGGATTGCCGCGGGCGAGGCGGGTCGCATGGGCCGTACGGCCTATCACCTTGCGCGTGACGGCCCACGGTTTCGCGTACCCTCCGCGCCGTGGCGAAGGCGCTGCACGAGGTGGGACAGCTCGAGTGGGACACCCCGCTCTACGACCAGGCACGATCCCAGCTCGAGCACGCGCTCGTTCTCGCCGAGGTTCCCGACTTCGTCGCCGCCCGGCTGCGCCATCCCGAGCGGGCGCTGATCCTCACCCTGCCGGTACGGATGGACGACGGCAGCTATGCGTCGTTCCCCGCCTATCGCGTCCAGCACTCGTCGGTGCTGGGGCCGACCAAGGGCGGCGTGCGCTTCGACGACGCCGTCGATCTCGGTGAGTGCGCCGCGCTCGCCATGTGGATGACGTGGAAGTGCGCGCTGCTGCGCCTGCCGTACGGCGGCGCCAAGGGCGGCGTCCGCTGCGACGTGCGTCAGCTGTCCCCGTCCGAGCTCGCGCGCGTCACGCGTCGCTTCACGGCCGAGCTGGCGCCGTTCATCGGGCCGCAGCTCGACATCCCGGCGCCCGACATGGCGACGAACGAGCAGACCATGGCCTGGATGATGGACACGTATTCGATGCAGAAGGGCTATGCGGTCCCGGAGATCGTCACCGGGAAGCCGATCTCGATCGGCGGCTCCGTCTTCCGGCACGAGGCGACGGGCGCCGGCGTCGTGATGGTCGTGGAGCGTGCCTGCCAGCGGCTCGGCTGGGATCTCGCGATGCAGCGGTGCGTCGTCCAGGGCTTCGGCAACGTCGGCGGCATCGCCGCGAGCGAGCTCCACGAGAAGGGGGCGTCGGTGATCGCCGTCTCGGACGTCTCGGGCGGCGTCGCCGCCGAGAGCGGTCTCGACGTCCCCGCTCTCCGCGCCCATGTCGCCGAGCACGGCTCGCTCGAGGGATACGAGGGCGGCGTTCGCCGCATCTCGAACGAGGAGCTCCTCGAGCTCGAGTGCGACATCCTCGTGCTCGCGGCGCGCGAGGACCAGGTGAACGCCGCGAACGCTTCGAATCTGCGCTGCCGCCTCGTCGCCGAGGGCGCGAACGGCCCGACCTCGGTCGACGCCGACGAGATCCTGCGCGCCCGGGGAATCCCGGTGCTGCCCGACATCCTCACGAATGCCGGCGGCGTCACGGTCTCCTACTTCGAGTGGGTGCAGGACCTCGGCCGCCTGTTCTGGGACCGCGCCGAGATCCGTCGGCGTCTCGCCGACAAGATGTCCGACGCGTTCGATCGTGTCTGGAACGTCGCGCAGGAGACCGGGATCTCGCTGCGCGACGCCGCGCTGGTCGCGGCGATCCGCGAGGTCTCCTCGGCGCTCGAGGCGCGGGGGATCTACCCGTGACGCAGCTCGTCCGCGACGCGATGGTGCCGACGCCGCTGGCGCTCGATGCCGCCGCGACCGCGCAGGAGGCCGGCGAGGCGCTCGCCCGGCCCGAGGTGCGCGCGGTCTTCGTCTGTGCGGACGGCGATCTGGTGGGGGTCGTCACGCGCAAGACGCTGGTCCGCGAGGTAGTCGGAGCCGGTCGCGATCCTCGCTCGACCGCGCTCGGGTCGATCGCGGAACCGCCGAACGCCACGATCGAGTCGTCGATGCCGCTGGCCGAGGCGTTCTCCTTTCTGGAGGAGCGCGACTACGAGCGCGTCCCCGTGGTGGAGGCGGGGAAGCTCGTCGGCGTGCTCTCGCGGTCGGTCGTCCAGCGCCGGCTGGCCGAGGACGAGCCGCCGGGCGACGGCGACTGACCGCCGGTCAGGCGGCCGCGGAGACGGGGGAGAGCTCCGCAAGGAGCGTGTCGAGCGCGTCGCGCAGCCCCTCGCGGACGTCGGGTCCCTCGTGCGCGTGCGGCACGGCAAGCTCGGCGGCCGTCACCCGCGCGCCCATCGCGGCGAGCACCTTGCGGAGCTCGGCGGCGGCCCAGACCGCGCCGAAGGCGCCGGTGCTCGAGCCGACGACGGCGACCGGCTTCCCCCGGAAGACGTTGGTCGCGAGCGGACGCGAGGCCCAGTCGAGCGCGTTCTTCAGCGCGCCGGGGATCGACGAGTTGTACTCCGGTGTCGCGAAGAAGACGGCGTCGGCCTCGCGGACGAGATCGCGGAATGCCTCGACCGCCGCCGGGCCGGGCGCCGTGTCGTCGTCGGCGTCGTAGGGCGGGATCGACCGCAGGCCGTCCCACACCTCGACCTCGACTCCTCGCGGCGCCTCCTCCGCGAGGGAGCGGAGGAGGGCCGTGTTGTGGGAGTCGCGGCGGAGTGATCCGCTGATCGCGAGGACGCGCATCGCCCTACGCCTCCTGGGCGACGAGGGTCAGCTCGGCGGTGAGGGTGACCTCGTTCGCGAGTGCCGGCTCGCCGTTCGGCAGCGGCATGTTCCAGTTGATGCCGAAGGCCGTCCGGTCGACGGTGGTGGTCAGCCTCAGGCCGACCCGCGTCGCGCCGAAGTGGTCGACGGCCGGCCCGACGATCGTTCCCTCGAGCGTCGCGGGCCGGGTGATCCCCTTGATCGTGATCTCGCCGTCCGCCTTGACCCGGTCGCCCTCGCCGCGCTGCAGCTCGCCGGCGAAGGAGACCGTCGGGTGGCGCTCGGCGTCGAAGAACTCGGGGGAGAGGAGGTGCGCCTCGAGGTTCTCCTCCTTCACCTTGATGCTCGCGATGCGGGCCTCGCCCGTCAGCGTCCCGTCCTCGAGCCGTGCGTCGAAGTCGGACACCTCGCCGCGGAAGGTCGCGACCGCGTAGGGCACTTCGAAGGCGACGCTCGAGTGGACCGTGTCCGCCGCGAACGTGCCGGTCGGGATGCCTGCCTGCGTCTCGGTGATCGTGCTCATCGTCTGTGACTCCTCGTGTAGATACTTGATGACACAAGGATCCTAGCCACCAACAGTTGCGATGTCAAGTATTGAGAGCGCAAGTATCTAACAGCACGTGTAGGCGCCCGGCGGCGCCCCGCCCTCCTCCGCCGCTGGCAGGTCGGCCGCCTCGAGCGCGGCGCCGTTCAGGATGTCCCGCTCGGACGGGTCGATCCGGCGGAGCCCGTAGTGCCGGAGGAGCTCCCGCAGGATCACGACGCCCGCCGCGAACACGTCGCCCCGGTCCGGCTCGACCAGGCGCTCTCGCACCTCCGCGGCGGGCGCGGCGCGCAGCCAGGCGAGCACGCCGTCGATCGCATCGACCTCGAGCGCGCCCATCGCGGCGAGCTCGGCGGTCGTCCCGTCGGCGCCGAGCAGCCGCCGCACGTCGAGCGCCGGAAGCTGCCCGCCGACGGCTTCGGCCGCCGCGTCCCAGTCGTCGCCGAAGCGCTCGGTGAGGCGCACGCAGCCGACGTCGAGGCTCACCTGGAAGGTGTCGGTGATCAGCTCGGTCGAGCCGCCGCCGATGTCGGAGACGAGCGTCCCGTCGCCCAGCGGTCCGAGCCCGCGCCGGGTAAGTGCAGCCTCCTCGTCGCCCGACAAGAGCCGCGTCGCGAAGCCGTACGACCACTCGATCTCGCCGAGGAATGCCACGCCGTTGTCGGCGTCCCGGACGGCGCTCGTCGCCACGGCGAGCGTCCGCTCGACGCCGAGCTCCTCCGCTTCCCGCCGGTAGTCGGAGAGAACGTTGCGCACGCGCGCGATCGGGGCGGGGAGGAGCCGGCGGCGCGCGTCGACGCCCTCGCCGAGCCGCGTGATCCGTGTCCGGCGGAGCACCTCGTCGACGCGGCCGTCCTCGACGTCGGCGACGAGCAGGCGGGTCGCGTTCGTGCCGAGGTCGATCGCCGCGACCCGCGTCACTTGCGCGGGACCACGCCGCGTACCGCCGCGAGCAGCGAGCGGGCCTCCGCGGCAGCGCCGCCGATCGCCGCGAGCTCCGCGAGCGAGACCTGCAGCCGTGCGATTGCCGCGTTCAGGTGCTCGCTGCCCTCGCCGAGCCCCGCGGCATGGCTCTCGGCCGCCGCGGCGGAGCGCTCGACCTCGCCGAGCGCGTCGGTGATCCGGCCCGAGAGGCCGCGGAAGGCTCGCCACAGCCGCCAGCCGTGCGTGGCGGCGACCACGAGCGACCCGAGGGTCGCGACGACCAGAAAACCGAGGCAAATCCAGACGGCGAGCATCATCGAGTGCATCGTAGAGGGCGGATTTCGGGTCGCGCGGTGGTACAATCGCGCTCAGCGACGCGGGGTGGAGCAGTCAGGTAGCTCGCCGGGCTCATAACCCGGAGGTCGCAGGTTCAAATCCTGCCCCCGCTACTCGAAAGGGCCCGCGTTTGCGGGCCCTTTCTGTGTCCGGAGTAGTGCCCTTCTATCGTCGGAGCCGGATGTCCAACGCTGCGGTGGTCTGGCCGAGGTAGCGGAAGGTGACGGTGCCGTGGCTTCCGCGGTAGCTGCCGGTGCCGCCGGCGACGGCGAGGGTGCTGCTGGGGGCGGTGTGACTGATGCGGCCGCTGACGAAGATCGTGCCGTCGGCGAGGCCGAGGTCGAAGGTGGCGTGGTCGGCGCTGCGACTGAGGATCGTCCAGACGCCGCCGAGTCGGCCGACGGGCTTGTGGCTTCCCCGGTCGAGGAGGCGGCCGCTCGAGAGGAAGTAGTCGCCGGGGCTGTAGCCCTTGCGGTTGAGGTCGACGTAGGTGCTCTTGGTGCCGGGCAGTTCGAGGTGGAGCATCGTGGCGGGCGTTGCGTGGGCGGCGGCCGGGGCGAGGGCGGCCGCGGCGAGGGCCGCGAGGAGGATGCGTGTGCGCATCGTGTGGTCTCCTTTGCGTCTTCGGTTAGCTGCCGGCGGCGGTGCGGCGACGGCGGAGGTTCTGGGCCAGCGTCGTGAGCGCGAGCACGATCAGGACGAGCGTGCAAGCAAGACCGCCGAGCCAGCCGATCCCACCGAGGACGTACTTGGGGCCGTGGTGGGCGTTCTTGAGTGCGGGGACGCCGCTGAGGGCGAAGAGGGCGACGTTGAGGGCGAAGAGCGCCGCGAGCGTCGTGTAGCGATTGGGCATCGTGTCTCCTTCGGGTCGCTGCGTGACCCTCAAGACGCTACGGCCCTACTCTCCCGGTGTCGTCGTCTGGCGGCCCGATCTTCGTGCCGACACGGGTGGATCTTCCGCGGCACTCGTCTCGACCGGGCGATGGAGGCAAGATCGGCCGTGAGGTCGAGTGACGGCGGCCGGGCGATCCGTCAGGCTTGAGCGATGCGCTTTCGTCCGCTGCCGCCGCGTCTCGATCTCCTGCTCGGTGCGGCGGTCGGCGTGCTCGCGCTCGTCGAGGTCGCGGCGGACAGCCTCGCCCCCTACGCGGTCAGCGTCACGTTCGCGCTCGTGCAGGCGGCGGCGGTGGTCTGGCGCCGCCGCGCCCCGCTCGCCGCGGTCTCGGTGGCGACCGGGGCGATGTTCGTGCAGACGGCGGCGGGCGTCTCGCTGCACAAGCCAGTGATGCCGATCGTGGTCGGTCTGATCACGGTCTATTCGGTCGCCGAGTACGAGCCGCTCGAGCGGGCGGCGGCCGGGCTGGCGGTCGCGCTTGCCGGCTCGCTGGGGGCGATCCAGCTCGCCCAGGCGAACGGCGAACGCTACGGCATGACCGACCGGCTGTTCGTCTCGCTCTTCATCGTCGCGCCGTGGATCGTCGGCCGGGCAATGCACGGGCGCACGCTCGAGGCGGCCGAGCAAGCTGCGCGGGCGGAGTCGCTCGAGCGCGAGCAGCAGCTCGCCGTCGAGGAGGAGCGTGGACGGATCGCGCGTGAGCTCCATGACGTGATCGCGCACTCGCTCGGAGTAATCGTCGTCCAGGCCGGCGCGGGGGAGCGCGTGGCCGGGCGAAGCCCGGTGCAGGCGGAGGAGGCGCTGCGCTCGATCCAGGAGATCGGCCGGCAGGCGCTGGGCGAGATGAGTCGCCTCGTCGGTGTGCTGCGCCACGGCGGGGAGGAGGTGGGGTTGCAACCGCAGCCGGGGCTCGAGCGGCTCGAGGAGCTGCTCGAGCAGACGCGGCAGGCGGGGCTGGCGGTCGAGCTGACGGTCGAGGGTGGCCCGGCGAGGCTGCCGCCGGGCGCCGACCTCTCTGCCTACCGGATCGTGCAGGAGGCGCTGACGAACGCGCGCAAGCATGGCGGCAGCCGTGTTGGCGTCGCGCTCCGCTACGGCCAGGACGAGCTCATGATCGAGGTCGTCAACGACGGCGGCGGCGGTGAGCGCAACGGCGCCGGTGGCGGCCACGGCCTGATCGGTATGCGCGAGCGCGCCGCCCTGTACGGCGGCACGCTCGAGGCAGGCCCGCAACTCGAGGGTGGCTTCGCGGTTCGCGCGACGATGCCCCTGCGGAGCCGCGGATGATCCGGATCGTGCTCGCTGACGACCAGGAGCTCGTGCGCGCCGGTTTCCGGATGATCCTCGAGGGTGAGGACGACTTCGATGTCGTCGGCGAGAGCACCGACGGTACCGCCGCGGTCGAGCTGGTCAAGGGCGAGCGGCCGGACGTCGTGCTGATGGACATCCGCATGCCGGGTCTCGACGGCATCGAGGCGACACGCCGGATCGCGGCCGCCGGATCGGGCGCGCACGTGCTCGTGCTAACGACCTTCGACCGCGACGAGTACGTCTATCGCTCGTTGGAGGCAGGCGCGGCCGGGTTCCTGCTCAAGACCGCCCCGCCCGCCCGCCTGATCGAGGCGGTGCGGACGGTCGCCGCCGGCGAGGCGCTGCTCGCCCCCTCGATCACCCGCCGGTTGATCGAGAGCTACCTCCGCCGGCCACGCCCGGAAGCGCAGGCCCGCCTCGACGCCTTGACCCAGCGCGAGCTCGAGGTCCTGCGCCTGCTCGCCGACGGGCTTTCCAACGCGGAGATCGCAAAGCGGCTCGTCGTCAGCGACACGACCGTGAAGACGCACGTCAACCACGTTCTCTCGAAGCTCGCGCTCCGCGACCGTGTCCAGGCCGTCATCTACGCCTACGAATCGGGGCTCGTCCAGCCGGGAGCCCGCCCGCCGCAGTGAGCCATAGGCCCAGAACACACACGCCTTCGGATTCCGGCCGCGCTCCGCCTTGGACGCGCGCGGCGTGTGGTCAGGGGATTCCGTCCAGACCCCGCCCCCGCTACCTCACAGAACAGAAACCCCTGCTGTTGCGGGGGTTTCTGTCGTTTTCGCTCGATGCCCTCCACTCTGAACCCGCGACCGCCGGCGTCACGTGCGGAATGCTTCTCCGGCGGCGTGTGTATCGAAGAACTCGCGGAAGCGGCTGATCTTGCCGTCGCGGAAGGTGATGACGTGGACGAAGTCGGACGTGTATCTGCGCCCGGTTGCCTTGGCGAGGCATTCCATGTATCCGACGACGGCGACGTGGTCGTCGTCGGCGATGAAGGTGCGCGGCTCGAGCACGAGGATCTCTTCGGCCTCCTTCCCGATGTTCAGCCACTCGAGGAAGCCTGCATGGCCGTGTCGCGTTCCTCCGGCGGGGTTGTACGGGTTCTCCGGCTCGCCCCATTCGACGTCCTCGGTCAGCATGGCGAGGATCGTGTCGAAGTCGCGGCGGCCGAAGGCGTGGTACAGCTCCCGCGCGGTATCGGCGGTCGTCACGTCAACTCCTTCCCGCAGTCGGGTCACATGCCGGGTACCCGTTCACTGGCGAGACGCGAGGCTAGCACCACGTTCACGCTCCGGATGGTGGTTCTGCTCCGACGATCTCGGCAAGATCAGGGCGAACGTGGGAGCGACCTCGGCTTTAGACTCACGTGAGTGGCGTCGGCGTTTGCTGTCCTCGCACTTGTTGCCACGCTCGCGTGCGTGGCGGCCCTGATCTGGGTGCACCTGTTGCCGACCGGCTACCGCCCGGTGCGGTACGCGGTCAGTGACTACGGGGTCGGGAGGTACCGCGCCTTCTACCGGGCGCAGACGACGGCAAATGCGATTGCAGCGATCTTCCTCGCCGGCGCACTGGGCTCGGGCGTCGACCCCGCGCCGCGTCGGGTGATCGTGCTTCTTCTCGTCTTTGCAGCCGCCCGTCTCGTGATCCCGTCGTTCCCGACCGACATCGACAGAGGAGCGCCCACGTCGACGGGCCGGGTGCATGTCATGCTGGCCGGCGTCGCGTTTGCTTCGGTTGCCTGGGCTGCGGCGGCGCTTCCGGACAGGGTCGACTGGCCGGGCATCCACGGGTTGCTTGTCGCTCTCGGCTGGGTGGTGGTCGCGACAGCGATCGCGTGCGGACTGGCGATGACGAGGGTGTTGCATGCACTCATGGAGCCGATCTTCGGGCTGATCGAGCGCTGCTTCTACGCCGCGATGATCGCATGGTTCCTCGTCGTGTCGATCGAGCTGATCTAGCCTGACCGTGCGCGCCGGGAGGCGTTGCCGCAGCCGGTAGACATCCGGGGCGGAGGGCAGCGTTGCCGGTGGTCGGCGCGATCGGTCGGGCTACCTCGCTGCCGGCTTCTTCGCCAGAGTTCGTGACGGCCTCGACCCAGCGCGACTCGGCTCAGAGAATGCGACTTGCGACGAGCAGGCGTCGCTCCGAGCCCTCGTCACTCATCCCAGGAAGGGGGTTGTAGCAAGCCTGCTACTGGAGAAAGCCTGCAACTGCGGGTTGTCGTTTGAAGCAATGTGCTACCCGGGCTGACGAAGAACGCGTGGTGGAGTGGCAGGCGTGTGGCTAGAACGGCATCGGATCGAGAGCCTCGGAGATCTGCCAATCGGAGAAGCGGTTCGCAAGCTCGCCGCGGGCCAAGAGCCAGTCCTCTCCAGACGCCGCGACTAAGGCATCCACCGCGACGTCGCCAGATCGGATCGTGTACCCCCAGCGGAATCCGACCACCGGCGCCAAAACGCGCGTCATCAGGCGATCGGGTGATGCCGTAAGGAACGTCCGCGCGACCCATTGCACCTCGCGGTGAGTCGTCGACGGCGCGTCGAACATCGTCGGCTTGAACCCGAAACTGAGGTACGGAAAGCCCGTTCCGATGAGTTGCGGAGCCACGTCGACCATAGCCTCGGACGGTTCGTCTGCGACGGACATCCAAACGACCTGCACCCAGCCAAGAATGGCTGCATATCCATCGCCGTCGTAGGCGACATCAGCAGAGACGACAGGAAATCCGCGGGCAGCCTCCCAGGGCGACTCGAGACCCAGAAGGTCGTACCCCCAGTGCGCGGGATCACGGTTCTCGCCATATCGTACGGTGACCCGGCCCGCCCTGTCCGACAGGTAAAAAGGGATCGTCCAAACCCTCATCGGAGACAATCCTGCACGACTGTCGCCGCCGTCGTCTGAGCGAGGCCCGCACGCCCGACCTGGAGGGAGGGCTGGGAATCGAGATTCGAGTTGCCGCCGCGAGCATCCGCTGCGCCGAGGAGCATCAGGCGTTCCGGAGGAGCGCAGTGGATCTTGGCGTCGAGCCACAGGTACGGATAGCGGCCCTCGAGCGGCCGGTTGCGGAAGGCGTCGACCTGCTCGTCGAGCCCTTGGCAGATCCGCGAGACCTCGCTCTTGGAGACCCGCAGCCCGAGCGACTCGACCACCTGGTCGACCTTCCTGGTCGAGACGCCGGCGACATACGCCTCCTGCCTAGACGCACGAAGACCCTGCAAACGGCGAACCTCCTCGATTCGGCACCCGGTCGCAGGAAATGGGTTGTAGCAGGCCCCCGCTACTCGAAAAGCCCTGCAAAGCAGAGCTTTTCTCTTCGCTTTCTGGACGAATCCTCGTGAAGGAACCTCGCGGCCGGGTCGGCGTCGCCCGCGGCGTCTCTGCCGGAACGCACACGGACAGATCATGAGAGGCGGTACGCTCTCGACGGTTCTGTGCGCCCGGTGCTCCGGAGACCATCCCCTCAGTCAGGTGGGCTCGAGGATGGTTCCATGCGACCCGGCTCCCGTCGAGAGCCCGTCATGGATTGAACCGTCGATCCACTCCTTACCCGGAGACGGAATCGCCGGGGCGGACGAGCCCGGACTCGTATGCGTAGACGATCGTCTGTGCGCGGTCGCGGAGGTTCAGCTTGTGGAGGATGCGGGCGACGTGGCTCTTGACGGTCGCTTCGCTGAGGTAGAGCTGCGTGGCGATCTCCGCGTTCGAGAGGCCGCGGGCGAGCAGCCGCAGTACGTCGAGCTCGCGGCTGCTCAGGGCGGCTGCGCTGTCGGGGAGCGCGCCGGGTTGAGGGCGGCGGCAGAAGTCTTCGATCAGGCGGCGGGTGACGGCGGGGGCGAGCAGGGCGTCGCCGCTGGCGACGGTACGGACGGCACCGGTGAGCTGTTCGCGGCTTGCGTCCTTGAGCAGGAAGCCGGAGGCGCCGGCCCTGAGGGCGCGGTAGACGTACTCGTCGAGGTCGAACGTGGTGAGCACGAGGACGCGGGCCCGGCTGCCGACCTGGACGAGTCGGCGGGTTGCTTCGATCCCGTCGAGCTCGGGCATGCGCACATCCATCAGCAGCACGTCGGGGTCGAGCGCGCGAGCCTGGGCGAGTGCCTGCTGCCCGTCGGCTGCCTCGCCGACCACCTCGAGGTCGGGCTCGGCGTCGAGGAGCATCCGGAGCCCTTCGCGGACGAGGTCCTGGTCGTCTGCGAGCAGGATCCGGATCACGGCTGGAGCGGCAGGGTCGCGTGGACGGCGAAGCCTCCCTCGGGTCGGGACTCGGCGCGGAGGTCTCCGCCGAAGAGGGCGACACGCTCGCGCATCCCGACGAGGCCGTGCCCACCCAATGAGGCTTCGGCCGGCCCGGTGCCGTCGTCTCGCACCTCGACGAGCAGTTGCCCGTCGCGGAGGCCGACGTGGACGTGCGCGCGAGCGGAGCCGGCGTGCTTGAGCACGTTCGTCAGCGCCTCCTGGATGATGCGGTAGGCGTTGAGCTGCAGGGCCGGCGGCAGGCTGTCGCAGCCGTCGTCGACGTCGAGGTCGACCGGAAGGCCGGCGGCGCGTAGGTCGGAGGCGAGCCGTTCGAGTTGCGCGATCCCGGGTTGCGGGGCGAGCGCGTCGTCGTTGCCGTCGTGGCGGAGGACGCCGAGCAGGCGGCGCATCTCGACGAGCGCCTCGCGCCCGCTGTTCTCGATCTTCTCCAGCGTGCGCTCGCCGGCGCCTGCGGCACGCGCTCCCGCGGCCTGGAGGATGACGACGCTGAGCTTGTGGGAGACGATGTCGTGAAGCTCGCGCGCCATACGTGCCCGCTCCTCGGCCACCGCGGTCGCCGCTTCGCGTTCTGCGGCGGCCGCTTCGCGGCGGCTTTTCGTCCAGACACCCAGCAGCCAGACCGCGACGAACACGAGCCCGAAGAAGGCGGAGGACCAGAGCTGGCCGGACGGGCCGGAGCGGACGCTGGGGTCCTCGAACTCCTCGACGACATACACGCCGACCCAGGCTGCGAGCCCGACGAAAGCGCGGCGACGGCTCGCGTAGGCGCCCACCGAGTAGGTCGCGAACGCGGCCGCGTAGAGCATCTCCGCGCCCTGGGCCGCGTTGCCGCTCACGACCGCTTGAAGCAGGAAGCCGCCGAGGACGAGCAGCTCGCTTGCCAGCGGGTAGATCCGCCGCCAGGCGAGCGGCAGGGCGAGCAGCAGCGGCAACGCCAGCACGAGCGGGCGCGGGCCTGCGATCGGGTTTCCGATACCGAGCATCCGCAGTGCCACCGCCTCCGTCCCAACGACGCCGATCGCCACGATCAGCCAGTCGATCGGCGGAATCCGCCCCCGCATGGACGCGACGCTACAAGGGCACGGGGCGCATCGCCATCCGCTGTAAGGCGGTTGCGATTCGTCCTCACGGCCGAACCGGTTCATTCGCTCGGCCGCAGACGCCGCGTCCACGACCGGGCGACAGTGGCGGCGACAGCTCCCGAGGAGGAACTCACATGGATCCGAACCGATTCCCCGCCCTCGTCAACCGCGCGTCGCTCGTGCTCGCGCCGCTACTCGTGCTCCTATCGGTGATCGCGATCCCGACCGCCGCCGCCGGCTCGGCCGACCAGATCGCCGCGATCGGCGTCCATCCCGACCGCTGGTATGCGTTCACGGTCCTCTCGCTGCTCAGCGCGGCCCTGTTCGTGCCGGCGCTGCTCGCGCTGCTCGAGCTGACTCGCGAGAGGTCGCCGTTCGCCTCAGTCGTGGGGACCGGGCTCGCGGGAATCGGCATGTTCGCCGCCGCCGCCGACGGCGGCGGCCAGCTCGTCTACTGGCAGATGGGCAGCCGCGACCGGACGCAGATGCTTGCGCTTGCCCACCGCTACGACCATGCCGCGGCTGTGAACGCGATCTTCCAGATCGGCGGGCTCGCCCTCCTCGTCGGTTCCGTCCTGCTCGGCGTCGCACTCGCCCGCACCCGCACCGCCCCGCTCTGGGCGGCGGTCGGCTTCCCGCTCGGCGTCGTCGCCAACGTCGTCGGTTACGCCGCCGGGAGCCGCCCGCTCCTCGTCGCGAGCGGCGTCGTCCTGACAATCGCGCTGGCACGGATCGCCGCGAAGTACGTCCCTACGAGGGCGGCAACCGCAGCCCCGGCCGCCGCACGGTGACCTACCTCGCGCCTCTCGTTGACTGCGGGAGGGCCCCAAGACACCTTGCGGCCCTCCTGCAGTTCGGCGTGTCCGGCGCGACGGGGACGACACGGGGCGGGTGGTGTACTCAGGCGTCCTGCGTCTGCAGGGGTCTCTTCGTCTTGCGGTGCGGTATTCGTTGTGAGCCTGCGACCGAGCGCCGTCCAACGCGTCGGGTGGTTGAGGCGTGATCCGCCATGCGAACGTCTGCGAACGGCGGTTCCTACGCCCGCTCCTGGAGGAATCGGCGTACGTCTGCCGCTTCGGTTTCGAGAGCGTCATGATCGGAGCGGGTGAGCCGCCGGAACGGCTCGAGTTTCACCGCCCCTGGGGAAATCGTCCACGTGGCGGCGGCACGTCCGCGGACGAGGGCGAAAGCTCGGAACACGCCGCCGCTGACGACGCGGGCCGCATCTTCCCCGAGGAGAGGATCGCGGGTCTTCCAGCCGAGCAGGACGGGCTCGAACGGACCGAGCAGCTGCGGTTCGGGCAGTGGTGAGGTTGCGGCGCGGCCTTTGAGGTCGACGAGGCCATCCTCGGCATGATGGAGTTTGGGAGCGATCGCCTTCAGGCCGGTGTGTGCGTCACGAAGGGGAAGGCCGGCCCACTTGGCCATGTCCGCGGGGGCTGCCGGGCCGTGTCCGGCCAGGTAGCGGCGGGCGAGCTCGGCGAGGGCTCGTTCACGGTCGAGTGGCCGCGATTCGCCAAGCCAGTCACGCACGAGCACGAACGCTTGCTTCCCGGCGATCATGGGGCCTCTGACGATCAGTCCTCGGATCGACGCCAGTGCCAAGAGGTGAACGAACGCCTGCCCCTGTGTGCGAACACCCGCCGCCGCGACGCGATCACGGAGCGCATCGCGGTCGAGCGGTCCGTTCTCGACCAGCGCCCGCTCCATCACCGCCACTCCGCGCTCTGCGGTATCCGGCGAAACTCCCTCCTCTGCGAGGCGCCTCGCGGTCCCCGTCCGAAGCCGTGGCGCGGTCAGCTGGTGCAGCCAGGGATAGTCCTCGCTGCGCACCAGATGAAGCGTGCCCCGGTTGAGCCATGTGATCACGAGCGAACGAGCGTCTGTCAACGCCCCGTCAACGTCGGCTGCCGTCAGCCCGATGCTCCGCGCTCGGACCGCGAGCCGCGCGCCTCGTGGATCCTGGGCCTGGATTGCCAGCACCCGCTCGACGACCGGAAGCAGAGTGCCCATCTTGGCGCCCGCGAGCAACTGTGCGCTCAAACGCTTGGCGAGAACCGACATCATCAGAAGCTTGCCTCGCCCGCCCCTGCGCTCAGGAGCCGAACGAGGCTTCCCCATGCGAAGCGAAGGCAGGCTGGCGAACCTTCCCGGTCTCGATTCGCGCCGCAGCTCGAAGCGGATCACCGTGCAGCCTCTCCTTCGTGCGCCGAACGCGTCTCGCTCGGTGGACAGCATGAGCCGCGTGTTCCATGATGCTCTGCGGTGGCGGATGAGCTTCCCACCGGCGTCGTGACCCTGCTGTTCACCGACGTCGAGGGCTCCACGCGGTTGCTGCAGGAGCTCGGTGACGGCTACGGCGACGCCCTGCACGAGCACCGCCGGCGCCTGCGCGCCGCTTTCGCCGCGCACGACGGCGTCGAAGTGGACACGCAGGGCGATGCGTTCTTCGTCGCCTTCGGCCGGGCGTCGGATGCAGTCGCCGCTGCCGTGGACGGTCAGCGCGCGCTCGCAGGCGGGCCGATTCGAGTGCGCATGGGGCTGCACACGGGCGAGCCGCGGCTGACCGGCGAGGGGTACGTCGGCCTGGACATCCACAAGGGTGCGCGCATCGCTGCGGTCGGCCACGGAGGGCAGGTGCTGCTCTCGAGCACGACCCGCGCGCTCGCGGACGCAACCGTTCGGGACCTCGGCTCGCACCGGCTCAAGGATCTGAGCGCGCCCGAGCACATCTTCCAGCTCGAGATCGACGGGTTGCCGTCAGACTTCCCGCTCCTGAAGACACTCGAGGTGGGCATGAAGGGGCTGCCGTCCCCCGGGACGTCGTTCGTCGGCCGGGCGGCGGAGCTCGAGGCGATCGACGGGCTCCTCGAGGACCCCGATTGCCACCTGCTGACCCTGGTCGGGCCCGGCGGGGTCGGCAAGACACGACTCGCGCTCGAAGCGGCGGCCCGTCGCATTGAGCGCTACCCACACGGCGTCCACTTCGTCCCGCTCGTCTCCGTCGCATCCCCGCAGCTCCTGGCGCCGGCCGTTGCCGAGTCGATCCAGTTCGCCGTCGACGCGGCCCACAGCGGCTTCTCGGCGAAGGAGCAGCTGCTCGACTATCTGAGTGAGCGCTCGACGCTGCTCGTGCTCGACAACTTCGAGCACCTGGTGGACGGCTCGGGACTGCTCGGGGAGCTGATCGAGCGGGCGCCGGGGGTCGAGCTGCTCACGACGTCGCGTGAGCGCCTGAACGTGCGGACCGAATGGGTCTTCGACGTCGAGGGCCTCGGCTCTGCCGAGAACGGCAACGGCGGATCGGGTGCGGTCCGCCTCTTCGTCGAGCGTGCGATGCAGGCAAGACCCGGCTTCGAGCTCGACGAGCAGGAGACGCGTGCAGGCGCTCCGCATCTGCCGGCTGGTAGCGGGCATGCCGCTCGGCATCGAGCTCGCCGCCTCGTGGGTGTCGATGCTCTCGTGCGCGGAGATCGCCGACGAGATCGAGCGGAACGTCGACTTCCTGGCCACGTCGATGCACGACGTGCCCGAACGCCATCGAAGCCTCCGCGCCGCGTTCGACCACTCGTGGCGCCTGCTCTCCGACGAGCAGCGGGAGACGTTCGCTCAGCTGTCCGTCCTTCGAGGCAGCTTCGATCGCGAGGCGGCGGCCGCCGTCGCCGGCGCCGACCTCCGGCTGCTGTCCGAGCTCGCGTCGAAGTCACTCGTCCGCCGTCCCGACTTCGGCCGCTTCGAGTTGCACGAGCTGCTCCGCCAGTACGCGGCGGAGAAGCTCAACGGTCTGTCCGACGAGAGGGCCACCGCGACCCGCGGGCGCCACGCCCGTCACTACGCCGCCAGACTCGCCGAACGCAGGGAGGTGCTCGTCGGCGCCGGTCTCGTCCAGGCGCGTGACGAGCTGCGGCGCGATCTCGACAATCTGCGCGCCGCCACCGAGTGGGGTATGGCCAACTGGGACGAAGGCGAGGCGCGCGAGCTGCTGGCCGGACTGCATGCATTCTTCGTCGCGCACAGCTGGTTCGGCGGGGCCGAGACCTTCGAGCGTCTCGTCGGAGTCACGAACGTCGACGGCCCGGTCGATCCCGCGGCGGCATCGCACGCCTCGCTGGCCGCGATCGCGTACCAGACGGAGCTCAAGAGCCTGCTGGGCTTCGACGAAGAGATGGATCGCCTGGCGCTCGCCTGTCTGCCTCGGCTCCGTGAGCACGACATGAGCTGGGAGCTCACGTCGTGCCTGCTCGCCCTCGGCACGAACGCGATGAACCGGGACGTCTACCCGGACGCGGTCGGCTATCTGGAGGAGGCTCTCGAGGTAGCCCGCTCGACGGGGAACGGGCAGATCGAGGCCATCGTGCCCTTGCAGCTCGGCTTCGTGCAGTTCCTGCTCGACGACCTCGACAGCGCGCGAACGTCCTTCGAGGCTTCGCGGGACGCGGCGGCGGCGCTCGGGAACCCCCAGCTTCTTCCGTACGCGCTCAGCAAGCTCGGCATCCTCGCCGACGCGGAGGAGCGCTACGCCGACGCGCTCGAGCTGCACATGGAGGCCAACCGGCGCTTCGCCGCCGTGGGCGACTCCGGCGGCATCGGCTACGCGCTGAGCCGGGCCAGCCTCAGCGCCTACGGCAGCGGCGACTACGAGCGGGCGCTGCAGCTTGGGCGTGCCGGCTACGAGGCGTTCAGCGAGGTCAACCACCGCTGGGGCACGATCGCGGCCCTGTGCCGCATCGGGTTCGCTGCGCTCCAGCTGGGCGATCCGGCCGACGCTGCCGACAGCTTCCGCCAGGCCCTCGCGCAGGCGCACGCCTCCGAGGCGATCTCGCTCGAGCTGCTCGCGCTGAGCGGCATCGGCGCGGTGCTCGCCGAAACGGACCGCGGCGGGCAGGCAGCGGTGATGCTCATCTTTGCCCTCGGCCACGAGTATCTGCCGTCCGCGTACGGCTTCGCGGCCCGACCGGCGCTCCAGAAGCTCGAGGCGGAGCTCACCCCCGACGAGCTCGTCGCCGCCCGCGAGGCCGCAGCACAGGCGAGCCTCGCCGACCTCGTCGAGCAGGCGCTCGGCGCCGTCCCGGTGGCAACTCCCGTCGCCGGCTCATAGCCGACACCCGTTCGCCGCGCCGCTTCCTGCCTGCTCGAGCGCCGGCATCAACCCCTGGGCAAGGGGGTCTTGCCCGTCACTTTGACGTGGCTCCGCGGAACCGAAGCTGCGTGCAACCTGCGCACCTCGTCGATGCGGTACGCGGTCGCAGGAAGTGGGTTGTAGCGGGCCTCCGCTACTCGACAAAGCCCTGTTATGCAGGGCTTTTCTTCCTGCTTCCTGGACGAATACCCTGATGGAGCCTCGCAGCCGGCTTACTTCGCCGCGGCGTCGCTTCCGGAACGCACGCCGTCCGGGCACAGCTGTTCGACAAGCACGACGCTGCCGGAACGCGGTCGAATCTTCTCGCGCACGAGTCGCTCGCACGGCTCAGGATCGCCCTGGAGCTGGGGATCGTGATGGCGCAGATAGTGACCGCCGTCTGGCTCTTCCGCCATTTCCGTAGCGTCGATGCGTTCGCGGCCTGGTAGCTCGTAACACGATTGCGTGCTTCGGTGAAGGCGAGCGCGACGGCGGGGGTCGCGAACGTGAGGCTGTAGGAGAGGTCGGTGGCGGCGCGCGGCGCGCGGCGGCGACGGCGAAGAATTCGCCGTTCACCGCGAGCGCGACCGCGAACGAGAGTGCGATCCCCGTCATCGGGCTGACTCCGCGCGCGCCGCCAACGCGGATGCGCCGGCGCCGGAGAGGACGAGCGGCGCGGTGCCGCGCGAGCCGACGGAGGTCGGTCGCCACGGCCAGCCGTAAGTGCGGAGCAGGAGGCCGAAGGCGATCAGACCGATGTCGTGGGCGCGCGAACTCGCCATCCGCAGCGCTCCCGCGTCCGCGCTCATCGAAGCGTTATACACAGATTGGACAAAAACTTGACAAGTGCCTCGACTGAGGAGTACGGTGGTGTCCAATGTTTGTCCAGTCTACGTCCAAAGAGACATGGCGGACCGGCCGCCGGCCGTCCGCCTTGCGAAAGGAGCTGGAAATGAGCAAGAACATCGTCGAGACCGCCCGCGAGGCCGGCTCGTTCACCACGCTGCTCGCCGCAGTCGACGCCGCCGGCCTCGGCGAGACGCTCGCAGGCGGCGGCCCGTTCACCGTCTTCGCCCCGAGCGACGAGGCGTTCGCGAAGCTGCCTGCCGGCACGGTCGAGTCACTGCTCGCCGACCCGGCGAAGCTGAGTGCTGTCCTCACCTACCACGTCGTGCCCGGCCGTGTGACCGCGGCGGACGCGGCTGGGCTCTCGTCCGCCCCGACGGTGCAGGGAAGCGAACTGCCGATCTCCACCGACGGCGGCGTCCACGTCGGCGACGCCAACGTCGTCAGCGCCGACATCGAGGCCAGCAACGGCCTCATCCACGTCATCGACAGCGTGCTGCTCCCGGCAGCCGCCTGACCGAGCGAAAGGACACCAAGATGAAACGCATCCGCACCACGATGAGCCTGCTCGTCGTCGCCGCGCTGGCGGCGGCGGCGATCGGCGTCTCCGCCTCCGCCTCGACCGCCTCACGGTCGGAAGGCGACACGAACATCGTCCAGACCGCACTCGCAGCGGGTCAGTTCAACACGCTTGCCTCGCTGCTGACCAAAGCGGGGCTCGTCGACACGCTCTCGAACGGCGGCCCTTTCACCGTCTTCGCGCCCACCGACGCGGCGTTTGCCAAGGTGCCGAAGGCGACCCTCGACGCGCTCGCCGAGAACCCGGCGCAGCTCAAGTCGGTTCTGCTCTACCACGTCGTCCCCGGCCGGGCGACTGCGGCCGATGTCGTCAAGCTCACCTCGGTGAAGACGCTCGACGGCCGCCCGGTCGCGATCAAGGTCGTCGACGGTTCCGTCTACGTCGACCAGGCGAAGGTGACGACTCCCGACGTGATGGCCTCCAACGGCGTCATCCATGTGATCGACTCCGTGCTGATCCCGAAGGCCGCACCGGCGATGCCGGTCAAGAACATCGTGCAGACCGCGGTCGCGGCCGGGCAGTTCAAGACGCTTGCTTCGCTGCTGACGAAGGCGGGCCTGGCCGGCACGCTGCAGGGGAAGGGGCCGTTCACGGTCTTCGCGCCGACCGACGCGGCGTTCGCGAAGGTGCCGAAGGCGACTCTCGCCGCGCTTGCGAAGAACAAGGCGAAGCTTCGCGCGGTGCTGCTCTACCATGTCGTCAAGGGCAAGGTGACGGCGGCCCGGGCGATGAAGCTTCACTCCGCGAAGACCTTGAGCGGGAAGTCGCTCCCGATCCGCGTCAAGGCCGGCAAGGTGCTCGTCGGCGGCGGCACCGTCATCACGCCCAACGTGATGGCCTCGAACGGCGTCATCCATGTGATCAACAAGGTGCTGATCCCCTGATGGGTCAGTCGTCTGCCGCCCGGCGCGATCCTTCTCGCAGCGCCGGGCGGCACGGGAACGGGGGGTTTCTTCCTCTCCGCGCTCTACGGCGAGCGCGTCTACATGCTGCTCAGCCTGACCGCGAAGTCCTGCTCACCCGACAGGTCTTCGCCGGCACGCTCCAGCCCGCCTGACGATGACCGCCCCGGAACGGACACCGGCGCAGGAGTTGCTCGACGAGGAGAGCCTCGCCGTGCTTGCGATCCTGCTCGCCGTCTCGCTCGAGTTCGGCTTCGGCTTCGCCAAGACCGTCGACTGGTGGGCCGGTCTCACGGCCGGCCCCGCCGCGCTCGCGACGCTGATCGCGCTCTTCCGGTTCCGCCCGACCCACACCTGGCTGGTCCGCGCCGCCACCTGGGTCGTGCGCCGGCGTCTTGACACCACAGAGAGGTCGGAACCCACGTAGGTCAGGGGATTTCGTTCACATGCCACCCCGCCACTTCGAAAAGCCCTGCAAATGCGGGCCCTCTCGCTTCTAGCAGGGTTTTCGATCGGTGAGGGCTTGAGGGGTCGGCTTGATCGGTGGTCGACCGCCTGACCATCGCTCGGCTCAGCGAAGCATTGCGGGGACGGTGCTGGTCCAGGCGGAAGTCACCTGAGCGCAGGCAACTCCTCGAGCGGGCGCTCGCCTTCTACCGCGGTGGGAGCGGCGTTCCACCTCGGCGAGGGCGAGGCCCTCTTGTCCGCTGCTGAGTAGCCGGCGCAAAGAGACTCCGGCCGCTGTCCGAGCTCGTGGCAGCTCGCGATCTCCTCCGGCGAGCGGGAGGCGCACAGGAGCGACGCCCGCATCACTCCGCCGGAGTGCTCTTGGAGGGGTAGGGGGCGCTGCTGGGCCCGGAGATGGTGGCCGCGCGGGACAGGAGCGTTCGTTCTGGCGCCTGCCGGGTGGACAGCATGACTCGCCCGTTTCATATCCTGCCCCATGGCGCGGGATCCCCCTACCGCCGTCGTGACGCCTCCTTCGCCGACGTCCACGGCACTGCGGCGCTCGTTGGACGACGACCACCGCGACCTTCCGGCCCACTGCAGGTCGGCACTCCGGCTGCTCGAGACCTGGCGGCTCAGGGAGGGGGCCTGAGCAGATGTCTGCAGAGTCCCAAGTGATCATCGGTCGCGCAGAGGAGCTGGCGGGCCTCGGAGAGTTCCTGGACGGGATCGAGGCGGGCCCGAGTGCGCTCGTGCTCGACGGCGAGATGGGGATCGGGAAGACCGCACTGTGGAAGGTGGGGCTCGCGGCGGCGGCAGATCGCTCGTACCACGTGCTCGTCTGCCGGCCGATCGAGTCGGAGGCGCAGCTGGCGCACGCGGCGCTCGGGGATCTGCTGGCCGAGGTTTCCGACGAGGCGATGGCGGAGCTTCCCGAGCCGCAACGGCGGGCGCTCGACGTGGCGCTGCTTCGGAGCGAGCCCGAGGGCGAGCCGGCGCAGCGTGCGGTGGCCCTGGCGACGTTGGGGGTGCTTCGTGCGCTCGCGCGCGAACGTCCGACCGTCGTCGGGATCGACGACGTTCAGTGGCTCGATCACGAGTCGGAGAGCGCGCTCGCATTCGTCGTTCGCCGCTTGAAGGACGACCGAATCGGCCTGCTCATGACCCGGCGGAGCGAAGGCTCGGTCGCGTTGCCCCTCGACCTCGAGCGGGCATTCGCCGACGGCCGCGCGAGCCTCTTGCACGTCGGGTCGCTCGGGCCGGCGGAGCTCGAACAGCTGCTGGCCGCCCGCCTCGAACGCCGCCTGTCCGAGCAGTCGCTCGCAGGCATTCACGATCGGTCGAGAGGGAACCCCCTCTTCGCGCTCGAGATCGGGAGGGCGTTGCTGCAGCGCGGCGATTACGCGAACGGGGACGAGCTCCCGATCCCGGCGAGCCTGCACGAGCTCGTGCGCGACCGCCTCGTGCTCCTGCCGGCACCCGCCCGCGAGGCGACGGAGATCGCGGCGGCGCTGTCGAGGCCTACGCGGGCGCTGATCGACGCGGTCACGGGCGGCCACGACTCGGGAGCTGCCATCGAGGCAGCCGCGACGGTGGGCATCGTCGAGCTCGAGGGCGACCGGGTGCGCTTCGCGCACCCGCTGCTCGCCTCGATCACCTACGCACAGATCCCGCCGGCGCGTAGACGCGACCTGCACGCTCGGCTGGCCGAGATCCTCGAGGATCCGGAGGAACGGGGCTGGCACCTCGCCCTGGCGACCGAACATGCCGACGCCGCCGTTGCTGCGGCGCTCGACGACGCCGCCCGGCGGGCGCGAGCCCGTGGCGCTCCGGCGTCCGCCGCGGAGTTGTGGGAGCAGGCGCGCAGGCTGACGCCGAACGACGAGGGTCACGACGCGCTCCGCCGCGGTGTCGAGGCCGCAGAGCGACGCTTCGACGCCGGCGAGATCGATCGCGCCCGCGCGCTTCTGGAGGAGGTCGTCGCCGACGCGACGCCCGGTCCGGAGCGGTCGCAGGCCCTGACACGGCTCGCCTGGGTCAGCGCCCACACCGAAGGGTTCCATGCCGCCGAGGAGATCTTCCGGGCCGCCCTGGCGGAACATGCCGGCGACGCCGCACGCCGTATCGAGATCGAGGAGGGGCTCGCCTGGTGCCTTCACCAGACACAGGGGATCGCCCCGGCCGAGGTCCACGCTCGACGCGCGCTCGAGCTGGCGGAGTCGCTCGGCGAGCCGGCGACATTGGCGGGTGCGCTCTCGCACATCGCCTTCCTCGGGGCGCTGAGCGGCGAGGGGATCCCACTGGAGACGATCGACCGTGCCGTGGCGCTGGGCCGCTCGCCGGAGTGGGCGCAGATTTTCGGTCGACCCGACTGGATCCACGCAATGCTTCTCGAGTGGGCGGGCGAGCTGGGGGCGTCACGCGCCCGCTTCGACACGCTCTACCAGGCGGCGATCGACCAGGGCGACGAGCACGCGCTGCCGTTCATCCTCTTTCACTTCGCGCGCATCGAGCTCCTGACCGGCGACTGGGAGCTCGCCGCGAAGCACGCGCGAGAGTCGCGGGAGACGACCCTGCAGAACGAGCTGGCGGTGCACTTCACGTACTCACTCGTGGTCGAGTCTCTCGTCGAGGCACACCTGGGCCTCGTCGAACCGGCACGAGCGAAGATCGCGGAGGGCCTCAGGCTGGCGGACGAGCTGGGCAGCCGCTCGGCCGGCTTCGAGCTGCTCGCGATCCTCGGCTTCCTCGAGCTCTCGCTCGGAAACGCACGCGAAGCCGACCGCGCGCTCGGCCGGCTCGCAACGGCGGTCGAGGAGACCGGACTGCGGGAGCCGGCACTGTTCCGCTTTCACGGTGACGCGATCGAGGCGAAGATCGCTCTCGGTCAGCTGGACGAGGCCGAAGCGCTGCTCGCCGAGCTCGAACGGCTGGGAGCGATCCTCGAGCGCCCGTGGGTCCTCGTCATGGCCGGCCGCGCCCGCGCCCTCCTCGCGGCGGCCCGCGGCGAGCTTGGAGCCTCCCGCGCGGAGCTCGAGCAAGCGCTCGTGCTTCACGACCGACTGGAGGAGCCGTTCGAGCGCGCCCGCACACTCACCGTCCTCGGCAGCGTCCTCCGACGCGATCGCAAGAAGCGTGCAGCGCGCGAGGCGCTCGAGGGGGCGCTCGAGACCTTCCGCCGACTCGGAGCGACGCTCTGGGAAACGAAGACGCAAGCGGAGCTGGCGCGCATCGGCGGCCGCGCTCCCACGTCGGGCGGACTGACGCCGACGGAGCAGCGGATCGCCGAGCTCATCGCGTCCGGCCTGTCCTACCGGGAGACCGCGGATGCGCTCTTCATCAGCCCGAAGACGGTGCAATGGAACCTGTCGAAGATCTACCGCAAGCTCGACATCCGCTCACGCGCCGAGCTCCCTGCGCGGCTCACGTCCCAGCCCGGCGACTCCTCGCCGGCCGGTTCCTCCCAGGCGGAAGCGGGTTAATCCCGGCCGGGTGGCCGATTTCCGTGCGCGCGGCAGCACCCTAGTCTCGAGGCACGAAACGAGTTGCGAAACCAAGGGAGGACGCATGTGGCCGCACGTCGCTCAATTCGAAACCCGCCGGTTGCAGATGCAGCGGGAGCTCCAGCTCACACGCGAGATTCGGTCGGCCCGGACGCGTATCGCAACCGTCCCGGGGCCGGCGAGGGCCAGGCACCTACGTCTACCGGCATTTTCCCGCCGCATCGACTGGAGTCTCAGCGCGGCGAGATCGCGGTCCTGAAGGTACGGGTGTCACGGGCCTTTGCCCAGAAGAACGTCGTTGGGACGTGTGGGGCCGGCCGGTGAGGCGCCTCGGCCGGCCCCGATTCTCGCCGCTCTCGTCCAGCCGCCTTCCGCCCATGAACTCGGCGAGGCCGAAGGTGAGGCTGCTCGAGGCGACCGCCTCCGTCTCCGCGAGCTCCGGCGGCCGGGTGGATTCGCATTCCCTCCTTCTCGGGTGCCTCGATCGGTCAGCGGATCAGGCGGACGACGAGCGCCGAGCGGTCACCGCTCGATCCGATGTCCTGGAGGCCGACGGTGCCGGCGGCCCCGGCGTAGCTCGCGGTGCCGCCGACGATCGGCAGGACGAAGTGGTTCGCGCCCGGCAGGACATGAACGACGCCGTCGACGCGCAGTGAGCCGCCGCGCAGGAACAGCTGTCCGGCGAGGTCGACGGTTGCGCCCCGCTTCCCGAACGAGGACATGAACGTCAGCGTCGAGGCGACGCTTCCGGCCCGGGCGCCGCGATGCGATCCGTGCCAGAAGTAGAGCTCATCCGTCAGGAACACCCGGTCGCCGGGACGCGGCTCGCCCTGCCCGGCGTCGAACGCCGGCGTGGAGCGAGCGCTCACATCGAGGAAGCTGAGGGTCGCCGGCCTGCCGGCGCCGGCCGCCTGTACCGCCGAGATGGCGGACGCGAGCAGGCAGATCGCAAGGATCGTCCGCAGCCGGGTCATGCGGTCACCGCCTCGGCGACCACCGACCGCGAACCGTGCAGCTCGCGCGTGCCGGCGAGCGTGAGCGCGACGCTCGCGACGACGAACCAGACGCCCGCACCGAGGAACGTGAAGAATCCGAGCGGGGTGAACGCGCCGAGTCCGAGCACGAGCGCCGACCAGCCGAGCACGCGCTCGACGCCACGCTGCGGGATCCCGAGCCCGGCGGCGCCGACGAGCATGATCCCGATCCCGATCGAGAACGGCAGGTAGTCGTACGCGTCGAGCTCGTTCAGCGCCTGCGCCGCCGACGGCGCGACGTGGTGGTGGACGCCCTCGACGAGGGCGAAGTGCAGTGTCGCGGCGCCGAGGAACCCCGCGGCGGCGATCGCGGCTCCGCTGACGAACAGCAGCCGCCACGGGCTCGGCGTGGCGCGGCGCCAGGCGGCGACCGCGAACAGGGCGAGGAAGCCGACCGCGATCGCGAGCACGTAGACCGCGGCCGTCTCGGCGCCGTTGTGGGCCGTGTAGTAGGACGTCACCTTCGCCGCCGAGGCATCTCCGCCCGGGGTGTTCCCGCCGAGCGCGGCGAACGCGACGGCGACGAGGACGACGAACACGGTGCCGCTCAACGGGAGCAGGCGGTTCAGCATGTCTCTTACTCCTTTCGCAGTGGACGGAGCGACCGTAGGTGGGCGGCGCGCGCGGCACATCGGCGCTGCCCAGGGACCTGGGCAGGCGCTCCCCCGGAACTGCGCTTCGGTGCTGGCACCTATTGCCTCCGCGGGCGACAGCACGAAGAATTCGCCGATGCGCGGAACACGACCCCTCGCCTGGACGCTCGCACTCGCGTCGCCGGCGCTCGTCGCGCTCGACGCCGCGGGCCTGCTCCCGAATCCCGACGCGGGGGCTCCCGGCTGGATCTGGCCGTTCGCGCTTCTCGCGGTGCTCGTGCCGGGGGTGGTCGGTCTCACGATCGTGCTGCGGCAGCCGCGCAACGCGATCGCGTGGATCCTGCTCGTCGGCGCGTTCCTCGCCGGTACGTGGCCCGAGCTCGTCGGCTCGCGCGGGTGGTCGCTGCAGATCGCCCGCGCCGTCTGGCCGCTTCTCTACGCGTGGCCCATCGCCGTGGCGTTCGTCTTCCCCGACGGCCGGCTGCTCGGCCGGCGCTGGCGGTACGTCGCCGGCGGCGGAGCGGTCTGCTTCGTCGGCTTCATGGCGGTGGCGATGTTCGATCGCTCCGCATTCGGCTCGCCCGACGCCCGCGTCCAGAACCCGATGGCGCATGTGATCTTCCCGCACTGGCTCGAATGGATCTGGGTGCCGCTCTGGCTCGGGATCCTCGGGTCGCTGTTCGCGGGGGCGATCGCGATCAGGCTGCGGCTGCGCCGCTCGACGGGGAGCGAGCGGCTGCAGACCCTCTGGCTCGCCTGGGCGGCATCGCTGATCCCGTTTGGGCTCGTGCTCTGCGCCGTCGCGCACATCGCCTTCGGTGGGCCGGGAAGCATCCTGTTCGCCTACCTCCTGACGATGGAGGCTGCGGTCGCGGGCGCGATCGGGATCGCCGTGGTGCGCTACCGCCTCTACACAATCGAGCGGCTGATCAACCGCACGCTCGTCTACGCGACGTTGACGTTCCTGCTCGGCGCGGCCTACGGGGTCGTTGCCCTCGTCGGCGGGGTGGTACTCGGCCGGGGCTCGGCCTGGGTCACCGCTGCCGCGACACTCGTCGTCGCGCTCGGCTTCCGGCCGCTGCGTGCACGCGTGCAGCGCGGCGTCGACCGTCGGTTCGACCGCCGCCGCTTCGAGGCGCTGCGCCTCGTCGAGTCGCTGGAGGCCGGAGTCCGTGAGGGAAGGCGAGCACCGGAGGAGATCGGCGGCGTTCTGACCGACGCCCTCGGCGACCCGCTCGCCGAGCTTCTCTACTGGCTCCCGTCGAGTGAGGCATACGCGACCGTGTCGGGCGAGCTGGTGTCGAGCCCGCCCGGCGACGGCAGGACGATCACGGAGATCAGCCAGGACGGATCCAGGGCGGCGGTACTCGTGCACGACCCGGCGCTCGCCGACCGGCATGGCTTCCTCTCGGAGGTGCTCCGCGCTGCGACGCTCTCGATCGAGATAGCGCGCCTCCGGGTCGAGCTGCGCTTACAGCTGCAGGAGGTACAGGCGTCGCGGGCGCGCATCGTCGAGGCGGGGTACGAGGAGCGGCGTCGTCTCGAGCGCGACCTGCACGACGGCGCGCAGCAGCGGCTCGTCTCGCTGGGGCTCCGCCTCCGGCGTCTGCAGCGGACGCTGCCGCGCGAGGCCCTCGTGCTCTCCCCGGCGTTCGATGCGATCGTCGACGAGGTCGGGTCCGCGATCGCCGACCTCCGCCAGATCGCGGCCGGCGTGCGTCCGGCTCGGCTCGACGAGGGGCTCGCCGCCGCGCTCGACGATCTCGCCCGGTCGTCTCCGGTCGACGTCGACGTCAGCGCGCCCGTTGGACGTGTCGCGGCGAGCGTCGAGGCCGCCGCGTACTTCGTGGTCTGCGAGGCGCTGACGAACGCGGTCAAGCACTCCTCGGCGTCGCGTGTCGCGATCCGCGCCCGTCGCGACAACGGCACGCTGTGCCTGACCGTCTCCGACGACGGCGTCGGCGGCGCAAAGGTGCGCCGCGGCTCGGGTCTCGCCGGGCTGATCGACCGCGTTGCAGCCCATGGTGGCTCGCTCGACATCGCGAGCCCGGCCGGAGGCGGCACCCAGATCGAGGTCGCGATCCCGTGCGAGTCGTGATCGCCGAAGACGCCGTCCTCCTGCGAGAGGGCCTGTCGGGGCTCCTCGAGGACGCCGGCCACACGGTGCTCGCCCGGGTTGGAGACGCCGAGAGCCTGCTCGCGGTGGTCGCGGAGCACGAGCCCGACCTGGCGATCGTCGACGTGCGCATGCCTCCCACCTACGAGGACGAGGGAATGCTGGCGGCGTCGACCATCCGCCAGGAGCACGGCGGCACCGCCGTGCTCGTCCTCTCGCAACACGTGGAGGGGCGCCACGCCGTCGATCTCGTCGGCTCCGGTGGCGGATTCGGCTACCTGCTCAAAGACCGCGTGCTCGACGTCGACGAGTTCCTCGACGCCGCCGAGCGGGTCTGTCGCGGCGGCTCGGCGCTCGACCCGGAAGTCGTGACGCAGCTCCTGACGCCGTCACACGGGGACGAGACGCTGGCAGCGCTCAGCCCACGCGAGCGTGAGGTTCTGGGTCTGATGGCCGAGGGGCGGACGAACGCAGCCATCGCGAAGCGGCTGTGGCTCACGGAGAAGACCGTCGAGACGCATGTCAGCTCGATCATGAGCAAGCTCGGCCTGACGCAGTCGGCCGATGACCATCGCCGCGTGCTCGCCGTGCTCGCGTACCTCAAGGCGACGCACGCGTGACGGGCGGCCAGGGGTAGCCGGGCGGGTCGGGCGTCAGGCCGGGGTTGCGAGCTTCTCCGCCAGGGCGTCCTTCAGCGCGCCGGGCGCCGGGATCCGCCCGGCCATCAGGACGTCACCGTCGACGACGAGAGCCGGGGTCGCCAGCACGCCGTAGGCCGCGATCTGGGCATAGTCGGTGACCTTCTCCACCTGCTCGGAGCGGCCGAGGGAGGCGAGCGCCTCCTCGGTCAGCGCGGTCAGCCGCCGGCAGTTGGCGCAGCCGCTTCCGAGCACCTTGACCTGGGACATGAGAGCTCCTTTCAGAGGATCGCGTTGAAGAGGAAGCCGGTGGCGAGGATGCCTCCGGCCACGACGGCGATGAAGCAGGCGAGCAGCCGGGGCTGAAGCACGCGGCGGAGCAGGACCATCTCCGGCAGCGAGAGCGCGACCACGCTCATCATGAACGCGAGCAGCGTTCCCATTGCGAGCCCCTTCGCGTGCAGCGCCTCGACCAGCGGCAGGACGCCGGCCGCATTCGAGTAGAGCGGCACGCCGAGCACGACCGCGAACGGCACGGCGAGCGGGTTCGAGGGCCCGGCGTAGCGGGCGAAGAAGTCCGTCGGCACCCAGCCGTGGATGGCGGCGCCGATCGCGATCCCGGCGAGCAGGTAGGGCCAGACGCGGCCGAGGATGGAGCGCACCTCCTCGCGGCCGAGCGCGAACCGCTCCGCCCAGCTCGGCGCCGGCGCGGCGCCGACGTCGGCGCCGGCTCCCGCGGCAGCGTCGAGCACCCACGGCTCGACGAACCGCTCGAGCCGCATGCGGCCGAGCACGGCCCCGGCGGCGATCGCGATCACGAGGCCGGAGACGACGTAGAGCGCGGCGATCCGGAAGCCGAACAGGCCGTACAGGAGCACGACCGCGACCTCGTTCACCAGCGGGCTCGCGATCAGGAACGAGAGCGTCACGCCGAGCGGCACACCGGCGGCGACGAAGCCGATGAAGGCAGGGACGGCGCTGCACGAACAGAACGGCGTCGCGACGCCGAGCCCGGCAGCGGCGACGTTGCCCAGCCCCTCGCGGCGGCCGCCGAGCAGGGCGCGGGTGCGCTCGACCGAGAGGAAGCTTCGGAGGACACGGACGACGAAGATGATCGACACCAGCAGCGCCAGGATCTTCGTCGTGTCGAAGCAGAAGAAGTGGATCGCGTCCGCCCAGCGCGTCCCGCGCGGCAGGCCGACGAGCCGGTAGAGCGCCCAGTCCCAGAACGGCCCGAGCGCGACGTAGAACGCGACGGCACCGCCGACCGCCGATGCGGCGAGCAGGGGCACGCGGGCCCGGCCGCGAGGGGGAGCTGCGATCGCGCTCCGGCGCCGCCGAGGTCGGCGCCTCCGCTCGTTGCTGAGCTCCGTCGAGCCTACGCTCATGCAACCCAGCCCCGGAGCGACGCAGCTACGCGGGCGAGCGCACGGCGGTCGAGCTCGACCTCGAGCCGGCGCCCCGCCCGGTGCGTCTCCACGAGCCCGGCCTCGCGTAGCACGCTCAGATGGTGGGAGAGAAGCGGCGCCGACAGACCGAGCCGCCCGCGGAGCTCGCACGCACAGGCGCTCTCACGGGCGAGCTCGTCGACGAGCGCGAGCCGCACCGGGTCGGCCAGCGCACGGAGCGCGGTGAGGCGGGTCGAGGGCTTTGTGTCGGTACGCATCCGGGGCGCCGGGTGAGAGACGTCTGTTCAACCGTCATTGAAGAGTCGAGTGGGCCGACAGGCATCGCTCGGAGCCCGCAGCGGCTGCGCCGAAACTACGGAACCGGACCGTGTCCGAGTGGGGGTGAGAGTTCAGCCTGTCGTCAGCGGCTGCGTCAGGTAGCGCTGCAGGGTCGGAGCGATCAGCTTCACGACACGCTCGGCCGGCAGGGAGGCAAGCGGCTCCACCGCGACGATGTAGCGCGCCATCATCAGGCCGATGAACTGCGAGCCGACGAGGCTCACGCGGAGCTCGGGCTCGTCCGATCCGAGCGCTTCGGCGACCGGGCCGATCACCTCACGCATCAGGAACTCGCGCAGCATGCGCGCGGCTTCGGGCTCGGACGAGGCGGCGCGGACGAGGCCGGTGAGCCGCCTCCTCGCATCGGGATCCTCGAGCTGCATGAGCTGAAGCCGCGCGAGGCGCTCTCCGATCGTCGCGGGGTCGCCTGCCAGCAGCTCCGGGAGGATCGCGGCGGGGTCGAGCGGGAACTCGACGGCGGCGATGAAGAGCTCGTGCTTCGAGCCGAAGTAGTGCGCGATCAGCGCCTGGTCGACACCGGCCTCGGATGCGATCGACCGGAGCGACGTGCGGTCGTAGCCGAGCTCGGAGAAGTGGTGCGCGGCGGCGGCCAGGATCGCCTCGCGGTTTCGCGTGCCGCCCGGTGGCCGCCCGCTCCTCGCCATCAGGCTCTCCTCCCGTTGACAGGCGGGCCGTCGCATGGTATCTCAGCAGCTGATGATATCATCGGGCGCTGAGTTTACACCAGAGTCGGCGTGTCTGCGAGCCGAGTGCGGCTCGGGCGCCGAGGCGGAAAGGAGAGGTCGCTCATGAGCACAGGCCGGATCGAACACGAGGCCCCGGGTGACGCCAGGCCCTGGCTCGCGCTCGCAGTGCTGTGCGTGTCGCTGCTGATCGTCACGCTCGACAACACGGTCCTGAACGTCGCGCTGCCGACGCTGGTCGACAAGCTCGACGCGAGCTCCAGCGACCTCCAGTGGATCGTCGACGCGTACGTGCTCGTGTTCGCAGGCCTGCTGCTCGTGTCGGGCAGCCTCGCAGACCGGATCGGACGCAAGCGTACGTTCCTCGCCGGCCTCGTCGCGTTCGCAGCCTGCTCCACGTGGGCGGCGTATTCGGGCTCGGTCGGCTCGCTGATCGCCGCCCGCGCGAGCATGGGCCTCGGCGCCGCGCTGATCATGCCCGCCACCCTCGCGATCATCACCAACACGTTCACCGTGCCGCGTGAGCGGCAGCGTGCGATCGGCCTCTGGGCGGCGACGAGCGGCGCGGGCATCGCGCTCGGCCCGATCGTCGGCGGGCTGCTCCTCGAGCACTTCTGGTGGGGCTCGGTGTTCCTCGTCAACGTCCCGATCGCCGCGCTCGGGTTCGCCCTCGCCCTTCCGCTCGTCCCCGACTCGAAGAACCCGCGTGCGCAGCGCCCCGACATCGCCGGCTCGCTCCTCTCGATCGCCGGCCTGGGGCTGCTCCTCTACGCGATCATCGAGGCCCCGGTGCACGGCTGGACCTCGGCGCGCGTCCTGGCCGCCGGCATCGGCGCGCTCGCCGTCCTCGCGTTCTTCGTCGGCTGGGAGCGGGCGAGCGCGCGACCGATGCTGAACCTGCGCTTCTTCCGCGACAGGGGGTTCTCCGGGCCGATCGTGTCGGTCAGTCTGACCATGTTCGGCCTCTTCGGCGCCCTCTTCGTCCTCACACAGTTCCTCCAGTTCGACCTCGGCTTCACACCGCTGCAGGCCGGCGTGCGCATGCTGCCCGCCGCCGGGGCAATCGCTCTGGTCGCGCCGCTCTCGAGCGTGCTCGTGCGCGGGCTCGGAGCGAAGCTGACGATCACGGCGGGGATGCTGAGCGTCGCCGGCGGCCTGTGGCAGGTCTCGGGTGCCACACCCTCCACGACCTACGGCGGCGTCGTCCTCGGCATGACCCTCGTCGGCGTCGGGGCCGGGCTCGTCATCCCGTCGGCCACCGCATCGGTGATGGGATCGCTGCCCGGCGAGCACACCGGCGTCGGCGGCGGCACGAACGGCGCTTTCCTCCAGACCGGCGGAGCCCTCGGCGTCGCCGTGATCGGCAGCCTGCTCTCGAACCGCTACGACGCGCGGGTGACGACGGCTCTCGCCCCGTACCACCTCCCGGCCGCCGTCGGCCGGGCTGTCCACGACTCGCTCGGCGCGGCGCTCGGTGTCGCCGATCGCCTCGGCGGCGCGACGGGCGCCGGGGTCGCGCACAGCGCCCGCTCCGCGTTCGTCAGCGGCATGCACCTCGGTCTCCTCGCCGCCGCCGCCGTCGCGCTCGCGGGCGCCGTGGTCGCCCTCGCCGTCGTCCCGGGCAAGATGCCGATCGGCCGCCGCCACGGCGCTGCCGCGGGACGCCCGGGCGGCGGCAACTCGCCGAACGCGGGGCGAGCCTGAGACGGCCGTATCACGAGGCGGCGTCGCTCCGCCCGGTCGCGGGACCGCGGGGCGCGGGGTTTCCGCAGCCGGGCGGCGGCTTGCACCGACGACGGCCGCGACCGGCCCGGCGACACTCGCCGGGATGAGCGAGCACCCCGTTCGTCTCGAGGGCGAGCTCACGCTGCCACTGTCACGCTGGCTGTGGCTCGTGAAGTGGCTGCTGCTGATCCCGCACTTCATCTGCCTCGTCTTTCTCTGGATCACGTTCGTCCTCGCGACGATCGCCGTGTTCTTCGTCCTCCTCTTCACGGGCCGGTACCCGCGCGGCCTCTTCGGCTGGAATCTCGGAGTGCTGCGCTGGACGTGGCGCGTCACCTTCTACGGGTACAGCGCGCTCGCCACCGACCGCTATCCGCCGTTCACGATGGCCGACGTCCCCGACTATCCGGCCCGGCTGGAGATCGCCTATCCGGAGCATCAGCGCCGCGGTCTGCCGCTGATCGGCTGGTGGATCATCGGGATCCCGCAGTACGCGATCGCCGGCCTGTTCGCGGGCGGCGGCTTGGGGTGGGTCGACCGGTACGGCTTCGGCGGAGTCGTCGGCGTGCTCGTCTTCGTCGTCGCGATGCTGCTCCTGTTCAAGAACCGCTACCCGCGCGACGTCTTCGATCTGATCCTGGGCTTCAACCGCTGGGGGTTCCGGGTCGGCGCCTACGCTGCGCTGATGACGCCCGAGTATCCGCCGTTCCGGCTGGACACCGGCCCGCACGAGCCGGCGCGGCCGGACGCCGGCGAGTGAGCCCGCTCCTGCGCCTGCTCCTTCGCATCGCCGGCATCGGTGCCCTCGTCGCCGGAGGCCTCGCGGTGGCGGTCGCCGTGCTGGTCGCGGTCTGCCTGCTCGCGCCGCTGGTCTTCTGGATCGCCTGGAACGTGCTCGACTTCGGGCACGCCGTCGGCCTGCCCGAGCTCGGGTTCTGGGGCATCGTCCTCGCGACGCTGTTCCTCGTCTCCGGCTTCCTGCCGAAGATCGTGATCACAGGGATCGTCTTCCTCGTCGACCCGCACTGGTTCCACGGCGCAGCGCAGCTGCACTGGCCCGCACCGACGTTCCGCAACTTCGTCGCGGTGGCGCTGCTCGCGCTGCTCGCGGCGCGGCCGCACGCGCGCGCCGGCGGTGCCGGCAAACGTCGCTCGAGATAGCTTCGCGGCCGGTGGCCGCGGCAGATTCGCGTCGCACCCATTACGATCGTCGACCGATGCATCTCTGCGGGCGGTCGCAGGCGCGATGACGTCGATTGCGGGTGAGACGCGTGCCGCTCCGGGCGGAGCGTCCGGCAGGGCGAGCCTCGTTCCCGATGTGCGGCTGGAGGGTGTGTCGAAGCGCTTCCACGACACGGTGGCCGTCGACGAGGTCGACCTCGAGATCGCGCACGGGGAGTTCTTCAGCCTGCTCGGCCCGTCGGGGTGCGGCAAGTCGACGACCCTGGCCATCATCGGCGGCTTCGAGGACCCGAGCGAAGGCACCGTCTACCTCGGCGGCCGCGAGATGCACCGCGTGCCGCCGTATCGCCGCGACGTCAACACCGTCTTCCAGTCGTACGCACTCTTCCCGCATCTCGACGTGGCTTCGAACGTCGGCTTCGGCCTGCGGCGGCGCAAGCTCGCCCGCGACGCGATCCATCGCCGCGTCGGCGAGGCGCTCGAGCTCGTCGGCCTCGCGGGGCTCGAGCGGCGCAAGCCCGCGCAGCTGTCCGGCGGGCAGCAGCAGCGGGTGGCGCTCGCACGGGCGCTCGTCAACGAGCCGCGCGTGCTGCTCCTCGACGAGCCGCTCGGGGCGCTCGACCTCAAGCTCCGCAAGCAGATGCAGCTCGAGCTGAAGCGGATCCAGCGTGAGGTGGGGGTGACGTTCCTCTACGTCACCCACGACCAGGAGGAGGCGCTCGCGATGAGCGACCGGCTCGCGGTCATGAACGGCGGCCGGATCGAGCAGGTCGACGTGCCGGCGGCGGTGTACGACCGCCCGGCCACCGAGTTCGTCGCCGAGTTCCTCGGCGCGTCCAATCTCCTGCCCGGCATGCCGACCGGCGCGACCGGCGACGTTGCGCGGATCGCGCTCGACGGCGGGCCGGAGGTGCGTGTCCCCGCCGAGCGGGTGCCGGCAGGCGGCGGACGCGTGAAGGTCGGCGTCCGCCCGGAGAAGCTCCGCCCTGTCGAGCGGGGCCGACCCGCGCGCGAGGGAGACAACCTCATCGAGGGGCTGGTGCGCACGAGCACGTACCTCGGTCTGGGGCACCAGCTCGAGATCGACGGGCCCGCCGGCACGACCCTCACCGTCTACGTGCAGAACGACGGCGGCGCCAGCCCCGGCGCCGGCAGCGTCGTCGGTCTGTCCTGGCGGCCCGAGCACACATTCGTCGTCACGCCGGCCGACGCCGGCGAGGAAGGGAGCCCCACATGACGGACGTCCACCGGGAGCACGACGCGATCGACGCCGCGCTCGTACGCGGCCTGACCCGGGAGCGCCTCTCGCGCGCGCAGTTCGTGCGGCGAGCCGGCGCGGGGGCCGCCGCGCTCTCGCTCGGTGGACTGCTCAGCGCCTGCGGCGTCGGCGGGACCAAGAAGACGGCGACGAAGACCACGGCCAACTCCGTCGGCACGGCCGGCTGGTGGGCGAAGCAGAAGCAGGCCGGCGTGCTCGACTTCGCGAACTGGCCGCTCTACATCGACACGGATCACGGCAAGCATCCGTCGCTCGCGCAGTTCACGAAGAAGACCGGGATCACCGTGAACTACAAGGAAGTGATCCAGGACAACAAGCCGTTCTACGCCAAGATCTCACCGTCGCTCCAGGCGGGACAGGGAACCGGCTACGACCTGATCGTCATGACGAACGGGTGGCAGCTGACCGAGCTGATCAACCACGGCTGGTTGATCCGGCTCGACATGAACCGGGTGCCGAACTTCGCGAAGTACGCGAGCCCGCTCGTCAAGAACCCGTCCTACGACCCGGGCAACGCCTACACCGTCGCCTGGCAGTCCGGGTTCACCGGGATCGCCTACAACCCGAAGCTGACAGGCCGTGAGATCACCTCGATCAAGGACCTCTGGGACCCGGCGTTCAAGGGCCACGTCGGGATGATGAGCGACAACACCGAGCTCGGCGCCGCCGGGATGCTGTACCTCGGGATCGACCAGGTCACCTCGACACCCGACGACTGGCGCAAGGCGGCGACGGTGCTGAAGAAGCAGCGCCAGCAGGGCCTCGTCCGCCAGTACTACGACCAGAGCTACATCAAGGCGCTCGAGAACGGCGACACGTGGATCACGCAGGCGTGGTCGGGCGACATCTTCCAGGCCAACGCGTCCGGGTACCCGCACCTGAAGTTCGTCGTCCCGAAGGAAGGGGCGATGTTCTGGACGGACAACCTGATGATCCCGCTCGGCGCCAAGCACCCCGTCGACGCGCTCGAGTGGATGAACTTCTACTACGAGCCGAAGACCGCGGCCGAGGTCGCCGACTGGGTCAACTACGTCTGTCCGGTGCCCGCGGCGAGGCAGGTGATCGCGAAGCAGATCGACGACCCGGACGTCGCGAATAGCCCGCTGGTCTTCCCGACGGCCGCCATGCGGGCGAAGGCGCGCCAGTACTACACCTTCAAGAACTACGACGAGTTCAGCACCTGGAACTCGATCTTCGACCCCATCATCCAGTCCTAGCGGTGCGCAGCAGGCTGACGCCGTACCTGCTCGGCCTGCCGGGCAGCGTGTACCTCGCGGTCTTCTTCGTCGTGCCGCTGATCGCCGTGCTGTCGGTGTCGCTGCAGACCGGGAACCCGGACGCCGGCTTCACGCTCACGTGGCACTGGCACGAGTACGTGACGGCGATCCGGCTCTACCACACGCAGTTCGTGCGCTCGTTCGAGTTCGCGGCGGTCTCGACCGGGCTCTCGCTCGTGCTGGCCTACCCGATGGCGTACTGGATCGCCTTTCACGGCGGCCGATACAAGTCGACCTACCTGCTGCTGATCCTGCTCCCGTTCTTCGTCTCGTTCGTGATCAGGACGCTCGCCTGGCAGTTCATCCTCTCCGACCAGGGCTTCGTCCTCGGGACGCTCAAGAGCTGGCATCTGCTGCCGCAGTCGACGCATGTGCTCTCGACGCGGGCCGCCGTGATCGCGGGACTGACCTACAACGCGCTCCCGTTCATGGCGTTGCCGCTCTACGTCTCGCTCGAGCGGATCGACCGTCGCCTCGTGCGGGCAGCCGGCGACCTCTACGCGCACCCGGCCTCGTCGTTCGCACGCGTGATCCTGCCACTCTCGGCGCCGGGGGTCTTCGCCGGGTTCCTGCTCGTGTTCGTCACGAACGTGGGCGACTACGTGAACGCGTCGATTCTCGGCGGGCCCGGCACGACGATGGTCGGCAACGTCATCCAGACGAGCTACCTCGAGAACTTCGACTACCCGATGGCGTCGGCGCTCTCGTCGATCCTGATCGCGGCGACGCTCGTCGTCATCTACCTCTACGCCCGTGCGTTCGGCACGGCGCGGATCCAGGAGTACGCGTGATCGCCGAGGCGCACGCCCGTCCCGCCCCGCTCGAGGCGAGGCCCGCACGCGTGCGCCCGGCGCGCTTCCTGCTCCCGTTCTACACCTGGCTCGTCCTCGCGTACACGATCGTCCCGATCGGGGTCATGGTCGCCTACGGCTTCAACCAGGCCCCTTCGGGCCGCCTCACCTTCAGCTGGCTCGGATTCACGACGGAGTGGTACCGGCACGTCTTCGACATCGCCGACCTGACCGGGGCGCTCGTCAACTCGCTCGAGCTCGCCGCCGGGTCGACCGCGATCTCGCTCGTGCTCGGAGTCCCGCTCGCGCTGGCGCTCGCGCGTCACCGGTTTCGCGGAACAACGGCGATCGACGGGACGATCTTCGTCGACATCGCGGCGCCGTCGGTGGTCGTCGGCGCATCGCTCCTCTCCTTCTTCATCACGCTGAACGTCGCGCGCGGCCTCGGGACGATCCTCGTCGCGCACGTGGCGTTCAACGTCGCCTACGTCGCGGTCGTCGTCCGCGCCCGGGCGGTCGGGCTCGACCGCGCGATCGAGAAGGCTGCCGCCGATCTCGGCGCAGGCCCGTGGACGGCGTTCTGGACGGTCACGCTGCCGCTGCTCGCGCCGGGAATCGTCGCGGCGGCGCTGCTCGCGTTCGCCATGTCGATCGACGACTTCATCATCACGCAGTTCGTGGCCGGCCAGACGCTGACGTTCCCGCTCTGGGTCTACGGCGCCGTGAAGGTCGGCATCCCGCCGCAGGTGTTCGTGATGGGCACGCTGATCTTCGCGGGCGGGGTGCTGATCGCCATCGCGAACGCGATCCTCCAGCGCCGGACGACCCTGACCGGCTAGACAGCCGCTCAGCTGTCGAAGCCGAGGCCGAGGGCATCGAGCGCACGCAGCCAGGGTCCGCGCCGCCCCGTCCGGTCGGCGCGCGCGAGCGCGCGGCGGGTCAGGGTGATGCCGAGGTAGCGGATCGGCTCGGGCGGGAAGGGGTGGGGCCGGCTGCGGACGAGCTCGAGCCTCGTCAGCTCGGTGTCGCGTCCGTCGACGAGGTCGAGGGCCGCCTGCGCGCCGAAGCGGCTCGCGCCGACGCCGAGGCCGGTGAAGCCGACGGCGTAGGAGACCTTCCCGCCGACCGCCGTCCCGAAGGTGACGCAGAAGCGGGTGCACGTGTCGATCGGTCCGCCGAAGCGATGGGTGAAGCGAATGCCCTCGAGCTGCGGGAACATGCCGAGGAAGTTCCGGGCGAGCGTCGTGTGCGTGCGCTCGCTCTGGTCGCGGTGCGCCCCCATGTCGCTGCCGTAGTGGTAGACGGCGTCGTAGCCGCCCCAGAGGATCCGGTCGTCGGCGGTCAGCCGGTAGTAGTGGAACTGATTGGCCGTGTCGGAGAACCCCTGGCGGTTGTGCCAGCCGATCGCGTCGCGCTGCGCTGCCGAGAGCGGCTCGGTGACGAGCACGTAGTCGTAGACCGGCACGACGAGTCGGCGGATCGGTCGCAGAAGGGGCGGGAACGCGGCCGTCGCGAGGACGCAGCGCCGGGCGCGCACACGGCCCGCAGGAGTTGCGAGCTCGATCCCGCCGGCCGCGGGAGCGAGTGACGTCACCGGCGAGCCCTCGTGGATCCGCGCGCCCGCGCGCTCGGCGGCCGCGGCGAGGCCCCACGTGAGCCGGGCGGGATTCACGAGCGCGCAGCCGTCGCGGTTCCAGACACCGCCCAGGTAGAGGGGGGAGGCGAGCTCGGCGCGGATCGCGTCCTGGTCGAGCTCGACGACGTCGCGGCCGTGCCGTCGCAGCGCGGCCGCGAGCCCGTCCAGCTCGGGAAGCTCGTGCGCCCGCGTCGCGACATGAATCTCGCCCGTCGGCTCCCAGCCGGCGTCGATGCCGTGGCGGGCGATCGCCTCGGAGATCGCTGCGAGGTTCTCCATGCCGAGCTCCTGCAGGCGGCCGATCTCGCGCGGGAAGCGGGCCTCGCCGTTCAGGACGCCGTGGGTGAGCGACGCGGCGGCGAAGCCGCCGTTCCGGCCGCTCGCGCCGAATGCAAGGCGGTCGCCCTCGAGCAGGACGACCGACCGGCCCGGGTCGGCCTCGCGCGCGAGCAACGCCGCCCACACGCCCGTCAGACCGCCGCCGACGACGACGAGATCCGCCTCGCAGTCCCCGTCGAGGGGGGCGCGCTCCACGGGCCGGCCGGGGTCGTCGAGCCAGAAGACGGTTGGCTCCGCGTCGCGGAGCGCGCGCTCGACGCTCATCGCGCCATTCTCCCAGCGGCTCAGCTCGAGACGCGGTAGGTCTGCAGCACGACCCCGTTCTCGATCGGGCGCGACGAGACGAGCTCGAGCCTCACGGGGTCGGATGTCTCGGGGTACACCCGCATCCCGCTGCCGAGGACGAGCGGGAACACCTGCAGGTTGATCTCGTCCACGAGCCCGGCCCGCAGGAGCGCGTGCACGACCGAGCGGCTGCCGGCGACGAGGATCGGGCCGCCGTCCTCATCCTTGACCGCGCGGATCGCGTCCTCGAGGTCGGAGCTCACCACTGTCGTGTCGTGCCAAGCCGAGGAGCCGAGCGTCATCGACGCCACGAGCTTTCGCATCGAGTTGATCTTGTCCGCCATGGCGCCCTCGCGCGTCGGCCACGCGCCGACGAAGCTCTCGTACGTCTTCCGCCCGAGCACGAGGACGTCGGCGGCCAGCTGCTCCTGCTCCTTGTAGGCGCCGAGCTCGGCACTGAAGAGCGGCCCGACCCAGCCGGCGTGAGGGTACCCGGGCTCGCCGCCGGGCGCCTCCATGACGCCGTCGAGCGAGACGAACTCGGTGACGATCAGCTTCCGCATTGCGATTCTCCTCTTCGGTTCGACTCCATGGTGTGGACCGACGAGGCCGGCAGGACTCATCGTTGCGTACACGGCACCCGGCGTTTCCCCGATGCGGGCCGACAGGAGCTCGCGGAAAAGTCGGGTGGAGGCGCCATGCGGAGCCGGTCGGCTGCAATCGTGACGATCATCCTCGCGCGCGAGAGGGCGATCGCCGCGGCGGCGCTGATCCTGGTGGCCGCGCACACCGTTCTCGACACGCTGATCGCACCCGAGCGGGGAACGGGGGCCGCCGACCACCTTGCCGCGGCGCTCGTGCCGCTTGCGATCCTCGCCGCCGTGGCGCTCGGCGGGCGGCTGCTGCCTGCCGGCGGGCGCGCTGCCCTCTTCGCGTGGCTCGGTCTGCTCTCCCTCGTCGGCTGCGCGCTCGCGGTCGCCGACGCGCGGGCGACGTTCGAGCGCGCGTCCGACTGGACAGGCTTTCTGCTCGGGCCGGCGGGAGCCTCGCTGCTCGCTGTGGCAGCCGCACTCGCCTGGCGTGGTAGGAAAGGAGGCCGCCGGCGTCTCCTTCGCCGTGGCGGGATCGCGCTCGGCGCGGGTCTCGCGCTCTACTGGCTCGTGCTTCCGATCGGAATCGGCCTGCTCGCGACCCACCGCCCGCGGGCCGAGGCGACGCCGCCTCCTGCCGGCTACAGGCCCGTGTCGATCACGACGAGCGACGGCGTCAACCTCGCCGCGTGGTACGCGCCCTCACGGAACGGGGCGGCGGTGATCTCGTTCCCGACCCGGCGCGGCAGGCTCGATGTCGCCGCGATGCTGCGCCGCCACGGCTACGGGGTGCTGCTCGTGGACATGCGCGGCTACGACGGCTCCGACGGCAGCCCGAACACATTCGGCTGGGGCGCTTCCGCGGACATCGACGCGGCGGTCGACTGGCTTCGCAGCCGTCCCGACGTGGAGGGGGGACGTATCGGCGGCATCGGCTTTTCGGTCGGCGGCGAGCAGCTGCTCGAAGCGGCCGCCGGGAACCACCGGCTGCGAGCCGTGGTCGCGGACGGCGCAGGCGAGCGCTCGGTGCGCGAGACCTGGCTGCGCGGCCCGGCAGCGGCGCTCGTGCTGCCGGAGAGCCTGGTTCAGACCATCGCGACCGCCGTCTTCAGCGACACGCTCCCACCGCCGTCGCTCGAGGCCCTCGCTGGGCGCATCGCACCGACCGCCGTCTTCTTCGTCTCTGCGGGTCGAGGTGCCGGCGGCGAGGATCTCGATCCGACCTACTTCCGCGCCGCGAAGGAACCGAAGGCGATCTGGAGGATCCCCGGGGCAGGCCACACGGGCGGCTACGCGGCGCGCCCGGCGGAGTACGAGCGGCGGGTGATCGGATTCTTCGACCGCTTCCTCGTGCCGCGCGTCACGCCGTAGGCCCTCGCCGGCGGCCGCCGCCTCGACGTTGTCGAGAAGCGCCTCGAGGATCGTGTCGTGGAGGGGCGCGATCCGCTCCCGCCAGAGCGTCTCGGCCGGCCCGCTCGCCGATCCGTCGACGGTGTGGCGAAGCAGCGTCCCGGTCTCTGCCTCGTGGGCCTCGAACCAGTGCTCGGCGCGAAGGCCGTCGGGCCTGACGACCCGGAATGCACGTGCCGCCCCCGGGCGGTCGACCTCCTGCCAGAGCATCGGGCCGGCGTCGAAGCGGCCGCGGTCGAGCGCCAGCGGGGCCGGAGCGATCCGCGTCGGCCAGATCCGGTCGAAGTCGGCGACGAGCTCCGCGACCCGCTCGGGCGTCGCGGCGATCAGTCGCTCGTGGGTGTTCTCGATCCGCATCCGTGGTCTCCGAAAGCTTGTCACCCTTGAGCGCTGTCACATCGCCCGGGTCGTGTGCGTCATACCTATATGACGGGAAACAGGGGGGAGATGTGACGGTGGACGACAACCAGTGGCTGGCCGAGCGATTCGGGCGGAGCCGCCGCCATCGAGAACCTCGGCGGGTGGCTGACGACCGTCGTCGCCCGCGTCTCGGTCGATGGCGCCGATCCCGAGCACGAGACGCTCCTCGGCGATTCCGTCGGCCTGGCGTCTGCTCGTCGTTCTCGACACTCTCACTCCCGCCGAGGCTCCGCGGCTCGACCTGACGATCCCCGAGTAGGCGTCTCGTATCCTCGGTCTCGTGCCGGTCACGGTCGACGACGTTCGTGCCTTCGCGGCGACCCTCCCGCGAAGCAGCGAAGCGGTCGTCCGAGGGCGGCTGAAGTTTCGCGTCGGCCGGATCGTCTTCCTCGCGTTCTCGAGGGACGGCACGGTCATGGGCTTCGGGTTCCCGAAGGAGTGGCGGGCCGCTCTCGTGGAGGCCGAGCCGGAGAAGTTCTCGCTTCCGAGCGTGTCCGACATGCGCTACAGCTGGGCCCACGCCCGGCTCGCCGCCCTCGATCGCGCCGAGATGCAGGACCTCGTCGAGAACGCCTGGGCGCTCTGCGTCCCGAAGCGCGTTGCCGAGGAGTACGCCACGACGCAGGGATATCGGGAGCCCGCCGACGCGTCGCCACGCCGCCGAAGAGGAGGAGTACATGAGCGTTCTACGTGAGGGAGGGTGCGCGTGCGGAGCCGTTCGCTACCGGCTCGCGTCCGACCCTCTCTTCGTCCACTGCTGCCACTGCCTGAACTGCCAACGTCAGACCGGCAGCGCGTTCGTGATCAATCTGCTGATCGAAGCCGGCCGGGTCGAGCTGCTCGCCGGCGAGCCGCGCGCGGTCGATGTTCCGCGCGACGACGAGAGCCCGCAGCGGATCCACCGCTGCCCGACCTGCGAGGTCGCCGTGTTCAGCGAATACGGGCGCCCCGAGGTGCTCTTCGTCCGCGGCGGCACGCTCGACGAGCCGCGCGAGATCACGCCCGACGTCCACATCTTCACCCGGTCGAAGGTCGGGTGGCTGGTGCTGCCGGAGTCGGCGCCGGCGTTCGAGGTCTACTACGACCGGAAGGCGCTCTGGCCCGGCGACAGCCTCGAACGGTTCGACGCGGCTCTCTCGCGCTAGGAGCAGGCCGGGCGCGGTCGGCCCGTTTCGCGAGGCCGCTCGTCTGACCGTCGTCCGATGCACGTGTGACGAAGGCGCCCGGTCGGCAGCAGAAGACCACCCCGCTTGACGCAGGCGATGCGGAGCACGTAGGTATCCCGGCATGCAGATCGGCAAGCCCGGCGAGCCTGTCACGCGCATCAGCCGCGCGACGGCCGACAGCGTGGAGGTGCGCGGGCACGACCTCGCCGCGGATGTGATGGGACGCCTCGGCTTCACCGCGTTCTTCCACCTGCTGTTGACCGGGCGCGAGCCGAGCGACGACGAGCGCTTCTTCCTCGACCTGCTGCTCGTCTCGATCGCCGAGCACGGGCTGATGCCGAGCAACGTCGCCGCGCGGATGACGCTCGCCGCCGAGCCGTCCTCGCTGCAGGGCGCCGTCGCCGCGGGCATCCTCGGCGCCGGCCCCGTCATCCTCGGCGCCGCCGGCGAGTGCGCGCAGCTCCTCGCGGCCGCCCAGGAGCAGGTCACGGCCGGCGCGACGCCGGACGCCGCAGCGCAGGAGGCCGCCCGGCGGATCCACGACGCCGGAGGCCGGATCCCCGGCTTCGGCCATCCGCTGCACCGGCCGGTCGATCCTCGGGCGGAGCGGATCCTCGAGCTCGCCGACGGCCGCGGCATCAGCGGCCCGCACGTCGCCCTCGCGCGCAGCTTCCGGGGCGCCGTCGCCGAAGCGTGGGGGAAGCCGCTGACGCTCAACGTCTCCCTCCCGATCGCCGCGGTCATGCTCGACCTCGGATACCCGCCCTCCGCCGTCAAGGCGGTGCCGATCCTCGCCCGCACCGCCGGGCTGCTCGCCCACCTCGCCGAGGAGCAGGAGCGGCCGCTCGGCTTCCTGCTCGCCGCCCGCGCCGAGGAGGCGGTCGACTACCGCGATGACTGACGCGGAACGCCTGCCGTGGGAGGACCAGCGCGCGCTCGACGACGCGAGCTACCGGCGCCAGCTCGCCTACCTGCTCGAACGATCGCCGTTCTACCGCGAGAAGCTCGCCGGCCACGACACCTCGGGCGGCCTCGACCGGATCGGCGAGCTGCCCCTGACCGACAAGCGCGAGCTGAAGGAGACCTGCACCGACGAGAACCCCGTCGGCCTGCACCTCTGCGCCGCTCCGGAGGAGATCGTTCGCATCTACTCGACGAGCGGCACGACCGGCGCGCCCAGCTACATCCCGCTCACCGCCGATGACCTCGAGAACTGGGTCACGGGATCCGCGCGGAGCTACGGCGCGTCGGGGATCCGGCCGGGCGACCGGGTGATCACGACCTACAACGCCGGGCCGTTCGTCGCCGGCGCCGCGCTCGACGCCTTCGCGCGGATCGGCGTCTGCCACGTCCCGGTGGGAACCGGATCCAGCGAACGTCTGCTGCTGGCCATCGAGCAGCTCCGGCCGGACGCGGTCGTCCTGACGCCCTCCTACGCCGCGTACCTGCCCGAGCTCGCAGACCTCCGCTCCTCGAGCGTCAGGCGCGTGCTCGTCGCGGGCGAGCCGGGCGGCGGCGAGCCGACGTTCCGGGCGAGACTCGAGGACGGCTGGGGGGCACGCGTGACGGAGGCAATGGGCATCGGCGACATCGGCCCGTCGCTCTGGGGAGAGTGCGAGGAGCAGGACGGCATGCACCTCGGCGCCCGCGGCATCGTCCACGCCGAGCTCGTCGATCCCGCGACCGGGGAGGCCCGCGAGCTGGAGGATGGAACGACCGGAGAGCTCGTGCTGACGCATCTGCGGCACCGCGCCGCGCCGCTTCTCCGCTTCCGCACCCGCGACCACGTCGAGGTGCGCACGGAGCCCTGCCCGTGCGGCCGAACCGGCCCGCGCGTCCGGTGCCTCGGCCGCACCGACGACATGCTGATCGTCCGGGGCGTCAACCTGTTCCCATCGGCCGTCCGAGAGGTCGTCGGCGCGTTCGCCCCGGACGTCAGCGGGCAGATCCTCGTCAGGCCGCGTCAGCCCGGGGTGAAGCAGGAGCCGCCGCTTCCCGTCGCCGTCGAGCTGGCGCGGGACGGTGCCGCCGACCGTGCGCTGTCGGAGGCGATCCGCAGCCGTCTGCGGGACGTGCTGGTCGTGCAGACGGACGTGGAGCTCGTCCCCTGGGGGAGCTTGCAGCGCAGCGAGTACAAGTCCAGACTCGTGGAGCACTGATGCGGAAGCTCCAGGCCCAGGGCGTCCACCACATCACGATCGTCGGAGCGGACCGCCGCACGTCCATCGACTTCTGGGAGGGCGTGCTCGGCATGCCGTTCGTCTTCGAGCAACCGAACCTCGACAACGCAGCGGAAAGCCACCTCTACTTCGACCCGGGCGACGGGCGCCTGATCACCGTCTTCACGAACGAGGAGCGCGTCCCGGACGCGAGCCGCACGTCGACCGAGCAAGGTTGCGTCCACCACATCGCGTTCTCGCTCTCGCAGGCGACGTTCCGGCAGGCCGTCGAGCGTCTCGACGAGCGCGGGATCCGATCGAGCGGCGTGAAGGACCGGGGCTTCATGGACTCGATCTACTTCGAGGACCCACTCGGGTTGCTGATCGAGCTCGCCTCGTACCGCTTCGAGCCGCCCCACGGCTTCACGCATGCCGACGTCCTGCTCGAGGCACACGGCCTCCGCGTCGAGCGCGGCGACCACCACATCGCGGAGGAGCACCTCGCCGACGCGATCGAGTCGCTCGTCCGGCGCTCACGGAGGTCGCTGTCCGACGACCGCTCGCCGAAAGACCCCTACTGACGGGCGCGGTGTCAGCCGGCCCGCCGACGGTCGAGGAGCTGCGACCGGAGCACTGGGAGGCGGTCGCGCGAATCTACGGCGACGGCATCGCCACCGGCCAGGCGACCTTCGAGGCCGCTGTCCCGGAGTGGGAGGCATGGGACGCTTCGCACCTGCCCGACCATCGCTTCGTGGCGCTGCTCGACGGCGAGGTCGTCGGCTTCGCCGCCGTCTCGGCCGTCTCCGACCGTTGCGTGTACGCAGGCGTCGTCGAGAACAGCGTCTACGTCGCCGCGGACGCACGCGGACAGGGAGTCGGACGCTCGCTGCTGCAGCGCCTGATCGCGTCGACCGAGGCCGCCGGAATCTGGACGATCCAGACCGGCATCTTCCCCGAGAACGAAGCGAGCCGCGGCCTGCACGAGAGCGTGGGCTTCGTCGTCGTCGGAACGCGCCGGCGCCTCGGCCGGCTCGCGGGCCGCTGGCGCGACGTGCTCTTCCTCGAGCGCCGCAGCGACGTCGTCGACTGACGCGCAGCTTGCCGCCCTCCGCGCATTCCTTTACTCTTTGAAGCGATGGGGGCGCGCACAAACTTCTCCGCGACGACGATCGTCAAGTTTGCGCGCCCGTCACTGGGCTAGCCGGCTTCGCTTCACTCTCGCCCCGCCGGACTAGCCAACAGAAAGGCGGCGAGAGATGAGGAAGCAGGGCCTCTACGATCCCGCCTTCGAGCACGACGCGTGCGGGATCGCCTTCGTCGCGAAGCTGGACGGGACGCGCAGCCACGAGACGGTTGTCCGCGCCCTGTCCGCGCTCGAGCACCTCGAGCACCGAGGCGCCTCCGGCGCGGATGCGGAAACCGGCGACGGCGCCGGGATCCTCGTCCAGATGCCCGACCGTCTCCTGCGCCGGTCGGTCTCGCTCGACCTGCCCGCCCCCGGTCGGTACGGCGTCGGCGTCTGCTTCCTGCCGCGGCGCCTCGACCGGCGGCGGGCGCTCGAGCGCCTGCTCGAGGAGATCGTCGAGGCCGAGGGCCAGACGGTGCTCGGGTGGCGCGACGTGCCGGTGGCGGAAGACGAGGCGGGCGAGCAGGCGAAGCTCTACGCACCCGTCGTCCGGCAGCTCCTCGTCGGCGCGGCCGAGAGCCTGGACGACGACCTGCTCGCGTTCGAGCGCAAGCTGTACGTGATCAGGCGGGTCGCCGAGAAGGCGGCCGGCGCCGAGCTCGTCTTCCCGAGCTTCTCCGCCCGCACCCTCGTCTACAAGGGGATGCTGACGGCGCCGCAGCTTGTGCGGTACTACCCGGATCTCGCCGACGAGCGCCTCGAGAGCGCGCTCGCGCTCGTGCACTCGCGCTTCTCGACCAACACGTTCCCGAGCTGGGAGCTCGCCCATCCGTACCGGATGATCGCCCACAACGGCGAGATCAACACGCTGCGCGGCAACGTCAACTGGATCCGGGCGCGCGAGTCGCAGCTCGCGTCCGAGCTGTTCGGCGACGACCTGCAGAAGGTGCTGCCCGTCATCCGGCCGAGCGGCTCGGACACGGCGACGCTCGACAACGTGCTGGAGCTGCTCGTGCTCGCCGGGCGCTCACTGCCACACGCGCTGATGATGCTGGTGCCCGAGGCCTACGACGGGCGGCCGGGGATCGACGAGCGCCTGCGCGGCTTCTACCGCTTCCACGAGTGCCTGACCGAGGCATGGGACGGGCCGGCGGCGGTCGCCTTCACCGACGGCACGGTGATCGGCGCCACGCTGGACAGGAACGGGCTCCGCCCGGGGCGCTGGTTCGAGACGACCGACGGCTGGGTCGTGCTCGCCTCGGAAACCGGCGTGCTCGACGTGCCGCCCGGGCAGATCCAGCGCAAGGGCCGCCTGCAGCCCGGCAAGCTCTTCCTCGTCGACCTCGACCGCGGGCGGATCGTCCCCGACGCGGAGATCAAGGGCGAGGTCGCCGCGCGGCAGCCGTACGGCGAGTGGTTCGAGCGCGAGCACGTGCGGCTCGCCGACCTGCCCGCCTGCGAGCCGCGTCCCTTGCAGGAGCCGCTCAGGAGGCTGCAGCTCGCCTTCGGCTACACGCAGGAGGACATGAAGGTGATGCTCGCGCCGCTCGCGGCAAACGCCGAGGAGGCGATCGGGTCGATGGGCAACGACACGCCGCTCGCCGTCCTGTCCGACCGGCGGCCGCTCCTCTACTCGTACTTCAAGCAGCTCTTCGCGCAGGTGACGAACCCGCCGATCGACCCGATCCGTGAGGCGGTCGTGATGAGCGTCCGGTCGCTCGTCGGCTCGGAGCGCAACCTGCTCGCGGAGTCGCCGGCACATGCGCGCCAGCTCGTGATCGACAGCCCGGTGCTCCTCGACGACGAGCTCGAGCGCCTCCGCCGCGTCGACTCGGACGTCTTCAAGTCGCACACGCTCGACATCACCTGGCCCGTCGCCGACGGTGTGGAGGGGCTCGAGCCGGCGCTCGCGCGGCTCTGCGGCAAGGCCGACGAGGCGCTCTCGGACGGCGCGAACATCCTGATCCTCTCCGACCGCTCGGCCGGCCCGGAGCGGGTCGCGATGCCGTCGCTTCTCGCGGTCGGCGCCGTGCACCACCATCTCGTCCGCGCCGGGACGCGGCTCCAGGCAGGGCTCGTCGTCGAGTCGGGCGAGCCGCGCAGCGTGCAGAGCGTCGCCGTCCTCGTCGGGTACGGCGCGGCCGCCGTCAACCCGTACCTGATGCTGGCGACGATCGCGGGGCTCGTCGACGAGGGACGGCTCGAGCTGACCCATGACGAGGCGCAGCAGCGTGCGGTGAAGGCGATCCGGAAGGGCCTCCTGAAGGCGATCTCGAAGATGGGCATCTCGACGCTTTCGTCCTACTGCGGCGCGCAGGTCTTCGAGGCTGTCGGGCTCTCGACCGAGCTGATCGACCAGCACTTCACGGGGACGCCGTCGCGGATCGGCGGGATCGGGCTGGGCGAGCTCGCCGAGGGAGCGCTGCACCGCCACGCGCGCGCCTACCCGGGAACGGGCGACGAGCTGCTCCCCGTGGTCGGCCTGTACGCGTGGCGCCGGGATGGCGAGCACCACCAGTGGAACCCGGAGACGATCGCCCTCCTCCAGCACGCGGTCCGCGGCGGCGGCCGGCCCACCTACGAGCAGTTCGCTGCCGCGGTCAACGACAACTCCGTCCGCCGGTCGACGCTGCGCGGGCTCCTGCGCTTTGTCGAGCGCGAGCCGATCCCGCTCGAGGAGGTCGAGCCCGCCGCCGAGATCGTCAAGCGCTTCTCGACCGGTGCGATGTCGCTCGGCTCGCTCGGCCGGGAGGCGCACGAGACGCTGGCAGTCGCCATGAACCGCCTCGGCGGCCGCTCGAACACCGGGGAGGGCGGGGAGGATCCGAGCCGCTTCGGCGACGAGCGGCGCTCGCGGATCAAGCAGGTGGCGTCGGGCCGCTTCGGCGTCGACATCCGCTACCTCGTGAACGCCGACGAGCTGCAGATCAAGATGGCCCAGGGTGCGAAGCCCGGCGAGGGCGGGCAGCTGCCGGGCCACAAGGTCGACCCGTACATCGCCTCGATCCGCTACACGACTCCCGGGGTCGGGCTGATCTCGCCGCCGCCGCACCACGACATCTACTCGATCGAGGACCTGAAGCAGCTGATCCACGACCTTCGCTGCGCGAACCCGGACGCGCGGATCTCGGTGAAGCTCGTCGCCGAGGTCGGCGTCGGCACCGTGGCCGCCGGCGTCGTCAAGGCGAACGCCGACCACGTTCTGATCTCCGGGCACGACGGCGGCACCGGCGCGTCGCCGATCTCGTCGATTCTCCACTCGGGCGTCCCGTGGGAGATCGGTCTCGCCGAGACGCAGCAGACTCTCGTGCTGAACGATCTGCGCTCGCGGGTGTGGGTTCAGACCGACGGGCAGCTGAAGACGGGCCGCGATGTCGTCGTCGCGGCGCTGCTCGGCGCCGACGAGATGGGCTTCGCGACCGCGCCGCTCGTCGCGACGGGCTGCGTGATGATGCGCGCCTGCCACCTGAACACGTGCCCGGTGGGGATCGCGACGCAGGATCCCGAGCTGCGGGCCCGCTTCCGCGGCAAGCCGGAGCACGTGATCGAGTACTTCTTCCACGTCGCCGAGGACGTACGGCAGATCATGGCGTCGCTGGGAATCGCGCGGTTCGCCGACCTGGTCGGCCGCGTCGACCTGCTCCAGCCGGACGAGGCGATCGGCCAGTGGCAGCGACGGGGGATCGACCTCTCGAACCTGCTCCGCGCCCCCGATGTGCCGTCCGGGACGGCGTTGCGCCGGACGGAGGAGCAGCGGTCGGTGTTGAACGGCGAGCTCGACCGGAAGCTGATCGGTGCGCTCCACGAGGGAGGCGGCTCCTTCGCGGTTCGGAACATCGACCGCACAGTGGGAGGCCTGCTCTCGCACCACGTCTGCAAGCACGGGCTCGACGTCGCCGCACGCTACGAGCTGCACGGCTCGGCAGGACAGTCGTTCGGCGCGTGGCTCGCACCCGGGATCGAGCTGACGCTGCACGGCGACGCCAACGACTACGCCGGCAAGGGGCTCTCGGGCGGCGTGATCGCCGTGCGGCCCCCGGACGGGGCCGGGTTCGTCGCCGAGGAGAACGTGATCGTCGGCAACACCGTCCTCTACGGGGCGACGTCCGGGCGTGCCTTCTTCCGCGGGCTTGCCGGGGAGCGGTTCGCCGTCAGGAACTCGGGCGCCTCGGCGGTCGTGGAGGGCGTCGGCGACCATGGCTGCGAGTACATGACCGGCGGCCGTGTCGTCGTGATCGGACCGACCGGCCGCAACTTCGCGGCCGGGATGAGCGGCGGCATCGCCTACGTCCTCGACCTCGACCCTGCGAGCTGCAACCGTGAGCTCGTCGGGCTCGAGGAGCTCGGCCCCGAGGACGTCGACACCGTGCGCTCGCTGCTCGTCGAGCACTCGGAGCGAACGGAGTCGCCCGTCGCCGCCGCGCTGCTCGCGGACTGGCAGCCGGAGCGGTTCGTCAAGGTGCTGCCGCACGACTACAAGCGCGCGCTCACCGACCACCCGCTCTCGCTCGGCGGCGCGGGGTTCGTCACCACCGAGAGCGAAGAGGCGGCCTAGTAGGACCATGGGCAAGCTCGGCGCCTTCAAGAAGCTCGGACGTCTCTCGCCGCCCGAGCGCGATCCCGGCGAGCGGATCGGCGATATGCACGAGTTCGTGGGGACGCTGCCGCTCACCGAGCTCCGCGCGCAGGCGTCGCGGTGCATGGAGTGCGGCGTCCCGTTCTGCCACAGCGGCTGCCCGCTCGGCAACCTGATCCCGGACTGGAACGACCTCGTCTACCGCGACCGCTGGCGCGAGGCGGCGGTCGAGCTGCACCGGACGAACAACTTCCCCGAGCTCACCGGGCGGCTCTGCCCGGCACCATGCGAGGCGGCGTGCGTCCTCGAGCTGAACGAGGGCGACGCCGTCACGATCAAGCAGGTCGAGCGGGCGATCGTCGACAGGGCCTTCGACGAGGGCTGGGTCGTGCCGCGACCTGCTGCGCGCCGGACGGGGCGGAGTGTCGCGGTCGTTGGCTCAGGCCCGGCGGGTCTCGCGTGCGCGCAGCAGCTCGCGCGGGCGGGCGAGGAGGTCGTCGTCTACGAGCGGGACGAGGCTCCCGGAGGCCTCGTCCGCTTCGGCGTGCCGGAGTTCAAGCTGGAGAAGCGGCTGATCGACCGGCGCGTCGAGCAGCTCGCCGCCGAGGGCGTCGAGTTTCGCTGCGGCGTCGAGGCGGGCGTGGACGTGAGCAGCGAGGAGCTGCGGCGGGACCACGACGCGGTCGTCGTCGCGACCGGGGCGCGCGTGCCGCGCGACCTGCCGGTTCCCGGTCGCGAGCTCGACGGCGTCCATTTCGCCATGGAGTACCTCTACGACCGTGCCCGGGCGATCGCCGGCACCGCGAAGACGGGAATCAGCGCCGCCGGGCGCCATGTCGTCGTGATCGGGGGCGGCGACACGGGCGCCGACTGCGTTGGCCACGCCCACCGTGAGCGGGCCGCCTCGGTGACGCAGATCGAGCTGCTCGGCCGGCCGCCGGACTCGCGTCCCGACGAGGTCACGCCGTGGCCGACGTGGCCGCTGAAGCTCCGCATCTCGTACGCCCTGGAGGAGGGCGGGGAGCGCGACTTCTCGATCTCGACCACGCATCTCTCGGGCGACGGCCGTGTCGAGCAGATCCACTGGCAGCAGAACACGGGCGCGCCGCCGTTCGACCTGCTGCCGGGAACGGAGGAGGCGCGCCCGGCGGAGCTCGTCCTCCTCGCGATGGGTTTCCTCGGTCCCGAGCCGGCGCTGCTCGACGAGCTCGGCGTCGAGCGCGACGCGCGCGGGAACGCCGATGCGCCGCGCTTCCTGACCTCGGCCGACGGCGTGTTCGCGGCAGGCGACGCCCGTCGCGGGCAGTCGCTCGTGGTCTGGGCGATCGACGAGGGCCGCCGCTGCGCCGCTGCTGTGACGTCATGGCTCGACGCGCGCGAGCGGCCCGGCGCATCCACTTTCGTTTCGATAGCTACGGCGGAGCGAGCGGAGTAGACTGGCCCGCATGAAGCGGACAATGCACGATGTGCACGACGGGAGCTGCGCGGTCGCAGCGACCGCCGAGATCATCGCCACCAAGTGGACGCCTCTGATCGTCCACGACCTGTCGGAGGGACCGCGGCGGTTCATGGAGCTCGAGCATGCGTGCCCGGGCATCAGCCCCCGCACGCTCTCCGAGCGGCTCGACATGCTCGAGCGCCAGGGCGTCGTCGTCCGGCACAGCTATCCGGAGTCGCCGCCGCGTGTCGACTACGAGCTGACCGACAAGGGGCGCGCGCTGCTTCCGATCATCCGCGAGATGCGGCGCTTCGGCCACACCTGGATGCTTCCCGCGCGCCCGCGACGCCGCCGCGAGACCGTCCGCACCTGAGGCTTCGCGCGAGAAGACGAGCGCTGCGTCGGCCGCGCCTTGTCGCACGCTCGCGGTGGCGGCGGAACCGGGTCACCGGGGCCGGCGCGCCCGCCCCTCAGAGCGAGCGATTACAGGCCCAGGGGCAGGCGGCCCGTCAGCCGAAGTAACGCCTGCCTGACCCTGTTCGCCGACGAAGCCTAAGCAACGCTCAGGCCGGGGCTGTCCGGGGGCAGGTACGATCGCGCGCCGTGGCGGATGAGCGTGTCGAGCGTTATGCGACTCTCCTCGTCGGTCAATGCCTGCGGGTCGAACCGGGGTGGCAGGTGGTTGTCTGGGGGTACCCACAGGCGCGACCGCTGCTGGAAGCGGTGATGCGGGAGCTGGGACGGCGCGGTGCGTATCCACTGCTCCGATTGACGTTCGGCGGTGGGCTCGTCTACCACCGTGAGTGGCTGCGCCATGCGCCCCTGGAGGCGATCGCCGAGCCTGCTTCCATCGATCTGCACACCCTTGACCATTGCGACGCGCTTCTTGCGATCGCGGCGCCGGAGAACACACGGGACGGGAGCGACGTCGAGCCCGCGCGAACGGCCGCTGTCACCGGCGCCTACCGACGGTCGACAGAGCGCGTGAACGCAAGCGACTTCCCCTGGGTGATGTGCTGGTATCCGACCCCCGCGCTCGCGCAGGACGCGGGCATTCCCCTGGCCGCGTTCGAGGACTTTCTCTACGGAGCAGTCCTGCTCGACTGGGAGGCAGAGCACAAGCGTCTCTCTCGCTACGCGGCCCTCTTCGACGCCGCGGACGAGGTCCGGCTCGTCGGCGACGGCACGGATCTTCGGCTCTCGCTCGCCGGCCGTCGCGTGGAAGTCGATGCCGGGATCGGCAACATGCCCGGCGGCGAGCTCTTCGGCTGTCCACTCGAAGACTCCGCGGAGGGAACGATCACCTTCAACGAGTTCCCGCAGTTGCGCGACGGTCGCCAGATCCGCGGCATCCGCCTGCGCTTCTCAGCCGGCAAGGTCGTGGACGCCTCAGCGGACGCCGAGGAGGACTTCCTCATCCAGATCCTGGACACCGATGCGGGAGCCCGTCGCATCGGCGAGCTCGGCATCGGCTGCAACCGCGGCATCACCCGCTACATGGGCAACGTCTACTTCGACGAGAAGATCGACGGCACCGCGCACATCGCCCTCGGCTTCGGCTTCCCCGATCTCGGCGGCACAAACGAGTCAGCCGTCCACTGGGACATCGTCAAGGACCTGCGCAGCGGCGGACGGATCGAACTCGACGGTCGAGTCGTTCAAGAGAACGGCAACTGGATCGCCTGAGCGACTTCGCCAAGCGCGACCCTCCCCGGCGCATCCCGCAGATGAACTGTCCGGCTGCGCGAGCGTTCTCAATGAGCCCGAGTCCGTCGGTTAGCCGGGCCTCTCTCGAAGCGCGGTGAGTCGTTCGCGAACGCGCCGGGCGAGTGGGAGGATCTCTTTGCGTTCATAGCGGTCGAGCGCCTCGTGCAAGGCGGCGATTGCCGCGTCGCTGCGCCCGGCGACCTCGAGCACCTCGCCGAGATCGCTGTACGAGTCGCCTTGCTGGGCGAGGCTGTCCGTTCGCTCGGCCCCCGCGACGGCCTCGCGCGCAAGGCGCTCGGCGTCGGCGTGCTGTCCCCTGGCAGAACACACGAGCGCCGCGGTCTGCCTCCACCCGACCTGCGACATGAGATCGTCCGGAGCGGCGAGCTCGCGGCCTTTCTCCGTGAGCGGGTCGGCTTCCTCGGAGCGGCCGACTGCGCAGAGCAGCCGGCCGAGCTGGGGCGCGTACGTGGAGAGCTCGGCATCCCGACCGGCTGATTCGAGATGCTCGCACCAGGCTCGCTGATGCTCTACCGCCGCCTCCGGTCCGTCGGCGAGGAGCGCGATCCCGGCGAGCCAATAGCTCGCGTTGTCGGGATGGCCCAGTTCGCGGAGCTTCTCGGCCGCATCCGCGGCAAGCGCTCGCGCCTCTTCGACGCGGTCCAGCATTGCGAGCAGCCAGGCCCGGTTCAGCGCCACCTCAGGGTCATCGGACTCGGGGGCCACTTCGGCGAGCGCCTGCAGCGCCTCGCCGGCCGGCTCTGGACCGAGGACGAGAGCGTAGGAAAGCTGCCGGATCTGTGTCGGGTAGTCCCCGGCGAGCCGTGAATGCACGATTGCGTGCTCACACGCCGATGCTCGGTCGCCGAAGCGGCCGTGGAAGTTCGCGATCTCGCTGAGCACAAGCCAGACGATCGCGAGGCCGCGATGATCGCCGATCTCCTCCAGTCGAGGAAGCGCGAGCTGCGCAAGCTCGTCGACCTCGTCAGGCGACGCCGACCCGAGCAGCAGACGGTAGAGCGATGCCGAAGCCCGTGCGAGCGAGGACATGGCCTCGTCGCCGGCGGCGGCGGCGCGCTCGGCGGCGGCCGTGGCGATCCCCGCCGCAACGGACATGTCTTGCTCGTGCGCCCACGCCAGGTCGAGCTCGGCGTGCACGTCGAGCCGGTAGGGCCGCGTGAGCCTGAGGCTGCGCTCCAGCAGGATTGCGGTACTGCGGCGGTCGCCGCGCGACAGGGCGCGGCGACCGCCGGCCGCGAGTCGTTTACCGGCGGCGAGAGCGAGCTGGGGCTCAGGCCGCCCGAGCTCGTCGAGGTATCGCGCTGCCTGCTCGAGGTGGTAGCCGAGGATCTCGTCTAGCTCGATCAGGCTCTGCCCGTGCTGCTCGAGCCAGGCTGCGAAGCGGCGGTGAAGGACGGTCCGGGTCGCTTTCGGGAGGGCGTCATAGGCGGCGTCGCGGATCAGGAGATGACGGAAGCGATAGGCGTCGTCGCCGGGCAGTAGGGCGCGGTCGGGACGGACGAGCTCCTTGCGCACCAGGGCTACGAGACGCTGGTCGACGCTCCCGTCGGCGCCTGCGAGGGCGGCGACGGCTCCGCGGTGGAACGTGCGACCCTCCACCGAGCCGTGCTCGAGCACGGAGCGCTCGGCCGGATCGAGCTGGTCGAGCCGCGCCGCGAGCAGCGCCTGGATCGTCGGCGGCACCTCGAGGTCGGCCCCGGCCGAGTCGCGGACAAGGGCGAGCATCTCTTCCAGGAAGAGCGGGTTGCCCTCGGCGACCTGAACGATTCGCGCATGCAGTTCGGGCGGCACCTCCCCGAGCTCCGAGAGCAGCTGCTCCGTTTCGTCGGAATCGAGCGACTCGAGCAAGACGGTGGTCGCGTTCCACTTTCCCCCGCTCCACGACGGCCGTCGTTCCAGGAGCTCCGGCCTCGCCATGCAGAGCAGCAGGAGCGGCGCGTCCCGAGAGAGGTCTGCGACGTGCTCGACGAGGTCGAGCAGCGTCTCCTCCGCCCAGTGCAGGTCGTCGAACACGACGACGAGCGGCTCTGCGTGTGCGCCCTGCTCGAGCGACTTGCGGAAGCCCCAGGCGATCTCCTCCGCCGAGGCCGGAGCGTCCGTCTCGCCGAGCAGCGACCGCAGCGGCCGCGCCGCATCGCCTTCCGGCAACGTCCCGAGCTGCTGCAGGATCTCGACGACCGGCCAGTAGGTGATCCCCTCCCCGTAGGAGAGGCAGCGACCACGCACCACCACCGCTGTCTCGAGCGCCGCGAGGAACTCGGCTGCCAGCCGCGACTTCCCGACGCCTGCGGCGCCGAGCACGCTGAACAGGTGGCAGGAGCGGTCGGCTGCGGCGCGCGAGAACGCATCGCGGAGCCCTTGCAGCTCCCGGCGACGGCCCACCATGGGGGTCGCGAACCTCCGATCCAGCTCTCCCGTCACGGCGAGCAGAGGAATCGCCGGCACCGGCTCCGCTTTGCCCTTCAGCTCCAGCGATCGCTTCTCGCCGACCTCGACGGCCGGGCGCACGAGTCGCAGGGTGTCGGCCCCGACGAGCACCTCGCCGGGTTGCGCCGCCTGCTCGAGCCGCGCCGCCACGTTGACCGCGTCGCCGGTGGCGAGCCGCTCTTCGGTTCCGGTCACCACCTCGCCGGTGTTCACACCGATCCGACCCGCGACGCCCAGCCCGGGCAACGCGTCGCGCATCTCGACGGCAGCCCGGCAGGCTCGAAGCGCATCGTCCTCATGCGCGACGGGCACCCCGAACACCGCCATCACCGCATCGCCGATGAACTTCTCCACCGACCCGCCGTGCGCCTCGACAATCCCCTTCATCCGCGCGAAGTACCGCGCCAGCAAGGCACGCAACGCCTCCGGGTCGGTCGACTCGCCGAGCTCCGTCGAACCAGTGATGTCGCAAAAGACGACCGTCACCGTCTTGCGCAGCTCACGCCCCGAGGACGACGCCTCGAGTGGAGCTCCGCAATTCGCGCAGCGGGGGAAACCGTCCGGCGTCTCCCGCCCACAACTCGCGCAAATCGCCACGAAGCGAGGCTAGAGCATCAGCCCGCACTCGCCCACATCACACGCACGACACCCGCTGCCCGGGCGAGTGCTCAGCGAGATCCCCTGAGGCAGCCGGCGGTTCGTGAACTCGCGAACCTGGTTCGGCTGCGCCGAACCAGGTTCGGGTGTGGCTCAGTCGAACAGCATCGCGGCGCCGTCGAGGGCTGTTCGCTGCGCCAGGGCACGGTTGACGGCGTTCACGACTGCGCGGAGCGACGCCGTGACGATGCTCGGATGCAGGCCGACACCCCAGATCGGGTCGTCGTCGACGTCCGCCTCGATGTACGCCGCCGCGGTCGCGTCGGCCGCCGCGGCCATGGCGTGCTCGTGGTAGTTGCGAATCCGGATCGTGATCCCGAAGCTCCGGTCGAACGCGTCGACGAGCGCGGCGATCGGGCCGTTCCCCGATCCCTCGACCTCGCGTGGCGTCCCGTCGACGGAGACCGCGGCGACGATGTGGTCGTCGTCGCCGCTCGAGTGCGTGTAGGTCCCGAGCTCGTACGGCCGGGTGTGGGCGAGATAGTGCTCGTGGAAGGCGGCGAGCAGCTCGTCCGGGGTCAGCTCGTCGCCCCGCAGGTCCGTGATCGCCTGCACCTGCTGCGCGAAGTCCACCTGCAACCCGCGCGGAAGCTCGAGGTGGTGCTCGGTCTCCATCAGGTAGGCGACGCCGCCCTTCCCCGACTGCGAGTTGACGCGGATGATCGCCTCGTAGTCACGGCCGAGATCGGCCGGGTCGATCGGGAGATAGGGGACGTCCCAGAGCTCGGAGGTCGCGCGCTGCTGCGCGTACATGCCCTTCTTGATCGCATCCTGGTGCGAGCCCGAGAAGGCGGTGTAGACGAGCTCGCCGGACCAGGGATGGCGCGGGTGGATCGGCAGCTCGTTGCACTCCTCGACGATCCGCTTCGCCTCGTCGATCTGCGAGAGGTCGAGCTCCGGGTCGACACCCTGCGTGAGCAGGTTGAGCGCGAGCGTGACGAGATCGACGTTGCCCGTGCGCTCGCCGTTCCCGAACAGCGTCCCCTCGACCCGGTCGGCGCCGGCCATCAGGCCCAGCTCGGCCGTCGCGACGGCGGTGCCGCGGTCGTTGTGCGGGTGCACCGAGAGAACGATGCTGTCCCGCACCGAGACGTGCCGCTGGAACCACTCGATCCGGTCGGCGTAGACGTTCGGCGGGAACGCCTCGACGGTCGTCGGCAGGTTGACGATCATCCGCTCGGCGGGGGACGGGCCCCACGCGGCGATGACCGCCTCGCAGATCTGGAGCGCGAACTCGAGCTCCGTGCCGTGGAAGCTCTCCGGCGAGTACTCGAACACGACGTTTCCGCCGCCACGCTCCGCCAGCTCCTTGCACAGCTCCGTCGCGCGGACGGCGAGGTCGACGATGCCGGCCTCGTCGAGGTGGAAGACGACCCGCCGCTGGACCGTGGACGTCGAGTTGTAGAGGTGGACGATCGCCCTCGGGGCGCCGGCAATCGACTCGAACGTCTGCTCGATCAGCTCGGGCCGCGCCTGCGTCAGCACGGCGATCGTCGTGTCATCGGGGATGCGATCCTCCTCGATCAGCCTGCGGACGAAGTCGAAGTCGGTCTTCGACGCCGCCGGGAAGCCGACCTCGATCTCCTTCACTCCGAGCCGCACGAGCAGGTCGAACATCCGCTGTTTGCGCGCGGCGTCCATCGGCTTCACGAGCGCCTGGTTGCCGTCGCGCAGGTCGGTGGAGCACCAGATCGGTGCGTGGTCGATCACCTGGTTCGGCCAGGTGCGATCGGGGATCTCGACGGTCGGGTACGGGCGGTACTTCCAGTAGGGCATCGGCATGACGTCACTCCTCCGGAGAACGGACTTCTCCCGACGTTCGCGGGAGCGCGGGCACGGGTATGTCGCAGGCAGGCTTCCCCTAGCGGGGAAGGAGGAGGGCGAACGCCGAAATGCCGTGCGCCGACGGCCGGGCCGTCTCGAGATCACGCAGCGCTCCGCTCATCACTTCGAAAAGTATAGGGCCTTACCGTCCGCGAAGGCAACACACACCTTGCTTTCCCTTTTGAAGCTTGACAGGTCGAGGGTTTGTCGGCACACTCAGGCGACCATGCGTCGGCCCGTACGTGCGCTCGAGCTTCCGTCACCGCTTCCGGTGCTGATGCTCGCGCTCGGGCTCGTTATCTCGATCATTCTCATTCTCCCCCGCTAGGGGGAGATCGCGCTCACGCGGCCTTCAGACGCCGCAGACACCGACGCCTAGACGGAAGAAGTGCGCCCGCCGACCGGTGGGCCGAGAGACGGGAGATTCGAGGAGTGCGCAGGACGAGACGATCCGGGAAGGACTCGACATGACGACCATTGCCTGCCTTGCCGGCGACGGTGTCGGGCCCGAGTTGATGGCCGCGGCGACGCGCGTCCTCGACCGCGTGGCCAAGTTGCACCAGCTGTCGGTCGACGAGCGCCATCTGCCGTTCGCGGGCGAGGCGGTGACGCGCTCCGGCCATCCGCTTCCCGCCGACACACGGGCCGCCTACCGCGACGCAGACGCCATCCTCGTCGCGGCGCCGCACGAGCCTGCATTCGCGGGCGTGAAGGCGGACCTGCAGCTCGCCTGGCGCGCACTCCGCGTCCAGGTGGCCCCGGGGACCGACCTGATCGTGACCGGCCCCGTCGACGAGTGGGCGAACGCCACGGCCATCGCACGGGCATTCTCGTGCGCCGCTTCGCGGCGCGCGCGCATCACCTCCGTCGGCTCGTCGCCCGCCTGGCGGGCGGCCGTTGCCGACGAGCGGGCCCTCCGCGACGGCCTGACCGTCGAAGAGGCGCAGCTCGGCGAGACGCTCGTGCGTCTTCGCGACCGGCCCGGCTCGATCGACGTCGTGGTCACCGAGGCGCACCTCGTGGAGGCGATCGTCGATGCGGCGGCGTCGCTCGCGGGGTCGCAGGCGACCGTCGCGCATGCCTGGCTGCCCGACGACGGCCCGGGCGTGTTCGCCCCGGCGACCAGCGAGCCCGACGAGCATGCAGGTTTCGGCGTCGCGGACCCGCGCGGCATGCTGCTCGCCACGTCGCTCATGCTCGCCGAGGGGTTGAAGCGGCGGGCAGCCGCGCGAACGCTCGAGCGTGCCGTCTCGGCCGCCGGGCGCTGGAGCGGCGGAACGCGCGACACGCGCGCGTTCACCGATGCCGTGATCGCTGCGCTGCCCGATGCGCGAACCGATGTCGAGCACTTCGACGAGGTGTGGCGGTGAGCGCGGACAGGCGGATGCTCGGCTCCGACGCCGTCCTGCGCGCGCTCGAGCACGAGGGTGTCGACGTCGCGTTCGGCATCCCCGGGGGCGCGATTCTCCCGACCTACGACGCGATGGCGCGCGGCACGACCGTGCGCCACGTGCTCGCGCGACACGAGCAGGGCGCGGGGCACATGGCGGAGGGCTACGCCCGTGCGTCGGGGAGGGTCGGCGTCGCGATCGCGACATCCGGACCGGGGGCGACGAACCTCGTCACGCCGATCGCCGACGCGTGGATGGACTCGACGCCGCTCGTCTGCATCACGGGGCAGGTGCGCGCCGACCTGATCGGCACCGACGCCTTCCAGGAGATCGACGCGACCGGCATCACCATGCCCATCGTCAAGCACTCCTGGCTCGTGCAGGACGTCGACGAGCTGATCCCGGCGATGAAGGCCGCGTTCCACGTCGCCCGCACGGGCCGCCAGGGCCCGGTGCTGGTCGACATCGCGAAGAACGTGCAGGAGGCGGAGATCGACTTCGAGTACCCGGACGAGGTCGACCTGCCGGGCTGGCGGCCGCCGCAGAAGGTCCACCCGCGACAGGTGCGGGAAGCCGCGCTCGCGATCCTGGCCGCCGAGCGGCCGATCGTCTACGCAGGCGGCGGCGTCCTGAATGCCGACGCCTGCGCCGAGCTCCGCGCGCTCGTCGAGGCGGCGCGGCTCCCGGCCGTCGTCACGCTGATGGGCAAGGGCTGCCTGCCGGACTCGCACCCGCTGAACTACGGCCCGCCCGGGATGCACGGCTCGAAGTACGCGAACTGGGCGCTCAACAAGTCCGATCTCGTCATCGCGGTCGGCACCCGCTTCGACGACCGCGTCACCGGCAAGGTGTCCGCGTTCGCTCCCGGCGCGAAGGTGATCCACTTCGACATCGACGCGGCCGAGGTGGGAAAGATCCGCGCCGCCGAGATCCCGGTCGTCGGGCCGCTGAAGCTGGCGCTCGCCGAGCTCCTCTCAGAACTGCGCAGCGCGGCAGAGGAGCGGGCGCCGGTGCACGAGCCGTGGCTCGCGCAGGTGGAGGAATGGCGGCAGGCGTATCCCTACCGGTACACCAAGGTCGACGGCGTCCTGAAGCCGCAGACGGCGATCGAGGCGCTGCGCGACCTCGCCGCACGCGGGGACGGCGACGTCGTCTGGACGACAGGTGTCGGCCAGCACCAGATGTGGGCGATGCAGTACCTCGTCTGCGACAAGCCCCGCTCGTTCATCACCTCCGGTGGGCTCGGGACGATGGGCTACGGCGTGCCGGCCGCCGTCGGCGCCAAGGCCGCCCGCCCGGATGCGACGGTCGTCTGCATCGACGGGGACGGCTGCTTCCAGATGACCTGCCAGGAGCTTGCGACCGCGGCGCTCGAGGGGCTGCCGATCGTGGCCGTCGTGATCAACAACGGCTGGCTCGGGATGGTGCGGCAGTGGCAGGAGCTGTTCTACGCGGAGCGGTTCGCGCAGACCCACCTGACGAAGGCCGTGCCCGACTACGCGCAGCTCGCCGAGGCCTACGGCGCCGCGGGCTTCACCGTCGAGAGCGAGGACGAGCTCGAAGGGACGCTCGCCGCGGCGTTCGAGTGCGGCCGGAGCGCGGTCGTCGACGTCCGCTGCGACCCGGAGGAGAAGTGCTTCCCGATGGTGCCCGCGGGCGCGGCCGCCGTCGACGTGATCGAGGCTCCGGAGGAGGAGACGGTCGAGCTATGAGCACACACACGATCTCGGTTCGACTCGAGAACAAGCCGGGCGCGCTGGCACGGGTCTCGCAGCTCTTCGCCCGCCGCGGGTACAACATCATGAGCCTCGCCGTCGGGCAGACCGAGCGCCCCGACATCTCGCGACTCACACTGCGGGTCGACTGCAGCGAGCACTCGCTCGAGCAGATCGAGAAGCAGATGCACAAGCTCGTGAACGTGCTGCGCGTCACGGAGCTCGCCCCCGACGAGTCGCTCGAGCGCGAGCTCGCCCTGATCACGGTCACCGTCAGTCCCGAGCGGCGGGCCGAGCTCGTCTCGCTCAGCCAGCTCGCCGGCGCACGGGTCGCGGACATCGGCCGCAACGCGGTCACCTTCGAGGTCGTCGGGCGTCCCGACCAGGTCGAGGCGTTCGAGGAGCTCGTCCGTCCGTACGGCGTGCGCGAGCTCGTCCGCACCGGCAGGATTGGCCTTCGGCGCCCGAGCGCGAGCGGCCGCAGCCACGCACCCACCGTCAGCGTCTGAAAGGAATCGAGAATGGCAGAGATCCTCAAGGCCGGAAACGTCGATCTGCTCGACGGCAAGGTCGCCGTCATCGGATACGGGAGCCAGGGGCACGCCCACGCGCTGAACCTCGCCGACTCGGGCGTCGAGGTCGAGGTCGGGCTGCGTGAGGGATCCCCGTCGTGGGCGGCCGCGGAGGAGGCCGGCCTGCGGGTCCGGACCGTCGCCGACGCGGTGCAGGGAGCGCAGCTCGTCGCGCTGCTCGTCCCCGACGGCGCTCAGCCCGCGCTCTTCGAGCAGGAGATCGCTCCGAACCTCGCGCCGGGCGCCGCGCTCCTCTTCGCGCACGGCTTCAACGTGCACTACGGCCGCATCGCACCACCGGCCGGGCACGACGTCGTGATGGTGGCGCCGAAGGGGCCGGGTCACGTCGTCCGCCGCCTCTACACCGAGGGCTACGGGACGCCCGCCGTCGTCGCCGTCGCCCAGGACGCCTCCGGTCGCGCGAAGGAGATCGCGCTCGCCTACGGCGCCGCGCTCGGGGCCGCGCGCGCGGGCATGGTCGAGACGTCGTTCGCCGAGGAGACCGAGACCGACCTGTTCGGCGAGCAGTCCGTCCTGTGCGGCGGCGTCACCCAGCTGATCCAGCTCGGCTTCGAGACGCTCGTCGAGGCCGGCTACCAGCCCGAGGTCGCCTACTACGAGTGCCTGCACGAGCTGAAGCTGATCGTCGACCTGATCTGGGAGGGCGGGATCGAGCGGATGCACTACTCGATCTCCGACACCGCCGAGTACGGCTCGCACGAGGTCGGCCCGAAGGTCGTGGACGAGCACGTCCGCGACAACATGCGCGCGGTTCTCGCGGCGATCCGCGACGGGTCGTTCGCCCGCGCCTGGATCGCCGAGATGGAGCGCGGCCAGCCGGTGCTCGAGGAGCGGCGGCGGGAGCTCGCCGCAACCCAGATCGAGCAGGTGGGACGGCGGCTGCGCGAGCTGAACGTCCGCGAGCAGACGGCCGACGTCGGCTGATTCGGCGATGAGCGTCTACCGCGACGGGCATCCCGCGAAGCGTCACAGCGCGGCGCTCACGGACGGCGTCGACCGCGCGCCCGCGCGCGCGATGCTGAAGGGCACCGGCTTCACCGACGCGGATCTCGCCCGGCCGCTCGTCGGGGTGGCGACGATGTGGATCGAGACGATGCCGTGCAACCTGAACCACCGGGTGCTCGCGCGGTACGTGAAGCAGGGCATCCGGCGCGCCGGGGGCACGCCGCTCGAGTTCAACACGATCTCGGTCTCCGACGGCGTCTCGATGGGAACGGTCGGCATGCGCGCCTCGCTCGTCTCGCGCGAGGTGATCGCCGACTCGATCGAGCTCGTCGCCCGCGGCCACCTGTTCGACGGCCTCGTCTGCATCGTCGGCTGCGACAAGACGATCCCCGCCGCCGTGATGGCCCTCGCGCGGCTCGACCTGCCCGGTCTCGTCCTGTACGGCGGCTCGATCGAGCCGGGCCGCCACCGCGGCCGTGACGTGACGATCCAGGACGTCTTCGAGGCCGTCGGGGCGCACGCGGCGGGCACGCTCTCGGAGGGCGAGGTGCACGCGCTCGAGAGCGCGGCGTGTCCCGGCGCCGGCGCGTGCGGCGGCCAGTTCACCGCGAACACGATGGCGACGACGCTCGACTTCCTCGGCGTCAGCGCGCCCGGGCTGAACGAGATCCCGGCGACGCATCCCGGCAAGGCGCAGGCGGCGGTCAGCGCCGGAGAGCTCGCCATGAAGCTCGTGCTCGAGGACACGCGCCCGTCGAGCATCCTCACGCGGGACGCGTTCGAGAACGCGATCGCCGCGGTCGCCGCGACCGGTGGCTCCACGAACGCGGTCCTGCATCTGCTCGCGATCGCCGCCGAGGCGGGCGTCGACCTCTCGATCGACGACTTCGACCGCGTCTCGACGCGGACGCCGATCGTCGCGGACATCAAGCCGGGCGGCCGCTACGTCGCCACCGATCTCTACCGCGCGGGAGGCGTCGGGCTCGTCGCACGCGAGCTCGTCCGTGCCGGCGTCGCGCACGAGGAGGCGCGGACCGTCGACGGCCGCTCGCTGCGGGAGGTGGCGGACGGCGTGCACGAGCGCGAAGGCCAGGACGTCGTCGTCTCCTGGGACGCGCCGCTGAAGCCGACGGGCGGCCTCGCGATCCTGCGCGGCAACCTCGCCCCGGACGGCTGCGTCGTGAAGCTCGCCGGCCACGAACGGCTCTCGCATCGCGGGCCTGCCAGGGTATTCGACTCGGAGGAGGCATGCTTCGCCGCGGTCAAGGAGCGGGCGATCCGCCCCGGCGACGTGGTCGTGATCCGGTACGAGGGGCCGGCCGGCGGTCCCGGGATGCGCGAGATGCTGCACGTGACGGCGGCGCTCGTCGGCGAGGGCCTCGGTGACGAGGTCGCGCTGATCACCGACGGGCGCTTCTCGGGCGCCACGCACGGCTTGATGGTCGGCCACATCGCCCCGGAGGCGTTTCGCGGCGGCCCGATTGCCCTCGTCAAGGACGGCGACACGATCGTCGTCGACGTCGAGGCGCGCCGCCTCGACCTGGATGTCCCCGAAGCGGAGCTCGCACTCCGTGCCGCCGCCTGGTCGGAGCCGAAGCCGCGGTATGAGACCGGCGTCTTCGCGAAGTACGTGGCGAGCGTCGGATCCGCGTCCGAAGGCGCGAGAACGTGACCGTAGTCTCCACGTATCCTCGGAGGTTCGATGGCTGTTGACGCACTCAAGTGCAGGGTCTGCGAGTCCGAGTACCCGGCCGTCGCGAGCGGGGTCTGCGTGCGCTGCTTCGGGCCGCTCGAGCCGGTCTACGACTGGGACTCGGTGGCGGCGGGCGTGAGCCGCGAGGGCATCGCCGCCGGCCCGCGCTCCGTCTGGCGGTACGCGCCGCTCCTACCCGCCCCGCCGCCCGCGGGCGGCGGCGGCCCGGGCTGGACGCCGCTCGTTTCCGTCCCGCGCCTCGCCGACGCCGTCGGCGTGGGGGAGCTCCACCTGAAGCTCGACCTCGCGAATCCGACGCACTCGTTCAAGGACCGTGTCGTCGCCGTCGCCGCCGCGAAGGCGGCGGAGCTCGGCACGGACACGCTCGCCTGCGCGTCGACCGGCAACCTCGGCAACGCCGTCGCCGCGCGGGCGGCCGCGGACGGCCTGCGCGCGGTCGTCCTCTATCCGCACACGGTCGAGCAGGAGAAGATGCTCGCGACCGCGGCCTACGGCGCCGAGATGCTCTCGGTCCGCGGCAGCTACGACGACTGCAGCCGGCTCGTCGTACAGCTCGCGGGCGAGCTCGACTGGGCGTTCGTGAACGTCAACCTGCGCGCCTACTACGCGGAGGGATCGAAGACACTCGCGTTCGAGATCGCCGAGCAGCTCGGCTGGCGCTTCCCCGACGCGATCATCGCGCCGGTCGCGTCCGGCTCGCTCTTCACGAAGCTCTGGCAGGGCGCCGAGCAGTTCATCCGGCTCGGGCTCGTCGACGACGCGCCGCCGCGCATCTTCGGCGGCCAGGCCGAGGGCTGTTCGCCGGTCGCGACCGCGTTTGCGTCCGGCCAGCCGGTCGTGCCCGTGCGCCCGGCGACGCGCGCCCACTCGCTCGCGATCGGCGCGCCCGCCGACGGAGACCTCGCCGTTGCGACCGCGCACGCCTCGGGCGGCGCGATCTTCTCCGTGCCCGAGGACGAGATCGGCACGAACATGTCGATGCTCGCGCAGTCGGCGGGGATCTTCGGCGAGACCGCCGCGGGCGTGACGCTCGGGGCGCTGAGGGCGGCGGTCGCCGACGGCCGCCTCGGGCCGGAGGACAGCGTCGTCGCGCTCGTCACCGGCACAGGCCTCAAGACGCCGCAGGCGCTCGAGACGCGTCCCGGTCTCGAGATCGACGCGAACATCGACGCCGTTCTCGCCGAGCTGGGAGTCGCCGCATGACGGTGATCGCCTGCCTGCCCGGCGACGGGATCGGGCCTGAGGTCTGCGAGCAGGCGATCCGCGTGCTCGACCGGCTGCCTGTCGACGTGGAGATCGTGCGGCTGCCTTTCGGCGGCGCCGCGATCGACGAGACCGGAGACCCGCTGCCGGGCCCGACGCTCGAGGCGTGCCGTGCCTCGGCCGCGGTGCTGCTCGGAGCCGTCGGGGGCCCCGCGTGGGACGGCGGCCCGCGGCGGCCGGAGGAGGGGCTGCTCGGCCTGCGCAAGGCGCTCGACGTGTACGCGAACCTGCGCCCCTCGACCCAGGGCGCCGTCGACCTCGTGATCGTGCGCGAGCTCGTCGGCGGCCTCTACTTCGGCGCGCGCGGGACACGCGACGACGGCACGGTCTACGACACCTGCGAGTACACGCCGGCACAGGTCGAGCGGATCGTGCGGCGCGGCTTCGAGCTCGCGCGGAGCCGCCGCCGCTCGCTCGTCTCGGTGGACAAGGCGAACGTGCTCGAGACCTCGCGGCTCTGGCGGCGCGTCGCCGGAGAGGTCGCCCGCGACTTCCCGGACGTCGAGCTGCGCCACGCGCTCGTCGACAGCTTCGCGATGGAGATCGTCGAGAGCCCCGAGCGGATCGACGTCGTCGTCACCGAGAACATGTTCGGCGACATCCTCTCCGACCTCGCGGCGGCGGTCACCGGAGGCCTCGGCCTCGCCGCCTCGGCGAGCCTGGGCGACGACGGGCCGGGCATCTTCGAGCCCGTGCACGGCTCCGCCCCCGACATCGCCGGGACCGGGGCCGCGAACCCGGCGGCGATGCTCCGCTCGCTCGCGCTCCTCCTCGAGCACGCGCTCGACCGTCGCGACCTCGCCGACGCCGTCGCCGCTGCGGTCGACGAGGTGCTCGCGACGCATCCCACGCCCGATGCCGGCGGCGAGGCGACGACAAGCGAGTTCGGCGACGCGGTGCTCGCCTCGCTCGAGCTCCGCGTCGGCTCTTCGGCGGAGGCGCCGGCCCGGTGAGCGCACGCACGCTCTTCCGCAAGATCTGGGACGCCCATGTCGTCGCCGAGGCACCGGGCGAGCCGGCGCTCTTGTGGGTCGACCTGCACCTCGTCCACGAGGTGACGAGCCCGCAGGCGTTCGAGGCCCTGCGCGTCGCCGGCCGGCAGGTCCGCCGGACCGATCTGACGGTCGCGACGATGGACCACAACGTGCCGACGCTCGACGGGCCGGTGACCGACCCGCTCGCGCGCGCTCAGCTCGACGCGCTGCGCGCGAACTGCGACGAGTTCGGCGTCCGGCTGTTCGCGACCGGCAGCGGCCGGGAGGGGATCGTGCACGTGATCGGGCCCGAGCTCGGCCTCACCCAGCCGGGCATGACGATCGTCTGCGGCGACAGCCACACCTCGACTCACGGCGCGTTCGGAGCGCTGGCGTTCGGCATCGGCACGTCCGAGGTCGAGCACGTGCTGGCGACGCAGACGCTGCCGCAGGCGCTCCCGAAGACGATGCGGCTCGAGTTCGCCGGCGACCTGCCGTTCGGGCTCACCGCGAAGGACATGGTGCTCGCGGCGATCGGGCAGCTGGGCGTCTCCGGCGGCCAGGGTCACGTGATCGAGTACGCGGGTGCCGCCGTGCGCGCGCTCTCGATGGAAGGGCGCATGACGATCTGCAACATGTCGATCGAGGCGGGCGCCCGTGCCGGGATGATCGCGCCGGACGACGTGACGCTCGCCTACCTCGAGGGACGGCCCGGGGCGCCGGAGTCCTTCGATCACCTGGACGGGCTCGTGACCGACGACGGCGCCGAGTTCGACCGCGTCGAGACGGTCGACGTCTCCCGGCTGCTGCCGCAGGTGACGTGGGGGACGAACCCGGGAATGGTCGCGTCGGTCGACGATGTCGTCCCCGACCCTGCCGACTTCGCCGACGCCGCGGAGCGCGAGTCGGTCGAGCGGGCGCTCCGGTACATGGATCTCGTGCCCGGTACGCCGCTCCGCGACATCCGCATCGACCGCGTCTTCATCGGCTCGTGCACGAACGCGCGCATCGAGGACCTCCGCGCCGCGGCGCAGGTCGTCGCCGGTCGCCGCGTCGCCGACGGGGTGCAGGCGATCGTCGTCCCCGGCTCGGCGCAGGTGAAGCGCCAGGCCGAGGACGAGGGGCTTCGTGAGGTGTTCGAGTCGGCCGGCTTCGAATGGCGGCGTGCGGGCTGCTCGATGTGCCTCGGTATGAACCCGGACGTGCTGCAGCCGGGCGAGCGGTGCGCGTCGACGTCGAACCGCAACTTCGAGGGACGCCAGGGCAAGGGCGGGCGGACGCACCTGCTGAGCCCCGCGATGGCCGCGGCTGCCGCGGTCAGCGGCCACTTCGCCGACGTGCGGGAGCTCGTATGAAAGCGCTGCGCACGCTCACCGGCACCGTCGCCGTGCTCGACCGGGCCGACGTCGACACCGACCAGATCATCCCGAAGCAGTTCCTGAAGCGCATCGAGCGCTCCGGCTTCGGCGAGTTCCTCTTCTACGACTGGATGCAGGACCCGTCGTTCGAGCTCCATGCGACGCCGGGCGCGTCGATCCTGATCGCCGGCCGGAACTTCGGCTGCGGCTCCTCGCGCGAGCACGCCGCCTGGGCGCTCGAGGATCGCGGCTTCCGCGCCGTCCTCGCCCCGTCGTTCGGCGACATCTTCCACACGAACGCGATCAACACCGGCATCGCGCCGATCGAGCTCGCCGCCGACGAGCTCGCCGAGCTGAAACGGGCGGTTGCGGCGCGGAACGAGCTGACGGTCGACCTCGAGCGCCGCGTGATCACGCATCCGGACGGGCTCGAGGTGCCGTTCTCGTTCGACCCGCACGCGCGGGAGACGCTGCTCGAGGGCCTCGACGACGTCGCCCGGACGCTGCGGCGGGAGGGGGAGATCGCCGCGTTCGAGGAGCGCTACGTCCCGCGCTTCGACCTGAGCCGCGTCTAGCTCGCCACGCCGGCTGTCCTTCCACGGATGCGGAGCCGGCCCGGGGCCGGTTCGAGTCCGGGCTCGCCCACCAAGAATGCCCGGAACGGCACGGGCGATCGCACTACGTTCACAGTCGCGGGTAGGCGCTCTAGCCCGTGTTGCGGAGGGCAGCGGCGATGCCGGCGATCGAGCGGAGGAGCGGCACCGTCGCATCCTCGTCGCCTGCGCGGTGGCGGCGGAGCAGGTCGACCTGGAGCGCGTTCATCGGGTCGACGTAGGGATTCCGGAGCTCGATCGACCGGCGCAGCATCGGCTGGCGCTCGAGCAGCCGGGCGACGCCGGTCGCAGCGAGCACGCCGGCGACGGCGCGCTCGTGCTCGGCCTCGATCGCGGCGAACGGCCCGGGATCGGCGACGAGCGGCAGGTAGCCGCGCGCGATCGAGAGGCTCGACTTCGCGAGCGTCATCTCCAGCGTGTCGACGACGGTGCGGAAGAAGGGCAACCGCCGGTAGAGGTCGCGGAGCCCCGGAGCTCCGAGCTTCTCGAACGCGGTGCCGGCGCCGAACCACGCGGGCAGCAGCACACGGTTCTGGGTCCACGCGAACACCCACGGGATCGCCCGCAGGGATTCGAGGTAGTCGGGCCCGTCCGGCCGCCGCGCCGGCCGTGAGGCGATCTGCAGCAGCGCCAGCTCGTCGACCGGGGTGAAGGAGCGGAAGAACGTGACGAATCCGGGCTGCTCCCAGACGAAGGTGCGGTAGGCGTCGCGGGACCGCTCGGCGAGCTCGTCGAGGATGGTCCGATCCGCGTCGGTCGGAGGCGAGAGCCGCTCGGGATACGTCGCGAGCAGCGTTCCCGCGAGCGCCGCCTCCAGGTTGCGCCGGGCGAGCCCCTCGAGGCCGTACTTGAACGAGACCGTCTCTCCCTGCTCGGTCAGCTTGATCCGGCCCGGCGGGTGGCCGGCCGGCTGCGAGGCGATGGCGGCATGCGTCGGCAGGCCGCCCCGGCCGGCGCTCCCGCCGCGGCCGTGGAAGATCAGCAGCTCCGAGCCGTGCCGCCGCGCGACCTCCGCCAGCTCCTCCTGGGCGCGGTAGATCGCCCACTGCGCGGCGAGGTAGCCGCCGTCCTTGCCCGAGTCGGAGTAGCCGACCATCACCTCGAGGGGGCCGGGCTGCTCGGCGAGGAGCGCGTCGACGATCGCCGGCGCGGCGCCCAGGTCGTCGACGGTCTCGAAGAGCGGCACGACCCGGAGGTCGGTGAGCGAGCGCGCGAGCCTGATGTCGTCGGCGGACGCCGTGCCCGAGACGACGAGTGTGTCGAGCGCCCCTGCGCCGTGTGAGCGCTGCACCTCGGCGGCGGCGGCGAGCGCCTCCCGCGCCCGTTCGCCTGCGAGGTCCCGGGCGTGCAGCCGGACGTCCAGCTTGGCGAGGTGGAAGCCGTGAAGCTCGACCATCCGCTCGAGCCGCCGGACGCGACCCTCGCCGATTCGCCGTCCCCTGTTCCCGGCCAGGCTCTCCCGAACGACGCGCAGGTCGTCGAGCAGCTCGTCCGAGCCTGCGTAGCCGTCGTTCCCGAGCCGCCACCACATGAAGGACAGCTTGCGCCGGTACGGCTCGACCTCGTTCCGCGCGCCGATCTCCGCCGCGTATTCCGGCAGCTCCCGCTCGTCGCGTGCGAGCGATCGCTCGAGCTCCTCGGAGAAGCTGACGAGCGCGCGCGACGACGCGATCGAGACGGCCAGGTCGCGCACCTCGCTGCGATAGCGCCGCAGCGCGATGGTGCGCGCCTCGTCGAGCGCCTCCGCGATCGACGCCGGCCCCGCCGCGGGGTTGCCGTCCATGTCGCCCCCGATCCAGGAGCCGAACGCGAGCGGCGGCGGCCCGCCGGGGACACGCTCGTACCACTCGTGCACGAGATCCGTCGCGGCGGTCATCAGGCTGTGCTCGAAGAACCAGAGGCCGTGCCGGATCTCGTCGCGCAGGCGCACCCGGTCGTGGCGCACCTCGTCCGTCTGCCAGAGGAGGGTCACCTCCTCGGCGAGCTGGTCGTCGATCTCGGCGTGCTCGGCAGGCGGCAGACGCGGGTCGTCGAGCCGGGAGAGCAGCGCCGCGATGCGGATGTGCGAGAGCAGCACCGTGCGCCGCGTCGCCTCGGTCGGATGGGCGGTGAGGACGAGCCGCACGTGCGTGCCCCGCGCCCGGTGGAGATCCGCGCCTTCGAGCTCACGGAACGCTTCCTCCAGCGACTCGCGCGCCACCCGGCCGTCGTGTGCGTCCTCGCGTCGGCGTCGCAGGCGGTGGTGCTGCTCGGCGAGGTTCGCGAGCTGGAAGTAGAGGCCGAATGCCCGGAGCACGAGCGCCTGCGTATCCGCGTCGAGCCCGCCGCCTCCCGCTGCGACCATGCCCGCGCGCCGTGCCGAGCGCGCGTCGCGGCGGATCCGCTCGACGAGCTCCAGGAGCCAGGGCCCCTCCTGCTCGACGAGGACGTCGCCGAGCGTCTTCCCGAGCAGCCGCACGTCCCGGCGCAGCGGCGCCGCGGAGTCGGCCGTCACGAGGCGAGGCCGAGCGCGCGCAGGACGTCGTGCGCGTCCGGATCGACGGTCGTCACGCGGGCGACGTCGAGCGCGGTCGGCTGCGGCTGCGCCCCGGTGACGACCAGAACGACCCGTGAGCCGGGGGCCAGATCGCCGCGCCGCCGTGCCTCGACGAGCGCACCGAGGGCGGCCCCGCCGGCATGGTCCGGCGGCACGCCGGTCGTCTCCGAGAGGAGCTCCGTGTAGGCGACGATCAGCTCCTCGGCGACGGCGACGACCGCGCCGCCCGTGGCGCGGGCGGCCCCGAGCGCGAGGTCGCCGGACGAGGGATCGCCGACCGCCAGCGAAGCGACCTCGGTGCTCGCCCGCACGCGCGAGATGCGGCGGTCGTCGGCGAAGGCCGCGGCGATCGGGCTCGAGCCGAGCGCCTGCCCGGCGAACATGCGCGGCAGCGGCGCCGTCGTGAGTCCCGCGCGCTGGAGCTCGGCGAAGCCCTGCGCGAGCTTGGCGAAGAGCGTGCCCGTCGCGGCAGGGCAGACCACGGCGTCGGGAAGCCGCCAGCCCAGCTGCTCGGCGATCTCGAACGAGATCGTCTTCGCCCCCTCGCTCGCGTACGGGTGCAGGTTGCCGCTGACGAACCCCCACGGGAACAGGTCGCCCAGCTCGCGCTCGAGACGGCGGCAGTCGTCGTACCCGCCGCGGACGGCGAAGACGTGCACGCCCGGGTGGCGTCCTGCCACGGCGGCCGCGCCGTCGTCCTCGGGCGCGAGCACGACTGCCTCGAGCCCGGTCGCGGCGGCGGCGGCGGCGACGGCGGCGCCGAGGTTGCCCGTGGACGAGCAGCACAGCGTCGTGACGCCGTGGTCGAGCGCCGCCGAGACGGCGATCGTCGCCACGCGGTCCTTGTACGACGCCGTCGGGTTTCGGTCCTCGAGCTTCAGCCACAGGTCGACGTCGAGCAGCTCCGAGAGGCGCGTGGAGCGCCGCAGAGGCGTCCAGCCGGCGCCGATCTCGACCCGGGCGCCGGCCGGGAGCAGCGGGTGGTAGCGCCAGAGCGATCCCGGGCCGGCCGCGATCCGCTCCTGGGTCGCGAGCCGCGCGACCCGTTCCCAGTCGTAGGTCACGTCGGTCGGGCCGTCGCAGCGACGGCACGCATCGCTCGGGCGCGGGGGCAGGACGTCCTCGCAGACCCGGCAGCGCAGGGCGTAACCGCTCATCTGGTCCGGCTCCCCGTCTCTTCTGTGGGGCCTAACCGGGAGGACGGGGATGTCCGGCTAGGCCAATCGCGCGCAGGCGATGACGGCGAGAAGGACGATCTGCTTCTGCGTCATGCCCGGCATGAGGCGGCGAAGTCTAGCTGCGCTCCGCCGGTTGCACAAACCCTCGATTGCACAACCGCTTCACTTTGTGTAGTGTCGAAGGCAGTCCGGTCGCCGCCGAAGGCGGCCGGTGAGGCATCGAGGCCTCGGAAGCACAGCGTGCTTCCGGGGCTTTTTGTCGTTCTGGGACGAAAGAGCTGAGGAGGAGCTTCATGGTGAAGGTGGAGGCGACGGTGATCCGGGAGCGGGTCGAGACCGTCATCGACGCCGTCGAGGAGGCCACCGGGCACGTCGGCGTGACGGTGGTCGAGGCGATCGGTCACGGCCGCCAGCGCGGGGTGACGCACGAGTACAGAGGGCGCGTCTTCGAGTCGAGATTCCTGCCGAAGGCGCTCCTGATCTTCGTCGTCGAGGACCGCATCGCGGACGCCGTGGTCGAGACGATCGCCGATGCGGCGCGCAGTGGCAACGAGTCGGGCGACGGCCTCGTCTGGACGACGCCGGTCGAGAACGTGACCCACAACCGCACCGGACGGCGGCTGGAGGAGGTGGAGGTCGGTGCCTAAGAACCACGATCTGCTGATTGCGGCGTCGACGATCTGGGTGATCGTCACCGCCGTGCTCGTGATGTTCATGCAGGCGGGATTCGCCTTCCTCGAGGCAGGGCTGACGCGGATGAAGAACGCCGGCCACATCGCCGGCAAGAACGTGCTCATCTTCGCGATCGCGTCGCTCGTCTACTGGGCGGTCGGCTTCGGCATGGCGTTCGGCGACGGCAACGCGATCATCGGCACGCACGGGTTCTTCCCGTCGGTCGACGCGCTGACGGCCGTCGGCAAGAAGCCGTTCGACCTCTTCACCGAGATCCCGGGAGCGGCCGGGTACCTCTTCGAGGTCGTGTTCGCCGGCGTCTCGCTCGCGATCGTCTGGGGCGCGATGGCCGAGCGGGCGAAGCTCTGGGTCTACTTCGCGTTCGGCGTCGTCTTCACGCTGATCTACAGCGTCGTCTCGCACTGGATCTGGGCGCCGCAGGGCTGGCTCGCCGGGAAGGGCATGCAGGACTTCGCCGGCTCCACGGTCGTGCACTACCAGGGCGCGCTGGCCGCGCTCGCCGGTGCCCTGATCCTCGGGCCGCGGATCGGCAAGTTCGGCACCGACGGCCGCGCGAACCCGATCCCGGGCCACAACATCCCGTACGCCGTCCTCGGGACGCTGATCCTGTGGTTCGGCTGGTTTGGCTTCAACCCCGGCTCGACCCTGTCGGTCGACTGGGGCGGCTTCGGCTACTTCGGCTACGTCGCGGTCACGACCAACATCGCGGCGGCGGCGGGGGCGATCTCCGGCATCACGACCGCCTGGCTCGTGCTCAAGAAGCCGGACATCTCGATGATGCTGAACGGGGTGCTCGCGGCGCTCGTCGCGATCACCGCGGCGTCGGGCTACGTCGCGCCGTGGGCGGCCGTCGTGATCGGCCTCGTGTCGGGTTTCATCGCCGTCGTCGGCGTGATCGCGGTCGAGCGGATCGGGATCGACGACCCGATCGGCGCCGTCGCGGTGCACGGCATGTCGGGCGTGTGGGGCACGCTCGCAACGGGGCTCTTCGCGGTGCCCGTGCTCGCGAGCAACCTCGGCGTCGGCAAGGGCGGCCTCGTCTACACCGGGTCGTTCCACCAGCTTGGCGTGCAGGCTCTCGGCCTCGTGTCCGTCGGAGCCTTCACGTTCACGGCCTCGTTCGCATCCCTGTATGTGATGCACAAGCTCTGGGGCATCCGCGTCGAGGATCACGTCGAGACCGCGGGCCTCGACGTCTCCGAGCACGGAATGTGGGGCTATCCCGAGTTCTACATCCCGGTCCCGGGCGGCTACGGGGCGGACTCGCACACGCACCTCGGCGGTGGTGGCGGCGCACGCACGCACACGCCGCTCCCGGTTCACGCGACGAGGCCGACGCGGACGTGACGGGGAGCGCTCAGCCGCCGGCGACGGCCGGGAGCAGCAGGATCTCCGACTCGGCCCGGAGCTCGGTCTCGAGCCCCTGGAGGAGCCTGATGTCCTCGCCGTCGACGAACACGTTGAGGAAGCTCGGCACCTGGTCGCCCTCGAGAACACGCTCGCGGAGCGTGGGATAGGAGGAGACCAGCTCCTCCAGCGCAGCAAGGACGGTCACCGCGCCGACGGTGACCGTCCTTCTGCCCTCGGTCTCGGGACGCAGGACGGGGGGGATGCGGATCTCTGCCATTCGCTTCAAAAGATAAAGCATTGGAGGTGGACATGTTCGCGGACGCCCGGCACGTGCTGATCGCCGATGACGAGGCGATCATCCGGCTCGACGTGCGGCAGACCCTCGAGGAGGCCGGCTTCGTCGTCTGCGGCGAGGCGCGGGACGGATACGAGGCGGTCGAGCTGGCGCGGGCGACGTCGCCCGACGTCGCAGTCTTCGACGTGCGGATGCCGAGGCTCGACGGGATCGAGGCGGCGCGGCGCGTCTACGCGGAGCGGCCGATCCCGATCGTCATGCTCACCGCGTACGCCGACTCGAGGACGGTGGACGGGGCGCTCGACGCTGGCGCCTTCGCGTACGTGGCCAAGCCGTTCGATGCACGCGATCTCGTGCCGGCCGTCCACACGGCGCTCCGGCGCCACGCCGAGCTGCTCGCCGCGCGGCGCGAGCTCGGCCGGCCGCAGGAGCCGCTCGACCTCGAAGTGCGCTCGTCGAGCGGGCACGTCTACCCGCTGCGCCTCCGGCGCCGGCCGGACGGCGGCCTCGCGGTCGGCCTGCGCCCGGACGACGGCTGACGGTCGGCTGCGCGGGCCGGTTCGTCCGGCCCCCGGTCGTCTGACGACGGTCGGACGCCGAACGGGTTGAAAGCGACGCCCGGATCCGGCTTTCCCCCGATTCGCGTGACGGTCACGGTGGTTTCCTACAGAGCGATGACTCGCGTCGTCGTCCTCGGCGCCGGCGTGGCCGGCCACACGGCGGCCGCGTTCGCGCGACGGTGGCTCGGCCGTGCCGACACCGTCACCGTGATCTCGCCGCGCGACCACTACAACTGGGTGCCGTCGAACATCTGGGTGGGCGTCGGGCTGATGCCGCCCGAGAAAGTGATGTTCCCGCTCGCGCCGGTCTACGAGCGGCACGGGATCGAGTTCGTGCACGCGGCGGCCACCGAGCTGCATCCCGAGGGTGACCGTGACGGGAGCGCGCCCTACGTCGTCACCTCCGCCGGCGGGCGCGTTCCGTACGACTTCCTCATCAACGCCACCGGCCCGAAGCTCCGGTTCGACCTGACGGAGGGGCTCGGCCCCGACGCGAACAGCCTGTCGGTCTGCACGGCGGAGCACGCGGCACAGACCTCCGCGGCGCTTGACGAGGCGGTCGAGCGGATGCGGCGCGGCGAGCGGCAGCGCTTCCTCGTCGGCGTCGGGCACGGCACCTGCACCTGCGAGGGCGCCGCCTTCGAGTACATCGTCAACCTCGAGTTCGAGCTGCGCGCCCGCAAGGTGCGTCACCTCGCCGACATCACCTGGATCACGAACGAATACGAGCTGGGCGACTTCGGAATGGGAGGCATGCACCTCCGGCGCGGCGGCTACGTCACACCGAGCAGCATCTTCAACGCATCGCTCTTCGCCGAGCGGGGCATCGACTGGATCACGCGGGCCCACGTGCAGGCGGTGGAACAGGATCGCGTTCGCTACGAGACGGTCGACGGCGTCGAGGCCGAGCAGGGATTCGACTTCGCGATGCTGCTGCCGCCGTTCTCCGGCGTCGGCCTGACGGCCGTCGACGGCGACGGCGCCGACATCACCGAGCGCGTCTTCGCGCCGAACGGGTTCATGCGCGTGGACGCCGACTACGGGCCGAAGCCGTACGAGGAGTGGAAGGCGGCCGACTGGCCGCGCACCTACCAGTCACCGGCGTACCCGAACGTGTTCGCGGCCGGGATCGCGTTCGCGCCGCCGCACGCGATCTCGCGGCCCCGGGCGACCCCGAGCGGCGCGCCCGTCGCCCCGGCGCCGCCGCGCACCGGCATGCCGTCGGCGATGATCGCGAAAGCCGTCGCGCGCAGCATCGTCGACATGGCGCGCGGGAGCGACGCCCCGACGAAGACGGCGTCGATGGCCGAGATGGGAGCCGCCTGCGTCGCCTCGGCCGGCGCGAATCCCTTCACCGGCACCGCTGCATCGATGACCGTCTACCCGATCGTGCCCGACTTCGACCGCTACCCGGACTACGGGCGCGACATCAAGCGCACCTTCGGCGAGATCGGGCTCGCCGGCCACTGGATCAAGATCCTGCTCCACCACCTGTTCCTCTACAAGGCGCGGCTCAGGCCGGGCTGGCAGGTGATCCCCGAATGAGCGTAGGCTCGACGGAGCTCAGCGAAGAGCGCAGGCGCCGGCTTCGCCGGCGCTGGAGTGGGAATGCCATGGGACAACCGAAGGTTGGCCCATGAGCGCCACCTCCGAGCGGGCGCACGCGTCCGATGTCACCGCGACGAAGCAGTTCTACGTCACGAAGCCGACCCGGACGACGGTGTTCCTGCGCACGTTCCTGCCGTGGCAGCTCGTGCGCTTCGCGGTCATCAACCTGAAGATGCTCGGCATCATCCGCCGCAGCCACCACTGACCGGTCTACCCGTGCCCGAAGCGCACGTCGGGCAGGACGCGGTGGAGGAAGCGCGGAAGCGCCCAGGCGCTCCGGCCGAACACGCGCAGGAGCGTCGGGATCAGGACGAGCCGGACGAGCATGGCATCGAGCAGCACTGCGATCCCGAGGATGACGCCCATCTCCTTCGGCGGCAGCGGGCCCGAGAGCGCGAAGGTGAAGAAGACGGCCACCATCACCGCCGCGGCGGCGAAGATCACGCGTCCGGAGTGCGCAAGACCGCCGACCGCAGCCTCCTTCGGGTCGTGCGAGCGGTCGAAGTGCTCCTTCGCCGACGAGAGCAGGAACACCGTGTAGTCCATCGAGATCGCGAAGATCATCGCGAAGAAGAACACGGGCGCCCACGCGTCGAGGAAGCCCTGCGACTCGAAGCCCAACAGCCCCGCCCCGTGGCCCTGCTGGAAGATCAGCCTGCCGACCCCGAACGCGGCGCCGGTCGCGAGCAGGTTCGTCACGACGCCGAGCGCCGCGATCAGCGGAGCCTGCAGGGCGACGAGGAGGAGCAGGAAGCCGAGTGCGAGGACGACGCCGATCACGAGCGGCGTCTTCGCCCGGAGCGCCGCCTCGAGATCGTGGTTCTCGGCGACGGCCCCGCCGACGAGCGCGCCGGCCGGTAGCGCGGCGCGGAGACGGTCGATCGTGCGGCCGACGCTCGAGCTCGACGGATCGGCCGTCGGCGTCGCCTGGACGAGGACGAGCCCGCCCCCGCCCGTCTGGGGCGGCGAGACCCGCGCGATCCCGGGGTCGCGGCGGGCCGTGGCGGCGACCGCCGCCGCATCGGCCTTCGGGGCCACGATCTGCAGCGTGCCGGGGGCGCCGGCTCCGAACGCCTGCTGCACCTGGGCATAGCCCACCCGGGATGCGTCGTTCTTCGGCACGACCTTGATCGACGGCATGCCGGTCTTCAGCCCGAAGACCGGGAGCGCGAGCACGACGAGCAGCACGGTTGCGAGCGGCCCGAAGATGTGCGGGTGGCGCCACAGGCGCTCGCCCCAGCGCGCGAAGCGCGCCGACCGGTGCTCGCCGGAATGCACCCACCGAAGAGCCAGCGCGTCGACGCGCGGCCCGAGCTTCGCCAGCACGGCCGGCAGCAACGTCAGCGTCGCCGCGAGGACGAACGCGACGCTGAGCATGATCCCGAGCGCCATCGAGCGGAAGGCGGGGCTCGGCACGAGCATCACGGCGGACAGCGAGACGAAGACCGTGAGGCCGGAGAAGAGCACCGCCTTGCCCGCGGTGTCCATGGTGACCGCCACGGCGTCTCGGACGTCGAGGTGCGAGCCGAAGAATGCGCCGCGGAAGCGGTGCACGACGAAGAGCGCGTAGTCGATCCCGAGCGCGAGCGCGAACATCAGCGCGAAGTTCATCGCCCAGATCGAGATCTCGAAGCCGTGTGTCAGCAGCGCGAGCAGGCCGGCCGAGGCGAGCAGCCCGATGATCGTGAGCATCAGCGGCAGCCCTGCGGCGACCAGCGAGCCGAACGCGAGCACGAGGATCGCGAGCGTGACCGGCCACGAGAAGAGCTCGGAGCGCATCATCGCCGTGCGGTTCGCCTTGTTGAAGTCGGACCACATACCCGAGGCTCCCGTGAGGCTCACGGAGACGCCCGGCGTCGCGAGCGCGTGGAGCTTGCCCGAGAGCGAGTCGGCGGCGGCGACCATCGCGGTCGGGTCGCCCTTCGCCCCCGCCGTGACGATCGCGGTGTGGCCGTCTGCCGAGATCGAGGAGCCGGCGCGCGGGCCGACGACCGTGCCGATCCGCCGGTCGGAGCGCAGGACGCGCTCGACGTTCGCGACCACGGCGGCGAACGCGGGGGAGGCCGTCGAGAGCGAGGACGAGTGCACGACGACCATCGGCGCCGTGCTCGAGAGCCCGGCGAAGTTGCGCTGGATCAGGTCGCGTGCCTGCACCGACTCGGAGCCGTTTGCCTGCCAGCCCGCACCCGACAGCGCCGTCTCGACCTTCGGCGCGAACACGGCCAGGGCGAGGGCGACGACGGCCCAGACGATCGACACCGCGCGGATGTGGCCGGCGGTGAACGCGCCGAGGCGCCCGATCGGGCCGACGGCTTCGGGATGCTCGACGGGAACGGGCGTCGGGGACGCCTCGACGACTGCCACGGGTCAGGTCTCCTTTCGATCTACCACTAAACAACTCAACTGTTGTGAAGCGGGACAATAGCGGAAACGAGCGCCTCGTGGCGGCCCTTAATGCTACGTCTTGCGTTACTACGTCTAACGTAGTAGTGTGCAGGCGTGCAGAACGACCCGCCGGTCCTGATCCTCACGAGCCTCGCCTCGGGGCCGAAGCACGGGTACGCCCTCCAGCAGGACATCGAGTCGTTCGCCGGCGTGCGTCTCGGCCCCGGCACGCTCTACGGCGCGATCGCACGCCTCGAGGAGCGCGGCCTGATCGAGCCCGCCGGGGAGGCGGGGCGGCGGCGCCCCTACCGGCTCACCGGCGCGGGCGCGGAGTCGCTCTCATCGACGCTCGCCGGCCTGCGCGCGATCGTCGACGAAGGCACCGCCAGGCTGGCGCGTGCCGGCGCTCCGCTCGGAGGCCTCGCGTGACCGCGGAGCGCGTGAGCCGGTTTCTCGTGCGCCTCTATCCGGCCGCCTGGCGCGCCCGGTACGGCTCGGAGCTCGAGGCGCTCGTCCTCGAGCAGGCGGGCGGCCGCGTGCCCTGGCGCGTCGGTCTCGACGTCGCGCTCGCCGCCGGGCGGGAGCGGCTGCGGAGCACCGGCCTTGCCCGCGACCTGCCACCCGGCGAGCGGCGGCGCGGCGGCGTGCTCGTCGTCCTCTGGGCGTGGGCGCTCTTCATCGTGGGCGGCGTCGGCGTCCAGAAGGCGTCGGAGCACTGGCAGGACCTGACGCCGCCGGGTCAGCGGGCCGTGGCCGCCGGCGGATTCGACGCACTCGTCGCGTTCGCCGTGGTCGGCTGTCTGTTCGTCCTCGCGGGAGTCGCCCTCGTGCTGCCCGCGCTTCGCCGCTTCGTGCGCGACGGCGGGCTGTGGCACGTGCGCCGCCCGTTGGGCACGGCGATCGCGGCGACCGCGCTCCTCGCCCCGGCGGTCGCCGGGCTGGTGGGGGTCGCTCACCATCTGACCCCGTGGCAGCGAAACGGGCACGATCTGGGCTACGGCCTCCTCGTCGCCGGCGTCGGCCTCGTTGCGCTCGTCGCGCTCGTCGCCTGGACCGCGACCGGCGTCGCGATCGCCCGGCGGCTCGACCTGACCGGCAGGATCCTCTCGCTCGAGGCGGTGCTCGCCGGGGCGGTCACGGTGTCGATGCTCGGGATGACCGCGGCAACCGTCGTCTGGTGGACCTCGCTCGAGCGCGCTGCGCCGGTGGCGATGACGCCGGTTGAGGCGCAACTCGTGGTCTCGGGGGCGCTCATGGCGGTCGCGTCGGCGGTCGCGTGCGCCGGCTCCGTCAGCGCGCTGCGCTCACCGGGCTGAGAGCGGCCGGCATGCCTCGGCGAGCCCGATCATCTGGGCGTTTCCGAGCTCGTCCCGAAGGGTGTTCGTGATCCATGCGCGGGTCGGGCCGTGCTGCCACGCGATCTGCCTGATGTGGCCGTTCTCGGTCCAGACCGAGTACGTCCGGCCTCCGCGGTCGAGCGTGGTCGTCGGGTGTGCGAGCGCGGGCGGGCTCCGCCAGGTCGTCCACATGAAGAGGACGGATCGGCCCGATGCGGCGCTGGCCCACGCGGCGATCGCGGGGTGCCCGGCGAGCGCGTACGACCGGACGGCGCCCGTCGCCGGCCACGCGTATCCCGCCGGCAGCTTGGTGGGTGCGCAGCGGCGAATCGGGACGGTGGGCCGGAGAAGCTCCGCGCCGCGGCCGCCGTCGGGCACGAGCGACGGTGCGTGCTTCGCGGCCTGCGCCTGCGTGGTCGCAGACGAGGAGCCGGAGGCCGCGGATGCCGGCCGCGCGAAGAGCGCCCGTACCGCCGCGCGTCGCTCGGCGGCAGTCGCACTGAGGTAGTCGGCGCCGCCGAGGGTCAGGTCCTGCGCCTGCAGGGTCTCGCGGACGAGGGCGTGCTCGCCGGTGCCCTGGACGGCGCGGAAGAGCCACCACAGCTCCGAGAGGCTCGAGATGTCGGACGTCGTCGCTTTGGCGAACGCCTCGGCGCGCGAGCGAAGCGCGAACAGGTCGGGCGTGAACGTCAGGACCTTCCCGAGCACCGTCCGGAGGAAGATCTGCTGTCTGGCGGCGCGGTAGAAGTCCGAGTCCGTGTGTCGAAAGCGGGCGAAGGCGAGCGCCTGTGCGCCCGACAGCCGCTGGTAGCCCGGCTGCAGGTCGATGTTCGAGTAGTTCGTCCCCGGTGTTCCGAGATTGACGTTGAAGTAGCGCTGCTCGATCGGGAGATAGACGCCTCCCACGTCGTCGACGAGCTGCCGGAACCCGGCGAAGTCGATCTCGACGAAGTGGTCGATCTCGACGCCGAAGACCTCGCGCACCGTCCTGATCAGCAGCCCGGCGCCGCCGAGCGTGAATGCCTCGTTGATGCGGCCGTTCCCGAGCCCTGCGATCGGCACGTACAGGTCGCGCGGGATCGACAGCAGCGCAATGCGGTGGCGGCTCGCGTCGATCCGGGCGAGGATGATCGTGTCGGAGCGGGCGTTCGAGCCGCCGGTGCCGTAGCGGTGGTCGCTCCCGATCAGCAGGATCGTCTGCGCGCCGTGCGCCTGCTCGACCTTCGGAGCGACGAAGTGGACCCGGGGCTCCCGGTGCAGCTCTCCCTGCGCTCCGGCGACTTCGACCCGCTTGGCGCCGGCCTGGAGCTGTCCGACGATCGAGCGGGCCTGCCAGTACGCGACGCCGGCGACCGCCGCGGCGGCCACGAGCAGCGCTGCCGCCACGAGGGCGAGGACGCGGACGACTCGGCGCACGGGCAATGGTGTTCCCTTGGCCGGAGCAGCGCAACCGGCGTCGGGCGTCGCTCTCGCCGTGCAGGCGATTTAAGCCTCTCGTAAGGAACGTTCGCCCGCTCGAAACCCGCTGCCGTCCATCATCGAGAGACCGCTTCAGACGACCAAGGAGTGATGCTTTCGATGAAGACAGCCGTTCTCGCAGTCCTGTCGGCCGCCGTTCTCGCCGTCGCGGGAGCCGCGTCCGCGACGATGAGCCCGGTGTTCGGCGCTCACCTGTCGGGGATGGGGGAGCACGGGCTCGTCAACTTCCATGCGAAGCCCGCCCATCACGAGCTCTGCTGGACGTTCGACCTCCCGACCAAGGGAATCACCCGTGCCTCGATCCGGGACGCCCACGGCATGGTCGTCGCGAAGCTGGGCACGAAGTACAAGAAGAAGGCATGTGCCATGGTCGCGCCGAAGGCGTTGACGCTGCTCGAGACGAACCCGACGAAGTATCGGGTCTGGGTCGACACGAAGGGCCACCCGGGCGACTTGCGCGGCAAGCTCGTCCGCGGAATGGTCCACATGTAGGAGGTCGAGGCGATGGAGAACCCCACCGGCGATGTGAAGCGGTACGGCCGCGGCGTGTTCCTCGCGACGCTCGCCGGTGGTCTCTCCTCGCTCGTCTGGGGGAAGCCGCTCTGGAGCCGCGTGTCGCATGCGATCTCGCCGGTCGAGGCGTTCGTCCCGCTCGTGCCGACCGGCGGCTGGCGGATCTACACGGTCGCGGACTCGATGCCGCGCTTCGATCCGGCGACGTGGCGGCTGCACGTGCGCGGGCTGGTCTCGAAGCCGATGACGCTGACGTATGACGAGCTCCGTGCGCTGCCGAAGACAGAGCAGGTCCGCGACTTCCACTGCGTCACCGGCTGGACGGTTCAGAACGTGCACTGGGGCGGTGTCCGCATGTCCGACCTCCTCGCGCACGCCGGCGCCTCGCACACGGCCGGCGGCGTGCAGTTCGTGTCGGCCGAGAAGCCGTACGTCGACTCGCTGACGATGCGCCAGGCGATGCTTGCCGACGTCCTGCTCGCGTACGAGATGGACGGCGGTGCGCTGCCGCGTGTCCACGGCGCCCCGGTCCGGCTCGTGATGCCCGAGATGTACGGCTACAAGAGCGTCAAGTGGGTGGAGACCATCGAGGTCGTGAAACGCCCCGCCGACGGGTACTGGGAGCAGCTCGGCTACGACCGCAACGCGTGGCTCGGCCACTCGAACGGGTACGGCGTATGAGCACGACGCGTCGCGGGCGCCGGTATGTCCGCCGGTTCTCGAGAACCGAGCGGCTGCTCCACTGGGCGAACGCGATCGGCTTCTTCGCGCTGCTCGGGAGCGGCCTCGTGCTCTACCTGCCGAGCCTCTCCGCGGACGTGGGGCGGAGGCCGCTCGTCAAGTCGATCCACATCTGGTCGGCGGTCGGCTGGTTCTCCGCGCTCGCGCTGATCGCGCTCCTCGGCGACCGGCGCGGATTGCTGCGCACCGCGAGCGAGCTCGACCGCTTCACCGTCGACGACCGCCGGTTTCTCGTCGGCCGCAGGCCGGCCCCGCAGGGCCGGTTCAACGCCGGACAGAAGGTGAACGCGGCCCTGACGGCTGCGTTCACCCTCCTCTTCGGCGTCTCGGGGCTCTTGCTCTGGCTCGGCGAGCGCGACACCCGCTTCCGCTTCGCGAGCACGGTCGTCCTCCACGACGGCCTGATGTTCGCCGCGCTCGCCCTGCTCATCGGTCACCTCTATCTTGCGGTCATCCATCCGACGACACGCCACGCCCTGCGCGGCATGACACTCGGGACGGTGAACGAGGAATGGGCGAGACACCACCACCCCCGCTGGGAGCCGGACTGAACGACGGCCGGCCGGTGCTGATCGTCGACGACGAGCCGGTCGTGCGCGACGTCGTCGCCCGGTACCTCAGACGGGACGGCTTCGAGACGTGCGAGGCGGCGGACGGCGAGGCGGCCCGTGACCTGATCGAGTCGAGGAAGCCGTGTCTCGCGATCGTCGACGTGATGCTCCCCGGAGTCGACGGGTTCGATCTCTGCCGGTGGATCCGCAGCCGTTCCGACATGCCGGTCATCCTGCTCACCGCGCGTGCCGACGAGGCCGATCGGATCGTCGGGCTCGAGCTCGGCGCCGACGACTACGTCTGCAAGCCGTTCTCGCCCCGTGAGCTTGCCGTCCGCGTGAGAACCGTGCTCCGCCGGACGGCTCCCGAGCGAACGCGGACGGAGACGCTGTCGTTCGGCGATGTGCTGCTCGCCTGGGACTCGCGTGAGGTGACCCGCGACGGCCGGACGGTGCCGGTGACCGCCAGGGAGTTCGAGTTGCTCTGGTTCCTCGCCTCGCACCCGCGGCGCGTCTTCTCGCGCGAGCACCTGATGGAGCGCGTGTGGGGCTACACCGCCGCCGTCGACACCGGGACCGTCACGGTGCACGTTCGCCGTCTGCGCGAGAAGATCGAGGCCGATCCCGCGGCGCCTGCGCACCTCCACACCGTGTGGGGTGCGGGCTACCGGCTCGACCCGTGATCGAGCTCGCGGCGATCGTCGCGGCGGCGAGCCTCGGCGTCGGGATCGTGCTCGCCTACGCGCTCCGCGCGGCACCGACCGTCTCGCTCCAGCTCGCCGGGCTCGCGCTCCTCTCCGCCACCGTCCCGCTCGCCGCGGTCCTCGCCTCCGGCTGGGTGATGTTCCACATGGGGGACGACGTGAAGATCCTCGCCGTCGCGAGCGGCGCCGCCTTCGCCGCCGTGCTCGCCTCGCTTCTGCTCGCGCGCTTCATCGCGTCGACCCTGCGCGACGTGGGCGCGGCGTCCGCCAGGGTGGCGGCCGGAGAGTTCGGCGCGCGGGTCCCGGACACGCGGCCGGCGGAGCTCGCCCAGCTCGCGAACGCCTTCAACACGATGGCGGCCAGCGTGGAGAGCCTCTTCGACGCCCGGCGCGAGCTCGTCGCCTGGGCGAGCCACGACCTCCGCTCGCCGATCGCATCGCTGCGGGCGATGCTCGAGGCGGTCGAGGACGGCGTGGCGAGCCTCGACGAGTACCTGCCGTCGCTGCGCGAGCAGGTGGTGACGCTGTCCGTCCTCGTCGATGACCTCTTCCAGCTCGCGCAGATCGACTCCGACGCGCTCGTCCTCGAGCTGCGGCCGACCGACGTCGCCGAGCTCGCACGCGGCGCCGTCGTCCGCTTCGAGCTCGACGCGGCCCGCCGCGGCATCCGCCTCTCGGCGGACGCAGACGGGCCCGCGGTCGTGCAGGCGGAGCCGGAGAAGGTACAGCGCGTGCTCTCCAACCTGCTCGTGAACGCGCTCCGGCACACTCCGCCCGAGGGGGCGGTGACGGTCGGCGTCCATACCGAGGCGGATCGGGTGACGGTCGCGGTCGACGACACGGGCGACGGCCTCGCCGGCGACGTGGCGCAGCGCATGTTCGATCGCTTCTGGCGGGCCGACCGCTCACGATCGGGCAGCGGCGCGGGGCTCGGGCTCGCGATCGCCCGGGGGCTCGTCGAGGCCCACGGCGGCAGGATCTGGGCGGAGAACCGGACGGGCGGAGGGGCCCGCGTCGCGTTCACGCTGCCACTCTCCTGACCGGCCCTGGCGATCCCCGCCGGGTCTGCTATTCTACAAATGTATAGTGGTAGAATCGATGTACACCGCAACGCTTCCGCATCCGCTGCCCGAGGATCTGGCGGAGCTCATCGCGCGGCGTTTCCGCGCCATGGCGGAGCCGATGCGGGTGAGGCTCCTCGACCGTCTCCGCGACGGCGAGGCGAGCGTCAACGACCTGGCCGCCGCGCTCGGGACGTCGCAGCAGAACGTCTCGAAGCACCTGATGGTGCTCGCCGACGCCGGCGTTGTCGGGCGCAGGAAGGAGGGCACGCGCGTGTACTACCGCATCGCCGACGAGGCCGTGCTCGAGCTCTGCGAGCGGGTCTGCGGATCGCTGCAGGCCCAGCTGCAGGCCCTGTCCGCGCTCGTGCCGCTCGCGCCCGCGGCAGGAGAGGGGCGTGCTCGATGACGCTCGTCGCGAGCTCTCGTTCGGTTCCCGGGACGCTGCGCCAGGAGGTGCTGATCGACGGGGTCCACCGGCTCGTCACCGACGAGCCCGTCGCCGTCGGCGGCGAGGGGAGCGCCCCCGCCCCGCACGAGCTGCTCGCGGCGGCGATCGCGAGCTGTGTGTCGACGACGCTCGTCATGTACGCGCGCCGCAAGGAGTGGGATCTCCGCGCGGTGACCGTCGACGCGGAATTCGACCCGAAGGCGACGCCGCGTACCTACGAGGTCGTGATCCACGTCGAGGGCGATCTCGACGCCGGCCAGCTCGATCGCCTCGAGCAGGTCGCCGCCGCGTGCCCCGTCCGCCGCTCGCTCGAGGCGGACGCGGTCTTCCACGAGCGGCTCGTCGCACCGGTTCTCTAGTTTCACGCAGCGCCTCGCCGCGCACCTACCTCGTGTGCCCCGATCCGAGGAGGAGCGATGAGCGAGCTGACGTCCGATTTCGTCCTGAAACGCCTGCGCGACTGGGGCGTCTACCGCGTGTACGGCTATCCCGGCGACGGCATCAACGGGTTTCTCGGGGCGTTCGACCGCGCCGGGAACGACCCGGAGTTCACGCAGGTCCGCCACGAGGAGATGGCGGCGTTCATGGCCTGCGGCCACGCGAAGTTCACCGACGACATCGGTGTCTGCATCGCGACGTCCGGGCCGGGCGCGATCCACCTGCTGAACGGTCTGTACGACGCGAAGCTCGATCACCAGCCGGTGCTCGCGCTGATCGGGCAGCAGCGCCGGATGTCGCTCGGGGCGCACTACCAGCAGGAAGTCGACCTGCAGACGCTGTTCAAGGACGTCTCGATCTTCGTCAACACGTGCGCCCACCCGGCGCAGGCGCGCCACCTGATCGACCGCGGCATCCGGAGCGCGCTCGCCGAGCGTGGCGTCGCGACGATCATCTTCCCGGACGACGTCCAGGAGGCCGAGGCGCAGGAGGCGCCGCCGCGCATGCACGGCGCCGTCTTCTCGTCGTTCGGCTACTCGCAGCCGCGCATCCTCCCGCACGACGAGGACCTGAATGCCGCCGCCGAGATCCTGAACGGCGCCGAGCGGGTCGCGATGCTGATCGGGCAAGGGGCACGCGGCGCCGCCGACGAGGTCGTGCAGGTCGCCGAGCTCCTCGGTGCCGGCGTCGCGAAGGCGCTGAACGGCCGGGCCGCGCTGCCCGACGACCTGCCGTTCGTCACCGGCCCGATCGGCCTTCTCGGGTCGAAACCGAGCTACGAGATGATGTCCGACTGCGACGCCCTGCTCATGGTCGGCACGAGCTTCCCGTACGCGGAGTGGCTGCCGGAGGAGGGACAGGCGCGCTGTGTCGAGATCGACATCGACGCCAAGATGATCGGCATCCGCTACCCGGCGGACGTCCACCTCGTCGGCGATGCGAAGGACACGCTCGAGGGGCTGATCCCGAAGCTGCAGCGCAAGGAGGACCGCTCCTGGCGCGACCGGATCGAGCAGAACGTGCAGACCTGGTGGAAGGTGCTCGACGACCGGGCTCACGAGGAGATGGACCCGATGAACCCGGCCCGCGTGCTGTGGGAGCTCTCCGACGCGCTGCCCGACGACGCGATCGTCAGCGCCGACTCGGGCTCGTCGACGAACTGGTGGGCGCGCGAGCTCAAGCTGCGCAAGGGGATGAAGGCGGCGCTCTCGGGCACCCTCGCCACGATGGGGCCGGGGACGCCGTACGCGATCGCGGCCAAGTTCGCCTACCCGGAGCGCGCGGTCGTGGCCGTCGTCGGCGACGGCGCCTTCCAGATGAACGGCATGAACGAGCTGCTCACCGTGAAGCGCTACTGGGACTCGCATCTGAGAAAGGGGAACGCCCCGCTCGTCTTCTGCGTCTTCGCGAACCAGGATCTGAACCAGGTGACCTGGGAGCAGCGTGTCCTCTCCGGTGACCCTCGCAACCCCGCGACGCAGCAGATCCCGGACTTCCCCTATGCGCAGTACGCCGAGCTCGTCGGGTTCAGGGGCATCCGCTGCGACGACGCCGAGTCGCTCGCCGATCTCTGGCGCGAGGCGCTCGGGACGACCGACCGCCCGGTCGTCTTCGAAGTCGTGACGAACCGCGAGTATCCGCCGCTGCCGCCGCACATCACGCTCGAGCAGGCCCGGCAGATGGCGAAGGCGGTCGTGAAGGGCGACCAGGACCGCGTCGGGATGCTGGAGAAGTCGCTGCGCGGCAAGGTCGACGAGCTCAAGGAATCGCTCCGCTCGTGAGGGTCGCCGAGCCGCTCCCGGCCGGCGGCGGGAGCACAGCCGGTAGTGCGCCGATCGAGCGGGTCGACGTCCTCGCCTACGAGCTTCCGACGGACGGCCCGGGCGGGGAGGAGACCGACGGCACGCTGGAGTGGGCCGCGACGACGATGGTCGTCTGCCTCGTGCACGCCGGCGGCGAGACCGGGCTCGGCTACACCTACGGCCACCGGGCGTGTGCCCTGCTCATCGAGGACCCCCTCGCACCCGCGATCCTCGGTTGCGACGCGACGGCCGTCGGGTCTCGCTGGGAGGCGATGTCCGCCGCGATGCGGAACGCGGGCCGGCCGGGCGCGGGGATGATGGCGCTCTCCGCGCTCGACACCGCCCTCTGGGACCTCGCGGCGCGCCGTGCCGGCCGGCCCCTCGTCGACCTGCTCGACCGCGTGCACGACGCCGTGCCGGTCTACGGCTCGGGTGGGTTCTGCAACTACCCGCTCGAGCGCCTCGCCGGGCAGCTCGGCGGGTGGGTCGAGAGCGGCATCCCGCGCGTGAAGCTCAAGGTCTCCCGTCAGCCGGAGCGGGACCCCGCGCGCCTCGCCGCCGTCCGCCGTGCGATCGGCGACGACGTCGAGCTGTACGTCGACGCGAACGGCGCGCTCTCCCGGACCGAGGCGCTCGCCTGGTCGCATCGCTTCCGCGACGAGTGGGGCGTCTCGTGGTTCGAGGAGCCGGTCACCTCCGCCGACATCGAAGGCCTGCGACTCGTCCGCGAACGCGGCCCGGTGGGGCTCGACGTGGCGGCGGGAGAGTATGTCTTCCTCCTCCGCGACGCCGTCGACCTGCTGGAAGGCGAAGCGGTCTCATGCCTGCAGCTCGACGTCACGCGCTGCGGCGGGATCACCGGCGTGCTCCGCGCCGGGCGCCTCGCCGAGGCGTACGGCCTCGACGTCTCTGCCCACTGCGCGCCGCAGCTCTCGACGCACGCGTTCTGCGCGCTGCGCTCGCGGCGGCACCTCGAGTACTTCCACGACCACGTCCGCTTCGAGCAACTCGCCTTCGCCGGCTGCCTCGAGCCGCGCGGCGGGGAGCTGCGCCCGGATCGCTCGCGCGCGGGGCACGGGCTCGAGCTGAAGCGGGCGGACCTGGAGCCGTACTGCATCCATCGCAGCGAGGCCTCCCGATGAGCGTGCTCTCGCGCGTGCGGAGGGGCGACACGCAGACCATCCCCGCCTGGGCCGGAGGCCGGTCCTCGGGCGGCATGTCGTCAGTGGCGACCGTCGACCGCAGGAAGCTGGCCGCCGACCTGCGGCGCGAGGTCGACGGAGAGGTGCGCTTCGACACGGCCTCGCGTGCCCTCTACGCCACTGACGCCTCGAACTACCGCCAGCCGCCGATCGGCGTCGTCATTCCGAGGACGCTCGACGCGGTCGTCGCGGTTCACCGCGTCTGCCACGAGCACGGCGCCCCGATCCTGCCGCGCGGATGCGGGACGAGCCTCTCCGGCGAGACCGTCAACCACGCCGTCGTCATCGACTTCACGAAGTACCTGCACGACCTGGACGACCCCGACCTCGAGAGCGGCACGGTCGTCTGCCGAGCCGGCGCGATCAACGAGAAGGTCAACGAGCACACGGGCAAGTGGGGCCTCGTCTTCGGCCCCGACCCGTCGACCCATGCCTACTGCTCGATCGGCGGCAACGTCGGGAACAACTCGTGCGGCACGCATTCGGTTCAGTCGCAGTTCTACGGGCACGGGCCGCGCACGTCGGACAACGTGCACTCCCTCGAGATCGTCACCTACGACGGCGTGCGCATGTGGGTGGGGGAGACGACCGAGGAGGAGCTGCAGTCGATCGTCGCCGAAGGCGGCCGGCGCGGCGAGATCTACTCCGGCCTCGACGAGCTGCGCCGCCGCCACGCGGACCTGATTCGCGAGCGCTTCGCACCGCCGTCGACGCTGCCGCGGCGCGTCTCGGGCTACAACCTCGACGAGCTGCTGCCCGAGAACGGGTTCAACGTCGCCCGGGCGCTCGTCGGCACGGAGGGAACTGCTGCCACGGTGCTCCAGGCGCGGCTCTTCCTCACTCCGGCCCTGCTGTCCCGTGCGCTCGTCGTCGTCGCCTATCCGGATATCTGCGTCGCGGCCGACCAGGTCCCGTGGATCATGGAGCACCGCCCGATCGCGCTCGAGGCGATCGATCACGTTCTCTTCCGCGACGAGCAGCAGGAGCGGATGCACCCGTCCGAGCTGTCGGAGCTGCCGGCGTCCGACCGCGACGGCGCCTGGCTCCTGGTCGAGTTCGGCGCCGACAGCCAGGACGAGGCGGACGAGCAGGCGAAGGCCTTCGTGGCCTCTGCGCTCGCACACGGCTGCGCGGAGAGCGAGATCAGGCTGTTCGAGGACCGCCGCCAGGAGCAGCGGCTCTGGGCGGTGCGCGAGGCAGGGCTCGGTGCGACGGCGTTCACCCCCGACGGGCGCGACCACTGGCCGGGCTGGGAGGACTCCGCCGTGCCGCCGGATCGGTGCGGCGACTACCTGCGCGACCTGAAGAAGCTCTACTCGAAGCACGGCTACCACGGCGCGTTCTACGGCCACATCGGCCAGGGCTGCATCCATTCGCGGATCGACTTCGATCTGCGAAGCGCGGAGGGCATCGCGCGCTACCGCGCGTTCGTCGAAGAGGCCGCGGACCTCTGCGTCTCCTACGGCGGCTCGCTCTCGGGCGAGCACGGCGACGGCCAGGCGCGCGCGGAGCTGCTCGACCGCCAGTACGGGCCGGAGGTCGTCGATGCGTTCCGCGAGTTCAAGCGCATCTGGGATCCCGGCTGGAAGATGAATCCCGGCAAGGTCGTCGACGCCTACCGGCTCGACGAGAACCTGAAGCTCGGGGCCGACTACGAGCCCTGGAGACCGCAGGTCAGGTTCTCCTATCCCGAGGACGACGGCGATTTCGCGCACGCCACGCTGCGCTGCGTCGGCGTCGGCAAGTGCCGTCAGCCGGACGGCGTCGACGTCATGTGCCCGTCGTTCATGGCGACGCGCGAGGAGCGCTACACGACTCGCGGACGCGCGCGGCTCCTCTACGAGATGCTGCAGGGAGAGATCGTCACGGACGGCTGGCAGAGCGACGAGGTGATGGACGCGCTCGACCTCTGCCTGGCCTGCAAGGGGTGCACGGAGGACTGCCCCGTCCACGTCGACATGCCGACGTACAAGGCGGAGTTCCTCCATCACCGCTGGAAGCACCGGCTGCGGCCGCGCCACGCGTACGCGTTCGGGCTGATCGACCAGGTCGCCCGCCTCGCCTCGCACATGCCCGAGGCGGCGAACCTCCTCGCGCAGACGCCGCCGTTCTCGCAGGCGCTGAAGCTCGCAGCCGGGATGACGCAGCACCGTGCGATGCCCGAGTTCGCGCCGCTGACGCTGCAGCAGTGGTTCCGCAGCCGTGGCACGCGCAACCCGCACGGCCGGAAGGTCGTGCTCTTCCCCGACACGTTCAACAACCACTTCCACACCGACGTCGGCGTGGCGGCGGTCGAGGCGATCGAGGCCGCGGGCTGGCAGGTCGTCATGCCGGAGGGCCACGTGTGCTGCGGCCGACCGCTGTACGACTACGGCTTCCTCGACCTCGCCGAGCGCTACCTGCAACGCAACCTCGAGAAGCTCAGGGAGTGGTACCGGGCCGGGGTGCCGATCGTCGGGCTGGAGCCGAGCTGCGTCGCCGTGTTCAAGGACGAGCTCGGGAAGCTGTTGCCGCACGACGACGACGCCGGGCGGCTGTCGCGGGACACCTACCACTTCGGCGAGTTCTTCCGGGCCTTCGAGATCGAGCCGCCGACGCTGCACCGCGAGGCGCTCCTCTGGGGCCACTGCCACCACAAGGCGACCGGTGGGCTCGAGCCCGAGGAGGAGGTCCTGGCGCAGATGGGCGTCCGGGCCGACCGGCTGAACGCCGGCTGCTGCGGTCTCGCCGGATCGTGGGGGTTCGAGGCCGGGCACTACGACGTCTCGATGACCTGCGGCGAGGACGGGCTGCTGCCGGCAGTGCGCGCACTGCCCGACGACCGCCTCGTGATCGCGAACGGCTTCTCCTGCAAGACGCAGATCGAGCAGGGCGCGACGGGGCGCCGGGCGCTGCACCTCGCCCAGGTGATGAAGATGGCGCTCGACCACGGCCCCGCCGGCGTTCCCGGGCCGAAGCCCGAGCGTCTCCTCGACGACGCCCGTCCCCGGCCGTCGCGTGCGCGCCGCAGCGCGCGCATCGGCGCGATCGCCGCCCTCGCCGGAACCGCCGCGGCCGGCGCTGCGTTTCTCGCGAGCCGATCCCGGTAGAGCAGAACCTGATGACGGTGACGAAGCCCGATACGCAGGCGCCCGTCCGGGTGGACGGCTACGCGCCGATCGGGGACTACGCCGCGCTCGGCGACGGACGCACGCTCGCGCTCGTCGCGCGCGACGGAAGCATCGACTGGCTCCCGTTGCCGACGATCGACCAGGGCGCCGCGTTCGGAGCGCTCCTCGACGCCGAGCGGGGCGGCTCCTTCCGGCTCGCGCCGGAAGGTGAGTTCACGGTCGAGCGGCGCTACCTCCCCGACACGAATGTGCTCGAGACGACGTTCACGACGGGCGGCGGCACCGTCGTCGTCACCGATGCGCTCACGCTCCAGGACGGCGGCCTGCTGCCGTGGGTCGAGCTCGCCCGCCGCGTCGAGTGCATCGACGGCGCCGTGCGGATCCGCTGGACCGTCGAGCCGCGCTTCGGCTACGGGGCCGAGCAGACGACGGTGAGCGAGATCGGCGGCACACCCGTGGCGCTCGGCAAGCGGCTCCACCTCGCCGTGTTCGCCTGGGGGCTCGGGCCGCCCGAGCGCGGCGACGAAGCGGTCGCCGGTCACGCCGAGCTGTCGGCAGGCGACGCAGGGCTCGTCGTCTGCGTCGCGACCGATCACGAGCCGATCCCCTACCCGCCGCGTGAGGAGGTCGAGGTGAGGCTCCGCGGGACGTGCGAGTCGTGGAAGCGCTGGGCCGAGGGCGCCCACTACGACGGACCCTGGCGCGACGCGGTCGAGCGGAGCGCGCTCGCGCTCAAGCTCCTCGTCTACGCGCCGTCCGGTGCGATGGCGGCGGCCGGGACGACGGGGCTGCCCGAGAAGATCGGCGGCAGCCGAAACTGGGACTACCGCTTCGCCTGGATCCGCGACACCGCGTTCACGCTGGACGCGCTCGCGCGGCTCGGCTACCGCGAGCAGGTGCACGCGTCCCTTTCCTGGCTCCTCGACGTCACCGACACGACTCACCCGCGGCTGCCGCCGCTCTTCGGCCTCGACGGCTCCGTGCCGCGGCGCCTGGAGACGCTTCCTCTCGACGGCTACCGCGGCTCGCGCCCCGTGCAGCGCGGAAACGGCGCCGCGACACAGCTCCAGCTCGGGAACTACGGATACCTGTTCGACACCGTCGCGCGGTACGTCGCGCACGGCAATGCGCTCGACCCGGCAACCGGCATGCGTCTCGCCGAGGTCGCGACGTTCCTCTGCGGGATCTGGCGGAACGCCGACTCGGGCATCTGGGAGCTGGAAGCGCACCGTCAATACACGAGCTCGAAGATGCACTGCTGGCGCGCCCTGACCACGGCCACGGCCCTGGCAGAGAGCGGCCAGCTGCCCGGCGACGACGCCGAGCGTTGGCTGGGGACGGCCGCCGAGATCCGCGAGTTCGTCGAGACCCGCTGCTTCTCGGAGACGAAACAGAGCTACACCTTCTACGCGGGCAGCGACGACCTGGACTGCGCCGTGCTCCTCGGTGCGGAGTTCGACTTCGCGGGCTCGAGCCGCGAGCGCATGAGCTCGACCATCGATGCGCTGCGTGCCGAGCTGACCGGCGAGGGGCCGCTGCTCTACCGCTACAGCGGCGTGCAGGGCGAGGAGGGCTGCTTCCTCGCGTGCTCGTTCTGGGCGGTGATCGCGCTCGCGAAGGTCGGCCGGCTCGCCGAGGCGCGCGAGCTCCAGGACGAGCTCGTCGCCCTCGCGAACGATGTCGGCCTCTACGCGGAGGAGATGGACCCCGCCACGAAGGCACAGCTCGGGAACTTCCCCCAGGCGCTGACGCACCTCTCGCTGATTCGCGCCGCCTTCGCAATCGCAGACGCCGAAACCCGAAACGGAGGAACCGAATGACAAGCCCGAAACCGGAGGTCGTCGTCGTGACCGGCGCGACGAAAGGAGTCGGCCGTGCGGTCGCCGAGCGCTTCGCGCGCGACGGCGCGCACATCGCGCTGCTCGCCCGCGGGCGCGAGGCCCTCGACGCCACCGCCCGCGAGGTCGAGCGCCTGGGCGGCCGGGCGCTGGCGATCCCGACGGACGTCGCGAGCTACGACGCGGTCGACGCGGCGGCGGACGCGGTCGAGGAGGCGTTCGGCCCGATCGACATCTGGATCAACAACGCGATGACGACCGTCTTCGCCTACTTTCACGACATCGAGCCCGACGAGTTCCGGCGCGCCACCGAGGTGACGTACTTCGGCGCGGTCTGGGGCACGCACGCGGCGCTCAAGCGCATGCGCCCGCGGGGCCGGGGGACGATCGTCCAGGTCGGCTCGGCGATGGCCTACCGCGGCATCCCGCTGCAGTCCCCCTACTGCGGGGCGAAGCACGGCATGAAGGGGTTCTGGGAGTCGGTGCGCACCGAGCTCAAGCACGACGGCTCGAGCATCCGGATGCCGATGGTCCAGCTGCCGGGGCTCAACACGCCGCAGTTCGATCACTGCCGGGCGAAGCTGCCGCGCAAGCCGATGCCCGTGCCGCCGATCTACCAGCCGGAAGTCGCCGCCGATGCGATCCACTACGCGGCCCATTCGAACCGCCGGCAGGTGTTCGTCGGCGCCCCGACCGTCTACACGATCCTGGGCGAGCGTCTCGCCCCGTGGCTCGGCGACTGGTACCTGGCGAAGACCGGGGTCTCCTCGCAGCAGACCTCCGAGCCGCTCGACCCGCCGCGGCCGGGGAACCTCTTCGAGCCGACCGACCGCGATCCCGGCGCCCACGGCGACTTCGACGAGCAGGCGCATGCCCGCAGCCCCGTGCTCTCCGTTGCCAAGCACCGGCGGACGGTCGCCGGCGTGGCGGCGCTCGTCGGCGCGGCGGCGACGGCGGCTCTGACAGCTGCCCTGCGAACCTGAGGAGGAGGAATGCCACGGAACGAGATGCCGCCGATGCGGCGAAGCGAGGAGTCCGATCGAGAGCAGCTCGAGCTCGCGAGGCGGCAAGGGGAGGCGCTCCAGGCCGCCCTCGAGGCGATGGACGAGGAGTCCGACTCGGGCGTGATCGTGCAGCGGGCCGGCGACTACGAGATCGGCATCGCCGTCGAAGAGGCGGAGGGAATGTGGACGGCCCGCGACGGCGAGCTTCGGTGGGAGAACCCGGGCGACGAGAACGCGCACGTCGAGGTCTGCGTGCGCGACGGCGCCGACGGCAGGTTCGTGCCCGGGCTCGACGTGACGGTCACGCTCGCGGGCCCCGACGGTGAGGTCGGCACGCGCACCCAGCCCTTCATCTGGCATCCCTGGCTCTACCACTACGGATTGAACTGGACCGTGCCGGAGGAGGCCGACTACCTGATCCGCGTCCGGGTCGAGCCGCCTGCGTTCATGCGCCATGACCACGAGAACGGCCGGCGCTACGCCGAGGCGGTCGAGGTCGAGTTCGACGGGATCCACATCGACCCCGGCGCCAAGCGCGTGGAGCGATGAACGGCGGCGGAACCTTCGCGACGACCTTCATCGCCTCCGTGGTCGAGGCGATCGAGATGGTGACGATCGTCGTCGGCGTCGGGGCGATCCGGGGATGGCGCTCGACCCTGATCGGCGCGGGAGCGGGCTTTCTCGTGCTCGTGGTGGTCGGCGGCGGGCTCGGGGTCGGCCTGACGGCGATCCCGATCCGCGCCCTCCGACTCGTGATCGGCGCCCTGCTCCTCGTCTTCGGGCTCCAGTGGTACGCGAAGGCTGTGCGGAGGGTCGCCGCGAAGGGATTCGCGGGCGACGAGGATGAGGAGACGGACGCGGAGCAGGACGGGGAGCGCCGCTTCGGGCTCGACTGGACGGCGTTCGTGCTCGCGTTCAAGGGCGTCCTGCTGGAGGGGCTCGAGATCGCGTTCATCGTCGTCACGTTCGGCGCCGCGGCCGGGCAGCTGTGGCTCGGTGCGATCGGCGGCGGTTCTGCGCTCGTTCTCGTCGGCGGCCTCGGGCTCGGCTTCCACCGGCTGCTGCAGCGCATCCCGCGCTCGGTGCTGATGCTCGTCGTCGGCCTGCTGCTCGCGACGTTCGGGACGTTCTGGTCGGGCGAGGGGCTCGGCGTGAGCTGGCCCTCCGGCGACCTTGCCCTGCCGGTGCTGCTCGGCGTCTACTGCGCCGGCGCCGCGCTCCTCGTCGCCCTGCAGCGGCGTGCCGCGCTCGGCACGGCCCAGGAGTCGCCCGCGTGAGCCCGGTCGGACTGATCCGGGGGTTCGGGCGCTTCTGGTACGACTTCCTCGTCGGCGACGACTGGACGATCGCGGCCGGTGTCGTCGTCGCTCTGGCGCTCACCTACGGGCTCGTCGTCGCACCGGACGTCCCGGCGTGGTGGCTGCTGCCGGCAACGGTGCTCGCGCTCGTCGTGATGGCCGTGTGGCGGGCGAACCACCGGGCCTCCTAATCGCGCGCCGCGCTTGCGTACCGCCGCCGCGCGCGAGATCGTTGCGACGTGACGACGGCGTCCGCCTGGACGAACTGGGTCGGGAACCAGCGCTGCAAGCCGGCGGAGCTCGCGGCGCCGTCGAGCGAGGAGGAGGTCGCCGGGATCGTCGCATCGGCCTCGGCGCGCGGCCTCGGCGTTCGCGTCGCCGGCGCCGGGCACTCGTTCACGCCCGTCGTCTCGACCGACGGCCTGCTGCTCGACCTGCGCGGTCTGGGCGGGATCCGCTCCGTCGATCCTGCACGGCGCCGCGTGGTCGTCGGCCCCGCGACGACGATCGGCGACTTCGGCGAGCCGCTCTGGCAGGCCGGTCTCGCGCTCCCGAATCAGGGCGACATCGTCGCGCAACAGATCGCGGGCGCGATCTCGACCGCGACGCACGGATCGGGTCTTCGCTCCGGCAGCTTCTCGTCGGCCGTGCGCCGCCTCAGGCTCGTCGGCCCCCAGGGGGAAATCCTCGAGGCCGGCGAGCGAGAGCCCGAGCTGCTCGCGGCGGCGCAGGTCGCCGTCGGGATGCTCGGCGTCGTCGTCGAGGTGGAGCTCGAGGTCGACCCCGCATACCGGCTCGCCGAGCGGATCGAGCACTGGAGCTGGGAGGAGGCCTGGGAGCCGTTCGAGACGCTGGCGCGCACCCACCGTCACTACTCGTTCTTCTGGATGCCGACCGACGACTCGGCGGCGCTGTACGGGCTGGCGGAGCCGGGCGTCTCGCTCGCCGACCGCTGTCACGTGAAGATCTACGACGACGCCGACGAGTCGACTCCCGACTCCGAGGCGCCAAGGCGGCGTGTCGGACCGGCCTACCGGATCTATCCGATGGTGTACGAGCCGAACTTCCACGAGCTCGAGTACTTCGTGCCGTTCGAGCGCGCGCTGGAGGCGCTCGCCGCGATGCGCGAGCTGATGCTCGCGAGCCTTCCCACCGCGGTCTTCCCGATGGAGGTGCGCACGGTCGGCCGCGAGACCGCCTGGCTCTCGCACAGCTTCGAGCGGGACACCGTCGTCATCTCGGTCTCGGGAACGCCCGGCACCGACTACTGGCCGTACCTGCGCGACGTCGACCGCCTGCTCGGCGAGTTCTCGGCGCGGGTGCACTGGGGGAAGCTGCACTTCCTCACGCGGGCGCAGCTGCACGAGCGCTACCCGCGCGCGGGCGAGTTCGTGGAGCTCCGCCGCCGGCTCGACCCGGACGGCGTGTTCCTGAACGAGCACCTGCGGCCGCTCTTCTCCTGACCACCGGTTTGGCGGTCGGCCCGCCGGGGATCTTCGCCTGCGAGCCGAAAGGAGGAGGAGTCATGCCGAAGATGACGAGCGGCGGCACGCCGAAGCAGTCGGAGCTTCCCGACACGCTGAAGCGCTCGCCGGCGAAGGCGAAACGGACATTCGCGAAGGCCCACGACAGCGCGGTCGAGCAGTACGGCGAAGGCGAGCGCGCCCATCGGGCCGCCTACGCCGCGCTGAAGCACTCGTACGAGCGCGTCGGCGACCACTGGGAGGCGAAGGACACGCCCGGCCCCTCCGATCCGCGCTCGAAGCGCTCGACGCGCGAGAAGCGGCAGGGGAAGGGTGAGACCTACGGCGGCGTGGACGTCGAGGGGAACACGAAGGAGGAGCTCTACGACCGCGCGCGGCGTCTCGACATCGAGGGACGCTCGAAGATGTCGAAGCGCGAGCTCGCCCGGGCGATCGCGAGGCGCCAGTAGGCTCCCGTCAGTCGCGCGGCGGACGCCGCCGAAGCTGCCGGCGCAGGGCGTCGAGCCGGCGGCGATCCTGCTTCGTCGGACGGGAGCCGAGCTCCGACCCGAGCGGGCGGGTGAAGCGGCGCTCGAGCGCTTGCTGCTCGCGCGCGGCGCGCGACTCGGGCGACTCCTCGTACAGCGTCGCGGCGACGCTCGCCGGCCCGCGGCGGTCGGCGAGGGCACGAACCGTGACCGCATAGCGGGCCGTCCCCTTGCGCACCTCGAGCTCGTCCCCGACCCGGACGCTCCTGGCCGGCTTCGCGCGCAGGCCGTTCAGCTGCACGTGGCCGCCGAGCACCGCCTCGGTCGCGAGCGCGCGCGTCTTGTAGAAGCGCGCCGCCCAGAGCCACTTGTCGAGCCTCACACCGTCCATGCGGCTCCTATGATCGCGGCATGAGCGGAGGCTCGACGGAGCCGGCACGGAGCATGGGCGACCGTCTGCCCGCTGCGACCAGGATGGGGGCCGTTCACCTCACCGTCTCCGACCTGGATCGGTCGCTCGCCTACTACGGCGGGCAGCTCGGCCTGCGCGTCCACCGGCGGGGAGCGGGGGAGGCGTCGCTGGGCGCGGCCGGCGAGGACCTGCTCGTCCTGCGTGAGCTGCCCGGCGCCCGTCCGGCCGACGGCTTCACCGGGCTCTTCCACTTCGCGCTGCTCGTCCCCTCGCGGGCCGCGCTCGCCGCGTTCCTTGCCCACGCCGCGCGCGACCGCGTGCCGCTCACCGGGCTCTCCGACCACTGGGTGAGCGAGGCGATCTACCTCCGCGATCCCGACCACCACGGCATCGAGGTCTACGCCGACCGTCCGCGCTCGCTGTGGGAGGGCCGCGTGCGTGAGGGGCTGACGACACTGCCGCTCGACACGGCCGACCTCCTCGGCGAGCTCGACGACCCGGCCGCGGAGCCGTTCGACGGGCTCGCCGCCGGGACGACGATGGGTCACGTCCACCTGCGCGTGGCGGACGTGCCCGGCACGATCGGCTTCTACCGCGACGGGCTGGGCTTCGGCCTGCAGGCGGCGCTCGGGCAGCAGGCCGCGTTCCTCTCGGCGGGCGGGTATCACCACCACGTCGGCGCGAACACCTGGGAGAGCGCGGGCGCCGGCCCTGCGCCGGAGGGCTCCGCCACGCTCGAGCGGATGACGGTGCTCGTCCCCGACGAGGAGGCGGTCGATGCCGTGACGGCGCGGCTCGGCGGCGAGCAGGTCCCGGAAGGCCTCGCCCTGCGGGACCCGTCGGGAAACCCGGTGCTCGTCGCCGTCGACGCCCCCGCCCGTTAGCCTTCGGGCCGATGTCGGCCGAGGAGCAGCTGTCCGAGCCGGAGGCGGAGCGCGACCTCAAGGGGGTCTACCGCTACTACGAGCTCGCGAAGCGCGCCGAGTGGCAGGTGCGTGACCTGCCGTGGTCCGACCTGCCGCCGATTCCCGAGTACAGCGGCTCTCCGCAGAAGCTCGCCCGCCGCCGCGACCTCTGGCGGTCGGTCGTGACGCAGCAGCTGCAGGCGGACGAGCTGGCCGTCGAGATGGCGACGCAGCTCTTCTCGATCGCCCCCGACCACGAGGCGAAGCTCTACTACACGACGATGGTTCAGGACGAGTCGCGCCACACCGAGGCGTGGCTGAAGCTGATCCACGAGGCCGGTGGGATGGCCGAGCGCGACCCGCACCTCGACCGCCTCGCGCACATGACGCTCGATTCCGACACGCTCGAGGAGAAGGTGTTCCTGATGCAGGTGTTCTACGAGCGGCTGATCATCCCGCGCTTCCGGATGATCGCCCGCTCGTCACGCGGCACGGTGCTCGAGGACCTCTGCAACCGCCTCGCGATCGACGACGGGATCCACCATGGCGCCGGCATGGCCTACGAGCGCGTCCTGCTCGAGGGCGCCGGCCGCAAGGTGCAGGTCAGGCTGATCGAGGCGGCGAACCTGATGTTGCCGCTCTTCGCCCGGCACGCCCTCTGGCGGCCGAAGGCACGCGAGTTCATCGGCGCGCTGATGCGCGAGACCGACATCCGCATGCTGAAGGAAGACCTCGAGCACGGCGTCCGTCTCGCGAAGTCGCTCGGCGTCGACGTCAGCGGCATCGAGCTGCCGGCCGAGCTGCACTGACGGCGGCACGAAGCCCGGCTCCCGTCGGGGAGCCGGGCGGTCGCTTCGTTGTCCGGGCTTCAGGCGGTCGTCGCCGCGGCGTGCTCGTCGACCCACGTCTGCTCGCCGGCCTCGGGCGGCCGGGCGATCAGCACGGGGCAGGGTGCGTCGTGGAGGACGCCGAGCGAGACGCTGCCGAAGACGAGCCGGCGGATCGCGCCCCAGCCGTGCGCGCCCATCACGATCATGGCGACGTTGCGCTTCCTCGCCACGCGGCAGAGCTCCTCGACGACCGGCCCTTCGAGCGCCAGGGTCTCGCACTCGAGCCCCTCCGCCTCGGCCTTCGCCGCGATCTCCTCCAGCAGCTTCTCGGCGTGCTCGTGCTCCGACTTGCGCAGCTCGGTGTACACGTCGGCGTACCCGTAGTACCCGTACGACGGGACGGTCACGTGCTCGACCGCCACGGCAAGCAGCGGGGCTCCGAGCGTCCGTGCCAGTTCCATCGCCTCGCGCGTCGCCTCCGAGGAGGCCGGCGAGCCGTCCGTTGCGAGCATGATCGGCTTCATCTCGTTCTCCTTTCTGCGCTGTCACTGTCGTTGCGGCGCAGCCCGGCGGGATCGGGGCGGTGACCGATCAACCTGCGGTAAACCCCTGATTCGACATGATGCGAGGCTGGCGACGATTGCTCCATGACTGCGCCTTTGACCGAACACCACACCGCCACCACCACCACAGCCGAGGATGTCGTCCTCCGCGACGGCTCGACGCTCCGCCTGCGCTCGACCGCGCCGACCGACGGCCCCGCCCTCGTCGCGTTCTTCGACCGGCTGTCGGCCGAGAGCCGCTACCTCCGCTTCCAGGGCGCCGGCACCGTCGACCTGCGCACCGTCGAGCCGTTCATCCACACCGACTGGCAGAACAGCGTGTCGCTCGTCGGCGAGCTCGAGGGCGATGTCGTCGCGCTCGGCACGTTCATCCGCCTGCGCGACCCGCTGCGCGCCGAGGTTGCCTTCGCCGTCGCCGACGACCTCCAGGGCCGCGGTGTCGGCACGCGCCTGCTGGAGCGCCTGGCGATGCACGCGGCTGCGAGCGGGATCGAGGAGTTCGTCGCGCAGGTGCTGCCGCAGAACCTGCACATGCTCAAGGTCTTCACCGACGCGGGCTTCGATGTCACACGGCGGCTCGAGGAGGGCGTGGTCGAGGTGCGGCTCGGGATCGTGCCGACCGAGGCGTACCGCCTGCGCCTTGACGAGCGCGACCATGTCGCCGTCGCCGCCTCGGTTCGACCGTTCTTCACGCCCAAGTCGGTCGCGGTGATCGGCGCTTCCTCGCGCCGGCAGACGATCGGCGGCGAGCTCTTCCGGAACATCCTGACCGGCGACTTCAAGGGTGCCGCGTATCCGGTGAACGCACGCGGCGAGCCCGTCGGCGGCGTTCCCGCCTACTCGTCGATCGAGGAGGTCCCGGCCGAGGTCGACCTCGCCGTGATCTGCGTGCCCGGCGCGGCTGTGCTCGAGGCTGCAGAGTCGGCGCTCCGGAAGGGCGTCCGGGCGCTCTGCGTCATCTCGGCGGGCTTCGCCGAGGTCGGCCGCGAGGGCGCACGCCGCCAGGACGAGCTGCTCGCGCTCGTCCGGTCGCACGGCGCACGGCTCGTCGGGCCCAACTGCCTCGGGCTCGCCGCCTCCGGCGTCAGCCTGAACGCGACCTTCGCCGGCCGGCAGTTCCCGCCCGGCCGTGCCGCCTTCTCGTCCCAGAGCGGAGCGCTCGGGATCGCACTGCTCGAGCAGGCCGAGCAGCGCGGGCTGGGGCTCTCGTCGTTCGTGTCGATCGGCAACAAGGCGGACGTCTCATCGAACGACCTGCTCGAGTACTGGGAGGACGACCCCGACACCGACCTGATCCTGCTCTACCTCGAGTCGTTCGGGAATCCCGGCAAGTTCGCGCGGATCGCGCGGCGGGTCGCCCGGTCGAAGCCGATTCTCGCGATGCGCAGCGGGACGAGCTCCCGAGGCGCCCGCGCCGCGAGCTCGCACACTGCCGCGCTCGCCGGGTCGGACGCCGCGGTGGAGGCGCTGTTCCGTCAGGCGGGCGTCCTGCGCGCCTCGACGCTCGAGGAGCTGATCGACACGGCGGTGCTGCTGTCGTCGCAGCCGCTGCCGGCGGGAAACCGGGTCGCCGTGATGACGAACGCCGGCGGCATGGGCATCCTCGCCGCCGACGCGTGCGACCAGTGCGGGCTTGCGCTCCCGGATCTCACCGACGAGACACGGGCGAAGCTGGCGGAGTTCCTCCCGCGCGAGTCGTCGACGGCGAATCCCGTCGACCTGCTCGGTTCGGCCGTCGGAGAGACCTACGAGCGCGCGCTGCCGATCCTCCTCGAGGATCCCGGCGTCGACGCGGTGATGGCGCTCTTCGTCCTGACGGTCGTAGCCGACACGCAGGACGTCGTCGCGGCGATCGAGCGCGTCTCGGCCGCCGCCGAGAAACCGGTCGTGCCGGTGATCATGAGCGCGGAGGGCGCGCCGCGCGGGAGCTTCACGTACCCGGAGTCGGCTGCCCGCGCCCTCGGCCTCGCCGCGCGGCGCGCCGCCTGGCTGCGACGCCCCGCGGGCGTCGTTCCGGAGTTCGACGACATCGACGTCGGCACCGCGCGCGAGCTGATCGACCGCGTGCTCGACGGCTCGAGCGACGGCTGGCTCGACGCGGACCAGACCCGGGCGCTGCTCGAGGCCTACGGGCTGCCGCTCGTTCCCGAGCGGGTCGCTGCGACCCCCGACGAGGCCGTCGCGATCGCCGTCGAGTTCGGTCTGCCCGCGGTCGTGAAGACGGCCGAGGCAGGCGCACACAAGACGGAGTCCGGCGGCGTGGCGCTCGATCTTCGCAGCGAGGCGGACGTTCGGGCGGCCGCGGAGCGAATCGGGTGCCCGGTGCTCGTCCAGCCGTTCCTGACCGGGTGCGTCGAGCTGCTCGCGGGGGTCGTGCAGGACCCGATGTTCGGGCCGCTCGTCGCCTTCGGGCCGGGGGGCACCATGGCCGAGCTGATCGGCGATGCCCGCTTCGCGCTCGCGCCGCTCACGGACGTCGACGTCGAGCTCGCGCTCGCCGGCGGAAAGGCCGGCAAGCTGATCGCCGGCTGGCGCGGCTGCCCGCCGGCCGACCGGAAGGCGATCGCATCGCTGTTGCACCGCCTGTCGCTGCTCGCCGTCGACCATCCGGAGGTGGCCGAGCTCGACCTGAACCCGGTTCTCGCGACGGAGGACGGGTGTGTCGCCGTCGATGCTCGGGTACGGTTGAGACAGGTGGAGCGCATCAGCACGATGAAGACCTGGTGAGCGCGAGCGTCGCGGAGCTGGAGCTGCTCGACGCCTACTGGCGGGCGGCCAACTACCTGTCGGTCGGGCAGATCTACCTGCTCGACAACCCGCTTCTGCGCGAGCCGCTCCGCCCGGAGCACGTGAAGCCGCGGCTGCTCGGCCACTGGGGCACGACTCCCGGCCTGAACTTCGTCTACGCCCACATGAACCGGGTGATCCGTAACTGGGACCTGAACGCGATCTACGTGATAGGCCCCGGCCACGGCGGGCCGGCGGCGGTCGCGAACGCCTACCTCGAGGGCACCTACGGCGAGCTCTATCCGGAGATCGGGCACGACGTCGACGGCCTGCGCGAGCTCTTCCGCCAGTTCTCGTTCCCCGGCGGCATCCCCTCGCACGTCGCGCCGGAGACTCCCGGGTCGATCCACGAGGGCGGCGAGCTCGGCTACGCGCTCTCCCACGCCTACGGCGCCGTCTTCGACAACCCGGACCTCCTCTGCTGCTGCATCGTCGGCGACGGCGAGGCGGAGACGGGGCCGCTCGCGACCGGCTGGCACTCGAACAAGTTCCTCGACCCGGTCGGCGACGGTGCCGTGCTGCCGATCCTGCATCTGAACGGCTACAAGATCGCGAACCCGACCGTCCTCGCGCGGATCGGCGACGACGAGCTGACCCGGCTCCTCGAGGGGTACGGGCACACGGTCCACTGGGTCGACGGCGACGACCCCCCCACGATGCACGGGCGCATGGCCGAGGTGCTCGACGCGGTCGTCGAGGAGATCGCCGCGATCCAGCGCGCCGCGCGGCTCGAGGGCAAGACGGAGCGGCCGCGGTGGCCGATGATCGTCCTGCGGACGCCGAAGGGCTGGACCGGCCCGAAGGAGGTCGACGGCCTCCCCACCGAGGGCACATGGCGCTCGCACCAGGTCCCGCTCGCCGAGGTGCGCAAGAACGAGAAGCACCGTTCGCAACTCGAGGACTGGCTCCGCAGCTACCGCCCCGAAGAGCTGTTCGACGAGCACGGTGCGCTCGTCGGCGAGCTCGCCGCGCTGCCGCCGAAGAGCCATCGCCGGATGAGCGCGAACCCGCACGCGAACGGCGGGCTCCTGCTTCAGGACCTGTCGCTACCCGATTTCCGCGACTACGCGGTGGCGGTCGACCGTCCGGCCGCCTCGTTCAGCGAGGCGACGCGTGTCCTCGGCACGTTCCTGCGGGACGTGATCGCCCGCAACCCGGCGACGTTCCGGCTCTTCGGGCCCGACGAGACCGCGTCGAACAGGCTCGGAGCGGTGTTCGAGACCACGTCGCGCACCTGGGTGGCCGAGACGAAGAGCACCGACGACCACCTGGCGCGGGACGGGCGCGTGCTGGAGGTCCTCTCCGAGCACCAGTGCCAGGGCTTCCTCGAGGGATACCTCCTCACGGGCCGGCACGGTCTCTTCAACTGCTACGAGGCGTTCATCCACATCATCGACTCGATGTTCAACCAGCATGCCAAGTGGCTGAAGACGACGGCGACGATCCCGTGGCGGCGGCCGATCGCGTCGCTCAACTACCTGCTCTCCTCGCACGTGTGGCGGCAGGATCACAACGGCTTCTCGCACCAGGATCCGGGGTTCATCGACCACGTCGTCAACAAGAAGGCCGAGGTCATCCGGGTCTACCTGCCGCCCGACGCGAACTGCCTGCTCTCGGTGGCCGACCACTGCCTGCGCTCGCGGCAATACGTCAACGTGATCGTGGCCGGCAAGCAGCCGGCGCTCGACTACCTGACGATCGACGAGGCAGTCCTCCACTGCACACGCGGCCTCGGGATCTGGGAGTGGGCGTCGAACGACGACGGCGATCCCGACGTCGTGCTGGCGTGCTGCGGCGACATCCCCACGCTCGAGACGCTTGCCGCCGTCGATCTCCTGCGCACCGAGCTGCCCGACCTGAAGGTGCGTGTCGTCAACGTCGTCGACCTCATGCGGCTGCAGCCCGACTCCGAGCATCCGCACGGTCTCTCGGACCGCGACTTCGACACCCTGTTCACGACCGACCGTCCGGTCGTCTTCGCCTACCACGGGTATCCCTGGCTCATCCACCGCCTCACCTACCGCCGGACGAATCACGCGAACATCCACGTCCGCGGCTACAAGGAGGAAGGGACGACGACCACGCCGTTCGACATGGTAATGCTGAACGACCTCGACCGCTTCCACCTCGTGATGGATGTGATCGACCGCGTGCCCCGGCTCGGTTCGCACGCGGCGGCGCTCCGCCAGCGTATGGAGGACGAGCGGCTGCGGTGCCGCGCGTACACGCGCCAGCAGGGCGAGGACGCGCCCGACGTCCGCGACTGGACCTGGCCTTCCGACCGCTGACCAATGGTCATCCTGGTCGTCAACGCCGGCTCGAGCAGTCTCAAGCTCTCGCTGCTCGGTGACGGCGACGAGGTCCGGCATTCCGCGAGCGTGCCGGCGCCGCGAGGGCGTGTCGACGAGGCGGCGCTCGCGGAGGCGCTCGCCCGTCCGGAGCAGATCGACGCGGTCGGGCACCGGATCGTGCACGGCGGCACCGAGTTCGTCGAGCCGACGCTCGTCGACGAGCGCGTGCGCGCCCGCCTCGAGGCGCTCGTCGACCTCGCCCCGCTGCACCAGCCGAAGTCGCTGCACGCGCTCGACCTGGTCAGCGCGGCGCTCCCGGGCGTGCCGGCAGTGGCGTGCTTCGACACCGCCTTCCACGCCACCCTGCCCCCGGCCGCCTCGACGTATGCGCTGCCGAGCGAGTGGCGGCGCCGTTTCGAGCTGCGCCGCTTCGGGTTCCACGGCCTCTCGCACGCATACATCGCGCGCCGGTGCGCGGAGCTCGCCGGCAGACGCGTCGACGAGCTGCGGACGATCAGCTGCCACCTCGGGGCCGGGGCGTCACTGTGCGCGATCGACCGCGGCCGGTCGGTGGACACGACGATGGGCTTCACGCCGCTCGAAGGGCTCGTGATGGCGACCCGCTCGGGCTCCGTCGACCCCGGCCTCATCCTGTGGCTCGAGGGGCACGTCGGCATGCCGCCGGCCGAGCTCGCCGCCACGCTCGAGCACCGCTCGGGCCTCTACGGCCTCACCGGCACGGCCGACCTGGCCGAGATCCTCGCAGCGGAAGAGCGGGGCGACGGCGACGCGGTCGTGGCGGTCGCCGTCTACCTGCATCGGCTGCGCGGGTCGATCGCGGCGATGGCGGCCGCGCTCGGAGGGCTTGACGCGCTCGTCTTCACGGGCGGCGTCGGCGAGCACGCCGCCGCGATCCGTGCGCGGGCCGTCGAGCCGCTCGGCTTCCTCGGCGTCGAGCTGGATGCAGGCGTGAACGCCGCGGCGGAGCCCGACGTCGAGCTCACCGCCGCCGGCGCCTCCGTCCGGTCGTTCGTCGTCGCGGCGCGAGAGGACCTCCAGATCGCACACGACGTGCGCCGCGCGCTCGCCTGAGCGACGGCTTACTGGATCTGCGTCTCGCAGCCCGTGAACGTGGCGGTCGCCCATGCAGGCACCACGCGGTCGAGACCGCGATCCGTACGGCTTCATCCCGCCCGACGACTGCGGGCCGAGCCCGCCGGGTTGACCGTCGAGCCTCTAAGCTCGCGGCATGTGCTTCGACATCGACTCGGAGCCGCCGGTCCCGCGCATCGCGGGAGCTGCGGTGTCGCACGAGCACCTGACGCTCACCGCCGCCGACGGCAACACGTTTGCGGCCTTCCTCGCGACGCCCGAGGCGCCGGCGGCGACCGGCGTCGTTGTCTACCCGGACGTCCGCGGCCTCTACCGCTTCTACGAGGAGCTGGCGCTGCGCTTCGCCGAGCGCGGGCACGCAGCGATCGCGTTCGACTACTTCGGCCGCACCGCTGGCGCGGGCGCCCGCGACGACGACTTCGAGTACCGGCCCCACGTCGACGAGACGACCGACGAGGGCGTGCAGGCCGATGCCGCGGCGGCGATCGAGCGGCTGCGCGAGACGGGGGCCGCGTCGGTCTTCGCCGTCGGCTTCTGCTTCGGCGGGCGCGCCGCCTGGGTTGCGGCCGCCTCCGGCCACGGCCTGGCCGGCGCGATCGGCTTCTACGGCTCGCCGACGCGCGCGCGCGGCGGCCCGAGCGTCGTCGACCGCGCGGCGGCGATCGCATGCCCGATCCTGGCGCTGCAGGCCGGCGACGACGCATCGATCGGCGCGGAGGACAACGCCGCGCTCGAACGCGCGCTGACGGCCGCCGGTGTCGAGCACGAGGTCGTCGTCTACGAGGGCGCGCCGCACAGCTTCTTCGACCGCAAGCAGGAGGAGTTCGCAGACGCGTCCGAGGACGCCTTCGCGCGTACGCTGGCGTTCATCGCGCGGCACGCGTGATCCTCGCGATCGATCAGGGGACGACCGGGACGACCTGTCTCGTCGTCGATCGAGAGCTGCACGTGCGCGGCCGGGGCTACCGCGAGCTGCCGCAGCACTTCCCGCGGCCCGGCTGGGTCGAGCACGATCCGGACGAGATCTGGCAGAGCGTGCAGGGAGCCGCCGGCGACGCGGCTGGCGAGTACGACACCGTCGCGATCACCAACCAGCGCGAGACGACCATCCTCTGGGAGCGTGCGACCGGGCGGCCCGTCGCCCCGGCGATCGTCTGGCAGGACCGTCGCACCGCCGACCGCTGCCTCGAGCTCGACGCCGACCTCGTCCGGCGGCGCACCGGGCTCGTCCCCGATCCCTACTTCTCCGCGACGAAGCTCGAGTGGCTGCTCCGCGGCCGTGAGCAGGCGGGGCTCGCCTTCGGGACCGTCGACTCGTGGCTCGTCTGGAAGCTCACCGGCGGCCGCGAGCACGTGATCGACCGGACGAATGCGTCCCGCACGATGCTCTGCTCGCTCGAGACGCTCGACTGGGACGACGAGCTGCTCGAGCTGTTCGGCGTCGACCCTGCGGTGCTGCCCCGCATCGTGGCTTCCGACGAGGCGGTGGGGGAGGGTGAGCTGAACGGGCGCCGCGTGCACATCCGCGGCATCGCGGGCGACCAGCAGGCGGCGCTGTACGGTCAGGGCTGTCACACCGCCGGCGAGGGGAAGGCGACGTACGGGACCGGCAGCTTCGTGCTCGTCCACACCGGTGAGGACCGCTCGGCGCCGCCCCACGGCCTCCTGCGGACGGCCGCCGCCGACGGCTACGCGCTCGAAGGGGCGGTGCTCGTTGCCGGCGCCGCGCTCCAGTGGCTGCGCGACGGGCTCGGCGTGCTCGGGAGCGCGGAGGAGAGCGAGGCGCTCGCCGAGAGCGTCCCGGACAGCGGCGGCGTCGTGTTCGTGCCGGCGCTCACCGGTCTGGGCTCCCCCTGGTGGGACCCGGGCGCGCGCGGCCTCGTGACGGGGCTGACGCGCGGCACGACCCGCGCCCACGTCGTCCGCGCCGCGCTCGAGGCGATCGCACAGCAGGTCGCCGACGTCGTCGAGGCGCTGCCGGAGCGGCCGGCGGTGCTGCGCGCCGACGGCGGCGCGAGCGGCAACGGCTTCCTGATGCAGCTCCAGGCGGATCTGCTCGGGATCCCGGTGGAGGTCTCCGCGGAGCGTGAGACGACTGCCCTCGGGGCGGCGGCGCTTGCAGCCGGGCGGGGCGCCCGGGTCGCGGTCGGCGCCGTCTACGAGCCGGAGCGAAGCCGCGACGAGGTGGGAGTTCTCCGAGAGGGCTGGCGGGAGGCGGTGAACCGATCGCGCTCGTCCTGAGAAGTTCGTAGAGCCGGTTTCGGAACGACGCTCCGGCAGAAGGCTTCAATTCGAAACGAGTTCTTAGGTCCAGCGGGCATATTTCCGGCACCTGGAGCGAAGGAGGACGAGGGCTGTGGATGAGCAAGACGGCAAGCTCGAGCAGGCGCTATTCGAGATCAGGCGCGTCATCGCAGGGCAGGAGGAGATGCTCGAGCGCGTGCTCGTGTGCCTGCTCGCAGGCGGTCACGTGCTGATCGAGGGTGTGCCGGGGCTCGCGAAGACACTGACGATCAAGACGACGGCCGCAGTGCTCGGCGGGTCGTTCCACCGCGTCCAGTTCACCCCCGACCTCGTGCCGTCCGACCTCGTCGGCACGCGCGTGTACCGGCCCGACCGCTCCGAGTTCGACACCGAGCTCGGCCCGGTGTTCTGCAACTTCCTGCTGGCGGACGAGATCAACCGCGCGCCGGCGAAGGTGCAGTCCGCGCTGCTCGAGGTGATGCAGGAGCGCCAGGTGACGATCGGCCACCAGACGTTCCACGTCCCCGAGCCGTTCCTCGTGCTCGCGACGCAGAATCCGATCGAGTCCGAGGGCACCTACCCGTTGCCGGAGGCGCAGGTCGACCGCTTCATGCTGAAGGTGCTCGTCGACTACCCGGCCCACGACGAGGAGCTCACGGTGGTCGCCCGCTCGCTCGAGGCGCCGCCCGTCCTGGAGCAGGTGCTGGCGCTCGAAGAGCTCCGCGCGCTGCAGGAGCAGGCGGGGCGCATCTACGTGGATCCGGCGCTGATCAGCTGGACCGTGTCGGTGGCGACGGCGACGAGACGCCCAACCGAGTACGGCCTCGCCGACGTGGCGGAGTACGTCGCGTTCGGGGCGAGCCCGCGCGGCCCGATCAGCCTGGTCACCGCAGGCCGCGCGCTGGCGCTGATCCGCGGTCGCGACTACGTGATCCCGGCCGACCTCGAGGCGCTCGTGCGGGATGCGTTCCGTCACCGGCTCGTGCTGTCGTACCGCGCGCTCGCCGAGGAGGTCGCGCCGGACACGGTGCTCGACCAGGTGCTCGCCGCCGTACCGGTGCCCCAGATCGACCTCGGACGCGCCCGCACCGACGCGGCCTGACGCATGCTCCTGCCGACGCGGACACCCGAGCAGCCGGGACCGGGACCGCTCTCGACAGCGTCCCTCCGCGCGCTCGAGCTCTCGATCGGCCGGCGCGTCGACGGCCTCCTCGCCGGCGACTACCGCTCGTCGTTTGCCGGCGTCGGCAGCGAGCTCTGGCAGGTGCGGCCCTACGAGCCCGGCGACGACGTCCGCCGGATCGAGTGGAACGTCACGGCACGCACCGGGCAGCCGCACGTGCGGGTCGAGCTCGCGGAGCGCGTCCTCGTCACCTGGCTCGTCATCGACGCATCCGCCTCGATGGCGTTCGGCACCGGCGACCGGCGCAAGACGGATGTCGCCGAGGGCGCCGCGATCGCCGTCGGTTACGCCGCGACGCGGCGCGGGAACCGTCTCGGCACGCTGTCATTCGGCGCGCGCCCGACCGTCGAGCCGCCTCGCCAGGGGAGGCGGGCGCTTCTCGACGCCCTCGAGCTCCTGCGGGAGCTGCCGCCGGCGGGATCGGCCACGCTCGGCGGCGCGCTGGAGCTGGCGGACCGCGTCGTGCGCCAGCGTGCGCTCGTCGTGGTCGTCTCCGACTTCCGCGGCCCGGTCGACTGGCGCCCGCCGCTCATGCGGCTTGCCGCCCGCCACACCGTGCTGGCGGTCGAGATCCGCGACCCGCGCGAGCAGGAGCTCGCCGATGTGGGAGAGCTGCGGCTCGTCGATCCCGAGACGGGCCGGCAGCTGCGCGTCGACACCTCCGACACGGGGCTCCGCGAGCGGTTCGCGACGGCCGCCGCCGACGAGCGCCGGGCTCTCGTGGCGACCCTCGCGAACGCCGGCGTCTCCCACGTTGCCCTGTCGACGGAGGGCGACTGGCTGCGGCCGCTTGCGGGCTTCCTGCGTCGTGGGAGCCGCACCCGATGAGCTTCGCGTCGCCCTACCTCCTCCTGCTGCTCGCCGCCGTGCCGCTCTCGGCGTTCGGCGTCCGGCTGCTGGAGCGGCGGCGCGTGGAGCGCTCCCGGGCATGGGCGCCGCGCGCGCTGCAGGCGAACATGGTCACCCGCCCGGGGCCGTGGCGGCGCTATCTCCCGACGGCGCTCCTGCTCGTCGGCGCGGCAGTCCTGCTCGTCGGCTTCGCGCGGCCGCGTGCGTCGTTTCACGTCTCGACCCAGGATGCGACGGTCGTCCTCGTGCTCGACGTCTCCGGCTCGATGGCGGCGAACGACGTGAAGCCGTCGCGGCTCGCGGCGGCGAAGCTGGCCGCGTCGCGGTTCCTCGAACAGCTCCCGCACGGCTACCGGGTGTCGGTCGTCGACTTCTCCGACCACAGCGCCGTCGTTGCGCCGCCGACCCACGACCTCACACGCGTGAAGGCGGTGATCGCGCGCGCCCGCAGCGGTCCCCAGGGCACGGCGCTCGCGGCCGCGGTCGAGCAGGCGGCGCGCGTCGCCGCGTCGGTCGGAGGAGGCGGCGGCGCCAAGCGGCCGCCGGCCGTCGTCGTCCTGTTCTCGGACGGCGGCCAGACCGCCGGGCGCGTGACCCCGCAGCAGGCGATCGCGGCGGCGAAGAAGGCGCACGCCCCGGTGACGACGGTGCTCGCCGGGACACCGGACGGGGTCGTGACGCAGACCCTCCAGGGCGGCTACAAAGAGCGGATCCAGGTGCCGGCCCAGGCGACCATACTGCGCACGATCGCCGGCGGAACGGGGGGCCGCTTCTACCCGTCGCTCCAGTCGGTCGACGTGAAACGCGTCTACGACGCGCTCGGCTCGCGCGTCGGCACGAAGCAAAAGACGGTCGAGGTGACCGCGGCCGCCGCAGGCGGCGGCGTCGTGCTGATGCTCGCGGGCGCGCTCCTCTCGGGCCTCTGGTTCAGGAGGTTCCCGTGAGGGTCGTGCTGGCGGTCGCCGCAGTCGCCGCGCTGGCCGCCGTCGCGGCGCCGGCCGGGGGCGCGACCAACGAGTGCCACGGCATCCAGCAGTGCATCCCGGTCGCCGGGCCCTGGGTGCTCGTGCCGGCGCACGGCACCGCGCAGTTCCTGCTCGCGTGCCCCCAGGGGCGCAGCGTCGTCGGCGGGCTCGACGCACAGGTGACCTCCCGTGCGGTCCACGTCGGCTTCGATGCCAGGCTCGGCGCACCCGTCCAGCCGGGGGTCACGACGACGCGCTACGCCCTCTTCCGCGCCGTGTCGACGGCGAAGACGCGGCAGGCGTTCCAGCCGCGGCTCGGCTGCATCCCGGCACAGGGCGGCGGCGGGCGTTCGACCGTGTCCGCGCGCGTCTCGCCGCCCGGGCCTGCGCTCGACCTGCGGTCGCGGATCGTCATTCTCCAGCCGGGCGGCACGCGTTTCGCGAAGCTCGCCTGCCCGACGGGAGAGACCCTCGTCGACTCCTGGCACTCGATCGCCTTCCGCACGAAGCAGCCGCCGCAGCTGACCGAAGCCCGCTACGTTCGCGCACGGCACGTGATCGTCGGCAAGCAGGTCGTGCTGACGGCGTCGTCGACCGATGCGCTGTCGATCGACGTCCACGCCGTCGTCCAGGCCGGAGCGGAGTGCGCGCCGTGAGGCGGTCATGAGCTTCGCGACGCCGTGGCTGCTCACCGCGCTGCTCGTCGTGCCGCTGGCGCTCGGGCTCGCGCTGTGGTTCTCGCGACGCCGGGCGCGCTACGCGGTCGCCTTCACGAACCTCGAGCTGCTCGCCAGCGTCGCGCCGCGCCGGCGCCCGTGGCGCAGATACGTGCCGCTCGCGCTGTTTCTGCTCGCGCTGGCGTCGGCCTCGGCGGCGCTTGCCAGGCCGCGGGCCCACGTCTCGGAGCCGACCAACCGGGCGACCGTCGTCCTGCTCGTCGACGTCTCCGGCTCGATGCGGGCGAACGACATCAAGCCGACGCGTCTCGACGCGGCCGCCCATGCGATGTCGGTGTTCGCGGCGAGGGTGCCGGGCAAGGTGCGGATCGGGCTGATCTCGTTCTCGTCCGAGCCGAACGTGCTCGTCCTGCCGACGACCGACCGCAGCGTCCTGCAGGAGGGGATCGACCTGCTCGCGCCGGAGGGCGGCACGGCGATCGGCGACGGCCTCGCTGTCGCGGTCCGGGCGGTGCGGTCGGCGCTCCTCGGCGCCAGGCCCTCGAAGGACGGGAAGATCCCGGGCGCCATCGTGCTGCTGTCGGACGGTGCGCAGACGCGCGGCGCTCTCTCCCCGCTCCAGGGCGCCGATCGAGCCCGCGCGGCCGGGATCCGCGTCTACACCGTCGCTCTCGGCACGAACCACGGGACGCTCGGGCTCGGTCCGTTCGGGGGTTACGGGTTCGGCGGCGGATTCGGGCAGCGGCGCTTCCCCGTCCGGCCGGATCCGGCGACGCTGGCCGCGATCGCCAAGGAGACCGGTGGCAGCACCTTCCAGGCGAAGAGCGCCGCGACCGTCGACCAGATCTACACCCGGCTCGGCTCGAGCATCGCCCACCACACCGTGAACCGCGAGGTGACCTCGTGGTTCGTCGGAGCCGCAGCGCTGCTGCTCCTGCTCTCGATCGGCGCTGCCCGACTCACCGGCGAGCGGCTTCCCTGACCGTTCTCTCTAGGGTCTAGATGGTTGATCGGGAAATGCGGTCGGTGCGGGGAGGGCATGCACCAAGCAGTGGGGACGGCTCGACCGGGGGCAAGGCCGGTGGGCCTTGGCGCCGGGCGAGACGGCCGCAATGCGCCGTGTGCAGGCCCCCAGCCGCGACGGCCTCGATTTTCCGATCAACCATCTAGAGCGCCGAGGCGGTGTTGCGGATCCCGGCCAGGCCGACCAGGCCGCCGACTCCGACGAGGGCGGCCGTGATCAGCATCGCGAGCCGGTAGCCCGAGACGTCGAGCGTGTTGTCGGCCCCCGCGACGGAGGCGCCGACGATCGCGATCCCGAGGAGCCCCGCGACCCGCGCGATCGCGTTGTTGACGCCGCTCGCGATGCCGGCGTCCTGCTCGCCCGCGTCCGCGAGGACCGTCGCGGTCAGCGGCGCGACGATCAGCGACAGCCCGAACGCGAATCCGAGGAGCGGCGGAAGCAGCTCCGTCCAGTACGAGAACCCGGGGCGCAGGCGCTCGAGCGCGACGAGCGCGCCCGCCGCGACCAGCGGCCCGACGCCCATGAAGGCTCTCGGCCCGTACCGCATCGCCAGCCGTCCGACGCGCGGGGAGAGGACGAACATGACGACCGTGATCGGCAGGAGCGCGAGGCCGCTTCGAAGCGCCGTGTAGCCGTCCAGCTGCTGCACGAAGAGGACGAGGAAGAAGGTGAGCGTCGACAGGCCGGCGTACACGGTGAGCGTCTCCAGATTCGCGACGGAAAAGTTGCGGCGCGAGAAGAGATGGAGCGGGAGCATGGGTTCCCGCGTCCGCCTCTCCCACAGGAGGAATGCGGCGAGCATCGCGATCCCTCCGACCAGCGGGCCGAGGATCAGCGGGCTGGCGAAGCCGCGGCGCGGCGCCTCGATCAGCGCGAACACTGGCCCCCCGAGCCCGGCCGCGCACAGCGCGGCGCCGACGACGTCGACGCGCGGTCGCGGCCCCTCGCGCCGGCGGGCCGGCACCGCGTAGACGACGAGGCCCGCCGTGACGAGCGCGAACGGCACGTTGACGATGAAGACCCAGCGCCACGACGCGTTCGTGACGAGCCAGCCGCCGACGAGCGGCCCGATGACGAAGGCGATGCCGGTCCAGGCCGTCCAGGTGCCGACGGCCGCGCCGCGCGCTTCGCCGCTGAACGTGCTCGCGATCACGGCGAGGCCGGCCGGGGTGAGCATCGCCCCCGCGATGCCCTGCGCGCCGCGGGCCAGGATCAGCGCCGTGCCGTCGGGGGCCGCGGCGCACACGACCGAGAGCGCTCCGAACGCGAGGATCCCGACCAGGAAGACCTGCCGTCCGCCGAACAGGTCGCCCAGCGAGCCGCCGACCAGGAGCAGCGAGCCGAGCGTCAGCAGGTAGGCGTCGACGACCCACTGTTGCAGCGCGAGGCCGCCGCCGAGGTCGCGCTGGATCGCCGGCAGTGCGACGTTCACCACCGTCGAGTCCACGAACACGATCACGGATCCGAGGATGCAGGCGACGAGCACAAGGCGGTTGCGTTGCTCGGGCGACAGGTGTTCGATACTCGCAGACCGAAGGAGGCAGACGGTGAGCGGCTACCAGATCGTGAAGCTGGACGAGGTCGACGACTGGCTCGGGGACTATCCGGGCGAGATGCGCGGCATCACGTATGCGATCGGCGCCGAGCAGGTGGCGCTCACCTACCGGCGGATGCCGCAGCACACGGGGAGCAAGGGCTCGTACGGCCACCGCCACCGGACGCTGGAGGAGATCTACTTCGTGCTCTCCGGCAGGTTGCAGTTCAAGCTGGGCGACGAGATCGTCGAGCTCGGGCGGCACGAGGCGATCCGCGTTGCGCCCGCCACGCTTCGCGGCGTCTGGAACGACGAGCCCGAGGACGCCGAGCTCGTGATCTGCTCGCGCCGCATCGACGACCCGATGGCGGACGCCGAGACGGTCGACGGGTTCTGGCCGGAGTAGCCTCTAGTTGGGGCGGACCGAGCGCGGCCGCCGGGGCAGGCGCCGGCCGCGCAGGGTCTCGACGTGCGCATCGACGAGGATCTTCGTGCTGACGGGATCTGAGAGCCTGCTCGTCATCTGTTCCCTCCCTGGTTCTCTCGTGCTCGAGCCTCTCGAACTAGAGTATCTCGATATCGAGAGACTAGCACTCGAACCTCTTGACGTCAAGAGAATTTCTGCGAAGATGTGACCGTGCCCGAGGATCACGTCGACCAGTTCCTGAAGCGCCTGGATGCGCTGTCGCGCGATGTGGAGATCGATCTCGAGGTCGAGGGGCTCGTGGACCGGATCAGCGGCATCTCGCGGCGGATCAAGCGCGCGATGGAGGCGACGCTCGCCGACCACGGGCTGACGCATCCGGAGTGGCAGGTGCTCGCCCAGCTGCGGCTCTCGCCGGCGCCGCACCGGAGCTCGCCCGGCGAGCTCGCGACGAACCTCGACCTGTCGAGCGGCGCGATGACGAGCCGCATCGACCGGCTCGAGGAGGCCGGCCTCGTCTGCCGTCTGCCGGATCCCGGCGACCGGCGGGGCGTCGTCGTCGAGCTCACGGCCAAGGGCCGGGCAGCTTACGACGCCGCCGTCAGCGTCCAGGCGCGCAAGGAGGCGTTCTTCGCCTCGGCGCTCTCGAAGGCCGAGCAGCGCCGGCTGAACGACCTCCTGCGGAAGCTGATGCTCGCGTTCGAGGAACGCGAGCGCGCGTCCGCCGCCTGATCCGGCTACCGCGCGCCGGTTCGCAGGCCCGCATCGCCCGCGCGGGGGCCGAGCGCATGGAAGGGCTCGGGCTCGCGCCGACCCTCGACGCAGTCGGCGACGTACTCGGCAAGCGTCGGCGCGTGCTTGAAGCCGTGCCCGGACCCGCCGCCGACGAGCCACCAGCCCGGGCGGTCGGGATGGCGGCCGACGAGGAAGTGGGTGTCCGCGGTCAGGTCGTACTGGCAGACGCGGGCCTGCAGGAGCGGCGCCGCCGCGAGCGTGGGAAAGCGGCGCGCTGCGTACCGTCTGGCCTCGGCCTCGCGAGCCGGTGACGGCAGGCGCTCGAGCGTGTCGGGGTCGATCTCGTCGTCGGGCAGGTCGGGGCCGATCTTGACGCCCAGCCCGGCCACGTCGCCGTGGCCGTAGATCCCTGCGTCGTACTCGACGAAACCCGGCGCCCCGTTCCACGCCCCGTCGCCGCCGAGGTAGAAGACGTCACGGCGCGACACGGCGATGTCGACGACGTCGGGAAAGAGCCGCGGGAGCCACGCGCCGCAGGCCCAGACGACCACGTCCGCCTCCGGTGCGCCGTGCGGCTCGACCCGGCCGGCGCGGAGCTCGACGCCGCGGCGGGCGGCGTCATCGGCGAGGAGCTGCGTGGCCCGCCGCGCGTGCAGCACGCCGGCGTCCGGCTCGAACAGCACGGCGTGCAGGTCATCGCCCCTGAAGGAGGGAAAGAGCTCCGCGGCCGCGTCCGGCGCGAGCCACTCGCAGCGCACGCCGAGCCGCTCGAGCGCGACGCGGCTCTCGGCCTCGAACCCGTCCGGCCGGCGGGCGAGCCACGCGAGCCCGATCGGCTCCCAGATCCGGGTCCCCGTCTCCTCCTGCAGCTCGAGCCACAGCTCGAGCGCCCGCCGGGCACTGCGGGTGTACCAGTCCTCCGGGCCGTGCCCACAGCGCAGGATCCGTGTCTCGCCACCGGAGGCGGAGCGGACCGTGCCGGCGGCGTACTGCTCGTGCAGCGTCACCGAGAAGCCGCGCCCCGCGAGCTCGCGGGCGACGGCGGTGCCCGTCACGCCTGCCCCGATGACCGCTGCGACCGGCACCGGGGGATTCTCGCTCAGCCGCGGGGTGTGACAGTGAGCCTGAGCACGTCCGGACGGTGATAGTGCCCTGCCGGATCGAAGCGCTGCCTCGCGGCGTAGAGCACGTCGGGATCGAGATCGGCGTACAGAATGCCCTCCTCGTCCCAGAGCGGGCCGGCCAGGTAGGAGCCGTCCGGTGCGAGGATCGCCGAACCGCCCCTCCCGACGAGCTCGCCGCCGTCGGCGAGCGGGACGTCGGCCGGGTAGCTCGCGGCGCGCTGGAAGACACAGCAGGAGACGACGAACGCCCGCGACTCGCGGGCGATGTGCCGGAGCGAATCGTGCCACTGCTCGGTGTCGTCCGCGGTGGGAGCCAGGTAGACCTCGACGCCGCGCTCGTAAAGGGCGAAGCGCGCCAGCGGCATCAGGTTCTCCCAGCAGATGAGGCCCCCGACGCGCGCGCCCCCGGCGTCGACCGTCTCGAGGCCTCTGCCGTCTCCCTGGCCCCAGACGAGGCGCTCATGGTTCGTCGGCACGAGCTTGCGGTGCAGCAGGACGAGGGCTCCCTCCGGGTCGTATACGAGCAGGGTGTTGTAGAGCGTCCCGCGCTCGAGCTCGTTGACGCCGACAGCGAGCCAGACGCCGGCCGTGCTCGCGGCGGCGGCGATCGCGTCGGCCGCCGGGCCGGGGATCTCGACCGACTGGGATGCGAGTCGGGCCCAGAGCCTTCGGCCGTCGTCGCCCAGCGCGAGCCGGTGCGCCCAGCGCGAGCTGGGGTAGACGGGGACGAACGTCTCCGGGAAGAGGACGAGGCGTGCACCTCCCGTCGCCGCCTCCTGCGTGAGACGTGCGAGCTTTTCGATGGTCGCGGCGCGGTCGAAGAGCACGGACTCGGCCTGGACGCAGGCCACGCGCAGTAGGCGTTCCACGAACCGAGGCTACGTCACTGCGGCGGCGGAGTCGAGAGCCGAGCGGAGCGAGGCGACGAGCTCGGCGAGCGCCTTCGGCCCCTGCTCGGCGGCCTCGACCGCCCTCGAGCCGACGACGATGCCGTCGACGAGCTCTGCTGCCGCCCGCGCGTGCTCCGGGGTGGAGATGCCGAACCCGGCGCGGAGCGGCAGGCCGGTGACCGCGCGGGTGCGCTCGACGAGCGGCGCCAGGCTCGGCGCGAGCTCCGCCCGCGCGCCGGTCGTGCCGGTGACGGTGACGAGGTAGAGCCAGCCGTCCGTCGTGCCGGCGGCGAGCCGGAGACGCTCGTCGGTCGAGGTGGGTGCGACGAGCTGCACGCGACGGAGCTCGGGACGCTCGTCGGCCGGCAGGTCGACGACGATGAACGAGCTCGCGCCCGCCGACCGCGCGTCGTGCTCGAGGTGCTCCCAGCCGTAGGCGTCGAAGATCGAGGCGTAGGTCATCACGACGAGCGGCACGTCGACCCGGCTGCGGGTCTCGGCCAGCGTCTCGAGGCAGCGCGCCGGCCGCATCCCGGCGGCGAGCGCCCGCTCGCCCGCCCGCCGGATGACAGGGCCGTCGGCGAGCGGGTCGGAGAAGGGGAAGCCGAACTCGATGACGTCGGCGCCCGCCTCGACTGCGGCCTGGACGAGCGCCGGCGTCTCCGGCATCGCCATCAGGTAGACGACCAAGGTCTTCATCTGCGCTCCGAACCTGGTTCGCGCAGCGAACCAGGTTCGCCGGGTCCGGGTTCGCCCAGCGAACCAGGTTCGCCGGGTCCGGGTTCGGGCGAACCAGGTTCGCCGGGGCTGCGGTCGTCGTCCGCATCTGCTTCGCGCGCCACGCGCAGCACCTCGGCCAGGTCCTTGTCGCCGCGGCCGGACAGGCACACGAGCACGAGCTCGGCGCCGCAGTCGAGCGCGCGGGCGAGGGCATGCGAGGACTCGAGCGCGGGGACGATCCCCTCGGTCTCGCAGAGCCGGTGGAACGACGCGAGCGCCTCGTCGTCGGTGCACGGCACGTAGCGCGCCCGGCCCGAGTCGCGGAGCTGCGCGTGCTCCGGGCCGACGCCCGGATAGTCGAGGCCGGCCGAGATCGAGTGGGCGTCCATGATCTGCCCGTCCTCGTCTGCGAGAAGCGACGACCTGGCGCCGTGCAGCACCCCCGGACGGCCGGTGCCGAGCGACGCCGCGCCGGCGGCCTCGACGCCGATCAGCGCGACGTCCGCGTCGGGGACGAAGTCCGTGAACATCCCGATCGCGTTCGAGCCGCCCCCGACGCATGCCACGACCGCCTCCGGCAGCCGGCCCTCGACCGCGAGGAACTGCTCGCGCGCCTCGCGCCCGATCACCCGCTGGAGCTCCCGCACGACCTCGGGATACGGCGCGGGACCGACGCACGAGCCGATCAGGTAGTAGGTCGTCTCGACGTTTGCGATCCAGTCGCGGATCGCCTCGCTCGTCGCCTCCTTCAGCGTGCGCGTCCCGAACTCGACCGGCCGGACCTCCGCGCCGAGCAGACGCATGCGCTCGACGTTCGGCGCCTGCCGCCGGATGTCCTCGCTGCCCATGTACACGACGCAGTCGAGGCCGAAGTGCGCGCAGACGGTCGCCGTCGCGACGCCGTGCTGCCCTGCGCCGGTCTCGGCGATGATCCGCTGCTTGCCGAGCCGCCGCGCGATGACCGCCTGGCCGAGCGCGTTGTTCAGCTTGTGCGCGCCGGTGTGCAGCAGGTCCTCGCGCTTCAGGTACATGCGCTGCGCCGGAGCGAACCGCCCGGCACGGGTCAGCGGCGTCGGCCGGCCGGCGTAGTCGGTTGCGAGCCGGTGCAGCTCGGCGTGGAACGACTCGTCGTCCCTGAGCGACTCCCAGGCCTGCTCGAGCTCGTCGAGCGCCGGGATGAGCGTCTCCGGGACGTAGCGCCCGCCGTAGTCGCCGAATGTCCTCGCGACCGTCATCGTGCCGCCTCCACGAAGCGCCGGAGGGCGTCGTGATCCTTGACGCCCGGCGACCGCTCCGTCGACCGCGCCGAGTCCACCGCCCACGGCGAGACCGCTCGCACCGCCTCCCCGACGTTCTCCGGCCCCAGGCCTCCGGCGAGCATGACACGGCCTGGCGTCGCGAGCGCGCGGTCGAAGTGCGTGGCGTCGCTCTCGCCCCACGGCAGGTCGACGACCGTCCCGACCTGCTCGCCCTGCCGAAGCAGGGCCGCGTCTCGCGAGCGATGGCCGTTCTCGCGCTCGTAGAGCTGGACGAGGTCGGCTGCGGTCTCCTCGACTTCGCCGACGTGGACGGCGACCCGCAGGACCGTATCCGGTGCGTCGAGCAGCTCCGCCGCCCGCCGCGGGCTCTCCTCGGCGAGGATGAACCCGACGAGGTCGGCGCCTGCGTCGACCGCCGCGTCCACGTCCTCCTGGCGGGTCAGCCCGCACACCTTGACGAGCGGACGCCGCAGCAGCTCACGGAGCGCCGTGCCCGGGTCGGGGGCGCGCATCAGCGCCGAGCCGGCCAGGATCGCGTTCGCGCCGGCAAGCTCCGCGGCGGCCGCCTGTGCGGTGGTCTCGATGCCGCTCTCCGCGATCAGGATGCGGTCGCGCGGCGCGCGCGCGAGCAACGCGAGCTGTGCCGAGCGGTCGATCGCGAAGGACGAGAGGTCGCGGGCGTTCACGCCGACGACCGGCGCGTCGAGATCGCACGCGCGCGCGAGCTCTCCGGCGTCGTGGGCCTCGACGAGCGTGTCGAGGCCGAGCTCGGCCGCCGCGCCTTGGAGCGCGGTCACGGCACGGTCGTCGAGGTCGCGGAGGAGCAGGAGCGCCGCGTCCGCGCCCGCGTGCCGGACGGCCTCCAGGTGAGCCCGCGTGGAGAAGAACCCCTTTGCGAGGAGCGGCAGGCCGGTCGCCGCCCGTGCCGCGCGCAGGTCGTCGAGCGAGCCGCCGAACCGCTCGTCGACGAGCACCGACATCGCGCGCGCCCCGGACGTCTCGTACGCGCGCGCGACCGCGCGGACGTCGCCGTCCGGCCGCAGGTCGCCAGCCGACGGCGAGCGCCGTTTGAACTCGGCGATCGCGCCGAACCCGGGACGGGCGAGCGCCTCCTGGAACCTCACGCCGGCACCTCCTCTTCGTGGGTGAACGCAGCGAGCTCGTCGAGCCGGGCCGCAGCGGCGCCCGAGTCGAGCGCCTGCTCGGCGATCGCGAGCCCTTCGCGCAGGTCGTGTGCGTGCCCGCCGGCGGCGATCGCACCTGCGGCGTTCAGCAGGATGGCCGACCGGCGACCGCCGTTGCCGCCGTGGAACACCTCGCGGATCTTCGCCGCGTTCTCGGCGGGCGTGCCGCCTCGCAGCTCCGCGGGGTCGCAGCGCGCCACCCCGAGGTCGCGCGGGTCGATCTCGCGCCGTGTGACCGCCCCGTCGACGACCTCGCAGACGAGGTTCGGCCCTGCCGGCGAGAGCTCGTCGATCCCGCCCGCGCCGTGGACGACGAACGCGCGCCGGGCCTCGAGCCGGGCGAGAACGTCCGCGACGACCGGGACGAGCAGCGGCGAGTAGACGCCGACCACCTGGGCTCGTGCGCCGGCTGGATTCGTCAGCGGCCCGAGGATGTTGAAGACCGTCCGCGCGGCGAGCTCGCGACGGACAGGCCCCGCGTGCTTCATCGCCGGGTGGTGCGTCGGCGCGAACATGAAGCCGAAGCCGAGCCGGTCGATCGACTCCGCGATCCGCGCGGGGGAGAGGTCGAGCCGGAACCCGAGTGCCTCGAGCACGTCGGCGCTGCCCGACTGCGACGAGACCGACCGGTTGCCGTGCTTCGCGACGCCGGCCCCGGCGGCCGCTGCGACGAGCGCCGCGGCGGTCGAGATGTTGAACGTCTTGCCCCCGTCGCCGCCTGTGCCCGCCGTGTCGACGAGATCGTCGCGGCTCGTGTGGACGGGAACGACGTGGGCCCGCATCGCCTCGGCCGCGCCGGCGATCTCGTCCGCCGTCTCGCCCTTCAGCCGCAGCGCCACGAGAAAGCCGCCGATCTGGGCCGGCGTCGCTTCGCCACGCATGATCCCGTCCATCACGAGGCGCGATTCCTCGCGCGTCAAGTCGTGCCCGTCCAGGAGCCGGGAGAGCGCCTCCGTGATCACCGCGCCGCTCCCTGCAGGAAGTTCCGGGCGATGTCGAGCCCGTGCGGCGTCAAAACCGATTCGGGGTGGAACTGGACGCCGTCCACGGGCAGCTCGCGGTGCCGGATCGCCATCACCTCGCCGTCGGCGCTCCGCGCCGACACCTCGAACTCCTCCGGCACGGTTTTCGCGGCCAGCGAGTGGTAGCGGCCGGCGAGGAAGTCCTCCGGCAGGCCGCTGAAGATGCCGCGTCCGTCGTGCGCGACGATCGTCGCCTTCCCGTGCACGAGCTCGCGTGCCGCCCCGACCTCGCCTCCGAACACCTGGACGATCGCCTGATGGCCGAGGCAGACGCCGAGCGTCGGCACGCGCCTGCACAACCGCGCGAGGATCTCGGGGGTCGCGCCCGCGTCCTCCGGCCGCCCCGGGCCCGGCGACACGACGAGATGCGTCGGCGCGAGCGCCTCCGCCTCGTCCGCGCCGAGGGCGTCGTTGCGCAGCACGGTCACGTCCGCGCCGAGCTCACCGAAGAGGTGCGCCAGGTTGTAGGTGAACGAGTCGTAGTTGTCGATCAGGAGGATCATCCCGCAGCCTCCGCCGCCTCGATCGCGGCCTCGATCGCCGCCAGCTTGTTCAGGCACTCCTCGTGCTCGTCGGCCGGGACGGAATCGGCCACGATACCGCCGCCCGCCTGCAGGTACGCCCGGCCGTCCTGGAAGCGCACCGTCCGCAGCGCGATGCAGGTGTCGAAGGCGACCCCGGGGAGGTGGTAGCCGACGACACCCGCATACGACCCGCGCCGGTAGCCCTCGAGGTCGGAGATGATCTGCATCGCGCGCACCTTCGGCGCCCCGGAGACCGTCCCGGCGGGGAAGGTCGCCCGCAGGAGGTCGAACGGCGTGACGCCGTCGCGCAGCTCGCCGGCCACCTCCGAGACGAGGTGCGTCACGTGCGAGAATCGCTCGGCCTCGAGGAACCGCTCGACCTTGACGGTGCCCGGGACGCACACGCGTGAGAGGTCGTTGCGGCCGAGGTCGACGAGCATCACGTGCTCGGCACGGTCCTTCTCCGACGTCAGCAGGTGCTCGGCGTCCCCTTCGCCACGCGCCGTCGTGCCCGCGATGGGGTTCAGGCTCGCCCGGCGGCCTTCCGCCTTGACGTGCGTCTCCGGAGACGACCCGACGAGGGCGATCCCGTCGAGCTCGAGCAGGAAGAGGTACGGCGAGGGATTGATCCGCCGGAGCGCCCGGTACACCGCGAGCGGCGAGACCGTCGTCTCGCGCTCCGCCCGCTGCGCCAGCACGACCTGGAAGATGTCGCCGCGGCGGATGTGCTCCTTCGCGACCTCGATCCGGCGGAGATGCTCGGCGCGATCCGGGTGGCGCACGGTCTCGCCGTGCCGGACGGGGGGATGCGGACGGGCGCCCGCCGGACGGGCCAGGAGCTGCTCGACCTCGGCCGGATCCCCTGCGAGGACCTCGGCCGTCCCGGTCACGTGGTCGAAGCGCAGGAACACATCGGCGACTGCGAAGCGGCTCTCGGGAACGTCCGGGCCGCGCTCGGGCAGCGGCACGGTCGGCTCGAGCTTCGCGACGTGGTCGTAGCCGAGGTAGCCGACGATCGGCTCGTCGAGCCCTTCCGCCTCCTCGAACGAGACGAGGCGGTCGCCGTAGCCGACGAACGAGTAGCGGCCGAGGCGTCCGTGCGCGACGGACTCGAGCAGGAAGGACGCGCGGCCGGCCTCGCGCAGGTTCAGGTAGGCCGCGAGCGGTGTCAGGAGGTCGGTGTCGAGAAGTGTGTTGACGGTCATCGGAAAACGAAAACGACCCTCTCGGGTCGTGGGGTCGAGCGGTGACGGGTTCGTGTGCGCTCCCTCAGGTGCGCAGGCTCCCGCCCCGCTCGCGGCGCCAGGCCCACCGGGTCGCAGGGGTCGGGAGGTTCATTGCCGTTCACCCTAGGCGCTCCTGCTTGAATGCGCAAGCCGATGGCCGCTGCCGCTCTGCTCGAGGCGCTGCTCACCGCACCCGGGCCTTCCGGCCACGAGGACGCGGCCGTCTCGGTGTGGCGCGAAGCGGCCTCGTCGTTCGCCGAGGTGACCTCCGACACGCTGGGCACCGCGTTCGCGCGCGTCAGAGCTGCGGAGAACGCGCCGAGCCTTGCCGTCGTCGGCCACATCGACGAGATCGGCGTCGCCGTCACGAACATCGAGGACTCCGGCCTCCTGTCGTTCACGACGATCGGCGGCATCTCGCCCGAGACGCTCACGGGCCAGCGCGTGACCATGCTCGGCCGTGCGGGTGCCGTGCCAGGGACGATCGGACGCAAGCGGCTGTCGCCGGCGGAGCTGAAGGACCGGCCGCGGCTCGAGCACGAGGACCTGCACATCGACATCGGCGCGGCGAGCCGCGCGCAGGCCGAGGAGCTCGTGCGGGTGGGGGACGCGGGCGTGTGGGTCGGCGAGCCGGTCGCGCTGCCGGGGAGCCGGATGCTCTCCAAGGCGCTCGACAACCGGCTCGGGGCGTACGTCGCGCTCGAGGCCGCGCGGAGGGTCGCCGAGGCGGGCGGCGCCGCCGTCGACGTCGTCGCCGTTGCCGCGGCGCAGGAGGAGATCGGGTCGTACGGAGCCCGTCCTGCCGCGTTCGGGCTCGACCCGCTCGTCGCGCTGGCCGTCGACGTGACACCCGCCACGGACGTCCCGGGCGGGGACCCGCGGCGGGCGGGTCGGGTCGACCTGGGCATGGGGGCGATGATCGCCCGCGGGCCGACCCTGAACCGGCACGTCACCGACCTGCTCGGCGAGGTCGCCGCGGCCGAGGGGATCCCGCACGGGTTCGAGGTGTACTCGCGCGAGACGATGACGGACGCGGACGAGATGCATCTCGTCCGCGTGGGCGTCCCGACGGGCCTGGTCTCGATCCCGCTCCGCTACCTGCACACGCCGAACGAGCTGTGCGACCTCGACGACGTGGAGGCGGTCGTTCGCCTGATCGCCGCCTTCGCGCTTTCGCTGCAGCCGGACAGGTCGTTTCTGCGGTAGACGCGCTCGGTACGCTGCATCTCGTGGCTCGCAGTGTGATCGTCAGCGCGGTTCGCACCCCGTTCGGGAGGCTCGGCGGCGGTCTCGCCGACTACGAGGCCCCCCGGCTGGGAGCGTTCGCGATCGAAGCTGCGCTTGCCCGCATCGGTCTCGAGCCGCACGAGCCGCAGTACGTGATCATGGGCCAGGTGCTGCAGGGCGGCTCCGGGCAGGCGCCCGCCCGGCAGGCGGCGGTCGGCGCCGGCCTCCCGGTCGAGACCCCGGCCGACACGATCAACAAGGTCTGCGCCTCCTCGATCCGCGCGATCGAGATCGCCGACTCGATGATCCGCGCCGGCGATCTCGACGTCGTCGTCACCGGTGGCATGGAGTCGATGACGAACGCCCCCTACCTGCTCAAGAAGGCGCGCTTCGGCTACCGCCTCGGCCACGGCGAGCTGCTCGACTCGATGGTCTACGACGGCCTCACGTCGACCTTCGACCAGCTGCACATGGTCGTGCAGAACTCGAACGTCGCGCGCGAGCTCGGCATCTCCCGCGGCGAGCAGGATGCCTGGGCGGCGCGCTCGCACCAGCGAGCCGCGGCGGCGCAGGACGCCGGCCGGTTCGACGACGAGCTCGTCCCGGTGGGGGACGCGACCGCCGACGAGAGCGTCAGACGGGACACGACGATCGAGAAGCTCGCGTCGCTGAAGCCCGTCTTCGACCCGGAGGGAACGACGACCGCCGGCAACGCGCCCGGCGTCAACGACGGCGCGAGCTGCGTCGTCGTGTGCTCCGAGGAATGGGCGCGCAAACGGGGGCTCGAGCCGCTCGCGACGATCCTTTCCCAGGGGTACGTCGCCGACGAGTTCGCCTATCTCGCCCGCACGCCGGCGCGTGCCGGCGCGATGGCGCTCGAGCGTGCGGGGAAGTCGATCGACGACGTCGGCCGCGTCGAGATCAACGAGGCCTTCGCGTCGGTCGCCTGGAACTCGACGAGGATGCTCGGCGCCGACGAGGAGCGCGTGAACGTGAACGGCGGAGCGGTCGCACTCGGTCATCCGATCGGCGCGTCCGGAGGCCGGATCGTCGCGACGATGGTCCACGAGCTGCGGCGCTCGGGCGGTGGGCTCGGCCTCGCTGCGATCTGCAGCGGCGGCGGCCAGGGCGACGCGCTGCTCGTCGAGGTGTGAGCGGCGCCGTTGTCCACGCGGCGGGAGGCGTCGTGCTGCGCGACGGCAGCGTGCTGCTCGTCCACCGCGACCGCTACGACGACTGGTCGCTTCCGAAAGGCAAGCTCGAGGACGGCGAGGGCTGGGAGGAGGCCGCGCTGCGCGAGGTCTGGGAGGAGACGGGTCTTCGCTGCGAGCTCGGGCCGTACCTGGGCGAGAGCCACTACGACGTGGCCGTCGGCCCGAAGGAGGTCCGCTGGTGGCAGATGAGCTCGAGCGACGAGCCGGCGCCGTCGCACGAGGTCGACGCGGTGCGCTGGGCGAGCATCGACGAGGCCCGCACGCTCCTCTCCTACGAGCGCGAGCGCATGCTGCTCGACCGCCTCTCAGGGCCGGCCGGCTGACGTCCGAGCCCTTGCGGTATCTGACCTCCGGCGCGCGGACGCCCCAGCGGCCCTCCGCCTTCGTGGCGCCGTCCGGCTGCCAGCCTGCTCTCTCGTAGAACGCCCGAGCGCGTGGGTTGTCCTCGAGGACCCAGAGCGTCGCCTCGGGGTAGTCGCGGCGGAGCGTCGACTCGGCGCGCCTGATCAGGGCGGCGCCGGCTCCGGTCGACCAGTCCTCCGGGTCGACGTAGATCGCGTAGAGCTCGCCGGTGCCCGGCTCGTCGCGGCTCGGGCCGACCGACGCGAAGCCGACGACGCGACCGTCTCGCTCGCAGACGAACGTCGCCCATCCCGGGGGCGGCGAGGCCAGCCGCGGGCGCCAGCGACCGGCATCGATCGGCATCCGGTCGAGCTCGGCCGAAGGGAAGACGTGCCGGTACGCCGCACGCCAGCCGCGGACCTGGATGCCCGCGATCGAGCCCGCGTCGTCCTCGTTGGCCACTCTCACGCCCACGGGCGAAGGGTAGGGTCCGCGGCCGTGAAGTTCGAGCACATCCTCGTCGTCGGCGCGGGTCAGATGGGCGCCGGCATCGCGCAGGTCGTGGCCGCCTCGGGTCGCCGCGTGTCGCTCCACGATCCGTATCCCGGGGCCGTCGAGCGCGGGCTCGAGATGATGCGCGGCAGCCTCGGCCGTCTGGCCGAGAAAGGCGGCCCGCCCGTCGACGAGACGCTCGGGCGCGTCACGCCCGTGCCGCATCTCGTTCCGGCCGACCTGATGATCGAGGCGATCACCGAGGACGCCGCCGCGAAGGAGGACGTGTTCCGGCGGGCGGACGAGGTGCTCCCCGCCGAGGCGATCCTCGCCTCGAACACGAGCTCGATCCCGATCACGACGCTCGCGGCTGTGACGTCGCGGCCGGACCGTGTGATCGGCATGCACTTCTTCAACCCCGTGCCGGTGCTCCACCTCGTCGAGGTGATCCGCGCCGTCCAGACCTCGGACGAGACCGCTGCCGCGATCGCCGACCTGGCGCGCGAGCTCGGCAAGGAGCCGGCGGAGGCGCACGACTTCCCGGGCTTCGTCGCGAACCGGATCTTGATGCCCTTCGTGAACGAGGCCGCGTACGCGCTGATGGAGGGCGTCGCGAGCGCCGAGTCGATCGACACGATCGCGAAGCTCGGGTTCGCGCACCCGATGGGGCCGCTCGCGCTGGCCGATCTGATCGGGCTCGACACGTGCGTCGCGATCATGGACGTGATGCACCGCGGGCTCGGCGACCCCAGGTACGCGCCGTGCCCGCTGCTACGCCAGTACGTCCAGGCCGGCCGGCTCGGCCGCAAGACCGGCCGCGGGTTCTACGTCTACACGTAGCGCCTCCACCGTCGACGTGAAGACGTCCTCGTCGAGGGAATACGTGCTCGTGAAGTCAACGGCGCCGTTCACCTCGAGCACGACCCAGGTGTCGAGGTCGGCCGGCACGAGGTCGACGCCGACGAGAGCGCCGTCGACCGCCTCCGCCGCGTGCACCGCTGCCTCGCACGCGGCGGGCGGTGGGACGACCGGCTCGCGCCGAGCGCCGAGCGCGACGTTCGTGCGCCATTCGCCGGGCGCGGCTCGGCGACGGACGGCGCCGACGACCCGGCTGCCGGCGACCACGACACGCAGGTCGTAGCCCCGCGGAGTGACGAGCCGCTGCGCGATCGCCCCGGTCGCCTCGTACCACGGCCGCGCCTCCAGCTCGAGCAGCGTCCTCTCGATCGCACGCTCGTCGTCGCAGCGGACCACATCGCGACCCCAGGAGCCGAAGCGCGGCTTGAAGACGATCGGCGGCTCGAGCTCGGGCAGCGAGAGCCACGAGGCGACGTGCACGGTACGCGGGTGCGCGACCCCGGCCGCGTGGAGCGCGGCCGCGGTCGCGAGCTTGTCGTGGGCGGCCACCAGCGTTCGCCGCCCGTTGAGGACGGTCACGCCGCACGCCTCCAGGCGGTCGAGCGCCCACAGGCCCGGCTCGACGCCGTCGAGCGACGGCAGGACGTCGAGGCGGCCGAGCGCCACGTCGCCGGGCCGGAGCCGCGCGACCGCCTGTGCAGGGCTGAGCACCGCGCCGAGGCGCGTGTTCGTCGGCGTGACACGGTGGGCGACGACCGCGAAGACGCTCACGTCGTCGACATCATCGGTGTGCCCGCGGCCCGGTGGAAGGCACCGCGGCCAGGCCGCTGCCGGATCGTTCCCGATCCGTAACCCCGGCGGCCCCGGCGCGGGCGTACGTTCGACGTGGCACAGATGCCGCGCCCTGCGTGTGCGGGCCCGGCGGGCTGCCTGGGGGAACGAGCGCAGCACGGCCCGGAGCGGACGGGGGGCCGCCCTCCGGGCCGTCTGTGCTCGCAGGTCAGGGAGCGGTCGCGAGCGGCCGCCGGCCGCTGCGACGCGACGGCCGAAGCACCCGCAGGCGGGCCCGGCGCCGACGCCGGTCGCGCCCGGCGGAGGTCAGGTCGACGTGACGGTGCTTCTTCGCCGGGGTCATTGCTCGATCTAACCACCTTCCGAGCTCGCTGCAGCGCCTCCGCGGCCTCTCCTACCGGGAGGATGCGTCCGGTCCGGTGGCGGTCCGGTGACGACCTGGAGAACGACGCCCCCGATCGCTCCGGCGGACGCTACGACGGGGAGGTGAGCGACGAGATCGCCGCCGCCTCGAAGGTGCTCCTCGACGCCGCCGACGACGACGGCCACTTCGCGTACCTCGCCCGTGACTCGGCAAGCGGGGAGTTGCAGCTCGTCTTCGCGCTCCGCGGTCGCGCGGCGGTGGAGATGCTCCGCGCCGTTCCTCCGCGCAGCCGCCCGCGGCTGTGGACGCGGCTCCTGCGCAGCTTCGCGTCCGAGACCGGCGCTCACCCCTGAGCCGGCGTCGAGCGCAGCCGCCGGGCCGACACACATGTGAACGGCCGCCGCGCCTACCATCGCCCCGTGAAGGCGATCGTCGAACACGAGCTGAAGCTCGACGTCGATGTCGGATTCGAGCTGCCGGGGCTTCCGGGCGAGCAGCTCCAGGAGCGCACGTTCACGTCCACCTACCACGACACGCCGGTTCGGTCGCTCGCCCGCGCCGGCATCACGCTGCGCCTCCGCGTCGAGGACGGACGGCGGTCGGTCTGGCAGCTGAAGCTGCCCCGCTCCGACGCAGCTCGCTCGGAGATCGAGGAGGAAGCGGACGGGGCAGAGCTGCCCGAGCCGCTCGCGCGCCTGCTCCTCGCGCATCTCCGGCACGGTGCCGTGGAGCCGGTCGCGGTCCTGCGAACCGTGCGCGCGGGCGTGCGTGTCGCCGACGGGGCGCGGCAGGTTGCCGACGTGACGGTCGACACGGTCGACGTTCGCGACGGCGAGCACGCGGGCGAGACGTTCGCCGAGGTCGAGGCGGAGCTCGTCGACGGCGACGAGGCGGATCTCGAGCGGCTCGGGCGGATCCTGCGCGGAGCAGGCGCCCGCGCCTCGGACGGGACGCCGAAGCTGCTGCGCGTGCTCGACCTGCCCGCGACGAGCGTTCCGGCGCGTGACGCACCGCTGTCGGAGCACCTCCGAGCGATGCTCGAGGCGCAGCTGCTGCAGCTCGAGGCGCACGATCCCGGCGTGAGGCTCGGGGCGGATCCGGAGGACGTTCACCGGTTCCGCGTCGCGACGAGGCGCACGCGGGCCCTGGCCCGCGAGACGCGCTCGCTGCTCGGCGGCGCGCTCTCGCCGCTCGCCGAGGAGCTGCGCTTCGTCGCCGGCGTGCTCGGGCCGGTGCGCGATCTCGACGTCCTGATCGAGCACCTGGGAGGCGAGGTCGACCGGCTCGACGAGGACGAGCAGGCGGGGCAGGAGCTCCTGCGGGTGCTGGAAGGAGAGCGGGAGACGGCCCGTGAGGCGTTGCTCGACGCCCTCGCGTCGGAGCGGTACGGGCGCCTGCTCGACGACTTCGACGCGGCCGTTGCAACGCCGGCGGCGCTCGCTCGCGACGCCGCTGCCGACGACGTGGCGCGGGCCGCCTTCCGGAGGCTGCAACAGGCCGCGGGGAGCCTCGAGCCCGAGCCGGCCGACGCGGCGCTGCACGAGCTCCGCATCAAGGCGAAGCGCGCGCGCTACGCCGCCGAGCTCGCGGGCCTGCGCGGGGGCAAGGCCGTGGAGCGAGCGATCGCTGCGCTCAAGAAGGTGCAGGACGTCGCCGGGGAGCACCAGGACGCCGTCGTCGCGGAGGCGCGCCTCCGCGGGCTCGCCCGGCCGGCGACCGCGCTCGCGGCCGGGCGGCTGATCGAACGTGAGCGTCTGCGGCGGCGGACGATGCGCGCCGCACTCCCAGACACGCTGGCGGATGCTCTCGCCGCGGGCGAGCGGGCGTTTCCCTGATGGCGCTCGTGCTCCTCCGGCACGCCTCGGCCGGCGACCGCGCCGCGTGGGTGGGAGACGACCGCGAACGGCCGCTCGACGAGCGCGGCGAGCGTCAGGCCCGGGACATCGTCGCTCGCCTCGCTTCCTACGCAGTCGAGGCGGTCTACACGAGCCCGTACCGGCGCTGCCTGCAGACGGTCGTGCCGCTCGCACAGGCGCGCGGTCTTGAGCCGATCGTGGCGCCGGAGCTCGGCGAGGACCGCCAGCACGACGAGGGCGTTGCGCTCGTTGTCGCGCTGGCGGGGCGGAACGTGGTCGTCTGCGGGCACGGCGGATTGGAGAATGCGCTCGCCGCGCCACCGAAGTGGCGGAAGGGAGCGGCGTTCCTCGTCGGCGACGACCTGTCCGTCGTCGCCGAGGTCTGAAAACGTCAGCTCTGGTGCCGGCGCGGCCTGCGACGCCGGTGCTCGGCGAGCAGGGCTTCGAAGCGATCGGCGCGCTTCGACGTCAGCGCCGCGATCGTCATCTCGCGCTCGAGCTCGCGGTCGCTCAGCGAGGAGATCGCCTCGATCTTCCCGTCGAGCGGCCTGCCTGTCCGTGCGTCGAAGGTGTGCGTCAGGGTGCTCATGGCGCCTTCATCGTGCCGAGGACGGCGCCGTGCGAAATTGGCAGAAACCACGGATCCCGTCGCCGGCGGCGCGAGACTTCGTGGTCAGGCCGCCGCCGCCGCCGCTTCGGCCGCCAGGGCGAGCACGGCTCCCTCGCGGAGCCCGCCGCGCACGACCTTGAGCGGCGGGCCCAACCGGCGCTGCAGCGCCCCGAGGATGACCGCTCCTGCGGCGAGGGTGCGCGCCCGCTCCTCGCCGACGCCGTAGCGCTGCGCCACGACTGCGGTGGGCGTGTCCGCGAGCAGGGAGAGGACGTCCTCGAGCTCACTCGTCTTGAGGCGGCTGCCGCAGATCCGCTTGAGCGCGCGAGCGCTCCCTCCGACGGCGAGCGCAGTCCGCGGCGTCGGAGGATCGAAGCCGACGAGGTGCCGGTCGATCTCCTCGCGCGCGGCGGCGATCGCGCCGGAGCCCGGAGGATCGTCGGCGAGCAGCCGGCTCGTCAGCCGCTGCGAGCCGAGGTCGATCGAGCGTGTCCAGCGCGGCCCGTCCTGTCGCGATCCGACGACGACCTGGGCGGAGCCCCCGCCGACGTCGACGACGGCCACCGTCCGTCCGCCCGGCACGTTCGCGCAGGAGAGCGCGCCGACGAACGCGAGCTGTGCCTCCTCGACGGCGCTGAGGATCCGCGTCGGAAAGCCGGACGCCTCACGGAGAGTCGAGCGAAGGAGCTCGCCGTTTCTCGCCTGGCGCCCCGGGCTCGCGATGAGCACCTCGACCGCCTCGGCGCCGGCCGCTCTCGCGTGCGCCGAGAACCGCTCGACGACCGCCGCGGTCCGGGCGAGCTTCTCGGGCGGGATGTCGCCGTGACGCTCGATGTCGGCGCCGAGGCGCAGCAGCTCCCGTTCCGTCGCCAGGGTGTGACCGGGCTCGGCGACGAGCAGGCGCACCGTGTTCGACCCGACGTCGACGACCCCCACCGGCACACCGTGATGGTGAAGCCCCGACAGGACGGCGCTCCTAATGCGCTCGAGCAAGCCGCCGTGCCCGTTCGCGCCGGCGCATGAAGGCGGTCTGCGCAGATCGCCGCCGCTCCGGCTTCTTCGGTCTGAGTCGCTCCCACGTCCCGTCCGGCCGCAGCTCCCATGCCTGAGCGTTGTCGGCGAGGAGCGCCTTCAGGATCGCGTCGATCTCGTTGCGCACATGCGAGTCCTCCGCGGGGGCGAGCACCTCGATGCGGTGGTCGAGGTTCCTCGGCATCAGATCGGCGCTCCCGAGCAGGTACGTGCGCTCCTCGCCCGCCTCGAAGCAGTAGAGGCGGCTGTGCTCGAGGAAACGGCCGAGGATCGACCGCACCTTGATGCGGTCGCTCATTCCCGGAACGCCGGGAATGAGCGTGCAGTTCGCGCGGACGACGATGTCGATGTCGGCGCCGGCCTGCGACGCCTTGTAGAGCTCCTCGATCACCTCGGTATGGGTCAGGCTGTTGCACTTCAGCCTGATCCGGGCATGCGAGCCCTGCTCGGCGGCGGCCGCGACCTCTCTGATCAGCTCGACGAGGCGGCGGCGGAGATTGAACGGGGCGACGAGGAGCTTCCGGAAGCGCTGCGGGCGGCCGAAGCCGGTGACGAAGTTGAAGAGGTCGGCGATGTCGGCCGCCACGTCCGGGTCGGCGCTGAAGACGCCGATGTCCTCGTAGGTGCGCGCGGTGGTCGCGTGGTAGTTGCCCGTCCCGATGTGCACGTAGCGGCGGAGCTCGTCTCCTTCGCGGCGCACGACGAGCGTTGTCTTGGCGTGGATCTTCATGTCCGGGAAGCCGTAGACCACGTGCACGCCCGCCTGCTCGAGCGCCCGTGCCCACTCGATGTTCCGCTGCTCGTCGAAGCGCGCCTTCAGCTCGACGACGCAGACGGCCTGCTTGGCGCTCTCCGACGCCTTGATCAGCGCGGGAGCGATCGCCGAATCGCGGCTCGTCCGGTAGACGGTCGTCTTCAACGTCACGACCTGGGGGTCGTCGGCCGCCTCCTGCACGAACGCCTCGACGCTCGTCGCGAACGAGTCGTACGGATGCTGGACGAGAATGTCGCGGCGCGCGATCTCCTGGAAGAGCCCTTCCTCGCTCTCGTGCATGAGCCGGCGCTGGGTGTACGGCAGCCACGGCTCGTACTTCAGGTCGGGCCGGTCGATCGTGTAGAGCTGGATGAGGTCGCCGAGGTCGAGCAGCCCGTGAATCGGGTAGACGTGCTCGCCCGCGACGCCGAGCCGCTCCTCGAGCCGCCCCAGCATCGCGAGCGACACCGTGTCCGACACCTCGATCCGGACGACCGCGCCGAACCGGCGCTTGCGGACCTCCGACTCGACTGCCTCGAGGAGGTCGTCCGCGTCGTCCGAGATTTCGGTATCCCCGTCGCGGGTCAGCCGGAACGCGACCTGCTCGGCGACCTCCATCTCGGGGAACAGCCGGTCGAGGTAGTGCCCGATGACGTTCTCGAGCGGGATCATCAGGCCCCGGTCGCCGATCGAGACGAACCGGTCGAGCCCCTCCGGGACCTTGACGCGGGCGAACCGCTCCTCGCCGAGCTCCGGGTCGCGCACCTGCAGTCCGAGGCTGAGCGAGAGGCCGGAGATGTAGGGGAACGGTTGTCCGGGCCCGACCGCGAGCGGCGTGAGCACGGGGAAGATCTGCCGCGAGAAGGCGTCCTCGAGCTCGCTCAGCTCGTCCTCGGTGGCATCGGCGACCGACCCGACGAGGATGCCCTCGGCCGCGAGCGCGGGGCCGAGCTCGTCCTGCCACAGCCGTGACTGCGCCGAGGTCAGGTCGATCGCGGCCGTGCGGATCTCGTCGAGGGTCTGCTGTGGCGTGCGCCCGTCGCTGCCCCGGACGGAGGCCCCGGAGAGCACCTGCTCCTGCAGGCCGGACACGCGCACCATGAAGAACTCGTCGAGGATCGTCGAGACGATCCCGCAGAACCTGACGCGCTCGAGGAGCGGCTCGCTCTCGTCCGCGGCGAGCTCGAGGACGCGCCGGATCAGGTCGAGCTGCGACAGCTCGCGGTTCAGGAACGGGGCGGACGGCAGGCCGTGCTCCTTCTCTCGTGTAGCCGCCATCGAATCGTAGGATCGCGCATCCGTGGTGAACATGGGGTGTCGGTTTGGAGACCGCGGGCATCCCTCCGGGCACGGCCGTATGCTTCTCCGCGATGCGGAACGACAGAGCTCTCGTCGCGCTCGCCGTGGTCGTCGGGATCGCCCTGATCGCGATCGCATTCGTCTACTGGCTCGAGCCGGCGAAGTCCCTCCCGGGGTTCTTCCCCGGTCACACGGCGGGGTCGAACCACCATCACGCCAAGCACGGTATCGCGTCCTTCCTGGTCGGGCTCGCCTGCCTCGCCTTCGCGTGGTTCCGCACCGGGCCCAACCGCGCCCGGGCGACGTGATCCTCGGCGCGCTGATCTCCTACCCCCAGGCGATCGTGCTGGGGCTGCTGCAGGGCGTCTCCGAGCTGTTCCCGGTCTCGAGCCTGGGCCACAGCGTCATCCTCCCGAAGCTCCTCGGCTGGAACATCCACCAGAACGACCCGTACTTCCTCACGTTCCTCGTTGCGACCCACATCGCAACCGCGATCGTCCTGCTGCTCTTCTTCTGGCGCGACTGGGTCCGCATCGTGAAGGGCCTCGGCCGGTCGCTGCGGGACCGCGAGATCGCGGAGACCGACACCGACGCACGTCTCGGCTGGCTGCTCGTCGTCGGCACGATTCCGGCCGGCCTGCTCGGGATCACCCTGCAGGACACGCTCCGCAAGGGCTTCGCGAAGCCGACGGAGGCGGCGATCTTCCTCGCGGTCAACGGCGTCGTCCTCGCCGTCGCCGAGCTGCTCCGCCGGCGTGCGCCGCAGTTCGAGGCCGACGACGACGCCCGGATCGCGCGCCAGATGTCCTTTGGCAGCTCCTTCGGCGTCGGTGCCGCCCAGTCCCTCGCCCTCATCCCGGGTTTCTCGCGGTCGGGCGCGGCGATGGGCGGCTCGCTGCTCTTCGGCCTCTCGCACAAGGACGCCGCCCGCTTCGCCTTCCTGCTCGCGACGCCGATCATCGGCGCCGCCGGCGTGCTCAAGCTGCCGGAGCTCTTCGGCAGCCAGGGGAACGGCGTCCGCGGCCAGGCGCTCGTCGGTGCGCTCTGCGCCGCGGTGACCGCCTACCTGGCGGTGCGCTTCCTGATGCGGTTCTTCGAGACGAATACGTTGATCCCGTTCGCGGTGTACTGCTTCCTCGCCGGGATCGCCTGCACGGTCTACTTCGCCCTCTGACGCGCGTCCGCGGCATGCGCCTGGCCCCGTGCCGGGGACGGTTCTGTGACGATTCGGTGAACGGCGTCTGCTAGAACGCCGCAGTGGCCTTGCGCTTGACACCGCAGAAGCGCGAGTTCTTCGACCTGTTCACGAGCGCCTCGGCGAACGCGCGCGACATCGCACAGGCGCTCGTCGAGCTGCTCGAGTCGTGGCCGGAGGGCAGAGAGCGCCTGCGCGACATCCGCGAGCTCGAGCGTGAGGGGGATCGGCTCACCCACGAGGTCGTCCACCTCCTCAACCGCACGTTCGTCACGCCTCTCGACCGCGACGACATGTACCGGCTGGCCTCGGCCATCGACGACGTCTGCGATCACGTCGACGAGGCCGCGGACAACATCGACGCCTACGAGGTGCGCGAGGTGCCCGACAAGGCGCGGCAGCAGGCGGAGGTCATTCACCGCGCCGCGACCCGCCTGCACGAAGCGGTCGAGCTCCTCGAAGGGTTCAAGGACTCGCAGCGCCAACTCGTTGCGCTGCGGGAGCTGGAGGACGAGGGCGACCGGCTCGAGCGCGAGGCCATCGCCGACCTGTTCCGGTCGAACGCGACGCCGCTGACGATCATCCGCTGGAAGGACATCCACGAGCAGCTGGAGGAGGCCGTCGACGCCTGTGAGAACGCCGCCGACGTCCTGGAGGCGATCCTCGTCAAGAACCGTTGACGCTGCTCGTCGTCACGATCGTCGTCGCGCTCGCGTTCGACTTCACGAACGGCTTCCACGACACCGTCAACGCGATCGCGACATCGGTCTCGACCCGTGCGATGTCGCCACGTGTCGCGGTTCTCATCTCCGCGGTCGCGAATCTCGCGGGCGCCTTTCTCACGACGGCCGTGGCGAAGACGATCGGCAGCGGCATCGTCGACACGAACCTCGCGAACGAGAAGACGATCCTCGCCGCGCTCGCGGGCGCGATCACGTGGAACCTGTTCACGTGGCGGCTCGGACTGCCGTCGAGCTCGTCGCATGCGTTGATCGGCGGGCTGATCGGCGCTGCGCTCGTCCAGTCCGGTGAGCAGGGGGTGCAATGGCACGGCCTCGTCCACAAGGTCGTGTTCCCGGCGCTCTTCTCCCCGGCGGTCGGCTTTCTGGGCGCGTTCGCGATCCTGATCGCGATCTACTGGCTGTTCTTCCGGGTGCCGCCCGGAGCCGCCAACCGCACGTTCCGGTACGGCCAGGTCGCCTCCGCGATCTGGGTCTCCTTCAACCACGGCGCGAACGACGCCCAGAAGACGATGGGCGTGATCTCGCTGGCGCTCGTCGAGAGCAACCACATCTCCCACTTCTACGTCCCGACCTGGGTGATCGTCGCGGCCGGCCTCTCGATGGGGGCGGGAACGTATGTGGGCGGCTGGCGCATCATCCGCACGCTCGGCCAGCGGATCTTCAGCATCGACCCGCCGAGCGGCTTCGCCGCCCAGGCGGCCGGCGGCGGCGCCCTCTACCTCGCCACGAGCCTCGGATACCCGGTGTCGACGACCCATGTCGTCTCGGGTGCGGTGATGGGCGCCGGTGCGACGAAGCGGCTCTCCGCCGTGCGCTGGGGCGTCGCCGGGAACATCGTGTTCGCGTGGCTGCTCACGATCCCCGCCGCGGGCTGCGTCGCCGCTGCCTTCTGGTTCCCCGTGAAGGCGATCTTCTGATGCGGTTCGGCCTCGGCTCTCGCGCGAACGAGATCCACGACCAGCTCGTACGGGTTGCCGAGAGCGTCCTCGACGTCTCGCGGCTCGTCGAGCGGCGTTTCCGTGAGTGGCCGACAGGCCCCTCGCAGGAGGAGGTGAAGGCACTCGAGCACGAGGCCGACCGGCGTGTCTCCGAGCTGCTCGGGACGGCGAACAGCATGTTCGTGACGCCCTACGACCGCGACGACATCGTCACGCTGACACACGCGCTGGACAACATCGCGGATGCCGCCGACAACGCCTCCGAGCTGCTCGGGCTCTACGGCGTCGAGACGCCGACCCGACAGTCGTTCGAGCTGTGCGCACTGCTCGTCCGGGCCACCGAGCATGTCTGCCTGCTCGTGGCACGGCTGCGAAGCGCGCGCGGGACGTCGGAAGAGATCCGCCTCGTGAAGGAGATCGAGGACGAGGCGGACGAGGTCGCACGCGCCGCGAGGGCGAGCCTGTTCCGGGACGAACGAATCGACCCCGTGATCGTGATCCGCTGGAAAGACATCTACGAGGCGCTCGAGGACGCGATCGACGCATGCGACACCGCGGCGAACCGCGCCGGCAACATCCTCGTCAAGAACACGTAGCAATCCCGGGTCTGCCCGGTGGCGGCCGCGGCGCGCAGATACCGTCGCTCTTGTGACGGTCGTCTCCGTCGTCCTGCTGGTGGCGCTCGGCCTCGGCGTCGGGGCGGTCGGCACGCTCGTCGGCGCCGGCGGCGGCTTTCTGCTCGCGCCGGTGCTGCTGCTCGTCTACCCGCACGACAGCCCCCGCACCCTCACCGCGATCAGCCTCGCGGCCGTCTGGGCGAACAGCACCTCCGGCTCGGCCGCGTACGCGCGGCAGCGCCGCATCGATCTGCGCAGCGGGCTCGTCTTCGGCGCCGCGACGCTCCCCGGAGCGGTCGGCGGCGCCCTCCTCGTCTCGTACGTGCCGCGCCGCGCGTTCGACGGGATCATGGCCGCTGCCCTCGGCGCGGTTGCGCTCTGGATCGCCGGGCACGGAGAGGGGCGCCGTGAGCGCACGTCCGGCAGCGAGCGGGTGCTCGTCGACCGGAACGGCCGCGAGTGGCGTTACCGCGTCCCACTCGCCCGTGGTGCCGCCTACAGCGTGGCGGTCGGCTTCGCCTCGAGCTTCCTCGGGATCGGAGGCGGCGTCTTCCACGTGCCGATCCTCGTCGCGGGGCTCGGCTTCCCCACTCACATCGCGACCGCGACCTCGCACTTCGTCCTCTCGCTGATGTCCGGCGCGGGCGTCGTGACCCATCTCGCGCAGGGCTCCTACCGCGTGGGCGACGGCCTGCGCCGCTCGCTCGCCCTGGCCGCCGGCGTCGCCGTCGGTGCACAGCTCGGAGCGCACGTTTCGACGCTCGTTCCGGCGCGCGCCATCGAGCGGCTGCTCGCAGCCGGGCTCGTGCTCGTCGCGGTGCGACTGGCCGTCGCCGCGGTCGTCGGCTAGGCCGGATGCGAGGCGTCCGAGAACTCTCGGAACTCGCCGGTGACGAGGTAGGCGACCTGCTCACCGATGTCGACGGCGTGATCGCCGATCCGCTCGACGCAGCGCGAGACGACGAGCATCCGCAGCCCGTACTCGCGCTCCTCCGGGGCGCTTCCGAGGGAGAGAACGTCCTCGGTGGCGTGCCGATTCGCGCGGTCGATCAGCTCGTCGAGCTCGACGAGCGTCTGCGCCTTGTCCGGATCGCGCGTCGCGAAAGCGTCCATCGCGACCCGGATCATCTGCTCGGCGCGCTGTCCCATGTCCTCGATCGAGTTCGAGATGGAGTCGTCGGCGACGTTGAGGCCGCCCATCAGCTTCGTCAGCTTCGCGACCGTCACGCAGTAGTCCGCCATGCGCTCGAGGTGCAGGTTGACACGCAGCACAGCAAGCACGAGGCGCAGGTCGGATGCCACCGGTGTCTGTCGCGCGAGCAGGGATTGGACGCCCGTTTCGATCTCCATGTAGCGTCGGTCGACCTCGTCGTCGAAGCGGATCACCTCATCGGCGAGCTCCTCGTCGCCACGAGCGAGTGCGTTGAGCGCCGCGCGCAGAGCGCGAAGGACGAGGTCGCCCATCTCCTGCAGCTGCGCCTCGAGCTGTGAGAGCTCTTCGTTGAAGGACGTGCGCATCAGCCGAACCGCCCGGTCACGTAGCCCTCGGTCCGCTCGTCGGAGGGCTGTGTGAAGATCTTCTCGGTCGCGTCGTACTCGACGAGGATGCCGTGCCGCGACCCGTCGTCCCTCACGTCGAGACTGAAGAACGCCGTCATCTCGGCGACGCGTGCGGCCTGCTGCATGTTGTGCGTGACGATCACGAGCGTGTAGTCGCGCTTGAGGTCGTGCATCAGGTCCTCGATTGCTCCTGTCGCGATCGGGTCGAGCGCCGATGCCGGCTCGTCCAGGAGAACGACATCCGGCTCGACGGCGATCGCCCGGGCGATGCAGAGCCGCTGCTGTTGACCGCCGGAGAGGCCCAGCGCCGACTTCTTCAGGCGGTCCTTCACCTCGTCCCAGAGCGCCGCCTGGCGCAGGGCACGCTCGACGCGCTCGTTCATGTCCCCGGGCAGGCCGAGCCTCTTCGGGGCGAAGGCGACGTTGTCGTAGATCGACTTTGGGAACGGGTTCGGCCGCTGGAACACCATGCCGATCCTCCGCCGCACCTCGACCGGGTCGGCATCGGCGCCGTACAGGTCGACACCGTGGTACAGCACCGATCCCCCGATCTTGACGCCGGGGACAAGGTCGTTCATCCGGTTCAGGCAGCGGATGAAGGTGCTCTTGCCGCACCCGGAGGGGCCGATCAGCGCCGTGATCCGGTTCTTGTAGATGTCGAGGGTGACGCCGGACAGGGCGAGTTGCGGGCCATACGAAACGCTCACGTCCTGGACGGCCAAGACTGTGTCCCGTTCCGCGGCGCCTTGGTCTCCGCCCGTCACGCTCGAAGAGAAGTCGATCGCCGCCGTCTTCGATCGGGACGTCATACGTCGAGTCTCGCGCATCTCAGACGGAGGCGGGTCGAAGGAGTGTGAACATCTTGTGGCGGGCTGGTGAACGAACCCCCCAGGTGCGGGACGAACTGCGAGTCTGCGCCCGGAGTGGACGTCACGGTCGCCAACCCTTCCCGCGAGACCCTTTCGTCGCGGCGGTCGCTGCGCGACCGCGCCGGCGATCTCGGGCTGCGCTGGGTGTCGGCGCTCGCCGCCGCCGCCATCGTGGCACTGATCGTCCTGATCATCTACAAGGTCATCGAGCAGGCGCGACCCTCGATCACCACGTTCGGGCTTCCGTTCGTCTGGCACCGGACCTGGAACGCCGTCACCGACCAGTACGGGGCTCTCGACTTTCTCGTCGCGACCCTCTATGTCACGAGCCTGGCCGTTCTGCTGGCCGCTCCGGTCGCGATCGCCATCGGCCTCTACCTGAGCGAGCTCGCGCCCGCAGGCCTTCGCGGCGTTATCGGTTCCCTCGTCGAGATGCTGGCCGCGATCCCGAGCGTCGTGCTCGGGCTGTGGGGCATCCTCTTCCTCGGGCCGATCGTCCACAACCAGTTCGGTCCCTGGCTGAACGACGCATTCGGCTGGACGCCCTTCTTCGCGAGCCGGCCGATCTCCGGCAGCACGATGTTCACAGCGGTGCTCGTCCTGACGATCATGATCATCCCGATCACGGCTGCGATCAGCCGTGATCTCTTCCTGCAGGTACCCGCGGACATCAAGGAAGGAGCCGTGGGCCTGGGACTGACCCGCTGGGAGATGGTGCGCGGCGTCATGCTTCCGTACACTCGCGGCGGTCTCGTCTCCGCGGTTCTCCTCGGGGCCGGTCGTGCGCTCGGCGAGGCAATCGCGGTCACCCAGGTGATCGGCACGACCGCACGTCTCACCGCCAACCTGTTCGACACCGGTGACACCCTCGCGAGCCGGATTGCCGCGGAGTACCAGGGCGCCGCCTCGAACCTCCAGGTTGCCTCGCTGTTCTACCTGGGTGTCATCCTCCTGGTCATCTCTCTGATCGTGAACTTCGCCGCGCTGCTGATCGTGCGACGGTACGAGATCACCCAGAGGGCCTGAGGTGGAAGCCGCAGGCCCTCCCGTCTCGTTGACGTCGACCGGCAAGTCGAGGCGCCGCCGGCGTGCGAATCGGATTGCGGAAGGGGTCTCGATCTTCGCGGCGTTCCTGGCGATCGCCGTCCTCGGAGTCGTGGTCATCTCCGTCCTTGCTCGCGGCGTCAAGGCCCTCAACCTCGACTTCTTCACGAAGAACCAGGTCACCTTTGGCGAGACCGGCGGCGGTATCGCGAACGGGCTCGTCGGCACCGCGATCATGGTTGCCATCGCCACCGCGATCACGCTGCCCGTGGGCATGCTCGTCGCCGTCTACGTCGCGGAGTTCTCGTCGAGCCGGGTCGCCCGCTTCATCAGGCTCGCTCTCGACATCCTGAACGGCGTGCCGTCGATCGTCGTCGGCATCTTTGCGTACGCCTTGCTCGTCGTCGGCTCCGGCTACGCGGCGTGGAAAGGGTCCGTTGCGCTCGCGATCGTCATGCTGCCCGTCGTCGGCCGGTCGACCATCGAGGTGCTCTCCCTCGTGCCCGACTCTTTGCGCTACGGCAGCCTCGCGCTCGGCATCAGCAAGTGGCGCACGATCCTCTTCGTCGTGATGCCCTCGGCGATCGGTTCCATTCTCACGGGGGCGACGCTTGCCGTTGCGCGTGCGGCCGGCGAGACGGCGCCGCTCCTGTTCACGACGTCGATCTTCCTGCCGAATCAGGTCGTCACCGATCCGAGCCACGCGATGGCGGCAGTTCCGCTGCTCATCCTCTTCGACTCGGAGTCGCCTGACCGGAACCTGAACGACCAGGCGTGGGCCGCGGCATTCGTCCTCATGATGGTCGTGCTCGTCTTGAGTCTGACGGCGCGGTACGTCTTGTCGCGGCGCGAACGGAAGCTGCGGCCGCGCTAGGCGCGGACACCATCTCGTAACCGGAACGTCACTGTGGGTCAGCCCACATCGCCGGGAGCCCGAGTGACACTGGCCGAGGAGGAACGAAGCTGAAACCACGGGAAGGGAGAACGTCGCACATGAGTTTCACTGTCACGAGACGCACGGTCTCGATGCTGGTTGCGGTTGCGCTGCTCGCCGGCTGCCTCGCGGCCGGCGCCACGGCAAGTCACGAGACGCGGTCCGGCGGGCAGCTCGTCGGGGCCGGCAGCACGTTCGTCCAGCCGCTGGTCTCGCAGTGGCAGTCGGCGTATCCGTCGGCAGGCGGCGTGAATATCGTCTACCAGCCGATCGGCTCGGGCGGTGGCATTCAGGCGATCACGAACCGCACGGTCGACTTCGGCGCCTCCGACGCGCCTTTGACCTCGGATCAGTTCGCCAACTGCAAGGGCTGCTATCAGATTCCGTGGGCGCTCGGCGGGACGGCGGTCATGATCAACCTGAAGACGAACGCGCACAAGCCGCTGCACATCACGGGTCCGGTGCTCGCGCAGATCTACCTCGGCCAGATCACCACCTGGAATGCTCCGGCGATCAAGGCGCTGAACCCCGGCGTCAATCTTCCGAGCGAGAAGATCACGCCGGTCTACCGCTCGGACGGCTCGGGCACCTCGTACAACTTCGTCGACTACCTCTCATCGGTCAGCCCGGCCTTCAAGTCGAAGATCGGCGTCTCGACGCAACCGCCGTTTCCGGTCGGTGTCGGTGGCAAGGGCTCGTCGGGTGTCTCCGGCGTCGTCAAGAACACGCCGGGCGCAATCGGCTACGCCGACATCGCCTACGCGATCACGAATCACATCCAGGTGATGGCGGTGCGGAACGCGGCGGGCAAGTACACGACGCCGGGCATCAAGGCGATCACCGCGGCGGCGAGCGCCTTCAAGAAGGTGCCGGCGAACGGTGAGATGCACATCGTCAACCCGCCCAAGTCGGCAAAGACGGCCTATCCGATCTCCACCTACACCTACGTCATCATCCCGGCGAACACAGCGAACGCCGTCCCGCTCAGGAAGTTCATCTTCTGGGCGTTGACCAAGGGGCAGCAGTACGGGGTGAAACTGCGCTACGTGCCGATCCCGAAGCAGGTGCTCGTTGCTTCCGAGCGGATCCTGAACAAGGTGAACGCGAGCTGATCGACCCTCGGCACGGTCCGGTGATTCGACTCGAGGCGCCGTTTGAGCGCCTCGAGTCGTCTCGGGTCGGGCTCCTCGTCCGGTCGGGAACGGTCCGTCCGTCTTACCTCGACGGATCGAGGGGGAACGCGCACCGGATGCGCAGGCCCCGGCCGAGATCGCCCGAGGCATCGACTTCGCCGCCGGCGGCGGCGGTGACGTGCTTCACGATCGCGAGCCCGAGACCCGTCCCGCGCGAGGTGCGCGCGGCGTCGCCGCGGTAGAAGCGCTCGAACAGCCTTGGGAGTGTTCCCTCCGGGACGCCGACGCCGTCGTCCTCCACGATCAGCACACCGAGGCTTCCCTCGCGGCGTACCGACAGGGTCAGGGTGGAGCCGTGCCCCGCGTAGCGGATCGAGTTCTCGACCAGGTTCTCGGCGATCATCCGCAGCATTCGGGGGCGCAGCGGGAGGTCGACCTCCGGATCGCCCTCGACCCGGACGACGACGCCGGCGCGGGCCGCCGCGTCCTCGTGCTCGCCCGCGACCGCCTCGAGCACGGGGAGCGCCGCCGTGTGCCCGAGCGAGACGACCTCCTTGCCGCTCTCGAGCTCCGAGAGGAAGAGGATCTCGTCGATCAGGGCCCCGGCGTTCTCGACCTCGGCACGCGCCTGCTCGATCAGGTCCTGCACGTCCGCGCCGGGCAGGTCGGTGGAGTCGAGGAGCGCGAGGATTCGCGCGAGGGGCGTGCGCAGCTCGTGCGAGACAGAGGCGGTGAACCCGGTGCGGAGCTCGTCGAAGCTCGGCCCGTAGGTCGTCTCGGCGTCCGCAGGCTCCGGGTCGACGATCGCCATCGGGTCATCCTGATCGACCGACGTCTTCCCGAAGCGCCATTTCACCAGATCGTCACCAGTCCGCAACCCGGAGCAAACCGTGCACCGCACTATGGTACGGGCGTGCCGAAGGTCCTGATCGTCGAGGACGACAACGTCATCGCCGACGGCATGGCCCGGCACCTGGTGACGGCGGGCTTCGACCCGATCGTGGTCGGCCGCGGAGAGCTCGGTCTCGCGCGCCTTCGCTTCGAGAACCCCGACGTGTGCGTCCTCGACCTGATGCTGCCGGAGCTCGACGGCTGGCGGCTGATCGAGACGGCCCGGGCCGAGGGGATCGGCACGCCGATCGTCGTCGTCTCGGCGCGCGGCACCGAGCACGACCGCGTGCACGCCCTCGAGATCGGCGCCGACGACTACCTCGTCAAGCCGTTCTCGATGCGGGAGCTCGTCGCCCGCGTCGGCGCCGCGGCGCGGCGGGGTGTCCGGCCGGCGGAGGAGCGGCGCGGCGAGCCGATCGAGATCGAGGAGCTGCGCATCGACCCGCGCGAGGTGCAGGCATTCGTCGACGGCCAGAACGCGGAGCTCACGCCGACGGAGTTCAAGCTGCTGTACACGCTCGCGCTCGACCGCGGGCGCGTCGTGACGCGCGACGAGCTGCTGCAGAAGGTGTGGGGGCGCCGCGAGACCCATCGCGATCGAACCGTCGACGTCTTCGTGCGGCGGCTGCGGCAGAAGATCGACCGCCGCGCGTCCGCCCACTCGTTCATCCAGACGCGCTTCGGCGTCGGCTACAAGCTCGAGCCCGAGCCGAAGTAACGGCCGGGGGTTACGCTCCCCGCCGTGGACTTCGAGCTCACGGCGGAGCAGCACGAGATCCAGGCGCTTGCCCGCGACGTCGCGGAGGCCGAGATCGATCCGCACGCCGCGGAGTGGGACCGCGCGCACGGCTTGCCCCGCGAGCTCCTCGCGAAGCTCGCCGAGCTGGGCCTGCTCGGCGTCTGTGTGCCGGAGGAGCACGGTGGCGCCGGCGCGGACTTCCTCTCGTACATCCTCGTGCTCGAGGAGCTCTCCCGGGCCGACGCCGGGGTCGGCGTTACGGTCGCCGTGCACACGTCCGCGTGCACGCTGCCGATCCTCGCCTACGGGAACGAGGAGCAGCGCGACCGCTTCGTGCCGCCGCTCGCCCGCGGCGAGCGGATCGGGTGCTTCGCGCTGACCGAGCCGGGATCCGGCTCGGACGCGGGTGCGCTGCAGACCCTCGCCGAGCCCGTCGACGGCGGGTGGCACATTCGCGGCGCGAAGCAGTGGATCACCAACGCCGCCTTCGGCGGCACGATCCTGCTCTTCGCGCGGACCGATCCGGCCACGCGCACCGCGCGCGGAGTCTCGGCGTTCCTCGTCGACGGCGACCAGGTCGAGATCACGCGCACCGAGGAGAAGCTCGGCCTCAACTCGTCGGTGACGAACGACATCGCGATCGACGCGCTCGTCGAGCCGGACCGGCTGGTCGGGGAGCCCAACCACGGCTTCCGCATCGCGATGGGCACCCTCGACGGCGGCCGGATCGGGATCGCGGCCCAGGCAGTCGGGATCGCGCGCGCCGCCTACGAGGTCGCGCTCCGCTACGCACAGGAGCGCGAGGCGTTCGGGCGGCCGATCTCGGACTTCCAGGCGATCCAGCACAAGCTTGCGAACATGTCGATGGAGATCGACGCCGCCCGCCTCCTCGTCTACCGCGCCGCGTGGCTGAAGGACCAGGGCCGCCGGCACACAGAGGAGGGCGCCAAGGCCAAGCTCTACGCATCGGAGGTCGCCCGGCGCCAGACCGCGGAGGCGATCCAGGTGCTCGGCGGCTACGGCTACACGAAGGAGTTCCCGGTCGAGCGGTACTACCGGGACGCAAAGGTGACCGAGATCTACGAGGGCACGAGCGAGATCCAGCGGCTCGTGATCGCGCGCGAGATCCTCGGCAGGAGCGAGCGTGCCGCGCCGGCGTGACGAGCCCGTCCGTCTGACGCGGATCTACACGCGCGCGGGCGACGCGGGGGAGACCTCGCTGGGCGACCTCTCGCGCGTTTCCAAGCTCGACCCGCTCGTCCAGGCCTACGGCGTCGTCGACGAGCTCAACTCCGTCGTCGGGTGGGCGCGCGTCGAGGTTCCCGACGAGCGGCTCGAGCGCATCCAGAACGAGCTCTTCGACCTCGGCGCCGACCTGTCGGTGCCATACGAGGACGGCGACGGGAAGCTCCGCGTCGACCAGGCCGCGATCGACCGGCTCGAGGGTGACTGCGACGCGGCGAACGCCGACCTGCCCGCGCTTCGGAGCTTCGTCCTGCCGGGCGGCACCGAGGCGGCCGCGCGCCTCCATGTCGCCCGCGCCGTCTGCCGCCGGGCAGAGCGGGAGGTACTCGCGGCCGGCCGTGAGCGCCCCGTCAACCCGCTCGCGGGCGTCTACCTGAACCGGCTCTCGGATCTCCTCTTCATCCTCGCCCGCGGTGCGAATCGCGGCGCCGCCGAGCCGCTCTGGCGCCCCGGCGGCGAGCGCTGAGCCCGCCGCTTCGCGGCTCTTCGTGACGCAACGCGCACGGATGTGCGCCGACTTCGCAGCTTCTTCGCCGGGACACTTTCGCCGCGGCGACGGTGCGGCTACCAAGGAAGACCGAACCCTTCTCTTCCGATTGGAGTCCTGCATGCGTCACGTCCGTTCCCTGCTCCTCCCGCTCGCCCTCGTGCTCGCGTGCGCCGCTCCCACGGCGCACGCGAGCTCTCCGTCGGGCCTCGTGGTCAGCCAGGTCTACGCCGGTGGAGGCAACAGCGGGGCCACCTACCAGAACGACTTCGTCGAGCTCTTCGACGCCGGCTCGGCACCGGTCGATCTGAGCGGCTTCACCCTCCAGTACGCGAGCGCCGCGAGCACGAGCTGGCAGACCACGGCCCTCACCGGCACGATCTCGCCCGGCCACGCGTACCTCGTGCAGCTCGCGTCCACGGCGGCGGTCGGCTCGCCGCTGCCCGCGGCCGACGCGGTCGGCACCAGCAACCTGGCCGCGACCGGCGGCAAGGTCGCCCTCGTCCACGACACCGCGGCGCTCAGCTGCGGGGCGACCGCCGGCAGCTGCTCGGGCAACGCGCTCATCGCCGACCTCGTCGGCTACGGCTCGGCGGCCGACTACGAGGGTGCTGCGGCGGCTCCCGCGCTCGACGCGACCACCGCCGCCGTCCGCGCGTCCGCGGGATGCGCGGACACCGACCAGAACGGCGACGACTTCACAGCCGCCGCACCGTCGCCCCGAAACTCCTCCTCGCCGGCCACGTCGTGCTCGGGGTCGGGCGGCGGCGGCGGGTCGGGCCCGTCCGATGCGACCGTCGACCTCGACCTGCAGCCGCTCGTCGCGGTGACGCTCGACCGTCCTGCGCTCGGATTCGGTACCGCCGCGGTCGGCGCGACCCCGGCGCCGCTCGCGGAGACGCTCACCGTCACGAGCACCGACCCGGCCGGGTACGCCCTCACGGTGCACCGCTCGGCGTTCGTCCCCGGTGATCTGCCGCTCGGCCTGGGTGCGTCGGCGCCGGCGGGAGCGCAGCTCGGGCCGGGCCTCGGCGGCGGCGCGCTTGCCGCGCTCCCGGTCGCGCCCGCGGCCGACCTCCTGATCGGCTCCACCACGGGCATCGGCCTTCCGGCGGGCGACGTCTGGCCGGCTGCGGTCGGCTTCACCGATCCGCTGCCGGCGCTCGCCGCAGGGCACTACACGGCGACGGTGACGTTCACCGTGATCGGGCGCTAGCCGTGCGGGCGAGGGCGTTCGCAGCCGGGCTCGCGGCACTCCTCCCGCCGGGCGCGGCTGCGGCGCCGCCCTCGTCCCTCGGGCTCGGGGTCTGGCCGGCCAGGACCGTGCTCACCGGGCCGGCTCCGCAGGTCGTCCACGTCCGGAACGGCGGCAGCCGTGCCGTCCGGATCGACTTCTCCACGGCCGGGTTCGCGCTCGATCTGGCCGGGTCGCCTCGCGTTGCCTCGACGTCCGGCGCGGCCCGGTGGCTCGCGATCAGGCCACGGTCGCTCCGCGTCGCGCCGGGCGCGACGCGGTCGTTCACGGTCCGGCCCTCTGTGCCGCGCGGCGCCCGGCCGGGTGACCATCCCGCGCTCGTCCTTCTGCGCACACGTCCGCCGGGCGGGCGCACGATCGGGGTTCGGCTGCGCATCGGCGTGCAGGTCGACGTCCGCGTGCCCGGCAGGGTCCACCGCCGTCTCGCGTTCCGGGGGCTGCGCGTGGAGCGGCGGGGGCACCGGACGCGTCGGCTCGTCGCCTCGGTCGCGAACCTCGGCGACGTGACCGAGGCGGTCCGGCCCTCGGTCTCGGTCGAGGTGTGGCGGCACGGACGGCGTCTTGTCAGGCTGCGGCCGGTCGCCCGCGACCTGCTGCCGCGCTCCCGCGGCCTCGTCTCGTTCGCCTATGCGGGGGCGGTTCGCGGCCGGGTGCGCGTCGTGGCGGTCTGGCGGATCCGTCCCGGCGGGAATCCGACCCGGAAACGCGCATTCAGGCTCCGCCTGTAGCGCTTGTGACCATGCGTTGCGACCGGTGCCCCAGTGTTCGGGCACACTCAGGGGGTGGCGACCACCGAGCCCCGGAAGGACACGCCCACCGAGCGCTGGCGCGCCGATCGGTACTCGGCCGCGCCCGAGCGGCAGGGTGAGCTGTTCTCGACGATCTCGGGTGTGGAGGTCGATCCGCTCTACACCGAGGAGTCGGTGGCGATCGACGACGAGCGCGACCTCGGGTTCCCGGGTGAGTTCCCGTACACGCGCGGGGTGTACCCGTCGATGTACCGCGGCCGGTTGTGGACGATGCGGCAGTTCGCGGGCTTCGGGACGGCGGAGGAGACGAACGAGCGGTTCCGCTACCTGCTCGGGCACGGGCAGACGGGGCTGTCGACGGCGTTCGACATGCCGACGTTGATGGGCTACGACTCGGATCATCCGCGCTCGGAGGGCGAGGTCGGCCGTGAAGGCGTCGCGATCGACTCGCTCGACGACATGGAGACGCTCTTTGCCGGGATCCCGCTCGGCGAGGTGTCGACGTCGATGACGATCAACTCGCCTGCGGCGATCCTGCTCGCCTACTACCTCTGTGTCGGGGAGGAGCAGGGGGTGCCGCGGTCGGCGCTGCGCGGGACGATCCAGACGGACATCCTCAAGGAGTACATCGCGCAGAAGGAGTACATCTTCCCGCCGGAGCCGTCGATGCGGCTCGTCACCGACATGGTCGAGTTCTGCGCGCGGGAGATGCCGCTCTGGCATCCGATCTCGATCTCGGGCTACCACATCCGGGAGGCGGGCTCGACGGCGGCACAGGAGCTCGCGTTCACGCTCGCGAACGGGTTCACGTATGTGGAATGGGCGCTCGAGCGGGGGCTCGGGGTGGACGAGTTCGCGCCGCGGCTGTCGTTCTTCTTCAACGCGCATCTCGATTTCTTCGAGGAGATCGCGAAGTACCGGGCAGCGCGGCGCATCTGGGCGAGGCATCTGCGGGATCGCTACGGCGCGAAGGACCCGAGGTCGCTTCTGATGCGGTTCCACACGCAGACGGCGGGGGTCTCGCTGACGGCGCAGCAGCCGGAGGTCAACATCGTCAGGACGGCGATCGAGGCGCTCGCCGCGGTGCTCGGCGGCACGCAGTCGCTGCACACGAACAGCTTCGACGAGGCGCTCGCGCTGCCGACGGAGGATGCCGTGCGGATCGCGCTGCGCACGCAGCAGGTGATCGCCCACGAGACCGGTGTGGTCAACACGATCGACCCGCTCGGAGGCAGCTACTACCTCGAGCACCTGACGGAGGAGCTCGAGCGGCAGGCGGAGGAGTACTTCGAGCGGATCGAGCGGCTCGGTGGTGTCGTTGCGGCGATCAAGGAGAACTTCTTCCAGCAGGAGATCGCCGACGCCGCCTTCCGCTACCAGTCGGAGGTCGAGGCCGAGCAGCGGGTCGTCGTCGGCGTCAACCGCTACCGGGCAGACCAGGATCCACCGCTCGAGATCCTGCGAGTCGACCCGGCGCTCGAGCGCAAGCAGATCGACCGGGTCCAGGCGCTCCGGGCCCGCCGCGACACGGCGGCGGTGGAGAGCGCCCTCTCCCGGCTCGGCGACGATGCAGCCCACGACGACCGCAACCTGATGCCCGCGATTGTCGACGCGGCCCGCTGCCACGTGACGATGGGCGAGATCTGCGACAGGCTCCGCGCCGTCTGGGGCACCTGGCGCGAGACGCCTGTCTTCTAGGCCTGGAGCTCCGGCTCGAGCATCAGGACGAGTCCCTCGCGGGCCACCTCGGGCCCGTCGGCTGGGAGCTCCGAGGCGCGATGGACGAGCAGCAGCCGCCTGACCCCTGCCTCGCGTGCGGCCTCCTCCGCCTCGGCCGCGGTCAGGTGGCCGCGCGGGCCGGGCTCGCCCTCAGGCCCGAGTGTCGCCTCGCAGAGGAAGAGGTCGGCGTCGCGTGCGATCGTCGTCAGGGCCGGCGTCGGGCCGGTGTCCGCCGAGTACGCGAGGACGGCGTCGCTGCTCTCGACGCGCATCCCGAATGTCGGTTCGTCGTAGTGCCGTACCGGGTGCGCCGTCACGCTGAAGCCGGCCGCCCGGAACGGCTCCGACGGCACGTATTCGCGCACCGTGAATGCCTCGTCGAACCTCGTCGCGAACCGCGTGAGGTGCGCGTGTCCACCGGGCGGCAGCCAGAGCTCCGGCACGGGCAGGTCGCGGGCCGGGCCGGTCAGGTGACCCCACAGCCACGGAGCGAGGTCGCCGGCGTGGTCGGGATGGAGATGCGTGATCACGATCGCGTCGACCACCGGCCAGCCCTCGCGTTCGCGCAGGCGAGAGAGGACGCCGGGCCCGCAGTCGAGCAGCAGCCGGCCGCCTGCGCCCTCGACCAGGTACCCCGAGTGGGCTCCGCCGGGGTTCGGCCAGGCCGGGGAGCAGCCGACGACGGTCAGCTTCACGTTCCTATACTCACCGATCGTGGCGGGGAGGATCAGAGTAGTTGTTGCGAAGCCCGGCCTGGACGGGCACGACCGCGGCGCGAAGGTGATCGCGCGCGCTCTGCGCGACGCAGGCATGGAGGTGATCTACACCGGCCTGCACCAGACCCCGGAGCAGATCGTGGAGACCGTGATCCAGGAGGACGCGGATGCGGTCGGGATCTCCATCCTCTCCGGCGCGCACATGACACTCGTCCCGCGGATCCTCGACCTGCTTCGCGCCGAGGGCGCCGATGACGTGCTCGTCGTCGTCGGCGGCACGATCCCGGCGGAGGATGCGGAGAACCTGAAGGAGCAGGGGGTCGCCGAAGTCTTCGGTCCCGGCGCCCCGACCTCCGCGATCGTCGAGTTCCTGCAAGCCCGCGTGACTGTCTAGCTAGAGTCCTCGCCGGTGAAGATCGCTGTCTGTGTGAAGGCTGTCCCGGATGCGGCTGCCGGTCGCCGGCTCGACCCGCAGACGTTCCGGCTCGACCGATCGGTCGAGCTCGCGATCTCGGATTTCGACACGTATGCCGTCGAGGAGGCCCTGCGCCTGAAGGAGGGCTCGGGGGACGGCGAGGTCGTCGTCGTCTCGATGGGCCCGGAGCGCGCGATGGACGCATTGCGCAAGGCTCTGGCCATGGGCGCCGACCGGGCAGTGCTCGTCGCCGATCCGGCGCTCGAGGGAGCAGACCTGCTCGGCACCTCGAAGGTGCTGGCAGGGGTGCTCGAGAAGGAGAGCCCGGATCTCGTGCTCTTCGGGCAGCAGTCCGCAGACGGCGGCGGCGCCTGCCTCTGGTCGGCGGTCGCCGAGCGGCTCGGCCGCCCGGTCGTCTCGCAGGTGAGCGAGCTCTCGATCGCCGATGGCGCCGCGACCGGCAAGCGGCAGACCGAGTTCGGCTACGACACGATTCGCGCCCCGCTGCCGGCGGTCGTCGCCGTATCGGATGCGATCAACACGCCGCGGTACCCGTCGCTCAAGGGGATCATGGGTGCGAAGAAGAAGCCGCAGGAACAGCTCGCCGCGGACGACGTCGGCGGTGTGGCCGCGGCAGGCACGACGGTCGCGGCGGTCAACCCGCCGCCGTCGCGCGGGGATGCCCGCCGGATCGAGGACGACGGCACGGCGGCAGAGCAGATCGTCGAGTTCCTCGCCGAGAAGAGGCTCGTCTGATGGCGAAGACGCTCGTCTTCCTCGAGCACCATGGCGACCAGATCCAGAGGGGCGCGCTCGGAGTGCTCGCGAAAGCCGCCGATCTCGGCGGCGAGGTCGCCGGGGTGGTCGTCGGCTCGGGCGTGGGCTCGCTAGCCGCGGCAGCGGGCCCGTTCGGCGCAGCGACGGTCTGGGTCGCCGACGACGATGCGCTCGCCGCGCCGCTTCCGCAACCGCGCATCGACGTGCTTGCGCAGCTCGTCCAGGACGAGGGCTACGACACGGTGCTCTTCGCGCAATCGGTGCTGGCGGCGGACGTCGCCGCCGGTCTCGCGGCCCGGCTCGAGGCGGGCCTCAACTGGGATCTCGTCGATCTCGACGCCGAAGGCGTCGGAAAGCGGCCGGCGCTTGCCGATTCGGTCATCGTCGACGTCGGCTGGTCGAGCGACGTGAAGCTGGCGATCTTCCGGTCCGGCACGTTCGATCCGAGCGAGTCGGGCGGCAGCGCGGAGGTGAAGGACGCGAGCGTCGACCTTCGCGACTTCTCGACGGCGGCGACGATCATCGAGCAGGCGCATGCCACGGAGCAGGGCCCGTCGATCGAGGAGGCGGACGTGATCGTTGCGGGCGGCCGCGGCCTCGGAGAGCCCGAGAAGTTCGCCCTGGCGGAAGAGCTCGCCCGCGCGCTCGGCGGCGCGGTTGCCGCGACCCGGGCGGTCGTCGACGCCGGCTGGTACCCGTACTCGGCTCAGGTGGGCCAGACCGGCAAAACCGTCTCGCCGAAGCTGTACGTGGCGCTCGGGATCTCCGGCGCGATCCAGCACAAGGTCGGCATGCAGGGCTCGAACGTGATCGTCGCGATCAACAAGGACCCGAACGCGCCGATCTTCGAGTTCTCCGACCTCGGGGTGGTCGGCGATCTGCACGAGATCGTCCCGAAGCTCACCGAGCTCGTCCTCGCGCGCAAGTCGTGAGGGTCCGTCCGTCGGAGTTCCCTCCGCCGTGGTCGCCGGAGCAGGCGATCGGGGCGCCGAGCGATCCGCCCGACGAGCGGATCGAGGTCGGGTTCCTGATCGTCGGCGCCGGGCCCGCCGGCCTCGCCGCCGCGATCCGGCTGGGACAGCTGTGCGAGGAGCAGCCCGAGGTGGCCGAGCGGCTGGGTGAGGTTCCGGTCGCCGTGCTCGAGAAGGGCAAGGCGCCCGGCTCGCATCTGCTCTCCGGAGCGGTCGTCAACCCGCGCGCGCTGCAGCGCCTCTTCCGCGGCCGCAAGCGCCTCGACGAGCTGCCGTTCTACGGCCCCGTGCACGGCGAGTCGGTGCTCTTCCTGACCCGGAGGCTCGCGGCACGCATCCCGACACCCCCGACGATGGTGAACCATCGCAACTGGGTCGCGTCGATCTCGCGCCTCGGGCGCTTCCTCGCGGAGGAAGCCGAGGAGCTCGGTGTCACGGTGCTGCCGGAGACGAGCGCCGAGCGTCTGCTCGTCGATGCCGGCCGGGTGGTCGGCGTCCGCACCGGCGACCGCGGGCGGGGGCGCGACGGGGAGGAGTTGACGAACTTCGAGCCGGGCTCCGACCTCACGGCCCGCGTGACGATCCTGGCCGAGGGGACGCAGGGCCACCTGACGACCTCCGCGCTCCGGCATTTCGGTCTCGAGAGCGACAACCCTCAGGTGTGGGCGCTCGGCGTGAAGGAGGTGTGGCGGGTCGCGAAGCCGCTCGACCGCGTGATCCACACGATGGGCTGGCCGCTGCGGCCGGGAGGCAAGTTCCGGGAGTTCGGCGGCTCGTTCATCTACCCGATGGGCGAGGAGATGGTCACGATCGGGATGGTGGTCGGCCTCGACTACCGCGACGCCGCGCTGTCGGTCCACGACCTGTTGCAGGAGCTGAAGACGCATCCGCGGATCCGGCGGATCCTCGACGGGGGCGAACGCGTGCAATGGGGGGCGAAGACGATCCCCGAAGGCGGGTTCGTCGCACTGCCGAAGCGCTTCCACGCACCCGGCCTGCTCATGTGCGGCGACGGTGTCGGCCTCGTCAACGTGCCGGCGTTGAAGGGGATCCACTATGCGATCGAGTCCGGCCGTCTCGCCGCCGAGGCGGCCTGGCGGTCGCTCGCCCGCGGGGCGTCCGCGCGCAAGGCGCTCGCGACCTACGACGAGTCGCTTCGGAGCTCGTTCATCTGGAGCGACCTGCGCGAGGTCAGGAACATGCGCCAGGCGTTCGGGCGCGGCTTCTTCCTGGGCGGGGCGCTCGCAAGTGCGATGACGGCGACGAAAGGCCGCATCCCGCGTGGGGATCTCCACACCGAGCGGGATGCCGACCAGTCGCTGCTGCGCACTGATCGCGCCGCGTCGTACCCGGCCCCGGACGGCCGGCTGACCTTCGACAAGCTCTCGAGCGTGTTCGCCGCCGGCAACCGAACCCGCGACGATCAGCCGAACCACATTCGCATCCGGCAGTACGTGGCACCCGAGGTTGCGGAGATGTGGGCGAGGATGTGCCCTGCCCAGGTGTACGAGGTCGGAGACCCGGACGGCGACGGGACGGTCGAGGTGAGGCTGGCGCCGTCGAACTGCGTCCAGTGCGGCGCGATCACCGCCAAGGGCGGCAGGCTGACGCCGCCCGAAGGTGGAAGCGGTCCCGAGTACACGCTCACCTGATCGCCGGCCGTGCCTCTCTCGCCACCGTCCCCGAGTGCCGACGTCACGGTGGTTCCGGCCGGGCTGGCATGAGGAGCGGCTGGGCGGTGCAGAACTCGCGGAATGCCGCGACCGCGTCTTCGACGGTCCGGCCGAACACGGCGAGAACCTCCTCGCGGGCAAGCCGGATCCGCGCGAACGCGAGCCCGACCGTCGCGGCATAGCTCGTCCAGGCGTACGCCTCGAGTGCGAGAGAGCCTCCTGCACGCCGCGGGTTCTGCACGACGTACCGCACGACGTTCAGGAGGCCGGCCTCCGTCGGGATCCGCCGGTTCCAGTAGCGCTTGCCGAACAGGTGGTCGACGCGGCCGTGGCGGGCGTTGAACCAGACCGCGTAGCCCGTGTTGAGCTCGCACATACCCCGCGACAGCCCGCGCTCACCGACGCTGATCACGAGGTGGTAGTGGTTGTCCATCAGGCAGAAGGCCAGGATCGTCCAGCCGTACTTCAGGGCGATGCGGTCGACGGTCGTGCTGAAGAACCAGCGATCCGCGTCGTCCAGGAAGATCGCCCGCTTGTTGTTCCCGCGCGTCACGACGTGGTGGTAGCCAGGGCTCTGATCACGGTGCTTGGTGGACACGGGATCGACGATACGGAGCAAACCGTCACGTGTCTGTGACCGTCACAAACCCGGCGCGGTTTTGTGACGCGCCCGTGATGGCGGCTGCCGCCGGACGTGTCCGTTCGAGCGTGAGAGTGGGTGAGGTGCGGCCCGTCCATCGCTCCGGGCCGCGTGATCGGTGGTGTCGCACTGTCGGTGCAGATGCGTGACGCTCGCGTGACGGTGGCTGCCGCCGGACCTGGCCGCGCGAGCCACCGTGCGCGCGGCTGTAGCGTTCGGCGGGCTGTGATCACTTCGGTCGAGAATCCGCGCGTGAAGCAGGTGCTGCGGCTTCGCAAGGCGCGCGAGCGGCGGCGCGCGCGGCTGTTCGTCGCCGAGGGGCCGCGCGAGGTGACCCGGGCACGGGAGGCCGGCCTGCGCGTCCGCGCCATCTATCACGCCCCGGCACTGCTCGACTGGAGCGAGGGGGAGGAGGTCGCAGAGCGCGTTCTCGCCAGGATGAGCTACCGCGCCGAGCCCGAGGGCGTGCTCGCCGTCGTGGAGATCCCGACGCGGGCGATCCCGCCGAACCCGTCGCTGCTCCTCGTCGCCGTTGGCATCGAGAAGCCCGGCAACCTTGGTGCGATGGCCCGCACCGCCGATGCCGCCGGGGCGGACGCGCTGCTGGTGGTCGGAGGCCGCTCCGACCCGTGGAACCCGAACGCGATCCGGGCGTCGACCGGCGCCGTCTTCAGCCTGCCGGTGATCGACGTGACATACGAGGACGTTGCAGCGCTCCCGCTCCGGAAGGTCGCCGCCGTCGTCGGCGCCTCGACGAGCCATACGGAGATCGACCTGACGCTGCCGACCGCCGTCGTCGTCGGGGCCGAGGACGAGGGGCTCGACGAGCGCTGGCGGGCGCTCGCCGACGAGCAGGTGGCGATACCCATGCACCCGCGCACGGTCGACAGCCTCAACGCCGCGACGAGCGCCGCGATCCTCCTCTTCGAGGCGGTGCGCCAACGTGGCTAGCCTGCCGACGCGCGACGACGTCGAACGCGCCCGCGAGCGCGTGACCGGGAGACTTCACCGCACCCCGATCATGGAGAGCCGAACGATCGGCGCCCGGCTGAAGTGCGAGCTCTTCCAGCGCACGGGCTCCTTCAAGCCGCGCGGCGCGCTGAACCGCATCGCACACCTCGACGCCGCAGAGCGACGGCGGGGCGTGATCGCGATCAGCGCCGGCAACCACGCCCAGGCCGTCGCATTCGCCGCCGCCGAGGCCGGCATCGACGCGCTCGTCGTGATGTGGCGCGGCGCCTCGCAGCAGAAGATCGACGCGACGCGCGAGTACGGCGCGGCGGTCGACCTCGAGGCGGGCGGGCCCGGCGAGGCGTTCGAGCGCCTGCACGAGCTGCTCGAGGAGACCGGTCGTGCTCTCGTGCACCCCTTCGACGACCCGCTCGTGCTCGCCGGCGCCGGCACGATCGGCCTCGAGATCGAGGAGGACGCACCCGACGTGGACGCCGTCGTCGTGCCGGTCGGCGGCGGCGGGCTCGTCTCGGGCATCCAGACGGCGATCGGCGACCGCATCCGGGTGATCGCCGTCGAGCCGGAGCAGAGCACGGCCCTCCACACCGGGCTCGAGCACGGCGAGCCCACGCCCGTCACGCCGACATCGGTCGCGGACGGCCTGAGCGCCCCGTTCGCCGGCCGCCTCGCGCTCGAGATCTGCAGGGACCTCGAGCGGCATCTCGTGAGCGAGCGGGAGATCGAGCACGCGTTCCGGTTGCTCTACGAGCGCGCGAAGCTCGCGGTCGAGCCGGCCGGGGCCGTTGCGACCGCTGCGTGGCTCGCAGGGAAGATCGAGGCGGAGCGCCCGGTGCTGCTCGTCTCGGGCGGGAATGTCGCCGGCCAAACCGCCGCTGCTATCCTGGCGCCGCCATGAAGGCCGACATCCATCCCGAGTACGTCCTCGCCACGGTGCACTGTGGCTGCGGGAACACGTTCCAGACCCGTTCCACGAAGCCCGAGCTGCACGTCGAGATCTGCTCGAACTGCCATCCGTTCTACACGGGCAAGCAGAAGCTCGTAGACACGGGCGGCCGCGTGGAGCGCTTCCAGCGCCGGCTCGAGAAGGCCGAGCGCGCGCAGCGCTCGCGCGCCTAGCACCATGGCCGAAGCCATCGGCGGGCAGGCCGTCCTCGAGGGCGTGATGATGCGTGGTCCCCGGAACTGGGCGGTGGCCGTTCGCAAGCCCGACGGGGAGATCGCCCACGTCGCGAAGCCGATCGACCCGCTCGCGACCCGCCACTGGAGCCTGCGCCTTCCCGTCGTGCGGGGCGTCGTCGCGCTCGGGGAGAGCCTCGCGATCGGGTTCCGCGCGCTCAGCGTGAGCGCGAACTACGCCGCCCAGGAGGAGCTGGAGGGCGACGGCGAGCCGGCCGAGATCGGCCGGTGGGCGATCGCGTTCGCGTTCCTCGTCGCGATCGGGTTCGCCGTGATGATCTTCAAGGTCGGGCCGGCGCTGCTCACCGATCTCCTCCCGATCTCGAACGGCGGCTTCTTCGTCCTCGTCGAGGGCCTCGTGCGTGTCGCCGTCTTCGTCGCCTACCTGACGATTCTCAGCTTCATCCCGTCTTTGCGGCGCGTCTTCGAGTACCACGCCGCCGAGCACAAGGCGATCAACGCCTACGAGGCCGGCGAGGAGCTCACGCCGGAGGTCGCCCAGCGCTACTCGCTCATCCACCCGCGCTGCGGGACGGCGTTCCTGCTCTGGGTGATGGTCGTCGGCGTCTTCGTCTACGCCCTGCTCGGCCGGCCGGCGTGGTACTGGCTCGTCGTCAGCCGCATCGCGCTGCTCCCCGTGATCGCCGGCATCGCCTACGAGCTGATCCGGTTCGCGGGGCGTCACTCGGACAACCGCGTGCTGATGATGCTGCTCGCGCCCGGTCTGTGGCTGCAGCGGCTGACGACCCGGCAGCCGACCCTCGATCAGCTCGAGGTGTCCATCCGGGCGCTCCGGGAAGTCCTGGAGCTCGAGGGCCGGCTGACGCCGGCCGACCGACGAGTGGAGGTGATGGCGTAGTGGCAACCGAACGCCGGGCAAGCGTCGTCTGGCAGGGCGACCTGATGAACGGAAGCGGCAGGATCGAAGCCGTGGGAAGCGGAGCGCTGGCGGAGCTCGATGTGACGTGGGCCTCGCGCGCCGAGGACCCGAACGGGCGGACGAGCCCGGAGGAGCTGATCGCAGCTGCATGGGCGTCGTGCTTCTCGATGGCGCTCTCGAACGGGCTCGCGAAGGGCGGCAACCCGCCCGAGCGGCTCGAGACGTCCGCGACGGTCACCTTCCAGCCGGGCGAGGGGATCGTGCGTGGGGCGCTCACCGTCAGGGGCACCGTCCCCGGCATGCAGGCGGACGCGTTTCTCGCAGCAGCCGAGGACGCCAAGGCGAACTGCCCGGTGTCGAAGGCGCTCGCCGGCATTCCCGAGGTCGGCCTCGAGGCCGAGCTCGCCGGGTAGCCGGGCACCCGGGCAGCTACCCTCGTCGCGGCGATGGCCGCATTCGAAGACCTGATCGCGGAGCTCGAGCGCTCCTACACCGAGCTGCAGGAGCGGATGGCAGACCCTGCCGTCTACAACGACCACCGTGAGGCGGCCGACGTCGGCCGGCGCCTGAAGCAGCTCGAAGGGCCGTACAGGCTCGCGCAGGAGTGGCGGCAGGCGCGGGCCGATCTCGACGCCGCCCGCGCCGATCCCGAGCTCGCCGAGATGGCGGGCGAGTACGAGACGCAGGTGGAGCGCCTCGAAGAGGACCTGAAGGCGGCGCTCGCCGAGCGCGACCCGGCGGACGAGAAGGACGTGATCGTCGAGATCCGCCAGGGCGTCGGCGGCGACGAGGCCGCGCTCTGGGCGGGCGAGCTGCAGCGGATGCTGCAGCGATACGCCGAGCGGCGGGGCTTCTCGTTCGAGCAGCTCGAGGCGAGTGCCAACGACGGCGGCGGCCTCAAGGAAGGCGTCTTCGCGATCAAGGGGGACGGCGCCTACTCCGTGTTCAAGTTCGAGGGTGGGACCCATCGCGTCCAGCGTGTCCCGGAGACCGAGTCGGCGGGGCGCATCCACACCTCGACGGCGACCGTGGCCGTGATGCCCGAGGCGGAGGATGTCGACGTCGCGGTCGACGACAACGACCTCAAGATCGACGTCTATCGCTCCTCCGGCCCCGGCGGGCAGTCGGTCAACACGACGGACTCGGCCGTCCGGATCACCCACCTGCCGACGGGGATCGTCGTTGCGATGCAGGACGAGCGCTCACAGCTCCAGAACCGCGAGAAGGCGATGCGCGTGCTCCGGGCGCGGCTCTTCGAGGCTGAGCGCGAACGGCAGGCGGCCGAGCAGGCGGCGGCGCGAAGCGCCCAGGTGGGAACCGGGGCGCGGGCCGAGAAGATCCGCACCTACAACTTCCCGGAGAACCGCGTCACCGACCATCGCATCAAGCTGACGACCTACCGGCTCGACCAGATCCTGCAGGGCGATCTCGACGAGTACACCGACGCGCTCACGGCCGACGAGCGCCGGCGCGCTCTCGAGGAGTGAATCTCGGCGAGGTGCTGCGCGCCACGGCCGACTACCTGGCGGCGCGCGGCGTCGCGAGCCCGCGCGTCGACGCGGAGCACCTCCTGGCGCGCGCCCTCGGCCTGCAGCGGATCGAGCTGTACACCCAGCACGACCGTCCGCTCTCAGAGGCCGAGCGGGCGGCGGCCCGGGAGCTCGTCCGGCGCCGCGGGAGCCGTGAGCCGCTTGCCTACGTCCTCGGCGACTGGGACTTCCGCCGGCTGACGCTGAAGACCGACGCGCGGGCGCTCGTCCCGCGCCCCGAGACGGAGGTCGTCGTCGAGCGCTGCCTGGCCCTGCTCGAGGGGGTGCCGGAGCCGCGGCTCGTCGACGTCGGGACGGGCACGGGCGCGATCGCGCTCGCGCTCAAGCACGAGCGCCCCGATGCCCGCGTCGTCGCGACCGACCGCTCGCCCGACGCGATCGCCCTCGCGCGCGAGAACGCCGCGGAGAACGGCCTCGAGGTCGAGCTCGTCGAGACCGACCTGCTCGCCGGGGTGGCGGGGCCGTTCCGGCTCGTCGTCTCCAACCCGCCGTACGTCCTGCCGGGAGAGCTCGAGCTCCTCGAGCCCGAGGTGCGCGACTGGGAGCCGCGCTCCGCCCTCCTCGACGACGGCCAGACGGAGCGGCTGATCGAGTCGGCGCGCGACGTGCTCGACGGGCATCTCGTCCTGGAGGTGCACGAGGAGCGGGCGGCGGAGATCGCCGACAGGCTCCGTGCAGCAGGGTTCGCGGACGTGCGCGTGACACCGGACCTCGCGCGTCGTCCGCGCATCGTCGAGGGGCGATGGACGTCCTAGACGCCCTCCGGGCCGGCCGGCCGGTGCTGCTTCCGACCGACACCGTCTACGGCCTCGCGGCGACCGCGGACGAGGACGCGACCGCCCGTCTCTACGCGCTCAAGGGACGCGGCGCGGGACAGCCGACGGCGCTTCTCGCGGCGAGCGTCGACGACCTCCTCGACCGCGTGCCCGAGCTCGAGGAGCGGGTCCTCCGGGCGCTCCTGCCGGGGCCGTACACCCTGGTGCTGCCGAACCCCGCGCGGCGCTTCCCGTGGCTGACGGGAACGCGTCCGGAGGCGATCGGCGTCCGCGTCCCCGATTTGCCGGAGGCGGCGCGCGCCGCCGTCGCGGCGGTCGGCTGCGTGGCTGCGACGAGCGCGAACGAGTCCGGCGGGCCCAACCCGGCACGCCTCGACGACGTCCCGCGACGCATTCGCGACGGCTGCGGGGCCGAGCTCGACATCGGCCCGCTCCCGGGGACGCCGTCCACCGTGCTCGACCTGAGCGGGGAGGAGCCGCGCGTGCTCCGCGAGGGGGCGGCATCCGGGGCGGAGGCGATCGCCGTGCACATCAAGCCTCTAGGATTGGGCTGATGGCGGTCGTCGAGCAGTCGTTCCAGCAGCTGAAGAGCGCCGGCCTCGCCGATGTCGACCCGCAGCTCGCCGAGCTCCTCGGCCGCGAGGCCGAGCGTCAGCGCGGCCAGATCGAGCTGATCGCCTCGGAGAACTTCACCTGGCCGAGCATCCTCGAGGCGGTCGGGTCGGTGGCGACGAACAAGTACGCCGAGGGGCTGCCGGGCAGGCGCTACTACGGCGGGTGCGAGGTCGTCGACGAGATGGAGGAGCTCGCGCGCAGCCGCGCGAAGGAGCTTTTCGGAGCCGATCACGCGAACGTGCAGCCGCACGCAGGCGCGCAGGCGAACATGGCCGTCTACTTCGCCGTGCTCGATCCCGGCGACCGCGTCCTCGGGCTGTCGCTCGACCACGGCGGCCACCTGACGCACGGCCACAAGATCAACTTCTCCGGGAAGCTGTACGAGTACCACCACTACGGCGTCTCGCGGGAGACGATGACGGTCGACTACGACGAGGTGCTCGCCCGGGCGAAGGAGGTCCGGCCGAAGCTGATCGTCTGCGGTGCGTCGGCCTATCCGCGCACCGTTGAGGCCGACCGGTTCCGCGAGATCGCCGACGAGGTCGGCGCCCTCCTCATGTGCGACATGGCGCACTTCGCGGGCCTCGTCGCCGCCGGGCTGCACCCGAACCCGGTGCCGCACTGCGATTTCGTCACCTCGACGAGCCACAAGACCCTGGCGGGGCCGCGCGGCGGCTTCGTGCTGTGCCGCGAGGAGCATGCCGCGAAGCTCGACAAGGCGACGTTCCCGGAGATGCAGGGCGGACCGTTGGAGCACGTGGTCGCCGCTAAGGCCGTGTGCTTCGGGATCGCGATGACCGAGGCCTTCCGCTCGTACCAGCGCCAGGTGCGGGCGAACGCCGACGCGTTCGCGGCCGGGCTCGTCGCCGGAGGCTTCGACGTGCTCACCGGCGGGACCGACACGCACCTGATCCAGCTCGACCTGCGCGCGACCGAGTGGACCGGCCTGGCGGCCCAGGAGCGCCTCGAGGAGTGTCGCGTGACCGCGAACCGCAACACGGTCCCGTTCGACGAGCGGCCGCCGATGGTCGCCTCGGGCGTCCGCTTCGGAACGCCGGCCGCGACGATGCGCGGGTTCGACGAAGACGACTTCCGCGAGGTCGCGGCCGTCGTCGTCGGCGCCCTGCAGGACGATGCCGACATCGAGGCCCTGCGCGCCCGTTCGCTCTCGCTCTGCGAGGGACGCCCGCTCTATCCGGGCTTCCGCGGCTACACGTCGTACGAGTGAGCGTCGTCGAGGTCACGCACCCGCTCGTCCAGCACAAGCTGTCCTACCTCCGAGACCGCTCGACGCCGACCGTCCACTTCCGCAAGCTCGTCGAGGAGGTGACCCTGCTCCTCACCTACGAGGCGACGAAGGACCTGCCGACCGAGGACGTCGCGATCGAGACGCCGCTCGAGGTCGCGCCCGTGCCGCGCATCTCCGGGAAGAAGGTGGCCGTCTGCCCGATCCTCCGCGCCGGCCTCGGCATGCTCGACGGCGTCCTCTCGCTGATCTCGGGAGCACGGGTCGGCTTCATCGGCCTCTACCGCAACGAGGAGACGCTCCAGCCGGTCGAGTACTACGTCAAGCTGCCGCAGGACGTCGCAGACCGGGACGTGATCCTGCTCGACCCGATGCTCGCGACCGGCAACTCCACCGCCCACGCGGTGCGGCTCGTCCGGGAGGCGGGCGCGGTCAGCGTCCGGCTGATCGCGATCATCGCGGCGCCCGAGGGGATCGAACGGGTCGCGTCCGAGTACCCCGACGTGCGGATCGTCGTCGCCGCGATCGACCGCGGCCTGAACGAGAAGGGCTACATCGTTCCGGGCCTCGGCGACGCGGGAGATCGCCTCTACGGCACGAAGTAGGAGCCGATGGTCTGGCGGCAGCTCACGGACCACCCACAGGTTCTCTACAGCGCCGTGTCGGCCCTCGTGATCGTCCTCGTCCTGACGCCCGCAGTGGGCTCGGCGGCGCGCTATCTCCGCCTCGTCGACCGCCGCGACGAGGGCGGCGGCCGCAAGGCTCCGAAGGTGCCCCGGCTCGGCGGGCTCGCGCTCTTCCTCGGCGTGCTCGTGCCGTCGCTCGCGTTCCTGCCGCTCGGCGACGGCATGCGAGGAGTCGTCCTCGGCGCGGCCGTGGCGACGACCGTCGGCGCGATCGACGACTTCCGGCGCCTTCACTGGTGGCAGAAGCTCGGCGGGCAGGTGCTCGCCGCCGCGATCCCGACCGGCTTCGGTGTGTACGTGCACCGCTTCACCTTCCCGGTCGTCGGGATCCACCAGCTCACGGCGTGGGTCGGGATCCCGCTGACGGTGCTCGCGATCGTTGCGCTCATGAACATGGTCAACTTCCTCGACGGCCTCGACGGGCTCGCCGCCGGCGTCTGCGCGATCTCGGGTGCCACGTTCTGCGTGATCGAGCTCTCGCTCGGAGCGCAGGGGATCCCCGCTGCGATCCTCGCCGCCGCCGTCTGCGGCGCGAGCCTCGGCTTCCTGCGCCACAACTTCTATCCGGCACGGATCTTCATGGGCGACTCCGGTGCGCTGCTCCTCGGCTTCACCCTCGCCGCCCTGTCGGTTCAGGGCCTCCTGAAGACCGCCGCGTTGGCGACGCTCGTCCTGCCGCTCCTCGTCCTCGCCGTCCCCGTGCTCGACACGTCGTTCGTCGTCGCGAAGCGGCTTCGAAGCGGCCAGCCCGTGTACGTCGCGGACGCACGCCACCTGCACCACCGGTTCATGCGGATCGGATTCTCGGAGCGCCGCGCCGTTCTCTACCTGTGGACCTGGTGCGGGACGCTTGCGCTCGCGGCGCTCGCGACGAAGTTCGCCCCGCCGCACCACCACGGCCGCTGGAGCATCACGAACGTCGCGATCGACGGAGTCGCCGGGGTGCTCGCCGTCGCATTCTCGCTCTACGTGGTCTACCTGCTCGAGATTGTGAAGCTTGCGAACCCCCGCACGCGCCGCCGCGCGGCGGAGCGGACCGCCGCCTGACGGCAGCCACTGTCCGGAAGCTAGCGTTACAAACGAAGCGTCCCTTCCGCTTGTGGAGCGCGAAACGAGTGTCACAAGCTCGTGAACGCAAGCTGGTATGCTCGGCCGCCGTGCAGGCGCACGACGACTCAGCGTTCCCGCCCATCGAGGCGGGTGCTCTCCTCGCCGGCAGCGTCGGTGCGTGTGGCGGCGGGGGTGCCCTGATCGGCTGGGCGGCAGGCTCGCTCGCCTACGGGGCACTGGCCGGCGTCGTCGTCGGTCTTCCCACCGGCGTCTTCGCCGTTTACCGTCGCTACCGGGGCTACTTCACGTGAGGACCGCACTGCTCTCGACGCCGCGCCCGGCTCCCGGCCGCCGCGCACCCGCGCTCGCAGGGGCGCTCGTCGTCGCGCTCGCGCTGCCGGTGTGCCTCGCGGGCGGCTTCTCGCTCTCGGGCTGGGTTCTCGCCGCCGTCCTCTGGGCCGCGGCCGAGGTTCTCGGCGTCGTCATGGCGCGGATCCCCACCGGCGCTGACAATCTCGGCCGTTCGGGTCTCGTCGCGCTCACGATGAGCTTCCGCGGCATTGGCGTCATGGTCGTGCTGATCGCCGTCACGCTCGCGTCGAGATCCGTCGGCATCACCGCTCTCGTCATCTACGTCCTTGCCTACTCGCTTTCGCTCGGCGTCTCGCTCGTCGAGTACTTCGGCGGAGGTGGTGACCGGTGAGCCGGCGCCTGGCGCTGCCTGCGCTCTTCGGCCTCGTCGCGCTCGCCTTCGCGCCCGCCGCCGGCGCCGAGACGTTCAACCCCGCGAACGAGTTCGAGCTCAAGGAGTGGGTCCCGATCCACGCCGGGCCGATCGACCTCTCGATCAACAAGGCGGTCGTGTATCTCGCGCTCTGCTCCGCGCTCACAATCCTGCTCGGGATCACCCTGATGCGTAGCCGGCTCGCGCTCCTCCCGAGCAAGCGGCAGACCGTGGGAGAGGCGGTGTACGAGATCGCCCAGGTGCAGATCGCCGAGCAGGGCCTTCCCTCGAAGGCGATCGGGCTCTGGTTCCCGTACGTCGCGTCGCTCTTCCTGTTCGTCTGGGTGATGAACATGGTGGGGTTCATCCCGTTGCCGCTGACCGGCGAGAAGTGGCACGGCGTGCCGACGTGGGGCATCTACGCCGTCACCTCGCAGCTCTCCGTGACGCTGGTGCTCGCGCTGCTGTCGGTCGTGTTCACCCACATCGAAGGTGTGCGCTGGAACGGCCCCCGCTACTTCAAGAGCTTCATCCCCGCCGGGGTGCCCAAGGCGATGGTGCCGGTGATGGGCTTTCTCGAGACGACCTCGCACATCTTCCGCATCGTCAGCCTGAGTGTCCGTCTCTACGCCAACATGCTGGCCGGCCACATGCTGATCCTGATCTCGATCGGTCTCCTGTTCATCCTCTCCGGGGTGACGTTCTGGGTCGTGCTGCCGTTCACGATCGTGATCGGGATCGCCTTCTACATCTTCGAGGTCGTCATCGTCGTGACGATTCAGGCATTCATCTTCGCCATCCTGACCGCCATCTACATCGGCTCCGCGATCGAGCCGGAGCACTAAGGAGGACGTCGTGCTCTTGCACCTGCTGTTTGCAGCATCACCCACCGTCAAGGCCGCGAAGGCGCTCGGATTCGGCGTCGGGATGGGCCTCGGCTCCCTCGGCGCCGGTATCGGCATCGGCGTCGTCTTCGGCTCGATGATCCAGTCCGTCGCCCGCCAGCCGGAGCTCCGCGGCGAGCTCCAGGGCATCATGTGGCTCGGGTTCGCGCTCACCGAAGCCGTCGTGTTCTACGGGCTCGTCGGCGGCTTCCTCGGCTTCGTCCTCGTGCCCTCCTGATGACCCACGTCGCACCCCTTCTGGGGGCGTCGAGCCCTCTGACGAAGATCATCCCCGGCCTGATGATCTGGACGGTCGCGTTCTTCCTCATCGTCCTCTACGTGCTCAAGCGGTACGCGTTCGGCCCGATCCAGAAGTCGATCGACGACCGCCGCGAGAGCATCCGCCAGGCGATCGAGGAAGCCGACCGGGCGCGCACCGAGGCGCAGAACCTGCTCGAAGAGCACCGAAAGCTCGTCGGGCACGCGAAGGCCGAAGGCGAGGAGATCCTCGCGGAGGCCCGACGGATCGCGGACGCACAGCGCGAGCGGGTTCGCGACGAAACCGAAGAAGACCGGCAGCGGCGGCTCGATGAGACACGCCGGCAGATCGAGCAGGCGACGCAGCAGGCGCTCGGCCAGATCCGAGACGAGGTGGGGCGCCTCTCGCTGCTCGCCGCCGAGAAGATCACGCGCAAGACGCTCTCCGACGCCGACCAGCAGCGGCTGATCGACGAGGCGCTCTCCGAGATCGACTTCTCGCAGCTCGAAGGGAGCACACGATAGGCGTCGCGCACCGCATCTACGCGCGCGCCCTCTTCGAGGCGGCGCAGGAGCGCGGCGTGGTCGAGACCGTGCATACGCAGGTGCGCGAGCTCGCCGACGCGGCGACCTCGATCGACGAGCTGCGCGAGCTGCTCGAGAACCCCGAGACCGACCCGCGGGTCAAGGAGGACGTGCTCGCGCGCATCGCCGAGGGAAGCGACGAGACCGTCGTCAACTTCGTCCGTCTCATCGCCGAGAAGGGCAGGGCGGGGGAGCTCGGCGAGATCGCCGACGAGCTCGATACGCTCGTCGCCGCCGAGCAGCGGATCCTCGACGTCGAGATCACGACCGCGCACGAGCTGTCCGAGGCCGAGTTCCGGCGCATCCTCGAGAAGATCGAATCCGCGTCCGGCAGGACGGTTCAGGCCGAGCGCTCGGTCGACCCCGATCTGATCGGGGGCATCGTCCTCCAGGCAGGCTCGCTGCGCCTCGACGCCAGCGTCCGCGGCCGCCTCGAACGCCTACGCCACGACCTCACGACCGCAAGGAGCTAGAGAGAGCCCATGAAGCTTCGGCCAGAAGAGATCACGTCGATCCTGAGGGAGCGGATCGAGAACTTCGACGTCGAGTCCAGCCTTGCCGAGGTCGGCACGGTGCTGCAGCTCGGCGACGGCATCGCGCGCATCCACGGCCTCGAGAACTGTCTCGCGCTCGAGATGCTCGAGCTCGAGCACGGTGTCATCGGCCTCGCGTTCAACCTCGAAGAGGACAACGTCGGCGCCGCGCTCTTCGGCGAGTGGGACAAGGTGAAGGAGGGCGAGCCGGTGCGCCGCACCGGCAACGTGGCGTCGGTCCCGGTCGGCGAGTCGCTCCTGGGGCGCGTCGTCGACCCGCTCGGGAACCCGCTCGACGGCCAGGGCCCGATCGAGGCTTCAGAGAGGCGCCCTGTCGAGTTCAAGGCGCCCGGCGTGATCGCGCGGCAGCCGGTGAAAGAGCCGCTGCAGACGGGCATCAAGGCGATCGACTCGATGACGAACGTCGGTCGGGGGCAGCGCGAGCTGATCATCGGCGACCGCTCGACGGGCAAGACGGCGATCGCAATCGACACGATCCTGAATCAGGCCGACCAGGACGTGAAGTGCATCTACGTCGCGATCGGCCAGAAGGCGTCGACGGTCGCGCAGGTCGTCGAGACGCTGCGCAACGCCGGCGCGATGGAGTACACGACGGTTGTCACGGCGGGCGCCTCCGAGGCGGCGCCGATCAAGTGGATCGCCCCGTTCGCCGGCTGCGCGATGGCGGAGTACTTCCTCTACAAGGGCGAGCACGCGCTGATCATCTACGACGACCTGACGAAGCAGGCGGACGCGTACCGGCAGCTCTCGCTGCTTCTCCGCCGGCCGCCGGGGCGCGAGGCGTTCCCGGGCGACGTCTTCTACCTCCACTCGCGCCTGCTCGAGCGGGCGTGCAAGCTCTCCGACGAGCGCGGCGGCGGCTCGCTGACCGCGCTTCCGATCATCGAGACGCAGGCAGGCGACATCTCCGCCTACATCCCGACCAATGTGATCTCGATCACCGACGGTCAGATCTTCCTGCAGTCGGACCTCTTCTTCTCGGGCGTCCGCCCGGCGGTGAACGTCGGGACGTCGGTCTCGCGCGTCGGGACGTCCGCACAGACGAAGGCGATGAAGAAGGTGGCGGGGCGGCTGCGCCTCGACCTCGCCCAGTACCGCGAGCTCGAGGCGTTCGCCCAGTTCGGCTCCGAGCTCGACCAGGCGACCCAGTCGGCCCTGAACCGTGGCGAGAAGATGGTCGCGACCCTGAACCAGCCGCAGTACGCGCCCTGGCCGATGGAGGAGCAGGTGGCGGCGCTCTACGCAGGCGTCAACGGTCACCTCGACGACATCCCGACCGCGGACGTGTCGCGGTTCCAGGACGAGCTGCGCGAGCACCTGCGGGCCGAGCCGGCCATCTACCGCGCCATCCGGGAGACGGGAGACCTCTCCGACGAGTCCGCCGAGAAGCTGAACGACGAGATCGAGAAGGTGAAGGGCCGCTTCCAGCGGTCGACCGAGACCGAGGCGGCATAGGTCGTTGGCATCGCTCCAGGACCTGAAGCGCCGCGTCCGCTCGATCACGAACACGCGGAAGGTGACGCGGGCGATGGAGCTCGTCGCGTCGGCACGTCTGCGGCGCGCCCAGATGCGGATCGAGGCGATGCGCCCCTACGCGGACCGGATGCTCGAGCTGATGGCCGGCGTCTCCGGGGCGGCGGGTGCCGTGCGGCTGCCGCTCCTCGAGCAGCGCGAGAGCGTGCGCACCGTCGCGATCGTGGCGGTGGCGGCCGATCGCGGGCTTGCCGGAGGCTTCAATGCCCAGGTCATCCGGCGCGCGCTCGCCCTCCAGCGCGAGGCGCGGGCGGCGGGCCAGGAAGTGGTGTGGTACTCGACCGGTCGCAGGGCCGCCTCGACCCTGCGGTTCCGCCGCCTGAACGTCGCCGACTCGTGGACCGGGTTCAGCGAGCGCCCGACGTACGCCGACGCGCAGGCGATTGCGCACGCAGTCACCGACGCCTTCGTGAAGCACGAGATCGACAAGGTGCTCGTCGTCTACAACGCGTTCGTCTCCGCCCTCACCCAGCGGGTGACCGTGCGGGAGCTGCTGCCGATCTCGCCCGAGCTGCTCGAGCGCGATGCCGAGGAGGAGCATGCCGAGGTCGGGACGCCGGACTTCATCTACGAGCCTGAGCCGCAGGAGATCCTCGCCCGGCTGTTGCCGGTCTACGTCGAGACGGAGCTCTACCGGGCGCTGCTCGAGTCGGGCGCGTCGGAGCAGGGCGCGCGGATGACGGCGATGCGGAACGCGTCCAAGGCGGCGGGCGAGCTGATCGACAACCTCACGCTTGCCATGAACCGCGCCCGGCAGGCGGAGATCACCCAGGAGATCCTCGAGGTGGTCGCCGGCGCCGACGCCCTGTCGGGCTGACGGGCGGCGGCGAAAGGCCCTAACTTCCCTGCTCGCGGCACGTCCTACCGGGAGGAATGCGGGCGTCCGTTCTCCCCTTCGGGTAGTGTTTTCCGGCTTGTGAGCACCGGGATCGAGAAGACCGAGCTCGCCGACGGATCGTCCGTCGACGCCCAGGCGGTCGACGAGCTCGCCTCCGGTGAGCACGCCGTCAAGGCCCGTGGCTACTGGGAGCTCGTCTGGAGCCGCTTCAGGCGCGACCGGCTGGCAGTGGCGAGCATCGGCTTCGTCATCCTGCTCCTCTTCGGAGCGTTCATCGGCGCGCCGATCGCCAAGCACTTCCTCGGCCATGGTCCCAACGACATCTTCGCGAACGGGGTCAACCAGACCTCGCTGACGCCGGTCGGGCCGTGGACGCACATCAACACGGCACCGTATCCCGGGGCGAGCGGCCACTTCGGCAACACGCTGCTGATCCTCGGCGCCGACGGCGCCCTCGGCCGCGACCTCTTCCTTCGCCTCCTCTACGGCGCGCAGACGTCGCTCGAGGTCGCGGGGCTCGCGACGATCGGATCGGTGTCGCTCGGCGTCATCATGGGCCTGCTCGCCGGCTACTTCCGCGGCTGGGTCGACACGCTGATCTCCCGGCTGATCGAGATCGTGATGGTGTTCCCGTTCCTGCTCTTCGTGATCGCGCTCCGCGTCGTCGCCGGCCCGACGCTGAACGACGTCACGCTCGGGTTCCTTGCGCACGGCGTCTTCACGCTCGCGCTGATCTTCTCCGTCTTCGGCTGGTTCTACCCGGCCCGCATCATCCGCGGCGTCGTGCTGTCGTTGCGTGAGAAGGAGTTCGTCGAGGCCGCGCGGATGACCGGCGCGAGCGACCTGCGGATCATGCGGTCGCATCTGCTGCCGCACCTCGTCGCTCCGATCATCGTCTACTCGACCCTGATCGTCGCCCAGAACATCATCGCCGAGGCAGGCCTGTCGTTCCTCGGGCTTGGGATCGAGAACCCGACCGCAAGCTGGGGGAACCTGCTCTCCGCGGCCCCGCAGTACTACCTGACGCAGCCGTGGCTGATGGTCTGGCCGGGGCTCTGCATTCTCCTGACGACGCTCGCGTTCAACCTGCTCGGCGACGGCCTTCGGGACGCCTTCGACCCGCGCGCCCGCATCTAGCCTCTGGAAGGCAGTCGCCGTTGCAGGGAGAAAAGGCGCCGTCGAGGCAGGAGTCTCGAGCCCGCGGACTAACTATCCGCGGGCCGCAACGTCATAGGTCGCACGCTGGTGTTTTTCCCGTAAGACCCTGTTAGCATGCGGCGCCGCCTGTCGCGGGCGGCTCCGAGAGAGGAAAAGAGGAAGGAGTCAGATGCGCAGGAAGCAGACGCTCTCCCTGTTCATGCTCGTCCTCGGTGTGGCGCTCTTTGCAGTCGCCATGACCGTTGGGACCGCCAGCTCGGCGACCCAGAGGCCGAGCAAGCAGGAAGCGCTCAAGGGTGGCACCCTGAAGCTCAACGAGAACAGCGAGGACTTCGACTTCGTCGATCCGCAGCTCGCCTACCGTACGGATGACTGGGCGATGCTGTTCACGACGGCGATGCAGCTCGTGAGCTTCCCCGAGAAGGCGGGGGCTGCCGGCAGCCAGTTGTATCCGCAGGCTGCGACGGCGTTCCCGACCGTCTCCAAGGACGGGAAGACGTATACGTTCAAGATCCGGTCGGGTCTCAAGTTCAGCGACGGCTCGCCGGTGACGGCGGACTCGTACCAGAGGGCGTGGGAGCGGATCCTGAGCCCGAAGATGGGCTCGCCGCTCGGCGTCAACCTGGATCTGCAGAATGTGATTCAGGGCGGTGCGGCGTTCCTGGCCGGTAAGACCCAGCGCATCTCGGGGATCTCGGCGAAGGGGCAGACGCTCATCTTCCATCTGGTGAAGCCGAACGCGACCTTCGTCTCGATCCTGAGCATGCAGTGGTTCACGGCCGTCAAGCCGAACATGGCGTACGACCCGAAGGGTGCGAACGTCTATCCGGCGGCAGGCCCGTACTACATCGCCTCGCGCGATCCGGGCCGCTCGACGGTGCTGAAGCGGAACCCGTACTACAAGGGCACGCGGCCGGCGAACCCGGACCAGATCGTGTTCACGCCGAACGTCGACGTCGACCAGTCGCTGCTGCAGGTGAAGGCGGGCCAGTCCGACCTCGACATTGCGGGAATCCCGCCCACGGCGGCGTCTGACCTCGCGAAGACGTACGGCGTCAACAAGGGCCGCTTCTACGTCGGCCCGACCTCGTGCGTCAGCTACATGGCGATGAACAACGCCCGCGCGCCGTTCAACAACGTGAACGTGCGCAAGGCGGTCGAGTACGCGATCGACCGGCCCGCCCAGATCCGCCTGCTCGGCGCCTATGCCGGTAAGCGGACGAGCCAGATGCTCGTTCCGGGCATCCCGGGCTACGTGCCGTTCAACGCCTACCCGATCAAGGGTGCCGACGTCGCGAAGGCGAAGCAGGTCGGCGGGGCGGCGATCGCCTCTGCGCCGACGCTCAACGTGATCCACACGACGAGCGCCTACTCGACGAACCGCGCCCAGGTCGCGGAGTACAACCTGAAGCAGGTCGGGTTCAAGGTCAACGACGTGCCGACACCGGCGACGAACTACTACCAGGTGATCCAGACCAAGGGCACCACGTACAACTTCGTCACCAACGGCGGCTGGTGCGCTGACTACTTCGACCCGTTCGACTACCTGAACGTGCTGTTCGACGGTCGCAAGATCCAGGCCGCGAACAACAACAACTACGCGTACTTCAACAACGCGGCCTTCAACAAGGGCCTCGACGCGGCTGCTGCCCTCTCCGGGACCGCCCGCGCGAAGGCGTACGCGAAGCTCGACCACGACCTGATGATCAAGTACGCGCCGGTGGTGCCGTACCTGATCAACACGAACCGGTACTTCACCGCTCCGCGCGTGAAGAACTGGATCTACAGCACCTACTTCGGCGAGCCGTACTTCAACGCACTGGCGGTCGGCTAGCCGAAAGCGCACGTCACCGGTAGAGACCCTGGGGAGGCGCCTCCGGCGCCTCCCCAGGGCTAACCGGATTCCGAATCGATCGAGACCAGGCAGCGAGACAGATGACGCAATTCCTCATCCGCCGGCTCTTCTGGGCCATCTTCCTGTTCTTCGTGGCCACGATCATCACGTACCTGATCTTCTGGGTGATCCCGGCGAATCCGGCGCAGCTCGCTGCCGGGAAGTCGGCCACGCCCGCCGACATCGCGCGCGTCAGCCACTTCCTGCACCTGGACGAGCCGATCTGGAAGCAGTATCTCCGCTTCCTCTGGAACCTCGTCGGTCACCGTTCGCTCGGGTTCTCGTTCGTCACCCGGCAGAGCGTCGACTCGATCATCGGCAAGGATGCACCGGTCACCGCGTCGCTCGTCTTCGGAGGCGCCGTCTTCTGGCTTGCGCTCTCCATCCCGGTCGGGATCCTCTCGGCCCTGCGACCGCGATCGATCATGGACCGCGTCTCGATGACCTTTGTCCTGATCGGGATCTCGGCCCATCCGGTCTGGATCGGCCTGATCCTCTCCTACGTGGTCGGCTACCGGCTCCACCTGACGCCGATCGCGGGCTACTGCAACTTCTTCCCGGGCACGGTGGGCGCGCAGTGCGAAGGGCCCGTCCAGTGGGCCTACCACATGCTGCTGCCCTGGATCCAGTTCATGGTGCTCTTCGCCGCCCTCTACGTCCGCCTGATCCGGGCGAACGTGACCGAGACGCTGTCGGAGGACTATGTCCGCACGGCCCGCGCCAAAGGCGCGTCACAGAGTCGTGTCATGATCCAGCACGTGCTCCGGAACAGCATGCTTCCGGTCGTGACGATCCTCGGCATGGATCTCGGGCTGGCGCTCGGCGGCGCGATCTTCACCGAGAGCATCTTCAACCTCCCGGGCCTTGGCCATGAGGTGATCAACGCCTACAATCAGGCCGACCTGCCCGTGATCACGGGTATCGTCGTGTTCTCGACCGTGTGCGTGATCACGTTCAACCTCATCGTCGACATCACCTACGGCTTCCTCGATCCGAGGATCCGTCCAAGCTGATGCCGGCGCTCGAGGTCACGAATCTCAACACCTCGTTTCGCACCGACGACGGCATCGTGAAGGCCGTGTCGGGCGTGAGCTTCGCGCTCGACGAGGGGCGAACGCTCGGCATCGTCGGAGAGTCCGGATCCGGGAAGAGCGTCACGTTCCTGACCGTGATGGGGCTCGTCGACCCGCGGCAGGCGACGGTGTCGGGCTCGGTGAAGCTGAACGGCGAGGAGATGCTCGGTGCAACGAACCACCGGCTGCGCCAGGTGCGCGGCGCGACGATCGGCATGATCTTCCAGGACCCGATGACCTCGCTGAACCCGGTGAAGACGATCGGGTGGCAGCTCGAGGAAGCGGTCCTGATCCACCAGGACGTCACCCGGAAGGATGCGCGACGGCAGGCGATCGAGATCCTGAAGGAGGTCGAGATCCCGCGGGCCGACCAGCGGGTCGACGACTACCCGCATCAGTTCTCCGGCGGCATGCGCCAGCGCGTGATGATCGCGATGGCGCTGATCAACAACCCGGAGATCCTGATCGCCGACGAGCCGACCACGGCGCTGGACGTGACGACTCAGGCGCAGATCCTTCGCCTGATGAAGCGCTTGCAGGACGAGCACAGGATGGCGATCGTCATGATCACGCACGACCTCGGCGTGGTCGCCGAGCTGGCAGACGACGTGGTCGTCATGTACGGCGGGAGGGTCGTGGAGCAGGCGAAGGTCGACGATCTCTTCGTGAAGCCCGAGATGCCCTACACGTGGGGCCTGCTGGGCTCGCTGCCTCGCCTCAACGTGGAAGGCGAGAGGCTCGCGCAGATTCCCGGCCAGCCGCCCTCGCTGCTCAACCCGCCGAGCGGCTGCTCGTTCCATCCCCGCTGCGAGTACGTGATGAGCAGGTGCCGCACCGAGCTGCCGGAGCTGCGGCCGTCGAGCCTCGGCGAGGGGCACTACTTCCGCTGCCACCTGGACGACGACTCGCGCACGCGGATCTGGCAGGTCAAGCGCTCCTCCCTCGTCAGCGAGGACGCCGCCTGATGGCGGAGCTGCTCGCGGTCGAAGGGCTCGAGAAGCACTTCCCGGTCACGCGGGGGCTCATCCTGCAGCGTGAGGTCGGATCGGTGAAGGCCGTCGACGGGGTCTCCTTCACGCTCAACGCCGGCGAGACGTTCGGCGTCGTCGGCGAGTCGGGCTGCGGCAAGTCGACGATGGCTCGGTGCATCGCGCGCCTGCTCGAGCCGACGGGCGGGCGGATCGTCTTCGACGGCCACGACATCACGCACATCAGCCGCTCCGACATGCGCACGATCCGGCGCGAGATGATGATGGTCTTCCAGGACCCGTACGCGTCGCTCAACCCGCGCAAGCGCGTCGGTGCGATCGTCGGCGAGCCGCTCGAGGTGCACGGCATCGGGACCGACACGGAGCGCAAGCGGCGGGTGCAGGAGCTGCTCGAGATCGTCGGGTTGAGCCCCGAGCACTACAACCGGTTCCCGCACGAGTTCTCGGGCGGCCAGCGGCAGCGGATCGGGATCGCCCGCGCGCTCGCGATCAGCCCCAAGCTGATCATCTGCGACGAGCCGGTGTCCGCGCTCGATGTCTCGGTGCAGGCGCAGATCCTCAACCTGCTGAAGGACCTGCAGCAGGACTTCGGCCTCACCTACATCTTCATCGCGCACGACCTGAACGTCGTCCGGCACATCTCCGACCGGGTCATGGTCATGTACCTGGGCCAGGCGGTCGAGCTCGGGTCGCGCGACCAGCTCTACCGCGAGCCGAAGCACCCCTACACGGGTGCGCTGCTGTCGGCGGTGCCGATCGCCGACCCGGAGGCGGGGCGGAACCGCAAGCAGGTCGTGCTCGAGGGCGATGTCCCGAGCCCGCTCAACCCGCCGAGCGCCTGCCGTTTTCACCCGCGCTGCCCGCGGTTCGTCGAAGGCAAGTGCGACGTCGACGAACCGGAGCTCCGGGCCATCGGGAGCGGCGGCGGGCACAGCGCCGCCTGCCACTTCCCGCTCGAGCACTGGCCGATGTCCGAGGACGAGATCCGCCATCCGGGCCACCCGGTCGGCGCGGCCGACTGACGAACCAGGCGGCGTCCACGATCGTGCTGCGCCGGGCCGCACGCCGAATCGCCCTCATCTACGCCGGCATCGTCGGCGGGACGGTCGTCCTCTCGGCGCTCTTCGGCCTCGCGGCCGGTGCGAGCATCCAGCGGTCGGTCGCGATCGGGCTCTACGTCGCAGGGGTGGCGCTTCTGGTCGGATGCTTCGTCGTCGGCGCCCGCGGGCCCCTGCGGGGCGTCTCCCACAGCGGGGAGACGGTGCCGTTGGTCGGCGCGCGCCGCGTGCGGAGGGCGACGGAGGACGAGCGCTCCGAAGCGTCCCGAACGGCGATCCTGCTCTTCGTGCTCGGCCTCACGGTGGTCGTGCTGGGCGCGCTGGTCGATCCTGCGCACCGGACGTTCTGAGAGCCCTTTCCGTCTGAGAGTCCCTTCTGAGGGATCTCCTAGGTTTCCGACTAACTCGGTGGTCGTTTGTGGCGTCACACTCGGTGTGAGGCCTCTCCGCTGCGAACGGTCACGTCAATGGAGCTCGCTCCGCCTGGACGGGATGCTCTCCATGTTCGAGGGCAGGCTGCTCGACGCCCATCTGCGGCGCTGTGCGTCCTGCCGGGCGTTCTCCGAGGGCCTCGAAGAGCAGACCGAGCTCCTGCGCAGCGCCGCGTTCGAAGAGCTGCTTCGACCAGTCACGATTCCCGAGACCCGCTCGCGGATCCGCCGGGGTATCGTCGGCGCGGCCGGTAGCGCGCTCGCCGCCGCGGCGGCTGCAGCAGTCCTCGTGCTTCCGGGCGCGGGGAACGAGAACGGCCGTACGGCCCACCGGGTCGGCAGCCCGATCCTCGTCGCGTTCGCCGCCAGCCCGACTCCGTCGGCGAAGATCGACGTGCCGCGTCTACGCCTGCAGCCGGCGTCCATCGCTGACGGACCGGTTCACGGTCGGTTCAGCGTGCCCGCCGTCATCTAGCGGCGCCGAGCGATCTCGCCGACGCACGCATCGACGGCGTCTGCTGCCGGAGCCCGTTCGGCCGGGCGCGTGCTCTCGCGGGGTGGCCCAGGCCGGCTAGTGGACGGCCATCGGCACCGGGGGCCGCCAGTGGGGCTCCCAGTAGTTGATGAGCCAGCGGCCGGTCTTCTTGTGGCCTTCGCGCACGAGGCCGATGTAGAAGAGCAGGTGCGGCCGCGTCTCGGTGTGCGGCTTCGCGACGAGGTCGACCTCGAGCAGCGCCTGTGTCTCGTAGGAGTAGTCGACGAGGAACGCGGCGGTGTCGGCGTTCTCGGCCTCGTAGTTGATCACCGGGATGTTGCCCTTCTCCCAGTCCTTCAGCGACAGCCCGCCCCGAAGGTCGGGGTGGGTGAACCAGTAGGCCTGGGCGAGGTCCTTACGGGCGACCGCCGTCTTGATGAACCTGCGCGCGAGTGCGATCTCCTCCTCGGAGACCGGCACCTTCTTCTCCTTCTGAGCCAGCTGTGCCGGCTTGTTCGAGAACGTGTCGGTGAACGCGTTCCCGGTGCCCCGAAAGACGACCATCGCGAGGAACGCCCCGATTCCGGCGCCCAGGACGCCGAGGCTGAGCCAGAAGAATCGGCGCTGCCGGCGCGGCGACCCCAGGAGGCCGCCGAGGATCCCGCTTGTGTTCGCCATTAGCAGTAAGACAACGGTAGCACCGGAAAAGTTAGTGCCTCGTGACCTTTCTCCGCGGTTCGTCGGGCGCCCGGCCGTAGCTCGAGGGAAGCGGCGGGAGCTCGGTCCGGGCGCGCTCGCGCACGGACCGCTTCCAGCGCCGGGCGCGCAGGAGCGCGATTGCGCCCAGGGTGACCGGGATGAGGAGGATGAGCGCGAGGATCGAGAGGACGGGGACGATCCCGATCCGGCCGAGCACCGGCTTGCCGCGCGGGCTCTGGGCCGCGGCCGGGGCGGCGAAGTCGGCCGGGCCGACCTCGTGGGTCGTCTTCGTGACCGGGTTCATGATCGCGATCGTGTAGAGGCGGTTGACGAGCCAGCGGCCCCCGCTCTTCACGACCTGGCCCGAGAAGACGTACGGCGCGAGCTTCGACGTGGGCGCCGGGTGCAGGAGCAGGTTGAAGACGACGTAACGCTTGCCGACGTCGATGGTCCGCCAGTCATGGAACGTCGTCTCACGCGTCGCGTAGTAGGGGATCGGAGAGGTACCGGATCGCCAGTCCGCGAGCGTCGAGCCGGACTTCATCTCCGGCCCGGCGAGCGACCAGGCGACTGCGAGGTCGCGGCGCTCCATGCCGGCGGGGATGAAACGGTCGAGGGTTGCGTTGATCGCCCGGCGATCGACGGACGTCAGACGCACCGTCGGTTGCGTGGAGCCGAGCTGTGCAGGACCTTCGGCGATGCTGGGCGCACCGGTTCCCTGCTTGCTGCCGGGGATCAGGAGCGCCAGCGAGACGCCTGCCGCGACCAGGCAGGACAGGGCGGCGGCCCAGGCAAGCCGGCGCCGCTTCCTCGGCGAGTCTGGCAGGAGCGGCACACCGCGAAACTAGCAGTGGACTATCGTGTCGGGCGTGACCTCGGCAGCCCCGATGGTCCGGGTGCTGGCGGCGGCGATGGTGGCCGCAGCCGTCGTGTCGTCCGCGTCGGCGGCGCCGCGCTTCACGGGGAGGGACGTCGCGTTCGTGACGGTCTACGGCCACGGCACCGTCCGCAGCGTCCCGCGGGGCATCCACTGTCCGGCCGTCTGCCGGGCGATCTTCGTGCGCGGCACGCACCTGCGGCTCGTGGCGAAGGCCGCCGCCGGCTGGCGGTTCGTCCGCTTTCGCAGCAAGTGGTGCAGCGGTGCGCCCCGCGGCTGCTCGTTCGACCTCGTGAGCCCGCACGACTGCATCGGCGGCGCGTGCCCGGTCGGGGCCTTCGGGGTCCGGGCGGCATTCGTCCGCAGGCGCGGGGCAGGTTGATGCTGACACCGTCGAGAGGAGGCTGAGCCGGTGGTGCTCCCGGGGCCTGTCACCTCGTACGTCTGAGCGCTCGACCACGCCGAACGTGTGTCGGCGGCGTTGAAGCGTGCCGAGCTCGCCTGGGACCGCCCGCGCGAGCGGCGTTCAGCTAGGCTGCCGCTGCCCGGCCGCCTGGCGCGCGCTCTGGCGCGGCTGCGGCGGGTAGGCCCTGCACCCACACTCCTTCAGGAGCGCTAGAGAGACGTGTCGACGAACGCAAACAACACCGGAACGCTGCTCGAGATCAAGGGCGTCGTCGTCGACGCCGTGTTCCCGGACACCCTGCCCGGGATCTACTCCGCGCTCGCGATCGAGCGCCCGGAGGGGGGCACGCTCATCGCGGAGGTGCAGCAGCATCTCGGCGACGACCGCATCCGCGCCGTCGCGATGGATGCGACCGACGGCATCGCCCGCGGTACCGCGGTCGTCGACACGGGCTCCCCGATCTCGGTCCCGGTCGGGTCGGTCACGCTCGGGCGGGTGTGGAACGTGCTCGGAGAGCCGATCGACGAGAAGGAGGCGCCGGCCGATGCCGAGCGCTGGTCGATCCACCGCGACCCGCCGCCGTTCGCGGACCTGACGCCGAAGGTCGAGATCTTCGAGACGGGGATCAAGGTGATCGACCTGATCGCGCCGTACGTGCGCGGCGGGAAGATCGGCCTGTTCGGCGGCGCCGGCGTCGGCAAGACGGTTCTGATCCAGGAGCTGATCCACAACATCGCGATGCAGCACGGCGGCGTCTCGGTCTTCTCGGGCGTCGGCGAGCGCACACGGGAGGGGAACGACCTGCTGCTGGAGATGACCGAGTCGGGCGTGCTCGACAAGGTGGCGCTCTGCTACGGGCAGATGAACGAGCCTCCGGGGGCCCGCCTTCGTGTCGGCCTCTCGGGCCTCACCATGGCCGAGTACTTCCGCGACGAGGGGCAGGACGTGCTCCTCTTCATCGACAACATCTTCCGGTTCGTGCAGGCGGGCTCGGAGGTGTCGGCTCTGCTCGGCCGGATGCCGTCGGCGGTCGGCTACCAGCCGACGCTCGCGACCGAGATGGGGCAGCTCCAGGAGCGGATCACGTCGACGACGAAGGGCGCGGTGACCTCGGTGCAGGCGATCTACGTGCCCGCCGACGACCTCACCGACCCGGCGCCGGCGAACACCTTCGCCCATCTCGACGCGACGACGGTGCTCTCGCGCGCGATCGTCGAGCAGGGGATCTACCCCGCCGTGGATCCCCTCGACTCCACGTCGCGTGCGTTGCAGCCCGGCATCGTGTCCGAGGAGCACTACGCCGTCGCGACACGCGTCCAGGAGATCCTGCAGCGCTACAAGGACCTGCAGGACATCATCGCGATCCTGGGCATCGAGGAGCTCTCGGACGAGGACCGGCTGACGGTCTCCCGCGCGCGGAAGATCCAGCGGTTCCTCTCGCAGCCGAACTTCGTCGCCGAGCAGTTCACCGGCACGCCCGGCCAGTACGTCAAGCTCGAGGACACGATTCGCGGCTTCCGGGAGATCATCGAGGGTCAGCACGACGACCTGCCGGAGCAGGCGTTCTACATGGTCGGGCCGATCGAGGGAGCCGTCGAGCGGGCGGGCCAGATGGCCGGCGCCTCGTCGGGCTCGTAGCCCGCGGTGGCCGATCGCAAGTCGTTCTCCGTCTCGGTGGTCACGCCCGACGGGCCGGCGTTCGAGGGCGACGCCGAGATGATCATCGTGCCCGGTGCCGCCGGCGAGATCGGCGTCCTGGCGCGCCACGCGCCGCTCATCGCGACACTCCGGGCGGGCTCGACCCGCGTGCACCCCGGCGACGGGGACGTGCTCGAGTTCGCGACCGGGCCCGGGTTCTTCCAGGTGCTGCACGACCGGGCGATCGCGCTCGTCGACGACGCCGTCGAGGCCTCGCAGATCGACGACGAGCGTGCGCGCCGCCAGCTCGAGGAGGCGCAGGCGGAGCTCGAGGCGATCGCCCGCGGCGACTCGACCGGAGACCGCTGGCAGATCGAGCAGCGGATCCGCCACGCCGAGAACCAGCTTTCGGTCGCCGGCCGCACGTGATGCAGCCGCCGCGCGAGCCGCCGCGGGCGCGGTAAGCTTCGCGGCTCCCGGAGAGCTTTGACGAGCAGCTTGGCGACCGGGTCACCAAACGCCTAAAGAGCCGTATGGACAGAGACGTCGCCGACGACATCCGCAGACTCGCAGCCGAGCGCATTCTCGTGCTCGACGGGTCGTGGGGTGTCCTCCTCCAGAACCGAGGCCTCTCGGAGGCCGACTTCCGCGGCGACCGCTTTCGCGACCATCCAGTCGATGTCCGGAACGACCCGGACCTGCTGAATCTCACACAGCCGCAGATCGTCCGGTCCGTGCACGACGCGTATTTCGCCGCCGGCGCCGACATCACGACGACGAACACGTTCACCGCGACGTCGATCGGCCAGGCGGACTACGGGCTCCAGGACGCCGTGTACGAGATGAACGTCGCCGGCGCGCGGCTGGCGCGCGAGGCGGCAGGCCCGGGCCGGTTCGTCGCCGGGTCGGTCGGCCCGCTCAACGTGACGCTGTCGCTCAGCCCGCGCGTCGACGACCCGAGCTTCCGCACGCACACGTTCGACGAGGTCGTGGCGGCGTATGCCGAGCAGATCCGGGGCCTTGCAGAGGGCGGCGCGGACATGCTCCTCGTCGAGACGATCTTCGACACGCTGAACGCGAAGGCGGCCCTGGTCGCCGCACGCGAGGCGGCGCCGGAGCTGCCGCTCTGGATCAGCGTCACGATCGTCGACCTCTCGGGCCGCACCCTCTCGGGGCAGACGCTGGAGGCGTTCTGGACGTCGGTCGAGCAGGCCGAGCCGCTGATCGTCGGCGTCAACTGCTCGCTGGGCGCCCGCGAGATGCGCCCGTACGTCGCCGAGCTGTCGCGGCTCGCGAGCTGCCTCACCTCGGCTCACCCGAATGCGGGCCTTCCGAACGCGTTCGGCGGCTACGACGAGACACCCGACGTCACGTCGGCGCTGCTGCACGAGTTCGCCCGCGACGGCTTCCTGAACGTCGTCGGCTCCTGCTGCGGCTCCACGCCGGAGCACACCCGCGCGATCGCCGAAGCCGTCCGCGGGCTCGACCCGCGTGCAGTCCCGCCGCCGAGGCGCACGCCGCGGTTCAGCGGGCTCGAGACGTTCGAGGTGACACCCGACACCGGCTTCGTGCTCGTCGGCGAGCGGACGAACGTGACGGGCTCAGCGCGCTTCCGTCGCCTGATCGAGGCGGGGGACTTCGGCGCGGCCGTCGCCGTGGCGGTCGAGCAGGTGCGGGGCGGAGCGAACCTGCTCGACGTCAACATGGACGCCGACCTCCTCGAGGGGGAGGAGGCGATGCGCACGTTCCTCAACGTGATCGCCACCGAGCCGGAGGTGGCGCGGGTCCCGATCATGGTCGACAGCTCGAAGTGGTCGGTGCTCGAGGCGGGGCTCCGGACGATCCAGGGCAAGGGCATCGTCAACTCGATCTCGCTCAAGGAGGGCGAGGCCGAGTTCCTCTCCCACGCACGACGGATCCGGGACTACGGGGCCGGGGCGGTCGTGATGGCGTTCGACGAGGCGGGACAGGCGACGACCGTCGAGCAGCGTGTCGCCATCTGCGGCCGTGCCTACGACCTCCTCGTGGGCGAGGTCGGCTTCCGACCCGAGGACATCGTCTTCGATCCGAACGTCCTCGCAGTCGCCACGGGCATCGAGGAGCACGACGACTACGCGCGCGCGTTCATCGAATCCCTGCCGCGAATCAAGGAGCGCTGCCCGGGGTCGCTCACCTCGGGCGGGATCTCGAACCTCAGCTTCTCCTTCCGTGGCAACGACCGGGTCCGCGAGGCGATGCACGCTGCGTTCCTCTACCACGCGATCGGCGCCGGTCTCGACATGGGGATCGTCAACGCCGGACAGCTCGCCGTCTACGAGGACCTCGACCCGGAGCTGAAGGAGCGCGTCGAGGACGTCATCCTGAACCGCCGTCCCGACGCGACCGAGCGTCTGGTGTCGTTCGCGGAGGGGATCAAGGGCGAGGGGACACGGCGGGAGGTCGACCTCGCCTGGCGCGAGGCACCGGTCGGGAAGCGACTCGAGCACGCCCTCGTCCACGGCATCGTCGACCACGTCGAGGCAGACACCGAGGAGGCGCGGCAGAGCGCCGCCCGCCCGCTCGACGTGATCGAAGGGCCGCTGATGGACGGGATGCGCGTCGTCGGCGACCTCTTCGGGTCGGGCCGGATGTTCCTGCCGCAGGTGGTGAAGTCGGCGCGGGTGATGAAGCGGGCGGTCGCCTATCTGCAGCCGTTCATGGAGGACGAGGCCGACGGCCGCCGCGGCAGAGCGGGCAAGGTCGTGCTCGCCACCGTGAAGGGCGACGTGCACGACATCGGCAAGAACATCGTCGGCGTCGTCCTGGGGTGCAACGACTACGAGGTGATCGACCTCGGCGTGATGGTGCCCGGCGAGCAGATTCTCGACACGGCCGAACGGGAGCACGTCGACCTGGTCGGGCTCTCGGGCCTGATCACGCCGTCGCTCGATCAGATGGTCGACGTGGCGCGGGAGATGGAGCGGCGGCGGCTCGAGCTGCCGCTCCTGATCGGGGGCGCGACGACCTCACGGCAGCACACGGCGGTGAAGATCGCCCCCGAGTACGGGAACGAGACCGTCCACGTGCTCGATGCGAGCCGCGTGGTCGACGTCGTCTCGCGCCTGATCGATCCGGTGAGGCGCGTCGAGCTCGCAGCCGAGAACAGGGCCGACCAGGCTCGGCTGCGCGATCTGCACGCCGAGCGCCTGCGACGTCCGCTGCTGACGCTGGCGGCGGCGCGTGAGAACCGGCCGCGCGTCCGCTTCGACGACCTGCCCGAGCCGCCGTTCCTGGGTGTGCGCGAGGTGGACCCGGCCCTCGCCGAACTCGTGCCGTTCATCGACTGGCAGTTCTTCTTCCACGCGTGGGACCTGAAGGGGAAGTTCCCTGCGATCCTCGACAACCCGGCGGCGCGCGAGCTCTACGACGACGCCCAGACGCTCCTGGCGACGATCCTGCAGGGCGCGGCGCTCGAGCCGCGGGGGATCTACGGCTTCTGGCCCGCCCGCGCGGACGGCGACGACGTGGTCTGCGACTCGACGCGCTTCTGCTTCCTGCGCCAGCAGACCGATCACGGGGACGACAGGCCGAATCGCTGCCTCGCCGACTACGTCGCGCCGCAGGACGATCACCTCGGCGCCTTCGCGGTCTCGATCCACGGCGCCGACGAGCTCGCCGCGAGGTACGCCGAGGCGCACGACGACTACTCGGCGATCGCCGTGAAGGCGCTCGCCGACCGGCTCGCCGAGGCATTCGCGGAGTGGCTGCACGGCCGCGTGCGCCGGGAGTGGTACGCCCCGGACGAGCACCTGTCCGCCGACGACCTCCTCCGCGAGAACTTCCGCGGCATCCGGCCGGCGTTCGGCTATCCGGCCTGCCCCGACCACAGCGAGAAGGAGAAGCTGTTCGCGCTCCTCGACGCCCGCCGGGTCGGTCTCGCGCTCACCGAGACGTTCGCCATGACGCCGCCGGCCGCGGTCAGCGGTGTCTACCTGCACCATCCGCAGGCGAGGTACTTCGCCGTCGGCCGGATCGGCCGCGACCAGGCGGAGGACTACGCAGCGCGCAAGGGGCTCCCGGCCGGGGAGGTCGGTCGACTCCTCTCGCCGAACCTATCCTGACACTCGGCTATTCTGGCCCGGCAGGCGCCCGGTGGGCGCCGCACCCGTTTTTTCATGCGGACGACACTGAAGAGAGGCGTCGGAAGAGGCGCAGGTGCCAACGGCAACGGCCGGGCGATCTTCCCGCCCGGCGCGATGGCGACGGTCACGCGCTACCGGCAGCCGGAGGTGCCGGGGCGCACGGCGCTCGGGCTCGTCCGCCGCATCCTCCTCGGCACGCTCATTGTCGTCACGTCGATGGCCCTGGCGGTCGCCGGTGGCTCGTACCTGTACTTCCACCAGTCGGTCTCCGACGTCCAGGCGCACACGCCGGCCGTGAAGCGGGCCGCCAAGGCGCTCGACATCCCCGTCGCCAACAAGGCGGCGATCGCGCTCGTGATCGGCTACGACCACCGCGTCGGCGACGGGAACGCGCCGTCGCGGTCGGACACGCTGATGCTGATCCGAGCCGATCCGCAGACGAAGACGATCTCGCTGCTCTCGTTCCCGCGTGACCTCTCCGAGCCGCTCTACTGCGGCTCGTCGGCCTCGGACTCGGTCGGCCACGTGGTCGGGACCGACCGGATCAACGCCGCGTACGCCTACTGCGGGCCGAAGGGCACGCTGCTCACGATCAAGCACCTCACGGGGCTCCCGATCAACTACCTGATCACCGTCAACTTCCACGGGTTCAAGGAGATCGTCGACAAGATCGGCGGCGTCTGGATGGACGTCGACCGCCGCTACTACAACAAGAACACCGGCGCGTCCTACGACAACTACGCGAACATCAACCTGCAGCCCGGCTACGAGCTCCTCTCGGGGCAGCAGGCGCTCGACTTCGTCCGGTTCCGCCACACCGACTCCGACCTGTACCGGCTCGCCCGCCAGCAGGAGTTCATCCGCTCGTTCCGCGAGCAGATCGCGAAGAGCTTCTCCTTCACGGAGCTGCCGAGCCTCGTGCACACGATCACCCACAACGTCGAGGTGGGCGAAGGCGGCCACGCGCTGCAGGGGAAGGAAGTCCTGTCGTACGCCCTGTTCGCAGCCGGCCTCCCGGCAGGGCACGTCTTCCAGGATCGCCTCGAGAACGTGGATTGCCCGCCGGTCGGCGCCTGTACGGCGTCCGAGTCGGACGTCCAGGCGGCGATCAACCAGTTCCAGAACCCGGACGTCGAGACGCCGAAGGCGGCGAACGCGGCCGCGCTCGGCAAGAAGCTGAAGGAGAAGGCGCCGCCGCCGTCGTCCGTGACCCTGACCGTGCTCAACGGCAACGGCGTGCAGGGCGCCGCCGCCAACACCTCGTACCTGCTCGCGCAGCGCGGCTACAAGACGCTCGTCCCGCCCAACCAGCTCAAGGCGGATGCCCCGTCGCGCGTCTTCCACACGAAGATCTACTACGACCCGGCTCAGAAAGGCTCGGAGGCGGCGGCGAACGCGCTCAAGCCGCTGCTCGAGCCTGCGGACGTGGCGAAGCTGCCGGCGCAGCACGAGCTGCGCTCGCTCGATCCCGGCTCCATGCTCCTCGTCGTCATCGGCGAGAGCTTCTCGGGGACGATCGCGCCTGCGCCCGTCCACAACGTGCCGACGCACGAGCCCCCCTATGTGCGCGCCGACACGCTCTACGGCCCGCAGCTCCTCCAGCCGCTCCAGTCGCGGGTCCGCTTCCCGCTCCAGACGCCGACGGTGCTCGAGCGGACCTCGTATCCCGACACGGCGCCGGGCGACAAGGCCTCCCGCCTCTACTGGATCGACGGGCACGGGCACCACAAGGCCGTCCGGCTCGTCTTCCGCACCGGAGCAAATGCGTACTGGGGGATCGAGGAGACCGACTGGGACGGCGCCCCGGTGCTGGCCGACAAGAGCTTCCGCCACGACCTCGGCGGGCGCGAGTTCGACCTGTACTACTCGGGGTCGCACCTGCACATGGTCGTGCTGAAGGCGCACGGAGCGAGCTACTGGGTGATCAACACGCTTCGGGACGAGCTGTCGAACGAGACGATGCTCGCGATCGCGAAGGGGCTCAAACCCCTAACAGCTGTCAAGTAGGGTCCGCGCGGACATGAGCGTAGGCTCGACGGAGCTCGTCAGAAAGGGGAGGCGCCGGCTTTGCCGGCGCTGGAGCGGCAGTCTCAGAGGGCTACCGGAGGTTGCCCCGTGAGCAGGATCGGGATCTTCGGCGCAGGCTGGGTCGGGCTCGTCACGGGCGTGTGCCTCGCCGAGCTCGGCCACGACGTCGTCGTCCGGGACGTCGTGCCGGAGAAGATCGAGCGGCTCCGCGGTGGCGAGGTGCCGATCCACGAGGAGCGGGTGCCCGAGCTGCTCGAGCGGAACGGCTCGAGGCTGACGTTCACCCTCGACGCCGCCGACGTCGCCGACTGCGAGTTCCTCTTCGTCTGCGTCGACACGCCCCCGACCTATTCGGGAGACGCCGATCTCTCCCGTGTCTGGCGGGTGATCGAGGAGCTGCCCGAGCTGCCTGCGCACCCGATCCTCGTGATGAAGTCCACCGTCCCCGTCGGAACGGGGGAGAAGGTGCGGGCCGGCCTCGACCGGCGCGGCCTCGGTCACGTCGGCTACGCCTCGAACCCCGAGTTCCTCGCTGAGGGGCGCGCGGTGCGCGACTTCATGGAGCCCGACCGGATCGTGATCGGGGCCTTCGAGCCGGCGGACGCCGACGCCGTCGCCGATCTCTACGCGGGGATTGACGCGCCGCTCGTCCGGGCAGACGTCAACTCCGCCGAGATGATCAAGCTCGCAGCAAACGCCTTCCTGATGACGCGGATCTCGTTCATCAACGAGATCGCGAACGTCTGCGAGGCGACCGGCGCGGACGTCGTCACCGTTGCGGAAGGGGTCGGCCTCGACTCGCGGCTCGGGCCGCACTTCCTCCGCGCCGGCATCGGCTTCGGGGGCAGTTGTTTCCCGAAAGACTCGCTGGCGCTGAAGCAGCTCGCCTCGAACTCGGGCTACCACTTCCAGCTCCTCTCGGCGGTGATCGAGGTGAACGAGCTGCAGAAGCGGCGGGTGATCGGGAAGCTGAAGCGGCATCTCGGCTCACTGCACGGCAAGACGGTCGCCCTGCTCGGGCTCGCGTTCAAGCCGAACACCGACGACATGCGCGAGGCGCCCTCGGTCGTCCTGGCGTCGCGCCTGCTCGCCGAGGGCGCCGACGTGCGCGCCTGGGATCCGGTGGCCGACGGCGACTCTCTACCGCGGGGGGTGGAGATCGTCCGCTCCGTCGCGGACGCGGTCCGCGACGCCGACGCGGCCGTCATCGTGACGGAGTGGGACGAGCTGCGTGGGCTCGCCTCGGAGGAGACGAGAGCGGCGATGGCCAATCCGCTGATCGTCGACGGGCGCAACCTGCTCGACCCGGCCGGGGCCCGGCGGATGGGCTTCGTCTACGAGGGCATCGGACGGGCGCCCACGCCGGCGTTCGACCCGACGCCGACCGGCGGCTGAGCGGCGTGGAGGCGATCATCCTCGCCGGCGGCAAGGCCGAACGGCTCGGAGACGCCGCCGGGGGCCGGCCCAAGTCGCTCGTCGAGGTCGCGGGCAAGCCGCTCGCCGCCTACCAGGTCGGCCGGCTCGTCCGCGTGGGGGTCGACCGGGTGATCTTCGCCGCGGCGGCAGGGCAGGGCCGGCTCTTCGAGCAGGAGCTGGGAGGCCTGGGCGCGGAGATCGTCGCCGTGGAGGAGCCCGAGCGGCTGGGGCGCGGCGGTGGGATCAAGTTCGCCGCCGGCGCGCGCCGGGAGAGCGGGGACGTCCTCGCGCTGAACGGCGACGAGCTCGTCGACGTCGACTTCTCGGGGCTGCTCGCCGCCCATCGGAGGCTCGGGGCGCTCGCCACGATCACGGTCGCCCGTCCACTCTCGCAGTTCGGCCTCGTCGACGTGGACGACGACGACGTCGTGCACGGCTTCGAGGAGGCAGGCCGCGTCCGGTACTGGGTGAACTGCGGCAACTACGTTCTCTCGGAGGAGGCGGTGGCGCGGTTCCCCGACAAGGGCGACCACGAGTCGACGACCTTCCCCGAGCTGGCCGCCGAGGGCCGGTTGCGCGCTTTCCGCCACGAGGGCCTGTGGCTGACCGTGAACACCCCGAAGGAGCTCCGGGTCGCCTCCGAGCACGTGGCGGCGCATCCCGAATGGCTCGCGGCGTAGCCTTCCCGGCGCGATGAGTCTCGACTCCCCGAACCTGCAGGCGCTCGACCGCTGGGCGACCGACGTCCGCCGCGTCGACAAGCCCTGGGGATACGAGTTGATCTGGGCGCTGACCGGGGTCTACTGCGGCAAGGTGCTCTTCGTCAGGTCGGGGCAGTCCCTCTCGCTCCAGTTCCATCGCGAGAAGGACGAGTCGTGGTTCGTGCAATCGGGCCGTGCCCGTCTCGAGCTCGGCGAGGCGGGGGAGGCCTCGCTGCGCGAGGAGGTGATCACCGCGGGAGTCGCCTTCCACTTCACGCCCGGCACAGTGCACCGGGTGACGGCGATCGAGGACACGACGATCCTCGAGGTCTCGACGCCCGAGCTCGACGACGTGGTCAGGCTCGAGGACGCCTACGGCCGCGAGGGCACCTCCGATCCCTAGAGGCTTGATGCGCATTTGCGGGCGTACGCGGCTGGTGCACCAGACACGGCGCGGCTCGGCCGTGCCGGGCTTGCCCGTAGCCACCGCTACGCACTGCGCCCGTCACGTCCGATCCGCTTGGTCTGGCGCATCCCCGCGCACACCCCAATACACATCAAGCCTCTAGCCGGCAAACATTCACACAAATGTGGTAAGGTTCGCCCGTGCAGGCGCCCCTGACCGTCGGAGCCGCCGCCTCGCAGACGGGGTGGTCGGCGCGCATGCTCCGCTATCTCGAAGAGCATGCGCTCGTCGTGCCGCAGCGCACGCCCGCCGGGTACCGCGTGTACGGGCTCGCGGAGCTGAACAGGCTGCGGAGCCTGCGCGACCTGCGCAGGCGGTTCGGGGTCGATCTCGGGGATCTCATGTTCGCACGCCGGCTCCGCCGCGACGACGACCTGCGCCACGCGGTCGACGCCTGGCTCGCGGCGGCCGAGGACGCGGGCTCATGGGTCGAATGGGAGCAGCGCAAGCACGAGCGCCTGCTGGCGGCCTGACGACAACGTGACCACTACACTCCCGCGACCACTGAGGAGACGAGCGATGGCGACGACGAAGCGGTACGACGTGAAGGACCTCGGGCTTGCGCCCGAAGGGCTGCGGCGAATCATGTGGGCCGACCGGCAGATGCCGGTGCTGACGGCGATCCGCGAGCGCTTCGAGCGGGAACAGCCGCTCGCCGGGTACCGCGTGTCGGCGTGCCTGCACGTGACGACCGAGACGGCCAACCTGATGCGCACGCTGAAGGCCGGCGGAGCCGACGTCGTGCTCTGCGCCTCGAACCCGCTCTCGACCCAGGACGACGTCGCGGCCGCGCTCGTCGACGAGTTCGACATCTCGGTGTTCGCGATCAAGGGCGAGGACAACGACACGTACTACGCGCACATCGAGGCTGCCGTCGATCACAAGCCGCAGCTCACGATGGACGACGGCGCCGATGTCATCGGCGTCCTCCATGCGAGCCGAAGGGAGCAGCTCGGCGACATCATCGCCGGGATGGAGGAGACGACCACCGGCGTCATCCGCCTGAAGGCTATGGAAGCCGACGGCGCGCTCGCCTTCCCCGTGATCGCGGTGAACGAGGCCCGTACCAAGCACTTCTTCGACAACCGATACGGCACCGGTCAGTCGACGATCGACGGGATCATCCGCGCCACGAACGTCCTCCTCGCCGGACGCAAGTTCGTGATCGCGGGGTACGGCTGGGTCGGTCGTGGCGTCGCGATGCGCGCCAAGGGGCACGGCGCCCATGTGATCGTCACCGAGGTCGACCCGATGCGTGCGCTCGAGGCGCTGATGGACGGGTACGAGGTCCTGCCGATGGCGGATGCTGCCAGGATCGGCGACATCTTCTGCACGGCGACCGGCGACAAGCACGTGATCTCCGCCGCGCATCTCGAGCTCATGAAGGACGGTGCGATCCTCTGCAACACCGGCCACTTCAACGTGGAGATCGACATCCCGGCGCTGCGTGCGGCTGCGGTCGGGACGCGTGAGGCCCGGCAGTTCGTCGAGGAGTTCACGCTCGCCGACGGGCGGCGCCTCTACCTGCTTGCCGAAGGGCGACTGGTCAACATCTCGGCGGCCGAAGGACATCCGGCGCTCGTCATGGACATGAGCTTCGCGAACCAGGCGCTCGCCACCGAGTACGCCGTCCGCAACGCCGACTCGCTCGAGAACAAGGTGTACCCCGTGCCGGTCGAGATCGACGAGGAGATCGCCCGGCTCAAGCTGGAGACGATGGGAGTCGCGATCGACCAGCTCACCGAAGAGCAGGCGAAGTACCTCGCCTCGTGGGACGAGGGGACGTGAGCAGGCCCGGCGACGTTCGTGCTCGCGCCTGAGCGGATCATCCGCATCGAGCACGGCGCCGTCGTCATGCTCGATCAGCGCCGCCTGCCTGCGGAGGAGGTGGAGGTGTCGTGCCGCAACGCGGCCGAGGTCGCCGAGGCGATTCGCGCCATGGTCGTCCGCGGCGCTCCGGCAATCGGGGTTGCGGCCGCCTACGGCATCGCGCTCGCGGCCTCCACGGGAGACGATCTCGTCCGGGCCGAGCGGGTTCTGCGTGAGTCGCGGCCGACGGCGGTCAACCTCGGTTGGGCGCTCGACCGCATGCGCGACGATCCGACCGTCGAGCGGGCGCGTGGCCTCCATGCCGACGAGGTCGAGCGGTGCCGGGCGATGGGCGCCCATGCGGCAGGGCTGTTTCGGCCCGGTACGCGCGCGCTCACGCACTGCAATGCGGGAGGGCTCGCGACCGGCGGCTACGGGAGCGCCGTCGGGGCGCTCCTCGCCGCCGACGACCGCGGCCTCCTCGGCCACGTCTGGGTCGACGAGACGCGCCCGCTCCTCCAGGGTGCACGCCTGACCGCCTGGGAGCTGGAGGCCGCGTCGATCGAGCACACGGTGATCGTCGACTCCGCGGCGGCGTCGTTGATGGCGGCAGGGCTCGTCGACTGCGTGATCACGGGTGCCGACCGGATCGCCGCGAACGGTGACACGGCCAACAAGATCGGGACGTACGCGCTCGCGGTCGCGGCCGCCCACCACGGGCTGCCGCTCTACGTCGTCGCGCCGAGCTCGACGGTCGACCTCGCGACTCGTGACGGCGCGGCGATCCCGATCGAGGAACGCGATCCCGCCGAGGTCACGGTGAGGTTCTCTGCGCGCAACCCCGCGTTCGACGTGACCCCGGCCGGCCTCGTCGCTGCGATCGTCACCGAGCACGGCGTCCACCGGGCGCCCTACGAGACGTCGCTCGCCGGGGTGGTCGCAGCGTGAAGGCCCTCATCCTCGCCGGGGGCTATGCGACGCGGCTCCGGCCGCTGACCGACACGCGGGCGAAGGAGCTGCTGCCCGTCGGCGGCCGGCCGATCATCGACTGGATCCTCGACAGGATCGCGGAGACCCGTGCGGTCGATGAGGTTCACGTCGTGACGAATGCGATGAAGGCGCCCGCATTCTTCGACTGGGCGGGCGATCGCGACGTCGTGGTCCACGACGACGGGACGACGTCCAACGAGGATCGGCTCGGGGCGATCGGCGATCTCCAGCTCGTGCTCGAGCGCACCGGGATCGACGACGACCTGATGGTCATCGCAGGCGACAACCTCTTCGAGTTCGACCTCGCTGCGTACGTCGAATACTGGCGCGGCAAGGGCCGGGCGAGCGCCGTCGCCGTCCGCGACGTCGAGTCGCTCGAGATCGCCTCGCGCATGGGCGTCGTCTCCCTCGCCGCCGACGGGCGCGTGCTCGACTTCGTCGAGAAGCCGGCCGACCCCCCCTCGACGCTGTGCGCCACGGCGACGTACATCCTTCACCGGACGCACCTGCCGCTCGTGGGCGTCTACCTGGCCGGAGAGCACTCCTCCGACCAGCCGGGGCGTCTCTTCGGCTGGCTGCGCCGTCACGAGCCCGTCTACGGCTGGGTCTTCCAGGAGGCGTGGTACGACATCGGCTCCCCGGAACAGCTGCTCGAGGCGGACAACAGGCTGCGCGCCGCGAGGGGCCTGCCGGTGCGCGAGACCTACGTGCCGGAGTAGGGCCGGCACCCGACCGAGAAGTTCCACTTTCGGCACGCTTCGGTCACAGACACGTCACACGCGCCCGCGTAGCGTTCGAGGCGTGGCTCGCCGACCTCGTCTTCCCTCCCCGCTGCGTCGTCTGCGGCAGGTCTGCCGAGGTGTTGTGCGCGCTCTGTGTCGCTTCGCTCCGGCCCGTCTCGCCGCCATGGTGCGAGCGCTGCGGGGCACCGACCGCCTGGCCGGTCGAGCGGTGTCGCGAGTGCACGGGGCGGCGCCTGGCGTTCGCCTCGGCACGGGCCGCGGTCCTCTACGCAGGCCCGGCACGGACCTTGCTCCGTGGGTGGAAGGAGCGCGGGGTCCGCCGGGCCGCGGAGCTCGCCGCCGAGGTCGTGGCCACGCGCCTCGAGCCGCCCCTCGCCGACGTCATCACAGCCATCCCGCCCGATCCGGTGCGCCAGCTCAGGCGCGGCCGCCATCCCGCCGTGGAGCTCGCCGGCGCGCTCGGCTGCCGCTGGGGGATCGAGAGCGCCACGCTACTGAGGCGTGCGGCCGCCGGCCGGCGTCAGACCGGGCTCACTCGTATCGCACGCGGAGACAACGTGCGTGGCGCGTTCCGGGCGAGCGGCGACGTTCGAGGCAGCGTGCTCCTGATCGACGACGTCTACACGACGGGAGCCACCGCCTCGACGGCTGCACGCGCGCTGCTGCACGCGGGTGCCGCCTCGGTCGCGGTCGTCACGTTTGCACGGACGCCGCGTCCGTTCTAGGAGCTCGGCTCGTCCCGGGGTATGCGCGGATGCCCGCGCCTGCCCGTCAAGCCTCGAGAACCGGTCAACGGAGCCGGGTCGTCACCCAGGCGAGGGGGCGGAAGGCGACCGCGCCGCGATTCCGCGGCAGCGTGTAGGAGTAGAAGAGGCCGGAGCTCTCGATCTGGGCGTCCACCGGGGCGGCGCCGGGTGCGGTGAAGGCGAACCCCTTGCCCGTGAGCACGTTCAGCGCGTGCACGCGGCGGCCGGCCACGAGCACCGCCGTCGGCCCCTGGAGATCGCGCAGCACCTCCGCCTTCGGGATCGCGATCGTCTTGCGGACCGCCCCCGTTGCGAGGTCGTAGACCGTGAGCATTCCGGGAACGGACAGGGCGAGCAGATGCCCGGAGAGCGCGCCGCGGGCCGGCGGCGCGCCGGAGATCGACCAGCTGCGGATCGGCGCTCCGCTCGAAGCGTAGACCGTCGCGGCATCGCCGTGCACGACCGCGAGGCGCCCCGCGTCGACGGCGACGAGCCGCACCGCGGACGGACCGGTGCGCACGACGCTGCGGTGCCCGTTCACGAGCCCCCAGAGCGTCTCCTTCGAGTATTCGGGGACCTGCGAGCCCGTGGTCGAGGTCGTGGGGCAGGCGGAGACGACCGCGCCCGGATCGGAGCCCGGGAGGAGCTCCATGCAGACGTGCCAGCCGTCGTAGGCGATGAGCGACCCGTCGCCGAAGACGTCGGCGAGATGGCCGCCGCTGTCATCCGGGCCTCCGGCGCCGTTGCCGTTCTCGGCGAACGCCAGCATGATCGGCTTCGCCTGGTCGATCCGCGCCATCTCGACCGTCGTGTCGAGGAGGTTGCCGCCCGCCTGCTCGATCCAGACGAGGCGGTTGTTGCCGAGCGCGACCTCGACGATCCCCGGCTGGACGGCCGTCTCGGTGCCGGGGCAGTGCGTGCCGGCCTTCGTGCGGGTGAACCCCTTCGTCTTGACGTTCCAGGTGACGATGCGGTCGCAGCTGCCCTTCCCGACGAGCACGGCAAGGGCGACGCGCTTGCCGTCGGCCGCGATGTGCGTGATCGTGCCGTGCACCCCGAACACGAGCGGCGCCGCGGCGCGAGTACCGGCGGCGCTTCCTCCCGCCAGAGCGAGTACCGCGGCGCCGAGGACGGCGACCGCGGCGGCCCGCCGTCCGGCCGGAGCGAGCGCGCGTCGTCTGTCGTGCCTCTTTGCCATAGGACTCGGCGGGAGCCTATCGCGAGCGTTTGACGGCCCCGTAAGACCCGTTTCGGACCGGCGCCTCGTCGACCCGGTGGATGGGCGCTGGCCGGCAAGGACGCAGGGGGCGGCCATGACAGCGCTCTGGCCGCGACCGAGGACGCCGTCCAGACGCCGCCCAGCGCGCCTGGGCGGCACAGGGCTTCGGTTCCGAAACGGGTTCAAGGACACCGTTTCGGGGCCTGGAAAACGTCCGTGGAAAGAGGAAGACGGCGGGCCGGGGCCGGACGTAAGATGATGCGAGAGACGGGATTGACCACCACCGAAGGAGGCAGCGATGAGGCTTCAGGTGAAGGGCAAGAACGTGGAGGTCTCCCCGAAGATTCGCGAGTACACGGAGCGCAAGCTCTCGAAGCTCTCCAAGCAGCTGGCCGACCAGACCCAGGTCGAGGTGGAGCTGTCGGAGCAGCGGAACCCGTCGATCGCCGACAGTCACGTGGCCGAGGCGACCATCTTCACCAAGGGGCCGACGCTGCGGGCTCGTGAGGCGTCCCGGGACATGCGGGCCTCGATCGACCGGCTCGCCGAGAAGCTCGAGCGGCAGGTCAAGCGCTACCGGGAGATGCGGAAGGTGGAGCCGCGCCGGCACGTGCCGCCGCCCGACGCCGGCGGCAACGGCGGCGGGTAGCGGTTGGCGCTCTTCCGTCGGCGGCGGCCGCTGCACGAGGAGCTCGCGCGCGCCGGGGGCCTGTCGGACGGGCTGCGGCTCGACGCCGACCGCGAGCCGGGGCTTGCCGCGGAGGTCCCGGGGTGGAGCGGCGCCCAGCGCGGCGAGGCCGGGATTCACGGCGTCCCGCGGGCGCGCCGCTGGGACGCGGTCGCGACGGCCGATGTCCCCGGGCTCGCTGGAGACACCGTCGAGTTCGTCGCCCTCGAGGACGGGACGCTCGTCGTCGCCGAGGACGAGCCGGACGCGGCGGTCGAGGGGCTGGCCGACGCGCTCGACGACATGCTGGCCCCGCCGTTCCGGGCCGAGGCCGTTCGGCGAAGCGGCGATACGTGGGCGGTGGCGGCGCGGCGCATCCGGATCGTGGAAGCTCCCGAGCTGAACGGCGACGAGGCGGAGCTCGTCGGCACGCCGTCCGGCTGGACGCTGCGGATCGACGGCCGGACGAGCCTGCAGCGCGCCCCTGCCCTGGAGCGGGCGGGCGCCGGCGCAGGCCCCGAGTTCGTCGTGCGGGCCGCCCGCGTCGACGGCGACCTGTGGGAGGTCGAGGCAACGCCTCTCTGAGCGGAGCCTCGGTACCCTGTCCCCCGATGTCCCCGGCTCTCGACTCCCTCGAGAAGGCACTTCGCTTCGGCGAAGGGCGCCGGATGAAGCGGCTCGCCGAGCAGGCGGCCTACGTCGCCACGCTCGAGCCCGACTTCCAGCGGCTCTCCGACGAGGAGCTGCGCGCGAAGACCACCGAGTTCAAGGGGCGGCTCGAAGCCGGCGAGGCGCTCGAGGACCTGCTCTTCGAGGCCTTCGCGGCGGTGCGCGAGGCGCGCCTCCGCGAGTCGAATCAGCGGATCTTCGACGTCCAGATGATGGGAGGCGTCGTCCTGCACGAGGGCGACATCGCCGAGATGAAGACCGGCGAGGGGAAGACCTTCGTGGCGAGCCTGCCGCTGTACCTGAACGCGCTGACCGGCAAGGGCTCGCACCTCGTCACCGTCAACGACTACCTGGCACAGCGCGACGCCGAATGGAACCGCGGGGTGTTCGACCGGCTTGGCATCACCGTGGCGTTCATCGAGAACAACATGCCGTTCGACCGGCGCAAGGCGGCCTACGACGCCGACGTCACCTACGGGACGAACTCCGAGTTCGGCTTCGACTACCTCCGCGACAACATGTCGATCAGCCTCGACGCGGTCGTGCAGCGTGGTCACCCCTACGCGATCGTGGACGAGGTCGACTCGATCCTGATCGACGAGGCGCGGACGCCGCTGATCATCTCGGGCGAGCCGACGACCGCGGCCAAGACCTACTACGAGTTCGCGCGCGTCGTGAAGGCGCTCGACGGCATCCAGTCGAAGGGGACGAAGCTCGACGACGAGCAGCTCGCGCAGGACTACGACTACCTCTTCGACGAGAAGCACAAGACCGTCTCCCCGACGGAATCCGGGATCGAGAAGGTCGAGCGTGCGCTCCGGATCGACAACCTCTACAGCCCGGGCAACGTCCAGCTCGTCAACCACCTGATCCAGTCGCTCAAGGCCGAGGCGCTCTACAAGCGAGACGTCGACTACGTCGTACAGGACGGCGAGGTGAAGATCGTCGACGAGTTCACCGGCCGCATCATGGAGGGCCGGCGCTGGAGCGAGGGGCTGCACCAGGCGGTCGAGGCGAAGGAAGGCGTCGCGATCCAGGAGGAGCACCAGACGCTCGCGACGATCACGCTCCAGAACTACTTCCGGCTCTACGACAAGCTCGCCGGCATGACCGGCACCGCGAAGACCGAGGAGAAGGAGTTCGTCGAGATCTACAACTTGAGCGTCGTGGAGATCCCGACCAACGTGCCCGTCGTCCGCGACGACCGGAACGACCTGATCTTCAAGACGGCCGAGGCGAAGTTCACGGCGGTCGTCGACGACGTCAAGGAGCGGCACGAGAAGGGCCAGCCGGTGCTCGTCGGCACGATCGCCGTCGAGACGTCCGAGTACCTGAGCGAGCTGCTGAAGCGCCAGGGCGTGCCGCATACGGTCCTGAACGCGAAGGAGCATGCGCGAGAGGCCGAGATCATCAAGGACGCCGGCGAGGTCGGCTCGGTGACGATTGCGACCAACATGGCCGGCCGCGGCGTCGACATCAAGATCGACGACACCGTTCGCGGGCTCGGCGGCCTCTACGTGCTCGGCACCGAGCGACACGAGGCGCGCCGGATCGACAACCAGCTTCGCGGCCGTTCGGGCCGTCAGGGCGACCCGGGCGAGACCCGCTTCTACCTGTCGGGCCAGGACGAGCTCGTCCGGCTCTTCGCGGGCGATCGCATCCACAACATCATGGAGCGCTTCAAGCTGCCGGACGACCAGCCGATGGAGGCAGGGATCCTGTCGCGGCAGATCGAGAACGCGCAGAAGAAGGTGGAGGAGCAGAACTTCGTCGCGCGCAAGAACGTCCTCAAGTACGACGACGTGATGAACGTCCAGCGCCAGGTGATCTACGAGCAGCGCAACCGCGTCCTGCACGGGGAGGACCTCGGCGAGGACGTGAAGGAGGAGTGGCTGCCCGAGGTCATCTCGAACACGGTCTCCGACTACACCGCCGCCGAGCTCCACGAGGACTGGGACCTCGACGGGCTCGTGAACGCGATGGAGACGATCTACGGGACGGGGGTCGCGGCCGACGAGCTGAAGGGGCTCGAGCGCGAGGCGATCGTCCAGGAGTTCCTCGAGGACGCAGTCGACGCGTACGGCGAGCGCGAGCAGGAGATCGACCGGATCCAGGAAGGGCTGATGCGCGACCTGGAGCGGTTCATCGTCCTCCAGACGGTCGACGTGCGCTGGAGGGAGCACCTCGAGAACATGGACTACCTGCGCGAGGGGATCGGGCTGCGCGGGCTTGCGCAGAAGGACCCGCTCGTCGAGTACCGCAACGAGGGGCACGTCATGTTCGGCGAGCTGAACCGGGCGATCCGCGAGAATGCCGCGACGCTCCTTCTCCGTGCCGAGGTCACGGCCGAGGAGGGCTTCGGCGGCCTTCCGGCCGAAGCGGACGACGGCGGCGGGCCGCTGACCTACGAGCACGAGTCGCTCGCCCGGTCGAGGCGATCCTCGCCGCCGGTGGCTCGGCTACCACCACGGCGGCCGC
>CAWASP010000008.1:0-327127 GCA_963784765.1 uncultured Thermoleophilia bacterium
CAGCTGCTCCGCACGCTCGACACGGCGGTGATCCTCGTCGCGCACGACCGCTGGTTCCTCGAGGCGGTGACGACGGCGGTGCTCGAGCTCGAGGGCGGCAAGTCCGTGTACTTCCCCGGCGCCTGGCACGTCTGGCGGCGCGAGCAGGCGGCCCGCGACCTCCACCAGGCGAAGACCGCGGCGCGCCAGGCCGAGCAGCTCGCACGGCTGGAGCGGTTCGTGGAGCGGTTCCGGTACAAGGCCTCGAAGGCACGCCAGGCGCAGTCGAAGCTGAGGCAGATCGAGAAGCTGCAGCAGCAGCGCGTGCTCGCGCCGGACCGGCGGCGCCGGACGCTCGGCTTCGAGTTCCTGAACCCGCCACGCTCGGGGCGGGAGTCGTCGTCGTGGACGGCCTTCACGTGCGCGCCGGCGAGAAGGAGCTGCTCGTCGGCGCGAGCTTCGCGATCGAGCGGGGCGAGCACGTGGCGCTCGTCGGGCCCAACGGCTCCGGCAAGACGACGCTGCTCGAGACGCTGCTCGGGCTGCGCGAGCCCGTCGGGGGCAGAGCGCGTCTCGGCCACGGTGTCGTCCCCGCGTACTTCTCGCAGCACGAGGCGGAGCTCGACGAGCGAGGCTCCGTCCTCGAGGCGGCGATGTCGGGCACGGGCCTGAAGCGGCCCGAGGCGCAGTCGCTGCTCGGCCGCTTCCTCTTCTCCGGCTGGGACGAGCACGAGAAGCCCGTCGTCGCACTGTCCGGCGGGGAGCGGCGCCGGCTCGCGCTCGCGATCGTCGTCGCCTCCGGCGCGAACCTGCTCGTCCTCGACGAGCCGACGAACCACCTCGACCTCGACTCGCGCGAGTCGCTCGAGGCGGCGCTGGAGGCATTCCCGGGCACGGTGCTGCTCGTCTCGCACGACCGCGCGCTCCTCGACGCGGTGGCGAGCCGGCTGCTTGCGATCGAGGAGCGTCGCATCACCTCGTACCCGGGCGGCTGGGCGGAGTACGCCCGCTCCCAGGCTGCCGGGGCGGAGCCGCCGCCCCCGCCGCCGCGACCGAAGCGGGAGAAGCCGAAGCGGCCGTCGAAGCCGGCGCCGTCTCCGCTCGAGCTCGTCGAGCGCGAGGTCGAACGGGCCGAGGCCCGGGTTGCCGAGCTCGAGCAGCAGCTCGCCGCGGACTGGTCGGACGTGGGCCTCGTCGACGCGCACCGTGCCGCCCGCAACGAGCTCGACCGGCTGCTCAGCCGGTGGGAGGCGCTGTTCGCCGAGGCGCAGAGGTGACCGCGCCGACACGGCTGGTGAGCAGGTGCGGCTCCGGCCCCTCGAGGAGGGCGACGTGCGGTCGTACGTGCGCGCGTTCACTGACGACCCGCAGCTCGGCGTGTGGCTCGGTGTGGAGGACGACCCCTCCGAGGAGCGCGTCCGGTCGTTCCTCGCGCGTCCCTGGGTCGACCCGCCCGACCTCCGCGCGTACGAGTGGGCGATCGCGGACGCCGCATCCGACCTCTTCCTCGGCGCGCTCATGATCCACTCCTGCGAGTGGCGGCACCGGCGGGCCGAGATCGGCTTCTGGGTCGTCCCGGCGGAACGCGGGCGCGGCGTCCTCGCCGCGGCTCTCCGGCTCTTCCTCGAGTGGAGCTTCGGAGAGGCGGGTCTCCAACGCATCGAGATGACCGGGCTGCCGGGAAACGAGCCGCTCGTCCGCGTCGCGAACCGGCTCGGCTTCGTGTTCGAGGGGATCTCGCGCGGCCGCAACCTCGAGCGGGGCAGCCGTGTCGACGAGCTCAGGTGGGGCCTGCTCGCCGGCGACCGGCCAGCGCCCGGACCCACTCCTCGTCGATCGGATCGGCGACGAGGATCGCCTCGTCGGCTCCCGCCTCCGCGAGCGCATCGAGGTGAGCCGCGAGCCGGTCGGCGCCGATCGCCTCGACGTCGCGCGGCCGCTCACCCCGGCCGCCGTCCACCTCGACGAGGACGCAGGCGCTTCGTTCGATCGCCGCAGGGTCGCGCCCGGCGCGCTCCGCCGCCTCGCTGATCTCGGCGTTGTGTGCCGCGAACCCTTCCGCCGTGTTCCCGTAGTGCGTGTACCAGGTGTTCCACGCGTCGACGTGCGGCAGGGCGATCGAGAGCATGCGGGGACGGTTGGCGCCGATCATCAGCTTCGGCCGCCGCTGCGGCGGCGGGTGGAGCACGGCGTCGTCGACTCGGTGGTAGCGACCTGCGAACGTGACGCGCTCTCCGGCGACGAGTCGTCGGACGATCTCGAACGCCTCTGCGAATCGCGAGACGTGGTGGTCGAACGGGAGGCCGAAAGCATGGAACTCGGCCTCGTTCCAGCCGGCGCCGAGCGCGAGCACGAGCCGGCCGCCCGAGAGCTCGTCGACGGCCGCCGCCTGCCGCGCAAGGACGCCCGGCGGGTGAAACGCGGTGCACGCGACGAGCGGCCCGAGGTTGACGCGCTCGGTGATCCCGGCGACGAAAGCGAGCGTCGCCCAGCAATCCCACGGCCCGCGCTCGGGGCGGCCGTCACCGCGGTAGAGCAGGTGGTCGCCGATCCAGATCGAGTCGAACCCGGCTTCCTCCGCAGCGAGGACGATCGCCGTGAGCTCGTCGCGCCGGACGACACGCTCCACCTCCGGCAGCTGGATGCCGACTCTCACGGCGTCCGCGCCTACACCTCGGCCCAGAACGCCTCGAAGGCGGGCGGGTCGGAGGGAATCGCGACGATCCGCTGCCAGATGCCGTCGACGTGGTCGATCAGGAGCACCTGGTCGATGTCGAGCGTGCGCCCGAGACGCGCTCCCCGGGCACGGTAGACGGCAGCGGCGTGCGCCTCGTCGGCAACCGCCCAGCGAAGCTCCGACGAGTACGTCCCGTCGGTGAGGCGCCTCGTCTCGCGGAAGAGCTCGAAGATGCGTTCGCGCCCGACGTACTCCTGCGCCACCGGCACGGTGCCGTTCACGATCCAGACGGCGTCCGGGGCGATCACCTCGAAGAGCGCGCGCGCGTCGCCGCCGCGAAACGCGTCGAAGACGCGGCCGATGCCGTCGAGCGCGTCTATCGCTCAAGCGGCGCCATGGTCAGTCCGAACCCCTCGAGCCGGCCCCAGTACAGCTCGGCGAGCTCGCGATGGCCGGACCAGACGATCGCCTGTCCCGTGTTGTGGATGCGGTTCGCGAGCGCCATGCCGCGGTCGTAGTCGACGCCGGGAACGGTGTCGGCGAGCGCGAACGCGACGCCCTCGAAGGTGTTGTGGTCGTCGTTCAGGACGATCACGCGCCAGGCGTCGCCGGCGCCCGAGCCGCTGCTGCGGCGGGCACGCTCGCGGGGCGGTGTGAGGGTCTTCGTCACGGTTCCTCGAGTGTCGCGACGACGGCTTCCGCGATCACCCGTAGCGGCTTGCCGGACACCTGGCTCGCACGCCGCAGCCTGGCGAACGCATCGGCCTCGGAGAGCCCCTCCTTCGCCATCAGCAGGCCCTTCGCGCGCTCGATCCCCTTGCGTGCGGCAAGCGCCTCGGCGAGCGACTCCGCCTCTTCGCGCACCGCCGCCAGCTCGTCGTGTCGCGCGCGCGCGGTCGCGATCGCAGGGACGAGGTCGTGCTCGCGGAACGGCTTGACGAGGTAGCCGAAGACACCGGCCTCGACCGCACGGCCGACGAGCTCCTCCTGGCCGTAGGCGGTGAGCATCACGATCGGGATTGGCCGCTCGTCGAGGATCAGCCGGGCGGCCTCGATGCCGTCGAGCCGCGGCATCTTCACGTCCATGATCGCGAGCTCGGGCGTGTGCTCACGCGCGAGCGCGACGGCCTCCTCGCCGTCCCGCGCCTCGGCCACGACCTCGTGCCCGGCGCGCTCCAGGAGGTCGCGCAGGTCGAGCCGGATGATCGTCTCGTCCTCGGCGATCAGGATCCGCATCGCGCATAGACTCTCACGCCGCCGCCGCCGCGCGTCACATTCACGTAGCACTACACGCCCCGCCCGGACACGGCTCGCCGAGACCCGTCTGGCGGCAGCCACCAGGACGGAGTGCGCGCCGATGTGGGTCGAAAGTGGAACTTCGACGGTGGCCGCCGGCCGAAGCGGCTAGGTTCGCGAGCGCCCCACGTAGCCGGCCGCGACGGTGAAGCGGAAGGGGACAGGTCGTGAGCGCGGCAGCGCGATTCGTCGGCGGACGTCCTCGTCCTGCATGCCGCCGTCCTTGAGTGGCCCCGTCCTGAACCTCCCCGTCAGCCCTCGGCGAGGTTCCGCAGCCGGATGCCGCCGAACTCGAGCGTCGATCCGATCACCTGCTCCCAGAGCGGCCCGAGGCGCGGGACGAAACGCAGCTCGATGCCGGCCTCGGCATGGCGCGCGACCAGGTCGCCGAGCTCGACCACCTCGAGCGGCAGGACCGCCTCGCGCGACACGAAGTGGCCGGCCGCACGGGGGTAGCGCTCGAACGTCTCGGGCGGCAGCCGGTAGGCGACCACCCGCGCCGAGCGCAACTCGTCGAGCCGGCTCCACTCGACGGCATGCACACGCCGGCGACGCTCGCCGGCAAGGAATCGCTCGACATCGTCGTCGCTCGTCGACTCGACCGCCCAGAAGGTCGCGCGGGGACAGTCACGCGGGAACCAGTAGGCGGGCACGTGGGCGTCGTCGATCGCCCAGACGAGCGGCTCCGGCGAGTCGTGCGCCTCGTTCGCACGTGGCTCGAAACGCACGATCGACGGATCCTCGCTGACGTGCCAGAGCGCGCCGACGATCATCTCCCTCGCATCGCTCCTTCGAGCCTACGCTCAGCACCCGCTCCGGCGCCGGCAAAGCCGACGCCTACGCTCTGTCATGAGCTCCGTCGAGCCTACGCTCATGCGGGAAACACGACCTCGGCGCGCGTGCCTTCGTGCGAGTCGATCGCGAGCGTGCCGCGGAGCTCGTCCCGGACGAGCGCCTGCACGATCGAGAGGCCGGTGCCCGCCGACGAGCCATCACCGACACCCGCCCCGTCGTCGGCGATCGTGAGGACGACGTCGCTCGTCGCGACGGGAGAGCTCGACCCGCACCTGCTCGCCGCCGTGCTCGAGCGCGTTCTGCAGGAGCTCCGCGAACACGAGCGCAAGCGCCGTCGCCCTGGCCCCCGGCAGCGCGACCGGCTCGAGCGAGGACGTCACCTCCTTGCCGACGCCGACACCCTGGACGAGCATCGCCCGCAGCCGGTCGACCAGGTCGGCGAGCTCCACGTCCTCCTCCCGCCGCTCGGTCAGGAGCTCGTGGACGGCCGCGATCGCGAGGATCCGGTTGACCGAGTGCTCGAGCGCTTCGCGCGGGTCGACCGCGTCGGCCGTCCTCGCCTGCAGCCGCAGGAGCGACGCGACCGTCTGGAGGTTGTTCTTGACCCGGTGGTGGATCTCCTGGGCGAGCACGCCGCGCAGGACGGCGCGCCCGTGCTCGAGCGCGACCGCCGCATGCGTCGCGATCGACGCGAGCAGCTCGCGATCGGGGTCGGTGAACGGCGAGTCGCGATCGGCGACGAGCTCCCCGATCTGCCGGCCGCGCCAGCGGAGCGGCTGCCGGATCGCGTGCGTCGAGGCCACGCCCTCCGGCCACGCGATCCGGCCGTCGTCGAGCACGAGCGCGGCGCCGGTCGCTCCAAGCGCATCCATCGTCGTCTGCACGATCGCCTGCAGCGACTCCTCGAGGTAGAGCGACTCCGACACCGCCTCGGAGATCCGCGCGAGCGCCTCGAGCTCGTGGACGCGCCGCTGCGCCTCGGCGTAGAGCTTCGCGTGCTCGATCGACTGCGCCACCTGCGCGGCGATCGCGAGCAGCAGCTCGACCTCGTCCTCCGAGAACGTGCGCGGCATGCGGGTGCGGACGTTCAGCGCTCCCTCGAGCGTCCCGTCGCGGGTCAGGATCGGGACGGCGAGGATCGACTCGTACTCGTCCTCGGGCAGGTTCGGGAAGTGCTTGAACCGCGGGTCGAGATGCGCCTGAGAGGCGAGCATCACCGGAGCGCGCGCCGCCGCCGCCGAGCCGGTGATGCCCTCGCCCGGCCGCATGCGGGGACGGCGCGACAGCTCGTCGAGCCTCGTCCCGTGCGTCGCGCGGAGCACGAGCTCGTCGGCGCGATCGTCGTAGAGGTAGACGAAGCACGCGTCCGCCTCGAGCGCATCGGCGACCTTGCCGGCCACGAGCCCGAGCACCTCCTGCAGATCCAGCGTCGAGTTGACGGCCTCGATCGTCTCGGTCAGCAGGCGCAGATGCCGTTCCGGCGCGTCCATTCGCCGAGGAAGCGTACGCTCGGGCGGGTGAGCACGACCCAGTGGCTCCTGATGGCGCACATCACCGCCGGGTTCCTGTTCGTCGGCGGGTCGGTTGCGGCTGCGATCCTGAACGTCCTCGCCGTGCGGGCGGAGCGGCCGAGCGAGTCGGCGGAGCTCCTGCGCCTGATCCGGCTCGCGCTGCCCGTGATCTTTCTGGGCGTCGCCGGGACGCTCGGGTTCGGCATCTGGCTCTGGATCCACCTCTCCCTCCCCGCCGGCGCCGCCTGGATCTGGGCGTCGCTCGCCCTCTGGGTCGTCGCGAACGCCCTCGGCGGCATGGGCGGCCGTCACCAGGAGCGCTCGCGCGAGCTCGCCGAGCGGCTCGCGGCCGACGGCGACGCATCGAGCGACGAGCTGCGCGCCCTCCTTCGCGACCCCACCGGGATGGCGATCTCCTGGCTCGCCGGGCTCTCGACCCTCGCGATCCTCGTGCTGATGATCTGGAAGCCGTCGTGATCGCGTTCAGCCGGCCGTTCTGGCCGCTCTTCCTCCACGTGCTGGGAGCGATGATCCTCTTCGGCTGCGTCCTCACGACGACGGTCGCCGCGGGGGCGGCGCTGCGCGGGCCGCGAACGCCGGCGCTCCGCCGGGCGGCGGTCTGGTCACTGGTCGCCGCTCTCCCGGCCTGGGTGCTGATGCGGGCGGCCGCCCAGTGGATCTACGCCGACGAGAAGGACGTCTACTCGGGAGCGACCTGGGTCGGCATCGGCTTCGGCGTCGCCGACCTCGGGCTACTGCTCCTCCTGGCGACGCTCGGCGCCGCCTACTGGTGGTACCGGAGCGCCCGGCCTGCCGCCGGGCGTATCCTCGCCGTCTGCTCGCTCGTTTACCTTCTGCTGCTGTCAGTAGGGTGGCTGGCGATGTCCGGGAAGTGGAGATGATGGCGCGATTTCACAAAAGGTTTACGGCGAACGAGGGAAATCCTCGTACACCGGGAATAGGTTCTCGGCCGTGAGCGCTCTTGCCGTCGACCTTCGCCGCACAGCAGGCTTCCTCGTGGCTGATGCGAGGGGGCGCGTGGTCGGAACGGTGGAATGCCCGATGTACGGGACCTCGCCCGAGAACCCGGACGCCCTCTCGGTGCGCTCCGGCTTCTTTGCGCGGCGCCGGCGGATCGTGCCGGCCGAGTCGATCGAGCAGATCGACGACGGCGCGAAGGTGATCGGCCTCCGCGTCGACCGCGAGGCGATCCAGGACCTTCCTCTAGAGGTATCGACCGCTAGAGCACGCCGAGGTAGCGGTCGAGCTCCCACTGGGTGAGCTGCGACCCGGTATTCGTCCCACTCCTGCCGCTTGAGCTTCACGTAGCTCGAGAAGATGTGCTCCCCGAACGCGCGCCGCATCAGGTCGGACGCCGCGAACTCGTCGATCGCCTCGCCGAGCGTCTCCGGCAGCGAGACGATGCCGCGCTCGCGGCGCTCCTCCGGGGTCAGGTGGTAGAGGTTCCGCTCCATCGGGTCCTCGAGCTCGTACCCGTTCTCGATCCCCTCGAGCCCGGCGTGCAGCAGCGCGGCGAACGTGAGGTACGGGTTGCAGGACGGATCGGGGCAGCGGATCTCGGCGCGCGTCGCCTGCTCCGAGCCGGGCTTGTAGAGCGGGATGCGGATCAGCGCCGAACGGTTGCGCTGCGACCACGCGACATACACGGGCGCCTCGTAGCCCGGGACGAGCCGCTTGTACGAGTTGACCCACTGGGCGAAGACCGCCGAGATCTCGCGTGCGTGCCGGAGCAGGCCCGCGATGAACTGCTTGCCGGTCGGGGAGAGGTGGTAGGCGTCGCCCTCGTCGAAGAACTGATTCCGGCCGTCCTTGAAGAGCGACATGTGCGTGTGCATGCCCGACCCGTTCTCGCCGAAGAGGGGCTTCGGCATGAAGGTCGCGTAGACGCCGTGCTTCGCCGCCACCTCCTTGACGACGAGGCGGTAGGTGACGGTGTGGTCGGCCATGTCGAGCGCCGAGGCATAGCGCATGTCGATCTCGTGTTGTGACGGCGCCACCTCGTGGTGGTGGTACTCGATCGCGATCCCCATCGTCTCGAGCGAGCGAATCGTCTCGTTGCGCAGCTCCGTCGCGGCGTCGAGCGCGGTCATGGCGAAGTAGCCGCCCTCGTCGAGGGTCTCGGTTCCACCCTTGTCGCGGAAGAGGAAGTACTCGAGCTCCGGCCCGACGTTGAACGTGTCGAAGCCGAGCGACTGCATCCGTTCCAGCGCCCGGCGCAGCACGTAGCGCGGGTCGCCTTCGTACGGCTCCCCGTCCGGCTTGACGACGTCGCAGATCATCCGGCCCACGGTTGCCTCGCCCTCGCGGGCCGGCAGCAGCTGCCAGGTGGCGGGGTCGGGGATCGCCACCATGTCGGACTCCTCGATCGCGTTGAAGCCGGTGATCGACGAGCCGTCGAAGCCCATGCCGTCGTTCAGCGCACCCTCGAGCTCCGACGGCGTGATCGCGAAGCTCTTCAGGTGCCCCTCGATGTCGGTGAACCAGAAGAGCACGTACTCGACTCCGGCCTTCGCGGCAGCCTCGACGACCGCCTTGCGCGCCTGCGGGTCGGAGGTCGCGCGGTCCTTGCTCTCGATCATCGCCATGGCGTCGCTCCTCGCGTCGGGGAAGGAGTAACCCTAACCCGACCGCTTCAGCTTGCCCCGCTTCTTCGCGTACCGCTCCCCGGCCTTGAACACGGCGAGGCCGATCGGGATCGAGAAGGCGCCGATCACGAGCAGCGGCCAGACGTCCGCCCAGGCGAGACCGGAGCCGTGGAGGATCTGCACGCGGTTGCCGCGGAGCGCATACGTCGCCGGCGAGATCTTCGAGATCCACTGCATCCAGTCGGGCAGCACGCTGACCGGGTAGTAGACGCCCGAGACGACGAGCATGAGCCCCTGCGCCACGAAACCGAGCTGCGTACCCTTCTCCGGGGAGACGAGCGGCAGCACCGCGGTCATCATCCCGACGCCGATGAACGAGACGGACGCGATCGCGAGCAGCGCGACCGCCGCCCCGTAGTTCGCATCCGGCAGGTGGATGCCGATGAACGCGACCACGGCGACGAAGACGAGCACCGCGCGTACGAGCCCGTAGAGCACGGCGTACACGCCCATCCCGATCAGGTGCACGGGCCGCGACACGGGCGCCATGAACGTGTACTCGATCGTCCCTTCCCACCGCTCCCAGGCGACCGTCTCGGTGACGATCTCGAAGATGATCCCGAGGAACGCCCAGATCACGCCGCCGACGAGCAGCTTCGTCTCGAGCTCGTTGCGGGCCGTCGGCCCGAGGCCCACCCCGCGGGCGATGAACACGATCGTGAGCGTGTTCGCGACCGTCCAGAGCAGGAACGCGAGATCCCACAGGAGGTACCGCTTCGTCAGGTAGAGGTTCCGCTCCACGACGCCGTAGAGCCCGATCAGCTCGTCACGAAGAACCCGCTTGCGCGTGAACGCCTGCGTGACGTCGACACTGCCCATTACGCGAACACCTCCCTCTCCTCGTCCTCCTCGGTCTTCTCGTCCTCGAAGCTGCGGCCGGTGGCGGCGAAGAACGCCTCCTCGAGCGTGTCGACCCCGTAGCGCTCCAAAACCCTCGCGACCGGCTCGAGGAACAGGAGCTCTCCCCGGTCGAGCAGCCCGACCCTGTCCGCGAGCTGCTCCGCCTCGTTCATGTCGTGGGTGCAGAGGAGGATGGTGGCGTCGTGCCGCTCCCGGATCTCCCGGATGAACGACTGCACCTCCTGCTTGGAGCGCGGGTCGAGCCCGGTCGTCGGCTCGTCGAGGAGTAGCAGCATCGGTGACGTCAGCAGCGCCCGGGCGAGGGCGACCTTCTGCTGCATGCCGCGTGACAGGTTCTCCATCGCCTCGCCGCGCCTCGATGCCGGGAACCCGACCCGCTCGAGGATGCGCGGGATCTGCTCGTGCGTCTCGCGCGGCCCCATCCCGTAGAAGCGCGCGGCGTAGGCGAGATTCTCGGCCGCGCTCATCTTCTTGAAGAAGCTGGCCTCGACCGAGACGCGGTTGACGAGCCGCCGCACGGTGCGCGCCTCCCGGAAGACGTCGCACCCGAACACGCTCGCAGAGCCGCCGTCGGCGAGGAGCAGCGTCGAGAGGACGCGCACGAGGGTCGACTTGCCGGAGCCGTTCTGTCCGAGGATCGCCACGCACTCGCCGCGGGCGATCTCGAAGCTCACACAGTTGAGCGCCGAGCGCTGACGCCGCCGCAGGCCCTTGCGACGGGTGAAGACCTTCTCGAGGTCACGGACCGAAACTGCTGCTTCCGAAAACACACCATGCTCCTTGGGATCGCGAGAGAAAGACCGAACGAAGACGCACCGGTGCCGCTAGAAGCGGCGCCTGCTGACGTCTGCGTTGGTGATCCCGGACATGGCTCGCGAGAGCTTAGCAGTCGCGCCCTTCGGCCGCGCGCCGGCGGCAGGCGTCGACGATCGACTGGGCTTCCGACCGGTTCCCGAAGCCGCGGGTCTCCGTCTTTTGTCCCTCGAGGTCCTTGTAGACCTGGAAGAAGTGCTCGATCTCGTTCCGGAGCTGCGGCGGCACGTCGTGCACGTCGGAGATGCCGCTCCAGGAGGGATCGTTCAGCGGAACGCAGAGGACCTTCTCGTCCGGGCCCTTCTCGTCCGCCATGTGGAAGACGCCCACCGTCCTGACCCGGATCCGGCAGCCGGGGAAGGTGGGCTCCCCGACGAGGACGAGCGCGTCGAGCGGATCCCCGTCCTCCGCAAGCGTCCCCTCGAGGAAGCCGTAGTCGGCCGGGTAGCTCATCGAGGTGAAGAGCCGCCGGTCGAGCGCCAGGCCGCCGAGCTCCGCGTCCCACTCGTACTTGTTGCGGGATCCCGCCGGGATCTCGACGAAGACGACGCCGTCCATGACCACCCGTAAGACTATTGACCGATGGCGCACGATCACGAGCACGGCGCACGTGCCGACGCGGACGTCCGCCGGCTCGCTGTCGCGCTCGGCCTGATCCTGGCGTTCATGGGGGTCGAGGTCGTCGCCGGCGTCGTCGCCGACTCGCTCGCGCTGCTCTCGGACGCGGCCCACATGCTCGTCGACGCGGGCGCGCTCGCACTCTCGGTCTGGGCCGCGCGCCTCGCGACCCGGCCGCCCAGCGGCCGGATGACGTTCGGGTTCAGCCGGGCGGAGATCCTGTCCGCGCAGGCGAACGGGATCACGCTCCTCGTCCTCGGCGTGCTCATCGTGGCCGAGGCGATCCAGCGGCTCGTCTCTCCGCCGACGGTGGACGCGCCGCTCGTCGTCGGGACGGCGGCGCTCGGGGCGGTCGTGAACGCCGTCGCGATCTGGCAGGTCTCGCGCGCGAACCGCCGGAGCCTCAACGTGGAGGGGAGCTTCCGGCACCTGCTCACCGACTTCTTCGCGTTCGCCGCGACGGTCGTCGCAGGGGGTGTCGTCTGGGCGAGCGGCTTCGAGCGGGCCGACCCGATCGCTTCCCTCGCCGTGGCGGCGTCGATGCTGGTGGCGGCGTGGCCGCTCCTCGCGAAGACGGCCCGCGTCCTCCTCGAGGCGGCGCCGGAAGGGCTGCAGCCCGAGGAGGTCGGAGCGGCGATTCGGGGCCATGAGGGCGTCAGGAGCGTCCACGACCTCCACGTCTGGGAGATCAGCTCCGGGTTCCCGTCGCTCTCGGCCCACGTGCTCGTCGCGCAGGACGAGGACTGCCACCGGGTTCGCCGCGAGCTGGAGGAGATGCTGCACGACCGCTTCGAGCTCGAGCACACGACCCTGCAGGTGGAGCACACCTCCGACCGGCTGCTCTCGATCGGGCGCTTGCGGGGTGGCCGCCGGGACCGCTAACGTCCTCGGCACGCGCAGCGCCGACGGAGGCGCGCGCGGAGGCAATGAGGCCTCACGACTCTCGGGAGTCGTGGGGCCTTTTTTCGTTCCTGGAGACGACGACAAGGAGTGGCGGGATGACGAAGTACAAGCTCGAGTACATCTGGCTCGACGGCTACGAGCCGGTGCCGAACCTCCGCAGCAAGACGAAGATCGTGGCCTTCCCCGACGTCCCGACCCTCGAGGAGCTGCCGCTGTGGGGCTTCGACGGCAGCTCGACGCGCCAGGCGGACGGGTCGAACTCCGACTGCATGTTGCAGCCGGTCGCGCTCTTCCCCGATCCGGCACGGCGCAACGGCCTGCTCGTGATGTGCGAGGTGCTCCTCCCCGACGGGTCGCCGCACCCGTCCAACTCGCGCGCCACGATCCCCGACGATCCCGACACCTGGTTCGGGTTCGAGCAGGAGTACTTCCTCTACCGCGACGGGGCGCCGCTCGGCTTCCCGCGCGAGGGGTTCCCGGCCCCGCAGGGCGAGTACTACACGGGCGTCGGCTACAAGAACGTCGGCGATGTCGCCCGGGAGATCGTCGACACGCACATCGACCTCTGCCTCGAGGCGGGCATCAACCTCGAGGGGATCAACGCCGAGGTCGCGAAGGGCCAGTGGGAGTTCCAGATCTTCGGGAAGGGCTCGCGGCGCGCGGCCGACGAGATGTGGGTCGCCCGGTACCTCCTGGTGCGCCTCTGCGAGCGCTACGGCGTCGACGTGAACTTCCACCCGAAGCCGCTCGGCATCGAGCACGACTGGAACGGCTCGGGGATGCACACGAACTTCTCGACGCTCCACATGCGCGAGGTCGGCGGAGAGGCGTACTTCGAGGCGCTGATGGCGGCGTTCGAGGAAGAGCGCGAGGCGCACATCGCCGTCTACGGACCCGACAACCACATGCGCCTGACCGGCCTGCACGAGACGGCCGCGATCGACGAGTTCACGTTCGGGCTCGCGAATCGCGGCGCGTCCGTGCGGATCCCGCACAGCTTCGTCCGGAACGGCCACCGGGGGTACCTGGAGGACCGCCGGCCGAACTCGCTGGGCGACCCCTACCGGATCGCCGGGCGCATCCTGCAGACGATCGCGACGGTGCCGACGGAGGACGCCGCGGGCCTGACCTCGCTGGAGGAGGCCGCGGCGTAGCACCGCGCGTCGCCCGGGCCGGCCCGCAGCAGCGTGCCCCGCTGCGGGCCGGCTCCCGGCGATCTGGAGCGGTCAGCGAACCCCGAACGTCACCGTGACGTCGGCGGTCACGTCCTCGCTGCCCGGCTCGACCGGTGTGGCGGCGCTGCGCGCCGAGTCGGCGGCGAGGGGGACCGGAGAGCCTGCCGCCTGCCCCTCCACGACCGCAGTGACCGCACCGAGGGCAAGGCCCCCCGCCTTCGCGATCTCCTCGGCCTTGGCCCGCGCGTCGGCGACCGCCTTGCCGAGCGCCTCCCGGTAGAGCGCGTCGCGGGCCGACAGGTCGAGCGATGGGCCGGAGATCGTGTTCGCGCCCGCAGCGACGGCGGCGTCGACGAGCCGTCCCGCGCCCGCCACCGGGCTCGTAGCGGAGATCGTGTCGTCGGCGGTGTAGCCCACGACCTGGCCGCGGGAGTCCGTGCGCGGGTACAGCGAGACCTGCTGCGTCTGCAGGTCGCTGCCGCCGGCCGCCCGCAGGGCGGCCACGACGGCGGTCGCGAGCTGCGCGTTCTCGGCGAGGGCGGCGGAAGCGGTGGCGGCCTGCGTCTCGACTCCGGCGGTGACGGTGGCCCGGTCGGGCGCCTGCGTGACGATGCCGTGGCCGGACGTGGTGATGCTCGAGGGCGTGGCGGCATCGCCGCGCGCCGCCGGCGCGCGCCCGATGCCGGCGAGGAGGACGGCGGCTGCGGCAGCGAGGACGAGAAGGACCGCGAGTGCGAATGAGCGTCTCATGCCCGTTCTACGCCGCCCTCTGGTTTGCTGTCACACATGCGCTACCGGTTCGTCGACTGCCGCTTCGCGCTCGAGGACCCCGAGGCGGGTCGTCGTGCATACCTCCTCGGGCACGTGCCGGGCGCGGTCTTCCTCGACGTCGACCGCGACCTCTCGGGGCCGCCCGGCGAGCTGGGGCGACACCCGCTGCCGGACCCCGCCCGGTTCGCCGACGCCGCCTCGCGGGCGGGGATCGACGCCGACACCTTCGTCGTCGCCTACGGGTCGCTCGGAGGGGCCGAGCGGCTCTGGTGGCTCCTGCGCCACCACGGCCACGACGCGTGCGCCGTGACCGACCTCGCCGCCTGGCGCGGGCCGCTCGCGGACGGAGACGAACAGGCCGAGCCGGCAGCCTTCGAGCCGCGCGAGCCGGGACGCGCGGACACGATCGGCCGGGACGAGCTCGCCGCCCGTCGCGAGGAGCTCGTCCTCGTGGATACGCGCGCGCCGCACCGGTTCCGCGGCGGGGCGAACCCGATCGACCGCGTTCCCGGACGCATTCCGGGGGCGCTGAACGCGCCCTGGAACGAGCCGCTTCCCGACCTCCCGGCCGGGGAGCTCGTCGCCTACTGCGGCTCGGGCATCACCGCGTGCATCGTCCTCCACCGGCTGTCGCTCCAGGGCCGCGAGGGTCGCCTGTATCCCGGCTCCTGGTCGGAGTGGGAGCAGCACCCCGAGCTGCCGCGCGAGCGAGGCTAGATGATCAGGCGGCGGCCGCGGAGCGCGTCGCCGTCGCGTACGGGGCGAGGTAGCGCTCCCAGCGCTTCGGGATCTTCGGCGACGAGAGCCGGATGAAGAGCACCGGCGCCGGGGGGCGCGGGCTCGCACGCAGCTCCATCTGCACCTCGTGCGGCAGGCGGTTCCCCTTGCGGAGGTTGCACGGGGCGCACGACGTGACCACGTTCTCCCAGGTCGAGTCGCCGCCTCGCGAGCGCGGGATGACGTGGTCGAGCGTCAGGCGCCCGACGCTCGTGCCGCAGTAGACGCAGCGCCAGCCGTCGCGGGCGAAGAGCGCCCGGCGCGAGATCTTGCGCTGCACCGTCCGCGGCACGCGGACGTACGAGACGAGCCGGATGACGTGCGGCCATCGATAGGTGTCGGTGGCGGAGCGAAGTGGTCGGTCGAGCTCCTCGACGACCTCCGCCTTCCCCTTGAAGACGAGCACGTAGGCGCGCCGGACGGAGCACACGTTGAGCGGCTCGTAACTCGCGTTCAGGACGAGTACCTGCTGCAACCTGGCGACACTGTACCGGCCGCTGCAGCCTTCGCAGGGTCGTCGCCGCCTGAAGCACGCAACGCCCCGCTGACGTCCTCGGGTCGTCGCCGGGGGACTCGGGCCGGAGGGGACAGTGCCGGCGCACGGCCCCGGAAGGCCCGAGGCCGCCGGCGGCGACAGGCGGCGCGCGGAGCCGGGCTCCGCCCGGCGGGAGAGCCGCCTGAAGCACGCAACGCCCCGCTGACGTCCTCGGGTCGTCGCCGGGGGACTCGGGCCGGAGGGGACAGTGCCGGCGCACGGCCCCGGAAGGCCCGAGGCCGCCGGCGGCGACAGGCGGCGCGCGGAGCCGGGCTCCGCCCGGCGGGAGCGCGCCGCCGGCCGAGGACGTCAGCGGCCCATGGCGCGTTCGACTGCTTCGTGCTCCTCGGGCGAGAGGTCGGTCGAGGCGCGGCCGCGGTCGAGCTCCTTCATGTAGATCCGGGCGTAGTCGCGGCCCTGGATCGCCGTGACGACGAGGCCCGTGCGCGCGGAGTCGAGCAGCGCAACCGAGGCCGACTGATGGCCGCCCGTGTCCTCGTAGGCGTCGTAGCGGACGATCGCCGTGTTGGTGACGGAGCCGTCGACGCGGCGGTCGACCCGCGCGAGCCCGGCGGCGACCTCGTCGACGGCCCTGTGCAGGTCGTCGATCCGGCCCTGGAGCGAGACGGCGAACTCGACGAGATTCTTGCGCCCGCCGCCGAGCAGCGACCGCTGAGCCTCCCGGACACGCCGGACCCTGATCATCGACCACCACGCGAGCCCGAGCCCGGCGGCTCCGACCGCGATCCCCGCGACCGCGACGTAGAGGGCCGTGTGCGCGGTGACGTGCACGTGCCGAGGCTAGCTCACAGGCTGAAGATGACGGGAAAGCTGCCCTTGTTGTTCGTCGGGTTGGACTCGCCCTTGACCGGCGCGATGTTCACCCGCAGGTGGCTCTTCAGCGCGAAGAACCCGGAGACGTTGAGGCCCGAGAAGGTAAGCGTCTTCTCCTGGCCCGGGTTGATCACGTTCACGGTCTGCGTCTTCACGATCGCCTTGCCGCCGGAGTCGCGCTGCAGCGTGATCGTGACCTTGATCCCGACCTCCTGGAAGTCGCCGGAGTCCTTCAGCGTGACCGCGAATGCGAGGTCGGTGCTCGCCTTGACGGTGTTCTCGGACGTCTGGGAGAGCACCGTCCCCGCGGGGAGCGCCTTCACCGAGACGAGGTTGGTGCCGTGGAGACCGGTGACCTGGCCGCCGCCGCTCGTCGAGGCGCCGCGCAGCCGCTGCAGGAGCTGCGACATGGACTTCTCGGTGACGAGGTCACGGCTCGTCACGAACGTCGAGTCGGGGACGACGACGCCGCTCACACCCTGCGCCTTCATCTCGGCCACGGCAGGCGCCTTGAAGAGGTCGTCGTACACGACGTCGCTCGCGACCAGCCGGTCGGCCTGCTCCGACAGCACCGTCGCGTCCGTCGATGCGGTGGACGATGCAGTGCTGCGCAGCGCGTCGGCAAGTCCCTGCACGCCGTCGACGCGCAGCTGCAGCGCCTCGACGAGCTGCTGGTTCTCGGGACGCAGGTGGCCCGGGGGATCGAGCCGCTGGGCGGCCGCCGCGTTTTGACGCTCCTGCTCGGCGACCCCGTCGAGGCTCTTCGCGATGTCCATCGCCTTGGCGCCGGGCGTCGTCAGCGCGTTCGCGACCGACGAGCCGTCGTCCTGGGAGCCGCGCGCGATCTTCGTGACGTTCGCCATGTACGAGCTGTAGGCGTCGTGCTTCGAGGTGGATGCGCACGACTGGATCAGCAGCCCGAAGAAGACGAGGGCGGCGACGAGGACCGCGATCAGCGCGAGGAGGCGCAGCAGCGGCTGCATGCCGCCCGCAGGACCGACGGGGCGCCTCCTGCCCGTGCCGCCGCCGCCGCGGCGGGGAAGCCGGACTCGCGGCTGCGACGACTGGGCCTCGGTCGTGGCGGCCTCGTCGTCGAAGAAGTCGAACTCGATGTCGTCGTCGCGGGGGTCCATCTCCAGGCGAATCTAGCGGGTTCTTTCTGGATCGAGAGGAAATGTCCTGGCCGTCGCGTAGATGCGCGGGATGTCGTCTGCGGCTGTTTCGCCGGAGCCGTTCCTCGGTCGCTACCGGCCGATCCGGCCGCTCGGATCGGGCGGGATGGGACACGTATGGCTGGCGCGGGACGAGCGCAGCGGGCTCGACGTCGCCCTCAAGATCGTGGCGAGAGAGGGCAAGAGCGGCCATCGCGCCGAACGCGAGGCGCGCGCCGCCGCATCGCTGCGGCACGAGCGCTGCCAGCGGATCCTCTCGCTCGCCCGGGACCCCGGCCACGTCTACATCGCCTACGAGTACGTCCCCGGCCGGACGCTGCGCGAGGTGCTGCGCGCCGGCGAGCTCGACGACCAGGCCGTCATCGAGGTCGCCGCGCAGATCGCGGACGCCCTCGCTCACGCGCACGGCCGCGGGATCGTGCACCGGGACGTGAAGCCGTCGAACGTGCTGCTCGCCGAGCCGCACCGCGGCTCGACCGGCGAGATCGACGTGCGGCTCCTCGACTTCGGGCTGGCGCAGATGGCCGAGTTCGACACGCTGACCGCGCTCGGCGACATCCCCGGCACGCTCGCCTACATCTCCCCCGAGCGGCTTCAGGGACTGAACGCGACGTCCGCCGCCGACGTCTGGGCGCTCGGCGTCGTGCTCTGGGAGGCACTCGCCGGCCGGCATCCGTTCTGGAGCTCCGATCTCACGGAGACGTCACAGCGGATCCAGTCGGGGCCGCCCGACCTGGGGCAGCTCCGGCCCGACCTGCCCGAGCACGTGCGCCGGACCGTGGCCGGCGCGCTCGTCACGAGCCCGGGCCGCCGGCCGTCGGCCGGACGCCTCGCCGAAGAGCTTCGCTCGCTGCCCCGCCGGCGCATGGGCGGCGGCTCGGGGGCGCGGCCCTCCGTCCGGTCGCGGCCGGGCATCGCGACACTCGCCCGGCGCGCGCTGCCGGCGCTGCTCGCGGCCGCGACGGCCGGCTGGGTGTCCTCCAGGCTCCCCTTCTACCCGGGCGGGTGGCCGGGCGCGCTCGCCGTCGCCGGCGCGGGCCTCGGTCTCGCGGCGCCGCGCGCGGCCGTGCTCTTCGTGCTCGCCGTGGCGTTCTTCCCGCTCGCGAACATCTCACTCGGCCTCGCGATCGTCTACGCGGTCGTCGCCGCCGGCTGGACGGCGCTGCACTGGAAGGACGCGCGGGCCGCCCTCGTCCTCGCCGCGGGCCCGGCTCTCGGCCTCGTCGGGGGCCTCGCCCTCCTCCCGCTCGCCGCCCAGCTCTCCCGGGGACGGGTCCGCCGCGGGGCCCAGGCATTCGCCGCCGTGCTCGTCGCCGGGCTCGCCGCCGGTCTGCGCGGCGCGCGCCTGCCGTTCGACGGCTCCGCACCGCCGCTCGGTCTCGGGATCGCCGGCTCGGAGCGCCCCGCTGCCGTCGCCTCGGCGCTTGCCGGCCAGCTCACCTCGCACCCGCATCTGCTCGCCGCGGCGGCGGCCCTCGCCGTCGCCGCCGCCGCGCTGCCGCTCGCTCGGGGGCGCGGCCCGTGGCCGGCGGCCATCTTCGCCGCCTGCCTGCTGGTCGCTCTCGCCGTCGCGGCGCCCGCCGCATCGCTCCTGCCGCTCGTGGGCGGCGCGTGGGTCACCGCCGCCGCCCTCGCGCTCCACCCCCGGACATAGACTGCTGCGCGAGGGAAGACCCTCTGCGCCCGCCCGATGTCGGTACTCCGCACCATCGAAGCCAAGCTCGAGTCGCTCTTCGAGGGCGTGTTCGGCCGTGCTTTCAGGACGAACGTCCAGCCGGTCGAGCTCGCGCGCAAGCTCGTGAAGGAGATGGACGACCACCGGAACGTCTCGGTGTCGCGCGTCTACGTCCCGAACGAGTACACGGTCTACCTCGCACCCGGTGACCGCGAGCAGTTCGAGGGGTACGAGGACGAGCTGCGGCAGGAGCTCGCCGAATACCTGTCCGAGCACGCGCGCCGCGAGGGCTACGCGCTGCGGACCGCGCCGCAGGTGCTGCTCGAGACCGACGACGACCTCGACATCGGGGTGTTCGGGATCGCCACCCGGATGACGACCGAGGAGGCCGGAGCACCGGCGGCGCCGGCGAACGCGACGATGGTCTACAAGCCGGCGCAGCAACCGACCGAGGCCGCTTCACCGGTCGATCTCGGCGTCCAGCAGGAGGTCGCCGTTCTCGCCTGGGCCGGGCAGCGGCACGAGCTGACGAAGCGGCAGGCCGTCCTCGGACGGTCGAAGGACGTCGACGTGCAGGTGAGCGACCCGAACGTCTCGCGACGGCACGCCGAGATCCGCCAGGAGGGCGCCACGTGGTGGCTGGTCGACCTCGACTCGACGAACGGCGTCGAGGCGAACGGGAAGCGCGTGAAGCGTCTGAAGCTCGACGACGGCACGCACTTCACGGTCGGGTCGACCGAGATCACGTTCACGCGGGAGCTGCGTTAGTGGTCGCCTCGGCGCAGGTCGAGACGACGCTCCTCGCGCTCAAGATCGCCTTTCTGATCCTGCTCTACCTCTTCATCTGGCGGATCGTGCGTTCGGCGGCCCGCGATCTCCGGCTGCCGCAGGAGTCGATGATCCTCGCGCCGCAACAGGCGGCCGGGCTGCTCGCGCCGCGCGTGTCGCGAGAGCTGGGCCGGCTCGTCGTGCTGTCGAGCCCGGCTCTCGAGGCCGGCGAGGTGCTGACGCTGGACGCCCACCCCCTGACCGTCGGACGGGGCGCGACGAACGACGTCGCGCTCTCGGTCGACGAGTACGCCTCGAGCCGGCATGCGCGCTTCGAGCCGCGGCGTGACGGGATCTTCGTCGAGGACATCGGCTCGACGAACGGGACGTTCGTGAACGGGATCCGGGTGACGCGTGAGCGAAGGCTCGTTCCGGGGGACGTCGTCCGCATCGGTGAGACCGACCTGAGGTTCGAGCCGTGAGGATCGGCCAGTCCGCGGGAGGCACCGACACGGGGCGCAAGCGGCGGCACAACGAGGACGCATACGTCTGCGAGCCGCCGCTCTTCGCGATCGCCGACGGCATGGGCGGCGCCCAGGCTGGGGAAGTCGCCTCGCAGCTCGCCGCGGCGGCGCTGACCGAGAGCGCGCCGGCCGGGGCCGGCGAGCGCCGCGTCGCCCAGCTGATCCAGGAGGCGAACCGGCGCGTGCATCATCGTGCGTCGACCGATGCAGCGACCACGGGCATGGGCACGACGATGACCGTCGCGCTCGTCGCCGACGACGGACGCGTCGCGTTCGGCCATGTGGGCGACTCGCGGGCCTACCTGCTGCGGGACGCACAGCTCGAGCAGCTGACCGACGACCATACGCTCGTCGCGGAGCTCGTCCGGCGCGGCGAGCTGTCGCCCGCAGACGCGGAGCTCCATCCCCAGCGCTCCGTCATCACCCGCGCGCTCGGCACCGACCCCGACGTCGACGTCGACACGTTCTCCGTGCAGGGGCGCGAGGGCGACGTCTTCCTCCTCTGCAGCGACGGCCTCTCGTCGATGGTGGACGGCGAGACGATCGAGCGCATCGTCGAGGGCTCGAGGAGCGACCTGGCGGCGGCGGCGCGAGCGCTGATCCAGGCGGCGAATCGCGGCGGAGGCGAGGACAACATCACGGCGATCCTGTTCGAGCTGCAGGCCGGCGACCCGATCGCCTCGCTCGCCCCGGACGCCCCGACGCGCGAGCGCGTCACCGCGCCGCCCGACGAGGAGGAGACGCTTCATCCCGAGGACGGCGTCGCGCCTCCCCCGCCCGCGCCAGGCCCCTCCGACACCGTGGTCGTCCCGGCCGAGGAGGTTCGGGCGCTCACGGGCACGGAGACGGCCGAGATCCCGCAGGCAGGCTTCGGCAGGCGGCTGCTCGCACTCGCCGTGATCATCGCGCTGATCGCGATCATCGTCGTGCTCGTCTGGTGGGGGCTCGCCCGCTGAGAAACCGCAACCGCGAGCTTCTCTACCTCGCCGCGATCGGCGTCCTGACCGGGATCGGCTTCGCGTCGGTCTACATCGCGCGCCAGGCGGTCGTCAGCTGGGGATCGCTCGGCTACGCGCTCTTCTTCTTCGCTCTCTACCTCGCCGCGCACGTGGTCGCGCGCTGGACGGTGCCGAACGCGGATCCCTACCTGCTGCCGATGGCGGGCCTCCTGGCCGCCGTCGGCGTGACCGAGATCTACCGCCTCGGCGACGCCGACGCCTTCAAGCAGGGGCTCTGGATCGTCGTCGGCGTCGCCCTCTTCTCGGTCACGTTGATCGCGCTGCGACGCGACTACCGCGTGCTCGAGCAGTTCAAGTACGTGTTCGGGCTGCTCGCGATCGGCCTGCTCTTCCTGCCGCGCGTGCCCGGGCTCGGCGAGACGGTCAACGGCGCGCGGCTGTGGGTCAACCTGGGCCTGTTCGACTTCCAGCCGGGCGAGTTCTCGAAGATCTTCCTGATCGTCTTCCTCGCCGCCTACCTGCGCGAGAAGCGCGAGGTGCTCGCGCAGGCGCGGCCGAAGGATCTCGGGCCGCTGCTCGCGATCTGGGGCGCGACGATGCTCGTCCTCGTCTCGTCGAACGATCTCGGGTCGGGCCTCCTCTACTACGGGATCTTCCTGGCGATGCTCTACGTCGCGACCGCGCGCCTGTCGTTCGTCTATGCGGGCGCCGGGCTCTTCCTGGCGGGCAGCTTCGGGGCGTACGAGAAGATCCCGCACGTCCGCGAGCGGGTGACGATCTGGCTCCACCCCTGGACGACCGGCAACGTGTACTGCCCGCAGACCGGCGGCTACACCCTGCGCCAGGACTGCCAGAGCTACCAGCTCGTGAAGTCGCTCTACTCGATCGCGAACGGCGGCTTCGGCGGCGCCGGCCTCGGCAAGGGGACATTCACCGACACGCACGGCCATTCGCTGATCCCGTACGTGACGAGCGACTTCATCTACTCGGCGCTCGCCCAGGAGCTCGGGCTGATCGGATCGGCGGCCCTGCTGCTCGTCTTCATGCTCTTCGTCGCCCGGGGGATGAAGATCGCGCTGCAGGCCGACGACGGGTTCTCGAAGCTCCTCGCCGCGGGCCTGACCTTCGGGTTCGCCCTGCAGACCTTCATCATCGTCGGCGGGGTGCTTCGGCTGATCCCGCTGACGGGGATCACGCTACCGTTCGTCTCGTACGGCGGCTCGTCCGTGGTGGCGAACTTCCTGCTCCTCGCGGGTCTCCTGCTCGTCTCCGACCGCGCCAACACCCAGGCTCGATGAAGGCCACGCTCCGGTGAACCGGCAGATCTCCAGAATCTCCCTCTTCGCGCTGCTCCTGCTGTCGGCGCTGATCGTCGCGACCACGTACTGGCAGGCCTGGGCGGCCCCGGGGCTCGCCGCGAAGCAGGACAATGCGATCCAGCGCGTCGCGCAGTTCCGGATCAAGCGCGGCCTGATCACCTCGTCGAACGGGACGGTGCTCGCGGAGAACGTCAAGCGCCATCAGGGCGGCGAGACGCTCTACTTCCGCCGCTATCCCACGCACGGGCTCGCCTCACAGACGATCGGGTACTCGACACAGGGGCGGTCGCGCGCCGGGCTCGAACGCTCCCAGAACGCGTACCTGACCGCGTCGAACGCGAATCTCGGCACGATCTTCGACAAGCTGTCGGCCAGCTTCTCGGGCGCCACGATCACGGGGAACAACGTCGTCCTCAACCTGCGGGTCAAGGCGCAGAAGATCGCCGAGACCGACCTCCAGGGGCACTGCGGGGCAGCGGTCGTCCTCAACCCGAAGACGGGCCAGGTCTACGTGATGGCCTCCGCGCCGGGATACGACCCGAACAAGGTGGAATCGTCCAAGGGCTATGCCAGCATCCTCCACTCGCCGGCCGCGTGCCCCGGGTCGTCCTCGCCGCTCCTGAACCGCGCGACGCAGGGTCTCTATCCGCCGGGGTCGACGTTCAAGACGGTCACGGCGGCCGCCGCCCTCGACTCGGGGGTGTACACGCCCGACTCGCGCTTCTACGACCCGGGCTACTGCACCGAGTACGGCCAGCGGGTCTCGAACGCCGGCAACCCCGAGGCGCCGGAGGCGTTCGGCAACGTCGACTTCCTCCAGGCGTACGAGCACTCGATCAACGCGGTCTTCTGCATGGTCGGGATGAAGCTGGGCCCGAAGGCGCTGCTGGACCAGGCGAAGCAGTTCGGCTTCTACTCGAAGCCGCCCCTCGAGCTGCCCTCGAGCGAGGTCGAGGCGAGCGGCGAGTACGACTTCGCCAAGCACAGCCTCTTCTCGGATCCGGGCCTCGTCGACCCGGGCCGCCTCGCCTTCGGCCAGGACAAGCTGCTGACGACGCCCCTCCAGATGGCGCTCGTGGCCGCCGCGGTCGCGAACGGGGGCACGATCATGGAGCCGCACCTCGTGCGGAAGGTCACGAGCCCCGGCGGCGCTACCGTCGTCAACGTGAAGCCGAAGGTCTGGAAGCACGCGATGAAGCCGAAGACGGCGGCCGAGCTGAACCAGATGATGCAGGCGGTCGTGACGGGGGGAACGGGCACCGCGGCGCAGATCCCGGGCGTCAAGGTGGCGGGCAAGACGGGGACCGCCGAGACCGGCGTCAACTCCGTGTACGACGCCTGGTTCATCTTCTTCGCGCCCGCCGACGATCCGAAGGTCGCCGGAGCGGTGGTCGTGGAGCAGGTGCCGAACGGCTTCGGCGGCTCGGTGGCGGCGCCGATCGCGAAAGACCTGATGCAGGCGATCCTTCCAGCGGCGTCGAAATGAGGTAGCCGGATCCGCATGACCTCCGACCTGATCAACCGCACCTTCGACAAGCGCTACGTGATCAAGCGCAAGCTCGGCTCGGGCGGGATGGCGGACGTCTACCTCGCAGAGGACCAGGAGCTCGGCCGCCGTGTCGCGCTGAAGCTGCTCGACGAGCGGCACGCGGCAGACGAGCAGTTCGTCGAGCGGTTCCGGCGCGAGGCGCAGAGCGCCGCCGGGCTCCAGCACCCGAACATCGTCTCGATCTTCGACCGCGGGTACGCGGAGGGCACGTACTACATCGCGATGGAGTTCCTGGACGGCCGCACGCTCAAGGAGCTGCTCGTCCGGAACGGCCCGACGCCGATCCCGATCGCCATCGACTACGCCCGCCAGATCCTCGGGGCGCTCGCCTTCGCGCACCGCAACGGGATCGTCCACCGCGACATCAAGCCGCACAACATCGTCGTCGGCACCGACGGCCGCCTGAAGGTGACGGACTTCGGCATCGCCCGGTCCGGCGCGTCGCAGATGACCGAGGCCGGCTCGATCGTGGGGACGGCCCAGTACCTCTCGCCGGAGCAGGCGCGCGGAGCGCCGGTCGACCCACGCTCGGACCTCTACTCGCTCGGCGTCGTGCTCTACGAGATGCTGACCGGGAAGGTGCCCTTCAGCGGCGACACGCCGGTGGAGATCGCCATGAAGCACCTCTCGCAGGTGCCCGAGCCGCCGTCGGAGCTGCGCAAGGAGGTCCCGCACGACCTCGACGCGGTCGTCATGCGCGCGCTCGCGAAGGACCCGGACCATCGCTACGCCTCCGCCGAGGAAATGGACGCCGACCTGGCCCGCGTCGCCCGGGGCGTCGCCGTCTCGCGCGAGACCGAGGAGGCGATGACGCAGGTGCTCGCGGGCGCCGGAGTCTCGAGCGCGAGCACGATGGTGCAGCGCCCGACCCGCTCGGTGACCGCGCCCGCACCGCCCGCCTACAGGCCCCCGACCCCCTACTACGACTACGAGGAGCCTCCCCCGGGGCGGTCGATCTGGCCGTGGCTGCTCGCGCTCGGGCTGATCATCGCCGGCGGCATCGGCGGCTTCTTCCTCTACACGAAGATCCAGGATCAGCTGAACTCGAACAAGCTCGTCTCGGTCCCGAACGTCATGCTCCTGCAGAGGAGCCTCGCCCGGGAGAAGGTGATCGAGGCCGGCCTGAAGCCGAAGATCGTCTACCACACGAGCGACAACGTCGGGAAGGGCCAGGTGTCCGCCCAGAACCCGTCTGACGGCCAGAAGATCGGCAAGGGGTCGACGGTGATCCTCACGATCTCGCAGGGCAAGCCGAAGGTGAGCGTCCCACCGGTCGTCGGACAGGACCAGACCTCGGCGATCACGAACCTGGTCGGGGCCGGGCTCGTGCCGAAGGTGCGCAGCATCTACTCCGACAAGCCCTCGGGGACGGTCACCGCCGAGCAGCCGCACGCCGGGGACACCGTCGACAAGGGAACTGTCGTGCACATCAACGTCTCGCGTGGGCCCCGGCCGGTGCAGGTCGTGGACGTGACGAACCAGCCGTACGCGAACGCCGCCTCCGCGCTCAAGGGCCAGGGCTTCAACGTCGCGCGCGTCGATGCGCCGTCCGACAAGCCGAAGGGGACGGTCATCAGCGAGGACCCGCAGCCCGGCACCTCCCAGCCGAAGGGGACGACGATCACCCTGACGGTGTCGAGCGGGCCGGCCATGGTCCAGGTGCCGGACGTGACCGGCATGAACCAGGCAGACGCCGAGTCGACGCTCACGGGTGCGGGATTCAACCCCAACGTCGTCACCCAGGCGGTCACCGACCCGGGACTCGACGGGATCGTCCTCAACGAGAGCCCGCAGCCGCAGTCGAAGGCGAAGCAGGGCGCCGTCGTCACGATCACGATCGGTCAGCTCTCGCTGGACACCACCACCCAGACGGACACGACGACGACAACGACGACGACCCCCGCGCCGCCGACGCCGTGAGCCGGCGCATCGCCGTGATCCTCGGCGGCCGGTCGAGCGAGAACCCGATCTCGATCGCGTCGGCGACCAGCGTGATCGGCGCCCTCGAGGAGGCCGGCAACGAGGTCGTGACGGTGCAGATCGGCCGCGACGGCGGTTGGCGGCTCGGCCGCGGAAGCCCGTCCATCGAGCCGCCCCGGCCGCGAGGCGATGACCTGCCCGCCCGCCTCCCATCGCGCGACGTCGCGGCGACCCTGTCGGACGTCGACGTCGTCTTCCCGGTCCTGCACGGGCCCTTCGGCGAGGACGGGACGGTGCAGGGCCTCCTCGAGCTCGCCGGCGTGCCGTACGTCGGCGCCGGGGTGCTCGCCTCCGCGCTCTGCATGGACAAGGACGTCTTCAAGGCGGTGCTCCGCGATCACGGCATCCCGGTGACCGAGAACATCACGCTCCGTCTCGGCGAGGAGCCGCGGAACCCGTTCGGGTTCCCGGTGTTCGTCAAGCCGGCGCGCCTCGGTTCGAGCGTCGGCATCACCAAGGCGCACGACGATGCCGAGCTGCGCGCCGCGGTCGAGCTCGCGTTCGCCCACGACGAGAAGGTGCTCGTCGAGCGGTTCGTCGACGGCATCGAGGTGGAGGTCGGGGTCCTGGGCAACCTCCGGCCGGTCGCATCGCTGCCCGGCGAGATCGTGGTCACCCACAACGAGTGGTACGACTTCGAGGCGAAGTACGACGAGGGCGAGATGGACCTCGTCATCCCCGCGCGCACCGACGACCGCTCGCTGGCGCGCGCCCAGGAGCTCGCCGTTCGGGCGTTCGTCGCCACCGACTGCGAAGGGATGGCGCGCGTCGACATGTTCGTGCGTCGTGACGGCGAGGTGCTCGTGAACGAGCTGAACACGATTCCGGGCTTCACGGCCACGAGCGTCTACGCACGCCTCTTCGACGCCTCGGGCATCCCGTACGGGGAGCTCCTCCAGCGGCTCGCCGACCTCGCGGTCGAGCGCTTCGAGCGCCGCGCCCGGCTTCGGTTCTAGCTCGCGCTCACCCCGGTGATCTTGGCCGTCTCGTACCCCGGGCCGAGCCTGGTGATCCAGACGAGCCAGTAGCGATGCTTGCCTGCGCCCGAGCGGATGTGGAACGGCGTCGAGCGGCCCTCGACCTGCTGCGACGCGGCGGCGAGAACGGGGAACGGCCCGGCCGACGAGTCGCCGGTCTCGATCTGTGCGGTGAAGCCCGGCGTGGCGGTTGTGAGGGCAAGCTGGTGGAGGGTGACCGGCTTCCCGGCGTCGAGAACGAGCCCGACACCCTGCTTGTTCAGGCTGGGATGGTCGTAGTACTGCTCCGTCGTCCACGCAGTCGCCGGGTTGCCGTCGGTCGCGTTCGGCGCCTGCGCATCGTTCTCGTGCCCGTCGCCGTCCGGGTCGTAGGCCCGGATCGCCTTGAGGGTGACCGGGGTCGTCGGCGCGCCGCCGCCGCCGCCGCTCACGCGATGCTCGAGCCGCGTGACGCCGGGGCCGTGGATGAGCACGTAGACGACTGCGCCGATCGCGACGAGCGCGGCGAGAGCGACGACGAGCGGCCACGGCCCGCTGCTGCGGCGGTGGCGCCGGCGACCGGCCGGCCGGGGCGCCACGGCGGGCTGGAGCACCTGCGTCCCCTCGAGCTCGCCGAGACATGCCTCGAGCTCGCGGCAGAAGTCGGACATCGTCGCGAACCGGTCGCCGGGCTCCTTCGCCATCGCCCGCCGAACCGCTGCATCGACCCGCGGCGACACGTCCTGCCTCCTCGCCCGCACGGAAGGCGGCTCCTCGTTGATGTGGCGCATCGCGACGGCGACGAAGTTCTCGCCGGGGAACGGCACCTCGCGCGTCAGCAGCTCGTAGCAGACGACGCCGAGGGAGTAGACGTCGCTCTGCTCGTCGACGCGCTGTCCCTGCGCCTGCTCGGGCGCGATGTAGTCCGACGTGCCGAGCACGGTCCCCGTCTGGGTCATCCCGCGCTGGACGTGCAGCGAGCGGGCGATGCCGAAGTCGGTCACCTTTGCGCGCCCGTCGCCGTTCAGGAGCACGTTCTGCGGCTTCACGTCGCGGTGCACGAGCCCCTCCCGATGGGCGAAGGCGAGCCCGCGCGCGACCTGCACCGCCAGCCGGAGGGCCTGGTCGACCGGGAGCGGGCCGTTCCGCTCGATCAGCCGCTTCAGGTTCTCCCCGTCGACGTACTCGAAGACGATGAACTGCCGCCCCTCGTGGTCGCCGCGATCGATCACCGTGACGATGTTCGGATGCGAGAGGGCGGCGACCGCGCGTGCCTCGCGGCGGAAGCGTTCGACGTACTCGGCATCGCCGGAGTACTGCTCGTGCAGGATCTTCAGGGCGACCTTCCGATCGAGCAGCGTGTCGTGCGCGCGGAAGACGCTCGACATGCCGCCGGTGCCGATGAGCTCCTCCAGCTCGTACCGGTCTGCGAGGACGTCGCCGACCATGCGGGAATGAGCCTACCCTGGCCCGACGGGCGTCAAGCGTCGGTTTGCATCGACGCCTGGAGTGCCTCTTCCCAGACCTCGAGGGCCTCGTCGAGCTCCGCGTCGGAGACGACGAGCGGCACGAGGACGCGAATGCAGTTGCCCGACACACCGGCCTTGAGGAGCAGCAGGCCGCGTGAGAGCGCCTCGGCGACGATCCGCGAGGCGAGCGGGGCGTCCGGCACGGCGTCCTCAGCGACGAGCTCGAGCGCGAGCATCGAGCCGAGCCCGCGGACGTCGCCGATCTGCGGCCATCGCGCCTGCCACGACTCGAAGCGGGCGCGCATGGTCTCCCCGAGCGCGGCCGACCGCTCGACGAGGCCCTCGTCCTCGATCACGTCCAGGACGGCGAGGGCCGCGGCCTGCGCGACGGGATTGCCGACGTAGGTCCCGCCGACGCCGCCCTCGACCGGAGCGTCCATGATCTCGGCCTTGCCGAGCACCCCGGAGAGCGGCAGCCCCATCGCGATCGACTTTGCGACCGTGATCAGGTCGGGCTCGATGCCGTAGTGCTCGAACGCGAAGAAGCGGCCCGTCCGGGCGAACCCGCTCTGGACCTCGTCGCACACGAGGACGATGCCGTGCTCGTCGCAGACGCGGCGCAGGCCGCGCGCGAACTCCTCGCCCGCGGGGATGAACCCGCCTTCGCCCTGCACCGGCTCGAAGACGATCGCCGCGACGTTCTCGGCGGCGACGAGCGTCGCGAACGCACGCTCGAGCGCGGCGAGCGCGTCGGCGGCCGACGGCCCCCGGTAGGCGTTCGGGAAGGGCACGCGATAGATCTCGGGTGCGAAGGGGCCGAGGCCCGCCTTGTACGGATGCGTCCTCGAGGTGAGCGCCAGGGACAGGTAGGTGCGTCCGTGGAACGCGCCCTCGAATCCGATCACCGCCTGGCGACCGGTGTACGCGCGCGCGAACTTGACCGCGTTCTCGACCGCCTCGGTCCCGGCGTTGAAGAACGCCGCCTTCGCGGGGCCGCCGAAGCGGGCCCGCGCGAGCAGCCGCTCCGCGAGGGACGCGTAGACCTCGTAGGGCACGACCGTGAAATCCGTGTGGGAGAAGCGCTCCAGCTGCTCCTGCGCCGCCTGGACGACCTGCGGATGACTGTGCCCGACGTTCAGGCAGCCGACGCCGCCGGCGAAGTCGATGAACGTGTTGCCGTCCACGTCGGTGACGGTCGCGCCGCGCGCCGAGGCGGCGACCACGGGGAAGGTGATCGCGAGCGGCGACGCGACCGAAGCCGCGAGCCGATCGAGGACCTCGCGCGAGCGCGGCCCCGGAACCGCCGTCTTCAACTCGATCGCGCGGGTCGCAGCCATGCTCCGAGCGTAGCTGAGCGCCCGGCAGGCCTGCTGTCACAGGTGGACCTCACGTTCCCGCCACGGCGATACGACGGACTCCGCTAGTTTCCGTCGGTCGATGGCGACCTCCGAGACGCAGACGGCGGCCGCGACCTGGTGGTCGAAGGAGCACGGCGGGGACTCTGACGTCCTCGTGGCGTACTTCAGCATGGAGTTCGGCATCGATGCGCGCCTGCCCATCTACTCGGGCGGGCTCGGCGTCCTCGCGGGCGATCACCTGAAGGCATCGGCCGACCTCGGCGTGCCGCTCGTCGGAGTGGGCCTCTTCTACCGTGGCGGCTACTTCCGGCAGGGCGTCGACCGCCGGGGCCGCCAGACGGAGTCCTACAACGCACTCGATCCGGAGGCGCTCGGGCTGCAGCGAGAGCCCGTTGAGGTCGAGGTCGAGCTCGACGGCGAGACGATGGCGGCTGCCGTCTGGCGCTACGACGTCCAGACGATCTCCGAGACGACCGTGCCGCTCTATCTCCTCGATGTCGACATGCTCACCGACGCGCTGTACAGCGGCGACCGCGAGCACCGCATCCGGCAGGAGCTGCTGCTCGGCGTCGGCGGCGTGCGCGCACTGCGTGCCCTCGGCATCGAGCCGACGGTCTACCACGTAAACGAAGGGCACTCGGCGTTCCTGGCGATCGAGCGGGCACGGGCCCTCGTCGAGCAGGGCGAGACGCCGGCCGATGCGCTCGAGGCAGTCCGCCGGTCGACCGTGTTCACGACCCACACCCCGGTGCCGGCCGGCAACGAGGTCTTCGGCGACGCGCTGGTCGTCCGCTACGTCGGCAAGCTGGCCGCGGAGGCAGGCATCGGCCGCGACGAGCTCCTCGAGCTCGGCCGGTCGGACACGACCGACGGGTTCGGGCTGACGCCGCTCGCGCTGCGCCTCTCCGCCTACCGGAACGCGGTCTCCAGGCTGCACGGGGACGTGGCCCGGGAGATGTGGGCGGGCCTGTGGCCCGGCCGTGAGACGCCGGTCGACGCGATCACGAACGGCATCCACCTGCGGACGTGGATCGCTCCGGCGATTGCCGAGCTCCTGCGCGGTGCCGGTGTACAGCCCGGGGCTCCGCCCGCCTGGGCGAACTGGCCTGCCGCACACGATCTCGACGGCGAGGAGCTCTGGCAGACGCATCGCGGGCTCAAGGAGCGGCTCGCCGAGCGGACGGGGCTCGATCCCGACCGGCTCACCATCGGCTTCGCACGACGCTTTGCGACGTACAAGCGGGCGGGCCTCGTCTACACCGACCTCGAGCGGCTGCTCGCACTGCCGGTGCAGGTCGTGGTCGCGGGGAAGGCGCACCCGGCGGACGCACCGGGGAAGGCGGTCATGCAGCGGATCGTGGAGCTGTCCCGCGGTCCCGCAGCCGGACGCGTCGTCTTCCTCGAGGACTACGACATCGACCTGGCGAGGGCGATCATCCCCGGCTGCGACATCTGGCTGAACACGCCGCGCCGTCCGCACGAGGCATCAGGGACGAGCGGGATGAAAGCGGCCGTCAACGGCGTGCTCAACGTCTCGGTCCTGGACGGCTGGTGGGCCGAGGCGTACGACCCGGCATACGGCTGGGCGATCGACGGGATCTCCGACGACGCGGACGCCGAGCAGCTGTACGAGCTGCTCGAACAGCAGGTCGTCCCGCGCTTTCAGGCACGGGACGACTGGATGCGGATGATGAAGGCCTCGATCGCGGCGCTCGCGCCCCGCTTCTCGATGCAGCGCACGGTGATCGAGTACGTCGAGCGCACCTACCTGCCCGCGGCCGCCGCCGCCGAGAGTTAGACACTCGGGGGTTTGGAGGCCCGGGTCGGGCACTCGGGCTAGGGCTCGGCCGGCTGGGGGGCGTCCGCGAGCCGTTCGAGCAGCTCGTCGACGTTGCGAAGCTCGCCTTCGAGGTGCTCGCGGTAGGACCGCAGGCGCTCGACCATCTGCTCGCGGGACGGGAAGCCGCGAAAGCGCCGGCCGCGGTGGTGGTGGTGGTGGTGGTGCTCTCCACACATGTACGCTCACCTCCTTTCGTTCTCGTTCGTCAATGGTTATCAGATGATAACTGATGAGCAGCTCGCCTCGCTGAGCGCGTCGCTGCGGCGTGTCTTGCGGGGCCTGTGGGCCCGCCGCCGCCCCACGCCGGAGCTCCGCGCGCTCGTCGCGGGGGAGCCCCACCTCGGGCGGCGCCACGTCGCGCTGCTGGCGGAGGTCGGCACCGAGGGCGAGCGGAGCGTCGGCGAGCTCGCACAGGCCGTCGGTCTCTCCCTGCCGGCCGCCAGCAAGCTCGTCCGCGAGCTGGCCGACCACGGCCTCGTCGAGCGGCGAGAAGATCCGGACGACCGTCGGCGCACGGTGGTCGGGCTCGCGCCCGCGACCGAGCCGGCCGTGCGCGACTGGCTCGCGCGGCGCAGCCGGCCGCTCGAGCAGGCGCTCGCGGCGCTCGAGCCGGCAGAGCGCGAGGCGTTCCTGAAGGGGCTCGGCGCCCTCGCGGACGCCCTGATGGAAGAATCAGCGTGTGGTCCTCTCCGATCGCACGATCGCCCGTCTCATCGCCGACGACCGCATCGGCATCGACCCGTATGACGAGTCGCTCCTGCAGCCGTCGAGCGTCGACGTGCGCGTCGACCGCTACTTCCGGGTCTTCCACAACGCCCGCTATCCCTTCATCGACGTCAAGCAGCCGCAGGACTCGCTCACCGAACAGGTCGAGATCTCGGACGACGAGCCGTTCATCCTCCATCCCGGCGAGTTCGTGCTCGGATCGACGCTCGAGCGGGTGACGCTGCCGGACGACCTCGTCGCCCGGCTCGAAGGGAAGAGCTCGCTCGGCCGGCTCGGCCTCCTCATCCACTCGACGGCCGGATTCATCGACCCCGGCTGGGACGGCCACGTGACGCTGGAGCTCTCGAACGTCGCGAACCTCCCGATCACGATCTACCACGGGATGAAGATCGGCCAGATCTCCTTCATGCAGTTGACCGAGCCCGCTCTGAGCCCGTACGGGAGCTCGGCGCTCGGCTCGAAGTACCAGGGCCAGCGGGGACCGACACCGAGCCGCTACTGGCAGAACTTCGAATGACGGTCCTGGTCACGGGCGGAACGGGGTTCGTCGGGCCGGCGATCGTGCATGCGCTGCGGGCCCGCGGCCGGGAGGTCCGGGCGCTCGTCCGGCGGCCGGAGCGCGGCGCGCGCATCGCCGCCTTCGGGGCCGAGCTCGCGCCGGGCGACGTCACCGACCCCGACAGCCTCCGCGCGGCACTCGACGGCTGCACACACGTCGTGCACCTCGTCTCGATCCTGCAGGGCAGCCCCGAGGACTTCGAGCGGATCATGACGCAAGGCACCCGAAACGTCGTCGAGGCCGCGAGAGAGAGCGGCATCGAGCGCTTCGTGTTGATGAGCGCGGCCGGCAACAGCGAGCAGGCGGCGGCGACGATCCCCTATTTCCGGTCCAAGGCGGCAATGGAGCAGACGCTCCGCGACTCCGGCCTCGAGCACACGATCTTCCGCCCGAGCTTCGTCTTCGGCCGCGGCGGTGCGCTCCGAACCTTCATGAGGCAGGTGCGCTACTCGCCCGTCGTGACCGTGATCGGGACCGGCACGCAACGGATCGCCCCGATCTGGATCGGCGACGTCGGCGAGTACTTCGCAGCCTCGCTCGAGCGCTCCGACACGGCCGGCCGCGCGTTCGAGCTCGGCGGTCCCGACATCGTCACGTGGGACGAGCTCTACCGGACGATCGCCCGCGTGCTCGGCAAGCGCCGGATGCTCCTCCACGTCCCGTTCGGCCTCGCCGGCGCCGGCGCCCGCCTGACCGAGTGGGCTCCCGGAGCGCCGCTCTCGGCCGATCAGGTCGCGATGATCGAGGCAGGTGACAACCTCCCCACGAACACGGATGCCGTCGACACCTTCCAGCTCCCGCTCGTCCCGCTCGAAGAGCAGATCCGCCGCAGCGCCTGAGCACCGGCTGTCGACGCTCCTGCTGCTCGTCGCCGCCCACCAGCGCATGGGCCGGCTCGTCGACCGGGAGCTCGCCGCGGACGGCGTCGACTCGGACGCGTACGGCCCGCTCAGCCTGATCGGCGCGCGCGGCCCCGTGCGCCTGACGGAGCTCGCCGACGAGCTCGGGATGCCGCTCACGACGATGTCCGACGTCGTCCGGCGGCTCGAGGGGCGCGGCTACGTGCGACGGCAGACGAACCCGGAGGACCGCCGCTCGTTCCTCTTCGAGCTGACCGCGCGCGGGGACCGGGAGTGGCGGCGGGGCTGGGGCGCGCTGCAGCGGATCCAGGGCCTGATGCGGGAGCAGCTCGCGAACGAGGACGACACGCGCGCCGCGCTGACGGAGCTCGGCGCCGTCTTCGCCGCGGCGTTAATGGAAAATTAATACGAGCCCGGATCAGTTTGCTCCGAAACCGGACTATGTTCTCGCGATGCGCACACTCCTCCTCATGGCCGTCGCGGCATCCGTCCTTGCCGCGACGGCCGCCGGGGCGGCGAACGCCCCGATCGTCCTCGCCAAGATCAAGCTCGCCGGAGCACCCGGGCCGTGCGCGACCGCGGCCGGCGGCGGCTTCGTCTGGGTGAGCGAGTACTCGCGGCCGTACCTGCTCCGGATCAATCCGAAGACGAACAAGGTGGTCGGGACGACACCGATCGGCAACGGCTCGTGCGGGCTGGGCTACGGAGCCGGGTCGCTCTGGGTCGAGGACACGAACTCGAACACCGTGAGCCGGGTCTCGACGCGCACCCGAAAGCGGATCGCGGCCGTCAAGGTGGGCATCGCACCGTACGACGCGACGTTCGCGTACGGGTCGGCCTGGGTCACGGCGCACGTCGACGGCGAGGTCGAACGGATCGACCCGGCCCGGAACCGCGTCGTCAAGCGCGTCAAGGTGAACGGCGCGATCGGCGTCGTCGCGGCGTTCGGCTCGGTCTGGGGGACGGGCAACGACGGGGTCGTCCGCATCGACCCGGCCACGAACAAGGTGCTCGCGACCGTCCCCGTCGCCGGAGGGGCGGGCTGGACGGCTGCCTCCGCCGACGCGGTCTGGGTGACGACCGGCACGAGCGCGCTCGTGCGAGTCGACCCGCAGACGAATACCGTCGTCGCCTCCGTGCAGCTGCCGAAGGTGCCGCTCGGCGACCCTGACGTCCTCGACGGCAAGGTGTGGGTGCCCGTCGTCCGCAAGAACGAGATCGTGGTCGTCGACCCGGCGACGAACACCGTCGCCTCGACGATCCGGGTCGGTCTCGGGCCGTTCGTCGTCACGCAGATTCACGGCGAGGCCTGGGTCCCGAGCTGGCACGGCACCGACATCTGGCGGCTCCGCCCCTGAGCCTGGATCCACCGAGAAACATCGGAGGCTCCCTCGCGGGAGCCTCCGAATGCGGTTACCAGCTGGGATTTCGTAGAGGCGCTTCCGGCCGAGAAGGCGGCGCGTTACGCGAGTCCCCCACGCTGGCTAGGCGATTCCCCGTCAGGTCCCGGGGACACGCCTCTACGAGCTGGTACCTCCACTGCCCGTACTTGAAGTCTCCAACGCCGGACCACCTCCTTTCCGCGGATGTGCTCACCATAGCGGATGCGTCAGGACGGACGGCGTCGCGCAGCCTCGACGTCGTCGCGCACGATGCAGCCGGACAGATGGTCGTTCACGATGCCGCACGCCTGCATCGTCGCGTGGACGGTCGTCGGCCCGACGAAGCGGAAGCCGGCCGCCTTCAGGCGCTTCGACAGCGCGGTCGACTCGGGGGTTGCGGAGCGCCAGTCGGCCACGGTCTCCGGCGCGACGTGCTGCTCCGGCGCGTACGACCAGACGAGCTCGTGGAGCGGCGTCGAGCCACGGAGGGCGAGGGTCGCGCGCGCGTTCGCGATCGTGGCCTCGATCTTCCCGCGGTGGCGGACGATCGACGGATCCCCGAGCAGGCGCGCCACATCGCGGCCGGTGAACGCGGCCACCTGATCCGGGTCGAAGCCCGCGAAGGCGGCGCGGAAGCCCTCTCGCTTTCGGAGGATGGTCAGCCAGGAGAGCCCCGACTGGAACCCCTCGAGACAGAGCCGCTCGTAGAGGCCGCGCTCGTCGCGTACCGGCCGCCCCCACTCCTCGTCGTGGTAGGCGAGGTAGATCGGATCGGGCGTCTCCCAGCAGCGGACTATGTGTCTGCCACCTCGACCTTCACCATGCCGTCCTCGACCCGGACCGGGTACGTCTCGACCGGCTCGAACGCCGGCAGGGACATCGGCCGGCCCGTCTCGAGGTCGAACGCCGAGCCGTGGCGCGGGCAGACGACGCGGCAGAGGTCCTGGTCCCACTCGCCCTCGCAGAGCGGGCCGTCGTCGTGCGAGCACCGGTCCTCGAGCGCGTAGAGCCTGCCGCCGCAGTTGTAGACGCCGATCGAGGTCCACCCGACCGTGACGATCCGGGTGGAGCCGGGCCCGAACTCCTCGAGCGGTGCGACGTCGATCGCCGGCACGACCGCCTACTCGTCGCCGAAGTCGAAGTCGTCGGCGAGGCCCTGCCACTCGTCGGGCAGCGGCGTCCCCTTCGACCGGTGCAGCGCGACCTTCAGAACGCCGAGGCCGAGCATCGCGCACTTGAGGCGAATCGGCGTCAGCGGGATGCCGATCTCCTCGAGCAGCTCGTCCTTCGGCAGCGTCGCGACCTCCGAAGCCTTCCGGCCCTGCACGAGCTCGGTCAGCATCGACGTCGCCGCCTGGGAGATCGCGCATCCCCTCCCCTCGAAGCGGACCTCGTCGATCGTCTCGCCGTCCTCGCCGAAGCGCACGAAGATCTCGACCTCGTCGCCGCACAGCGGGTTCTGCCCTTCGGCGTGGGCGTCGTGCGGCTCGAGGGCCCCGTGGCCGCGCGGGTTCTTGTAGTGATCGAGGATCACCTCGCGGTAGAGCTGGTCGAACTCGCTCATACCCCGAACGTCTCCCTGACGCGATGGAGGCCGGCCGCGAGACGGTCGATCTCCTCCGGAACCGTGTAGAGGTAGAAGCTCGCGCGGGTCGTCGCGACGACGCCGAGCCGCTGCATCAGCGGCTGGCAGCAGTGGTGCCCTGCGCGGACGGCGATCCCTTCGAGGTCGAGGATCTGGGCGACGTCGTGGGGATGGACGCCGGCGACGTCGAAGCTGACGATGCCCGCACGGCGATCCGGAGGAGGCCCCCAGGTCGTGATCCCCGGGATCTCCTCCAGTTTCTCGAGCGCGTAGGCGACGAGCTCGTGCTCGTGCTGCTCGATCGCCTCGAGGCCGATCGCCTCGAGGTAGTCGATCGCGGCGCCGAGCCCGACGGCCTCGGCCATGGGGGCCGTACCGGCCTCGAACTTGTGCGGCAGCTCGCCCCAGGTCGTCCCGCTTTCGCGGACGCGCCGGATCATGTGCCCTCCCGTCAGGAACGGGTCCATCGAGCGCAGCAGCTCCGTCCTGCCCCAGAGGAAGCCGATGCCGCTCGGGCCGCACATCTTGTGGCCGCTCACGGCGACGAAGTCGGAGCCGAGCGCCTGCACGTCGACGCGCTTGTGCGGGGCGGCCTGCGCGGCGTCGCAGACGTGGATCGCGCCGCGCTCGTGCGCCCATGCCGCGATCCGCGGAACGTCGTTTGCGCCGCCCAGCACGTTCGACACGTACCCGGTGGCGACGACCTTCACGACGCCGTCGCCGGCGAGCTCCTCCAGCTGCTCGAGCTGGAGCGTCCCGTCGGGGTCGACCGGGAGCACCCGGAAGCCGGCGCCCGTCTTGCCGGCGATGAACTGCCACGGGACGAAGTTCGCGTGGTGCTCGAGCTCCGTGACGAGCACGAGGTCCCCCGGGCCGAGGTTCGAGAGCCCCCAGGCGTACGCGACGAGGTTGATCGCCTCGGTGGCGTTGCGGACGAAGACGATCTCGTGCGCGGCGGGCGCGTTCACGAAGGCACGGCAGCGCTCCCGGGCGTGCTCGAGCGCATCGGTCGCCCGCTCGGCGAGCTCGTAGACACCCCGGTGGACGTTGGCATACGACGTCTCGTAGAACTCCGTCATCGCGTCGAGCATCCGGCGCGGCTTCTGCGAGCTGGCCGCGGAGTCGAGGTAGGCGAGCGGCTTGCCGTGGAACCGCTGCTCGAAGATGGGGAAATCCGCCCGCAGCGTGTGGGCATCGAGCGTCTTCGCGGGCGTTACGGCCATCTCGGACAGGTTACCGGCCTCGATTCCGGCGACACCGCCGCGCGCGGTATCGTGGCCCGCTCGTGGGTTCCGAGTATGTCTTCACGATGTACCGGGTCGACAAGTTCTACGGCCCGGACCGGCAGGTCCTCGCGTCGATCTCGCTGTCGTTCCTGCCGGGCGCCAAGATCGGCGTCCTCGGCCCGAACGGCGCCGGCAAGTCGACCCTGCTCCGGATCATGGCGGGGCGCGAGGAGCCGTCGTCGGGCGCCGCCGACCTCGCCCCCGGCGCGACCGTCGGCCTCCTCGAGCAGGAGCCGGAGCTCGATCCGGCGAGGACGGTCCGCGAGAACGTCGAGGACGGCGTCCGCGAGCTGCGCGACCTCCTCGACCGCTTCAACTCGATCTCGGCCGCGTTCGCCGAGCCGGACGCCGACTTCGACGCGCTGCTCGCCGAGCAGGCAACGGTGCAGGACCAGATCGACCGCCGCGACGCCTGGCAGCTCGACGCCCACCTCGACCACGCGATGGACGCGCTGCGTCTCCCGGACGGCGACCGCGACGTCACCGCCCTCTCCGGCGGCGAGCGGCGGCGGGTGGCGCTCTGCCGACTGCTGCTGCAGGCGCCCGACCTGCTGCTCCTGGACGAGCCGACGAACCATCTCGATGCCGAGTCGGTGTACTGGCTCGAGCGCTTCCTGGCCGAGTACAGGGGAACGGTCGTCGCCGTCACCCACGACCGCTACTTCCTCGACAACGTCGCCGGCTGGATCCTCGAGCTCGACCGGGGCCGCGGCATCCCCTACCGGGGCAACTACTCCGGGTGGCTCGAGCAGAAGGAGACGCGCCTCGCGCACGAGGAGAAGACGGAGTCGGCGCGCCGGCGGACGCTTCAGCGCGAGCTCGAGTGGGTCCGCTCCTCCCCCAGGGCTCGACAGGCGAAGTCGAAGGCGCGCCTCGGCGCGTACGAGCGGCTGCTCGCCGAGGAGGACTCGGTGAAGCTGGAGCGCGTCGAGATCCACATCCCGCCGGGGCCGAGGCTCGGCGACATGGTGATCGAGGCGAACGGCGTCGTGAAGGGCTTCGGCGACACGCTCCTCGTCGAGAACCTCACCTTCTCGCTGCCGCCTGCCGGGATCGTCGGCGTGATCGGCCCGAACGGCGCCGGCAAGACGACACTGTTCCGGATGATCGCGGGCGAGGAGCAGCCGGACGCGGGCGACCTGCAGATCGGCGAGACTGTCCAGCTCGCCTACGTCGACCAGTCGCGCGCCTCCCTCGACCCGAAGAAGACCGTCTGGAAGGAGATCTCGGGCGGGGAGGACGTCGTCGTGCTCGGCAGGCGGGAGGTCAACTCACGTCAGTACACGTCGTGGTTCAACTTCCGGGGAGCCGACCAGCAGAAGCCGGTCGGGCAGCTCTCGGGCGGCGAGCGCAACCGGGTCCATCTCGCGAAGCTGCTCCGGTCCGGCGGAAACGTCCTGCTCCTCGACGAGCCGACGAACGACCTCGACGTCGACACGCTGCGCGCCCTCGAGGAGGCGCTCAACGACTTCGCCGGCTGCGCCGTCGTGATCACCCACGACCGGTGGTTCCTCGATCGCGTGGCGACGCACATCCTCGCGTTCGAAGGCGATTCGCAGACGACCTGGTTCGAAGGCTCGTTCAGCGACTACGCCGACTGGGTGCGCGAGACGCGCGGCCCGGAGGCTCTCGAGCCGCACCGGATCAAGTACAAGCCGCTCGTCCGGTCGTAGATGTCCACGTACCGTCTCGACGCGGTGCAGCAGCGCGTGCTCGGCTGCCTGGTGGAGAAGCAGCGGACGACGCCCGACCAGTACCCGCTCTCGCTGAACGCGCTGCGTGTCGCCTGCAACCAGTCGACCAACCGCGACCCGGTGCTGTCGGTCGAGGAGGGGCGCGTCCATGCCGCCGCGCAGGAGCTCGGCCGGCTGGGGCTGACGCGACTCGCATCCGGCCGCGGCTCGCGGGCCGTCAAGTACCGCCATCTGCTCGACGAGGCGCTGGCTCTCACGCCCGGCGAGACGGCCGTGCTCGCCGTGCTGCTCCTGCGCGGCCCGCAGACGGCAGCGGAGCTGAACGCCCGCACGGAGCGGCTCCATCGGTTCGCCGGGGCTGCGGAGGTCACGGCAACGCTCGAGGCGCTCGACACGCGCGAGCTCGCCCGCCTGCTGCCACGGCAGCCGGGCCAGCGAGAGGAGCGCTGGACCCACCTGCTCGGCGAAGGGCCACAAGCCGCGGACGACGACGCGCCCGACACGCTCGAGCGACGGCTCGCACGGGTGGAGGAGAAGCTCGCAGAGCTCGAGCGCGCGCTCGCAGAGCGCGGCGTCCTCGACAGCTAGAGCCCGAACGAGAGCGCGACCGACAGGAAGCCGATCGCAACGACGGCGGCGACCGTTCCGGCGAGCGCCAGCCGCTCGCGGCGCCGCGGAGCGTACGGCCGCGGAAGCACCCGGAAGGCGAGCGCGACGAGGAACCCGAGGACGAGCGGCAGGAGCAGCGCGTTCAGGATCTCGACGTGGACGGCGAGCCGGACGAGCGAGCCGCTCGCAAGGACGAGCGCCGCTCCCGCAACCACCGCTGCCACGTAGATGCCGTAGAACAGGCGGGCACGGATCGGCGGGTCGGCGAGGCTTCGGCGGGCACCCGAGCACTCTGCGACCGCCCACGCGAGCGCGAGCGAGACGACGATCGCGGCAACGAGCGACGCCCCGACGACGCCGGCGGAGACGACGATGCGCGCCGTCGTCGCTCCGAACACCGGCGAGACCGCCGTCGCGAGGTCACCGAGACCCGTGAGCGGGCGTCCCCGTGCGTGCAGGGTCGCGGCGGCAGTGACGAGCACCGCCGCCATGACGATCTGCGTGAGGACGGCGCCGAGCGCCGTGTCGAGCCGGGCGAAGCGAAGGTCGCGGGGGCGGAGGCCCTTGTCCAGGACGGCGCCCTGCTGGTAGAAGACCATCCAGGGCATCACCACGGCGCCGATGTTCGCGGCGACGAGCGCGAGGAAGCCCGGCGAGGAGAGCGGCTGCACGGGCGAGAGCCCGCGCACGACCTCGCCGCCCACCGGGTGGACGACGACCGCGGCGACGACGAAGGCGAGCTCGAAGGCGCCGAGGGCGATCCCGACGAGCTCGACGCGCCGGTAGGTGCCGGCGAGGACGAGCCAGACGAGGAACAGGGCGACGGGAACGACGGCGGCAACCTGAGGGATGCCGTAGAGCGCAGCCACGCCCGCGATCCCGGCGAACTCCGTCACGAGCGCCCCCACGGCGGCCACGACGAGGGTGCCGACCGACACGATCGCCCATCCCGGGCCGAACTGCTCGCGGATCAGCTCTGCGTGCCCCTTGCCCGTCGTGACCCCGATCCGCACGGTCAGCTCCATGACGACGTACAGCACCGGCACGAGCAGCACCTGGAGGAAGAGGAGCCGGTAGCCCCACGAAGCGCCGGACTGCGCCGCTGTGGCAACGCTCCCCGCGTCGGTGTCCGCGAGCATCACCATCACCCCCGGGCCGACGACCCAGAGGAAGCGCCTGCCCGAAGCCCTATGCATGCCTCGAGCGTGTCCCCGCCCGATCGGAGTCGCCTCGGGGAAACTCCGTAGCCACGATGCGGCGGGGGCCGCGTCGCCGCGGCCCCCGCGCACCTCGCCAGAGCCCTTTCTCCGTGGGTCGCCTAGACGAGAGCCTTGATGAAGAGCTCGACCTCCTCGACGGGGAAGGTCTCGACCTCGATCACCTCGAGCGTCGCCACCTTCGCGTGCGCCTTGAACGCCGCCTCGACCGTCGGGTACTTCACGAGCGCGAAGAAGTCCCAGGGACCCATCATCGCGAACGTCTCGACGAGCTCGCCCTTCTGCTCCTCGACGAAGAACTTGATCTTCTCGAGGTACTTCGGCGCCTCCTTCAAGCTCTCCCTGCCCTCAGGCGTGAGCTTGATCAGCGCGAGATACGTAAACATCCCTACCTCCAAAGCCAGTGGATGTGTTGCGCGATCCTCCCGCGTCTCCGCTGATCCGTCATCCGCGGAGATGCTGATGGGGAAAGCCCGCGCGACGCGTCAGGCCTGCGGGATGCGGGCCTCGAGGGCCTCGCCGAGCGCCTCGCGCACCGGCACGAGCTCGATGCGGTCGAGCACGTCCTGGAAGAAGCCCCGGACGATCAGCCGCTCCGCCTCGGCACGGGAGAGGCCGCGCGTCATCAGGTAGAAGAGCTCGTCCCGGTCGATCCGGCCGAGCGTCGCGCCGTGCGTGCACCGCACGTCGTTGGCCATGATCTCGAGGCCGGGGATCGAATCCGCGTGAGCCTGGTCCGAGAGCAGGAGGTTCCGGTTCTCCTGGTAGGCGTTCGTCTTCTGCGCGCCTTCCTCGACCCGGATCATGCCGCGCCAGACCGCGGTCGCCTGCTCCCGCAGCGCCCCCTTGAACGCGAAGTCGCTCTCGGTCGACGGCGCGATGTGCTCCTGGAACGTGTCGTAGTCGAGATGCTGCGCTCCGTCGGCGAAGTAGGCGCCGGTCACCCGTGACGTGGCGCCGGGGCCGGCGAGGTCGTTCTCGATCCAGACCTTCCCCTTCTTCGAGCCGAAGCCGCCGATCACCCAGTCGAGCTCGGAGTCCCGCTCGAGCAGCGCCTTGTGGCGGCCGAAGTGCCAGGTCTCGCGCGAGAGGTTCTGCAGCGACACGTACTCGATCTTCGCGTTCGGCTGCACGAAGAGCTCGACGACCGCGTTCGTGTACGCGACGGTGTCGGGAGCGACCGAGGAGTAGTCCTCGATCAGCGAGAAGCGGGCGCCCTCCTCTGCCACGACGACCATCCGCCAGTAGAGCGGGCCGCCGCTCGAGGTGACCTGCACGTAGAGCGGCTTCGCGAGCTCCACGCCCTTCGGAACGCGGACGAGGAGGCCGTGCTGCCAGCGTGCGAGGTTCTCGAGCGCGAACTTGTCGTCCTCGGGGACGAGCGTCGCCTCGTAGTCGGCCGCGAGCTCCTCGAAGACGACGCCGTCCGGCGCCTCCACGATCTCGATGCCGGACTCCGTCACGACTGCCCGCCCCGCCACGTCGAGGTCGAGCATCGCCGGGGACGGCCGCGCGACGCTGCCGTTCCGGGTGAGGGTCGCGGGGTCGAACCCGCGCAGGTCGGTGAAGCGCCAGTGCTCGTCCGCGGTCGACGGGAGCGGCAGCTCGTCGAAGCGCCTCGCGGCCTCGTCGCGGGTCAGCGTCGCCATCAGCCCTCCTGCGGCGCGTAGCGCCGGTGCAGCACGATCTGGTTCCCGTCGGGATCGGAGAAGAACGCCATGTGGCACACGCCCGTGTCGAGGGTCGGGCCGTTGAACGAGACGCCCTTCTCCTCGAGCTCGCTCCGCGCCGCCGCGACGTCCGGCACCCGCAGCGCGAACCCCGCGTCGTGCGGCCCGCGGAACGCGGAGCCGATCGACTCGAGGCTGAGCAGATAGAGGAAGCCGTTGTCGCCGAGCTCGTACTCCGGGAAGCCGGCGTCGCCCGTCTGCGGCAAGCCGAGCGTCTCGCCGTAGAACTGCTTCGATCGCTCCACGTCGGTGACCGGCACGGTCCAGAAGTCGACGTGCTCGACGATCACGCCGGGCCGACCTCAGCCAACCGAGCCCTCCATCTGGAGCTGGATCAGCCGGTTCATCTCGACGGCGTACTCGAGCGGCAGCTCCTTGGTGATCGGCTCGACGAAGCCGCTGACGACCATCGCCGAAGCCTCCGCCTCCGAGAGGCCGCGGCTCATCAGGTAGAAGAGCTGCTCCTCGCCGATCTTCGAGACCGTCGCCTCGTGGCCGATGTCGACCTGGTTCTCGTCGATCCGGATGTACGGATAGGTGTCCGAGCGCGACTCCTCGTCGAGGATCAGCGCGTCGCAGACGACCTTCGACTTCGCGCCGGTCGCGCCCTTCGCCACCTCCAGGAGGCCGCGGTAGCCGGCCCGGCCGCCGTTCTTGGAGATCGACTTCGAGGTGATGACGCTCGACGTGTTCTTCGCGACGTGGACGCACTTGCCGCCGGCGTCCTGATGCTGGTTCTTGCCCGCGAACGCGATCGAGAGCACCTCGCCGTGTGCGCCCTCGCCGAGCAGCCAGATCGCCGGGTACTTCATCGTCAGCTTCGAGCCGAGGTTGCCGTCGACCCACTCCATCGTGGCGTTCTCGTAGGCGACGGCGCGCTTCGTGACCAGGTTGTAGACGTTCGTCGACCAGTTCTGGATCGTCGTGTACCGGCAGCGTCCGCCCGGCTTGACGACGATCTCGACGACGGCCGAGTGCAGCGAGTCGGTCGAGTAGATCGGCGCGGTGCAGCCCTCGACGTAGTGCACGTAGGCGTCCTCGTCGACGAGGATGAGCGTGCGCTCGAACTGGCCCATGTTCGCCGCGTTGATGCGGAAGTAGGCCTGGAGCGGCAACTCGATCCTGACGCCCGGCGGAACGTAGATGAACGACCCGCCCGACCAGACGGCCGAGTTCAGCGCGGCGAACTTGTTGTCGTTCTGCGGGACGATCGTGCCGAAGTACTGCTTGAAGAGCTCCTCGTGCTCGCGCAACGCGGTGTCGGTGTCGAGGAAGACGACGCCCTGCGAGGTGAGCTGCTCCTGCAGCTTGTGGTAGACGACCTCGCTCTCGTACTGGGCGCCGACGCCGGCGAGGTACTTCTTCTCCGCCTCGGGGATGCCGAGCTTGTCCCACGTGTCCTTGATGTCGGGCGGCAGGTCCTCCCACGACTCGGCCTGGTTCTCGGTCGGCTTGATGTAGTAGTGGATCGAGTCGAAGTCGATCTCCTGCAGGCTCGGCTGGCCGCCCCACGTGGGCATCGGCCGCGCGAGGAAGTAGTCGAGCGAGCGGTGGCGGAACTTCCGCATCCAGTCGGGCTCGGCCTTGTGCGAGGAGATCGCATCGATCAACTCGTGCGAGAGGCCCTTGCCGGACTTGAAGAAGTAGTCCTCGGGAACGTGGAAGCCGTACTTGACCTCGTAGTCCGATCCAATGCCCTGGACGATCTCGCTCTCGGTCTGCGCCATTACGCCGCCTCCTTTCCCTCTTCCCATTCCTCGTAGCCGGATACCTCGAGCTTCTGGGCGAGCTCGGGGCCGCCCTCCTCGACGATCCTCCCGCCGACGAAGACGTGCACGAAGCCCGGCTCGATGTAGTTGAGGATGCGCTGGTAGTGCGTGATCACGAGCGCTCCCATGTCGGGGCCGACGAGCTCCTTGACGCCGCCCGCGACGATCTTGAGCGCGTCGATGTCGAGCCCCGAGTCCGTCTCGTCGAGCACCGCGATCTTGGGGCGAAGCATCGCCATCTGCAGGATCTCGACGCGCTTCTTCTCGCCGCCCGAGAAGCCGTCGTTCAGGTAGCGCGAGGCGAGCTCGCGGCTGACCTTGAGACGGTCCATCTGGCCGAGCAGGCTCTTGCGGAACTCGGGCACCGGGATCGGGTCCTCGGTGCCGCCGTTCCGCGCCTTGCGGACCGCGTTCAGCGCCTGGCGCAGGAAGTTCGTCACGGTCACGCCCGGGATCGCGTGCGGGTACTGAAACGCGAGAAAGAGCCCGGCCTGCGCCCGCTCGTCGGCGCCCGCCTCGGTGATGTCGGTGCCGTCGAGCAGGATCCGGCCCTCGGTGATCTCGTAGCCCGGATGGCCGGCGATCGCGTAGGCGAGCGTCGACTTGCCCGACCCGTTCGGGCCCATGATCGCGTGCACCTCGCCGGTCGAGACCGAGAGATCGACGCCCTTGACGATCTCGGTCCCGTCCTCCAGCGCGACATGCAGATTCTTCAGCTCCAGCGTTGCCATTGCCAAACCACTCCCGAGGGCCGCCGGACAGGCGCTCACCGCCCGTCCGTTCTCTCGCGCATCGTAGCCAAGCGGACCGTGGCGGCCGACATCCTGCGGCGATCGTCGGGTTCCCATGAAGAGCCTCCCGTGGCCGGATCGAGCCGAAACGCTGATACGCTCCACCCATGGGAAACATCGGCCCGACCGAGATCATCCTGCTGCTGCTCGTGGCGCTCCTGCTCTTCGGCGCGAAGCGGCTTCCGGAGATCGGACGGTCGCTCGGAACAGGAATGCGTGAGTTCAAGGACTCGGTGACCGGCACCACGAAGCCCGAGCCGACGCAGACGTCGCAACTTCCGGTCGGGACGGAGGACTCCACCGCCTCCGCGCCGAGCCGCGAGAACGAAACCGTCGGCTGAGAATCCGTGGGTCGGGTTCGCCTGCCGCGTCGGCTGGGGCACGGCGAGGAGGCCACGCTCGTCGAGCACCTCGAGGAGCTGCGCCAGCGGCTCTTCGTCTGCATCGGCACGCTCCTCGCGGGCTTCATCGTCGCCTACATCTTCCACCGCCGGCTGATCCACGCCCTCGAGCTGGCGCTGCCGAAGGGGCACCGCCAGCTGACGACGCTGACGATCGGGGAGCCGTTCATGACCTCGATCTGGCTGTCGGTCTACGCAGGCTTCCTGGTCGCGCTTCCGGTCATCCTCTGGCAGGCATGGGCATTCTTCCTGCCGGCGTTCGACCCGGCGCACGAGCGGATGCTGCGCGTCTTCGTCCTCGTCTCGGGCATCCTGCTCGTCGTCGGGGTCGCTTTCGGGTACGAGCTCGCGCTGCCGGCCGCCTCGCACTTCCTCGCGCACTACGACAGCTCGCAGTACCACAACTTCATCCGGGCCCGCGACTACATCGGCTTCGCGGCGAAGGTGCTCGTCGCGATGGCGATCGTGTTCGAGCTGCCGCTCTTCGTCGTCGGCCTGACGCGAATCGGCATCCTCTCGACCCGAACGCTGCGGCGGAGCCGCCGTGTCGGCTACTTCGTCGTCTGCTGCGTCGGCGTCGCGCTGCCGGGCGTCGATCCGGTGACGACGATCCTCGAGACGCTCCCGCTCCTCGTGCTGTACGAGGCCTCGATCTGGGCCTCCGTGCTGCTCGAGCGCCGGGCGTCGCGCACCGAGACGTCGCCCGTCGGCGTGTGAGCAGCCGGCAGGCCGACGGAGCCGGCCGGGCGGCGGCGGTCTCTGAGCTGTCGGCCGACTGGGTGCTGCCCGTCGACGGACCGCCGATCGAGGGCGGGGTCGTGCGGATCGCGGGCGGCCGCATCGTCGACGTCGGCCCGGGCCGCGCAGAGCGGCACTTCGCCGATGCCGTGATCCTGCCGGGGTTCGTGAACGCGCACTCGCACCTCGAGTACGCGGCGTATGCGGGATTCGGCGACGGCCTGACGTTCGGCCCGTGGATCGCCATCCACGTCGAACGCAAGCGACGCCTCGATTTCGACGACATGCTGGCCGTCGCGCGGTGCGGCGCCGCCGATTCGCTGCGGTCGGGCATCACGACGACGGCCGACTACAGCTTCAGCGGCGCCGCGGCGCTCGCGGCGGCCGAGGCCGGGCTGCGGGCGATCGTGTACCTCGAGGTCTTCGGGACCGACCCGGCCGACACGGCGCGTCAGCTCGACGAGAAGCAGGCCCGGGTCTCGCACTCGCCGCTCGTTCGCCTGGGCGTGTCGCCGCACGCGCCGTACACCTGCTCGCTCGAGGTCTACCGCTGGTGCCTCTCCCTGGGTGTCCCCGTCGGAACGCACCTCGCCGAGAGCGCCGACGAGAACGCCTGGCTCGAGGACGGAAGCGGCAGCTGGGTCGGCCTGCCGACGCCTCCGGTCGCCCCCACCGGCCGGCGGTCGGTGGGCTCGCTCGAGACCGTGCTCGGCCCCGACCTCCTGTGCGCGCACTGTGTCGACGTGAACGCCGGCGAGATCGCCCTGCTGGCCGAACGAGGAGTTCCGGTCGTGCACTGCCCGCGCTCGAACGCCCTGCTCGGCTGCGGGATCGCACCGCTGACCGCCCTGCGCGACGCCGGGATCACGGTGGGGCTCGGGACCGACTCGCCCGCGTCGACTCCGTCGTTCGACGTCTTCGAGGAGATGCGCACCGCGATCTTCCTCGCACGCGCCCGAAGCCGGCGCGCGGACGCCCTCGGGGCGGGCGAGGCGCTGCGCCTCGCGACCGCCGATGCGGCCCGGGCGCTGCGGATCGACCCGGAGGTGGGTACCCTGGCACCCGGAAAACGAGCCGATCTGGTGGTGGTGTCCCTGGCGGGAAGCCCGTACCATCCGGTTGAGGATCCTGCGGCGGCCGTCGTCTTCGGCGGCTCGCCGGAACGAGTGCTCGAGACGATCGTCGACGGCTGCACCCGATACGCAAAGGCAAACGAGGAGACGTGGCGAGAGGTACGCAACACCGCAAGCGCCGCCCGGCGCAGAATGCTCGCGGCACCCGCGCCGTAGCGGCTCCGAAGCCGCGGAAGCAGCGGCCGCCGCAGTGGCAGGAGGAGCTGTTCTTCCAGCGGCTGCGCGTGCACGCCAAGTGGGCATTCGTGTTCCTGGCGCTCGTCTTCGGGGTCGGGTTCGTCGTGTTCGGCGTGGGCTCCGGCTCGACCGGCGTCTCGTCCGCCCTCCAGAACGCGTTCAACTTCGGCGGGGGAGGCGGGACGTCGATCTCGAGCCTGCAGAAGAAGGTGGCGAAGAACCCCAAGGACGCCAAGGCGTGGCGCGACCTCGCGACCGAGTACGAGACGAAGCACGACACGAAGAACGCCGTCTCCGCGCTCGAGCGCTACATCGCCCTGCGCCCGAAGAGCCAGGACGCGCTCCTCGACGTCGCCGGCCAGTACCAGCAGCTGGCGCAGACCTATGCGACCGAGTACTCGAACCTCCAGACGCAGGCGGCGCTGGCCGAGATCCCCTCGAGCGCCTTCCCACCGCCGTCGACAACCCCGCTCGGCAAGGCGTTCGCGGATCCGAAGGGGCTCCAGGACCCGATCAGCACGGCCGTCCAGACGACCCTCAGCGCGAAGGCGAACACGGCGCTCACGAACTACCGCTCGGCCACGGGGAACGCCGAGCAGGCGTACAAGAAGATCGCGAAGCTCAGCCCGAACGACGCATCGACCCAGATCCTGCTCGCCCAGGCGGCCCAGGGCGTCGGCGACACGACGACGGCGATCGCGGCCTACAAGAAGTTCCTGAAGCTTGCGCCGAATGACACATCCGCGCCGACCGTCCGCCAGCAGCTGAAGAACCTCGAGAAGCTGGCGCAGGCAAACTCCGCCTCCTCGTCGGGCTCCGGTTAGACTCACGCGGCAGGCCCGGCCTGACTGCAGCGATCTCCGGGGGGACCGACATGAACTTCGACATCAAGACCGAGCAGCTGTCCGACGACGCCTACGTGATCTCCCTGTCCGGCGAGGTCGACCTCTACACGGCTCCGGAGTTCAAGCAGCAGCTGCTCGAGGTGATCGGGCAGGGCGGCCGTCAGGTCGTGGTGGACTTCACGTCGACGACGTTCATCGACTCGACCACGCTCGGTGTTCTCGTCGGCGGAGTCAAGCGCCTTCGCACGAACGACGGCCAGCTGTCGCTCGTCTGCAGCGACCGGAACATCACGAAGATCTTCGAGATCACCGGCCTCGACCGGGTGTTCACGATCCACTCGAGCCGCGAGGACGCCGTCGCGGCGCTCGAAGGCGTGTCCCAACCGTCCTCGTAGACTCCGCCGACCGCCTCTGCGCACCCCCGTCGCAACAGCCCTTCTGCTCTCGGTCCTGCTCGCCGCCTCGGGCTGCGGCGCCGTCGGCCGCGTGACGACCGGAGACCCCGCGCACGGGAAGGAGCTCTTCCTCAACCCGGCGAAGCCCGGGGACCTCGCCTGCGCCTCCTGTCACACGCTCGCGGACGCCGGTTCGACGGGCACGGTCGGCCCGAACCTCGACGACGCCTTCTCCTCGGACAAGCAGCAGGGCTTCTCCGAGCAGACGATCCGCGACATCGTGCGGGGGCAGATCGCCTACCCGACCGCCCCGATGCCGGCCGACCTCTATACGGGCCAGAACGCGCGTGACGTGGCCGTCTACGTCGCCAAATGCGCCGGGAACCCGAACTGCGGCGTCACCGCCGAGACGACACCGACCACGACCACGGCGCCGACGACCACCGGGGGGGCCACGACCGGGGGCACAACGACGACCGGCGGCGCCGCGGCGGGCAAGCAGGTGTTCGCGTCCGCGGGCTGCGGCGGCTGTCACACGCTGAAGGACGCCGGCGCGACCGGCACCGTCGGACCGAACCTGGACCAGCTGAAGCCGTCGCAGGCGAGGGTCGCACGCCAGGTCGCAAACGGCGGTGCGGTGATGCCCGCCTTCAAGGGGCGGCTCACCGACGCGCAGATCCAGGCCGTCGCGGCCTACGTCAGCTCCGTCGCCGGCAAGTAGCCGCACGCGGTCGGTAGCAGATCGGTCGCGCTCTCATGTCGCCTTCGTGTGTCAGACGACACCGAGGCGCCGTCAGCGCGTCAGCATCTTCCCGAGCACGAGGTAGCCGGGGTAGCCGGGGCCGAAGTCGACGCTGCCCAGCTCGAGCCAGCCGTTCTTCGCGTAGAACGCCCGCGCCTTGCGCGACGAGGTCTGCGTCGACAGCAGCGCGCGGTCGTGCGGCTGGCGGGAAAGGAGCTGTGCGAGCAGGGCGCTGCCGATGCCCTGCCGCTGGAAACGCGGCCGCACGTGCAGCTCGACCACCTCGAAGTGGGGCGGATCGAGCCATCGCTGCCGCAGCCCCGGAGCAAGCGCCTCCGCGACGTGATCGGTCCACCACTGGCCGTGCTCCCCGGTGTAGCCGTAGGCGAAGCCGACCAGCTCGGCCTCCTCCCGCGCGACGAGGAAGACGAAGTCGCTGCGGCGGGCGTGAACCGGCAGGCGGTCCCGGGCCCACTCGGTCGAGAGCGCACCGGCGCCGAGGGCGCTCCGGTGCACCTCGCGCAGCTCGTCCGCGAGCGGCAGGGGATCGACGGCCTCGATGCTCAGCGCGGGTCCGGGTCGCCGTCGACGACGACGTGTGTGAGTGGGAGCGCGTAGCGTTCGCGCAGCTTTCCCACGATGCCCTGTTCGAGCCACGACGACCGCCCCTCGGGGTGCGTCGCCACGATCAGCTCGTCGGGCCGGAAGGTGCGCAACGCGTCTTCGACCGCCTGCACCGGGTCGGAGTCGCCGATCTCGCCCCGCACGTCGAGCCCGGCCGAGCGCATCGCGGCGAGGCTCTGCTCGAGCCGGCTGTCGGCGTCCGCGCGCGCGCCGTCCACGTCGGACGTCCAGTGGGGGAGCGGCGAGGTCGACGCCGGGGCGACGACGAGCACCTGGACAGACCGGCCGCGGGCCCGCGACTCGAGCTCCGATCGCAGGGCGTGACCGCCGACGGCCTCGTTCGCGACGACGAGGACACGATGCTCGCCCGGAGGCGAAGCCGCCGGCGACTGGCGGACCGGCTTCGCGGCTTCGCGGCGGCCGGCGAGGACGAGCCACAGCGCGCCTCCCGTCAGGACGGCGAAGACCGCGACGCCGAGCCACACGTTGATCAGCGACCCGATCACGATCAGCGCGAAGTAGCCGATCGTCAGGAGGACGAACCGGAACGCATCGCTCTCGCTCCGGAGGGGGTTGCGCACAGACGCGTGAGTACCCGCTCTAGAGGAGGTAAACCGTGACGTACACGACGATCCACATCACGTCGACGAAGTGCCAGTAGATGCCGCCGATCTCGATGCCGTGGTGATCCTCGGGGGAGAAGTGGCCGCGGAACGACCGAATCGTCATCACGAGCAGGATCGTGAGACCGACGAGCACGTGTGCACCGTGGAGGCCGGTCAGGCCGAAGAAGGTCGCCGCGAACGAGGTGTTGCTCGTGTTGAAGCCGATCCGGTGGTACTCGATCACCTGCGTGATCAGGAAGGTCAGCCCGAGCAGGAACGTCAGCACCATCCCGGCGCGGAGGCCGTTGCGGTTGCCCTTCTTGATCGACGAGTCCGCCCAGTGCATCGTGAAGCTCGAGGTCACGAGGATGGCGGTGTTCACGCCGGCGACGAACGCCGGCCGGTGGAAGCCCGCGGGCGGCCAGTGCCCGTCGACGCCGTGATTGACGACGCGGTCGAAGAAGTACACGGTGAAAAACGAGCCGAAGAGCATGATCTCCGACGCGATGAAGAGGAACATGCCGAGCACCTGCGGGGGGACCCGCGAGCTGTAGTGGATCGGAGGGGGCCCGTGGTGGTGCTCGAGCGTCTCTGCGTGGCTGCTCATGGGGCGACGACGTGGTCGACGGGGACCCCGGTGTCCTTGCGGAGGCGCTCGACGAGGTCGCGCCGGAGCCAGCCGCTCTTCTCGCCGGGGAAGGTCGAGACGATGATCTCGTCGACGCGCTCGTCGTTGACGACATGCTGGGCGGCGGTGTACGGGTCGGGGTGAACGACCTGCCCGTGGGCGTCGATGCCCTCGCCGCGCAGCTCGGTCAGCGCCCGGCGCAGCCGGCGGTCGGCATCGTCGTGCTGCTCCTCGTCGCTCTGCGGAGCGACGAGCAGGAAGCTCGCGGGGCTCTCGGCCGCCCGGAGGCGGATGCGGTCGAGCAGCTCGCCGGAGACGACCGTCTGGTTCGCGATCACGAGCACGTTCGCCTCACCGTCCGAGCCGACGCTCTCGACGACGACGTGCTTCACCGGAGTATCGCCGACGACCCGCTGGATCTCCTCGACGACGTGCCGGCGCATCCAGCCGGAGCGCTCAAGGGCGTGCGTGGAGACCACGACTTCGTCGATCGCCGGCTCGAGCTGGACGATCGCATCCTTCACCGCCTGCACCGGCCCAGTCTCGACGACGAACCCCTGCGTGCGAAGACCGGCCTCGCGCAGGGTCCGCAGCGTGCGGTCGAGCCGACGTCCTGCCGCCGCCCGGCGGGTGTCCTCGTAGACGACGTAGCCCTGATTCGGCTCGTTCACCGGCGCGATCACCGTGACCCGGTCGTCGCTGCCGTGCACCTCGGCGCGAACCGCATCGAGCAGCGTGTCCGAGGCGACGGTCTCGTTCGCGATCACGAGGACGTGCGCCATCAGTCGGCACCCACCGGCTCGGGATGCTTCGCCGTGAAGATCGCGTGGCGCGCGCCGGGGACGCCGTACTCGTACGGGTGGCCGACCACCTGCGGCAGCTGGTCGAAGTTGAACACGGGCGGCGGCGACGACACCTGCCACTCGAGCGTCAGCGCGCGCCAGGGGTTGCCCTCCGCGGCGCGGCCGTGCGCCCACGAGTTGACCATGTTGTAGAGGAACACGAGAGTCGACGCGCCGAGCCCGAAGGAGGCGATCGAGATGAACAGGTTGATGTCGGCGAAGCGGTGCGCGTAGTCGGCGACGCGGCGCGGCATGCCCTGCAGCCCGATGTAGTGCATCGGGAAGAAGGTGAGGTTGAACCCGATGAACGTGAGCCAGAAGTGGAGCTTGCCGAGCCGCTCGTCGTACATCTTCCCGGTCATCTTCGGGAACCAGTAGTAGATCCCCGCGAAGATCGTGAAGACGGAGCCTCCGAAGAGCACGTAGTGGATGTGGGCGACGATGAAGTACGTGTCGCTCGCGTGGATGTCGATCGGCACCGAGGCCAGGTAGATGCCGGAGAGACCGCCGATCACGAACATCGAGAGGAACCCGAGCGCGAAGAGCATCGGGGTCGTGAAGTGCAGCCGGCCTTCCCACATCGTGGCGAGCCACGAGAAGATCTTGATCCCGGTCGGCACGGCGATCACCATCGAGGTGACCATCATCGGCACGCGAAGCCATCCGGCCATCCCCGCCACGAACATGTGGTGCGCCCAGACGGAGAAGCCGAGCACGAGGATCGCCATCAGCGAGAGCGCCATCAGCCGGTAGCCGAACACCGGCTTGCGGCTCATCACCGCGATCACCTCGCTGATGATCCCGAAGCCGGGCAGCATCATGATGTAGACGGCCGGGTGCGAGTAGAACCAGAAGATGTGCTGGTACCCGAGCACGTAGCCGCCGCCCGACGGCTCGAAGAAGTTGGTGTGCATCACCCGGTCGAACATCACGAAGAACTGCGACCCGGCGATGAACGGCGTGGCGATCACGACGAGGAGCGAGGTCGTGAAGTTCGCCCAGACGAGGAGCGGCATCCGCCAGAACGTCATGCCCGGCGCCCGCATGGTGATGATCGTGACCAGGAAGTTGAGCGCGGTCATGATCGAGCTGGCCCCCGCCCACTGAACGCCCATGTTGAAGAACACCTGGCCGAGCGGCTGGTGCGAGCAGAGGGGCGCGTAGCACGTCCAGCCGGCGGACGGCCCGCCGCCCGGGGTGACCATGCCGGCGATCAGGATCACTCCGGCGATCGGCAAGAGCCAGAACGACAGGGCGTTCAGGCGCGGGAACGCCATGTCCGCAGCGCCGATCATCAGCGGGATGACGTAGTTGCCGAGGCCCGCGAACGCGGGAATGACGAACAGGAAGATCATCAGCGCCGCGTGGTTCGAGACCAGGACGTTGAAGGTCTGCGGGTTGAAGAACTGGTCGCCGGGCTGGGCGAGCTCCGCACGGAAGAGCATCGCGAAGAGCCCGCCGACCATGAAGAAGAAGATCGTGGTGACGACGTACTGGATGCCGATCACCTTGTGGTCGGTGTTGACCCGGAAGTAGTCGCGCCAGGTTCGCGCTCCGTGGCCCGCGTGATCCTCGGCCCGCGTCGGCCGCCCGCTCGCGTAGTACACCCAGTAGTCGAAGCCGCCGAGACCGGCGAGGAAGCCGAGCGGGGTCGTCACGAGCTCGACCGTGACGAGGTCGGCGCCCTTCCAGATCGGGTGCCAGTGGGCGAGCCAGCGGATCAGCACGACGAGCCCGAGGCCGATGCCGAAGAAGAGCGGCGTCGTCCAGAGCGCGCGCAGCCAGCCGGCGGCGGTCAGCCGGTGCCAGCCCCGCGGAGGCGGCAGCTCGTTGTGCGCGTGCGTTTCGACGACGTCGGCGAGTTGGCTCATTTCGCTCCTTGGGCCAGATACTGCACGAGCTGGGTCAGCTGGGCCGCCGGGATCTGCGACCCGAAGATGTGCGGCATCGCGTCCGGATAGCCCGGCTCCAGGTACGCCTGCGGCGTGACGATCGACTCGTGGATGAACTGCTCCAGCGTCCCGCGGTTCGCCTTCGCCGCCTCCGACTTCAGGTTGTCGAGGTTCGGGCCGACGTTGCCGTTCGCGCCGGCGGGCGTAAAGGTGTGGCAGCCGCCGCACCCGTTCTGCTGGAAGACCGCGAGACCCGGCGGCCCGCTCGACTGCGACCCCTGCTTGAGCCAGCTCGCGTAGTCGGCCGCCGAGACGATGTCGACGTGGCTGCGCATCAGCGCGTGGCCGAGGCCGCAGAGCTCGGTGCAGATGACCGGATAGGTCCCGATCTTCGTCGGCGTGACGACGATCGTGTTGTGCTGGCCCGGGACGGCGTCCTGCTTCTGCGACAGCTGCGGCACCCAGAAGGAATGGATGACGTCGAGCGAGGTGATGTCGAGCTTCACGTGCCGGTCGACGGGCAGGGTGAGATAGCCGACGCTGCGCCCGTTCGGGTAGGTGAAGTTCCACGCGAACTGCTGGGCCTTCACCTTGATCACGAGCGGGTCGGAGCCCGCATGCCCGTTCTGCGCGAGCACGACCGCGCTGACGATCGAGATCGCGGTCACGAGCACGGCCGGGATCGCGGTCCACACGATCTCGAGCGTGGTGTGGCCGTGCGTCGGCGGGCCGTCGGAATCGTCGTCCGGCGGGGCGCGGAACTTCCACACCGAGTACACGAGCACGGCGGCGACCACCGAGAAGACCGCGATCGCGATCGCGGTCGTGAACCAGTAGACGAAGTGGATGCGGCCCGCCTCCTTGCCGGCGGCGGTGGGCAGCCAGGGAATGAGGAGCGCCACGGCGGTGCCGACCGCAGCCGCAGCAAGCCCGAGCGCGGCGAGCTGAATGATGGAACCCCTGCGCACCCGGAGCGAAACATAGATGAAGACCCGGCTCGGCGGGTCGTAACCGAATGCGCCCCTTCTCCGTTTCCCTCGGGACCTGTCGAAACCTCGCGGGTCTCACCGACGCCGGGAGACCCCCGGGAAGGAGGTTGGAAATCACATGGGTATCGGAGTCAGCCTGATCCTCATCGCCGCGGGAGCGATCCTCACGTGGGCCGTGACCGCGACCACGTCCGGCTTCAACATCAATACGGTCGGGATCATCCTGATGGTCGTGGGCGCGGTCGGCATCGTGCTCTCGCTGATGTTCTGGTCGAGCTGGGGCGGCTGGGGAGCCTCGTCGACCCGTCGGCGCACGACGACCTACGTCGACGACAACCCGCCGTACTAGACACCTCCCTCCCGACCTCCTGAGTCCTCCAGGACTCGAGCCGACGCGGGCCCCCGGGGCCCGCGTCGCGTTTCGGGTGCGGTTTTCTCCGTGGAGACGCGGTACTGTCCCCGTGATCCCAGAAAGATGTCCCGGAGACACTTGACAGACAGCATGAGTGATGTCATAGTGATGTCACCATGAACTTGACGATCGTTCTCGATGGGCTCCAGCAGGATCTCCAGGGCCTCTCCGAGCTCGGCGACGAGCGCTCCGCGCGGATCGCCCAGCGTCTCGGCGAGGCGCTCGCGTCGAACCTGCGCCTGAAGCTGTTCGACCTGCTCTCGCAGGCGGCCGTCGAGCTCTCGTCGAAGCTCCCTTCCGGCCACGTCGAGGTCCGCCTCGCGGGCCAGGAGCCGGAGCTCGTGTTCGTCGACGAGACGGGCGAGGGCGGCGGGCTCGTCGACCGCGACGAGCTGACCGCGCGCATCAGCCTGCGCCTGCCGGAGTCGCTCAAGTCCGCCGTCGAGCGCGCCGCCACATCCGAGGGCGTCTCGACCAACACGTGGCTCGTCCGCGCGATCGCGCGCCAGGCCGAGTCGCGACCGTCCCGCGTCAGCGGCAAGCGCCTGTCGGGCTACGCCCAGAGCTAGAGGAGGAAGGATTCACGATGGAGAGGACATTCGACGTCGCAGGCCCGGTCGAGATGGAGATCAGTCTCGCCTCCGGCGAGATCGAGGTCGACCCGTCGCTCGAGGGCCGCGTCGAGGTGGAGCTCGTCGCGCACGACGAGGAGTCGCAGAAGCTCGTGGATGCCGCACGCGTCGAGCTCTCGGACGGCCGGCTCGTAGTCGACGTCCCGCAGCGGCGCGGCGGGTTCAGCCTCGGCCTCGTCTTCGGGCGGAGCGGAATCGGCTGCCGCATCCGCTGCCCGGAAGGCTCCGGCGTGTCGGCGAGGACGAAGTCGGCCGATGTCCTCGCACGCGGCACGATCGGCGCGCTGCGGGTCGCGACCGCGTCCGGCGACGTCGCGGCCGGGGACGTCACGGGCCGCCTGGACGTGAAGAGCGCGAGCGGCGACCTCGAGGCCCGGTCGGTCGGAGGCGCAGTCTCCGTCCAGACCGCCTCGGGCGACATCAGCATCGAGTCGGCAGGCGGCAGCGTCGACGTCAACACCGCCTCGGGCGACCTCCGGATCGGCGAGGCGCTCGACGACGTCACGGCCAACACCGTCAGCGGCGACCAGCACCACGGCGCCGTCATGCGCGGCCGCGTCACGGCCCACTCGGTCTCGGGTGACGTCACGATCGCGGTGCGGCGAGGCTCGAAGGCGTACCTCGACTGCTCGACGACGAGCGGCGACACGGTCTCCGAGCTCGACTCGCTCGACGGCGCCCCGGAGGGCGACGGGCCGCTCGTCGAGATCCGTGCGAAGACCGTCAGCGGCGACATCAGGATCACGCGGGCGCCCGCGCCCGCACTTCACAGGGAGGAGGAGGTGCAGGCATGAACCGGCTCTCTCGCGACACGACGGCGCCTCGCCGCCCAGCCGGCAAGCGCGCGCCGCACCCGCAGCCGCGCCCCGAGACCGGGCTGGTGGAGGAGTCCGCGGAGCTGATCCGCATCGCCTGGGACGAGCCCCGCCGCCTCGGTCTGTTCTAAAGGCTTGGATGGAGGAAGGGGACGACCCCCGACCAGCCGGAGCGGAGGACGTCGACGAGCGACGGTGGCGTGACCACCGTCGCTCGCTCGTTCCCGGGCAGTTCGCACCGGTCGGCGTACCCGGCGGGCGTCCAGCGGCGGAGCTCCCCGGCATGGACAAGCCAGGGCTCGCCGTCGCGGAGGACGAAGACGCCGTCGGGCAGTGCGGCGAGAGGCTCGACGCGGTGCGGGCCGAGCCTCTCGGCATGCAGCCGCTCGTCGACGGCGTCGGCGCGGCTCTCGCCGAGCAGCCCGAGGAAGCGCACGTAGTCCTCGCGACGGCACTCCGCGCACGGACGGTGCCCGGCGGCGAACGCGGTGGCCTCGTCGAGGAAGAAGAGCTCGGTGTACCGGCCGGGCTGGAGCAGCGGATGCCGACGCCGCCCCTTGAATTCGAGCCGGCAGGCGATCCACCGCTTCACCTGGTAGCGGCGCCGGATCTCGCCCTGCGCATCGTGCAGGCAGCCACGGTTCCCGTAGACGGTGCCCCGGGCCGGGTGGGCGACCAGCTCGCCGAGCGGCGTGACGCGGTTTCGCAGCGGCACGGACGACCCCGTCATGATGCGCCGACCCGGACGTCCGGCCGCGGCGGTGCGAACGAGCCCGGCGCGCCGCGGATCCCCACCTCGACGAGACCGATCGCCCTCGAGGACTCCACGCACCAATGGTCGCAAAGGTGGGGCTCGCGGCGGAACCCGGATTGCCGGCCCTCTCAGTCGCGCCGACGACGGCCGTCGCGCGCATAGGGCACTGCCGCAGCGAGCACCGCGACCGAGACGAGGACACCGATGATCCCCGCGCGCTGCACGCCGAGAGGCACGTCCGGCGTCGCGGCGGCGAGCATCTCGCCCAGCGAGCCGACGACCCCGATGACGCCGACCGCCACCGCGAGGCCGAGCCCGAGCCACCGGACGAAGGCCCGCCGGGCAAACCGCACCGCGGCGAGCGCCGCCAGCATCGCGAGGAGCAGGAAGAGCGGAGGCGACAGGGCCGTGCCCTTCGTGATCCACTGCGTGTCGATCTTCGCGGCGTCGCCGCCGCCGCCGAACTGCGCGGGCCAGTCGCCGAGCACGCCCACGACCGTCTCGATGGACGCACCGAGGAGCCACACCAGGCAGGCGGCCAAGAAGACCGACCGCGACACGCGGGACGTCTCGGGCTCCACGAACCGACCCTACCAACTCCATCGGCTTACGATCCATACGGCTCTCCGGGTGCATGGGCGCCGGCATCCCTCTGACCAGGGATCCGCAGCCCGGCACGGTTGACCGGCGCGCCGGCGTGTCCTACAAGAAGAACGGAGAGATCTCACGACCCCGGGAGCCGCACCCGTGGCCAAGACGTACGAGTTCGAGTTCGACGCTCCGCCGGAGCAGCTCTTCACCGAGACGGTGAGCGCCGTCAGTGCGCTCGGGTTCTCGATCCTCCGCCACCAGGACGAGCCCGCGAGGATCACGTTCAACACAGGGCCGTCGATCTGGTCGACCGCGGGCCAGGACATGACCGCCGTGGCCCTGGCGCTCTCGCCGTCCTCCTCGAAGCTCATCGTCAGCGGGAAGACCGCCCGGCGCGGCGCCGAGGCGCAGTACGGCTCATGGGGCGAGCGCGGACGCATCGCCAAGGGCCTCGCCACCCGCGTCCGGGGAGCGCTCGACGAGCAGCTGACGACGCCCGGCGACGGATCGGACGACCCCGTCTTCGTGGCCGAGCTCGCGACGCTCGCCGAGCTCCACCGCTCCGGCGCGTTGACGGACGACGAGTTCGCGAGCGCGAAGCAGCGCCTCCTCGGCGCGTAGACGCGCTCGAACCGGGATTCGTCCGGGCTCGCGCGCCCGGACGGATGGGCCGTGAAGGATTCGAACCTTCGACCTTGGGATTAAGAGTCCCCTGCTCTACCAGCTGAGCTAACGGCCCGGAAGGCGCCGCGTATCGTAGCGGCCCATGCGCGTCCTCTCCGTCGTCGGCAACCGGCCGCAGTTCATCAAGTCGGCGCCCGTCTCGGTCGCGCTGCGCGGGCAGGGGATCGACGAGGTCGTCGTCCACACCGGCCAGCACTGGGATCCCGTCATGTCGCAGGTCTTCTTCGACGAGCTCGCGATCCCCGAGCCCGCCTACCGGCTCGATCTGCGGACCGCCGACATCGACGCGATGGCCGGCCGGATCGCGACCGTCGTCGAGCGGGAGCGACCCGACTGGGTGCTCGTCTACGGCGACACGAACTCGACGGCGGCCGGCGCCCGCGCGGCGGGCGGGGTCCCGATCGCGCACGTCGAGGCGGGGCTCCGCAGCTTCGACCTCTCGATGCCCGAGGAGCGAAACCGCATCGAGGTCGACCGGCTCGCCGCGCTCCTGCTCTGCCCCGACGAGCGCTCCTCCCGTCAGCTCGAGTCCGAAGGCGTCGACGGAAGACGAGCGGTCGTCGGCGACGTGATGGCGGACGCGACGCGTGTCTTCGCGCCGATCGCCCGACAGCGCGATCCGGTCGTCGATCCGCCCTACGTCGTCCTGACGATCCACCGGCAGGCGAACACGGAGCCCGATCGCCTACGGGCGATCGCCGGCGCCGTGAACGCGACCGGCCGCCGGTTCGCCTTCCCCGTTCACCCGCGCACCCAGGCGGTGCTCGCCGAGCAACGCATCGAGCTCGGCCCGAACGTGCTGCGACTCGAGCCGCTCGGCTACCTGGAGATGCTCGCGCTCGTCGCCGGCGCGGAGGCGGTCGTCACCGACTCCGGCGGCCTGCAGAAGGAGGCGTACTGGCTCGGCGTGCCGTGCGTGACGGTCCGGCCCAGCACCGAGTGGATCGACACGGTGACGGTGGGCGCGAACGTGCTCGTCGAGCCGGGCGGCATCGGCGACGCGGTCGACGATGCCCGATTCCCCGTCGGCGCGCCGACGCTCTACGGGGACGGCCACGCGGCCGAACGCGTCGCCCGTGCCCTGTACGCTTGAGCGCCGACATGGGCTGGGACATCGCCGTCATCGGAGCGGGTTACGTCGGGATGCCGCACGCGCAGACGTTCGCCGAGGCGGGGAAGAAGGTCGTGCTGATCGAGGCCGGGGAGGCCGTCGTCGCAGCGATCAACCGCGGCGAGAGTCACATCAAGGACGTCCCTTCCGAGACGCTGAAGAGGCTCGTCGACGCGGGGCTGATCAGCGCAACCACGGACTTCGCGGCGGCCGCCGAGAGCGACGCGGTCGTGATCGCCGTGGGCACGCCGCTCACGCGCCAGCGCGAGCCTGACCTCGGCCAGATTCGCAGCGCGGCCGCCTCCCTCGCGCCGCATCTCCGCCGCGGCCACCTCGTCGTGCTCGAGTCGACGACGTACCCCGGCACCACCCGGGAAGTCCTGCAGCCGATCCTCGAGCAGGGGAGCGGGCTGCGCGCCGGCCCCGACTTTCACCTCGCCTTCGCACCCGAACGCGTCGACCCCGGCCGAACGGACTGGACGACACAGACGACCCCGAAGGTCGTCGGCGGCATCGACCCCGAGTCGACGAAAGCGGCTGCCGCGCTCTACTCGTCCGCCCTCGCCCACGTCCACGAGGTGTCGACAGCGGACGCCGCCGAGCTGACGAAGCTGCTCGAGAACATCTTCCGTTCGGTGAACATCGCGCTCGTGAACGAGCTCGCGCAGCTCTGTGACCGCATGGACATCGACGTCTGGGAGGTCGTCGAGGCGGCGGCGACGAAGCCGTTCGGCTTCATGTCGTTCAAGCCCGGCCCCGGCCTCGGCGGTCATTGCATCCCGCTCGACCCCTACTACCTGGCGTGGAAGGCGCGCGAGTTCGACTTCAACACACGCTTCGTCGAGCTCGCCGGCGAGATCAACAACAACATGCCGTACTTCTGCCGCTCCGTGATCTCGCAGGCGCTGAACCACGGTGCCCAGAAGTCTCTGAAGGGCTCGCGCATCCTCCTTGTCGGCGTCGCCTACAAGCCAGACATCGACGACGTCCGGGAGTCGCCCGCCGAGAAGCTTCTCGACCTGCTCCGCAACGCCGGCGCCGAGGTCGCCTACCACGACCCGTTCGTGCCGGAGTTCGACGGCCTCGAATCGTTGCCGCTCGAGCCCGAGGAGTACGACTGCGTCGCGATCGTCACCGACCACTCGACGATCGACTACGGCGAGCTCGTGCGCCGGGGCAACGTGATCGTCGACTTCCGCAACGCCACCCGCGGTCACGAGGTGCCCGGAAAGGTCTGGAAGCTCTAGTGGCCCGAGTGCGGCTCGGCGTCGCCGGCCTCGGCAACTGGGGCCCGAACCTCGTACGCAACTTCGACGAGCTCGCCGACGTGGCCTGGCTCTGCGACACCGACGACGGGCTGCGGGAGCGGTTCGCGGCGCGCTACCCGAGGGCACAGGTCACCGCGTCGTTTGACGAGGTGCTCGCGGACGACGGCGTCGAGGCCGTCGTGATCGCGACGCCGGTCCCCACGCACTATGCGCTCGCGCGGACAGCGCTCGAGGCGGGGAAGCACGTGATGGTCGAGAAGCCGCCGGCGATGCGGGCGGCCGAGATGGACGAGCTCGTGGCGCTGGCGGGCGCGAACGGCCTCGTGCTGATGCCGGGCCACCTGCTCCTCTACCACCCCGGCGTGCTGAAGCTGAAGGAGCTCGTCGACGCCGGCGAGCTCGGCGAGGTGCTCTGCGTCTACGGGAACCGGCAGAACCTCGGCATCGTGAGGACGAACGAGAACGCGCTCTGGTCGCTCGGCGTGCACGACCTGAGCGTGATCCTCTACCTCCTCGACGAGGACCCCGAGCTCGCCGCGGCTCACGGCCGAGACTTCCTGACGCCGGGCGTCGAGGACGTCGTCTTCTGCTACCTCCGTTTCCCGAGCGGGAAGATCGCGCACATGCACCTGTCGTGGCTCGATCCGCACAAGATGCGGCGCCTGACCGTCGTCGGTCGCGAGCGGATGGTCGTCTTCGACGACATGGAGCTCGAGCGAAAGGTGACCGTGTACGAGAAGTCGCCGTGGAAGCGGGTGGAGACCTACGGCGAGTGGCAGACCCGGTCGGGGGACATCTTCATCCCGAAGATCTCGACGGCCGAGCCGCTCCGGCTCGAATGCAGCTACTTCCTCGAGCTCGTCGAGGGACAGCACGACGCCGCGAAGGTCGCACACGACGGCGCACGCGTCGTGCGTGCGCTCGAGATGCTCACGTCGTCGCTCAATGGCTGAGATCCATCCGACCGCGACCGTCTACGAGGGCACCGTCCTCGCCGACGACGTGCGCGTCATGGAGAACGCCGTCGTCGGGAAGCAGCCGTCGCTCGGCGCCCGCTCGACCGCACGGCGGGAGCCGCTGCCCCCCACCCGGGTCGGCGCACGGACCGTGATCTCGACCGGGGCGATCGTCTTCGCCGGCTCGACGATCGGAGCGGACTGCATCGTCGGCGACCAGTCGTGCATTCGCGAGCGGGTGGCGCTCGGCGACGACTGCGTTCTCGGTCGCGGCTCGCTGATCGAGAACGACACCACCGTCGGAGCAGGGACCAGGATCCAGGCGGAGGCGTACATCACCGCCTACTCAACGCTCGAGGAGGACGTCTTCATCGCGCCCTGCGTCGTCACGACGAACGACAACTTCATGGGCCGGACGGAGCGGCGGAAGGAGCTGATGAAGGGCCCCACGATCAGGCGCGGCGCCCGCGTCGGCGGCGGGGCCGTGCTCTGCCCCGGCGTGGACGTGGGCGAGGAGGCGTTCGTGGGTGCCGGGGCGGTGGTGACGCGGGACGTGGCGCCGCGCACGGTCGTCGTCGGCTCACCGGCGCGCGCGCTCCGGCCGGTTGCCGCCGACGAGCTCAGGGAGAACGGCGGGTGAGCGCGAGCCGGTACGAGACCGGGTCGAGACGCCGGCTGACGAGCTTCGCCTGCAGGTAGTAGACGCCCGTCGCCGGCGCCCGGTAGGCGAGCCGTGCCTGCGTGCCGACGAAGCGCGACTGGGCACTCGCCGCCGTCCCGGCCGCCAGCGACTCGACGCGCTGGGTCCCGGGCGGCCAGAGCAGGAGCGGCACCCGGGCGGATGTCGACGGCGTGAGCCGCGCATACAGCGTCTGGCCCTTGCGCAGGCGAACGCGGTAGACATCGGTCTGATCGTCCCAGTAGTCGAGCGTCGCCTTGATCGTCCGCGGCAGCGGCGGGAGGGCGTGGGACCACGGGCCCGCATCGTCGTTCGGCTCGTACCGGTCGGGCGGCGGCACCCCGCCGCGCTCGAGCAGGGCCAGCGCACCCGCGACGTCGAGGGTGCCGAACCCGGTGAGGGAATCGCGGCCGACGGCGCACGGCGTGCAGCCGGTCGTCGGATCGGCGTCGGCGGCGCCGCGCTCGAGCAGGTACGAGACCTGCTCGGGCCGCAGCTGCGGATCCTGCCCGAGCAGGAGCGCCGCGGCCGCTGAGACCTGCGGCGCCGCAAACGACGTCCCGATAGCGTCACGGAACTCCGCCGGCCCGCAGTCGGAATAGGGATGGTTGATGCAGCCCGGCCGCGTGGTGTCGGTGAGCGCGACCGGGATCGTCGACACCAGGGCGTCGCCGGGCGCCGCGATGTCGTTGTAGATCGCGTCCCGGTTCGAGTAGTCGGGGACGCTGCCGTCCTCGCGGACCGCGCTGACGCCGATCACGTGCGGCAGCGCGGCCGGATAGTCGGCGAAGCCCCACGGCGTCGCGGGCGACTGCGGCCCGTTCCCGACCGCGGCCACGACGACGGCACCCTTCGCATACGCGTAGTCGATCGCGGCCTGCTCGAGCGGCGAGTACGTGTCGAGCTCCGGGTCGAGCGGGTCGCGGACGCCGCCGAGGCTCAGGTTGATGACCCGAGCCCCCCTGTCGGCCGCCCAGCGGATCGCCTCGACTTCTCCCTGGAGGGACACCGACCCGTCCGCGGTCACGACCTTCGCGATCAGGAGCCGCGCGTTGAACGCGAGCCCGGCGATGCCCTGGCCGTTCGACGGATTCGCGGCGATCTCGCCGGCGACGAACGTCCCGTGGCCCTGATCGTCGGTGTACGGAGAGCCGCCGACGAACGATCGCGCCGCGACGACGCGTCCCATGAGATCCGGGTTCGAGGCGTCGATGCCGGAGTCGATCACGGCGACCGTGACCGGGAAGAGCTGCGGCTGCTGCGGCCAGAACGACCAGGCGTTGTCGGCCTCGAGGTACCACTGCTTCGGCGCGAGCGGCTCCGTGTTGTCGAACCCTGCCGCGGCGGCGGGCACGGCCAGGGCGAGAACCGCGAGAGCGGCGAGGGCGCGGCGTCTCACGGAATGACGAGCGGCACCGAGACGCCGGGCACGACCCCGTTGCCCGGCGCGACGCGTACGCGGTAGGTGCCGGCGGGAACGGAGCCGAACGAGAAGGCTCCGCCGGCATCGGTGACGGTCGCCGACACGGTCGTCCAGCCGGCCGCGCCGCGTGCCTGGAGCTGCGCCGGGACGGCCGCGCCGGTCGGCCGGCTCGAGCCGGAGATCCCCGACGGGGAGGCGGCCGCGGACACGCGGGCGGCGACGGCCACCCGCACGAGCCCGACACGCGCCGTGCCGGAGGCGAGGCGGTAGAACGTCGTCACGCGCGGCTTGACGAGAGCGGCGAACGTTCCGTCCGGGCGGCCGACGACACCGGCCGGCGCCCACTCGGCTCCGCCCGCCACCCTCGCCTCCAGCGAGGCCTCGCCGTCGCCGGACGAGACGCCGTTGATGGTGGTTGCGCCGCCGAACGTGATGGTCTTCGCATCCGGCTGCAGCCCCAGCAGGAGGGGCTGGAACCACGTGGAGCGCAGGCCGAGCAGCGTCCGCAGCTGCATGCCCGTGAACGAGGCGGTCGAGGCGTCGGCGGTCGTGAGCGCAAGCGACTTCACGCGACCGGACGGGCCGTCGACCGCCTGCAGCTCCGTGATCGGCGAGCCGAGCTTCAACCGCTTTCGCACCTTGTTCGCGTCAAGCAGCACGGGGCCCCAGTCGTGGTAGGGGGAGAGCGTGTCATACGGGTCGGCGACCGACACGAGGTACGGCACCGCGAGCCCTGTCGCCTCGAACGACGACACGGTGCGGCCCCCCGAGCTCGCGTGGAAGAGCGTGTCCGCGACCTTGCCGTGATAGAGGAGGACCTGCCCCTTCGTCGCGGCGACGGCGGCGCTGGTCGCATCCGACTCGACGCTCACGCCGCCGTAGACCTGGCTGCGGACGTCCCCGTACAGATCGAACGGCTTGCCCTTCGCGAGATTCGCGAGAGCGTACGAGCGGGCCGCGACCGCCTGTGCCTCCAGGGCCCCGGCCGGCCAGTCGGGCGGCATCTCGGCTGGGACGACGCCCTGGACGTACTGCTCGAGCCCGACGACGTCGATCGTCGTCACCAGCCGGCTGTCCGACGAGACGACGAGACGACCGCGATAGGGGCGACCGTCGACGGAGAGCGGCGAGCCCGAGGTGATCGTCAGGGGAGGCGCGAGCTCAGGGTGGCCGGCGATCCCGAGTGCCGGCCCGAGCACGAGCTTCCCCGCCGGAAGCTCGGCTCGGCTGCCGCCGTCGCCCGTGACGACAACCGCCGAATCCGATGCCACGGTCGTCTTCGGCTCCTGCGCAAGGAGCACCCGCACGGCCCGGAGCTTGGCCTGGCCGAGGACGGTGCCGGGGTAGTAGTGCAGGAGGATCCGGTCGTACGTGAGGCCGTGCTCTGCGTACCCGGCCGCGCCCCACTGCGACATGCCGAGCCCGTGGCCGTAGCCGTGACCGGTGAACGCGAGCACGGTCGGAGCCGTGCTCACCGTGATCGACTGCGTCGATCCCGTCGTGCCGGCATCGCCGGTCGTCGCAGTTGCCGGGCCTGACGCGATCCCGCGCGCTGGCCGCGCGGCGTAGATGGACGACGCGAAGCCACCGACGGCCAGGAGCGCGACAGCGCTCGCTCTCGCGACGCGGCGACCCACTCGGGCCACGGTAGCCGAGGCGGGCACGTGTTCCGACGATGCTTTACCGAACGTTTCCATAGCGGCGCAGGCCGCCGCCGGCCCGCAGGAACGAGTTCGGGGCACCTCGCCGGTCGCCTGCCGGGTGGCGTCCGTCAGGCGAGTCGGGCGGCGTACTGCTCGTCGTAGTAGCGCTTGTAGTCGCCGGACTTGATCGGCTCCCACCATTCGCGGTTCTCGCGATACCAGGCGACCGTCTCCTCGAGGCCGCCGGCGTCGAACGAGTGGGCGGGGGTCCAGCCGAGCTCACGGATCTTCGTGGAGTCGACCGCGTAACGCCGGTCGTGCCCGGGGCGATCCGTGACGTGCCGGACGAGATCGGGGCTCGCCCCGGTCGCCTCCAGGATGCGGCGCACGACGTCCATGTTCTCGCGCTCCTGGCCGCCGACGTTGTAGACATGCCCGGGCTCCCCGCGACGAAGCACGAGCTCGATCGCCGCGCAGTGGTCGTCGACGTGAAGCCACTCGCGTCGCTGCCTTCCGTCGCCGTACACCGGCAGCGGCTCGCCGTCGAGCGCGTTCGTGATGAAGAGCGGGAGGAACTTCTCCGGGTACTGGCGCGGCCCGAAGGTGTTTGCGGAGCGCGTGATGCACGCGTCGACGCCGTAGGTTCGCACGAACGCGAGCACCTGCAGGTCGCCGCCCGCCTTCGACGCGGAGTAGGGGCTCGACGGACGCAGCGGCGTCTCCTCGGTCGCGGCCGGGGCATCGAGCGGGATGTCGCCATAGACCTCGTCGGTCGAGACCTGCACGTGCCGGATCCCGTGCGCTCGCGCGTAGTCGAGCAGCACCTGCGTGCCGAGCACGTCGGTGAGGATGAACTCCGCCGGGCCCATGATCGACCGGTCGACGTGCGTCTCGGCGGCGAAGTTGACGATCGCCGCGCAGCCCTCCGCCGCGCGCGCGACCACGTCGGGGTCGGCGATGTCGCCCTCGACGAGCTCGTGCCGGGCGCCCTCCAGGTTGGCCGGGTTGCCCGCGTAGGTCAGCTTGTCGAGCACGACGACGTCGTCGCCTGCAGCGGCGAGGCGGTGCACGAAGTGGGAACCGATGAACCCGGCGCCGCCCGTGACGAGAATCCGCACCGCGTCAGAGTAGACGAGCGAGGCAACGGCGAAGCCCGTCGCGCCAGTGCGGAAGCTCCGGCGCACCGCGCTCCGACCGGAGCACGGAGTACGCGGGCCGCGGAGCCCGCGCGCCGTACTCGGCCGTCGTGATCGGCCGGACGCGCGCCGGGAGCCCCGCCTCCTCGAAGATCGCCTCCGCGAGCTCCGCCCACGTCGCCTCGCCGGAGGCGGCGACGTGGTAGACGCCGAAGGGGAGCTCGCGCACCTGCTTCACCGCCTCCGCCAGATCGGCAACGAATGTGGGGCAGCCGCGCTGGTCGGCCACCACCGCGACCTCCTCGCGCTCGCGGCCGAGCCGCAGCATCGTGCGAACGAAGTTCCGCGAGGCCCAGCCGAAGAGCCACGACGTGCGGATCACCCAGGCGTCCTCGCCGGCGGCGGCCTCGCCGTAGAGCTTCGTCCGTCCGTAGGCCGAGAGTGGCGCGGGCGCGTCGGACTCGACGTACGGCGTGCGCTTCGCCCCGTCGAAGACGTAGTCGGTCGAGAAGCAGACGAGCGGGCCGAGCGAGGCGGCGTGCCGGACGCCGCCGACGTTGACCGCGGCGGCGCTCTGCGGATCGTCCTCGGCCCCGTCCACATCCGTCCAGGCGGCGGCATGGAGCACGAGGTCGGCCTCGAGACCCGGCGGGGGCGGGAAGCTGACGTCCCAGTCGGCGCGCATCAGGCCGCGCGCACCGGGGAACGCCTCGAGCAGCGCCTGCCCGAGCTGGCCGCCCGCCCCCGTCACGACGACCGTCATACCGCGTCGCGCGCCGAGAGAATCGGATCGCTCGTGCTCCAGAGCGAGACGACGCGGGGGTCGTTCCACGGCACGCCCTGCTCATCCGGATCGGACGCGTCGTACTCCTCGGTCACGAAGTAGCAGAACAGGCAGTCGGTCAGCGCCTCGTAGCCGTGCGCGTGATGGCCGGGAACGTAGATCGCCACCGGGTTCTCGTCGCCGATGTCCTCGGTGAACGTCTCGCCCGTCTCGCGGTCGAGGACGACGACACGGACCATGCCCTCGAGACAGCAGAACAGATCGTCCTGGCCGCGCTCGTGGTAGTGGAGCGCGCGGATCACCCCCTGCCGGGACCGGGCGAGGTTCGCCTGGCGCACCGGCTTCGGAAGCGCGCCTGCCCGCATCAGCTCCATGAAGAACCCGCGCTCGTCGTCGTGACGCGCGAGCTGGAAGCGCTGCAGCCCGGGGATCACCCGTTGGCGCCGGTCTGCTCGATGAGGCGGCCGACGTCCGCAAGGTCCGCCCAGTGCTTTCCGCCGTCGTGCCACCACCCGTCGACCGGGCGGACGACGAGCTCGCCTCGCTCTGCGTACACGCGGTTGACGTCGGTGATCTCGAGCTCACCGCGGTTCGACGGCCGGAGCCCCTCGATCACGTCGAAGACGTCGGGCGGGTAGCAGTAGAGCCCGACGATCGCATCGCGCGACGGCGGTGAGGGGTAGCGGGTGTCGACGACACCGGCCTTCTCGACCACGTCGATCACGGAGCGGTTCTCGTCGTAGACGACGACGCCGAAGTTCTCCGGGTCGGGGACCTCCTTGACGAAGACGAGCGCCCCGCTCGACCACTCCCGGATGGCGGCGGACTGGCTGCGCTCGAAGATGTTGTCGCCGAGGCAGACGACGAGCTGCTCGCCCGCCGCAAAGCTGCGAGCCATGCCGACGACCTGCGCGATCCCGCCCGCCTCGACCTGCACCTTGTACGAGAGGTCGAGATCGAAGAGGACCTCGTCGCCGCTGCGGGCCGTCACCTGGCCGTTGCCGAGCAGGTCGATGAACTGGCCGGCATGGTGCTGCCCGGTGACGATCAGGACCTCGCGAACGCCGACGCGCTGGAGGAGCTGGAGCGGGTAGTAGACCATCGGCCAGCGGCCCACCGGCAGCAGGTGCTTGTTCGTGACGCGGGTCAGCTCCTCGAGCCGCGTCGCTTTCCCGCCGGCGGCGATCAGGCCCTTCATGCCGCCGCCGATGCTACAGCGGCCTCGCGGTCGTGGCCGCGGGCGGCGGCGAGGCCGAGCACGCCGGCGAGGACGCCGACCGAGGCGACGCACATCCACATCGTCGCGTCGCCGTAGGCGTGCCGGACCTGCAGTCCGAGGAACGGCGTCAGCGCCCACCCGACCGACCAGGTGCCGCCGAACACGCCCATGTAGGCGCCACGGATGTCGGCGGGCGCGAGGGCGGCGACGACCGCCTGCGAGGTCGGGACCCAGAGCATCTCCCCGGTGACGAAGAGCAGGATCACGACCGCGATCACCGGCGCCGACCCGTTCACGTTCAGGAGCAGGAACGGGACGCCCATGAGCGGCATGGCGACACCGAGCTTGATCGACGCGGGAACGGGCGCGGCCAGCCGGGTCAGCCGCATCTGGAAGAGCGTCACCGAGACGGGGTTCAGGATCATCAGGAACCCCCACGCCGCGGGCGAGAGATGGTGCGTCGTCGTGGCCGAGATCGGCAGGAGCGTCTCGGTCGCGACGTAGGTCATCGTCGCGAACACCGAGGCGACCATGAAGAGCAGGAACGGCGAGTCGCGCAGGATCACGCCCAGCGAGCCACGCTGCGGCGGGCCGGACGGAGCGTACGCTCCGCCGCGAGGGATGTAGCGGACCGCGATTGCGAACGCGACGGACGAGAGCGCCAGCGTGCCGATCCAGAGGTGCGACCAGTGCCCGCCGAGCAGCAGCGCGCCCCCGATCACGGGGCCGATCGTGACGCCGAGGTTCGACGCGATGCGAACGGCCGCGTACGCGGCCTCGTGCCGCTCGGGCGCGACGAGGTCGGCGACCATCGCCTGATCGGCCGCGCCGCCGAGCGAGCCGAAGACCGGCATCAGCGCGAGCGCGCCGATGCCGAGGTACACGCGGTGGCCGACGGCGAGGAGGACGAGAGGGGTCAGCGCCTGGAGCCCCCAGCCGGCAAGGATCATCGGCCGCCGCCCCACGCGGTCCGACCAGTGCCCGCCTGCGTAGCCGGTGAGGCCGGCGAGGATCGCGCCCGTGAGGTACCCGAAGGCGAGGAGGGACTGCGACGCACCGAGCTCCTTGACCGCCCAGACCCCGAGGAACGGGTAGGCGGTCGCACCGGCGATCGAGCCGGCGAGGCTGACGGCGAGCACCGGGCGGAGCGCCCGGTCGACCTCGCCGCCCCAGACGAGACGAATGAATCGCTGCACGAGTTGCACTGGAGAGGAGCCGCGCGGGCGATGCGGCTGCGCCGAGACTAGCGAAGGCGGGCATCACGACTCGTCCCGCGGGGTACGGTTTCCGCGATGCCCCGCCGCCGTGATGTCGACCGGCTCCAGGAGGAGATCGAGGCGCTCTTCGCCGACCTGTGGCACGTGCCGCGCTTCTCCCGGCTCCGGCACGGCTTCCGGCCGAACGTCGACTGCTACCACACCGACGACCCGCACATGCTCACGGTCGTCGTCGAGCTGCCCGGCGTCGACCCGGCGACGGTGCACGTCGTCGCGGCCGAACGTCTGCTCGTGGTCGCCGGTGAGCGCAGCCGCCCGCCGGCGGCGGGCCGGATCTACCAGCAGATGGAGATCGAGTACGGCGTCTTCCGGCGGGAGGTGCGCCTGTCCGAGCACGTCGACCCCGAACAGGCCCGTGCGCGCTTTTGCCAGGGAGTGCTCACGATCGAGCTTCCCGTCGTCGGGCGACCGCCGACGGGCCGGCACGCCATCCCCGTCGAGGCGCCGTGAGCGATCTCTCCTTCGAGTCGCACGATCCGGCCGCGGAGCGCCTCGAGTTCCCCCTCGCGCTCCCGGTACTGCCGCTGAAGGAGACGGTGGTCTTCCCCCAGTCGATGGCGCCGCTCGCGATCGGCCAGGAGCGTTCGGTGCGGCTGATCGACGACGTCGTCGCCGGCGATCGCCTGCTCGCGCTCCTCACCTCGCGGGACGCGGCGGCCGAGACGCCCGGGTGGGACGACCTCTACGAGGTCGGCACCGCGGCGATCGTCCACAAGATGATCAAGGTCCCCGACGGGACGCTCCGCATCCTCGTCCAGGGGCTCGAGCGGGTCCAGCTCGGGCCTCGGCTCGACTCCGACCCGTACCTGCTCGGCGAGTTCACGGCGCTGCCGGACCTGCTGGCCGAGACGCCGGAGGTGGAGGCGCTGACCCGGAACGTCCAGGGGCTCTTCGGCCGGATCATCGGGCTCGCGCCGTACCTCCCGGAGGAGCTGCAGCTCGCCGCCGCGAACGTCGACGATCCGAGCGCGCTCTGCCATCTCGTCGCCTCGACGCTGCGGACGCTCAAGACCGAGGAGCGCCAGGAGATCCTCGAGGAGGTGGACGTCGAGCAGCGCCTCCGGCTCGTCTCGGGGATCCTCAACCGCGAGCTCGAGGTGTTCGAGCTGGGCTCCAAGATCCAGTCGCAGGTCCAGTCGGAGATGGAGAAGGGGCAGCGGGAGTACTTCCTCCGCCAGCAGCTGAAGGCGATCCAGCAGGAGCTCGGCGAGGCCGACCCGGACCAGGCCGAGGTGGCCGAGCTGCGGGAGCGCCTGGCCGCCCTCGAGGGGCTGCCCGAGGAGACGCGGACGCAAGCGGAGCGGGAGCTCGCGCGACTCGAGCGGCTGCCGACGGCCGCTGCCGAGTACGGCGTCATCCGCACGTACCTCGAGTGGATCCTGACGCTTCCGTGGGGCGTGACGACCGAGGACGACCTCGACCTCGACCACGCGCGCGCCGTCCTCGACAAGGATCACTTCGACCTCGAGAAGGTCAAGGATCGAATCATCGAGCACCTCGCGGTCGCGAAGCTGCGCCGCGAGGTGACCGGACAGATCCTCTGCTTCGTCGGCCCCCCGGGCGTCGGCAAGACCTCGCTCGGGCAGTCGATCGCGCGGGCGCTCGGCCGCCGCTTCGTGCGGCTCTCGGTCGGCGGTGTCCGCGACGAGTCGGAGATCCGGGGCCACCGGCGCACGTACATCGGCTCCATGCCCGGCTCGATCATCCGCTCGATTCGCGATGCGGAGTCGGCGAACCCGCTGCTCCTGATCGACGAGATCGACAAGATGGGCGCGGACTGGCGCGGCGACCCGGCGAGCGCGATGCTCGAGGTTCTCGACCCCGAGCAGAACCGGGCCTTCCGCGATCACTACCTCGATCTTCCCTTCGACCTCTCGAAGGTGCTCTTCATCTGCACGGCGAACACGCTCGACACGATCCCTCCCGCGCTGCTCGACCGGATGGACGTGATCGAGCTTCCCGGCTACACCGAGGAGGAGAAGCTCGGGATCGCGAAGCGGTATCTCGTGCCCAAGCAGCTCGCCGCGCACGGCCTCCGGCGCAGACAGCTCTCGCTGCCGGATCGCGCTCTCCGGACCGTGATCCGCGAGTACACGCGAGAGGCCGGCGTCCGGAACCTCGAGCGCAGGATCGCCGACATCTGCCGGAAGGCGGCAACGCGAGTGGCGACCGGGCAGGCGGAGAAGCTCCGTGTCGACGACGATCTCCTCCGCGCCTGGCTCGGCGCGCGCCGCTTCGCCGGAGACGTGCGGAGGCGAACATCGGAGCCGGGCGTCGCGACAGGCCTCGCGTTCACCGCGGCAGGCGGCGACGTGCTCTTCATCGAGGCGGCCGCCTACCCGGGCGAGGGCAGGCTCCGGATCACCGGCCAGCTCGGCGAGGTGATGCAGGAGTCTGCGCAGGCGGCGCTCTCGTGGGTCCGGGCGCACGCGGCCGGCCTGGGGCTTCCCGACGACTGGTTCTCCCGCCATGACGTGCACATCCACGTACCGGCCGGGGCGGTGCCGAAGGACGGCCCGTCTGCCGGTGTGACCATGGCGACGGCGATCGCCTCACTCGTTCGCGACGAGCCCGTCGCGGCCGACGTCGGCATGACGGGCGAGATCACGATCACCGGGCAGGTGCTGCCGATCGGCGGGCTGCGGGAGAAGTCGCTCGCCGCCCAGCGGGCGGGGCTGAAGCGGGTGATCTTCCCGCGCGAGAACGAGCCCGACCTGGCCGAGCTCCCGCCGGAGACCCGCAACGCACTCGAGTTCGTCCCGGCCGACACGATCGAGGACGTCTTCCGGGCGGCATTCGGCGGTCGGCGCCGGGCCCGGGCGGCGGCATCGGGGAGCAGCGAGCGCCGGGCGGCGCGAGGTTAGGCGACCCGGAAGCTCGTCAGGAGCCGTCTGCACACCGTGTCGGCGCTCGAGGAACGCCGACGGCAGAGGAGCTGGAACTCACGCTTGTCGCGGAGCACGAACGTGTACTCGTCGACGTGATCCTTGCCGGTGACGCGATAGGCGTGCGACCGGATCCCGGCGACGGTGACGGTGCCGCCGTCGGAGAGCGTCCCGCCGCTCTGCGCCGCCACGACCCGCATCCGCGCGGCCAGCTCCACCTTCACCTTGCCGAAGAGCGCGTCGGTGTAGGCGCGCGCGAGCGGGAACGCGGCCACCTGGACGATCTCCGCGTCGTGGGTCGCCGAGGCCCGGGTCGCCGCGTGCTCGATCTTCCAACCCTTCGGCGCCGCGAAGCTGAAGCCCGGCCCGGTGACGCGGACCGCCGGAACGTTGCCCTGGCCGCCCCCACCACAGCCTGCGAGGATTACTGTGCACAGCACAAGCGCCTGTTTGCGTCGGCCTCGCCGGGGTATCAGGCGCGCGGTAACGAGGCGAAAGGATTCAGCGAGCATGCCCAAGACGAGGGACAAGGTCTACGACGCGGCCGAGAACGTCAAACCGTACGTCGAGCGCGCGATGCACGACGAGCAGCTGCGCAACGACGTCCTCCACGCCTTCTCGACCGCCAAGGATCTCTACAACGAGCTGGTCGGGGGACGGAACGCGGTCACGCTCGCGACGCGCGTTGCCACCGACGAGGACATCCGAGACCGCCTGAGAGACGCCGTCGAGGATCTGCGCAACGCCGCGCAGCGGCTGCAGGGGAAACGGGAGCATTCGAGCCGGAACGCGACCCTGCTGGTCGCCGGGATCGCGCTCGGCATCCTGTTCAACCCGGTTACCGGCCCCGAGACGCGCAAGTGGCTGAAGGACGCGATCGGCGGCGGCGGAAGCGAGTTCGGCGGGGACTACTCGTCGAACGGCGGCGCGAACTAGCCGCGGCCGAGGTCGGCGGCGGACGGCGCGGTCGCAATCAGCGTCTGCGCGAGCGCGGATCGGGAGATCGGAGCGAGCGCCTTCCGCAGGGAGCGCGGATCGAGTCCGTCGGCGGACGAGATGTCGCGCATCCCGAGCAGGATCGCGCCCGGCTCCGGGGGCAGGCGGCCGCCCGGGATCGTCGGCACCCACCCGCCCGGGATCGGGAAGGGCAGGCTCTGCTCGTGCTTCCATGAGCTGAGATAGCGGGTGGGGTCGACGGCGCCGTCGTAGCCCTTGAAGAGGAACCCCACGGGGTGGATCTCGAAGTGCAGGTGGTACGGGCCGCCCTCGGCATCGCCGGTGTTGCCCATGAACCCGATCACCTGGCCCTTCTTCACGCGCGCCCCGTTCGTCGCCGCCGTCGAGAACGCCGAGAGGTGCGCGTAGTAGAACTGGTTGCCCTGGTCGTCGAGGAGCCAGAGGCGGTTCCCGCCGATCTTGTTCCACCCGACCGAGAAGATCGTTCCCGACGCGCACGCGACGAGCGGCTGGCCAAGCCGGCCGAGGATGTCGTCGCCGTGGTGATACGAGACGTCGGGCCGGAAAGCGCCGTACGTATCGCCATAGGAGACCGGTCCGTAGACCGGGAACACGTAGCCGCCGGTCGCCTTCAGCTTCGGGTGGGCGCGTAGCGGCTTCGGCTTGCGCTTGTGCTTCTTCGGCGCCGGCTTGGACGCCACTTTCGGGGCGGGGAGCGTGGCCGCCGGCGCGGTCTCGGCCGGGGCCGTCGTCGTCGTCGCCGCCGGAGGCGCCGGCGGGGCGGTCTGCACCGCCGCGTCCGCGTAGCCGATCCGGATCTCGCTGCCCGCGGGGAGCCCGCCGTGGTCGGCATTCAGGTGCACGACGAGCTCGGTGACGGCGCCGCCGTAGGCGCGCGTTCCCTCCGGAGCGGTCCGGTCGATCACGGCGACGGCTGCCGTCAGATGTCCCCAGTCCCCGAGCGGGACGTCCGTCCCGGAGAGCGGCCGGCCGTCGAAGCGCAGGTTCGAGACCGTGCTGCCGTTCTGGTTGCCGCCGGCGCCCGACGGCCCCGTGCCGGCCGACGCTCGGGCGGTGACCGCATCGGCGGTCAGCTCGCCGCCGAAGAGCGACAGCCCGGACACCTCGCTCTGGGCGAGCGCCGAGGCGTGCACCTGGGTCGAGGTCGTCGCCGAGGCGGTCGTCGACGACGCCGAGACGACCGACCCGTCGGCCGGGTAGGAGAAGGCGTCCCCGAGCACCGGCGGGCCGTTCGGCGGCGACACGGCCGTCCGGGTCACCGTGCCCGGGTTGTTCGGGACGACGATCTGGATCGCGACCGCGCTCGCCCCGGCGGTCGGGCCCGTCGCGGGGCCCGCCGCTCCGGCGGAGCCGAGCAGGAGGAGCGGGAGCGGCAGCAGCAGGGCGAGACGGCGGCGCACCGTCCCCGGATTCTGCCAGGGACGGCCGTTACCTTCGCTGCTCGAGCATCAGCGTGCCGTCCGCGCGGATCGACCGAGCTCACCCGAGCTGCTTGCGCGCGAAGGCGCGGAAGCGCTCACGGGCGTCGTCGTCCGGCCCGATCTCCTCGTCGTCGGCGTAGCGCGGATCGGACGCGATCTCCTCGGCGACGGCCCGCAGCTCGTCGACGACCGCCTTCCGGTGGCGCTCGTCGCGGAGCAGCGTCTCGATCCACGTCTCGGTGCCGTCGTAGGCCGGCACGTCGTTGTCGACGAGCAGGCGCCCGAGCAGGATGCCGACGCGGATGTAGGCGAACGTGCGGAAGGCGAGGATCCGGTGCGACCGCGAGACGAGCTCGTCGATCTCGGGATGCTCGGTCTGGAGCTGGGCGACGATCGCGCCGATCGGCTCGTCGACGAGCGGGATCCAGAGGTCCTCGGGCGCCCCCATCCCGGAAGTGTTCACGATCTCGCCCTGGCCCGCCAGGCGATCTGCGCGGCGATCGCGAGCACGAGAACGCCGAACAGGCGGCGCAGGACGCTTTCCGGCAACGCCTCGGCGACCGCGACCCCGGCCTGGACGCCCACGATCGCACCGACCCCGACGAGGGCGGCGGCCCGAAGGTCGACGTTGCCGTAGCGCTGCTGCCGCCACGTGCCGACGGCGGCCGTCGGCAGGATCGCGAGCAGCGAGGACGCCTCGGCGTGGAGCTGCGTCAGCCCGAGCACGAGCGCGAGCGTGGGCACGAAGAGAATGCCGCCCCCGACGCCGAGGAGGCCCGCCAGCAGGCCTCCGGCGAAGCCGACGACGAGGACGGCGGCGATCGTCATACGAGCAGGCGTGCGCCGACGGCGACGAGGACGACCGCGAAGAGGTACGCGAGCCGGTGAACGGGCATCCGCTGCTGGAGGTCGGTCCCGAGCAGCACGCCGGCCATTGCCGGCAGCCCGACGAGCGCGGCCGCTCCGGGCTTCACCTGTCCGTGCAGGGCGTACGTCGTCGCGCCCGCGGCCGAGGCGACGAAGATGGCCGCGAGCGACGTTGCCGCCGCCCGGCGCTGGTCGAACCCGGGCACGAGCAGAAGGAGCGGCACGAGGACGATCCCGCCGCCCACGCCGAACAGGGCCCCGAAGAGGCCGCCGAGCAGACCGATCCCGGAGAGCTTCGCCGCCTCAGGCACCTCTTCTACTCTACGCCGGTGGACGATCTCGCCCGGATCGCTTCGGAGCCGAGACGGGCGGGGCTCTTCCTCGACGTCGACGGCGTGCTTGCACCGATCGTCGAGCGCCCCGAGGACGCCGCGGTCCCGGCCGAGACGCGACGCGAGCTGGAGCGCCTCGCACCGCGCTACGGGCTCGTCGCGTGCGTCACCGGCAGGCCGAGCGACGTGGCGAGACGGATCGTCGGGGTCGACGGCATCCGCTACGTCGGTGAGCACGGCCTGGAGCTCGACCCCCGGGCGGCCGCGTGGGCGGAGCGGATCCACGCGTTCGGCGACCGGACGGGGCGGCCCGGCCTCGAGCGGAAGCCGCTCTCGATCGCCTTCCACTACCGCTCCGCCGCCGACCGGGCGGCGGCGCGCGACCAGCTCGAGGAGATCGCGCGGCTCGCGCTCGACGAGGGCTTCCGGACACGATGGGGCAGGATGGTGCTCGAGGTGCTCCCGCCGCTCGAGTCCTCCAAGGGGACGGCCGTGCGGCGCCTGCTCGAGGAGACCTCCCTGCGACGGGCGCTGTACGCCGGCGACGACACGACCGACCTCGACGGCTTCGCCGCGCTCGACGGGCTCGAGGAAGCCGTCCGGATCGCGGTCGTCTCGACCGAGGGCCCGTCGGAGCTCGGGAGTCGCGCGGACGTGCGGGTCGGCTCGACCGAGGCGTTCCGCGAGCTTCTCGCCAGGCTCTGAGAGGTCTACAGACGCAGGCGCTCGCGGAGACCCCGCGCCTGCCGGCGCGAGACGTCGAGCTCCGTTCGCGCCTCGTCGCTCAGGACCAGGCGAAGCCGGTCGGGCGGAACACGGCGGACTCCGGCCACCTTCGCCAGGTTGACGAGGTAGGAGCGGTGGATGCGGGCAAAGCGGGCGGCCGGGAGACGGTCCTCGAGCTCCCGCAGCGAGGCGGTGCAGAGCAGCGACCGGTCATAGGTGTGCACACGGCTGTAGTCGCCGTCCGCCTGGATGTAGTGCACCTGGTCGACCTCGAGCAGCTGCGTCCCCCGGGCGGCCACGACCGGCAGGCGCTCGAGTGGAAGCGCGCTCTCGGCGGAACGCTCCCGGAGGCGCTCGAGCACCCGGGCCAGCCGTTCCGGATCGATCGGCTTCAGCAGGTAGTCGAACGCCTCCACGGCGAACGCGTCGACCGCGTACTGCGCGTGCGCGGTGACGAAGACGACGGCGGGCGGACGGGGCCGATCGCGCAGGAGCGGCGCAGCCTGCAACCCGGTCGCGCCGGGCAGCTCGATATCGAGGAAGACGACGTCGAGCTCCTCGCCCCCCGCCGCGGCGAGCGCGGCATCGACGCCGGGGGCCTCGGCGACCACCTCGACATCCGGGTCCGCCCCCAGCAGGTAGCGCAGCTCCGACCGCGCCGGCTCCTCGTCGTCGACGACGAGCGCGCGGATCACGCGACCGGCACCTCGAGCCGGACGACGGTCCCGAACGGGAAGGAGCGCAGCCGCACTCCCTGCCCGTAGTGCGCGGTGAGCCGGCCGTTCACGTTCGCGAGGCCGAGCCCGGTCCCTTCCCCGACGCCGGGCTCGAGCACGCGGTCGAGCGCGTCGCGTGCGATCCCCCTACCGTCGTCCCGGACCGTCACACGAAGACGGCCACGCCGCACGCGGGCCCGTACGAGCAGGTGCAACGGCCGGTCGGTCTTGCCGTGCTTGATCGCGTTCTCGACGAGCGGCTGGACGAGCAGCGGCGGCATGCGCACGGCGAGCGCCTCCGGCGAGGCGTCGATGGTCACGTCGAGCGCCGCGCCGAAGCGCGCCTGCTCGAGATCCAGGTAGCTGCGCACATGCCGGAGCTCCTCGTCGAGCGTCACGAACGCACCCGGCGTCGTCAGCCGCGAGCGGAGGTGCTCTGCGAAGGAGAGGACGAGCCGCCGGGCCCGGTCGGGATCCGTGCGAATGAACGACGCGATCGTGTTGAGCGCGTTGAAGACGAAGTGGGGCTCCATCTGCGCCTGGAGCGCCGTCGCGGTCGCCGAGTGGAGCTCGGACAGCTGCAGCTGCGCCGAGAGCTGCCGGCCGACCGCCTCCAGCATGTCGACCGCGGCCTCGTCGAGCGGCGATCCGTCGGTCGCGTACGCCACGATCGTCCCGGCGGGCCCGTTCGAGAGCTGCAGGGGGACGACCGCGGCGGCCCCGAGCGGGCATGCCGGATCGGGGCACTCGGTCCGGATGCCCAGCGGAGCGAGCAGCGGGCCGTTCCGCGCGATCGCCTCGTAGACCGGCCTGATCGGGCGGTCACCCGCACGGTGGTGGTCCGCGCCGGCGCCGACGAACGCGAGGACGGCGCGCGTGTCCGTGACGCACACCGCGCCGTACCCCAGCTTCTCGAACAGCTCGTAGGCGACGGCGCGGGCGGCGTGCTCGGTCAGCCCCCGCCGAAGCTCCGGAAGCGTCGCCTCGAGCAGCTCGAGCGTCGGCGCCGCCCGCCGTCGCCTCCGTACTCGCGGCATGAGCTCGCGTGCCTCAGGCCTTGCGGAGACGGACGGCGGTGCCGTACGCGCAGATCTCGGTCCACGTGCTGCCGAGCTCGGAGGTGTCGAAGCGCATGGCCACGATCGCATTCGCGCCCTTCGCCTCCGCCGCCTCGGTCAGCCGCGCGATCGCCTGCTCGCGCCCCTGGGCCAGCATCTTCGTCATCCCGGCGAGCTCACCGCCGAGGATCGACTTGAGGCCGGCCCCGATCTGGGAGCCGAGGTTGCGGGAGCGAACGGTCAACCCGAACACCTCGCCGTACACCTCCTCGACAACGTTGCCCGGCACGTCGTTCGCGGTCGTGATCAGCATCGCTCCAGCACCTCCAGCACGTCGGGAATCGAAGTCACTCGCGGACCATCCCATCCGGCAAGGCCGGGCCACAAGGGCTCCTCGCCGGGTCGATGGATCAGGATCGCGTCCATCCCCACTCGCCGCGCGCCGCCGAGCTCGTCGTTCGCGCCGTCGCCGACGAACACCGCCTCGTTCGGCTCGACGGCGAGAAGCTCGCAGCAGTGGAGGTAGATGCGCGGATCGGGCTTCGAGATGCCGATCCGCGACGAGAAGACCTCCGCGTCGAACAGCCCGGCAAATGCCGAGTCGGGCCAGAGCGCCTCCACGTCCTCGCTGCAGACGGTGATCAGTCCGAGCAGGTAGCCGCGCTCGCGCAGCCGCTGCAGCGTCTCGACCGTGCCGGCCCGAGGGACGAGTCGTCCGCGAACGTATTCCAGCCGGATCGCGCAGACATCCTCGAACGCGTCCTCCGGGACGCCGATGTCGGCGAGCACCGACCGGACCGGCGCCGTGTAGCGGTTCGGCGCCGCATACCACCGATCGCGGAACCCCGGGCCGACGAGCGCGTCGATCTTCTCGGTCATCGCCGCGGCCGCATCGGAGTCCCAGTCGATCAGCGTCTCCCACAGATCGAAGATCACAGCCCGGTGGCGGATTCGCGCAGCACCTCCCACGCGCGCCGGACGTCGTCCTCCGTCGTCCGAGCGTTGCCGATCGCCAGCCGGATCACATCCTGCCCACGAAGGCGCGTGGCGGCGACGAAGACCTCGCCGGTCGCGGTCGCTGCGTCCGCGAGCGCGAAGTTGTCGACGCGGTCGCAGCGGAAGCAGACGGTCGAGAACGGGTGCGGGGCGACGACCTCCCAGCCCGGCTCGGCCTGGATCCACGACGCGAAGAGCCCCGCGAGCCGCACGTGCTCGCGGATCAGCGCCCGCAGGCCCTCGGCGCCGTACCAGCGCAGCACCGCCCACAACTTGAGGGCGCGGAAGCGGCGCCCGAGGGCGGGCCCGTAGTCCTTCAGGTCGACCGCCTCCTGCGTCCCGACGAGGTAGTCGGGAACCGTCCCGAACGTCTCCTGGAAGACGTCGGGCCGCCGCGTCCAGAGCGCCGAGCAGTCCATCGGCGTGAAGAGCCACTTGTGCGGGTTGACGACCACGGAGTCCGCGCGATCGACGCCGTCCAGGCAGGAGCGCAGCTCGGGGCAGACGGCGGCCGACCCGGCATAGGCGGCGTCCACGTGGAGCCAGACGCCGGCCTTTGCGCAGCGCGTCGCGAGCTCGGGTACGGGGTCGACGGACGTCGTGGCGGTCGTCCCCACCGTCGCCACGACCGCGGTCGCATCGTCGAGCGGGAAGTCCGCATGCATGCGGAACTCGTCGTCGACGCCGACCGTCCGGTACTCGAGACCGACGAGGCGCGCCGCTTTCTCGACGCTGAAGTTCGCCTGCTCGGAGGCGTAGACGACACCGCCGGGACGAAGTGTCCGTGCAGCCGCGAGGGCGGCGACGGTTGCGGTCGACGCCGTGTCCTCGATGTGCCCGTGCCAGTCGCGCGGCAGGCCGAGGAGCTGCGCGAGCCAGTCCATCACCGCCACCTCGAGCTCGGTCGCCGCGGGCGAGGAGAGCCACGTCATGCCGTTCACGTTCAGGGCGGCGACGATCAGCTCCGCGAGGATCCCCGGCTCGGAGCCGGTGTTCGCGAACCACGCGAAGAAGCGGGGATGGTTCCACTGGGTGAGCCCCGGCAGGATCAGCTCGTCGAGGTCTGCGAGCAGCGACGCGAACGGCTCGCCGTGCTCGGGGGGCGAGGACGGCAGCTTCGCCCGGATCTCGCCGGGGCGGACGGTGCTGGCCACCGGCAGCTCGGGGACGCGCTCGAGGTAGTCCTCGACCCACGATGCTGCCCGGGCGAGATCGTCGTGGAAGCTCACCGTCGCTTCCTCAGCTTCTCGATCTGCTTCCAGGTCCTCGTGTTGAGGACGTCGTCGCGCGTCAGCCACGCACGGCGCGCCTGCCCCACGCCGAGCTCCACGTAGTCGAGCGCGGCCACCTGATGCCCGTCCGAGTCGATCACCAGCCTGAGCCCGGCCTCACGCGCAGCGCGCGCGTGCACGTCGGAGAGGTCGAGCCGGTCCGGTTGCGAGTTGATCTCGAGGAAGGTGCCCGTCTCGAGCGCCTTCTCGACGACGCGATCGATGTCGAGCTGGACCGGCTCGCGCCGGCCGATCTTCCGGCCTGTCAGGTGGCCGATGCAGTCGACGTACGGGCTCTCCATCGCGGCAGTGACACGCTCTGTCGGATGGAGATCGAAGCGCGAATGCACCGAGGCGACGACCCAGTCGAGCGTCGCCAGCTGCTCGTCCGGGACGTCGAGCTCGCCGCCGGCGCGGATGTTGGCCTCGATGCCCTTGAGGATCCGGAACGGCGCAACCTCTGCGTTCAGGGCGTCGATCAGCTCGCCCTGACGGGCGAGCGTGTCGCCGCGCAGCCGCTGGGAATGGTCGCAGACGGCGTAGTAGGAATAGCCGCGTCCGATCGCAGCCGCGACCATCGCCTCGAGCTCGTCCTTGCCGTCGGACCACGTCGTGTGGGTGTGGAGGTCGCCGCGCAGGTCGCCGAGCTCGACGAGGCGGGGCAGCCCGCCGCTCCGTGCGGCCGCGAGCTCCCCGCCGTCCTCGCGCAGCTCGGGCGGGATCCAGTCGTACCCGAGAAAGCGGTAGACGTCCTCCTCGCGCGCGAAGCGGTGCTCTTCCCCGGTCTCGACGACGGTCACGGAGTACTCGGAGACCGAGTACCCGCGTCGCACCGCATCCTCGCGGAGCGCAACGTTGTGGTTCTTCGAGCCGGTGAAGTGCTGCAGCAGGTTCCCGTAGCTCTCGGGTGGCACGACCCGGAGGTCGAAGCGGAGGCCGTCGTGCGAGACGACCGTCGCCTTCGTCGGCCCTTTCGCGGCGACCTCGACGACGGACGGCAGAGAGCAGAAGTGATCGACGAGCGCCTGGGGATCGGCGGCGGTGGCGATGATGTCCAGATCGCGGACCGTCTCGCGCATCCGCCGCGCCGAGCCCGCCAGATCGACCTCCACCGAGGCGGGGTGCTCGCGCAGTACGTCGACCATCGCCCGGAGCTTCGGCAGCGTCGCGCCGAGGAGCGCGCGATGCGGGCCGGCCGAGGCGCGCGGCTTCGCGAGCGCCGCCGCGATCTTCTCCTCGGTCCCGGGGCCGATCCCCGCATGCCCGCGCAGCCCCTGTGCGTCCGCCGCGGCCTTGAGGTCGGCCACTGTCGTGATCCCGAGCTCCTGCCAGATGCGACGCGCCGTCTTCGGGCCGAGGCCGGGCAGGCGCATGAAGGTCGCGACCTCCGCGGGCACCTCGGCCCTGCGCCTGGTGAGCGCATGGATCTCGCCGTCCTCGATCGCCTCGACGATCTTCGCCTCGATCGTCTTGCCGATCCCCTGCAGCTTGACCGCCTTCCCATCGAGTGCGAGCCGCGCCACCGACGTGGGCGTCTCGCGGATGCGGGCCGCCGCCTTTCGGTAGGCGCCGATCCGGAACATGTCGCCGCCCTCCAGCTCCATCAGGTCGCCGAGCAGCTCGAACTGCTCGGCGAGCGACTCGTTGCGCGGCAGGTCCGGCACCGTCGCGATCATAGGCACCGAGATGCGGGCGACCGTCTGTCTTCCGACCTACAACGAGCGCGACAACCTCGAGCCGATGCTCCGCGCGCTCGAGCGGATCCTCCGCGACGGCGACCGTGTCCTCGTGATCGACGACGCCTCCCCGGACGGGACGGGCGACCTCGCGGATCGCCTCGCCGACGAGCTCGGCTTCGTCGACGTCCTGCATCGCCCGCACAAGGTCGGGCTCGGCCCGGCGTATCTGGCCGGGTTCGCCCGCGCGCTCGCCGACGGCGCCGAGCTGGTGCTCGAGATGGACTGCGACTTCTCCCACGATCCAGGAGACGTTCCGCGCCTGATCGCCGCCGTCGAGGACGGGCAGGCCGACCTCGCGCTCGGGTCCCGCTACGTCCCCGGCGGATCCGTCCGGGACTGGAGCCTGCTCCGGCGGGCGATCTCGCGCGGAGCCTCCCTCTACACGGGCGTCTTCCTCCGCATGGGCGTCAAGGACCCGACCGGCGGCTTCAAGTGCTTCCGGCGCGCGGTGCTCGAGACGATCGACCTGGACAGCGTCAGGGCGAAGGGATACGCGTTTCAGATCGAGACCACCTTCAAGGCCCACCGGGCCGGCTTCCGGGTTGCCGAGATCCCGATCGTGTTCGCGGACCGCTCGCAGGGACGCTCGAAGATGAGCCGGACGATCGTGCTCGAGGCGGTCTGGCGCGTGCCGCTCCTGCGTCTTCGGGGGTAGGGTTCGCGATCGTGCGGGACGTTTCCGACCAGAGCTTCGAGCAGGATGTGCTGGGTGCGCCGAAGCCGGTCGTCGTCGACTTCTGGGCGCCGTGGTGTGGGCCGTGCAAGGCGATTGCGCCGGCACTCGAGGAGCTCGCGGATGCGACGGAGCGCGTGGAGTTCGTCAAGCTCGATATCGACGAGAACCCGGAGACGGCCGCGCGCTACGGCGTGCTCTCGATCCCGACCGTGATCCTCTTCTCTGAGGGCGAGGCGCGCGAGACCGTGATCGGCGCCCGCCCGAAACGGCATTTCGAGCAGGCATTCTCGGCCTACCTCTAGAGAATCGGGCAACGTGCTCCGGCGACGCGAGTCGCCGTTCCTACGGTGCGCCCCCGAGGTCGAAGATCGAGACCGGGCCGTCGCCGCCGCCGAGCCCGGCGAGCCCGTTCCGGACAGCCTGCGACGCGGCCGTCGCGGCCTCCCGCGCGGCGTCCGCGAGGGACGCGCCCCTGGCGAGCAGGGCGGCGAGCGTCGCCGAGTGAGTGCAACCCACCCCGTGCGTCGCCGCGACGTCGAGCCGCTCCACCGGGATCTCGACGTGCTCGTGCCCGTCGAAGAGGTGATCGACCGGGTCGTCCCCGTGACCGCCGGTCACGATCGCGGCCCGGGCGCCGAGCTCGACCAACCGGGCGGCGAGCTCGGCGCGGCTTCCGTCGCCCGCGAGCACACGCGCCTCGGAGAGGTTCGGCGTGACCACCGTGGCCAGCGGGAAGAGCTGCGTGACGAGCGCCTCGACGGCGTCGTCCTGGAGCAGCGGTGCGCCGGTCGAGGCGAACATCACCGGATCGACGACGACGGGGACTGCCTGGGTCGAGAGCTGGGCGGCGACGACTTCGACGATCGGCCGCGAGAGCAGCATCCCCGTCTTGACCGCATCGACGCCGATGTCCGAGAAGACGGCCTCGAGCTGGGCGGCGACGATGTCCGGGGGGAGCTCGTGCACGGCGGAGACGCCGAGCGTGTTCTGGGCCGTCACCGCGACGATCGCGGACATGCCGTGGACGCCGGCGGCCGCGAACGCCTTCAGATCGGCCTGGATGCCGGCGCCGCCTCCGCTGTCGGAGCCGGCAATGGTCAGCGCTCTCGCAATCACGTGCTCTCCCTTCGCCGGTGCGAACCGGATCAGGTTCGACGGGTGTGATCTCAGCCCGGTCGGGCACCCCGGCACGGGGGACTCTAGCGTCCTGGGAGCCGTCACAGACCGTCGCCGCGGAGCTGTCCGGTCACGCCGGCACGGCAAACTGGACGGGTGAGCGTCGACGTCCTCGCCTGGGAGGGGTTCCTGCAGGGCGAGGAGCTTGCGCACCTTGCGACCGAGCCGGCCCGCGAGGCCCGGTTCGCCGCCCTTCCCGACGACCTCGATCCGCGCGTCCGGCGTGCGATCACCGTCGAGCGGCTCTACACCCATCAGCGCGCGGTCTGGGACGCTGCCCGCCGCAGCGAGAACGTGCTCGTCACGACCGGCACGGCGTCCGGAAAGACGCTCGCGTTCAACCTTCCCGTCCTCGACGCGCTCGCCCGGGACCCGAAGACGCGAGCGCTCTACCTGTACCCGACGAAGGCGCTCGCGCAGGACCAGTTCCGCACGCTCGCGGGCTACGGCGTCCCCGGTCTCCGTCCGGCGATCTACGACGGCGACACCCCGGCCGAGCATCGCCGGCAGCTCCGGGCATCCGCCAACCTGCTGCTCACGAACCCCGACATGCTCCATGTCGGGGTGCTGCCGAACCACGGCCGGTTCGGCGACCTGCTCGCCAACCTGCGATTCGTCGTCGTGGACGAGGCGCACGTCTACCGCGGCGTCTTCGGCTCCCACGTCGCGAACGTCCTGCGGCGGCTCCGGCGACTTGCACGGGGCTACGGAGCCGACCCCCGCTTCCTGCTCGCCTCCGCAACCGTTTCGAACCCGGGCGAGCTCGGCTGCTCCCTCCTCGGCGTCCCGGTGACCGTCATCGCGGACGACGCCGCGCCCCGGGCCGAGCGGACGGTCGTGCTCTGGAACCCGCCGCTCCATGACGCGGAGCTCGGCCTGCGGGGGTCGGCGCTGGCCGAGGCGGCGAAGCTTCAGGCCGCGTTCGTCGAGCGAGGAATCCGGACGCTCACCTTCGCGAAGAGCCGCAAGGCGGCGGAGCTGATACACCGCTTCACCGCCGAGCGGCTCGGCGACGACGCCCACCTGTCGCCCTACCGCGCGGGGTACACCGCCGGGCAGCGTCGCGAAATCGAGCGACGGCTCGCGGAGGGCGAGCTGCTCGGCGTCTCGGCGACGAACGCGCTCGAGCTCGGCATCGACGTCGGGCTCCTGGACGCCGTCATCAGCGTGGGCTTCCCCGGCACCGTCGCCTCGCTCCGGCAGCAGTGGGGGCGTGCCGGGAGGCGGGGCAGCGGCCTCGCGGTGCTCGTCGCGAGCGAGGACGGGCTCGATCAGTTCTTCATGCGTGAGCCCGACAAGCTGCTCGGTCGGCGCGTCGAGGCGGCGATCCTCGACCAGGCGAGCCCGCGGGTGCTGGCCGGGCACCTCCGGGCGGCGGCCTACGAAGCCCCGCTGACGGATGCCGACTCGGAGATCCTCGGCGCGGCCGCCCTTCCCGCGGCGCGCTCGGACCCCGACCTGCGCACGACGCCGGCGGGCATCGTCTATGCGGGCCGAGCGCATCCGTCGGCGGAGGTGCCGCTCCGGTCGACCGACCCGGACGCCTTCATGGTCGTCGACGTCACGACGGGCGAGCAGCTCGGCCTCGTCGAGCGCTCACGCGCGTACTCGACCGTCCACGAAGGGGCGGTGTACCTGCATCGCGGAGAGTCCTTCATCGTGCGGGCGCTCGACCTCACCACCCTGACGGCCGCCGTCGAGCCGTTCTCGGGGGACTGGTACACGCAGGCGAAGAAGGAGACGATGACGGCGATCGTCGAGCCGCGGACCGTCGAGAGCCGGCTCGGCCTCACGCTCGCGTTCGGCGACATCGAGGTGACCGAGGAGGTCGTCGCCTACGAACGCCGGACGATCTCCGGCCAGGAGCGCCTCGAGCTCGTTCCGCTCGATCTGCCGGCGACGACGTTCACCACCGAGGCGGTCTGGTTCCTCCCGGAGCCGGAGCAGCTCGAGGGCTCGGAGGAGATGCCCCGCCTGCTCGCGACCCTGCACGCAGCCGAGCACGCGCTCATCGCGCTGCTCCCGCTCTGGGCGATGTGCGACCGCTGGGACATCGGCGGCCTCTCGACCAACGTGCACCCGCAGACAGGCCGTCCGACCGTGTTCGTCTACGACGGCCATCCCGGCGGAGTCGGCATCACCGAGCACGGTTTCCGCGAGTTCGAAGGGTGGGTCGCGGACACGGCGGCGATGATCCGCGGCTGCCCGTGCTCCGACGGCTGCCCGTCGTGCGTTCAGAGCCCCAAGTGCGGCAACCTGAACGAGATGCTCGACAAGGCCGGCGCGCTCACGTTCCTGACGAGGCTTGTCGATTTTCGCGGCCGCCGTTCGTCGTAAGACGACACCCCGCGGAGGACGCCCGCGTGAAGCAGTCGGCGGCGCCCGGCTCCGGGCGGCTCTAGGGCGTGCGCCGGCGCAGCGTCGTCGCGCCCAGCCCGAGCGCGACCAGCGCGATGCCCACGACGATCGCCGCATCCCGCGCGACGGCACCGCCCGAGGTCCCTGCGACCGCGTGCTGGAGCCCGTCGAACGCCCATGTGAGCGGCAGCACCGTGGAGAGCCAGTCCAGGACGTCGAGCATCCGGTCGCGCGGCACCAGCAGGCCGCAGAGGAGCAGCTGCGGGAAGACGAAGGCGGGAAGGAACTGCACGGCCTGGAACTCACTGCGGGCGAAGGCCGAGACGAAGAGCCCCAGCGCCATTCCGAGCAGCGCGTTGCAGACGGCAAGGCAGATGACGACGACGACCGATCCGTGGACGTCGAGGCCGAGAAGCCCGAGCGCGATGCCGGAGGTGATCGCCGCCTGGACCGTGGCGAGCGCTGCGAACGCGATCGCGTAGCCCGCGAGCAGGTCGAGCTTCGCGAGCGGCAGCGTCATCAGCCGCTCGAGCGTGCCGGTGGTGCGCTCGCGCAGCATCGCGATCGACGTGACGACGAACATCGTCGTGAAGGGGAAGAGCCCGATCATCGGCCCGCCGACGCGGTCGAACGTCTGCGGCTGGCCGTCGAAGACGTACCGGAAGAGCGTCACGAGAAGCGGCGGAACGAAGAACAGCAGCGCAAGCGTCCGGGGATCTCGACGGAGCTGCTGCAGGACCCGCAGCGCCGTCGCGAAAGTCACGCGAACGCTCATGCCGCCTCCTCGACGAGAGCAAGGAACGCCTCGTCGAGCCGATCGCGGCCCGTGCGGGCCCTCAGCTCACCGGGTGTCGCGTCGGCGACGAGGTTCCCGTCGCGGAGCAGGAGCAGCCGGTCGCACCGATCCGCCTCGTCCATGACGTGAGACGAGACGAGCAGCGTGGCGCCGTCGTCCGCGAGGCGGCGAAACGTTGCCCAGAGGTCGCGGCGCAGCACCGGGTCGAGGCCGACGGTCGGCTCGTCCAGGACGAGCAGCTCGGGGCCGCCGAGCAGCGCCGCCGCGAGCGACGCGCGAGAGAGCTGTCCGCCCGAGAAGGTGCGAACGGCCCGACCGGCGAATGCCGTGAGCCCGACCGTCTCGAGCACCTCGTCGATGGTGCCCCGCCCGACCGCGAGCACGCGGGCGAAGTACTCGAGGTTCTCCCGTAGCGTCAGGTCGCCGTAGACGGACGGCGCCTGCGTGGTGTAGGCGACACGTCGGCGAAGGGCAGGCGACCCCGCGGGCAGGCCGAGCACTTCGATCTCCCCGCCGGCGACGATCTGAACCCCGACGAGAGAGCGCATGAGCGTCGTCTTGCCCGAGCCGCTCGGGCCGAGAAGCCCGGTGACCGTCCCCTGCTCGACGCCGAACGTCAGCCCCGGGAGGACAGGCGTCCCGCCTCTCTCGACGCGCAGGCCCTCGACGCGGATCGCCGGCATGTCGCGAAGATAGGCACTGTGCTGGACGTTCGCATCCGGGAATTCCGTCGCCTCGTCGAGGAGCGCTGCGCAGATCGCTCCACGCCGACGGCCCACGGCATGGCGCACGAGAACGTGGCGATCCCGGACGTCTACGACGCCAACTTCCTGAGCGTCGACGGGCCGGCAGCGCCCGCGACGGTCCTCGCGGCCGAGGCCGAGACGGCACTCGAGGAACACCACCACCGGCGCGTCGTGGTCGAAGGCGGCGGCGCCGGGCTCGCCGACGAATTTGCCCAGCTCGGGTACACGCACTCGACGCATCTCGTGCTCGCCCGCCGGCGCGAGCCGGACCGGCGGGTCGACACCTCGGCGATTCGGGACGCCGAGCTCGCCGAGCTGCTCCCCGCCAGAACCGCCTCGACGCTGGCGGAGCCCTGGGGCGACGACTCGATCGCCCGGCAGCTGAACGACGCGAAGACGCGGCTCGCCGCCGTGGTGCCGACGCGGTTCTTCGCCGCCACCGCCGCCGGGCGCATCGCCGGCTACTGCGAGCTGCGGGAGATCGACGGGGTTGCCCAGATCGAGGACGTCGAGGTGCTGGCCGAGTTCCGGGGCCGCGGCCTCGGGCGCGCCCTCGTCCAGCACGCGCTCGACGAGGCCCGGCGCACGAGCGATGTCGTCTGGCTCGAGGCGCTCGCCGACGACTGGCCGCGCGAGCTCTACGCGAAGCTCGGCTTCGACGTCATCGATCGGCGGGACGTCTACACCCTGGCGCCCAGCCCGCTCACGCGGCTGCGCGTGAGGACGCCGCGGCTGGAGCTGCGCCTCGCGACGGTCGCCGAGCTGCGCGAGCTCTACCGGGTGGCCGAGGCCGGGATCCACGATCCGGACGAGATGCCGTTCGCAGTGCCGTGGACCGACTCGCTCGAGGAGAGCTCGTTTCTCGCCCACCATCGCGAGTGCCTCGTACGCTGGCGGCCGGATGCCTGGGAGCTGGGCCTGATCGCGTTTCACGGCGGTCGACCGGTCGGCTCGCAGGGGATCGAAGGCGGATCCGTCACCTCGTCCCGCACAGTGTCGACCGGCTCGTGGCTGGGGCGGCAGTGGCAGAACCGGGGGCTCGGCACCGAGATGCGCGCCGCCGTGCTCTGCCTGGCGTTCGACCACCTCGGCGCCGAGACGGCGCGAAGCGGCGCGCTGGCGGGGAACGCCCAGTCGCTCCGGGTCTCTCGCAAGCTCGGCTACGAGATCGCCGGCTCGCACACGATCAGCCCCCGAGGACTCCCCGTCGAGCACACCGACCTCGAGCTTCGCCGCGGGCGATTCGCCTCTCCTGTCACCGTCGAGATCGAGGGCTTCGACGGCCTGCGGCCGCTCTTCGGTTAGGCTCGCTCCACTCACGACGGAGGAGGGCACGCCATGACCACCATGCGGCTGCCCCGCCCGCGGCACGGGGATCCCGGTGACACCACGATCGAGCTGCGCGAGCTCGCGGCCTCGATCCTGCGCGAAGACGTCGACACGCTCGCGCGAACGACCGCGTACCTGCGGCGGTCGTATCGCGTCGTCTTCATCGGCTACGTCGCAATGATGCTGTTCGGGATCGCGGCGACCTGCGCCGCGTTCGTGAAAGGGCTGACCGCTGCGAGCGTCGGCGAGGCAACGGCCGCCGTCGGGCTCGCGGGCCTGACGGTCGGCATCTTCGTCGCGTTCTTCGTGCAGCGGCCGTCCGCGGCGCTGGAGCGAAACGCGATCTTCATGCCGTGGGTCTCGATCGTGCTGACGACGTTCTGGACCCGCATGCTCTACCTCGACGATCCCGCCACGCTCGACGCGAAGCTCGGCCACGCCGCCAGGGAGGCGTCCGACGAGCTGTCCGCGATCGCGCTTCGGTACGCGACGATCGACGGGAAGGAGCTCGCGGTGGCGAAGGAGGCGGCCCGAACCCGGCCTACGAAAGCCGTCTGAGCGCGGCGGAGAGCGACTGCTTCGTGGCCAGCACGCCCGCGAAGAGGTCTCCGCGCCGGCGGACCCGTTCGACCACGGCGGGCATCGTGTAGGTCGCCGGGTCGAGCGTCTCGCTCACCTCCGCCCATTCGAGCGGCGTCGAGACCGGCGCGCCTGGATGCGGGCGGACCGAGTAGGCCGAGGCGATCGTCTTCCCCTCGCCGTTCTGGTTCGCGTCGATGAGGACGCCGCGGCGCTTCGCCTTCGACCACTCCGTCGTCGCGAGCGCGGGGTGAGCGCGGGCGATCGCACCGGCGACGATCTCCGCGAAGGATCGCGTGTCGGCGTAGCTCGATCGCCGCTCGATGGGCACGAGCACGTGGATGCCCTTGCCGCCCGACGTCTTCGGAAAGGACGCGAGCTCGAGTGCGTCCAGCAGCTCTTTGAGGATCAGCGCGACCTCGACGGTCTGCGTCCAGGGCACACCGGGCGTCGGGTCGAGGTCGAAGAGCACGAAGTCGGGCCGGTCCGGCTTGTCGACGCGCGAGTACCACGCGTTCATGTCGATGCAGCCCATGTTCACCATCCAGAGCAGCGCCAGCTCGTCGTTCACCACCGGGAAGTCGACCCATTTCTTCGTGCGGGAGCGATCGCGCGTCGAGACGTGCGCGCGGAACGTCGCGATCCAGTCGGGCATGTGGGTCGGTGCGTCCTTCTGGAAGAACGCCTTCCCCGCCGCGCCGTCGGGATAGCGCCGCATCGTGAACGGCCGCCCCCTCAGATGCGGGACGAGCACCGGGGACACCGCCCGGTAGTACCGGAGGAGGTCGCCCTTGGTGATCCCCTCCTCCGGCCAGAACTGCTTGTCGAGGTTGGACACCCGGAGCTCGCGGCCGCGGGATCGGATCACGTCCGAGATCGGCTGCCCGCGCGTCACCTCCTCCGCAACCTTGTCGTCCCGAATCCCCAGGTAGGCGGGATGGCGCAGGTGCCCGTCGTGTGTCCACTCGCCGAAGCGCACCTGGACGACGAGTTCCGGCTCGACCCATTGCACGTCGCCCTTTCGCACGCGCGGCATCTTCGGCGGCTCGGGGAAGGGCGGGTCGTCGCGTCGGAGCGGCCGGAGCAGGCCGAGGAGCCTCTCGATCTCGTCGTCGCCGAATCCCGTTCCCACGTTGCCCACGTAGCGAAGCTCACCACCTTCCTGGACGGCGAGAACGAGCGCACCGAAGCTCGCGGCGCGGCGGCCGGAGCCTCGCGTGTAGCCGGCGACGACGAACTCGTCGCTCGAGTCGACCTTCAGCTTGATCCAGTCGTGCGTTCGCCGTCCCACCTTGTAGGTCGAGTCGACGCGCTTGGCGACGATGCCTTCGAGCGCCCGCTCCCGAACGACCGCGTGCAGCGCGGCTCCGTCGTCGAAGCTCTCGGAGTACGAGACACCCGCCGCCTGCGGAACGAGCAGCTCACGCAGGCGCGCCTTACGCGCACGAAGAGGCTCGTCGACGAGCGGCTCGCCGTCGAGCTCGAGCAGGTCGAACGCGAAGTAGACGAGCACACCCGTTCCCTGCTGGAGCTCCGAGAAGCTCGAGCGGCCGGTCTCGTCGACGCGCGTGATCTCCCCGTCGATCACGGCGTTGGGGCTCCTGACCGCCTTCGCGAGCGCCGCCGCGACGGGCCCGAACCGCTCGGTGAGATCCTTGCCGTTGCGCGAGACGAGCCTGCACTCGCCGCCGCGGACGTACGCGAGAGCGCGGTACCCGTCGAACTTGACCTCGAACGTCCACTCCTCGCCGCTCGGAAGGCGGGTATCGGGGCTTGCGAGCATCGGCGCGTACTCGCGCCGGGCCGGGGCGGGCGGCTCCGACCCGTCGTGGCCCTTGATCAGGAGCCAGTTCTGCTCCTTGCCGTCGAGGCGCGCCGGGACGAGCGAGTACCGGCCGTGCAGCCGGCGCCCGTGGAGCTCGAACGTGAGCTGTCCGTCGCGCTTCTCCTCCAGCAGCTCGTAGGTGCCGTGATCGAAGATCTCGACGGCTCCCGCGCCGTACTCGCCCTTCGGGATCTCCCCCTCGAACGTGGCGTACTCGAGCGGGTGGTCCTCGACGTGGACGGCGAGGGCGCGGACGCCCGGCTCGACGGGAACGCCCTTCGGCACCGCCCAGGAGGCGAGAGCGCCGGCGCGCTCGAGCCTGAAGTCGTAGTGCAGGCGCCGCGCGTCGTGCCGCTGCACCACGAAGATCGGCGCCGCGCCTCCGCCCGGTCCTCCCCCGAACGGCTCGGGCGTCCGCACGGGATCGCGCTTTCGCCGGTACTCGGAGAGGCCCAAGCCCCTACTTTGCCTCGACGCCGCGGCGCTCCCGAAAACCCGCTCCGAGCGGGCGCGGCCGGCCGGCCGCCGTGTTTATCACCAGCCGGTGGGGAAACACCCGTAGGGCGTTTTCCTCCACCTGACGGGGGGTTAGGCGCTCGAGGCCCGTTCGCGCGGGCCTCGACGCGTTTGTAAAGAGATTGTTCTCCGTTGAAAACCCTGTGGATGATGTGGAAAAGACGCGATGTGCAGCCTGAAATCAGGCAAAGACCCCCATGCCGCGGAACTTCGCGCGGCGGCGGCGGCGGAGCTCGTCGCCGGGGATCTCCTCGAGGTCCTGGAGGGCCTCGGCCAGCGCGGCGCGCAGGAGCTCGGCCGCCGCGGCGGGGTCGGTCTGGGCGCCGCCGGGGGGCTCGGGGACGACCCCGTCGACGACGCCGAGGTCGAGACAGTGCAGGGCATCCGGCTTGAACGCCGCCGCGGCCTTCTTCGCCTCCGCGGCGTCCCGCCAGAGGATCGCGGCACATCCCTCCGGCGTGATCACCGAGTAGATCGCGTTCTCCTGCATGAGGACGCGGTCTGCGACCGCGATCGCGACGGCTCCGCCGGAGCCGCCCTCGCCGATGATGCAGGCGACGGTCGGGACGGTGAGCCGGACCATCGCGGCCTGCGATCGCGCGATCGCACCCCCCTGACCGTGCTGCTCGGCGGCGACGCCCGGGTAGGCCCCCGGTGTGTCGACGAGAGCGACGAGCGGGAAGCCGAAGCGGTCGGCGATCTCCATCAGCCGCATCGCCTTGTGGTAGCCCTCCGGATAGGCCATCCCGAACTGCCGGTCGAGCCGCTCCTTCACGTCCCGCCCCTTCTGATGGCCGACGAGCGCGACCGTCCGGCCGTCGAAGCGCCCGATCCCGGTGACGAGTGCGCCGTCGTCCGCCCTGCCGCGGTCGCCGTGGAGCTCGACCCAGTCCTCGAGCAGCGTGTCGACGTAGTCGAGCGTGTACGGGCGCTCCGGATGGCGGGCGAGCTCGACCGACCGCCAGATCGTCTCGTCGCTCGTGTCGGTCGCGAGGCGGTCGAGCTGGGCCTGCAGCCGCTCAGCCTCTCCAGAGACCTTCGTCCCGCGCAGGAGCGGGAGCCGCGACAGCCCCGAGAGCCGCTGCCGCAGGTTCACCTCGGTCTCGCGTTCCGTCACAGGGAACCCCCGGGGTGCCTTACGACCCTTCCGCTCATGTCGAGGCGAAGAGCCGGAGAACGCGGGCCAGGTAGTCCCGCTGCTCGGATCTCGGCACGATCGCGTCGAGATGGCCGAAGCGGAGGTTCTGCTCCGCCAGGCCGAAGTCGTCGGGAAGCTTCTCCTTGGTCGTCTGCTGCACGACCCGCGGCCCGGTGAACGCGATCAGGGCGCCCGGCTCGGCGATCGTGACATCCCCGAGCGAGGCGAACGACGCAAGCACGCCCGCGGTGGTCGGATGCGCCATCACCGTGATCATCGGGATGCGGGCGTCGTGCAGGTCCTCGACCGCACAGACGGTCTTCGGGAGCTGCATCAGCGAGAGGATGCCCTCCTGCATCCGGGCGCCGCCGGAGGAGGTGACGGACACGAGCGGCGCGCCGCGCTCGATCGCCGAGTCGCACGCCCGCGAGAACTTCTCGCCGACGGCGCTGCCCATCGACCCGCCCATGAACGCGAAGTCCATGACGGCCAGCTCGACCGGGTGTCCGTCGAGCGACGCCTGGCCGGTGACGATCGCCTCGCCGAGGCCCGTGTTCAGCTCGGCTTCCGACAGCCGCTCGGAGTACGGCCTGAGGTCGAAGAACGACAGCGGGTCCTCCGAGCGAATGTCGGCCGCCTCCTCGACAAAGCTCTCCGGGTCGGCGTACCAGTCGATCCGGGCGCGGGCCCGCATCGGGTAGTGGTGCCCGCAGTGAGCGCAGACCCACAGGGCCGCGGCGAGCTCGTCGTCGCGGTAGTGGGAGCGGCATTCCGGGCACGTGTTCGCGTGCGGTCGGTCGTTCTCCGCCGGGGACTGCCTGTGCTCGACCTGGACGGCGATGCGGGGCTCCGCCATGTGCACCAGCTTAGACTCCCGGGCCGCGCATGCCGGTTACAGGCCGAGCGCATGGGCGAGCCGCGGCAGGAGCGCCTCGTTGCGCTCCGAGCGGACAAAGCCGCTGAACCCGGCGCCGAGCGGGCGGGGGAGCCGCGCCAGGAGCAGCTCGAGGGCGTCCGGCTCGATCCCTCCCGCTTCCGGCATGAACACGTCGGCGGCCCCGGGAGCGAGCACATCCCCGTCGAGCGCGACGTAGACGCCGCCCGGCAGCGGCCCGAGGTCGCGCCGGATGCCCGCAGCCCGGATGAACGCCTCCTCGGGTGGATCGAGGTTGCGCGCGCCGACGAGAATGACGTCCTCCGCTGCGATGTCGCCCGCGTCGATCAGCATCCGCAGCGGCATTCCCCACAGGTTCCCCGACGGCGAGCTCTCCGGGGTGTTGAGATCGCCGTGCGCGTCGATCCAGACGATCCCCAGCCGCCCGTGCCGTCGCCGGAGCCCCCGCACGGCGCCGACGTGAGCACAGCAGCACCCTCCGAGGACGAGCGGCCGTGCGGGCAGAGCGCGTTCGGTCGCGGCGATCTGCCCGTCGAGCGTCGCCTCGTCGATCACGGCGGCCTCCGGCCAGGGAGCAGGCGTGCGGGCGAACTCCGCCATCGCCTCGCCGCCGTCGCCGAAGGCGCGCGGCACGCGCACGAGACCTGCGGCGAACTCGCGGCCGCAAGCATGGCACTGGTAGTCGGGCCCGATCGCGACAGCGGTCAGCGTGCGACAGTCGGGGCAGCGGGCGCGGAGGGCGCTCACAGCTCCCGGCGCCAGTTGTCGGAGCGCCGCACCTGCCGCATGCCGACGCGCTCGTAGAGCCGAAGGGCGCCCGTCTCATTCGCTGCGTCGACGCCGAGGCCGGCACGGTGGAAGCCGCGCGCGTGCAGGTCGTGGAACGAGGCACGCACCAGCGCTTCCCCGAGCCCACGCCGGCGCCACGGCGGCCGGACGCCCAGCTGGCCGATCCAGCCGAGACTCGCATCGCCGCCGCGCCCGGCGTAGGCGAGCGAGAAGCCCGCGAGCTCCTCCCCGTCCCACGCGAGCCGCCACAGCCCCGGCTCGAAGCCGCGGGCCCGGAGGTAGAACTCGCGGAAGGTGCGCGGCGTCACCTCCTGCCAGAACGGGTCGCCCGAGAACGCCTCGTTGAGCGCTGCGCGAAGCACGTCCGCGTCCTCGCCCCGGTATGGACGTGCGCCGACCCCGGCGGGGAACGAGGGCGCAGGCGGACGCTCCAGCTCGATCTCCATGGTGAAGGAGTGGCGCCACTCCTGGTAGCCGCGCGCGGCGACGACGGCGGCGAGGGTGTGCCGGTGCGGCACCTGCAGCCGGACACGGCGAAGCCCTCGCGCGGATGCCTCGTGCTCGGCCCAGTCGAGGAACACGTCCCAGTGCCCGGGTGCGGCGACGTCGAGCTCGAGCACGCCCTCGTGCGGCCAGATGTCGCCGTAGCCGACGACCTCGCCGTCACGCTCGAGGATCCGCAGCCACTCCGGCTCGAGCTCCTCGTTGGCGAGCCACGCGCGGATCTCGTCGGCGTCGATCTTGCGTGCGGCGCCGTACGTCCCGACGAAGAGCTCGGCGACTCGCTCCTCGTCCCCGGCGCGAAGCCGTCTCAGGCCGCTAGCCGGGAACGAGGTCATCGAGCGTCTCCGGCAGCGCGAGCAGATCGGGCAGCTCGCGCGTCGGGCGCGCGGATGGCGGCGCCGTCTCGCCGAGCCGGTTGATCCAGATGCTGCGCAGACCGAGCTCGTTGGCCGGCGCGATGTCGTGGAAGAGCGAGGCCGCAACGTGAACGTGGCCGTCGCGGGGCGACCGCGTCCGCTGGAAGAACTCCTGCCAGTGCCGGTGCGCCGGCTTATACGAGCCGATCTCCTGCGCGACCACGACCTCGTCGAAGTGCGCACCGATCTGCACCTGCGAGGCGGCGATGAAGTCGTCGTCGGTGTTCGAGAGGATCGCGAGACGCCACCCCCTCGACCGTGCCTCGTCGAGCGCCGCGCGCGCCTCGGGGAACGCCCGCCACCCCGGCAGGGATTCGGCGAGCCCGTGCTCGCTTCCGGCCGGAGCGCCGAGCCGGCGCATCGCCTCCGTCAGCACGTCGCGGTAGGTGCGCTCGCCGCTCGACTGGAGCTCCGGCTCGACCTCGTGGTAGCGGGCGAGCAGCTCGTCGGCACGATCGTCGCCGAAGACCCGGGCGAGCTCGGCGCGGACTCCGCCGTCCCAGTCGATCAGCGTGCCGTAGCAGTCGAAGGTCGCCCACCGCTCCACGGGGGCGAACTCTACGCTGCGAGCGCGGCCGGGGGCCGGTAGGCCAGGAGCTCCCAGCCGTGCTCGTCAAGCCACTGTCTCGACTCGCGATACCGCGGCCGGCGCCGCTCGACGAGCTGCCAGAAGCAATCGCCGTGGTTGTGCTCCACGAGATGGCACACCTCGTGGACGACGACGTAGTCGAGCACGTCGTGCGGTGCCAGCACGAGGCGCCAGTTGAAGCTGAGCACACCCTTGCTCGAGCACGAGCCCCAGCGACTTCGCTGGTCGCGGACGGTGATGCGGGTGTAGGCGACACCGAGTGCCATGGCCTCCGACTGCGCGATCAGCGCGACGCGGGCGGCCGCCTCACGGCGGCCCTGCTCCTCCGTCAACCGGAGCCGTTCGAGCCCGAGGCGCGCCTCGACGGGCCGCGCGAGCTGGCGCTCGAGCCACGGGAGGTGATAGACGATCGCCTCGTCGATCTCTCTCTGCGACGCGCGCGGACGCACGACGAGCTCGGGAGGAAGGCCGAAGCGAACGACCATGCGGTTCCCTCGCACGCGCGACGACCGGCGGATCTCGAGGTCGAGGGGTCGTCCTGCCACGGTCAGGGAGACACGGCTCGGCAAACGGCCCGCCACGGCTCATCTGCTTCGACCCGGACACGCGGGGACCTGCCCGCGGAGGAGCGCTACGCGGCGAAGCGCCGCACGACAATCGACGCGTTGTGACCGCCGAACCCGAAAGAGTTGGACACGGCAACCTCGAGGTCGGGAAGGTCACGGGCCTCGTTCGGCGCGTAGTCCAGATCGCAGGTGGGATCCGGCTCGTCGTAGTTGATCGTCGGCGGCGCCTTTCCGTCGACGACCGCCAACGTGGTGAACACCGCCTCGACCGCGCCGGCGGCGCCGAAGCAGTGGCCGGTGGCGCCCTTCGTGGACGAGACGACCAGCCGCTGCGCGTGCTCCTCGCCGAACGCGTTCTTGATCACCTTCGTCTCGGCCGTGTCGCCCAGCGGCGTCGAGGTGGCATGTGCGTTGACGTAGCCGACCTCGGCCGGATCGACCCCGGCGCCGGCGAGCGCCATCCGAATCGCGCGGGCCGGGCTCTCCCCGGTCGGGTCGGGCTCCGTCATGTGCGCGGCATCGGACGACATGCCGTACCCGACGAGCTCCGCGTAGATCCGGGCGCCGCGCGCCCGGGCACGCTCGAGATCCTCGAGCACGAGCACCGCAGCCGCCTCGCCCATGACGAGCCCGTCGCGGCCGCCGTCGAAGGGGCGCGACGCTCGGGCGGGGTCGTCGTTGCGACGCGAGAGCGCGCGCATCGCGTCGAAGCCGGCAATGCCGACCTCCGTGATCGGGGCCTCGGTCCCTCCTGCGAACATGACGTCGGCGCGGCCCGCGCGGATCGTGTCCATCGCATCGCCGATCGCCATGTTCGAGGCCGCGCAGGCCGTGCACTCGCTCAGAAGCGGCCCCTTCGTCCCGAGCTCGATCGAGACCCAGCCGGCGCCCATGTTCGGGATGATCGACGGGATCGAGAACGGGCCGACGCGGTCCGGCCCCTTCGTGAGCAGCACGTGGTAGCACTCCTGGTAGCTGTGCAGGCCGCCGATCCCCGTGGCGATCGACGCGCCGAAGCGGTCCGGCTCGGCGGCGATGTCGACGCCGGCGTCCTGCTCCGCCTGGCGTGCGGCGGCGAGGATGATCTGCGCGAAGCGATCCATCCGCCGGGCCGACTTCCGGTCGATCCAGTCGGTCGGATCGAAGTCCTTCAGCTCACATGCGAAGTGCACGTTGTAGTCGGAGTGGTCGAAGGACTGGATCTCGGCGGCACCCGACTCTCCGGCAAGCAGACGCGCCCACGACGTCGCGACGTCGTTGCCGAGCGGGCTCACCATCCCGAGCCCCGTGATGACGACCCTCTTCTCCATCGCTACATGCCCAGCCCGCCGTCGACGAGCAGCACGTCGCCCGTGATGAACGACGCCTCGTCCGAGGCGAGGAAGCGTACCGCCCCGGCGATCTCGTGCGGCTCCGCGACGCGGCCGAGCGGTGTCGACGAGACCATCGCCGCCGTCGCCTCCTCGGGAAGCACGTCGGTCAGCTGCGTCTTCACGTATCCGGGCGCGACGACATTGGCGCGAATCGACCGCGAGCCGAGCTCCCGCGCAAGCGATTTCGTGAAGCCGATGATCCCCGCTTTCGACGCGGCGTAGTTGGTCTGCCCCCAGTTCCCGTGGACGCCGACGATCGAGCTGACGTTGACGATCGCGCCCGCCCGCTTCCGCATCATCGGACGCGTCACCGCCCGGCAGGTGAAGAAGACGGAGCTCAGGTTCGTCTCGATCACCGTCCGCCAGTCGTCGTCGGACATACGCGCAAGCAGACCGTCGCGGGTGAGCCCGGCGTTGTTCACGAGCACGTCGACATCGCCGGCTTCCTCGACCAGCCGCTTCGCGTCCTCGGCCGACGAGACGTCCGCCTGAATCGCCCGGCCCCCGATCGACGCGGCGAGCTCCTCTGCCTCCTCGCGGCCCGTCCGGTAGCCGACCACGACGGACGCGCCGGCGCGCGCGAGCTCCTCGGCGATCGCCCGGCCGATGCCGCGGGACGCGCCCGTGACGAGCGCGAGCCTCCCCTCGAGCGAGGCGAACGGCCTCGGCTCAGCCAAGCGCGTCGCTGGTCGTGTCGAGCGACCTCAGGTCGTTGACCGAGAACGTCCGAACCGATCTGTCGATCCTCTTCAGTAAACCCGACAGGACGTTTCCCGGCCCGACCTCGACGAACGTGGTGACGCCGCTCGCGATGAGCTCGCGTGCCGCCTGCGTGAAGCGGACGGGTGCCGTGAGCTGCTCGATCAGAAGCTCGCCGTAGTGCTGCGCGTCCTCGACCTTCGCGGTGACGGTCGACATGAACGACGCCGTGCCGTCCACGAGATGTACGCGTTCGACGGCGGGCCGCAGCCGTTCGGCCGCCCGCGCGACGAGCGGTGAGTGGAAGGCGCCGGAGACGCGGAGCCTGACGGCGCGGCGCGCACCCTCTCTCGTCGCCTCCTCGCACGCCTCGTCGACCGACTGGGTCTCGCCCGAGATCACGAGCTGCCCCGGGCAGTTGTAGTTCGCAGGCCAGACGTTCGCGATCTTCCGGCAGAGCGACTCGACGACCTCGTCGGCGAGCCCGAGGATCGCCGCCATCGACCCGGGATGCGCCTTCGCGGCTTCGGCCATCGCCGAGCCTCGCTCGCGCACGACCGCGATCGCGTCCCGCAGCGAGATCGAGTCGGAGGACCCGAGCGCGGAGAACTCGCCCACCGAGTGGCCGACGACGACGTCGGGCCGGATGCCGCGTGCCCGCAGGGCCGCGTCGAACGAGAGGCACGTCGCGACGAGCGCCGGCTGCTGCACCTCGGTGTCGACGAGAGCCTCGACCGGGCTGTCGAAGCAGAGCGTCCGCAAGTCCATGCCTGCGGCGACGCTCGCCGCCTCGTACACGGCCATCGCCTCGGGAACCGCCTCGGCGATCTCCCGCCCCATCCCCGCCTCCATCGACCCCTGGCCGGGGAACATGAACGCGATCTTCGTCATGCCGTCGCTCCAGTCGTTTGATGTGTCCATTCGATCAGCGCCGAGCCCCACGTGAGACCTGCGCCCATGCCCGTGAGGAGCACCAGCTTGCCAGGCTCGAGCCGCCCATCGTCGGCAGCGTCGGCGAGAGCGAGCGGGATCGACCCGGACGACGTGTTGCCGTAGCGGTCGACGTTGATGACCGTTCGCCCGTCGGGAACGCCCAGCTTCCGGACGGCGTGGTCGATGATCCGCACGTTCGCCTGATGCGGGACGTATACGTCGACATCGGAGATCGTCCTGCCGCACTCGGCCAGGATCGACTCGGCCGAGCTCACCATCACACGAGTCGCGAACTTGAAGACCTCACGGCCGTTCATCTTGACGAAGCGGTCGGGGTCCTCGAAACGGCGGGACCCGCTGCCGGGCAACCAGAGGCTCGAGCCGCCGCCGCCGTCGGCGCCGAGCTCGAAGCCGAGGAACCCGCCCTCCGGCACCGCCTCCATCACGACTGCGCCGGCGCCGTCGCCGAAGAGCACGAGCGTCGAGCGGTCCGTCCAGTCGAGGATCTTCGAGAGCACGTCGCCTCCGACGACGAGGGCGCGCCTGGCCAGGCCGGAGGCGAGCATCGCGTGCGCCTGCGCGATCGCGTAGACGAAGCCGGTGCACCCGGCGGAGAGGTCGTAGGCCGCCGCGTCGGGCATGCCGAGCGCGTCCGCGATCAGCGCCCCCGACGACGGGAACGCCATGTCCGGCGTCACCGTTGCAACCACGACGAGGTCGATGCTGCGTGGGTCGACGCCTGCCATCTCGAGCGCGCGACGCGCTGCGGGCAGGCAGATGTCGGTCAGCGCCTGCTCGTCGGCGGCGATGCGGCGCTCACGGATCCCGGTGCGCTCCATGATCCACTGGTCGGACGTGTCGACGAGCTGCTCGAGATCGGCATTCGAGAGGACCCGGTCGGGGACGTAGACGCCGAGCCCGGTGATCGAGATCGGCGCGCCCGTGCTCTTGCCGATCACGAGCCGTCTCCGTCGCCGACGGCGAACGTCAGCACACCGCGCACCGCAAGCGCGCCGTCGACGGTCGCCTTCACCCGGCCGCGGCCGACCGGGCCGCGCACCGTCTCGACCACGCACTCGAGCTCGAGCACGTCCCCGGGCCGGACGACGCGCTTGAACCGGACGTCGTCGATGCCGGCGAAGAGGGCGAGCTTGCCCCGGTTCGCCTCCTCGGAGAGCACGGCGACGGCGCCGCACTGCGCGAGCGCCTCGACCATCTTCACCCCGGGCATGATCGGGTTCCCGGGGAAGTGCCCGGCGCAGTCGTCGGCCGTGACGGTCTTGCGCGCGACGACGCGCTCGCCCGGCACGAGGTCGAGCACCTCGTCGATCAGCAGCATCGGGTCACGGTGCGGCAGGACCGCCTCGATCGCGGCCTTGTCCATGAGCACACGCTCGCTCAAGCCGAGACTCGCTCCCGCAGCCTCGTGCGCCCGCGGTGCGCGTAGCACTTCGCGGTCCCCACCGGGAGCCCGGTGGCGAGGGAGATCTGCTCGAAGGAGGCGTCGAACGCGTCCTTCATGGCGACGACGGTTGCCTGGGCGGCGGGGAGCTCTGCCAGGCAGCGGCCGAGCTCCCGCCGGGTCTCGGCCGCGGCAGCCGCGCGGGCCGGGTCCCCGTCGGCCGCGACACGCGTGTCCTCGGCGAGCGGCTGCGTGCGACGCTGCGCGGCGAAGCGCACCTGCGCGACGTCCTTGCAGGTGTTGACGACGAGCCGGTGGAGCCAGGTGGAGAACTGCGACTGCCCCCGGAACTGGCCGACACGCTGGACGAGCTTCACGAGCGACTCCTGCGCCGCGTCGCGAGCGTCCTCGGGATCCCGGAGCATGTGCAGCGCGACCCGCTCGACCCGGGGCGCGTGCCGCTCGCACAGCGCGGCCAGGGCGAGCCTGTCGCCGTCGCGTGCCCGTCGCACCAGAATGGGATCGGAGAGCCTGTCATAGGAGAGCGGCGGATCCGGCCGCAGTTCTCGCACGATTCGACTGCTGCGGCGCGGCGGCGGTTGCACGGCTCCGTACTCTAGAGGCTTGACGGAGCCGCTCCTCCCCGAGGTCGTGGTGCCGGCGCTCCGGGGAACGTTCGGGCGCGAATATCACCACGCCTTCGAGGCGGCGACGACCCAGCGGATGCTGCCCGACGACGCCGGACACGGCGCCGTCGCCCTCGCGGAGCACCAGACCCGGGGCCGCGGGCGGCTCGGCCGTGCCTGGGTCGACTCCGCGCTCATGTTCTCCGTCTGCCTCCGGCCGCCCGGGCCGGTGGCCTGCTGGCCCGAGCTGACGGTCGTGGCGGCTCGGGCCGTCGCCGCCGCGATCGGCCCCGAGGCGAGCCTGAAGCCGCCGAACGACGTGCTGGTCGGAGGCCGCAAGGCCGCCGGCATCCTCGCAGAGGCGGCCGGCCGGGTGGTGCTCGGGATCGGAGTGAACGTGAACGAGGCCGCGTTCCCGGATGCGGCGTTCGCGACGGGTGACCGCCTGGGGCTGCTCGTCGACATCCTCGAGCGTCTCGAGAACGGCTACGACGCCTGGCTCGCGGATCGCGAGACCGCCGCGCGGAAGGAGTGACCGGCCCGGGCCGCCGCGTGCCGGCCCACGGGACATACACTTCTTCCACCGTTGAGAACTCTCCTCCTGGCCGCCGCGCTCCTGCTTTCTCTCGCGGTCCCCGGGCGGGCCGCGGCGGCACCGCGCGTCTACGCGATCCACTTCTCGGCTGACGTCAACCCGGTCACGCAGGACTGGCTGAACCACGAGCTCGACCACGCCGCGTCGCACGGCTATCAGGCCGCGGTGATCGTGCTCGACACACCCGGTGGGCTCGAAGACTCGATGCGGAAGATCGTCCAGAAGGAGCTCTCCCTCCGCATCCCGGTGATCGTCTACGTGTCGCCGGCCGGCGCCCGCGCGGCGTCGGCGGGTGTCTGGATCTCCCAGGCCGCCGACGTGCTCGCGATGGCTCCGGAGACGAACATCGGGTCGTCGACCCCGATCAACGGCAGCGGCCAGAACATCGGGACCGACCTGCGCCGCAAGGTCGTGAACGACGCCGCGGCCTCGCTGCGAGGCCTCGCGAAGTCCCACGGCCGCAACGCGAAGTGGGCGGATGCCGCGGTCCGGAAGGCCTCGAACCTGACGGCCCAGGAGGCGCTCCGGCAGAACGTGATCGACGTGATCTCCCCCACACTGCCGGCTCTGCTGCAGACGATCGACGGGCGGACGACCGTGCCGCGCCACTTCACGCTGCACACCGCGGGAGCCCAGATCGTCCAGACGAGCCCGGGCTTCTTCACGCGGTTCCTGTCGACCCTGATCGACCCGAACATCGTCTCGTTGCTCTTCCTCGCAGGATTGGCCGGGCTCGGCTTCGAGCTCTTCCACCCCGGGATCGTCATCCCGGGCGCGTTCGGCGCGATCTGCATGGTCTGCGCGCTCTTCGGCCTGTCGGTGCTCCCCCTGTCCTGGGCGGGGCTCGTCCTCGTCCTGCTCGGCGCGGCGCTCCTCGTCATCGACGCTCACGTCGTTTCGCACGGCGCGCTCACCCTCTCAGGGCTCGTCGCGATGGGGGTCGGGCTCGTGACGCTGTTCCACAAGGCGCCCGCCCCCTACCACACCTCTATCCCGCTCGTCGTCAGCATCACCGCACTGATCGGCGGCTTCTGGGCGGTCGCGATCAGCAAGGCGGTCGCCGTCCGCCACCGGCCCGCCCAGCTCGGCCCCGAAGAGATCGTCGGCATGGAGGGTGTCGTTCGGGACATCGACCAGGTGTTCGTGCACGGCGAACTGTGGCGCGCTCGGTCTCCCGAGCCGTTGCGCCCCGGAGAGCATGTCCGCGTGGACGCGGTCGACGGACTGACCCTCGACGTGCATAGGATCGCTACATGACCGCCGCCGTCGTCGTCCTCGTCGTCGTCCTCTTCTTCTTCGTGCTCTATGCGATCAGCGCGATCAAGGTGCTCCGCGAGTACGAGCGGGCGATCGTCTTCCGGCTCGGCCGCCTGTTCCCGACGCCGAAGGGGCCCGGGCTGATCTGGCTGATCCCGATCGTCGACCGGATGGTCCGCGTCGACCTCCGGACGATCACGCTCAACATCCCTCCGCAGGAAGTGATCACGAAGGACAACGTGCCGGTACGCGTGAACGCGGTCGCGTACTTCAGGATCGTCGATCCACAGGCGGCCATCGTCCAGGTCGAGAACTTCATGGTCGCGACCTCGCAGATCGCCCAGACGACGCTCCGGTCGGTGCTCGGCCAGCATCAGCTCGACGAGCTCCTGTCGGAGCGCGAGAAGATCAACGCGATCCTGCAGGGGATCATCGACGAGTCGACGGCGCCGTGGGGGATCAAGGTCTCGATCGTCGAGGTGAAGGACGTCGAGATCCCGCAGGGGATGCAGCGTGCGATGGCGCGACAGGCCGAGGCCGAGCGCGAGCGGCGCGCAAAGGTCATCAACGCGGAGGGCGAGTTCCAGGCCTCGGAGCGCCTGAAGGACGCGGCGAACGTGATCGAGGAACATCCCGTCGCGCTCCAGCTGCGCTACCTGCAGACCCTGCTCGAGCTCGGCTCGTCGCAGGCGACGACGATCGTCTTCCCGGCGCCGATCGACCTCTTGAAGCCCTTCCTCTCGAAGGAAGACCGCGGCCTCTAGACGGGCTCGGCGGCGCGGCGCTGCTCGCGGAACCGGCGGGCTGCGTCGATCGCGGCGCCGAGATTCAGGCCCTTGTCCTTGGCCTGCTTGATGAGCATCACGGTCTCGACGGCGTCCATGTCGTAGATCCGCTGCTTCTTGCCTTTGGTCGGGATCTGGGCCTTGTTCGTCCAGTAGTCGAGCTGCATCTTCGAGATTCCCGCGATCGCGCAAACCTGGCCCAGGTAGAGCTCGATCTTGTCGAGATGCTCGACCATGTCGATCGGCTCGAGCAGGTCCACCTGCTTGCTGTACGCCATCTCTCGGGACTTCCTCTTCTGTCGAACCCCGTGCCGGCCCCTGCTCGATACTTCTACCACTAAGGGTTTGAAAAAGGAAGGATCCTGCGCGCGATCAGTCGTCGCCGACGTTCTCGTCGCCGGATTCGACGACGGGAGCGAGCGACGACACCTGCTCGCCCTCGCGCAGACGCATCACGATCACGCCCTGGGTGGCGCGCCCGAGCCGCTTGACCTCCTCGACCGGGATCCGGATGACCGTCCCGCCCGTGGAGATCAGCATGACCTGGTAGCCGTCCCGGACGACGCGGGCGCCGGCAAGGTGGCCGCGCGCCTGCGTCAACTGCACCGTCTTCACCCCCATGCCGCCGCGGCCCTTCTTCGGGTACTCGGAGACGCGCGTCCGCTTGCCGTAGCCGTTCTCGGTCACGACGAGGAGGTCGGCGTCATCGGCCGCGATGGCGACGGAGATCACCTCGTCGTCTCCGCGCATCCGCATGCCCTGGACGCCCGAAGCGTCCCGGCCCATCGCCCGGACGTCCTGCTCCGAGAAACGGATCGCCTGACCCAGCCTCGACACCATCAGCACGTCGTCCATGCCGCTCGAATGGCGGACGCCGACGAGCTCGTCGCCGTCGCGCAGCTTGATCGCAATGATGCCGTCGGCCTTCAGCGAGGTGTTGTAAGCGGCGAGCTCGGTCTTCTTCACGACGCCCTTCTTGGTCGCGAACAGGAGGTACTTCGCCTCCTCGAAGCTGCGCGTCTGGATGACAGCGCGGACGCTCTCACCCTGCCGGAACGGCAGCAGGTTCACGATGGCCCGGCCCTTCGACTGCCGCGAGCCGAGCGGCAGCTCGTGCACCTTCAGCCGGTAGACCTTGCCGACGCTCGTGAAGAACAGGATGTAGTCGTGAGTCGAGGCGACGAAGAGGTGCTCGATGTAATCCTCGTCCTTCAGGTCCATGCCCATGACCCCGATTCCGCCGCGCCGCTGCTCGCGGTAGGTGGTGACGGGGAGCCGCTTGATGTAGCCGGACCGCGTGATCGCGATCACCATGTCCTCTTCCGCAATCAGGTCCTCGAGCTCGAGCTCCTCCTCGGCGGCGACGATCTCCGTGCGCCGGTCGTCGCCCCGGGCGTAGATGTTCTTGAGCTCGAGCAGCTCGTCCTTGATGAGGGCGTCGATCTTCTCCTCCGAGCCGAGGAGGTCGCGCAGCTCGCCGATCCGCTCCTGGATGTCGCGGTACTCGTCCTCGACCGACTTGCGCTCGAGGGCAGTCAGCGCGCGCAGGCGCAGCTCGAGGATGGCGACCGCCTGCCGCTCGGTCAGGTCGAACTGCTGCATCAATCCGAGCTTCGCGGTCTCGGTGTCCGCAGAGCCGCGGATCAGGGCGATCACCGCGTCGAGGTTGTCGAGCGCGACGAGGTAGCCCTGCAGGATGTGAGCGCGCTTCTCCTTCTGCCGAAGCTCGTGCTTCGAGCGGCGGATGACGATCTCGCGCTGGAAGTCGACGTAGTGCGTCAGGAGCTCGAGCAGCGAGAGCGTCCGCGGCACGCCGCCGACGAGCGCGACCGTGTTCACCCCGAACGTCGACTGCAACGGCGTGTGCTTGAACAGCTTGTTCAGCGCGACCTGCGGCACCGCGTCGCGCTTGAGCTCGACCTGGATCCGCATCCCCGTCCGGTCCGAGTGATCCTGCAGGTCGGAGATCTCGGTGAGCACCTTGTCGTTGACGAGCTCGGCGATCTTCGCGATGACGCCCGAGTCGCCGCCCTTCTTCACGCCGTACGGGAGCTCGGTGACGATGATCGCGCTCTTGCCGCCGCGTAGCTCCTCGATGTGGGCCCGCGCGCGCATCACCACACGCCCTCGCCCGGTTCGGTAGGCATCCCGGATGCCGGAGCGGCCGACGATGATCGCGCCCGTCGGGAAGTCGGGCCCCTTGACGTGCTTCATCAGCTCCTCGACGCTCGCGTCCGGCTTGTCGATCAGCGTGATGACGGCGTCGATCACCTCGGACAGGTTGTGCGGCGGGATGTTCGTCGCCATGCCGACTGCGATGCCGGCGCTGCCGTTCACGAGCAGGTTCGGGAACCGCGCGGGCAGGACGGTCGCGATCTGCTTCGACTCGTCGTAGTTGGGCTCGAAGTCGACCGTGTCGGAGTCGAGCTCGCGCAGCATCTCCTCCGAGATGCGGGCGAGGCGCGCCTCGGTGTTGTGGCTGACGAAGCCGTTCGTCAGGAACGAGTGATCATCGCTGTCGACGCGCAGCGAGTAGACGGGCTGAACACCGGCGTCCTCGACCGAGACAACCTCCGCGTAGTAGTAGTCGCCGCTGACGAGCGGTTCGACGACGGCTTTCACCTCGTCGGACGCAATCCGTTCGAGGATCGCGGCACGACCGCCCTCCCACCGCTCGATGCGGTCGACGTCGTGGCGGCGCAGCCAATCCCTGTCGGCCCGACCCGAGCCGCAATCGCTACGGATGTAGGCCCCAATTCCGGGCACGTGATCATGCGACAGCGCGGTGCTCTCTCTCGGGACTTCGGCGAGATCGGCGTCGAGCTTCGACTGCTTCGCACCGAGGAAGCCGACGTTCCGCGCGAAGAGCCGAGCGTCTCGCCGGTTCGTGATCACAACCTTCACCTCACCTCTCGCCGAGCGAGAGAGACGCGAGACGATGCCGAACTCGAGGAGGAGCAGCTGGACGTCCTTCGCGAGCTGCTCGGAGTGCGTCGAGTACGAGATCTCGATCGTCTTGCGAGGCAGCAGCGACGACGAACCGTCGCCCGTGAAGAGCGACTGCAGGAACACACGCTTGTAGGCCTGTGACCCGCGCCATGCCCGCTCGGGGATCCGCTTCCCGGCGCTCCCGACTCCCTGGAGCTCTGCGAGGGCGCTCTGCTCGAAGCAGCCCAGATCGTGCACGTCGAGCTCCCAGCGCACGCCCCCGGAGGCAATCCTCCGCCGTGAGACGTAACGACGTCCGCCGACGACCGCGTCGTACGCATCCGCCACGGCCGAGAAGAAGTCGAAGTCGACATTGCTGAATCCGGCCCGCCCCGTGCTCACGAAGCCCTCGGACACGAACGCGCCGAGCAGGAGGGCCTCCTGGCGCTCGCCGGGCTCCAGCGCCGGCTCGACAGGCCTCCGCGTGCGGGCAAGCAGCACCCGTTCACCGGGAACGATCTCCTCGAGCAGCTTCCAGAGGAGCATCGGGACCCCGGCCACATCCACGAGGCAGAGGAGTGGATGGTTGTGCGTACCGACAACCTCGTAGCCCTCGCGCGTCGCGAGACGCAGCGTGGGATGGTCGCCCGAGTTGAACAGCTTCGACGCATGCACGGGTCGCGCAAGGCGATCGAGCACGGTGACATCGACACCGGTCTCCGATTCGGGCTCCGCCTGTGCCAGCGAGTCGATCCTGACGGTTCCCCCTGCCAGGGCCACACGCGTGTCCCCGGCGACGCAGTACCTCATGGCGGCCGCCGGGTCGTCGTCGATCGACCCGAAGTTCCCCTGACCGTCCACGAGGGGGTAGCGCAGCGAGAACGGCTGCGCCATCCGCACGAGCGTGTCGTAGATCGCGCTGTCGCCGTGGGGATGGAAGTTCCCCATGACGTAGCCGACGATGTTGGCGCTCTTCACGTACGGCCGGCCCGGCCGGTTGCCGTTCGTCCACATCGAGTAGAGCACGCGACGGTGCACCGGCTTCAGTCCGTCCCGCACGTCCGGCAGCGCGCGCGACACGATGACGCTCATCGCGTAGTCGAGGAAGCTCGCGCGCATCTCCTGCTCGAGCTCGCGCGACTCGATGCGGCCGGGGCCGAGGGCGCCCGTCTCCAACTCAGACATCGAGGAACTTCACGTTGGTCGCGTTCTGCTCGATGAAGAGGCGCCGCGGCTCGACCGCGTCGCCCATCAGCATCGAGAAGATCTGGTCGGCGGCCGACGCGTCTTCGACGCCCACCTGGATCAGCAGCCGCTTGGACGGATCCATCGTCGTCTCCCACAGCTGCTCGGGGTTCATCTCGCCGAGGCCCTTGTACCGCGAGAGCTGGATGCCCTGCTTCGCCGCATCGAGCACGCGCGCCCGCAGCGCCTCGAACGACTCCGCGCGCTCGGGCTCCTTGCCGACGGTCACCGTGAACGGAGGCGCACCGAGCTGGGCGGCGAGCTTGGCGTACGCGGTGCGCAGCCCGCCGTAGAACGACGACCCGAGCAGGTCGATCGGCACCGCCACGTTCCGCGCGGACGAGGTCTCGGTCTCGACGACCCTGACCTTGAACTGCTCGTCGGTGCCGTCGAGGAGCGACAGCACGTGCCCGTTCTCTCCGATCGCGTCGATCGCGCCCTGGAGGTCGTCCGGGCTCTCGATCTCGTGCTCGACGAGGCGATGCACGATCATCAGCTCGGTCGCCGCCGCGCCGAAGTCCGACCGGAGCTTCGCATGGAAGCCCTCGTACTTCTGCAGGTCGTTGACGAACCGCATCCACTTCGCTTCCGTCAGCTTCACGGCGGCCCCGTCGCGATCGAGGACCTCGACGGACGGCACCCGCTCGCGCGCGAGCAGCTCCTCGAGCTGCCCGTCCTTCTCGAAGTAGAACTCCTGGTTCCCGACCTTGACCCTGTAGAGCGGCGGGACCGCGATGTACACGTGACCCTGGTCGATCAGCTCCGGCATCTGCCGGTAGAGGAACGTAAGGATCAGCGTGCGGATGTGCGACCCGTCGACATCGGCGTCCGTCATCACGATCACGCGGTGGTAGCGGAGCTTCTCGATGTCGAACTCGTCGCCGATCCCGGTCCCGATCGCAGTGATCATCGCCTGGATCTCGTTGTTCGAGAGGACCTTGTTGATCCGGTTCTTCTCGCTGTTGATGATCTTGCCGCGGAGCGGCAGGATCGCCTGGTAGGTCCGGTCGCGTCCGGTCTTCGCCGACCCGCCGGCGCTGTCGCCCTCCACGATGAAGAGCTCGGCCGCCTCCGGGTCCTTGATCGAGCAGTCCGCGAGCTTCCCGGGGAGCGACATCGACTCGAGCGCGGACTTTCGCCGGGTCAGCTCGCGCGCCTTCCGCGCAGCGTGCCGCGCGCGCGACGCCTGGATCGCCTTGTTGATCACCTGCCGTGCGTCGGTCGGGTTCTCCTCGAAGAACTCCGCCAGCTTCTGGTTGACGGCGGTGGACACGAGCCCGGTCACCCACGCGTTGCCGAGCTTCGTCTTGGTCTGGCCCTCGAACTGCGGCTCGGCGAGCTTCACCGAGATGACGGCCGCGAGACCCTCGCGGACGTCCTCGCCCTCGAGGTTCTCGTCCTTCTCCTTCAGCAGGCCCTTGTCGCGCGCGTACTTGTTGATCGTCGACGTGAGCGCCGAGCGGAAGCCAGACAGGTGCGACCCGCCCTCGTGCGTGTTCACGTTGTTCGCGAACGAGAAGACCGACTCCTGGTAGGAGGAGTTCCATTGCATCGCCACCTCGACCTCGCCCTGGTCACCGGAGGTCGCGAAGTAGATCGCGTGCCGGTGGACGACATCCTTCGACTCGTTGATGTACGCGACGTAGTCCTTGATGCCGCCCTCGTAGTGGAACTCGGCCGGGCCGCCCCCATCGGCGCGCTCGTCGGTGAACGTGATCCGGAGGCCCTTCGTCAGGAACGCCATCTCGCGAAACCGCGAGAGGAGCGTCTTCGCGTCGTATGCGACCTCGTCGAAGATCTCCGCGTCGGCGAGGAACGTGATCGTCGTTCCGGTCTCATCGGTCTCGCCGGCGACCTCCATCGGTGCGCGCGGCACGCCACGGTCGAACTCCTGCCGATGGATCTTCCCGTCGCGCTTCACCTCTGCGACCAGCCATTCGGACAGCGCGTTGACGACGGATGCGCCGACGCCGTGCAGCCCGCCCGACACCTTGTAGCCGCCGCCGCCGAACTTCCCGCCGGCGTGGAGCTTCGTCAGGATCACCTCGAGCGCCGAGACGCCCTGCTCGGGAATGACGTCGACAGGGATGCCGCGGCCGCGGTCCGTCACGGTGACCGAGTTGTCCGGATGAATCGTCACCTCGATCGACTCGTTCGCGCCTGCGAGCGCCTCGTCGACGGAGTTGACGACGATCTCCTCGACGAGGTGGTGGAGGCCGCGGATACCCGTCGAGCCGATGTACATCCCCGGCCGGAGCCGGACGGGCTCCAGGCCCTCGAGCACGGTGATGTCCTTGGCCGTGTAGGCGGCCTGATTCTCCGTCTTTGCCATAATCAAGAAAGTCCTGCAAAACAGCGGTTTCGCAGGACACGCGAAGTGTATCAGACTGGCCGGTCGCTGCGCTCCCTGGCGAGGCTGAAACTCACCGCTTTTTGCACACTTTCGCGCAGCTTTTCGTTCTCGATCGCGGCGGCGATCTCGCGCGCGCGGCGAGCGTCGTCCGGCGTCGGCGTGACGGGCGGCGGCAGGGCCTCCGCCGGCGGCGCCGGAAGCGGGCCGGGAGCGAAGCGAAGCCGTGTCACTCCGAGCCGCCGCGCGATCTCGTCCGCGCGCTGCCCGAGCTCGAACGCCCAGACCGAGTCGGCGGTGTTCACGTGCACGGTGCCGTCGCGGGCGATGCGCGCCGGCCATGCCTGGCGGGCGATCTCCTTGCCGACCGCGTCCGGCCAGCGCTCGACGAGCCCCGCCAGCGCCGCGGGCGGGCCGAACCGGCCGAGCTCGGCGCGAATCTCTTCAGCGAGCCGATCCATGCGTCACCTCCACAAGCTGCGCCGGGTCGACCGGAAGCGCCGAGGCATGAGTCGCGGTGACGAGCGTCTGCGCGTTCTCCGGCAGCCGCCCCGCGAGAATCCGGCGGCGGTCCAGGTCGAGCTCGGAGAGGACGTCGTCGAGGAGCAGGAGCGGCGGCGGCTCGAGCAGCTCCGCCTCGGCGAGCAACAGCGACAGCACGGCCAGGCGCTGCTCGCCCTGCGAGCCGAAGTGGCGGAGGTCGCGGTCGCCGCTCGAGAGGCGTACGTCGTGGAGGTGCGGCCCGACGCCGGTCGACCCGCGCTCGAGGTCGCGCTGGAGACGGCCGGCGAGCTCGTCCGCGCTCGGCGCGGCACCGTCGTACGCGAGGCGGGCGGAGACGAGCCCGAGCGCCCCGGCGTGCGCGGCGAATCCGGGGGAGAGCCGCACGAGCGCCCCCTCGCGCGTCTCCACCAGGTCGGCGGCGAGGGCGGCGAGCCTCTCGTTCCAGGGCTCGAGCGCGCCCGCATCCGAGAGTCCGAGCTGCACGCGTCGAAGCGCGGCATTCCGCTGAGCGAGCGTCGCGAGGTACTCCTGCGGAAGGCCTGCGCGGGCGGGAGTGAGGCGCGCGACCACGCGGTCGAGATACGCTCGGCGTGCCGCCGGCCCTCCCTTGGCGACAGCCAGCCGGTCAGGCGTGAAGACGAGCGTCGCGACCTCGCGGCGCAGTGCCTCGGCCGACGGCAGGCGGGCGCCGTTCAGCCGGGCCTCCTTCGCCTGGCCCTCGCGCAGAGTCAACGACAGCTCGATCGGGGCGGCGCCGCGGCGGCCGCTGACGACCACCCGCCCGGCCTGCTCGCCGAAGCTGATCAGCTGCCCGTCCTGGCGGGTTCGCGGCGAGAAGCCCTGGGTCGCGACGTGCATCGCCTCGAGCAGGTTGGTCTTGCCGACGCCGTTTTGCCCGACGACGAGCACGAGGCCCGGCTCCAGCTCGAGGTCGAGCGTCGAATAGGACCGGAAATGGCGAAGGACGACGCGATCGGCGAGCGACGCGGGCGGGCCTCTTATCCCGCGAGGCGGATCGGCATGATCAGGTACACGTAGTCGGCAGCCTCACCTTCGAGCACTGCCGGCCGGAGCGGGCTGATCAACTTGAAGCGAAGCGTCTCCGACTCCACGGACTCCAGGCCGTCCCGCAGGAACTCGGCGTTGAACCCGATCTCGAGCGGATCGCCGGTGAACGGGGCGGGCATCGACTCGCGCGCCTCGCCGACATCCTGGGTGACGGCCGAGACCGTCAGCTCCCCGTCTGCGAAGCGCAGTCGCAGCGGCGAGTTGCGTTGCGCCATCAGCGACACGCGGCGAACGACCTCCACGAGCTCCTCGCGGGGGAGCGGCAGCTCGTACTCGAACTGCTCGGGGAGCAGCTGGCGGTAGTTCGGAAACTGGCCGTCGATCCGGCGCGTCGTGAGGACGACCCCCCCGGCGGAGAAGATCACGTGGTTCTCCTGCAGGGCCAGCTCGACCTCGCCGGCGCCGCCGGCGATTCGCGAGAGCTCCTGCAGGGCGCGGGCGGGGATGATCGCCTCGAGCTCCGGGAGCGTCCCCTCCACAGGCGTCTCCTTGACGGCAAGGCGATACGAATCCGTTGCCGCCATCACGATCTTGTTTGCCTCGAAGCGCACGAGGATCCCTGTCAGCACCGGGCGGCTCTCGTCGCGCGATGCGCTTCGACCCACACGGGCCACGGTGTCCACGAGCGCCTGGCGGTCGATCGCGTGCAGCGTCGCCGCCTCCGCGTCCGGCAGGCGGGGGAAGTCCTCGGACGAGTAGGTGTGCAGCCGGTAGGACGCAGCGCCCGCCGACACACCGACGACCGCCTCCTCGGGCCGGTGCTCGAGCGAGACGTCCCCGTCGGGCAGGGAGCGAGCGATATCGAGCAACAGCCTGCCGGGCACGACGACCGTGCCCTCTTCCGCAACGTCCGCTTCGAGCGAGGCGCGCAGCGAGAGGTCCATGTCCGTGGCGGCCAGATGCAGGCGGCCTGCTTCGGCGCGCAGCTGAATGCCGCCGAGCACGAGCACGGCGGTGCGCGTGGAGACGCCGCGGGCGACGACCGCGAGCTGTGCAGCGAGCTCGTCTTTCGGAACGGTGATCCTCAACCCGGTGCCCACCCCGATCTCTGAGTCAATCATCTATCTAAAACCTCGTTGTAGTCGTAAGGGCTGTGGGTCCGGGGAAACGTGCCGCCGGCCCGGATGTGAGCGGCATTCTCCCTGTGGGAGCGGACGGGGGACAACTGCCGGTGTTCCACACCCTCCCGCGGTCACCGGGCCTGCCGGACGCGGGCTGTGAGTTCTTGGACGAGGTTGTACACAGACCTGTCCTCACGGATGAGACGCGCGATCTTGGAGGTCGCGTGGATGACGGTGGTGTGGTCGCGGCCCCCGAACTCGCGCCCGATCTTGGGAAGCGACGAGTCGGTGAGCTCGCGCGACAGGTACATGGCAACCTGACGCGGATAGACGATGTTCTGGGAGCGGCGGTCGCCCGTCAGCTCGTCGTGCGTGACGCCGAACCGTTCACACACGAGCTCCTGGATGCGGTCGATCGAGATCTGGGCGCTCTCTCCTTGCGGGAAGACGTCCTTCAGGACGTCCTGCGCGAGCTCGACCGAGAGGGAGCGTCCCGTCAGGGATGCGAACGCGACGACGCGTGTCAGCGCCCCCTCGAGCTCACGGATGTTCGTCGAGACACGCGACGCGATGAACGTGAGGAGCTCGGGATCGCGAATCTCGATCTCGTCGTATGTGACCTTCTTCCGGAGGATCGCGATGCGCGTCTCGAGATCGGGCGGCTGGATGTCCGTGATGAGCCCCCATTCGAACCGGGAGCGGAGCCGCTCCTCGAGCGTCGAGATGTCACGCGGAGGCCGGTCGGACGACATGACGATCTGGCGCCCCGCCTCGTAGAGGGAGTTGAACGTGTGAAAGAACTCCTCCTGGATGCGCTCCTTGTGCTCGAAGAACTGCACGTCGTCGATCAGGAGGACGTCGTAGGTGCGATAGCGCTGCTTGAAACCCTCGATGCGCTTGTCGCGGAGGCTGTTGATGAAGTCGTTCATGAACGTCTCGGACGTGACGTACCGACACGTGAGGCCCCCGCCGTGCTCGGTGACGAAGTTCGCGACCGCGTGGAGCAGGTGCGTCTTCCCGAGCCCCGTGTGCCCGTAGATGAAGAGGGGGTTGTAGGCCTGCGCCGGCGACTCGGCGACGGCGAGCGCGGCGGCGTGCGCGAAACGGTTCGACGAGCCGATCACGAACGAGTCGAACGTGTACTTGGGGTTCAGTCCGGCGATCTCGGGCCGTGGGGAGATCTCGGCCGGAAGCGGCCGGAGCGCGGAGGCCGAGTGGGCGGCGGCCGTCGGCGCAACCGGCGGAGGCTCGTCGATCTGGAAGCGGACGCGGAGGTCTCCGCCTCCGGCATCGCGCAGCGCGGCGCGAATCAGGTCGAGGAAGTGCCCCTCGATCCACTCGCGTGTGAAGTCGTTCGGGACGCCGACCACGAGGGTCTGGCCGTCCATCTCCGCCCCGCCCACCTGGCTGAACCAGGTCGAGTACGTCGTGTCGTTCAGGGCCTGTCGGAGGCGTGACGAGACATCGGTCCACAGCTCGTCGGCGGTCAGCTCGACTTGTCGCTCCACGCGCCCTGCCTCTCCTTCCTCCTGGCCGTCGGGGTGGCGAGCATAGCAGCGTGCCCGCGGCCCCTCAATGAGGATTTCTCGCCCTGTCCCTCCCTGTCGATTCACCTGATTTGCAGGGATTTCGCGGGCCTCCACACAGGTCTCCACACCTGTGGAAAGTGTGTGCGCTCCGCGCTCTTCGTGGGCGGTTTCCACGCCTTTTCGATTCGTGCACAGTTGTGGACAACCGGCTTGCGAAAGAGGTCGGCTATACTCGCCCGCGGCCGGTCCCGACGCCGGCCGTCTCTTCAGGGGCAGCGAGTGAAACGGACCTATCAGCCGAACGTACGAAGGCGGAAGCGGAAGCACGGCTTTCGCGCGCGGATGGCCACCCGCGCAGGTCGCGCGATCCTCAAGCGCCGCCGCTCGAAGGGGCGCAAGCGGCTCTCGGCGTGAGTCGGTGCAGCGCCGCAACCGACTCTCCCGCTCTCGCGACTTCGATGCCGTCTACCGGCAAGGCCGGTCGGCCTCGACGCGCTTTCTGACCCTCTACTGGTTCCAGCGCGAGGAGCCGCTCGGCGAGCCGCGGCTCGGATTCGCCGTGCCGAAGGCCGTCGGCGGCGCGGCCGTTCGCAACCGCATCAAGCGACAGCTGCGGGAGATCGTTCGCGACCGCCTCGCCACGATGCCGGCCTCGAACGACTACGTGCTCGTCGTACGCCGGGGGCTCCCGGAGGCGAGCGAGACGAACGGCCACGACTGGCTCGTCGCGCGAGTCGACGAGGTGTTCGGGAAGGCCTCCGCATGAGGACGCTCGCGATCGTCCCCATCCGGCTCTACCAGCTGCTCGTGTCCCCGCTCCTGCCGGCCGGCACCTGCAAGTACCACCCGAGCTGCTCGGAGTACGCCGCCCTCGCGATTCGGAAGCACGGGATCGTCCGTGGCGGAGCGATGGCGGCCTGGCGGCTCCTCCGCTGCAATCCCTGGTCGATGGGCGGCGTGGACTACCCGTGACGCTCTTCAGCATCCTCAGCCCGCTCGAGAACGTGATGAAGTCCATCCTGGACTTCTTCCACGCGTCGGTCGGTCTGCCGTGGGCGTGGTCGATCGTCGCCGTCACCATCGTCGTTCGCATCGCGCTCGTGCCCCTGATGGTGCGTCAGATCCATTCGATGCAGGCGCTCCAGGCGCACGCGCCGGAGATGAAGCGGATCCAGCAGCAGTACAAGGGCGACCGGCAGAAGCTGAACGAGGAGTTGATGAAGTTCTACAAGGAGAACAACATCAACCCCGCGGCCTCGTGCCTGCCGCTCGTCGCGCAGTTCCCGGTCTTCATCGCGCTCTACTTCACGCTGCGTCACGAGTCGAAGCACATCAGCGGCACGTTCCTCTCCATCGTCCACCTCGACAAGCAGGCGACGGATCACTGGTCTGGCTACGTGCTCCTGGCCGTGTACGCCGGCTCGCAGATCGCGTCCACGTACTTCATGGGGACGACGATGGACAAGACGCAGCGGCGGATCATGATGTTCCTGCCGCTCGTCTTCCTGACGGTCGTCTCGCGCTTCCCGACCGGCCTCGTCCTCTACTGGATGACCACCAACCTCTGGACCGTGGGTCAGGGTCTCGTCACGCGCCGCCTCGTACCGAAGCCGGGAACGACTCCGCCGCCTGCGACGACGCGCCGCTCGTCGCGCACGCCGCCCAAGGAGCCGCCGCCTCCGCCCGCTGTGCAGTCACAGCCGGCGCGGCCGGCGAAGCCGCGCCGTGTGAAGAAGAAGGGACGTGCGAAGCGGTGAGCGAGCTCACCGTCGAGGCGACCGGGGAGACGGTCGGCGAGGCGAAGTGGAAGGCGCTTCGCGAGCTGCAGCGGCTTGCGCCCGAGCTCGACCGGGAGACGGTTCGCTTCCAGGTCCTGGCGGAGGGCCAGCGCGGCTTGCTCGGGGTGGGGTACACGCCGGCCCGCGTGATCGCGACGGCGGACGCGCCCGTCTCCCTCGCCGAGCCTGCGGGTGGTGAGGACGTGCCTGCCGCTCCTCCCGGCGACGAGTCGGAGCTGGCGGCACGCGCCCGCGGCCTCGTCGAGGCCGTTGTGGCTGCCATCGGGACCGGGTCTCGCGTGCACGTCTCCGAGACCGACGAGGAGCTCTTTGTGACGTGCACAGGCGGTGATCTCGGCCTCGTCATCGGCAAGCACGGGCAGACGATCGACTCGCTCCAGTACATCGTGAACGCGGCACTCTTCCGCGGCGGCGAGCACAAGCCGGTGACGGTGGATGCCGCCGGGTACCGCGATCGCCGCCGGGCGACCCTCGAGTCGATCGCGCTTCGCGCCGCCGAGCGCGCCGCCGGCGGCGAGCACGTCGCTCTCGAGCCGATGACCGCCGTCGAGCGAAAGGTCGTCCACGAGCGCCTCAAGGAGGTCGAGGGCGTGACGACGACGAGCGAAGGGACGGAGCCGTATCGGCACGTCGTCGTCCTCCCCGCTTGACGACTGGCTCGCCGCCGTCCTCGCCACGCCCGGGCTGACCGCCCTGCGCGAGCCGGGCGAGGCGCGCCGCGTTCTGCTCGACGACTCGCTGCGAGGCGTCGCGCTGGTCGCCGCCCGGCCGGGCACCGTGGTCGACGTGGGCTCGGGAGGCGGCGCGCCGGGGATCCCGCTCGCGCATGCGTTGCCCGATCGGGAGGTCGTGCTGCTCGAGGCCGAGCAACGGAAGGCCGCGTTTCTCGAACGGTGGGCGCCTCCGAACGCCCGCGTCGTCCGGGGCCGGGCGGAGGAGCAGCCGACGGACTGGGCGGGCGTCGCGGTCGCGAAGGCCCTCGCCCGCCCTCCGACTGCGGCCGAGTGGTGCCTGCCACTCGTGCGTGCGGGTGGAGCGGTCATCCTCTGGGTGGGGCCGACGGCGGACGCATCGGCTGTCGCGGTCGTCGCCTCGCGCCTCGCCGGCGAGCTTGAGGACGCCCCCGCGGGCTTCCTCGTGATCCGCAAGACCGGCCCGACTCCTCCCGGCTACCCGCGCCGGCCGGGGATGGGGAAGAAGCGGCCGCTCGCCTGAGAAGCCCCCATTCCATGCGGGGTTCGGCGTCCGAGGCCACGGCTAGATTGAGTGCCGTGCGGGGGAGCATCTACGCGTTCGCGAATCAGAAGGGCGGAGTCGGAAAGACCACCACCGCGATCAATCTGGCCGCGTGCCTGGCCGAGGCCGGCGAGCGGTCGCTCGTCGTCGACCTCGATCCGCAGGCGAACGCCACGTCGGGGCTCGGCATGCGCGCCAACGGCACATCGAGCTACGACCTGCTCGACGGTGCTCCCCTCGCCGAGCTCGCGAAGCCGACGCGGTTCGACAACCTCTACCTCGTGCCGTCCCGGCCCGAGCTGGCGGGCGCTGCGGTCGAGCTCTCGCAGCGGGCTGACGGAGAGCGGTACCTCGCGCATGCGCTCGAGCACGCCGAGGGATTCGACTTCGTCCTGCTCGACTGCCCGCCGTCGCTCGGCCCGCTGACCGTGAACGCCCTTGCCGCGGCCGACCGCGTGATCGTTCCCGTGCAGACCGAGTACTACGCGCTCGAGGGGCTCGCCCAGCTCGTGCAATCGATCAACCTCGTGAAGACGCGACTCAATCCGAGGCTCGAGATCGCGGGTGTGCTCCTGACGATGTCCGATGCGAGGACGCGGCTCTCCGCGGATGTCGAGGCGGAGGTTCGACGCCACTTCGGCGGGCTCGTCTTCGAGGCCGTGGTGCCGCGCTCGGTCCGCGTCGCCGAGGCGCCGAGCCACGGACTGCCCGTGACCCACTACGACCGGCGCTCACGCGGCGCCGAGGCCTACTGGAAGGTGGCGATGGAGCTTGTCGACAGGCGCTGAGGGCGCACCCCGCCGCGGTCTCGGGCGCGGCTTCGAGGTTCTGATCGGTGGAGCCGCGCCGGAGCTGGCGCACGTCCCGATCGACCAGATCCACCCGAACCCGTCCCAGCCGCGCAAGCGATTCGAGCACGAGGCCGTGAACGGGCTCGCGGAGTCGATCCGCGCCCAGGGGCTGATCCAGCCGCTCGTGCTCCGCCCGCGGTTGCAGGGCGGCTACGAGCTGATCGCCGGCGAGCGGCGCTGGCGGGCGGCCCGCGAGGCCGGCATCGCGTCCGTCCCCGCGATCGTCCGCGAGGCCGACGACCGTGACAGCCTGCTGCTCGCGCTCGTCGAGAACGTGGCACGCGAGGACCTCTCCCCCGTCGACGAGGCGCGCGGCTACGCGATGCTGATCGACGAGTTCGGGTTGTCGCTCGGAGACGTCTCGGAGCGTGTGGGCAAGTCGAAGCCGACCGTCTCGAACCGGATCCGTCTGCTCGAGCTGCCCGAGGACGTACTGGCGATGATCGCTCGCAACGAGCTCTCCGAGGGCCACGCGCGCGCGGTGCTCGCCGTTCCGGACCATGACGGCCGGCGGAAGCTGGCGAGGCGCATCGTGCGGGAGGGGCTCTCGGTTCGCGCCGCCGAGCGTGCCGCCCGCTGGGCCGGCGCGCGGACGAAGGAGCGCCGCGCGAGCGCGGTCGATCCGGTCGCGGCCGGACGGGTCAAGGAGGCGTTCCGGTCGCTGACGGGGTTCGAGGCACGGGTCGGGACCGCGGGGATGCACGTGCCGCTCGACGGGCCGGTGGCGCTCGAGGAGCTCGCCGAGGCGCTGGAGCGTCTGGCGAGCCCGTAACCCGCTTCCGCCCGCCGCCGTTGAAGGTCCGTGTGCGGCATCTGGCTCGAGGACATCGAATCGCTGGAGGCGATCTCCCAGGACGAGGAGACCCGCCGGCTCGTTCTTCGCATGGCGGCCATGTCGGGCAGCGGCGGGTTGCAGCCGTTCCTCCGCGCGCTTGCCGCCGACGGCGACCTCGACGAGACGACGAAGGGCGCGCTCGCCGAGCTCGCGCGCAATCCCGCGTTTCTCCACGCGGTGGAGGACTACGTCAGGCGCACGCGTCTCCTGCACTGACGTCCGCGGTCAGCCTCGCCACGTCAGCCCGTCGAGGTGCTGGGCGAAGGTCCGCGTGACGCGCCGAGCCCGCCCGTCGCTGATTCGGACGATGCGGAGGTCGACCTCCACACCGCCGGCTTGCGCATGCTCGGTGGCGTACGCGAGGCGGCTGCCGTCGGGCGCCCAGGCGAGCGGGCCGGCGGGACCCGGATGGCGCTCGAGGACGCGAACGGCGCCCGTCCGCGCTGCGTAGAGCCGGATCGACACGGTCCCGCCCGTCTCCTGCTCGAAGGCGATCCACCGTCCGCCCGGCGACCAGGCCGGCGAGACGACGGTGCGCCGGAGCAGGAGTCGCTTCCCGGACCCGTCGGCGCGGACCTCCGAAAGGCCTCCGTCTCCGGCGTAGGCGATCCACCGTCCGTCCGGCGACCAGGACGGCGATTCGGCGGCGTGCACGATCGAGAGCCCGTGGAGGTGGGAGCCGTCCTCTCGCACCACCCAGAGCTCGGCCGTCTCGTGCCCGTTGTCGATCCGGATGTAGGCGATGCGGGTGCCGTCCGGGGACCACGCCGGGTCCGTGTAGGTCAGGTACTCGGCGAACCGGGGCACGAGGCGCCGTCTGTGCGCGCCGCCGGCGCCCGCCGTCCAGACGCCGTCCAGCGTGAACGCGAGCGCCGCGCCCGACCGGGAGAACGCCGGATAGTCGCCGGGCCCGAGCGCTCGCCCGCCGCTTCCGTTCGCGTGAACGGCGAAGACGAACGTGCCCGTTCCGAATGCGAGCGTTCCGCGGGCCGGAGCGGGCGGGGCGGCGCCGGCCGTGCCGACCGCCAGCGAGGCGGCCACGGCGGCCACGACGCTCGTCCGAAGACCCATGCGCGAACCATCTCGCATGTCGATGTGCCGCTCGCGCTACCCGAGGACGGACTGCGCGAGGAGCGTCACCATCACGACGGCGGCCGCGCCGCAGAGCAGCGCGGCGAGAGCAGCGAGCAGGCGGACGCGGACATTCATGCGAGCGCCGCCGCGCGACCGGGCCAGAGCGGGAAGGACCGTTCTTCGCGGGCGGGCACGGCGTAGTTCGCCCGGCGCGTGACGAAGATGAACTCGTTGATGCCGTTGTTGACGGTGTTCGTGATCGCCGGGTTGAGCGACGCCGCCCGCGCCGCGTTCATGGCGTTGCGCGTCTTGACGAAGTCGGCGATGCTGCGCTGAAGCGCGACGAAGTGCAGCCCCGCCTCTCCCCCGTCGACCGTGTCGAAGTCGCGGCGGATGATGATCGCGCGGTTGTCGCGGCGCGCGCGGGCCGCGGTCTGCGCGTGACCGACGACTCCGCGCCTGGCGGCATCGATGGCGAACCGCTCCGGGTGGCTCGCCGCGTCGGTCGTGAACCGGTCGACCTCTGCAGGTGTCACGTCGGGCCCGAACATCCGGGCGACCCGCTCGCGCTCGTCCAGGAGCTGGTACCAGCTCTGAAGGCGCAGCCGCATGCGGCTCACGTGCATGGTCGTCCCCCCGGCGAGCGGCCCATCCGGGATCGTGACGTCGTCCTCGGTCGCCTGGTTGCGCCCGAAACCCGACTTGAAGCCCATGAAGAGCGGCGACGACCTCGCGACCGGCCGGCCGGCCGGAATGCCGGAGACGTTCTGGTGGGACGCCGGCAGTCCGTTGCCCACGAATCCGGTACGCGTCTCGCGGAGGTCGAATACCTGACGCAGGTCGGTCGGGCCGTCCGCCCCTGCGAGCGGTGCCCCGTGCACGAGAGCCGCCGTCGCCGAGTCCAGGCGCGCCTCGTCGTCCGCGACGAGGTGAAGGCATGCGTCGTAGGCGTCGAGGGTCGGCAGCTCGAAGTCGGACAGGGCGCGCGGATGCTCGACCGGCGAGTGGCCGCCGAGCCAGTGCTCGAAGTAGTGCGGCCCCCAGCCGAGCGTGAAGAGCAGACCGCCGGGCCCCCACGGGTAGCGCCGCTCGAGCGTGCGCAGGCTCGCCTCGAGACGGCGAGCCGTCTCCGCGCTCGGCGCGCCCTTCAAGTCCAGCATGAGAAGCCGCGCGTGTCGGGCGGCGACCGGGTTGCCCGCGGCGTCGTGGGCGAGCGCGGTGTTCCACGCGTGCTGCCGGAGCGGCGTGCCCGCGGGCTGCGGGCCGAGCACGACAGGGGCCTCGGAGCTGCCGGAGAGCAGCCGGTCGAGCCCGAATCCTCCGGCCCCGGCCGCGAGACCGGCGCCTGCCGCGGCTGCGAGGAAGCGGCGACGGCTGAGCATCGTCAGCTCCCTGCCCAGTGGAAGGTCATCGTCACGCGGTGCGGCTTCAGCCAGACCTTGTCGTACTCCATGTGGCGCGCGGCGACAGGCGGGCTGATCAGCAAGGACAGGCTGTACATGCCCTTGCCGGGAAGAGACACGTCGCCGCCGTAGTGCGGGCCCATGTAGCGGGAGAGCATCGGCCACTGCCGCTCGTCGTAGACGATCTTCCCGGCCTTGCGGATCGTCGCCCACACCGACGAGTACGGGAGCGCCATCCCCGTGTGCTGGTCGGAGAGCATGACCATCAGGTGCATCGATGCATTCTTCGGGGGCTTCACCGTCTTCATCGTCGTCCCGTTGAAGACGACGAACGGGAGCGGCGAGGTGGCCTGCGCGAGGATCTCCATGCCTTGCCACGTCGCCGTGCCGAGGGTCTGGGTCGGCACCGCTTTCGGCATGTCGCCGCCCGTGCCCGTCGTCGTCATTCCGGCCATCGCGTCCGACGTGGTCGTGGGCGGTGCCGCCGAGCCGCCGCTTCCGCCGCAGCCGGCAGCCGCGAGCACTGCGGTGAGCAGGAGCGCAGCAAGAGCGGCGGGGGTGCGTAGGGGCACGTTCTTCACCATTGGGGACCTCCGTTCATCCCATCGTGTGGTCGATGACGAGTGCGTTGAAAGGAGCGGCGTCGCGGGGGGCGATCGTGAACTCGAGCGCCCACCGGCCCGCCATCACGAGGGCGGGCGCCGCGCGCGTGTACACGCCGGGCGACGTCTCCTCGAGCTGGTAGCTCTCGTCGCCCATCTGCATGTCCAGCATCGCGAAGCCGAGCTTCACGTCGGCGCCGCGCACGGGACTGCCGTTCTTCGTGAGACGCAGCACGAACGAGTTGCGCTTGATCGCCGTGTTCGGCGTGACCGTCACCTGCAGCGTGTAGCCGCTCACGTGCAGGGTCGACGCGACCTCGCCCGGTCCGACGCTCGCGAGCGACTGACTCTCCTCGGCGAGCGCTGCGGCAGGCGGGGGAAGGCTCGAGAGGACGGCGGCGGCGAGCACCGCACCGGCGACGAGTAGCCACTCGGTCCCGAGCGCGACCGGCCATGGCCGGCGGCCGCGGCGGTGGAGCGCTGCGACGGCGACCGCGCCGGCGGCGAGCCCGGCCTTGACGATGATCGTGACGCCGTACGAGGTCTGCCAGAGCGCGGCCAGGAGCGGCAGGTGCACGATCGATGCGCCGATCCCGCTCGCGAGGAGGAAGAGGACCGAGCCGATCGCGATCGGCGAGAAGCGCATCGCCGCTGTGACGAGCCCGGCCCCGCGATGATCGGCGGGAAGCGCGATCGCCAGCACGACGAGCCCGAGAAGGCCGCCGAGCCACACTGCGGCGGCGCCGAGGTGCACCCAGTCGAGCAACAGCGAGACGCCTCGCGGGGCGGTCTGGGCCGCGTGGCCCGCGAGGCCCGGAACGAAGAGCGCGGCGCCGGCGGCCGCCGCCGCGCCGGCGAGCGCCAGCAGCTCGGAGAGCGGGCGCCGGCTTCGCTCCGGCCGCTCGACCCACAGGGCCACTGCGGCCGCGGCGACGAAGAGCGCGAAGCAGATCTCGAAGTCGACCCACGCCCGGCCGAAGGCGGTGACGCGAAAGAGCGGCACGAGAGCGCCGACGTCGAACACCGACCGTAGCGAGTCGACCGCCGACGAGACGTCGAGGTACACGGGAACTGCGAGCAGCGTGAGCCCGGAGGCGACGGCGAACGCGATCGAGAGCGACCGCAGCCCGGCGCCGGCGGCGCGGGCGGTGAGGGGCCGGGCGACCGTCATCCGAAGCGCGAACAGCCCGACCGCCGCGAACGCCGCGAGGAACACGATCCAGCGTGACGCGACCAGCTTCGGCGCCGTCGCGCTCTGGGAGACGTGGGGCGCGACGAACTCCGGCGGGTTGCCCGGGAGCGGCCCGACCGCGAACGTGTATGCCCCCTGGACGGGGTGCCCGTCCACCGAGATCGCGCGCCAGGAGACGAGGTACCACCCGCGCCCCAGCCTCCGGACGGGAACGACGAGCGTGTCGGGATTCGTCGGCGAGCGAGTCGCAGGCCCGGTCGCGAGCTCGTGCCCGGCCGGGTCGGTGACGCTGATCGCCGCGAACCGCGGCTCGACGGGCTCGTCGTAGGTGAGCTGGACGGATGGTGGAGGGGCGCCGAGGATGGCCGCCGACGCCGGCACCGTCTTGACGAGGTACGCGTGGGCGGATGCGCGTCCGGGCAGGACGAGCAGCGCCGCGGCCGCGGCCACGCCGACGACGATCCTCGGGCCTCCGGTGCTCACGCGAGCTCGCGCCTCCCGCCACGGACGACGAGCGCGAGCCCCGACACGACGATCGCGGCTGCCGCGACCGCGATTGCGATCACGTCGAGCGTCGCGTGGCCACCGCCGCCGCCGAGCGAGGAGACCGCCGAGATCGCCGGCGCCGGGTCGTCCGCCGACTCCGGGCCCGACCAGTCGACGATCGAGCCGTCCGAGTAGGTCTGCTCGACGTGGAAGGTGTACGTCGTGCTCTTCGCCGGCTGGGCGAGGAACTCGAAGAGCGAGTCCTCGCCGGTCGGGGTCGAGCCGCCCGTCCAGGTCACCTTCTGCACGACGGCGTCCTCGCCCGAGCCCGTCGACTCGACCCGGCGGGTCCAGCCGGGCGCGGCGACGAACGAGTCGATGCCGAATCCGGCCGGCACGGTCAGGACGATCTTCGTCGTCGTCAGGCCCTCCTTCTCCGTCGGGACGGCGAGGCTGTAGAGCTGGAGCTCCTTCGAGAGCGAGACGGCCGGGCTGACGCGCGCATGCGCGAACGCCGCCGCGGGGAGCGCGAGCGCGAGCGCGACCGTGGCGAGCAGTGTTCTCACTTGGCTTCCTTTCTGAGACGGGGAGTGGAGCGCGGGCCGGCGTGCGGCCGTGCGGCCGGGCGCCTCTCGCGGATGAAGAGCGTCCCGGCTGCCGCCAGGCCGGAGACGATCGCCGTCGCGGCGACGAGCCGTGCGAGCTGCGGCGCCAGGAGAGAGATGACGACGCCGTGGCGGAAGACGCCGAGCGAGCCGAGGCTGCTCACCGCCGCCGCGACGCCGAGCACGCCGGCGAGCACCGTGCGCGACTCGCCGTGGAGGCGCGCCAGGCCGAGACCGGCCGCAGCCGCCAGCGCCGAGGCGACCACGATCTGCGCCCAGGCGACGCGCCCGTTCGGCGCATCCGCCGCGTTGAACGTGACGAGCGCCGCCAGAGCAGCGGCGGCCGAGAGCGGCCCGAGCACGCCGGCGAGCACGGAGCGTCGGTGCGGGTGAAGGCCGACGAAGGCGACGAGCGCCGCAGTGACGAGCGCGCCGCCGGCGAGCCACCGCCATGCGGACGGTCGCGCCGCGCGAACGAACGTGCCGCGAAGAGCCGTCCGGCGGCCGGCGACGACGATCGGGATCGCGAACCGGCCGGCCGGCCCGGTCTTCGCAGCGTACGGCGGCGGGGCGAGGCGGTGGTCATGCCAGGCGAAGGACGAGCCGGCGACGCGATGCCAGCCGGTCCCGGCCGCCGTGATCCGCGCGGCGGCAGCCGACGGCGAGGCGGCGTTGACGAAGGTGCCCGCGGGGCCGAAGCGAAGCATCGGCTCGCCCAGATCGCCGAGGACGCTGACGCGGCCGCGGTCGACGGTCAGGCGGACGTCGCGGTCGCCGTCGAGGATCGCGACCTCGATGCCGGGCAGAGACCGCGACGCCGTGTCGAGGACGAGGCGGTAGTCGAGCGCGACGGTCGACGTCCGGGCGTGCGCGGATGCGCTCGCGGGAGCCGCGAGGGCAACGCACGCCAGAAGCGGCGCGATCCAGCGCTTCGACACTCGTCCTCCTTCGGGTTGCTTCGTCTAGGGGAAACGAAGCGGGCGCGGAGGCGCGCGGCCTGCGGCGGCATGCGCGAGTGGGCACGCAACCGTCGGGACCACCCCGGCCGGCGCGACCATGAAGGGGAGCGCAAGCCGGGGGATGCGCGGGCGGGCACGGGTGGCCGCGACGAGCACGACCCTGCCGGCGCGCAGGAGGATCACGACCACGATCGCGACGGCGGCGGCTGCAGGGACGGCCCACAGGCCGCCGTGCCCGAAGACGCCGGCGAGGCCGCCCGGGTGCCCCGAGACGAGGAACGATTCGAGGGTCTCCTGGGTCGCGTAGACGGCGATCAGCCCGGCGGTGGCGATCGACCAGAGCGTGAGCGCGGAGAGACGCGACGGGCGGCCGGCCTCGCCGGTTGCGAGCGCCGCCGCGACCCGGCGCAGGAAGAGCGTCCCCGCGATCCCGAGGGCGAGGACCGTCCAGGGCGCCAGCGAGTGGAGGTACGAGTGGCCTTGCGCCGTGAGCTGGGCGTTCGCGTCCGAGCCGTACGTCAGCCAGTAGCGCAGCTGGTGCACCGCGAACGCCGCGGCGGGCACGAGCAGAAGCCCGCTTCCCTGCGGGAGCCTGCGCGGGGTCGGCGACGCGCGCACAACCGGGACGCTAGCGCACGCGGACCTCCGTCCCAAGGTGCTTGCTACCCGAGCAGGTCGTCCTCGAACGGAAACGACGTGAGCAGCTCGGTGCCGGTCTCGGTCAGGAGCAGCTGCTGCTCGAGCTTGACGCCCTCGCTTCCCGTGTCCTCGCCGATGTAGCTCTCGACGCAGATCGTCATGCCGGGCTCGAGCACGCCGTCGTAGCCTGATTGCTCGAGATCCTCCCGGTGGTAGAGGTAGGGGTACTCGCCCGTCATCCCGCAGCCGTGCGCCGAGCAGAAGTAGCGGTTCGCGAGGAAGCGCTCGGGGATCCTCCAGGCGCGGTCCGCGTACTCGCGAAACGTGAGCCCCGGCCGGAGGACATCCATGTTGTGGTGCACCTGCTCGTACGCCTGGCGGTAGAGCTCCCGTTGCGTCCTGGTCGGAGCCTCTGGTCCCGTGTGGAACGTTCGCGAGAAGTCGCAGTAGTAGCCGTGGCAGCCCACGACGTCGGTGTCGAGGGCGACGAGCTCTCCGGGCTCGAGCCGGCGCTCGCCCGCCTCCTGGAACCAGGGGTTCGTCCGCGGGCCGGAGGCGAGGAGCCGGGTCTCGACGTAGTCGCCGCCGAGGGCGATGACGCTCTGGTGCAGGATCGACCAGAGCTCGTTCTCATTGAGCCCCGGCCCGATCGCCGAGCGGAGGCGGTGCACGCCCGCCTCGGTCGCTCTGCACGACGCACGGATGCACTTCAGCTCCTCGGGCGACTTGACGGCGCGCGCCCGTTCGACGGGAGCCTGCGCGTCGGCGAGATGGAAGCCGAGATCGCGGAGGGCGATCGCGGCTCCCGCATTCGGACGCTCGAGGCCGACCGCTGCGCCGCGGCCGCACTGCTCTGCGATCAGGTCGGCGACCTGTCTCGCCCACGCCCTCTCCGCGTCGCCGACCCCAGGCCCGGCGGCGGCGTAGCTCGCGGTGATCGCCGGGCGCACCTCGTCGATCGTCTCGAGCTCCGCCGCAAGATGCGAGCAGCCGGGGAACTCGAACAGCACCACCGGCCCCTCGGCCGGCAGAACGAGGTACCGCGCCGGATTGCGCGAGTGGAAGACCTGCATGTTCCGTGCGCCGGTGGCGTAGCGGATGTTCACGGGGTCGAGCAGCACGCAGGCGTCGAGACCGTGGGCGGTCATCTGCTCGCGAACCCGTCCGAGCCGGTAGGCGCGAACGGCCTCGAGATCGATCTGCTCCCCGGCCGCGACCTGGTCGAGGGTCATGAGGCCGGGAAGATCGGCACGGTCGGCGTGCCAGTCGGCGTTCATCTCCGGGGCCTCGGCTCGCTCGGCGTGTGGACGAACATCCGGACATTGTCGACGACGATGCCGTGTCCGTCGACCGGCGTCGCGCGAGCGGCGGCGACGCACCCGGGCGAGGACGACCGGACGAGAGGGATCCGTTCGATGCGGGCCGGGCGCTGACGCGAGGAGTGGGCGATCCTGGATTCGAACCAGGGACCTCCGCCTTATCAGAGCGGCGCTCTAACCAGCTGAGCTAATCGCCCGCGGAGGGCGCATGATAGCGCTCCGGCGTTTGCCTCCAGGTCCCGGGGTAACCTAGACGTGATGGTCGAGATGACGATCTACGGGGTCTCGTTCGACCTCGTCGGCAAGCAGCCGATCGTGCTGCTGAAGACAGCCGAGGGAAACCGATACCTCCCGATCTGGATCGGCCATCCCGAGGCGGCTGCGATCCTCATGAAGCTGCAGGGCGCGAGCGCACCGCGACCGCTCACACACGACCTGCTCGTGAACATCCTCGCCGAGCTCGAGGTCGAGGTCGCGCGTGTCACGGTGACGGAGCTTCGCGAGAACACCTTCCACGCCTCGATCACGGTCGTGCAGAACGGCAATGAGCTCGAGATCGACTCGCGATCCTCGGACGCGATCGCCGTTGCGGTTCGCGCTCAGGCGCCGATCTTCGCCGCGGACGACGTGATCGAGGAATCGGCGATCGAGATGGAGGGCGAAGAAGTGAACGAGGAGGAGATCGTCGACGAGTTCAAGCGCTTCCTGGACCGCGTCTCCGCGGAGGATTTCGCGGAGGTCGAGGTCGAGGAGGGCGACGAGCCCGACGAGCCCGGCGACCCCGGCGAGCCCGACGACGCGGGCGAGTCGTAACTAGACGTTCTCTCCGAGCTCGCGCTTGATGAGCGCGAGCAGCCCGGCGTAGAAGTCGCGCAGCCCTGTCTCCGAGAGCGGGCCGGGGTTCGTCTCGGCCTGGCGATCGAGGAGCCAGGCCTCGCGGTCCGGGTCGAGGAACGGCAGGCCGCGTTCTTCCTTGTGGCGCTTGAGGGTCGCGACGAGGTCGAGACGCCGATTGACGGCGTCGATGATCGTCTGGTCGAGCTCTGCGATCTGCGCGCGAAGCTCGGAGACGACGGGATCCTGCCCGGCGGCACTCACAGAGGCGCAGCCTAGAGGGTTGATGTGAGACTCGCGTGCCCGTCGGGGCTGCGCCCGCGCTCATCGAGCCCCGGCGGTCACCGCCCAGACGAGAGCGACGACGTTGAAGAGCCCATGGAGCACCATGCCGGGCACGACGCTCGCCGTCCTCGCACGCACCCACGCGAGCACGCAGCCGAACGCGACGATCACCGGGAGCGACAGGATGAGCCCGTGGGCGAGACCGAAGAGCACGCCGACCGCGGCGATCGCCGGCCACGTGCCGAACCGCTGCAGCAGCGAGAAGCCGAGCCCGCGGTAGGTGAGCTCCTCGACGAACGGCACCCAGAGCGAGATGACGAGGCCGTTCGCGACGTAGGCGGCGGCGTGGCGCGGCTCCCACCGGTCGGGTGTCAGCCCCTGCTCGTTCCCGGGATGCACGAAGCTGCCGTACACGACCTCGAAGACGTAGATGGCCACGATGCCGGCGGCGAGCAGGCCGATCGCGCGGCCGATCGACGTCGGCCGCCGCAGCGCGAGGAGCCGGCGGTCGAACCCTGCGATCGCGAGCACGATCAGCAGCAGGACGGCGTCCTGAACGAGCCCGCCGACGGCGGTCGACCACTCGTACAGGACCTGCGGGGAGGGCTTGCCGGACGCGGCCCGCGAGCCGTAGCCGAGCGCAGCGAGACCGGCGACGAGGATCAGCCACAGCACGAGACGCCTCGTCCCGTCCATACGATACGGCGGCGCCGTGCCGAATCGCTTCTTCACTCCGATCGAGGCTAACAGCGCGCTTCCGCAGGTGCGCGCCGCCGCCGAGCGGCTGGTCGCGCTCCGCGTGCGCATGCGTGAGCTCGAATCGACGCAGGGCGAGATCGTGACGGCGATCGGCGGCAACGGCGCCGGGTACGCAGCCGGCGATCTCAACGCGGCACAGTCGGAGTTCCGTGACCTGGCCGGCGCGATGCGTGCGTGCCTCCAGCGGCTCGAGGAGCTCGGCGTCGTCGTGAAGGATCTCGACACGGGGCTGCTCGACTTTCCTGCGGTGCACGACGGCGAGCAGGTCGAGCTGTGTTGGCGCGTGGGCGAGCCCGCCGTCGCCTTCTGGCACAGGATCGGCGAGGGGTTCGCGGGGCGGAAACCGATCGACTGGGACGAATAGTCCTCCATGTCCGCCTTCTGGCAGCGGGCCGCCGTCGCCGCGGCGATGATCGCCGTCGCCCTCGTGAGCGCGAAGCTCGTCGACTGGCGCATCTCGCGCCGCACGCTGCCCCCCGAGACGGTGACGCGCTACGACGTCCTGCGCCGCTCGGTCGTCGCGGCGATCGTCTTCGTCGGGGTCGCATCGGCGCTGCTCGTGATCCCGGAGGTCCGTGCGATCGCGGGCGGCGTGCTCGCCTCCTCGGCCGTCGTCGGGCTCGTCCTCGGCTTCGCGAGCCAGCGGACGATCGGGAACGTCGTCGCGGGCGTCCTGATCGCGATCACCCAGCCGCTTCGGATCGGCGACGAGGTGGAGATCGAGGGCGCCCGTGGGACCGTCGAGGAGATCGGGCTCACCTACACGTGGCTGCGCACGGGCGAGAACGACCGGGTGGTCGTCCCGAACGAGAAGCTGGCCTCGGATACCATTCGGAACTTCACGATCCGGAGCGTCGAGACGCGGGCTGAGGCGGCGGTCGAGGTGCCGTCGTCGGCCCTGCGCAGGCTCGTCGAGACGCTCGGGGAAGACGGCGACGAGGTGTATGTGACCGGCCTCTCCGGAGACAGGGCGACCGTGGTGGTGCGCAGGTGGGTGTCGGACGAGCGGGCGGCCGAGCGCGTCGCGAGCGATCTCCGGCTCGCGCTCGCGGACAAGCTTGCCGCGACATGAGCGTATGAGCCGGCGCCGGGACGAGCTCGACTACCTCCTCGAGCGCCGAGGCCGGAAGCGGAAGCGGTCCGGGCGCCTCCGGCGCCGGCGCCGGGCGGGCCTCGTCGCGGCGGTCGTCGCGATCGCGCTCGGCGTCGCCGTCGTGGGAATCGGCTTCGGGGCCGGTGCGGCGCTGACCACCGGCTGCGACCTGAGCTCGCTCCGTCCCGTCGAGATCGGGCAGAACTCCTTCGTCTACGCCTCCGACGGCTCGCTCCTCGGCTCGATCCCCGCCGAGCGGAACCGCGAGCCCGTGACGCTTTCCCGGATGTCGAAGTGGCTGCCCGCGGCGACCGTCTCGATCGAGGACAGGCGCTTCTGGGAGCACGGCGGCGTCGACTATCTGGGCATCGCGCGGGCGGCCTGGAAGGACATCACTGCGGGGAAGGCGATCCAGGGAGGCTCGACCATCACGCAGCAGCTCGTGCGCAACCTCTACACCGGCCAGGAGAAGACGTTCAACCGGAAGCTTCGCGAGGCGTGTCTCGCGATCAAGCTCGCGAACAAGTGGTCGAAGCAGAAGATCCTCGACGAGTACCTCAACACCGTGTACTACGGCAACCACGCCTACGGCGTCGAGGCGGCGTCCCAGACGTACTTCTCGCGGCACGCGAAGAACCTCTCGCTCCTCCAGGCGGCGCTGCTCGCCGGACTGCCACAGGCGCCGTCCGACTACGACCCGTTCCACAACCCGCAGGCGGCTCTCGCGCGCCGGAACGAGGTGCTGCGCGCGATGCTCGACGCGAACGTGATCCCGCGCCGCCAGTACGAGGCCGCAGTCCGGTCGACGTCGCTCGGCCTCAAGCCGGGCCGGATCTACACGAGGATCAAGGAGCCGTACTTCTTCTCGTACGTACGGGAAGAGCTGGAGCGCGTATACGGGGCGAACACCGTGCGCGGCGGAGGCCTGAAGGTCTACACGACCATCGATCCCAGGCTGCAGCGGCTCGCCAAGAAGGCGATCAACGACGTCCTGCCGTACAAGACCGACCCGGCGGCGGCGGTCGTCTCGATCCAGCCCGGGACCGGCGCGATCCGCGCGATGACCGCCGTGGTCCGCACCGCCGGGAATCAGTTCAATCTCGCAGCGCAGTCGGGTCGCCAGGCCGGCTCGACGTTCAAGACGTTCGTGCTCGCATCGGCGATCGAGCAGGGCGTCGATCCGGACACGACCTACTACACGTCGGCGCCGTTCACCTGCACGATCGGGCCGTGGTGCCAGCCGCCCTGGTCGGTGCACACGTACGAGAACACCTACAGCGGCACCGAATCGGTGACGCGCGCGACGCTCCAGTCCGACAACACGATCTTCGCCCAGCTGACGCTCGACGTGGGGCCGCGCTACGTCTGGCAGATGGCGCACCGGCTCGGGGTGCACCTCGCGCCGGACAAGCCCGTCGCCTCGATCGGGCTCGGCTCGCTCGCCGTGTCGCCGCTCGACATGGCCGCCGCCTACGCGACGTTTGCCGCGATGGGCACCTACGCGAAGCCGATGGCGATCACGAAGGTGATCCTCCCGGGCGGCCGGATCGACACCGAGTCCGGCTGGGGGAAGCCCCAGCGCAAGCGGGTCCTCTCCCAGGGCGTTGCCTGGAAGGTCAACGCTGTCCTGCAGCAGAATGCCCAGTACGGGACCGGCTACGGCTCGAGCGACGGCGTTCATCCGAACGCAGGCAAGACCGGAACGACCGACAACCACGCAGATGCGTGGTTCGACGGGTACACGCGCCAGCTTTCGACCGTCGTCTGGATGGGGTATCCGAAGGGTGAGATCCCGATGCTCGACGTTCACGGCGTCGCGGTCGCGGGCGCGACGTTCCCCGTCCCGATCTGGCACGAGTACATGGCTGCCGCGCTGTGGCATCGAAAGGTGCTGCAGTTCCCCGAGCCCGACGCGTATCCCACGTGGCACCCGATCACGCACGGCTACTACGGCTCGCTCGGCTACACGTGGACACCGACCACGACGACGACCGAGACGACGACGACGACAGCGCCGACGACGACCGCGGCGGCGCCGGCGACCCCCACGACCTCGGCGAAGCCGCCGCTCCCGCCGCCGACCACGGCGAAGGCGACGACGACGACGACTGTCTCCCAGCCCCCACCCCCGCCTCCGACGACGACGGCAGCTCCTCCTCCTCCGCCGCCGACCACCACGGCCGAGCCGCCGCCCCCTCCCACGACGACCTCCTCGCCGCCGTAGCGCAGGCGGCGGGCTAGATGGTTGATCGGAAAATCGAGGCCGTCGCGGCTGGGGGCCTGCACACGGCGCATTGTGGCCGTCTCGCCCGGCGCCAAGGCCCACCGGCCTTGCCCCCGGTCGAGCCGTCCCCACTGCTTGGTGCATGCCCTCCCCGCACCGACCGCATTTCCCGATCAACCATCTAGGGCGCGGTCGTCGCCGCCGTCGCCGTCGTGGCGGTCGTCGTCGCCGCCGTCGTGGTCGGCACCGTCGCCGTCGTCGTCTCGCCGGTCGTGGTCGGCGCTGTCGTGGGCGTCGTTGCCGTCGTCTGTGGGGCGGTTGTCTGCGCGGTGGTCGTCTGCGTCGTGGCCGTCGCGGTCGTCCCGGCCGTCCCGGTCGCCGCGGTCGTCGCGGTCGTCGTCTCGCTTGTCGTGGCGGCCGGCGCGGTTGTCCCCTGCCCGGTGCTCGTGACGGGCTCCGTCGTCGCGGGAGTCGTGCTCAAGCCGGACGGGGAGGTCGGGACCGTCGGCGCGACGAGGCTCGTCGTGGGAGCCGATGGCGGAGCCCCGCCGTCGCTCGTTGTCAGGAGGACCGCGGTGGTCACCCCGCCGGCCGCGGCGAGAACGAGCATCACCACGGCCGCGGCGAGAGCGCGGCGTGGCGGCCGACGCCGACGGCCGGCTCGCAGGACGCGGGTCGGTTCCTCGGTGGACGGTGCGAGCAGGATCGTCGCCGGCTCGTCGTCGGACAGGAGGCGAAGGAGCGCGGCCCCGTCGGCAGGTCGGCGGGCCGGGTCCTTTTGAAGCGCGGCGTCGACGATCCCGGCGAGGTCGGCCGGTGCGTCCGTGCGGCGGCTCGCGACGGAAGGCGGGGGCTCGTCGCGATGCATGCGTACGAGCTCCATGGCGTTCGCGGCGGTGAAGGGCGGCGTCCCGGTGAGCAGGCGGAACAGGACGACACCGAACGAGTAGACGTCGCTCGCCGGCCCCGCGGGCTCGCCTGCCGCCTGCTCGGGCGAGATCGTCGAGGCCGTGCCGAGCACGGTCCCCGCCTCTGTCAGGGTGTGTGAGTCGAGGACGCGGGCGATGCCGAAGTCGACGAGCTTCGCCCGGCCCTCGGCGTCGAACAGGATGTTCGCAGGCTTGAGATCGCGATGGACGAGCCCGCGGGCGTGGGCATGGGCGAGGCCGGCGGCGACCTGCCTCGCGACCGCCCGCGTCTCGTCGTCCTGCAGCGGGCCGTCGCGGTCCTGCATCCGGTCCTCGAGCGACCCGCCGGGCAGGTACTCGAGCACCATGTACGGCCGGTCGCCGGCTCTGCCGTAGTCGTACAGGGCGGCGATGTTCGGGTGGGCGAGCGCAGCGACGGCGCGGGCCTCCCGGTCGAAGCGCTCGCGGTCGGCCGTCGGTGCGAGCAGCTTCACGGCGACCTGGCGGGCGAGCTCCAGGTCATCGGCGAGGAGAACGGAGCTCATCGCCCCGCGACCGAGCTCGCGCACGACGCGGTAGCGGCCGTCGATGAGCTGTCTGTTCATCGCCGCCGATTATCGTGGCGGCGAATGGAACCGCTCCCGACCATCGACGAGGCGCTCGCGCGCGTCCTGGAGCGTGTCGCCCCGCTGCCGCTCGAGGCCGTGCCCGTTCGAGAGGCTGCCGGCCGCGTCGCCGGCATGCCGGTGCGATCGTTTGCCGACCTGCCGCCCTTCGACAGCTCGGCGATGGACGGCTACGCGATCCACGCCGCCGACGCGCCGGGAGCGCTGCAGGTGGTCGGCCACTCCGCGGCCGGTGCTCCCGAGACCCGTCGCGTCGGCCGGGGGGAAGCAATCGCGATCTCGACGGGAGCAGTCGTCCCGGCAGGCGCGGATGCGGTCGTCCCGCTCGAGCAGACCGAGCCTGCCGGCAATCGCGTGCAGATCGTTTCCGCTGTCGCCCAGGGAGACAACATCCGGCCGCAAGGGGGCGATCTGCGGCGCGGGGACGTCGTCGTTCCCGCGGGCGCGACGCTCGGCCCGCCGCAGCTCGGTGCGATCGCTGCCTCGGGGTGTGCCACGATCGAGTGCGGCCGTCGCCCGGTTGCGGCCGTGCTCGCGACCGGCAGCGAGCTCCGGCCTCCCGGCACCGCGCTCGGACCCGGGCAGATCTACGAATCGAATACCGTGCTGCTCGAAGCCCAGCTTCGCGCCGCGGGGGCGGAGCCGGTCGTGCTCGGCGTCGTCGGTGACGACGAGGAGGCGACGCGGGCGATGCTCACCCGTGGTCTCGAGCACGACGTGCTGATCACCTCCGGCGGCGTCTCGGTGGGCGAGCACGACCTCGTCCGTGCCGGCCTTGCCGCGCTGGGCGTGGACGAGGTGTTCTGGCGTGTTGCCGTCAAGCCCGGCAAGCCGGTGGCGTTCGGCGTGCGTGGGTCGACGCTCGTGTTCGGGCTGCCCGGAAACCCCGTCTCGTCGCTCGTCGACTTCGAGCTCTTCGTGCGGCCGGCGCTCCGTGCCCTTCAGGGTGCCGACGCCCCGGGGCCGGCCTACCTCGCCGGCAGGCTCGCACGCTCCGTTCGACGCAGCGCAGACCGCGACCAGCTCGTTCGGGCCCGTGTCCGCGTCGAGGACGGCGAGGTCATGCTCGAACCGCTGAGCGCCCAGGAGTCGCACATGATCGGGAGCGCGGCGGCCGCCACCGCGCTCGCGCTCGTCCCGCGCGGGACGGGTGAGCTCGAGCCCCGTTCGCCGGTCGGCTACCTGGCGCTCGGGAACGCCTCCTAGCCGACCGATCGGCGCCGTCCCGCCACCCGCCGGTTGCGGCTCCGGATCGTGAGGACGACGAAGCGGATGAGCTCGCGGATCGGGCCGCGGGCGGGCCGCTCGCGGCGGTCGGGATACGGTGCGTACCGCCCGGCGGCGACCGCGGTGAGCTGGGCGGCGCATGCCGCGCCTGCCAGCGTGATCAGGACTGCCGGAACGTGGACGTAGCCCACCGCGGCGAGCGTGATCACATACCAGGGCGTATCGAGCCCGAGCCCGAACCGGACTGCGAGCGACGCGAGCAGCAGCGCGGGACCCGTGAGCCCGGCGAGGAGCACGAGGATGCGCGCCGCCGGCGCGCCGCGCCGTACCTGCGGCAGCCAGAGCCAGGCGTGGAGGGCGGGCAGGAAGAAGATCAGCGCGAACGGGTTCGTCGCGACGACGAGGAGCGACACGATCGACAGGCCGAGCAACGCCGCGGTGTCGCCCGCGAGACGCTCCTCGGTCGTCACGCGGCGGCGGGGAACGAGGCGGTGCCGTTCGACGACGAAGCCGAGCAGGCCGACGACGAGCAGCGCGGCGAGCGGCAGGACTTCCCAGTGCCCGGCGACGCGCGATGTCAGGCCGGGCGGGCGTGAGACGCCCTGCGGAAACGCTCCGAGGAAGCGTATGGCGTAGAACGCGAGCGCGAGGTAGAGCCAGAAGGCGAGGCGGCTGCGGAGGCTCCGCACCGCCGGCGCGAGCGGGATCCGGCGGCGCCGGCAGTGTGCGAACAGGTCGACTGCGCCGACGATCGCCGGGATCAGGAGGGCGACGAGCATGAGCTCGATCGCCCAGCCTCTGACGATCCGCTGCCCCACCCAGACGAACGCCGTCGTGCCCTGGGCGAGCTCGATCCCCTGATCGAGTGACCCGACGATCTGCTGGGCGGCGCGGCCCATCTGGCCGAGGCGGCGGCCGTCCAGCGTGGAGGCACGGTCGCCGAGAGCGCTCGGTGGTCGCGGGCCGGAGGTCGTCAGGGTCACGGCCGGGATCCCGGCAGCGACGAGTGGGCCCTGCCCGGAGAGGGTGAACGGGAACCCGAGGTCGACGAGCTGCGCGAGGAAGCCGGCACGGCGCGCACGCAGCCCGGTCTGCTCGAGCACCCGCTGTGCAGCCGTCTCGACGAGCGACGCCGCAGGCGACCGCGGGGCATCCCCGGCGATCTCGATCCGCGGCGGCCCCGAGCCGCCGATCGCGGTCAGGTTGACCGCCGCCACGACCTTGAACGGCAGCCGGTGCGCGAACCGCTCGGCGCCGAGCGCGCCGAACGACCCGCCGTCCGTCGACAGGAAGACGAGCGTGTGGTCCGACCGGACGCGCGTGCCCGCGGCTCCCGCCTGGCGCGCGTAGTCGCGAGCGAGCTCGACGAGCGCGGCCGTGCCGCTCGCGTTGTCGTTCGCGCCGGGCCCTGCCCCCGTGTCGTCGCGGTGGGCCATGACGACGATCGCATCCGGGGACGAGCCTGCGGCGACCGCCCAGAGGTTCTGCAGCCGCACGCGTCCCAGGCCCGGCACGGTCTCGGTCCACGTGTCCGAGGCGACGGGAAGGCCGTACAGCGCCATGTGGTCGCGGAACCACTGGGCGGCGCGGAGCGACCGCGTCCCGCCCGGAGCGCGGTCAGGGTAGTTCGTCGCGAGGTCGACTGCGAGGGCGCGTGCCGCCGCCCCGTCGAAGTTCGGCGGCAGCAGCGGGGCGGGCAGGGCGGCCGGGCGCGTGACGCTGAACGCGAGCACGAGGAGCGGCAGCGAGACGACGAGGAACGCGCTGCGGTACAGGCGCGCGTTGACCGGCAGCTCGAGCGAGCCGCGGCGCGCTCGCCGGTGTCGTCTGGGAGTCGGGCTCGCCGCCATCTCAGAGGGCTATCCTGGCAGAGGAAGGCGCCAGAGCCCCCGATCCAGAGCCCTCCAACGCATGCCTGACGCTGCACCCACGATCCTGCTCGTCGACGACGAGGACTCCGTTCGGAAGGTGCTCGCGTTCCCGCTCGAGCGCGACGGCTACACGGTCGTCCAGGCCGCGGACGGGGAAGAGGCGCTCGAACGCTTTGCGGCGGGCCCCGTCGACCTCGTCGTTCTCGACATCATGCTGCCGCGTCTCGACGGGCTCGAGGTCTGCAAACGGCTGCGTGCGACGAGCTCGGTGCCGATCATCATGCTCACCGCCCGGGACGACGAGCTCGACAAGGTCATCGGGCTCGAGCTGGGCGCGGACGACTACATCACGAAGCCGTTCTCGATCCGCGAGTTTCGCTCCCGCGTCAGGGCCCTGCTCCGCCGGGCGCGCGCGGCTCAAACGCCCGCGGATGCCGCCGAGGAGCGGCTCGAGCACGGCGAGCTCGTGATCGACGTGCCGCGTCGGACGGTCGAGGTGCGCGGCGAACCCGTGCAGCTCACCTACGTCGAGTTCGAGCTGCTGCGAACGCTCGCCTCGCATCCGGGCCGCGTCTTCAGCCGTCGGATGCTGCTCGAGGCGCTCTGGAAGAGCGCCGACTACCGCGACCCGCGGACGATCGACGTGCATGTTCGCCACCTGCGCGAGAAGCTGGAGACCGAGCCGCGCACGCCCGAGTTCATTCTCACGGTCCGCGGTGTCGGCTACCGCTTCCGCGACCGGTGAGCCCCTTCGGGAGCGTCGGCGGACGGCTCGCGCTCGCGCTGCTCACCGTCGTCGTCGGCGTGCTGGCGATCGTCTACCTGATCGTGGTTCCGTCGTACCAGAGCTCGCTCACGTCGACCGAGATCCGCAGCCTGGAGGCATCCCTGCGATCAGTGGTCTCATCGTTCCCGTCGAGCGCCGACAGCTACATGGAGCAGTCGGTCGCCTCCCGGGTGGCGACGCAGGTCGACGCGCGCGTGGTCGTCTACCACCAGTTGGACACGGCGCCCGCGCAGCTGTCGGTGACCGCCGACTCGAACCAGGAAGGCTCGTCCTCCGACGTCGCAAACGACCCCGTCGCGCTCGACGCGCTCGAGCACAACCGCACGGCGCACGGCGTCGTGCGCGGCCCCGGGGGCGGCCGGTTCGCGGAGGCGGCGGCGCCGACGGGGTCGTCCGTCGTCCTGCTGCGCGCGTCGCTTCACAGCCAGCTCGAAGCGGTCGACGTCGTCCGACGCCGGGTCTTCATCGCCGGCGCGATCGCAACGATCTTCGCGCTCCTGATCGGCTACGGGGGCGCGCGTCTGTTCGCCGGCCGCATCCGGCGCCTGGAGCTCGCGGCCGAGCAGCTCGCGCTCGGGGACTTCGGCGCGCCCGTTGTCGACCACCGGGCGGACGAGCTCGGACAGCTCGCGCGTGCGTTCGAGCGGATGCGGCTGCGCCTCGCGACGCTCGACCGGGCACGGCGGGAGTTCATCGCGAACGCCTCGCACGAGCTGCGGACGCCCCTCTTCTCCCTCGGCGGTTTTCTCGAGCTGCTCGACGACCCGGAGCTGGACGAGCCGACGCGCGAGGAGTTTCTGGCCCAGATGCGGGAGCAGGTGGCGCGGCTGACGCGCCTCGCGACGAACCTGCTCGACCTGTCGCGGGTGGATGCCGGGCGCCTCGTGGTGGCGCACGAGGTCGTCGACCTGGGCGAGCTCGCCGACGAGCTCGCGGTCGAGTTCGGGCCCCGCGCCCAGGCGCTCGACCACGTGCTCGCGGTGGACCCGGCGGACGGCGTGCCCGTGCAGGCGCTCGCGGACGCCGAGCGCGTCCTCCAGATCGGCCGCATCCTGGTCGAGAACGCGATCGTGCACACGCCGCCGGAGACGCGCGTGCGCATCTTCACGGCCCGCGACGGCGGCCGGGCGACGCTCGCAGTCGCGAACGACGGACCCGAGATCCCGACCGAGGCACGGGAGCAGATCTTCGCCCGGTTCTACCGGTTGGACGGGACACGCGCCTCCGGCAGCGGGCTCGGGCTCGCGATCGCACGGGAGCTGGCCGGGTTGATGGGCGGGCGGATCGAGCTCGGGACGGAGGGCGCCGAGACGGTCTTCACCCTCGTCCTGCGCTCGGACGCCGCGGACCGCGAGCTCGCGGGCCGGCTTTTGACGTGAAAACGCTGTCCGCGTTTCGACGTGAAAACGGTGGCCAGGATTCGTGAACGAGGGGTTAAGAACCCGCCTGCGGCGGGAACCGGCAGTCAGGGCACACCGCCCCGCGAGAATTGGGCAAGATCCCCGAGGCTTGACTTCGCGAAACGACGGAAACTAGGCAGCGCATGAACCCCGAGTCGAACGGGCACAACCACTCCATCAGGCTGACCATTCCCGCCAAGGCCGAGTACATCACCCTCGGGCGCCTCGCGCTCACCGGGATCGCCCGCCTGCGGCCCGTGCCGCTCAGTCACGAGGTTCTCGGTGACCTGAAGCTCGCGCTGACCGAGGCGTGCACGAACTCGGTCCGGCACGCCTACGGCGGCGGCGGCGGCGCCGTGGAGATCACCTACGAGCTGCGCGAGGACCGCCTCGTCGTCGAGGTGACCGATCAGGGGGCGGGATTCCGGCCGGCCGTGGGTGGGGAGCGTGGTGGCGACGGCGAGCTGTCCGAGGGCGGCCTCGGGATCGCGATCATCGAGGCGCTCACCGACGAGCTCGAGATCACCGAGGGCCGGGACGGCGGCTCGCGCCTCCGGTTCGTCAAGCGGCTCGGCTGACCGGCCGGCGTGTCGCGCCCGATCATCGTCGTCTCGAATCGCGGTCCGGTCAGCTACGACCGGGAGGACGGTGTGCGTGTCGAGCGGCGCGGCGGCGGCGGCCTCGTGACGGCGCTGCGCGGCCTCCAGGAGCGGCACGACGTCACGTGGATCGCGAGCGCCATGACGGACGAGGACCGCGTCGTGGCGGCGGAGGGAGCCCCCGGCGTCCGCCTCGTCGCGCACGACCCCCGCGCCTACGACCTCTACTACAACGTGGTCGCGAACCCGCTGCTCTGGTTCATCCAGCACTCCCTCTGGGGCCGCGCGCTCGAGCCGGACCTCGACGCCGGCTTCCACACCGCCTGGCGCGAGGGATACGAGCGCGTGAACCGCGCATTCGCGGACGCGGTTGTTGCCGAGTTGGACAACACTCCCGACGCGGTCGTCTGGTTCCACGACTACCACCTCTATCTCGCTCCCCGCTTCGTCCGCGAGCGCCGTCCCGGGGCCGTGCTGGGCCACTTCGTCCACACGCCGTGGCCCGCCGACTGGTCGGTGCTTCCGGGGCCGATGCGCCGCGCGGTGCACGACGGACTGCTCGCGAACGACCTCGTCGGGTTCCACACTGCGCGCTGGGCCAGGAACTTCCGTCGCAGCTGTGAGGACGAGCTGGGCGCCTGCGAGGTGCGCGTCGCGAGTCACGCCATCTCGATCGACGCCGGCGAGTTCGACGACCTCTCGGGCAGCGAGCGCGTGCTCGCCGCCGAGCGTGCGCTCGGCGACCGGCGGCCGGAGAAGCTGATCGTCCGTGTCGACCGCACCGATCCTTCGAAGAACATCGTCCGGGGGTTCCACGCCTTCGGCGTCCTCCTCGATCGGCACCCGGAGTGGCGCGGGCGCGTTCGGATGCTCGCGCGTCTCACCCCGTCCCGCGAGCGGATCCCGGCCTACGTCGCCTATCGCGATGCGATCGACCAGGCGGTGCAGGCGGTCGAGCATCGCCATCCGGGTTCGATCGAGCTCGAGGTGGCGGACGACTTCCCGCGGTCGGTGGCGGCGTACAAGCAGTACGACGTCCTGCTCGTGAACCCGGTTGCCGACGGGCTCAACCTGGTGGCCAAGGAGGGGCCGCTCGTCAACACGCGCGCCGGTGTCCTCGTCCTCGCCGAGACGGCCGGTGTCCACGAAGAGCTGGGCGACTGGGCGCTCTCCGTGAACCCGTTCGACATCGACGGGCAGGCCGAGGCGCTGCACGCGGCGCTCTCGATGGGGGAGGGCGAGCGCCGCCGCCGGGCCGAGGCGATCGTCGCGCACGTCCGGGCGAACGACGTCGGCCGCTGGATCGCCGATGTGCTCGCCGACCTGGACGCCTTGCAGGCGTAACCTTCCGCTCGTGAGCGACCTCTCGCACGTCGACGAGCACGGGGCGGTCCGGATGGTGGACGTCGGCTCCAAGCCGCCCGTGCGTCGCCGCGCCGTCGCGCGCGCCGTCGTGCACATGGCACCCGACACCGTCGCCCGGCTCGGCGAGCTGCCCAAGGGCGACGCGCTCACGACGGCGCAGCTCGCCGGCATCCTGGCGGCGAAGCGCACGGCGGAGCTCGTCCCGCTCTGCCATCCGCTCCCTCTTTCGCACATCGAGGTCTCGCCGCGGGTCGTCGAGGACGGCGTCGAGATCATCGCCCGGGTGGAAACGACCGCCCCGACCGGTGTCGAGATGGAGGCACTGACCGCCGCGTCGGTCGCAGCCCTGACCGTGTACGACATGGTGAAGGCGATCGACAAGCAGATGACGTTCGCGGTCGAGCTCGTGGAGAAGGTCAAGGAGTGAAGGCGGGCGTGCTCACGGTCTCCGACCGGGTTGCGCGCGGCGAGGCCGAGGACCGGAGCGGCGACGCGCTCGCCGAGCTGCTGCTCGCCGACGGGTACGACGTCGAGCGGCTCGTCGTCCCCGACGAGCGCGAGCAGATCGTCGCGGCGCTGCGGGCGCTGGCAGATGGAAACCGGCTCGTTCTCACGACCGGGGGGACGGGCCTCGCGCCGCGCGACGTCACGCCCGAGGCGACCCTGTCCGTCCTCGACAGAACGGCTCCCGGCATTGCCGAGGCGCTGCGCGCCGACTCCGCCGCCCGGACGCCGCACGGCCTTCTCTCGCGCGGCGTGGCCGGAGCCGTCGGCCGGTCGCTCGTCGTCAACCTGCCCGGATCAACGGGCGGTTGCCGTGACGGGTATGCCGTCCTGAAGCCCGCCCTCGGACACGCGCTGTCGCTTCTCGGTGACGAAGCGACCGCGCATCGCCAGACTTAGGGTCGTGCAGCTCGCCGTCTACTACTACCGGCTGGTCAGGTTCGAGCACACGATCTTCGCGCTGCCGTTCGCGTACGTCGGTGCGCTGCTCGCGGTGGGCGGGATCCCGTCGGCGCACGACCTCTTCTGGATCACGCTCGCGATGGTCGGTGCCCGCTCGCTCGCGATGGCGCTGAACCGGCTGATCGACGCGCGAATCGATGCCGCCAACCCGCGAACCGCGAACCGCGAGCTGCCCTCCGGGGCGCTCTCGGTGTGGAACGTGATCACGTTCTGCGCGGCGTCGCTCCTGCTCTACGGCATCGCCGTCCTCGAGCTCGATCCGCTCGTGCGCTACCTCTCGCCGATCCCCGTCGCTGCGTTCGTCGTCTACCCGTACCTGAAGCGCTTCACCTGGCTGTGCCACCTCTGGCTGGGCGCGGTCGACGGTCTTGCACCGGTCGGTGCGTGGGCGGCGATCAAGGGCAGCCTGCCCTGGCAGTCCTGGGCGCTCGGCGGTGCCGTGGCGGCCTGGGTGGCGGGCTTCGATCTCTTCTATGGGCTGTTCGACGTGGACGTCGATCGCGACCAGGGGCTGCACTCATGGGCGACGCGGTTCGGCGAGCGCGGCGCCTTCGCCGGGGCGCGGGCCTTCCACGTCCTGACGGTTCTCCTGCTGCTCGCCGCAGGCGCGGGTCTCGACGTCGGCGCCTTCTTCTGGCTGGGCGTGCTCGCGGTCGCGGTGCTGATGCTCTACGAGCACTCTCTCGTTCGCCCGGGCGACCTGCGACGGCTGGACGCCGCCTTCTTCACGATGAACGGCGTCATCTCGGTGGCGTTCTTCGCGTTCGTCCTCGTCGACGCTCTGTGATCGTCGGTCTGCTCCACCCGGGCGCGATGGGAGGGGCCGTCGGCGGAGTGCTGCGCGCCGGGGGCCATGACGTCGTCTGGGCGTCCGCCGGGAGGAGCGAGGCGACCCGCCGGCGCGCCGCCGCGTTGCGGGACGTGGGGTCGGTGGAGGCTCTCGCCGCCGAGGCCCGGATCATCGTCTCGATCTGCCCGCCGCATGCCGCGGTCGACGTTGCGAGGGCGGTCGCCGGGTTCGACGGCATCTACGTGGACGCGAACGCCGTCTCGCCGCAGACGGCGCGCCGGATCGCCGGGCTGCATGCGAGCTTCGTCGACGGGGCCATCGTCGGCGGCCCGCCGCAGGGGCCCGGCACCCGGCTGTATCTCTCGGGCGCACAGGCGGGCGAGGTCGCCGAGCTCTTCGCCGGCTCGGTGCTCGAGCCGCGGGTCGTCGTCGATGCGTCCGCGCTGAAGATGGCCTATGCGGCGTGGACGAAGGGGACGGCCGCGCTGCTGCTCGCGATTCGCGACGTCGCGCGGCACTACCGGATCGAGGAGGCACTCCGCGCGGAGTGGTCGGAGTCCGTTCCGGAGCTTCCGGCCCGGCTCGAGCGTGCCGAGCAGGCGGCCCGGGCGAAGGGCTGGCGCTTCGTCGGCGAGTTCGAGGAGATGGCCCAGACGTTCGCCGCGGCCGGGGTCCCGAACGGGTTCCAGCGCGCGGCCGCGGAGGTGTTTCGCGGGTGATCGCGGCACGCGGGCTCGCGAAGCGCTTCGGCGAGCGCCGCGTGTTCGCGGGTCTCGACCTCGATCTGCCGCGCAGCGGCTTCCTGCTCGTCACGGGCGCGAACGGCTCCGGCAAGACGACGTTGCTCCGGATCCTCGCGCGGCTCGCCGCTCCGAGCGCCGGCGAGCTCGAGCTGCCCCCGCGCGAGTCGATCGGCTACCTCGGCCACGCGCCGATGCTCTACCGCGAGCTGACCGCGCTCGAGAACCTGGCCCTCTTCGGCCGGCTGTACCACGTCCCCGAGCGCGGCGAGCGGGTCGGGATGCTGCTCGAGCGCTTCGGGCTCTGGAACGCGCGGCACGAGCGCGTCTCGACGTACTCCCGCGGCATGCAGCAGCGTCTTGCGCTCTGCCGCGTCCTCCTCCACGAGCCGTCGCTGCTCGTTCTGGACGAGCCGTACAACGCGCTCGACGCCGCCGGCGCAGAGCTGCTCGACGGCGTCCTCGCCGAGGACCGCACCTGGATCGTCGCCACGCACGATCCGGAGCGGATGGCCGCGCGTGCGACGCAGAGGATCGCCTTCACATGAGCGTGTACGTCCGCGACGTCGCCGCACTCGCCCGCAAGGACCTCCTGCTCGAGCTCCGGGCGAAGGAGACCCTGCCCGCGATGCTGCTCTTCGTGCTCGCAGCCCTCGTCATCTTCCACTTCGCGCTGCCGAACGGGACGAGCGACGTTGCCGCGCGCGGCCTCCTCTGGTCGGCGCTCGTCTTCACGGCGCTGCTCGGGCTGACGCGTGCGTTCGTCGCCGAGCGGGAGCAGGGGATGTTCGATGCGCTCGTCCTCACGCCGTGCGACCGCAGTGCGATCTGGGCCGGCAAGGCGATTGCGGTGCTCGCCTTCCTGGTCGCCGCCGAGGTGGTCGCGCTGCCCGCGTTCGCGGTGTTCTTCGCAGCCGTCGACGGACGGACGGTCGCAGCCGTGGCGCTGGCGGATGTGGGCATCTGCACGGTCGGGACGCTCTTCGGGGCGATGGCCGTCGCGGGCCACGCGCGTGAGCTGCTCCTGCCGCTGCTCTTCCTGCCGGCGGCGGTCCCGATCGTCGTCGGCGGTGTCGGCGGCTACCTGTGGTTCCTCGCGCTCTACGATGCGATCTTCGTGCTCCTGTCCTGGGCGACGTTCGAGTACGTCGTCGCAGAGACCTGAGCCGCCGAGTCCTCCCCGCCCCACTACCATTCGCCACGATGCAACTGCGGGTTGTCGCGAGCCTCTCGACGCTCCTCTTCGGCGCCGCCCTGGCGCTGATCTTCTTCTACGCCCCGACCGACTACGACCAGGGCTTCTCGCAGCGGATCTTCTACTTCCACGTCCCGATCGCCCTCACGTCGTACGCCTGCTTCGGGTGGGGAGCGTGGAAGGCGCTCCGCTACCTGCGTACGCGTGACGAGCGGGCCGACCTCGAGAGCTACGTCGCGATCCACCAGGGCGTCATCTTCGGCGCGCTCACGCTGATCACCGGCTCCCTGTGGGCGAAGGCATCGTGGGGCGTCTGGTGGTCGTGGGGCGAGAACCAGCTCGTGCTCTTCCTCGTGCTCTTCCTCTTCTACTGCGCGTACTTCATGCTCCGCTTCTCGGTGGAGCCCGGCGTTCCGCGGGCGAGCATGAGCGCCGTCTACGCCCTGTTCGGCGTGGTTCTCATCCCGGTCTCGTTCCTCGCCATCCGCCTCTCGCAGAAGTTCATCCACCCCGTCGTCTTCACGTCCCACGGGCCGCAGATGACGCATGCGCAGTTCGCCACCTTCTGCGTCGCGTTCGCGGCGATGCTCTCGCTCTTCGTGACGCTCTATCGCGTCGAGCTGGCGGGCAAGCGGATCGACGGGCACCTGCGTGAGCTGAGGGACCTGCTCTCGTGACCGCTCCCCAGTCGCCTCCCTCCGAATGGCAGTACGTCGCGGCGGCCTACCTCGTCGTCTTCGTCGCGGTGCTCGCCTGGGTGTCCATCATCGGTGCGAAGCTGCAGCGCCTGCAGCGGCAGATCGCCGAGCTCGTCGAGAAGGCGCGGGATCGTGGCTGAAGCGCTCTTCTGGCCGGCGCTCCTCGCCTACGGCGAGGCCGCGGTCGCGTACACATCCGCACGGACGAGCCGCCTCGCGACGTGGGGCGTCCGGCTCGGCTTCGTCGCGCAGACGGCGCTGCTCGCCGTGCAGGCCGCCCGCGCGGACGGCTTCCCGTGGTCGAGCCCTGCGGGCTCGCTCAACCTGTTCGTCTGGCTCGTCGTCGGCGCGTATCTGATCTGGGGCTGCCGGCCTCGCTTCCGGCTCCTCGGCCTCGTGGTGATGCCGCTCGCCGCCGCGCTCTTCCTCGTCTCGCGGATCGGCGGCGGCACGAAGACCGGTGGGCGGCCGGGGTACGGGAACCTCTTCCTCGTGCTGCACGTCGGGTTGGCGCTCGCGGCCTTCGCCGGGTTCACGGTCGCCGCCGGCCTTGCGGGCCTCTACCTCTGGCAGGAACGCCGGCTGAAGCAGCGGGTGCCCGACATCCTGCGCCTGCGGGTGCCGCCGCTCGCGTCGCTCGAGCGGCTGACACGCCGCACGGTCGCCGTCTCCGTGCCGCTGCTCGCGCTCGGTGTCGCGGCAGGGCTCGAGCGGCTGCGGCAGGAGCACCGCTCGGTGGATGCGCTCGAAGGGGTGACACTGCTGGCGCTCGCGGTCTACTGCGCGATCCTCGTCGCGCGCCCGACCGGCCGCCGCGCCGCCTATCTCGCCCTCGGAGGGTTCGCGCTCGTGATCGTCGCACGGCTCGTCCTCGCAGGGAGCCACTTCGCGTGAGGCAGGCACTCGTGCTCGTCGGTGTCTCGCACCACGTCGCGCCGGTCGAGCTGCGCGAGCGCGTGACCCTCGACCTCGCCGGGTCGGCGCGGCTCGCGGGCTCGCTCGGCGAGGCCGTCTGCCTCTCGACCTGCAACCGGACCGAGCTCTACGTCGCCGCGGCGGAGGACGCCGCGGCCGTCCAGGCGCTCGAGGAGCTCGCCGGCGAGCCGCTCGACGGCGTCGTCTACCGCTTGCACGAGGATGCCGCCGCCCTGCACCTCTTCCGCGTTGCCGCGGGGCTCGACTCGCTCGTCCCGGGCGAAGGGGAGATCCTCGGGCAGGTCAGGGACGCCTACGAGGCCGTCGCCCCCGGCGCGTTGCTCGATCGCGTCTTCCGCCAGGCACTCGCCGTCGGCAAGCGCGTGCGCACGGAGACCGCGATCGGCGAGAGCCCGGCCTCGGTCTCGTCGGCGGCGGCGGCCCTCGTGGCGCAGGTCTTCGGCGAGCTTGCCGGCACGCGCGTGCTGCTCGTCGGGGCCGGCCGCATCGGAGAGCTCGCCGCCTCGAATCTCGCCTCCCGGGGCGCGACCATCGCCTACGTCGCGAATCGCACGCCCGAGACGGCGCGAGGGCTCGCCCAGCGTTTCGGGGCCGAGGCGCTGGCGCTCTCCGACGTGCCGGCGAGGCTGGCCGACGTCGACGCCGTCGTCTCCTCGACCAGCGCGGCCGAGCCGGTCCTGCGCGCGGACGACGTGCCTGCGCACCGACGCCGGCCGCTGTTCTTCGTCGACATCGCCGTGCCGCGTGACCTCGATCCGGCGATCGGGAAGCTCGACGGATGCTTCCTCTACGACATCGACGATCTCGAGGCGGTCGTCGCGGAGACGCTCTCGGGTCGTCGTGCGGAGGCGCAGCGTGCCGAGGAGCTCGTCGCCGAGGAGGTGGAGCGGTACCGCGAGTGGCGCGCCTCGCTGGACGTCGTCCCGGCGATCGCCTCCCTGCGCGCGCGTGCCGAGGAGATCCGGTCGGCGGAGCTCGCGAAGCTGCGCGGCCGTGTCTCCGACGACGAGCGGCAGACGCTCGAGTCGGTGACCGCGCAGATCCTCAACAAGCTGCTCCATCTCCCGACGGTACGAATGAAGGAGGCTGCCGTCGGCGCCGACGGAGCGCTCTACGCCGACGCCGTGCGCCACCTGTTCGGCCTCGAGGAGGAGACGCTGTGACGCCCGACGAGAGGCGGCCGGTCCCGCGGCCGCTGCCGGTGGTCGCCCCGTCGGCGTTCCTGCGCGTGCGGCTCGGGCACCCGGTGTGTGGACGGTCGAGGCGTGTCGGGAGGTCGTGTGCTCGTTCGCATCGGGTCCCGCGGCTCTAGGCTCGCGCTCACGCAGGCCGAGCAGGCGGCACGGCAGATCCGCCGGCCGGGCATCGAGGTCGCCTTCGTCCCGATCACGACCTCCGGCGACCGCGACCGCACGAGGCCCTTCGGGGAGATCGGTGCGAGGGGCGTCTTCGTGAAGGAGCTGGAGGAGGCGCTGCTGGCCGGTCGCATCGACGTGGCGGTGCACTCGGCGAAGGACATGACCTCGACCGACGCGGCGGGGCTCGTCGTCGGCGCGTACCTCGAGCGCGACGACCCGCGGGATGCGCTCGTCGGCGCCTCGGCGATCGTCCCCGGGATGCGTATCGGGACGGCGTCGGCGCGGCGGCGCGCGCAGCTGCTCGCCCACGAGCCGACTCTGTCGGTCGAGCCCCTGCGCGGGAACGTCGACACACGCCTGCGGAAGCTGCGCGAGCGCGCGCTCGACGCGATCGTGCTCGCTGCCTGCGGGCTCGACCGCCTCGGCCTCGGGGAGGCGATCGGAGCCCGACTCGAGCCGGCGTTGATGCTCCCCGAGGCGGCACAGGGCGCGCTCGCGCTGCAGGTGCGGGACGGCGAGGAGCCACTCGTCGCCCGGGCCGACGATGCCGAGACCCGTCGGCGCGTCGAGGCCGAGCGAGCGTGCGTGGCGACGATCGGCGCCGGCTGTCTCGCGCCCGTCGCCGCTCACCACGACGGGACGACCCTGCACGCGCTGATCGCGGGCGACGACGGCGAGTGGCTCGAGCGTCGGAGCGGCGACGACCCCGTTGCGCTGGCCAACGAGCTCGTCGCGCTCGCACGATGAAGGTCATCGTCACACGCCCTCGCGCACAGGCCGGGCCGCTGGTCGATGCGCTCGAGGCGATCGGCGCCGATGTCGTCGAGTGCCCGCTGATCGTGATCGAGCGCACCTCGGACGATCCCGTCGACGGCGCCGGGTACGACTGGCTGATCGTCACGAGCCCGAACGGCGCGGACGAGATCGTGCGGCGCGGCCGCAACCTGCCGCCGATCGCGGCGGTCGGCCCCGGCACCGCGGAGGCGCTGCGCCGCCACGGTCTCGAGCCGGCGTTCACGGCGCGCGAGGCCTCGCAGGACGGGCTCCTCCGCGAGCTCCCGCGGCCGGCGGGCAGGGTCCTGTTCGCGGCCGCGGAGGGCGCGCGGCGCGGGCCGATCGACGCGCTCGGGGCGGATTTCGTCGCGCTCTACCGGACGCGGCTCCTGTCCCCCGAGCCCCCGGACGGCGACGTCGTGCTGCTCGCCTCCGGCTCGGCCGCCCGCGCCTACGCGGGGATCGGCGGCCGTGCGCCGGCGGTGACGATCGGGCCGCAGACGTCGCGAGTCGCACGGGCGGCGGGCCTCGACGTCGTCGCCGAGGCGGCGAGCCGCGATATCGACGGGCTCGCCGCGGCCGTCCGGGATCTGATGGAGTCTGGCCTGTGCCGGTGATCGCGTTCCTCACCGATTTCGGGCTCCAGGACGACTTCGTCGGCACCTGCCACGGCGTGATCGCGCGGATCGCACCGGATGCGCGCGTGATCGATGTGACGCACGGGATCCCGCCGCAGGCGGTGCTACAGGGCGCTCTCGTTCTCCGTCAGACCGTGGAGTACTTCCCGACCGCGGTGCACCTCGCCGTCGTCGATCCCGGGGTCGGCGGGTCGCGGCGACCGGTCGCGATCAGGACGAGCGACGGACGGACGTTCGTGGGGCCCGACAACGGGCTGCTCACGCTCGCGGCCGACGATCTCGGGATCGAGGCTGCTCACGAGCTGGCGGACGAGCGCTACCGGCTCCAGCGCGTCTCGCGCACATTTCACGCGCGCGACGTCTTCGCGCCCGCGGCTGCGCACCTCGCCGCGGGCGTGCCCGTCGCCGAGCTCGGGCCTGCCGTCGACGCCGGCGATCTCGTCCGGCTGGACGTGCCGGTGCCGCAGGTGGGCGTCTCGCAGGTCTCGGGCACGGTGCTGGCCGTCGACGGCTTCGGCAACATCGCCACGAACGTCACGCGGGGCCACCTGGAGGGCCTCGGCGCGGGCGTCGGCGAGACGGTCGAGATCCGGATCGCGCTCGACCGCTACTACGCGGTCGTCTCGGGGACGTTCGCCGACGCCCCGGACGGGCAGCTGATCCTCTACGAGGACTCGTACGGCCTCGTTGCGCTCGCGATCAGCCAGGGCAGCGCGGGCCGGCTCACCGGAGCGCGCCCGGGCGACGAGTTGCGCATCGCGGCGCCGTGACCCGGGCGCAGCGACTGGCGCGGCTCGCGACGACCGTCGTCGTGCGCGCACCGAGGTCCTGGTGGATCTTCCGGCGGCGCCTGACCCATGCCTTCGACCGCCTCGCGCCGCTGTGGGACGGCCCGCTTGCGACCCCGGACCGCCTGTCGGCGTTGGAGGCCGCGCTCGACGGTCTGGACGCGCATCCGCGCCACGTGCTCGACCTCGGGACCGGCACGGGCGCGGCGGCCCGTCTCGTGGCGTCGCGCTGGCCCGACGCCGACGTGGTCGGCATCGACGCCTCCAAGGGCATGCTCGGCGAAGCCCGAGGACGGGCCGTCGTCGGACGGGAGCGCTACCTGCTCGCGGATGCAACTCGGCTGCCCTTCGACGACGCGTCGTTCGACCTGGTGACGCTCAACAACATGATCCCCTTCTTCGACGAGCTCGCCCGGGTGACGGCTCCCGGCGGGCGCGTCGCCGTCGCGTTCAGCCGCGGGCCGGGCACGCCGATCTGGGTGCCGCTCGAACGGGTCCGGTCGGAGCTCGAGCGGCGAGGGTTCGAGCACGTTGCGGACTTCGCCGCAGACCGCGGTGTTTCCCTCCTTGCCCGCCGCGGAGGCCTGTCGTAAACTTCATGGCACAGAGACGTTCGCGACGCGGTAGCACCGGTCCGGACGTCTCTCTTTTTGCGCCGGGCGGGCGGACGATGGCGAGGGCCGGACTTGAACCGGCGACACCACGGTTTTCAGCCGTGTGCTCTACCAGCTGAGCTACCTCGCCGCGCGCTCGGAGTGTAGCCGCGCCCTCAGGAAGCGGGGCGCCGGCGGCCCGTTGCGAGCCGGTCGACGAGCACGCGTGCCATGGTGTGCTTCTCGAGGATCGCGTCGGCGCCCGCCTCGGCCGCCGCGCGGTGCAGGGCCTGGTCGGTGTCGCCCGTCAGCCCGATCACGCACAGGCTCGGATGGTCGCGCCGGAGGCGCGCGATGGCCGTGACGCCGTCGATCAGCGGCATGTGCAGGTCGACCACCGCGGCGTCGAGAGCGACCTGCTCCGCCAGCTCGATCGCCTCGAGGCCGTTGTGCGCTCTCGCGACGACGTCCAGCTCCGGCTGGCCGCCGACGAGCTCCTCGAGCGAGGCGAGGAAGAGCTCGTCGTCGTCCGCGAGGAGGACCTTGATGGGCGCACCCGACACCGGTGTGAATAGATTCCCGCGCATGGGTGCAGAGGAAACCCTCCGGCCGGTCGCGGTCATCGGCGCCGGGCTCGACCTGGGCGCCGGGCGCCGGGGGGTCGACATGGGGCCGTCGGCGATCCGGTACGCCGGCCTGGCGGCCCGCATCAGGGAGCTCGGGCGGGAGGTCACGGACTGCGGGGACATCCGCGCGCCCGTCCCGGAGGCCACCGACGTCGGCAACACCGAGGCGCGCTTCCTCGAGCCGATCAAGCAGGCCTGCGAGCGGGTGGCGACGCTCGTCGCCTGGGCGGACGGCGAAGGGCTGCTGCCGCTCGTCCTCGGCGGCGACCACTCGATCGCGATGGGGACGCTTGGAGGCATGGCGTCCGCCCGGGGCGCCGGAGGCGTGCTCTGGATCGACGCGCACGGCGATCTCAATCGGCCCGGGACCTCGCCGAGCGGCAACGTGCACGGGATGCCGCTCGCGGCCGCGCTCGGCGCCGCCGGGCCGGCCTTCGCGAGCGAGGAGTATCCGACGCCGTCGGTGTCGAAGGCGGCGCTCGTCGGCATTCGCGCGCTCGACCCCGGGGAGCGCGAGCTGATCCACGAGCTCGGACTGCGCGTCTTCACGATGAGCGAGCTCGACGAGCGCGGCGTGCAGGCCTGCGTGCTCGAGGCGCTCGACCACCTGGCCGGCTCGGCGTTCGTGCACGTCAGCCTCGACCTCGACGCCGTCGACCCGATGTTCGCGCCCGGGGTCGGAACGCCGGTGCGCGGCGGCCTCTCGTATCGCGAGGCGCACCTCGCGCTCGAGCTCGTCGCCCGGTCGGGAGCGCTCGACTCGCTCGACGTCGTCGAGGTGAATCCGATCCTCGACAGGGAGAACGACACCGGCAGCCTCGCCGTCGAGCTCGTCGCGAGCGCGCTCGGCGCGCGGATCCTCTAGATGGTTGATCGGAAAATCGAGGCCGTCGCGGCTGGGGGCCTGCACACGGCGCATTGCGGCCGTCTCGCCCGGCGCCAAGGCCCACCGGCCTTGCCCCCGGTCGAGCCGTCCCCACTGCTTGGTGCATGCCCTCCCCGCACCGACCGCATTTCCCGATCAACCATCTAAGCGTCTAGCTCCCCCTCCTCGTAGAAGACGGTTCCCTTCAGCTCGTCGGGAAGGCAGTCGACGTCGAAGCCGCGCGGGTCGTCGTGCGGGTAGACGTAGCCCTCGCCGCGGCCGAGCTTGCGCGCTCCCGGATACGCCGCCGACCGGAGCGCGGCCGGTGGAAGCAGGTTGCCGCGTTCGCGGACCGTCTGCGTCGCCCGGTTCAACGCGACGTAGGACGCGTTCGACTTCGGCGCCTTCGCGAGGTAGACGGCTGCCTGCGCCAGGTTCAGCCGGGCCTCCGGCAAGCCGACGTGCTCGACCGCGTGCGCCGCCGCGACGGCGACGAGCAGCGCCTGCGGGTCGGCGTTCCCGATGTCCTCGGACGCGAGCACGATCATGCGGCGCGCGATGAACCGCGCGTCCTCGCCGCCCTCGAGCATCGCAGCCAGGTAGTAGATCGACGCCTGGACGTCTCCCGCCCTCGTCGACTTGATCCACGCGGAGATGAAGTCGTAGTGGCGGTCGCCGCCCTTGTCGTAGGCGAGCGGCCGCTTCCGCGCCGCGTCCTCGACGAGGTGGGGCGCGAGCGGGGCGTTCTCAGCCCGCGCCGTGTCCACCGAGAGCTCGAGGATGTTGAGGGCGTTCCGCGCGTCGCCGCCGGCCCGCAGCGTGATGAGCTCCTCGACGTCCGGCGGGAGGTCGGTCTCGAGCGCAGCGGCTCCGCGGCGGACGACGCCGCGAAGCGTCTCCGGCGAGAGCGCCTCGAGCTCGTAGATCTGCGCGCGGGAGAGGAGGGCCGAGTTCACCTCGAAGTACGGGTTCTCGGTCGTGGCGCCGATCAGCGTGACGAGGCCCTCCTCGACGCCGGGCAGGAGCGCATCCTGCTGCGCCTTGTTGAAGCGGTGGATCTCGTCGAGGAAGAGGATCGTCCGGCGGCCGCTTGCCCCCAGCCGCTCCCGGGCCCGCGTGAGCACGTCCCGGACGTTCGAGACGGTCGCCGAGACGGCCGACAGCTCCTCGAACTCGGCGCCCGTCGTTCGCGCGACGATCCGGGCAAGCGTGGTCTTCCCCGAGCCGGGCGGGCCGTAGAGGATCATCGACGGGACGCGGTCTTGCTCGATCGCGAGGCGGAGCGCCCGCCCGGGGCCGACGATGTGCTCCTGTCCTGCGAACTCGTCCAGGCTCGTCGGCCGCAGCCGCTGCGCGAGCGGTGCCGTGGCGCCGAGCCGGCTCCGTGCGGCGTCGGAGAAGAGGTCGCCCATGGCGAAAGTATGCTCTGGGGCGGATGAGCGTAGGCTCGACGGAGCTCAGGAGGAAGCGGAGGCGCCGGTTTCGCCGGCGCTGGAGCGGAAGCTTCAGACGACAACCGAAGGTTGGCGTATGAGCGACGTGTGGGGGCTCGACACCTACGAACGGCTCACGGCGCGGTTCGGGCCCGTGCAGGAGAAGCTGCTCGACGTTCTCAAGCCCGCGGCGGGCGAGCGGCTCCTCGATCTCGCGACGGGGACGGGAGAGGTGGCGTTGCGCGCCGCACGTGCAGGCGCCGCGGTCACCGCGATCGACCTGGCCGAGCCGATGCTCGCGAAGGCGCGCGAGCGCGCGGCCGAGGAGGGGCTCCCGGTCTCGTTCGACCAGGGCGACATCGAGTACCTCCCGTACGAGGACGACTCGTTCGACGTACTCGTCTCGAACTTCGGGATGATCTTCGCTCCCGACCACGCGAACGTCGCCGCCGAGCTCGCGCGGGTCGCAGCCCCCGGCGGCCGGCTCGGCTTCACCGCCTGGAAGCCGAATCCGAAGCTCGGCGAGCTCTACCGCCGGTTCACCGAGGAGCCGATCGAAGGACGGGAGGCCTACGAGTGGGGGCGTGAGGACCACGTCGAGGACATGCTCGCCGAGCACTTCGCGCTCGAGTTCCAGGACGGCACGTTGTGGCTCGAGGCCGAATCGGGCGAGGACGTCTGGGCGCTCTTCTCCGAGTCGGCGCTGCCGGTGATCGCGCTCGTCAAGCGTCTCGGACCGGACGACGCCGAGGCGTTCCATCGGGCGTTCGTCGAGCTCTTCGAGAGCTACCGCACCGAGGAGGGAGGGATCCGCGCGCCGCGGCGCTACCTGCTCGTGCTCGGCACGCGGAAATGACGGAGACGGCCGAGGTCGCCTCGCTCCTGCAGGAGCTGATTCGCGTCGACACCTCGAATCCGCCCGGGAACGAGACCGCGGCGGCGCAGCTGCTGCACGCGTATCTCGAGGCGGCGGGCGTCGACTGCGAGCTCTACGCCCGCGACCCCGGACGGGCGAACCTCGTTGCCCGCATCCGCGGCCGCGGCGACGGGCCGTCGCTTGCCCTCCTCTCGCACACCGACGTCGTCCTCGCCGACGCGGCCGAGTGGCGGCGCGACCCCTTCGGCGGCGAGCTCGTCGACGGCGAGGTGTGGGGCCGCGGCGCGCTCGACATGAAGGGGCAGGTTGCGGCGTCGGCCGTCGCGGTCGCGTCGCTCGCCCGCGAGGGCTGGCGCGGGTCCGGCGACCTCGTGTTCGTCGCCGCCGCCGACGAGGAGGTCGGCGCCGGCTACGGCCTGCAGTGGCTCGTGGAGGCTCATCCCGATGCGGTGCGGGTCGACTTCTCGGTCAACGAGGGGGGCGGCGACCGGGTCGAGATCGGAGGCAAGGTGCTCTACCTCTGCGGGACGGCCGAGAAGATGAGCGCGCCCTTCGTCCTCCGCGTCCGGGGCCGGAGCGGCCACGCGTCCATGCCGGGGATCTCGGACAATGCGCTCGTGAAGGCCGCCCGGCTCGTCGCCAGGCTCGGCGACTTCGCCGCTCCGCCCGAGCTGATCCCCGAGGTGGACGCCTTCTTCCGTGCGCTCGCGGGCGACGTGCCGCCGGCCGGTGAGCTGCTCGCCGCCGCCCGCTCGATCGACCCGCTGGCGGGCGAGCTCGTCGAGCCGCTCCTCGGCCTGACCGTGTCGCCGACGAAGGCGCACGCATCCGACAAGCGCAACGTGATCCCCGGCGTCTGCGAGATCACCGTCGACATGCGCGTCCTTCCGGGCCACGCGGCCGAGGAGGCCGAGGGGGCGGTTCGCGACTTCCTCGGCGAGGGGGACTACGAGCTCGAGAGCATCGAGCGTCAGGGCGGCACCCGCTCGCCCATCGGCGGGCCGCTCTGGGACGCGGTCGAGAGCTTCGTCGACGCGGAGGAGCCCGGGGCGCTGGCCGCGCCGCTCTGCGTCGCCGGATTCACCGACTCGCACTGGCTGCGCGAGGCCTTCGGCACCGTCGCCTACGGCTTCTTCCCCGCGCGTGCGATGGCTCCCGAGGTCGCGGCCCGGCTCATCCACTCGGCCGACGAGCGCGTGCCCGTCACCGATCTCGAGCTCGGAGTGCGCTTCCTGCGCCATGCCGCGCAGGCCGTCTGTGCTTGAGCTCTGGGAGCCGGCCGGCGCCCTCGAGACGCTCGGGCAGTGGCTCTCGGAGACGCTCCGCCCAGGCCGTGCCGCCGACGTCTACCTCGGCTACCGGCTCGCCGAGCTGCAGCGGCGCAGGCCGTGGCCGGCGCCGCCGGAGCCGTGCCCGCTGCCGGCGGTCGCCGCGCGCGTTCGAGACGAGGCGGTCGACGCCCGTCCGTGGGCGGCGTTCCGGGTCGGTGAGTGGACGCCGAGCTGGGCGCCCGAGGACCACGCCGCCGCCGTCGAGGAGGTGCGCGCGGCGATCGCCCGCGGCGACGTCTACCAGGTGAACCTCGTCCAGCACCTCGCCGCGCCGTTCGACGGCGACGCGCGTGGGCTCGCGGCAGCCCTCTCGCACCTCGCGCCGCTGCACCCCCGGCCGTTCATCGGCGACGGCTACGCGATCGTCTCCGCGTCGCCCGAGCTGTTCCTCGCCCGTCGCGGAGACAGACTCTGGTGCAAGCCGATCAAGGGCACGCGGCCGCTCGGCGAGGACGTCGAGGGCGAGAAGGACGGCGCCGAGCACGTGATGATCGTCGACCTCGAGCGCAACGACCTCTCGCGGTGCTGCCGCGTCGGCTCGATTCGCTGGCCGGAGCTCATGGCACAGCACGAGCTCGCGGGTGTCACGCACCTCGTGTCGACCGTCGAGGGAACGCTGCGGGCAGGCATTGGCCTGCCCGAGATCCTCGCCGCCACCTTCCCGGGCGGCTCGGTCACCGGCGCGCCCAAGATCGCTGCGCTCGACGAGATCGCCCGCCTCGAGCCCGTGGGACGCGGGGCGTCGATGGGCGCGCTCGGCACCGTTCACGCGAACGGCGACTTCGAGCTTGCGCTCACGATCCGGACCTTCGCGATCGCGGACGGACGCATTCACCTCTGGGTCGGAGGCGGGATCGTGTGGGACTCCGATCCCGAGCTCGAGCTCGAGGAGTCGTGGGTGAAGGCGAGGCCGCTTCTCGCCGCGATCGCCGAGCCGGTGCGCGCGTGACGCTGCTCGCCGTCGCGGTGGCGGGCAGGGGCCTCGTCGACCCTGACACGCCGGTCTTCCGCGCAGACGACGAGGCGCTTCTGCGCGGCGCCGCCGCCTTCGAGACGATGCGAACCTACCGCGGCACGCCGTTCCTGCTCGACCGCCACCTCGCGCGGCTCCGGTTCTCGGCCGGAGAGCTCGCGCTGCCGCCGCCCGACGGGGCAGAGGAGCTGGTGGCGCTGGTCGTCGCCGAGGCAGGCCCCGAGCACGTGCTGCGCGTCTACCGCACCGAGCGCGAGCTCGTCGCCACCGCGGCGCCGCTTCCCGGAGGCCTCGAGGAGCTGCGGGAGCGGGGCCTGCGCCTGCGCTCGGCGGAGCTCGGCCCGGCGGGCCTCGCGGCAGGCGTGAAATCGACGAGCTACGCATCGCCGCTCGCGGCGCGGCGCGAGGCCGAGCGCGTCGGCGCCGACGACGCCGTGCTGGTGGAGGGCGGGACCGTCCATGACACCGCGACGGCCAACATCTGGTGGCGGCGCGCCGAGCGGCTCTACACGCCCGCGAGCGGCCCGGGTGTGCTGCCCGGCGTGACGAGGAGCTTCCTGCTCGAGGTCGAGCCCGCCGTCGAAGGCACCTTCCCCCTCGCAGATCTGGCGACCGCCGACGAGGCGTTCACGACGTCGTCGATCCGCGAGGTGATGCCGGTCGTGGAGCTCGACGGAGTGCCGATCGGCGACGGCCGGCCCGGGCCCGCCGCCGCGCGGCTGCAGGCCGCGCTGCGGCTACGCTCCTCGTCGTGAGGGACACGATCCGGCTCGGCGGGATGGCACTCGGGAACGGCGTGCTCGTCCACGGCCCCTCGGCCTGGGGCTGCGCGGTGCGGATGCCGGACGGGACGCTCAGGGTCGTCTCCGCCCGGAAGCGCTTCCGGGCCGCCAACGTGTCGAATCCGCTCCTGCGCGGCCCGGCGAGGCTCGCAGAGGCGTTCGCGCTTCTCCCGCAGGTGAAGCGGGCGCTCCCCGAGGCGCAGCTTCCGCTCGAGCGTGCGCCCGTGGCCGTGTCGATGGTTGCAAGCGCGGCCGTCGTGCAGGCGATCCGGCGGGCCCCGGTCCGCCCGCTGGCGCGGGAGCTCGCCACCGCCCTTCTCTCGGCCGCGCCGGCCGCGCTCGCGCTGAGCGGAGGCGAGCTCGCTGCCTACCACGGCGCCGAGCACATCTCGATCGGCAGCTACGAGCACGGTGCCGCGCGCCCGCGCGAGCACGAGCGCTGCGGATCGCACCTCGTCGGGCCGATGCTCGTCACGACGGTCGCCGGCAACCTCGCGGCGGAGCGCGCGCCCGAGCGGATGCGACGGCTGGCGCGTGCGGTCGGAGCCGTCGGAGCCGTCGCCGCGTCCGTCGAGATCTTCGGGTGGATGACGCGGAACCCCGGCCATCCGGTCGCGCGGGCGCTCGCCCGGCCCGGCCACGAGCTCCAGCACCGCTTCGGGACCCGTGAGCCGAGCGCCGAGCAGCTCGAGGTCTCCGAGGCGGCGCTCCGCGCCTGTCTTCGGCTCGAAGAGGCGGAGGCCGCGTGATCACGACCCGCCAGCGTCTCGACCCCGAGGTCTTCGACCTGCCGGTCGAGAAGATGCGGACGGGCTGGTACAGCGATGCGTACTTCAACCACACGCGGGCGGCGCTTCTGCGCGACGGACGCCATCCCCACGTGCTCATGCAGGTCTTCCAGAAGCGTCACGCCTACCTGGGGGGGATGGACGAGGCGATCGCCATCCTGAAGCTCTGCGTCGACGGGTTCGAGGATCTCGAGGTCAAGGCGCTCTACGACGGCGACACGATCGAGCCGTACGAGACCGTGCTGACGATCGAGGGCGACTACACGACGTTCGCGCATCTCGAGACGGTCTACCTCGGGGTGCTGGCCCGCCGGACGCTGATCACGACGAACGTCGTCAACGTCCTCCGCGCGGCGAACGGCAAGTACGTGATCTTCATGCCGGCACGTCACGACCATCATCGCGTTCAGACGGGCGACGGGTACGCGGCCTACGTCGCCGGCCAGGTCCTCGGCGCCGAGGTCGGCGTCACGACCGACGAGCAGGCCTCCTGGTGGGGCGGCCGCGGTCTCGGCACCGTGCCGCACTCGCTGATCGCGTCGTACGGCGGCGATACCGTCGCGGCGGCCCGTCACTTCGCCGACTGGGCGCCGCCCGAGATGAACATCACGGTTCTCGTCGACTTCGACAACGACTCGGTGCGGACGGCGCTCGACGTGGCCGAGGCGCTCGGATCGAGGCTCTGGGGGGTTCGCCTCGACACGTCGGAGTCGCTGGTCGACCGGTCGCTGATCGCCGAGCTCGGCGACTTCGAGCCCACGGGTGTGAACCCGCGGCTCGTCTCGAAGGTACGGAGCGCTCTCGACGACGCGGGCTTTCCCGCGGTGCGGATCGTCGTCTCCGGCGGCTTCACCGTCGAGAAGATCCGCGCGTTCGAAGAGCGCGGCGTCCCCGTGGACGCGTACGGCGTGGGCTCCTCCCTCATCCGCGGCTCGAACGACTTCACGGCCGACATCGTCCTCACCGACGACCGCCCGTCGGCGAAGTTCGGGCGGCGCCTGCGGCCGAATCCGCGCCTCGAGCACGTCGTATGAGACGCGTTCTCTGGGATGTCGACACGCAGGTCGACTTCGTCCACCGGGACGGGAAGCTTGCCGTCCCGGGCGCGGAGGACGCCCGTCCGGCAATGGGGCGGCTCGTCTCCACCGCCCGTGAGGCCGGCCTGCCGCACGTCGCGTCGGCCGACGACCACGAGCTGACCGACGCGGAGATCTCAGAGACGCCCGACTTCGAGGCGACGTACCCGCCGCATTGCCTGCGGGGCACCCCCGGCGCCGAGAAGATCGCCGAGACACGGCAGGCCGACCCGGTGCCGCTGGCGCTCACCGACGTGCCGGAGCGCTGGCTTCGCGGCCGGGAGTTCCTGCTCCTGAAGAAGCACTTCGACGTCTTCACCAACCCGAACGCGGACCGCGTGCTCGAGCTGCTCGATCCGGAGGAGGTGATCGTCTTCGGCGTCGCGACCGACGTGTGCGACGACGCGGCGATCAGGGGCCTGCTCGAGCGGGGCCGGAGCGTCGTCTTCGTCGAGGACGCATCGCGCGGTCTCGACGAGGACCGCACGGCTCGCTGCGTCGCCGACTGGAGGACGCGCGGCGTGCGCTTCGCCACCACGGACGAGGTGGCGGCCGAATGGTGCTAGCGATCCACCACGTCGGCGTGGCCGTCGACGATCTCGATGCAGCCGTCGAGCGCTGGACGTCGCTCTTCGGGGCGACGGTCGAGCATCGCGAGACAGTCGTCGAGCAAGGCGTCGAAGCAGTGTCGCTGCGGCTCGGTGCAAGTCGCGTCGAGCTGCTCCGTCCCCTGTCGCCGGACACGCCCGTCGGACGGTTCCTCTCGAAGCGCGGGGCGGGCATGCACCACGTCGCCCTCGAGGTGGAGGACGTGGCGGCCGAGCTGGAGCGGCTGCGGGCGCAGGGGGCGGCGTTGATCGACGAGCGGCCCCGCCGCGGCATGTTCGGCCTCGAAGTGGCGTTCGTGCATCCGGATGCGACCGGCGGTGTTCTGGCAGAGTTCGTGAGCGATGACCACTCCCGAATCTGAACGCCTCCGTATCGAGATCGCCTTCGAGGGCACCCAGGTGCTCACGGTCTACGTCTCGCCGTCGATCGCCGACGAGCTCGACCGGGCTCTCGCCGGTGCGCACGACAGCCTCAGCTTCGAAGCCGAGGACGGTCGCTACACGGTCTCCGTGCCGAAGATCGTGTTCGTCAAGCGGTTCGGCCGTGAGAGCCGCGTCGGCTTCGGCGCCGCCGCGTAGGCCGCCGGGTTAGCCGCGGTTCGGACGAGGGCAACCAGTAGACGTCCGGATGTCCGATGCCGCCGCCAGGAAGGAGAGCGAGAGAGAGCGCGTTCGCGTCCTCGTCGACCGCGCCCAGGAGGGCGACCGCGAGGCGATCGAAGAGCTGTATCTGATCCACTTCGACCGGATCTACAGCTACCTGCACGTCAGTGTCGGGAACCGGCACGACGCCGAGGACCTGACGACCCAGACCTTCCTGCGGATGCTCGAGTCGATCGGCCGGTTCCGCTGGCGGTCGGCGCCGTTCTCGGCATGGCTCTTCCGGATCGCTCACAACCTCGCGATGGATCACTTCCGCGCGACGAAGCGATGGCAGCCGGAGGCGGACGTGCCCGAGCCGGAGCCGGACGAGGCGACCTCGGCCGAGGCCGGCGCGCTCCAGTCGATCGGGCGCCGCTCGATGCTCGAGCTGATCGACGACCTCTCCCCCGAGCAGCAGCAGGTGCTGACGCTGAAGTTCGTCTTCAACTTCTCGAACGGCGAAGCCGCGACGATCCTCGGCAAGACCGAAGGGGCGATCAAGTCGCTCCAGCACCGGGCGCTCGTCTCGCTCCAGAAGCAGCTGGGCGAGCGCAACGCGAACGTGTAGGCGCCGCCCCGGCGGGGCGCGTCAGCCCGGCCCGGCGGCGAGACTCGCCCGGAGACCGTCGAGGATCAGGTCGAGGCCGACGTCGAACGCGCTCACGTCGTGATGCGGCCCCTCGGTCAGGTGCTGGTCCCGATGCGCGGACAGGTCGGGGTACTCGTCCCACGGGATCGAGCGCATAACCTTGGCGATCATCTCCTCGCTCCCGGGAGACGTCGTCGTGTAGGCGATCTCCCACAGCGAGAACCCGAAGATGAATCCGTCGAGCAGGTGGTAGACCGAATAGGTGGCGTCGGCCCCGAACCCGGCCCCACGGAGCCTGCCGAGGAGCCAGTCCATGTAGCGGACCCGCGCCGGGCGGAGATGACTGCCTCGCATCAGGAGCCGCGGCGCCCAGGGATGGCGGCGGAGGGCGTCGTGCACCGAGCGGGCGCTCGTCCGGACCGCCGCCCACCAGTCCGGCTCGCCTTCCGGCAGCTGCCATTCCGCGAGCACGCGGTCGAGCATCCCGTTCAGGAGGTCGTCCTTGTTGGCCACGTGCCGGTAGAGGGACATGGCTTCGAAGCCGAGCTCCTCGCCGAGCCGCCGCATCGTCACCGCCTCCACGCCCGAGCCGTCGGCGAGCGCGAGCGCCGCCTCCACGATGCGGTCGCGGTTGAGCGGGATGCGCGCGTCGCCGGCCACCTTGACGAGTTTACGCCGTACGCATATCTTACGTCGTAAGCTTACTGCGTAAGGGAGGGGTGATGAAGGCGGCAGTTCTCGATCGGTACGGGTCGCTCGTGCTGCGGGAGACGCCGAGGCCCGAGCCGGGAGCGGGCGACGTGCTCGTGCGTGTCCATGCGACGTCGCTCAACGCGGTCGACTGGTACGGGTTCCGGGGGCGACCCTACGCGGCGCGGCCCCTGATGGGCCTCGGCAAGCCGAGGGATCCTTCGCTCGGCAGCGACTTCGCGGGCATCGTCGAGGCGTGCGGCGAGGATGTCGGCGACCTTGCCCCGGGGGACGAGGTGTACGGCACCGGCAGCGGCGCCTTTGCGGAGTACGTTCTCGCACGCGCCGTCGCCCGCAAGCCGGCGAACATCTCGCTCGTGACCGCGGCGGCGGTGCCTGTCGCCGGCTTCACCGCGCTCCAGGGGCTGCGGGACCGTGGTGGCGTGCAGCCCGGGCAGACCGTGCTCGTCAACGGCGCATCCGGCGGGGTGGGAACGTTCGCCGTTCAGGTCGCGAAGGCACTCGGCGCCGAAGTCCACGCCGTCTGCAAGACACCGAACGTCGAGCAGGCGAGGGCGCTGGGGGCGGACCGTGTCTTCGACTACACGCGTGAGGACTTCACTCGAAGCGGCGTGCGCTACGACGTCTTCTTCGACAACGCCGGGAACCGCTCGTGGCGCGCCATGTCTCGCGTCCTTGCTCCGGCCGGAGTCGTCGTACTCGTCGGAGGCCCGCGCGACAAGCGCCTGCTCGGGCCGCTCGGCCACGTCGCACGCACGGTCGCCGCGGCGAAGCTCACCCGGCGGCGCGCGCAGTTCTTCATCGCGAAGCCGAACGCGGACGATCTCGTGGTCCTGCGAACGATGATCGAGACGGGGCAGGTCAGGCCCGCGGTCGAGCGTCGCTTCCCGCTCGCGCAGATCGGCGAGGGAATGCGTGTCATGGGTGAAGGGCACGCACGGGCGAAGCTGGTGGTCACCGTCCCGGAGTAGGGCGACGGCTACCCTCAGCGCCGATGGCACTCGAGGTCGGGATCGTCGGACCGGCGGGAAGCGGGAAGACATCGCTCTTCACGGCGCTGACGAAGGCGCATGCGCACGAGTACGGGAAGACGAACGTCGGCGTCGCGGCGATCGCCGACGAGCGGCTCGGCGCTCTGGCGCGGGTCGTCGCGGCGAAGAAGGTGACGCCGGCGACGATCCGGGTGCAGGACGTGCCCGGGTCGGGAGCCGCCCTGCTCGGGAACCTGCGCCAGGTCGACGCGCTCCTCGTCGTCCTACGTGGGTTCGGTGCGGCCGCGGACCCGCAGAGCGACCTCGAGACGTTCGGGCTGGAGCTGCTCGTCGCCGACCGCGACCACGTGGCGAAGCGTCTCGAGCGCGTCGAGAAGCAGGCGAAGTCCGGTGACGCGAAGCTGCGCGCGGAGGTGGACGAGTTGCGCGCGGTGCTCGCGCACGTGGACGCCGGCGGCTCCCTCGCCGACTACGCCGGAGACGTGCCGTCCGAGCTCGAGCCGCTGACGACGAAGCCGCTCCTGGCCGTCGAGAACGGCCCCGCCGGGATCGACCTCGAGCTCGAGGCAGAGCTCGCCGACCTGCCCGACGAGGAGGCCGCCGCCTTCCGTGAGGGCGCCTCCGCTCTCGACGAGGTCGTCGGACGCCTTCGTGACGCGCTCGATCTGATCACGTTCTTCACGGCCGGCGAGAAGGAGACGCGTGCCTGGACGCTCCGGAACGGCGAGACCGCGCTCGACGCCGCCGAGACGATCCACTCCGACATCGCTCGTGGCTTCATCCGCTGCGAGGTGATCGATTGGCGCGATCTGGTCGACTTCGGCTCGCATGCCGAAGTCGCCCGTCACGGCAGGCAGCGCCTCGAGGGGAAGACGTACGTCGTTCGCGACGGCGACGTGCTGAACGTCCGCTTCAACGTCTGACCGTCGGCTGACGATCGCCTGACACCGGTCAGACGCCGATGAGCGCGACGCCCGCCAGGGTCAGGGCGATTCCGGCGCGCTGGAGCGGTGCGACGCGCTCGCGCAGGACCGCCGCGGCGAGGAGCACGGTCACCACCGGGTACAGCGACGCGAGCACTGCGGTGAGGCTGACGAGCCCGTGCGCCGACGAAGCTGCGAAGAACCCGTTGCCGAGCGTGTCGCCGAGACCGACCGCCGAGGCGATCACCACGTTCTTCCGCGACATCCTGAGCGGCACACGCCTGCCGGCGACGAGCGCGGCGACGAGCAGCAGCGCGGTCCAGCGGAACACGAGCGACGCCCACCAGTAGTCGACCCTGCCCGCCGCGTGCATCCAGGGGAAGTAGGCCCCGAACCCGCAGGCGGCAAGCAGCGCGAGCCCGACACCGGCGGCGACGCGTCGCCGCCCCTCCTGGTGCTCGATCGATGCGAGCCCGACACCTGCGAGCGCGCAGCCGATGCCGGCGAACTGGGTGGCGGTCGGGTTGTCACCGGTCGCGATGCCGTACCCGACCGGGATCACCGCGGAGACGCCGGCGATCGGCGCGACGACGCTCATCGCGCCCACGACCATGCCGCGGTAGTAGGCGAAGATGCCGAGCATTCCCCCGAGCGACGCGACCGCGGCGTAGAGCACCGCCCAGCCGTGCGGTCCCTCTCCTCGCGCGGCGAGCACGACGGCGACGCCGAGGGCGCCGCTCACCTGGGCCCAGAAGAGCACCGGCAGCGTGCCAAGGGTGCGCGACAGCAGTGGGCCGACGAAGTCCGCGATGCCCCAAGCGAGGCTCGCGCCTGCCGCGAGGAGAAGCGGGCTCAATCGACGCGGCGGGTGGCGGCGACCGCGTCGAGCTGGTTCGCGTGGTAGAGGACAGCCGCCTCGGCCGACCGCGCGTCGCGGCCGTCGTGGTGAACCGCTACGCAGTGCAGAAGCTCTGCGAGCTGCACGGCCGAGAGCCCCGTGGACCGCTCCGTCACCAGTCGGAGCCCGAGCTGGACGTGACCGAGGAGGCGCCCCTCGTCGGTGGGCCCGAATGCGGGGCCGCCGCCCAGCTCGAGCGTCCGGCCGGCGTCGTGGACGAGCGCAGCGGCCAGGACGAGATCGGTGCGCAGCCGCGGGTGGAGCTGGGCGGTCTCGCGGCACAGGGTCGCGACGCCGACCGTGTGCTCGAGCAGGCCGCCCGCGTAGGAGTGATGGCCGTCCCGTGTCGCCGGCCACGCTCCGAGCTCGCGATCGGCGAGCACCGCCGTCACGGTCGCGGCGAGCCCGGGGTGGGAGATCTCGCCGATCAGGAACTCGAGGAAGCCCTGCAGCTCGTCCTGGTCGCGGCGCAGCTCCGGCGTCAGCGTCGTCGGGTCGACCTCGGCCGCCTCGAGCGAGCGGACATCGAGCTGCAGACGGTCGCGGAACCGCTCGACGCGGGCGAGCACCCGCACGGCGTCACCCTCGGCGAAGCGCGTGTCGAGCAGCTCGACGTCGTTCCAGACCCGTGCCTCGATTCGGCCGGTCGTGTCGACGAGCTCCAGCGCGAGGTACGGCGCGCCCGAGCGCGTGTGCAGCTTTCGCTTGAGCCGGACGGCGTAGACGCCTTCGACGACCCGGTCCTCCTGGAGCTCCGCGATCGTCACCGGCGCAATCTACCGCCGCGTCCAGATGCGGTAGCCGGCCTCGTCGTCGCGGCCGGCGCCGACCTGGTCGAGCACGGCTGCCGCTTCGCGGCGCCTCCAGCCGAGGACGGCGGCGAGATCGGCGGCCGAGAGCTCTCCGGCCTGCGAGAGGACGAGCGTTGCGAGCTCCCGGCGCGCCGGCTCTCGGCCCGGCAGCCGCCCGAGCGGCCACTTCCGGGCGAGGAGGTCGTGGGCGAGGGTTCCCCACGACCCCTCGTCCTCCACGAGGTGGGCATGCGTGAGGACCAGGTCGCGGTGCAGCGAGGCGATCGCGCGGTCGACCTCCTTCTTCCCGAGCCCGGTCGCCTCGCGCACCATCCTGGTCGTCAGCGGCCCGTGCTCGCGCACCGCCTCGGCGACGGGATCGTCGCTCTCCGCGCCGTTCGCAGCGACCAGGACCGGGAGGAGGCGCGGCGCGATGCAGGCGACCGCGCGCGCGAGGTGCCGGCCCACGCACACGAGGCCGGCGCCGGGCAGCGCGTCCTTCGCCGACCAGAGAAAGCCCATCTCGTCCGTCCAGCGCACGAACGACCCGTCCTCGTCTCGCACCGCCCAGTTGGCCTCGGCGCTGCCGCTGACCTGCTCCCAGAGCGAAGGGAGCACGACGTCGGCCTTGGGGAAGACGAGAGCGAGGCCGACGTCATCGACCCAGGCCGCCGCCTCCTGCAGGGTCCGGATCATCGCCCAGGATTCTGCCGAGCCGCCGCCGGCTCGACTCCCGGTCGAGCGCGGCGCGGTAGAGCTCGATCGTGTCGGCTGCGATTCTCTCCCAGCTCAGCGTGCGGGCGAACTCGAGAGCGGCGCGGCCGCGGCGCCGTCGTTCGTCGGGATCCCCGGCGGCAGCTTCGAGGTTCCGGCGCAGGCCGTCTGGATCGGTCGGGTCGTTGAACCATCCGACGGTCTCGGGCAGATCTACGAGGGTGCCGAGCCTGGGGGCGATCACCGGTTTGCCGAACGAGAGAGCGAGGATGACCGACCCCGAGCTCGTGACCGAGGCGAACGGCAAACAGACGACGTCGGCGGCCTGGAAGAAGGTCGCGACGAGCTCGTCGGGGACGGCGTCGAGATGCAGCGTGACGCGGGGGTCCCCTGCTCCGGGTGCGGCCAGGAGCGGACGGCGATCGAGGCACTCGCCTGCGACGACGAGGCGGCTGCCTTCGAGGTCGGCCGCGACGAATGCCTCGAGGAGTGAGTCGACTCCCTTGTAGGGCCGGATATTCCCGAAGAAGAGCACCACGAACTCGTCCGCACCGATCGACAGGCGCTCCCGACTCTGCGGCGGCCGCTCGGAGACCGGATACGCGCCGAGATAGCTCCCGTGAGGGATGACCGCCACGTGTGCCGTGTCGAGCCCGAGGCTCGCCATCTGCTCGAGTGTCCGGCTCGCATGGACGATCTTCGCGTCGGCCGCCAGCGCGATGCGCCTGGCCGCGGCGATGTCGTCCGACGTCTCCCGTTCGTGCGGGACGACGTTGTGCACGGTCCAGACGAGGCGGAAGCGAAGGAGACGGATGCCGCCGACGCAAACGCCGAACCAGAGGAGTGAGAGCCGCCGGCTGAAGGGAAGCCATCTCGGCACGCTGAAGGCCTGCCAGTGCACGTGCACGATGCGATACCCGGCGAGCCGGTGCACGAGGAGTGAAGCCGGGAAGAGGAGCGCCGCGACGCGACGCGGCAGCCGCGCGAGCATGTAGGTCAGCCGGATGGAGGCTTCCTGGTCGCGGATCGCCTGGTGGAGCAGCTCCTGGTAGGGGTTCGGGTCTCTCGGGTAGACGGCGATCTTCACGGGCGTTCGAACGAAAGCATCACAGACACGGATGACGCAGCCGCTCCCCGGCCGTGGGACTCGACCGTCAACTACGCTGGATCCGTGCCGGTGGTCGAGCCCTTTCGCGCGTTTCGCTACGACACGGCTGCCGCCGGCCCGCTCGAAGGGCTCGTCGCACCGCCGTACGACGTCATCTCCGACACGGCGCGGAAGGACTACCTCGCCCGCAGCCCCTACAACGTGGTCCGGCTCACGCTGCCCGAGTCGCCCGAGGACGCCGCGCGGGACCTCGCATCCTGGCGCGAGCGGGGCGTGCTCGCCGAGGACGAGGCGTGCTACTGGTTCCTCGCACAGGACTACGTCGGCCCGGACGGGGTCGCGCGGACGCGGGAGGGCATCGCCGCCTCGGTTCCCGTGACGCCGTACGAGGCCGGCGAGATTCTCCCTCACGAGCGCACGCACGCAGGGCCGAAGGAAGGCCGGCTCCGTCTGCTGCGGGCGACACGCACGCAGCTCGAGCCGATCTTCCTGCTCTACGACGCGGAGCCCCTCCTCGCCCGGCCCGGCGGGGACCCCGTGCTCGACGTCAGCGAGGGGGGCGTCCGGAGCCGGCTCTGGCCCATCGCGGCAGGGCCCCTCTCGATCGACACGCCCCTGCTGATCGCCGACGGGCACCACCGCTACGAGACGGCCGTCGCCTACCGGGCGGAGCACCCCGAGGCGGCACGGACGTTCGCCGTCCTCGTCTCCGCACGAGCTCCCGGGCTCGAGATCTTCCCGACGCATCGGCTCGTCCAGGCACTCGGCGACGTGCCGGGCGACGAGGTGGCGGAGCCGGACGGCGGGGTCACGCTGTACCGGGACGGCCGTTTCGTCCGGGTCGCCGGCGACGACGACTTCGGCCCCAGGGTCGTCGAGCGGCTGGCGCCGAAGGGCGTCTCCTATACCGCATCGGCGGAAGAGGCGATCGCGACGGTCGATCGCGGCGAGGCGGCCGCTGCGTTCCTGCTCGAGCCCGTGACCGTCGAGCAGGTCGCGCGGTTCGCGAGCGCCCGGGAGACGATGCCGCAGAAGTCGACGTTCTTCTACCCGAAGCTGACCTCCGGCCTGCTCTTCCATCCGCTTGGCTGACCGCTGGCTCGAACTCTGCCGGCTCGCCCGCGACGACGTGGCCGGCGTGCTGGCGCGGCTGCCGACGCGCGCCGAGCGCGAGCCGGTCGTCGGCGCGGGGAAAGGGGGCGACGACACCACGGCGATCGACGCGGCGGCGGAGGCCGTGATCCTCGAGCGGTTCCACGGGCTCGGCAGGATCGTCAGCGAGGAGGCCGGGATCGTCGGCGACGGTCCCGTGACGATCGTCGTCGACCCGATCGACGGCTCGCTGAACGCGAAGCGGGGGATCCCGTTCTTCTCGCTCTCGATCGCCGTCGCCGAAGGGGACACGATGGACGACGTCGTCTTCGGCTACGTGCACGACTTCGGCACCGGCGAAGAGTGGACCGCGGTTCGCGGTGACGGCGCGTTTCTCGACGGCACGCGGCTCGTCGAGCGTCCGAAGGACGAGCTCGAGATCCTCTCCTTCGAGGCGACCACGACCGCGTACGTGGCGGCCGACGCCGGCCGCTTCGAGGGCTTGGCCCACCGTCTCCGGGTGATGGGCTCACTCGCGATCTCGCTCTGCCATCTCGCCGCCGGTCGTGTCGACGGCGTCGTCTCGTTGAAGCCCGCCCGGTCGGTCGACATCGCCGCCGCTCAGCTCCTCGTCCGCGAGCGCGGGCTCGCGATCGAGCTACCCGACGCGCCGCCGCTTCGTGCGGCCCCGCTCGACCTGGTGGGACGTTCACGCGTCGCAGCGGCGGGAACCGAGGAGCTGTGCCGAACGCTCGTGAACGCGCTGCACGCCTGAGGATCGGCTGCTCCGGCTGGAACTACGCGCACTGGCGGAACGGGGTCTTCTACCCTCCTCGCTGCCCCTCGCGGGAGTGGCTCGCGTTCTACGCCCGCCACTTCGACACGGTCGAGGTCAACTCCACCTCCTACCGCCTCCCACGCGAGGCTGCGGTCACCGGCTGGGTCGAGTCGACGCCCGACGGCTTCACGTTCGCAGTCAAGGTCAGCCGCTATCTGACGCACGTGAAGCGTCTCGCCGATGTGGGCGAGCACCTTCCGCTCCTGTACGAGCGGATCCGGCCGCTTGTCGCGTCGCGGAAGCTCGGGCCGCTGCTCTGGCAGCTGCCGCCCACGTTTCGCCGCGACACGAGCAGGCTCGCGGCCACCCTCGACCAGCTGCATGACGGGCAGCGGCACGCGTTCGAGTTCCGCCATCCGTCCTGGTTCTGCGACGAGACCATCGCGCTCCTCCGCGACCATGGGGCTGCGCTTGCGATCGGCGACCGCCCCGAGGTGCACGAGTTCCAGACGCATGAGCTGACGGCGGACTTCGTCCTCGTCCGCTTCCACGCCGGGACGCGGGGCCGGAACGGGAACTACTCGCAGACGGAGCTCGAGGAGTGGGCGGAGCGGCTCGACGGCTTTGCCGGATCAGCCGACGTCTTCGCGTACTTCAACAACGACTGGGAGGGGTATGCCGTCGAGAACGCCCGTGCGCTGAACCGGCTCCTCGACAGGCGGCTGGAGGTACCCTCGTCCTGATGGCGATGCGTGACGAGATCCTCGCCGGCCTGGAGAAGGTCATCGACCCCGAGCTGCGGCGGCCGGTGACCGAGCTCGACATGGTTCGAGCCGTGGAGATCGACGGGGGCGCCGTCGAGATCACGATTGCGCTCACCGTCGCCGGCTGCCCGCTGCGGAGCTCGTTCGAGGAGCAGGTGCGCGAGCACGTCGGCTCGCTGCCCGGCGTCGAGTCGGTCGCGCTCCACTTCGACGTGATGTCGCCGGACGAGCGGGCCGCGCTCACGACCAAGCTGCGGGGCGGCCAGGAGCGCCGCGGCATCCAGCTCTCGCCGACGACGCGCGTCCTGGCGGTCGCATCCGGCAAGGGTGGCGTGGGCAAGTCGTCGCTGACGGTGAACCTCGCGGCGGCGCTCGCGGCGCTCGGCCAGGAGGTGGGCGTGCTCGACGCCGACATCTACGGGCACTCGATCCCGCACATGCTCGGCATCGCCCAGCGCCCGGTCGTGGTCGACAAGCTGATCGTGCCGCCTGTCGCCCACGATCTGCGGCTGATGTCGATCGGCTTCTTCCTCGACGACAACCAGCCGGTCATGTGGCGGGGTCCGATGCTGCACCGCGCGCTGGAGCAGTTTCTCCAGGACGTCCACTGGGGGGAGCTCGACACGCTCGTCGTCGACATGCCGCCCGGCACCGGCGACGTCTCGATCTCGCTCGGCCAGCTGCTTCCACGCGCCGAGGCGATCGTCGTCACGACCCCGCAGACGCTCGCCCAGGAGGTCGCCTCCCGGGCTGCGGCGATGGCGCAGAAGACCGGCATGCGGGTCGTCGGGGTCGTCGAGAACATGACCTCCGAGGTGTTCGGGTCCGGTGGAGGCGCGCAGCTCGCCGATGCGCTCCGGGTGCCGCTGCTCGGCACCATCCCACTCGACGTCGCGATGCGGGAGGCCGGGGACGCCGGCGAACCGCTCCTCGCCCGCGATCCCGGGTCGCCGGCCGCCCGCGCGGTCAGCGAGCTCGCCCGGGCGATCGACGACAGCCGCGCCGGCGGCTTCACCCGCACGCTGCCGCTCGTCGGTTGAACGTCGCGGCATTCTTCGACCTCGATCGGACACTGATCCGCCGCTCGTCGGCTCTCGCCCTCGCCGGATCGTTCCGCAGGCGCGGGCTCATCTCGCGGGCCGATCTGGCCCGGTCGGTCTTCTGGCAGGTGCTCTTCGTCGCGCGCGGCGCGAGCGCCGAGCGCGTTCGGCGCGCCGCGGAGGACGGGATGAAGATCCTGCGCGGCTTCTCGGTCGCGGAGATGCGGGAGCTCGTCGGCGAGGCGATGGAGCCGGTGCTCCGCCCGCTCGTCTACGACGAGCCGCTTCGTCTCGTGGCGAGACATCGCGAGGGCGGCGAGCGGGTCTACATCGTCTCGGCGACCCTGCAGGAGATCGTGCAGCACATCGCCGACGACCTGGGGTTCGACGGCGCCGTGGGCTCGACGTGCGAGATCGTCGACGGCGTCTACACCGGCCGCTCACTGCGGGCGGTGCACGGAGAGGGGAAGGCGCGCGCCGTCCGCGAGCTCGCCGAGGCCGAGCACGTCGATCTTGCCCTCTCGACGGCCTACTCGGACTCGCACACGGACGTGCCCTTCCTCGAGGCGGTCGGGCACCCTGTCGCGGCGAACCCGGATCGGAAGCTGCAGCGCATCGCCGCCCAGCGCGGCTGGCCGGTGGTGCGCTTTGCGGCCTGAGGAGGCCCGGCCGAGGCTCGCCGCGGTCGGCTTCTCCCCTAACGACGTCGAGACCCTCGCCGCCCACTTCCTCGGCTGCGAGCGCCGCGGTCAGCTCGGGCACGGGCTGTCGCGGATCCCGTGGCTCGAGACGCTCGACGACCTCGATCCGGGTGCGCGGCCGCGTCGTGTCGCCTCCGCGCCGGGGTACGAGCGGTGGGACGGCGCCGGCGCGCTCGGCTACCTGACCCTGGCCGCCGTCGTCCGTGCGCAGCTCGCCGACCCGCCCGAGCACGCCCGGCTCGTCGTGTGCTCGCGCACCTTCCCGACGGGAGCGCTCGGCGCGTGGGCGCACGAGCTTGCCGTGGGCGGGCTCGTCGCGCTTCTGACGGCGACCTCGCCGCGCCGTCTGCCGCCTCCGGGCGGCGGCAGGCCCCTGACGGGCACGAACCCGCTCGCCATCGCCGTCCCGTCCTCGGACGGCGATCCCGTCGTCGCGGACGTCTCGATGGGAGCCGTCACCCACGGCGACGTGATCGCGGGGAGCGCCACGCCCGAGGAGCTCGTGCCGTTCGGCGGCCGCCTGGCTCACAAGGCCTTCGCGCTGGCGGTCGGCCTCCAGCTCCTCGTGGACTCGCTCAGCCCCGTCGAGTCGCACGGAGCAGTGCTGGTCGTCGCACGGCCCGAGGCCGACCCGGTGCCCGCCTTCCGGGCACTGGCAGAGGGCGCGCGGCTGCCCGGAGACGCCTTCAGGCGCTTCTAATCTGGCCCTGCTTCTCTTCGCGGATGCGCCGGTTGCGCGTGCTTCTCGTCGGCGGCAGCGACGGAAACGAGCGGCTCACCGCCGCGACCGCCGTCGTGCTCACGATCCTGCTCCTCATGGAGGGCTTCACCCTCTTCGCGGTGCGCCAGCTCCTGCTGCCGCACATCTTCATCGGGCTGCTCCTCGTTCCGCCCGTGCTCCTGAAGCTCGCCTCGACGGGCTGGCGGATGATGAGCTACTACCGGCGCGCGGAGGAGTACGTCCGCAAAGGGCCGCCGTCCGCGCTCCTGCGCATGCTCGTCGCACCGGTTCTCGTCGTCTCGACCGTGACGCTCCTCGCGACCGGCATCGCCGCTGCCGCGGTCGGCCACGGCGGCCTTCTCCTCGGCCTGCACAAGGCGAGCTTCGTCGTCTGGGGCTTCTCGTTCGGCGTCCACTTCCTCGCCCACGTGTTGAAGCTGCCGCCGCTCGCCCGGCTGGACTGGAGCCGGTCCGACCGCCTCGGCGGGCGCAGGCTGCGCCAGTATCTGCTCGCCGCGTCGGTCGTTGCCGGCCTCGTCGTCGCGGTTGCCGCCTTCCCGCTCGCCCACCACTGGCACCAGCCCTTCGAGCGCTTCGGCGGCGACCAGTAGCCGCGCTACGGCGCCGGAAAGCCCTGCTCCGCGCGGATCGAGTCGAAGTCCGCGTCCTTCGCCGCGTCCTCGGCCCACTTCGGCTCGAGCTCGACCGCCCGCTGCAGGTGCGTGAGCGCATCGACAGGCCGTCCGCCGCGCGCCTCCATGCAGGCGAGGTTGTAGAGCAGCGCTGGGTGGTCGGGCTGCTCCTCGAGCGCCTCTTCGTGCAGCCGGATCGCCTCGTCCCACCGCTCTGCCTGCATGGCAGGCACGGCGGCGAACATCGCCTCCCAGGCAGAGACCTCGTACGGCGCGCCCGGCTTGCCACCGAGGGCGAGCACGACCGTGTCGGCGTCGAGCGCGACCGCACCGCGGCGCAGGGACGGGTCGGAGACGAAGACGAGCTCTCCCGGGCCGAGCTCGTGCTCGTTCCCGGCGACGGTGAACTTCGCGCGGCCGCGCAGGACGAGGTAGATCTCCTCGTGCTCGAGCTGCTGCTCGCTGTGCTCCTCGACGAGCTGGCCTCCCGGGTCGCGTGTGGAGTAGGCGTTCACGCCGAAGGCGCGGATGTCGAAGTGCCGGCGCACGGGCCGCCAGACGAACCCGTCGGGCATCTCGATCCGCTCGAGCTCGTCGATGTGCGCGGTGTTCACGCGACGAGCTCCGTCCAGCGCGGATCGTCGTGGAGGGCAGCCAGGTCGTCGTCGCCGGGTGCGAAGTCGCGAACCTCCTGCGGGCCGAGCTCGAGCGCCTTGCGGAGGTACTCGAACGCGCGGTCATGGTCGCCCTGCAGCGCCTCGAAGCAGGCGGCGTTGTACGGCCCCTGCCACGCATCCGGCTGTCTCGCGACGAGGGCGCGCATCAGTTCCCGCCCGCCGTCGACGTCCCCTGCGCGCGCCATCGCGAAGGCCACGACGACCTCGTCCCAGCCGCGGGCGACGAATGCCGCTCCCTGCGTCGCGCCGGCGGCGAGGATGATCGTGTCCGGCTCTTCCGCGACCGCCTCCCGTGCCGTCCCGCCTTCGACGTAGACGAGCGTTCCGGCCGGCGCGTCGCGCGTCTCGGCGCCGACCGTGAACGTCGCGCGGCCGCGCACGACCACGTACAGCTCCTCGCTGCCGCTGTCCTCCTCGTGGCGGGGCACGATCCGGTCACCCTGCTCGGCCGTCCAGCAGTTGGCCCCGAATGCGCGCAAGCCGAGGCGGTGGCGGAGCGGAATCAGGACCGGCCCGTCGTTCCGCCAGTCGCGGAAGCGCCCGACATCGTCCAGCGACAGGACCTCGTAGCCGCGATCAGGCGTGCCGCCGCTCATCGCGACCGCAGCTCCGCGAGCACGACCGGGTCGATTCGCTCGACGCCCGCGACGCGCTCCTCGAGGTTCTCCGTCCCCGCCCAGGTGGCGAAGGCGCGCTCGAGATCGCCGCTGTAGCCGAGCCTGCCGAGACGCTCCGTCAGCTCGCTCCGGAGCTCGTCGTCGACGGCAAGCCACTCCTCGCGCCGGGTCTTCCCGAAGAGGAGCGAGTGGATGCCGTGGAGCCGGGCGAGCTCTGCCACCGGCTGCGGATGGTCGTCGACGCGGAGATCCTCGAGCACGTCGCTGAGCCCGGCGTAGCCGCCGTCGCGCTGCACGACGTAGAGCGCGGCGGACTGCTGGCCGCGGCGATCGCCGCCGGCGGCCTGCGCTGCGGCGAGGCATTCGAGCAGGCGCTCGGCGAGCGGCCGCCCGTCGGTGGCGGTGAACGTCGCTGCCAGGGCATCGACGGTCTCGGCGCCGACGAGGATGTTGCCCTGGGCGGCGTAGCACGGGCCTGCGATGCCGCCTGCCCAGTCCATGCACTCGGAGCCCGAGTAGCTCGCGCTTCCCCCGTGGGCGTCCACGACACCGAGCTGCCGGTGCTCGCGCCCCTCGTCGCCCGCAGTGAGCCGGTCGACGACCTCCTGTGCAGGAGAACCCGCGCGAAGCAGCGCGAGACCCTCCGGCCCGTAGCGCGGATTGGCGTACGCCTGCGTCGCGATTGCGCCCACCTCGGCCTCGGCCCACGGCACGACCGAGCCGACCGCGAGGAACTTCGACTGCGTGGCCACGCCCCACTGCCGCGCTTCGAGGTCGCACGCCGCGATCGAGTAGGTCGCCACGACTGCCGTCCTACCCATAGGTGAGCTCCGTCAGGTCGAGCTCGAGGAGCGCCGGATCGTCGACGAGCGCCGTCGCGACCTCTGGGCGGGCGAGCGCCGCCTTTACCTCGTCGGCCGTCCTGGCGCGCACGACGACCGGGCGGCCCTGAGCATGCGCTTCCCTGAGCGCCGCGTCGTCCGGGGTGTCCAGCACGAGCGCGTCGCCGAGATCGAGCTCCCCGCGGAGGGTGATCTCGTGCACGCGCCGGCCCGTGGCGCCGAACCAGCGCTCCCTCACGACACCCGCGTCCTGCGACGGCCGCCGATTCTCATAGCTCGACGGTGTCCCCCGGCTGGATCTCCTCGACGGTCGCGTCGGTCAGGGCGGCGAGCGCCTGCGGGGTGCCGGCGAGGAGCGGGAACGTGCCCCAGTGGCACGGCACGCAGCGCGGCTTCTCGAGGAGCTCGAGCGCCACGGCGGCCTCGTCGGGCCCCATCGTGAAGTGGTCGCCGATCGGCAGCACGGCCACCGTCGGCTTGTAGAGCCGTGCGATCAGCTGCATGTCGCCGAAGACGCACGTGTCGCCCGCGAAGTAGACCGAGTGGTCGCCGAAGCGGAGCACGGCACCTGCCGGCTCGCCCGTGTACGTCAGGTCGGGAGCGCTCGAGGAGTGGTGGGCGTTCACGAGCGTCACGCGCACCCCGCCGACGCTGACCGTGCCCCCCTTGTTGAAGGCGACCGCGGAATCCTCCGGCACGCCCTTCGAGACGAACCAGGCGGCGAGCTCCACCATGCCGAGCACCGGGCACCCGAGCTTTCCCTGCAGCGCCACCACGTCCGCCGAGTGGTCGCCGTGCCCGTGCGTGACCACGATCGCGTCCGCGCGATCCGGGTCCTTCTCGCTCTCGGGACATGTCGGCCCGGAGACCCACGGATCGACGTAGATCCGCTCGCCGCCGTCCGTGTCGAGGCGGAACGACGCATGCCCGAGCCATGTCAGTGTCGCCATCTCACTCCCGCTTCCTGTCGGTTCCTGGACGGCGTGAGCATAGAAGGACCGTTCGTGTCGAGGTCGAAGCTAGGTGCTCAGTGACTCGTCGCGTACTCCCGGCCGCGCTCGTCGTTCTCGCCGCGTATGCCGATGCCAGAGGGGCGCACGGTCTCGCGTTCGACGCGCTCCTCGCGGCGATCCCCTTCGCGGCAGTGGCATCGCTCGTCGGCTTCGGCTCCTACATCGAGAAGCGGGAGGACGCCGTGACGGGGCTCCAGGCGCTGCTCTCGGCGTGTGCGGTCGCGTTCCTCGTGCTGTCGTGCGCGGCCCGGTCGCCTGCCACGCAGGCGCACTCGCTGCCGCCGCTCGGCCGCTCGGCACTGCTCGGCTGTCTTGCGGTGCTCTTCCTCCAGGGCGTCGTGGCCGTCGTGCCGTTCATGCGGCGCCTCGCGCTCGCGCACTTCGCGAAGCCGTAGCTTCCTACAGCGGCAGTGCGTGTGCGGCCGAGCGCGCGACGTCGATCAGCGGCTGGACGGCGAAGAACGACCCGACGGTCACCGCGAGACACGCGACGACCGCCGTGGTCAGCAACGCGTCGCGAGGCGGCGAGCCGCCGGCCGGAGCGAGCTGCAGCTCCGAGGTGTCGCGGAAGTACATCGCGCGCACCACGCCGAGGTAGTAGTAGGCGGAGATCATCGTCCCGATCACGCCGGCGATGATCAGCCACCAGAAGCCGTGGTCGTAGGCCGCTGCGAAGACGTAGAACTTGCCGATGAAGCCGCCCGTGAGCGGGAAGCCGAGCATCCCGAGCATGAAGGCCCACATCGAGACGCCGTAGAGCGGGCGCTCCCACCCGAAGCCGGCGAGGTTCGCGAGCGTCACCGGTACGCCGAGCTCCCGCTCGCGGGCGGCGACCACCGCGAACGCGCCGAGGGACATCGCAGAGTAGGGGACGAGGTAGTAGAGGAGCCCGCGGGCCCCGAGCTGCGACGCGGCCGCCACGCCGATCAGCATGAAGCCTGCGTGCGAGACCGACGAGTACGCGAGGATCCGCTTGACGTTGCGCTGGACGAGCGCGGCGATGTTTCCCCAGGCGAGCGAGATGCAGGCGATCGCCGCGATCGCGTAGCGCCACAGGCTCTGGTCGTGCGGGAACGCAGTGGTGAGCACGCGATACGTGACGACGAGCGCGGCGACCTTCGTCGCCGAGGACATGAACGCCGTCACGGGCGTCGGGGCTCCCTGATAGGCGTCCGGGGTCCACATGTGGAACGGCGCCGCCGACGACTTGAACGCGAGCCCGGCGAGGATCATCGCCAGGCCGACGACCAGCATCGCGTCGTGCGCGTGGCCGGAAGCGGCAATTCCCGTGAAGGAGAGCTGCCCGGTGATGCCGTAGACGAGGGCCGAGCCGAAGAGGAGCGTCGCCGACCCCACGGCGCCGACGACGAGGTACTTGAGCCCTGCCTCGAGCGACCCGACGAGGTCGATGTCGATGGCCGTCAGCACGTAGAGCGCGATCGAGAACCACTCGAGGCCGAGGAACAGCGTCATCAGGTTCGCCGCCTGCACGAAGAAGACCATCCCGGCACCCGACGCGGCGAGCAGCGCGTAGTACTCGCCGACGTGCTCGTCGCGTATGCGCTCGCGATACGAGACGAGCACCGCCGCTGCGCCCGCGCCGGCCACGATCACCTGGGCGAGAGCGCTCCAGCGGTCGCGGAACATCCCTCCGTGGACCACGGCCGTCCTGACCGGGCTCCGGTCGTCGAGCACGACGGCGAAGACGAGTGCGGACACGAAGCCGGAGAAGCACACGAACGCCGCCACCGGTCTCCGGCCGGCACGCGGAACGAGCACCGCGACCAGGAGCAGCACGCCGGCCGCTCCGAGGAGCGAGAGAGCCGGCGAGAGCGCGAGCCAGTCGACGTGAGGCTTCGAGATCACGGCACGACCGCCCGCGTTCCGTACGGCGAGGAGACCGTGCCGTTGCCGGCGGTGGTCGTGCACGAGCGTCCGAAGGCGGTCGGCGCGCACGTCGTGACGCGCACCGTCGGCCCGGAGCCGCTCGCGGTGACCGTGATCAGCGCCTTCGAGCCCTGCCCGCCGAACGCCCGGTGGGAGATCAGGTCGGGCCACGCCGAGAGACCCACGAGGCAGGCGACGAGCGGGACGACGACGGCCAGCTCGCCGACCCGGAGATCGAGCGCCGCGGCCGGGACGGACGGGCCGACGTCGCGGTGCAGCACGGCCGAGATCGCGCGCAGCATGTACATCGCGGCGAGCACGATGCCGAGCGCTCCGACGACCGCCCAGCCCCAGCCCTGCTGGAACGCCCCCGCGAGGATCAGGAACTCACCCGCGAACGAGGTCGACAGGGGGACCGCGAGCGCGATGATGCCGGTCGTCATCACGACCGTGGCGAGCAGTGGGCGGCCCCGAGCCATCCCGCCGAGCCGCGACAGCTCACCGGTCGATGCACGGCGCTCGACCATGCCGGCGAGCAGGAAGAGCGCGGCCGAGATGAGCGCGTGGTTCACGATCTGCAGCACGGCGCCGTCGAAGCCGAGGTCGTTGCCGGCGAAGAGCCCGAGCACGATCAGCCCGGCCTGGGCGAGCGACGAGTACAGCACGACCCCGCGGAAGTCGGGCGCGCGGAACGCGAGCAGCGACCCGTACACCAGCGAGATCGATGCGAGCACGAGCAGCGGGACCCGCCAGTCGTGCACCGGCCCGGGGAACAGGGGGATCGCGATGCGCAGCAGCCCGTAGAGGCCCGCCTTCCCGACGACGCCGGAGAGCACCGCCGACACCTCGGCGGGCGCCTCCCGGTAGGTGATGGGCAGCCAGCCGTGCAGCGGGAAGAGCGGCGACTTGATCGCGAACGCGACGACGAAGCCGAGGAACAGCCACGTGGAGGTGCTCGGTGACATCCGCGTCAGGTCGAACGTCCCCTGCTGGATCCCGAGCACGACGATCGCGGCCAGCATGAGCAGCGAGCCGACGACCGTGTAGACGACGAACGTCAGCGTCGCCCGCAGGCGGGCGGAACCGCCCCAGACGCCGATCAGCACGTAGAGCGGGATCAGCATCGCCTCGAAGAACGCGTAGAAGAGCAGCAAGTCCTGGGCGGTGAACACGCCGACGATCGCACCGGTGAGCAGCAGCATCAACGAGAAGTAGGCGCGCGCCCGGTCGCGGCCCACCCACCAGCCGTAGACGACGCAGGCCGCCATCACGACGACGGTCATCCCGACGAGCCACAGCGAGAAGGCGTACTGGCCCACGTGGTAGCGGACGTTCAGGTCCGTGAACCACGACCCGTCCCGGGCGAACTGGAGCGCCGGCGAGCCGAAGTCGAAGCGGAACGCGCTCGTGATCCAGAAGCCGACCTCGATGAACGAGACGAGCGCCGCGAGCGACCCGAGCCAGTAGGCCGGAAGCGGCGCCAGGGCCACGAGCAGGGCGCCCGCGACCGGGAGGAAGATGAGGATCGTCGTCAGCCAGGTGTTCATCGCTACCGCACCGAGAGGAAGACGACGGCGAGGACGGCGAGCCCGCCCGCGAGGGCGAGCGCGTAGGAGCGGACGAGCCCGTTCTGCGCGAGCGAGAGCTCTCTCGACGAGAGCCCGAGCGTCTCGGTGACGATCGAGATGGAGCCGCCGATCAGCGGCAGCTCGACGACCGCCGCGAGCGCGCGGGCGAGACCGTCGCTCGTGCGGTACCAGGCAAGGTCGTAGAGCTCGTCGAAGTAGAACTTCTTCTGCAGGAACGGCAGCGTCCGCGGCGCTGCGACGCGCTTCGTCCCGTAGACCGCCCAGGCGACTGCGATGCCGGCGAGGCCGAGGCCGACGGCGAGCGCGGAGCTCGCGCCCTCCTGCCAGCTCGAGGGCTCGGCGAGCGGCGCAGCGACCGGGTCGAGCCAGGTTGTCAGCGGCGACCAGAGCGGCGCGAACTGCAGGAGGCCGCCGATGCAGGAGAGCACGGCGAGCGTCCCGACCGGCCAGAGCATCGCGAGCGGGCCTTCCTTGCCGTGGTGGCGGTGGAAGTGCTCGCGGGCGAACGGCGTCGGCTCGCCGGTGAAGACGATGAAGAAGAGCCGGAAGGCGTAGATGCCGGTCAGGAGCGCGCCCGCCATGCCCGCCGCGTAGATCACGTCGCCGTACCAGCCGCGCTGGAGCGCCGCCGAGAGGATCGAGTCTTTCGAGAAGAAGCCGGCGAACGGGAAGATGCCGACGAGGGCCAGCGAGCCGGCGAGGAACACCGCCCTCGTGAACGGCATCAGCCGTCCGACCCCGGCGAGCTTGCGGATGTCCTGCTCGCCGACCACCGCATGGATCGCGATCCCGGCGCCGAGGAAGAGCAGCGCCTTGAAGAAGGCGTGGGTCATCAGGTGGAAGATCGCGTTCGGGTAGGCGCCGATCCCCGCGCCGACGAACATGTAGCCGATCTGCGACATCGTCGAGTAGGCGATCACGCGCTTGATGTCGGTCTGCACGAGCGCGACGAGGCCGGCCATGACGAGCGTCGCCGCGCCGAGGCCCGCCGCGAGGTCCTGTACCGCCCACGCGTTCTCGAAGAGCGGATGGCAGCGCACGATCAGGTACACGCCGGCGGTGACCATCGTCGCGGCGTGGATCAGGGCGCTGACGGGTGTCGGGCCTTCCATCGCGTCGGGAAGCCACGTGTGCAGCGGCAGCTGGGCGCTCTTCGCGACCGCACCGCCGAGCAGACCGAGGGCGATCAGGTTCGCCACCGAGCCGCCCACCGGCGAGGCCGCGAAGACCCCGGCGTAGTCGAGGCGGCCGGTGTGCTGGATGAGCAGGAAGAGGGCGAGCGCCATCGTCGCATCGCCGATCGCGTTCATGACGAACGCCTTCTTCGCAGCGGCCACGGCCGATGGGCGGTCCTGGTTGTACCCGATCAGCAGATAGCTCGAGAGGCCGACCATGCCCCAGCCCGCGAGCAGCAGGAGCAGGTTTCCGCCGAGGACGAGCAGCAGCATCGAGAAGACGAACAGCGAGATGTAGGCGAAGTACCGGCGCTCCTCGTCGTCGCCGTCCATGTAGCCGACCGAGTACGCGACGATCAGCGCGCCGACGCCGGAGACGATCAGCATCATCACCACCGACAGCGGGTCGACGAGCAGCGTCAGGCCGAAGTGGTAGGGCCCGGCCGACAGCCACGTCCACGAGGTCGTCGTGTGCGTGCGCTGCGATGGGCTCTCCGACCACAGCTTCGCGAACGCGAACACCGCGGCGGCGAACGAGCCCATCGTCGTGAGCGTCGACACGTATCCGGCGGCACGGCGGCCGATGCGTGTGCCGGCAACGGTGATCGTGAGCGTCGCTGCAAGCGGCAGCAGGAGGCAGATCCAGGCGGCTTCCGAGATCGCGCTACCCCCTCAGCGTCCTGAGCTTGTCGACGTCGAGCTCGACTCCACGCCGCCCCATCGCGACGATCAGCCCGAGGCCGACGACCACCTCCGAAGCGGCGACGGCCATCACGGCGATGGCGAACACCTGGCCGTCCTCGCGGCCGTGCAGGCGGGAGAACGCGATCAGGAGCAGGTTCGCCGAGTTGAGCATGATCTCGACCGAGAGCAGGATGATCAGCGGGCTGCGCCGGAGCATGACCCCGAGCGCACCGATCGAGAACAGCACGGCTGCCAGCACGACGTACCAGGTGACGTCAGGTCCCAGCATCGCCCTCCCCGACCCGGGCGTGCGCGCCGAGCACGACGCCGCCGACGGCCGCCACGAGCAGGATGATCGACGTGATCTCGAAGGCGAGCAGGTGGTCGGTCAGGAAGAGCCGGCCGATGGCCGCGGGCGATCCGAAGTTGCGCGTGATGTGCGCCGGCTTCGACAGGAAGCCGCCGGCCTTCAGCGAGAAGACGACGATTACCTCGGCGAGGATCGCGCCCCCGGCGAGCACCGCGCCGACGACTTGCCACGACGGCCCTCCCGCCCACGGCGATGCCTCCGTGCGATCGCCGAGGTAGGCGATCACGAACAGGAACATCACCATCACGGCGCCCCCGTAGACGAGGACCTGCGCGGCGGCGACGAACTCGCCCGACAGGAGCAGGAAGAGCACCGCGAGCGACGCGAGGTGCGCGATCAGGGAGAGCGCCGAGTAGAAGGGGTTGCGGAAGCTCACGACCGCGAGCGCGCTCGTCAGGCATCCGAACGCGGCGCCGATCCAGACGAGCCAGACGAGGAAGTTCCCCACCGCTACGAATGGTCCTTGTAGTACGGGACGGGCGTGTCGTAGAGATCGCGATCCGCGACGGGCATCTTCTTGACCGGCTCCGCCAGCAGCATCTGCTTCGTGTAGATGAGGTCGTCGCGGTTGTACTCGGAGATCTCGAACTCGTTGCCGAGCGTGATCGCGTCGAACGGGCAGGCGAGCTCGCAGTACCCGCAGAAGATGCAGCGCGACATGTTGATCTCGTAGATCCGCGCGTAGCGCTCGCCGGCGGACACACGGTTCTCGGGCGTGTTCTCCGCAGCGACGACGCGGATGCAGTCGGCCGGGCACGCGGCCGCGCACAGCGAGCAGCCGACGCACTTCTCGAGGCCGTTCTCGTGCCGGTTCAGCCGGTGCCGGCCGCGCCAGCGCGGGTACACCGGGCGCTTGTACTCGGGGTACTGCTGCGTGATCGGCTTGCGGAAGACCTGCTTCAGCGTGACGCCGAAGCCCTTGAGCGTGTTCGGGACGACGGCCACTACTTCACCGCCACCACGAGCGCCGCCGTGACGAGAGCGTTCAGCGTCGCGACCGGCAGCAGCACCTTCCATCCGAAGCGCATCAGCTGGTCGTAGCGAAGACGCGGCTGGGTCGCGCGCAGCCAGATGAACGCGGTCACGAGCGCGAACAGCTTGAGCACGAACCAGATCGGCCCGAACTTGTCGAGCGCGTGCACCCACGGAAAGTGGTAGCCGTCGAAGAAGAGCGTGACGCAGAGGCCGGAGAGCGTCAGCATGTTGATGTACTCGGCCGCCTGGAACAGCCCCCAGCGCATCCCCGAGTACTCCGTGTGGTACCCGGCGACGAGCTCGGTGTCGGCCTCCGGCAGGTCGAACGGCGGACGTGAGGTCTCGGCGACGCCGCCGAGCATGAACACGACGAGCCCGACCGCCTGGGGGATGAAGAACCAGAGCGTCGCCTGCTGCTTGTCGACGATCTGCTGCAGGCTCAGCGACTGACCCATCAGCACGACGCCGAGCACGCTCAGCGCCAGCGACACCTCGTAGGAGACGAGCTGGGCGCACGTGCGCATCGATCCGAGCAGCGAGTACTTCGACTCTGAGGCCCAGCCGCCGACGATGAACCCGTAGATGCCGAGCGAGCCGAGCGCGAAGATCAGGATCAGCGAGATCGGGACGTCGACCACCTGCCCGCGGATGAAGTGGCGTCCGTGGTCGAAGTGCCAGCCGGCGCCCCAGGGAAGGACGCTGAACGCGGCGAGCGCGGTCATCATCGAGACGACGGGCGCGATGATGTAGAGCGGCTCCTTGGCCGCCATCGGCGCAAACGCCTCCTTGCGGATCAGCTTCAGCAGGTCGGCGATCGGGACGAGCAGGCCCTTCGGGCCTGCGCGGTTCGGCCCGAAGCGGAGCTGCATCCGGCCGAGCACCTTGCGCTCCAGCCACGTCGTGAAGGCGAAGAACACCATCACGACGTTGATCACGACGAACGCCTTCGGCAGCGTGATCCACCAGGGCTCGTGCATCAGGAGGCGCTCACCTCCACGGTCGCGTGGAGGTCGCCCGCGTCGTCGCGCGGAATCCGCACGACGCCCTGCGCGAGGTCCCGTGCGATGCGTGCGCGGAGCTCGAGCGACGTCCCGTTCGAGGAGACCGTCACGGTCTGCCCGTTGCGGATGCCGCGCGCCTTTGCATCCTGCGGCGCGATCTGCAGCTCGCCGCCCGGCCGCTGGAACTGCAGCTCGGGCGTGCGGTCGACGGCCGCTCCCGAGAACAGCGGCCGGTAGGCGACGAGCCTGAGCCCCGCGCCGGCCTCGCCGCGCGAGGCCTGCTCATGCGTCTCGGCAGGGCGCTCCGGGGCCCGGGGCGGCAGCGGGGTCCGCTCGCCGAGCTCGGCGAACGCGATCCCGCCGAAGCACGTCGGTGACAGCTCGTCGAAGACGACCGAGGCGTGCGGCGAGACCTCGACGCCGAAACGCCCGGCGAGCTTCGAGAGCCAGGCGAGCACGTCCGGGACCGGCGCGAGGACGGCGCGGCGCTGTCGCTGCAGCCGCCCCTCGAGGTTCACGGTCGTGCCGTCGCGCTCGAGGTAGCTCGTCGCCGGGAGAACGAGGTCAGCGATGCCGCGGAAGCTGTCGGCGAACATGCCGATTCCGAGCACGACGTCCGCATCCCCGGCCATGGCGCGAACCGATGGATCGGTCGCCGCCTCGTCGCCGGAGATCACGAGCAGGACGGGCTTCGCGTCGGTCGGCTCGCCCTCGCCGGCGGCACTCCAAGCATCGGCGACTCCGCGGCCGTTCGGCGTGCGCGGCAGGTGGTAGACGCTCGTTGCGCCGTACGTCGGCCCGGGAAGGTCGGTGACGAGTGCGTCCACCGGCCCGTCCGGCGGCTCGTAGGTGATCGTCGCGCCGTTCCGCCGTGCCGCCTTCAGCCAGAGCTCGACGACCGGTGCGCGCTCGACGACGGGCTCGTCGCAAAGCACGGCGATCGTTCTCGCGTCCCGAAGCGCGGAGAGCGGGGCGCGACAGGCGTCGAGGCAGTCGGGGACCTCCTCCGGCAGCACGGCGCTGTCCGCGCCCAGCCCGCGACGGAGGAGCTTCCCGAGGGCGTAGGCCTCCTCGACCGACTCCCCGCCCGAGAGCGCGGTCACGGTCGACGCCCCTCCGCGCCGGAGCAGCGCTTCCGCCTGGTCGAGCGCGTCGTCCCAGTCGAGCGGCTCGAAGCGGCGTGGCCCGGCCTTGCGCAGCGGAGTCGTGATGCGGTCGCGCGCATCGAGATGGGAGTGGGCGTAGCGCCCCTTGTCGCAGATCCACCCCTCGTCGATCTCCGGATGGTTGCGCGACTGGATCCGCTTGACCTTTCCCTCTCGCGTCGTGGCCGAGACGTTGCAGCCGACGGGGCAGAGCCCGCAGACGGTCGGCACGCGCTGGATCTCCCACGGCCGGGCTTCGAACCGGTAGGTAGTCGACGTCAGCGCGCCGACCGGGCAGATCTCGGTGACGTTCCCCGAGAAGTGACCGCGGTACGGCTCGTCCTCGAACGTCGCGATCACCGAGCTCGCGCCCCGGTTCACGGCCACGAGCTGCCCGTCCTCGGCAACCGACTCGCTGAAGCGCGTGCAGCGGTAGCAGAGGATGCAGCGCTCGCGGTCGAGCGCGATCAGCGGTGAGATCGGGATCGGCTTCTCGAGCGTGCGCTTCGGAAACGTCATGCGCGTCGAGCCGGGCCCGTAGCGGAACGTGAGGTCCTGCAGGGGGCATTCGCCGCCCTTGTCGCAGACGGGGCAGTCGAGCGGATGATTGACGAGGATGAACTCGAGAGTCGCGTTCTGCCCCTCCGCTGCCTTCGGCGAGGTGCGCGCCGTGCGCACGACCATCCCGTCCTGGGCGGTCATCGTGCAGCCGGCCTGCAGCTTCGGCATGCCCTCGATCTCCACGAGGCACATCCGGCAGGCGCCGACGGGCGGCCCGAGCCGCGGCTCGTAGCAGAAGACCGGGATCTCGACTCCCGCCGCCTGCGCCGTCTCCACGAGCCCGGTGCCCTTCGGCACGGACACCGTCCGCTCGTCGACGGTCACGGTGACGAGCTCGTGAGCGGGCGCCGTCATACCGCCCGACCCTCCGCGCCCACCAGGCGCCGTGACACTTCCGTAACCCTGGTCTGACCACGGGCCATGGTCGCCGCCGCCCTGTCCGAAAACGGGTGGAACTTCGTGTTCAAGCGCTTCTCGGCGAGTCTGTGGATCGTGTGTTCCACATCGCTAGCCCTGGTCTGACCACGGGACGTGGCCCGCGTGGCCGTGGCCGTCATGCCGGGACCTCTGCTGTCGGGGCATGCGTGTGCATCGCGACCGGGGCGAGGACGTGGTCGAGCGGGGAGGCGGCGCCGAACGGGCAGCCGCCCTCCTCGATATGGGCAACGAACTCGTCGCGGAACTTCGCCACATAGCTCGCGACCGCCATCGCGGCAGTCTCTCCCAGCGGGCACAGGCACTTGCCGTTGATGCGGTCGCAGACGTCGAGCAGCAGGTCGAGCTCGGCCGGCGATGCGTCGCCCGCCTCGAGCTTGCGGAGGATCGCAGTCATCCAGCGCGTGCCCTCCCTGCACGGCGTGCACTTGCCGCACGACTCGTGCTCGTAGAACTCGCTGACGCGAATGCCGAGCTGCACCATGCACACCGTGTCGTCGAGCACGATCACGCCCGCGGAGCCCATGCCGGTCGAGAGCTTGGCGAGCGAGTCGATGTCGTAGCCGACGTCGATCTCGTCACCCTTCAGGATCACCGTCGAAGAGCCGCCGGGAATGACCGCCTTGACCGGCCGGCCGCCGGGGACGCCGCCGCCGAACTGCGGTGCGTAGATCAGGTCGCGCATTGTCACACCCGGCTCGATCTCGAAGTTCCCGCCCCGCTCGACGTGGCCCGAGACCGAGACGACACGCGTGCCACGCGTGTTCTCGACACCGAGCTTCGCGTATTCCGCGCCGCCCATCGCGAGGATCGGCGGGACCGTCGCCATCGTCTCGACGTTGTTGACGACCGTCGGCGACGCGTAGACACCGGAGACCGCCGGGAACGGCGGCTTCGCGCGAGGCTGGCCGCGCTTGCCCTCGAGCGACTCGATCAGCGCGGTCTCCTCGCCGCAGATGTAGGCGCCGGCGCCGCGATGGACGACGATCGTGACGTCGCCGCGGATGTCCGGACGGTCGGCGAGCTCGCCGAGCGCGGCGGTCAGCACCTCGTACGGCCCGGTGTACTCGCCGCGGATGTAGACGAAGACGTTCGTCGAGTCGACGGCGTGCGCGGTGATCAGGCACCCCTCGATGAACCTGTGCGGGACGCGCCTCAGGATCTCGTTGTCCTTGAAGCTCCCCGGCTCCGACTCGTCGGCGTTGACGACCAGGTAGTGCGGCTTCGGCAGCTTGTCCTTTGGTGGCACGAACGACCACTTGCGGCCCGTCGGGAACCCGGCGCCGCCCCGCCCCTTCAGCTCCGACGCGAGCAGCTCGTCGGTCACCTCCTGCGGCGTCATCGCGCGCGCACGGGCGAGCTGGCCGTAGCCGCCGTTCGCCTCGTACTCGGCGAGGCTCGTCGTCGCGTCCGCGAGCACGATCTCGTGGATCTCAGGCCGGGCCATGCAGCTCCTCGACGATGCCTGCGGCATCCTCGGGCCGGACGTGCAGCCGGTAGTGGTGGTCGACCGAGACCACGGTGCCCCACCCGCAGCCGCCGAGACACTCGATCGTGCGCAGCGTCACGCTGCCGTCGGCCGACGTCTCGCCGGCCCGGCATCCGAGCTCGGACTCGAACGCCTCGAGGACCTGCTGCGCGCCGTAGAGCGCACACGACACGTTCGTGCACACCTCGACGAGGTGCTCGCCGACGGGGGCGAGGTGGAACATGTCGTAGAAGGAGGCAACCGACCTGCAGTAGGCCGGAGTCACCTCGAGCGCGTCTGCGACCTCCCGAAGCGCGTCCGGCGAGAGCCAGCCGTACTCCTCCTGCGCGAGCCGAAGCGCCGGCAGAATCGCGCTCCGCGACCCCTCCGGGTACTTGGCGCGCTCGGCCTGGATCGCGTCGTGCAGGACGGCGTTCACTAGCGGTCGACCTCGCCCATGACCGTGTCGAGTGAACCGACGATCGCGATCATGTCGGCGACGAGCGCGTCCGACATGCAGGTCGCCGTCGCCTCGAGCGCGACGTACGACGGCGCACGGAACTTGACGCGCCACGGCTTGGCACCGCCGTCCGAGCAGACGTAGCAGCCGAGCTCGCCGCGGGGCGACTCGATCACCTGGTAGACCTCGCCCTCCGGCACGCGGAAGCCCTCCGTGACGATCTTGAAGTGGTGGATCAGCGACTCCATCGACGTGTGAAGCTCGTGCCGGGGCGGGAGCACCACCTTGCGGTCGTCGGCGATCCACGGCTCCCCATCCATCTCCTCGAGCCGGTCGAGGCACTGCTCGACAATGCGGACCGACTCGCGCATCTCCTCCATGCGCACGCGGTAGCGCGCGTAGACGTCGCCCTCCTGGAACACGGGAACGCGGAAGTCGACCTGGTGGTAGGCGAGGTACGGCTGCGCCTTCCGCAGGTCCCAGTCGACGCCGGATGCCCGCAGCACCGGGCCCGACTGGCCGAGCGCGATCGCGTCCTCCGCCGACAGGAGGCCGAGCCCCTCGGTGCGCTCGAGCCAGATCTTGTTGCGGGTGAGCAGCGTCTCGTAATCGTCGATCGCCTGCGGCATCCAGTCGCAGAAGCGCCGGCACTCCGGGTAGAAGCCGCGCGGCACATCCTCGGCGAGACCGCCCACCTGGAAGTACCGCGTGTGCATCCGGTAGCCGGCCACGAGCTCGAACAGGTCGAGGATCTGGTCGCGCTCGCGGAACGCGTACCAGAACATCGAGATCGCCCCGAGCTCGAGCGCCGCCGTGCCGAGCCAGACGAGGTGCGAGTGAATGCGGTTCAGCTCGCAGAGGAGCGTTCGCATCCACGTCGCCTTGCGCGGGATCTCGAGGTCGAGCAGCCGTTCGACGGCCGCGACGAAGACGTACTCGTTGTTCTGGAACGAGACGTAGTCGATGCGCTCCGGATACGTGATGCACTTCCACCACGTCTTGTGCTCCATCGTCTTCTCGAAGCCGGTGTGCAGGTACCCGATCACCGCCTCGAGGCCGGTCACGTCCTCGCCGTAGAGGTCGACGATCAGCCGGAGCACGCCGTGCGTCGACGGATGGTTCGGGCCGAAGTTGATCGTCAGGACGTCGCCGGTCGCCTGCACGTCGGGCGGCGTCCGCAGCACGGTCGGCGTCGGGCTGGGAATGCGGCTGCCCTCGTAGAGCGGGGCGCGGGGCCTGATCGGGGCGGTCGCGGTCATTCCTCGCCCGAGAAGCGCACCGGCTCACCGCCGAGCGGGTAGTCCTTGCGAAGCGGGTGGCCCTCCCAGTCGTCGTCGAGGAGGATGCGCTTCAGGTTCGGATGGCCGTCGACCGCGATGCCCATCAGGTCCCACGCCTCGCGCTCGTGCCAGTCGGCCGTCGGCCAGACGGGGATCACGGACGGGACCGGCTCGCCCTCGTCCAGCCAGACCTGGAGGCGGAGCCGGCGCGGCTCCCCGGAGATCGCGAGCAGGTGGTAGTTCATCGCGAACCGCTTCGGCTTCGCGAGCGGCACCGCCTGGTAACCCTGCGTCATCGGATCGTTCATGTCGCGGCCGGCCTGGGTGCCGATGTAGCCGGAGACGCCCTCGCCGCCCCAGCCCAGGTAGTCGACCGGCGTGATGTCGGAGAGGAAGGAGAACCCCTCCTCGTCGCGCAGGTACGTCGCGGCGTCGATCAGGCCGCCGGCCGCGACGACGACGGTCGTCTCGCCGTGCGCGTCGCGTCGCTCGACGAGCCCGGGAATGTCCGCGAGGCTCATGACTCGCCGCTCGATCTCACGATGCGACGCTCCGGAGCTCGTATGCGGGCGGCACGCCGGCCTTCACCGCCTCGTGCAGCCGGATGATCCCTTCGAGCAGCTGCTCGGGCCGCGGCGGGCAGCCGGGCACGTAGATGTCGACGGGGACGATCTTGTCGACCGACTGCACGACCGCGTAGTTGTTGAACATCCCACCCGAGCTCGCGCACGCGCCCATCGCGATCACCCATTTCGGCTCCAGCATCTGGTCGTAGATCTGGCGCAGCGGCGCGGCCATCTTGTGCGACACGCGGCCGGACACGATCAGCAGGTCTGCCTGCCGGGGGGAGCCGCGGAACGGCTCCATCCCGAAGCGGGCGATGTCGTAGCGCGCGGAGACGATCGACATCATCTCGATGGCGCAGCAGGCGAGCCCGAAGGTGTCGGGCCACATCGAGTTGGTCTGCGCCCACGCGACGGCCTTCGCGAGCGTCGTCAGCCCGACCTTCTGCTCGAGGTCTCGGACCTCATCCTCGAACCTCGAGGACGGGGTGGGCATCAAGAGTCGCTCCGAGTGAAGCCCCAGATCGCGCAGCGGGCGGTCTAGCGCCATTCGAGCGCTCCCTTGCGCCAGATGTAGACGTAGGCGACGAGCAGGATGACGAGGAAGACCAGGAACTCGAAGAAGCCGAACCACGCGAGCTCGTGCAGGATCACGGCCAGCGGGTACAGGAAGACGATCTCGATGTCGAAGAGGATGAACAGCATCGCCGTCAGGTAGAAGCTGACCGTGAAGCGCTGACGCTTCGGCGGGCCCTGGGAGACACCCGATTCGAACGGCGTCACGCGCGCGCGAACCCGGCGGTGCGGCCGCTGCGCGAGCACGAAGCTCCCGACCATCATGGTCGTCGGGATGGCCAAGGCGAAGAGCCCGTAGATCCCGAACGCCAGCCAGTCGTGGAACAACCTGCCGCCTCTCCTTCGCCTCTCGTCCGAAGCGGAAGCTAGCAACATCCCGAGGGGCGCACGAATGGAACCGCAACTCGTGCAGCGAAGCGCGTTACGGGTGTCACGAAGTTCCAACCGGGACGGGGGCGGGTACACTGCGGTCATGGCCACGATCGAACAGTCGGACACCACCGTCGTCACGCTCACCGAGCGTGCCGCCTCGAAGATCTCCACCTTGATGGCCCAGGAGCCGGCAGGGGAGGCCGAGGTGCTTCGCATCGCGATCCAGGGCGGCGGGTGCAGCGGCTTCGAGTACGCGCTCGGCTTCGACCGGGGTGCGTCCACCGGTGACCACGAGCTCCAGTTCCACGGCGTCCGCGTCGTCGTCGACCCGTTCAGCGCCCCCTACCTGCAGGGCTCGACGATCGATTTCCTCGAAGGGCTGCAGGAGTCGGGGTTCAAGATCGACAACCCGAACGTCGTCTCGGCGTGCGGGTGCGGCTCGAGCTTCCAGGTGGCCGAGGGCGAGGCGCCCGACGCCGCCGGCGGCTGCGGCTCCGGCTGCGGCCACGCGCACTGAGCGCAGGCCACAGCCTCGCTAGAGCTCGACCGTCTGACCGAGACCGCGTTCGTGTGCTCTCGCGACGACGTGGTCGGCGGCGGCCACGTCGAAGACCGCGAGGCCGAGCGACCGGAAGAGCGTCAGCTGCCGGGCGTTCGTGCGACCGTCGGCCTTGCCCGTCAGGAGCTCTCCGAGCTCCGCATGGAGGTGTGACGGCGAGATCGCGCCCTGCTCGAGCGCGAGCCGGTACTCGGCGGCCTCGTTCTCGAGCGACTCGCGCCGGTCGGTGACGAGCAGCGCGTCGGCGACCGTCTCCGCGTCCAGCTCGCGGCTCGTCGGTTGGCTTGCGCCGACCGCGTTGACGTGCGCCCCCTCCTTCAGCCACCCCCGGGCGAGCACCGGCTCGCGGGAGGTGGTGGCCGTCACGACGATGTCGGCGTCGCGTACCGCCTCCTCGACGCTCGCGGCCGGTTCGACCGGGAACGGCACGAGGCCGGCGACCTCGTCGGCGAAGGCGCGGGCGCGCTCGGGCGTGCGGCCGGCAACACGGGCCCGCCGGATCGGACGCACGATCGGGATCGACCTGAGGTGCGTGCGCGCCTGGACGCCCGTGCCGACGATCGCGAGCTCGCTCGCGTCGTCGCGCGCCAGCAGCCGCGTGGCGAGCGCGGAGACTGCGGCGGTGCGGATGGCCGTCACCGCCGACGCATCGAGCAACGCAGTGAGCCGGCCGGTGACCCCGTCCGCGAGCAGCACCTGCCCCTGGTGGCCGTCGAGCCCCCGCGCCGGGTTGTCGGGGATCACGCACAGCACCTTCAGGCCGAAGAGAGGCGTCTCGCCCGCGCGGTGCGCGGGCATCCAGGCCATCACGCCGGCGGCGTGCGGGGGAGCCCACACCGACCGCAGCGGCTGGGTGAGCTCGCCCCGGTCGAGCGCGACGAGCGCGTCTGCGACGATCTCGATGCACTCCTCTGGCCGAAGCAGCTCCTCGACCTCCGCCGCCGTCAGCACCACGAACGACATGCCCTCTCGCGTCTCCTCTCGGGGAAGCCGCCGACGATACGCGAGCCGGTGCCTTCCCGCCGGGGGTAGGCCCGGCGCTCCGCGGTGATCCGGAGCGTGTGTCGCCGGTCCGATTAGGCTCGGTGTCGTGAGCGATCCGATCCGTGTCGCCGTCGTCGGCTCCGGCCCTGCGGGCTTCTACGCGGCCGACGCGTTGCTGCGGAGCGAGGAGCCGCCCGTCGCGGTCGACGTGATCGACCGGCTCCCGACACCGTGGGGCCTCGTCCGCCTGGGTGTCGCGCCCGATCACGAGAACATCAAGGCCGTGTCGCGCGCCTTCGAGAAGACGGCGGCCCGCCCCGGCTTTCGCTTCTTCGGCAACGTCGAGGTCGGCTCCACGGTCTCGCATCCCGAGCTGCTCGCGATCTACGACGCCGTCGTCTACACCGTCGGCGCCCAGACCGACCGCCGGCTCGGCATCCCCGGCGAGGATCTGCCCGGGTCATGGCCCGCGACGGCCTTCGTCGCCTGGTACAACGGCCACCCCGATTTCCAGGACCTCGAGTTCGATCTCGACTGCGAGCGCGTCGTCGTGATCGGGAACGGGAACGTCGCCATCGACTGCGCCCGGATGCTGGCGCTGACCGCCGACGAGCTGGCGCCGACCGACACGACCGACGAAGCGGTGCGGGCGATCTGCGCCTCCCGGGTCGCCGAGATCCTGATGCTCGGTCGCCGCGGGCCGGTGCAGGCCGCGTTCACGCCACCGGAGCTGAAGGAGCTCGGGGAGATGGCGGGCGCCGAGCCGATCGTCGACCCCGCGGACCTCGTGCTCGACCCTGCGAGCGCCGCCGAGCTCGAGGCCGACCGCGAGCGGGCGCGGCGCAACATGGAGCTGCTCGAGCAGTACGCGGCCAGGCCGCCGGAGGGAAAACCCCGACGCATCGTCCTCCGTTTCCTCACCTCACCGGTCGCGATCGTCGGGACCGAGCGCGTCGAGGCGGTCGAGGTCGTCCGGAACGAGCTCGTCGAGGACGGCGGACGCCTCGTCGCACGCCCCACCGGGGAGACGGAGGTGATCCCGGCGGGGCTCGTGCTCCGCAGCGTCGGCTACAAGGGGGTCGCGCTGCCCGACGTTCCGTTCGACGAGCGGAGCGGCATCATCCCCAACGACCGAGGCCGCGTGCTGGGCGCCGAGCGGGTCTACGCCGCCGGGTGGATCAAGCGCGGCCCGAGCGGCGTGATCGGGACGAACAAGAAGGATGCTGCCGAGACGGTCGAGTGCCTGCTCGACGATGCGCGGGCCGGCAGGCTCCGGGCCGGCTCGGACGGCAGCCTGGAACGGCTCCTGACCGACAAGGGCGTCGCCTTCGTCGACTACGTCGGCTGGCAGGCGATCGACGCCGCCGAGCGGGCCGCCGGCGAGCCGCTCGGCCGCCCGCGCGTCAAGCTCCACCGCTGGGGGGCGCTGCTCGAGACCGGCCGGCGCGTCCCTCGATAGAGGGAGCAATTCGGCTGCTGCAAGCTCCGATCCATCGAGAGACGATGGTCGAGTGCCTGAACTGCGGCAAGCGCCGCACGCGCGCCGCCGACGAGTGCCCCCGCTGCGCCTACGTGGGGTGGGTTGCCGTCGAGGACCTGTCGAGACGGATCCGCCGCCGGCTCAGGGAGCGGGTTCTTACGCATCGCAGGAGGCGCGTCGCGCGCTAGGTTCCATGCCGTGACAAACACGGCATCACATACTCAGGAACTCTGGGGTGGCGAGACGCGCAAGGCGATCGCCAATTTCCCCGTCTCCGGTGAGCCGATCCCCGTCCCCGTGGCGCGGTGGCTCGGCCGGATCAAGGCCGCGGCCGCCCGTGTGAACGGCGATCTCGGCCTGCTCGACGCCGATCGTGCGGAGCGCATCGCAGCGGCCGCCGACCGGGTCGGAAACGGCGAGCTGGACGACCAGTTCCCGATCGACGTCTTCCAGACCGGGTCTGGCACGTCGTCGAACATGAACGCGAACGAGGTCATCGCGTCCCTCGCGGGTGAGGACGTGCATGCGAACGACCACGTGAACATGGGCCAGAGCTCGAACGACGTCTTCCCGTCCGCGGTGCATCTCGCGGCGTTGCACGAGCTCGTGAACGACCTGCTTCCCGCCCTCGAGGGCCTCCAGGCCGCGTTCGAGGCGAAGGCACGCGAGTTCGACGACGTCGTCAAGTCCGGCCGGACGCACTGGATGGACGCGGTTCCGGTGACGCTCGGCCAGGAGTTCGCGGGCTACGCCGCCCAGGTGCGCGAAGGCCGGTCGCGCGTCGTCTCGACGCTCGAACGGCTCGGCCAGATCCCGCTCGGCGGCACTGCCGTCGGCACCGGCCTCAACACGCATCCGGAGTTCGCGGCCCGCGTCCGTGAGCGCCTCTCCGCGGAGTCGGGGCTCGCGATCTCGGCGCCGGCCGATCCCTTCGAGTCGCAGGCGGCCAGAGACGGCCTCGTCGAGGCCTCCGGCGCCCTGAAGACGCTGGCCGTCAGCCTGACGAAAGTCGCGAACGACCTTCGCTTCCTCGGCTCCGGCCCGCGCGCCGGGCTTGCGGAGATCTTCCTGCCCGAGCTGCAGAAGGGCTCGTCGATCATGCCCGGGAAGGTGAACCCCGTCATCCCCGAGGTCGTCACCCAGGTCGCCGCGCAGGTGATCGGGAACGACCAGGCGATCGCGATCGGCGGCATGCAGGGCCACTTCGAGCTGAACGTGTTCGTGCCGCTGATGGCGCGCAACCTCCTCTCCTCGATCAAGCTGCTCGCCGCCTCGTGCCGGCTCCTGAACGAGAAGTGCGTGAGCGGGATCGAGGCGAACCGTGAGCAGTGCGAGCGGTACGCGGAGCTGACGCTCTCGGCCGCTACCGCCCTGAACCCGTACATCGGCTACGACAAGGCGAGCGAGATCGTCAAGAAGGCGGCGGCCTCCGGGCAGTCGCTCCGTGAGGCCGCCCGATCGGAAGGCGTCTCGGACGAGGTGCTCGACGAGGCGCTCGACTACCGGAAGATGGCCAAGCCGCACGGCTGATCGCCGAGCAGCAACGAGCCGTAGGAACGAACGGAGGGCCGCCCGTGGGCGGCCCTCCGTGTACCTGCGGTTGCGTCCTCGCCTATCTGACAGACGAGTGTGCGAGGTACTGCACGAGGCTGACGATGTTCGGCGAGCCGAGACCGGTCGCCATGTCGTAGCCGCGCACTGCCGTGTACCCGTCGATCGGGTTCCCTTCGTAATCCGTCGTGCTGTTGTTCGAGCCGTCCGCGATGTCGTGGAAGATCGACCCGAGGGGGCTCCGGCCCCAGCCGCGGTAGTACAGGATCGGGTTGATGTTGCCGAGGCGGTGGCCTGCGATCTGGTCGGTGATCGCAATGATCGCGGCCCACTGCGGTGAGCCCGCGCTCGTGCCGCCGAAGCGGAACGTGTGCTGGGCGCCTTCGAGCGTCCACGCGGTCAGGACCCCATGGAGGACGGCCGCGTTGTACGACACGTCCGGGACCTCGCGCATGCTCCCGTTCAGAGCGGCGAGACGCTGCCAGAGCGGCTTCTTGTAGAGGACGCTGACGCCGCCCCCGCCGCCCCCGTACGCGTCGTTCCACGTCGACTCCGACGAGTAGGTCCCATCGATGCCGTTCGCGAGCAGGTCGGTGCCGCCGACGCCGGTCACGTTCGGGTCGCTCGCCGGCGTGCTCGCGGCCTTCATCAGGTCGCTGCCGTCGCAGGTCGGCTGGGCGGCGCCGTCGTCACCCGAGGAGGCGAACAGCGTCATGCCTTTCGCGACGGCCTGCTTGAACAGGTCCTCCTGCCGCGTGAGGTCGGAGGGATCCATGCACTGCTCGGCCTCGCCGAAGCTCTGCGAGACCACGTCGCCGAGGTTGTTGTCGACGGCGTACTGCGTCGCGTCGAGGATGTCGCTGTCGAAGTTGGACTTCGCGATCACGAGGGCGATCTTCGCCCCGGGAGCGATCGCGTGGGCCCACTCGACGTCGAGCGTGGTCTCTCCCGACCAGCCTTCGGCGTTGTTGATGTCGGTCGGGTCGATCCCGAACGGCGTGTAGACCGTGAGGTCGGCTGCCGGCAGGTTCCATGTCTTCTCGAAGAAGGCCAGGTCATCGGCCAGCGTGGGGCTGCCGTACGCGTCGATGATCACGATCGTCCGGCCCGAGCCGTCGTAGCCCGCGTTGAGCAGGTTGTCGACGCCGTAGGCGTGGCGCATCTGGAACGGGCCGTAGCACGGTGTCGTGTCCGAGAACGTCGCCGTCTGGCACGAGAACTGCACGTTCGGGTCGTTGGTCTGAATCGAGTTGACGATCTGCTGCCTGTGCGGTGTGCGCAGGGTGTCGGGGATTGCGAGGCCGGAGCGAACGGCGGTCCGCTGCGCTCCGCCGCCCGCGGCGGCGACGACGATCGCCGTCACCGCGAGAACGGCGAGGACGATGACTCGACGCCCGCCCTTCCCGGGACGATGAATGGACAACTCTCCCCCTTTCGTGAGGTCGAGACTGGGCGAGCCTGCGGCAGGCCGCCCTTGTTCGCGCCATATTCCCTCAGATATTTCGGCCGTGCAACCTGCATCCCTTCCGCAGAGCCCCGTTTCGGGCCGGCGCGCTGTGGAGTAGACTCCTACCCGTGGTTCGCGTCGTTTTCCTGACGGCGACCACGGCTTCGGCGCTGGTGCTTGCCGCGACCGTGCGAGCCGATGTGAGCCCGCCGGTGATCGCGATCCCGGTCGACACGTCACCGACGACCCAGACGGCTCCGGAGCCGGGCGTCGTCGTTCGCCTGTCCAGCACGGCGGCGGGCGCACGGAACGTCGTCCTCACGATCGGAGTGCCTGTCGGTCTTCGGTGCGGTCATCCGCTCGGGGCCGTACGCGTCGTCCTTCCGAGCGCCGCGGCGGTCCCCGCCCGTGTCTCGACGAGCGCGGTTCTCGTCAACGGCAAGCGCGCCGGCCGCGTGGCGGTCGTCCGCCACTCGATCACCGTGGCCGCGGCGAAGCCGGCGGGGCGGCTTTGCAACTCGATCGTGGAAGGCCGGATGACGCTGCACTTCACAGCGGCCGCGGGGCTCGCGAACCCGGGCTCGGCGGGCGTGTACGAGCTCGGCGTGCGTCGCGGCACGACGGCGTACACCGTCCACCTTCGCATCCACGCGCCGTAGCGTCTTAGTACGCCACTGCGCCGCGGCCGGTCGCGGCAGCGTGCTGCTGCTCGTCGGCGCGGTAGCTCGAGCGGACGAGGGGGCCGGCGAAGACCGAGCCGAACCCGAGTGCCTCACCCTGCTCGCGGAAGAAGCGGAACTCGTCGGGATGGACCCAGCGGTCGATCGGGGCATGTTTCGCGCTCGGCTGGAGGTACTGCCCGATCGTGACCACGTCGACGCCGTTCTCGCGCAGGTCGCGCATCGTCTCGACCACCTCGTCGTTTCGCTCGCCGAGCCCGACGATGATGCCGCTCTTCGTGAGCACGGGGTAGTCGGCGACCTCCTTGGCCCGCCGCAGCAGCCACAGCGCCCCGTCGTAGCTCGCCTTCGCCCCGCGCATCCGGCGGTGCAGGCGGCGGACGGTCTCGATGTTGTGGTTGAAGACGTCGGGGCGTGCGCCGACAACCGTCGAGAGCGCCTCCTCCTCGACGCCGAGGAAATCGGGGGTGAGCACTTCGATCGTCGCGTCCGGCAGCTTCGCCTTGACCGCCCGGATCGTCGCCGCGTACTGTCCTGCCCCGCGGTCGGGGACGTCGTCCCGGTCGACGGATGTGACCACGACGTGCCTGAGCCCCATCTGCTTCGCCGTCTGCGCGAGGCGCAGCGGCTCGAGCGGGTCGGGCTGCTCGCTCGGCCGGCCGGAGTTGACGTAGCAGTACCGGCACGCACGGGTGCACGTCTCGCCGAGGATCTGGAACGTCGCGGTGCCGCGCCCCCAGCATTCCGCGATGTTGGGGCAGCGCGCCTCCTCGCAGATCGTGTTCAGCTGCGCGCCGTGGATCAGCTTCTTGACGTCGAAGTAGCGGCCGTCCTGCGACGGTGCGCGGACCTTCATCCACTCGGGCCGGCGCGGGCGCTCGGCAACCGGGAGCGAGCTCTGCATCCCCCTCAGTCTAGAGCGTCGTTGCCGGCTCACGGTCGACGTCGGGTGAGCGTCCGACGAGCTCCGCGTAGCGGCCGCCGCGCGCGAGCAGATCGTTGTGGCGGCCGCGCTCGGCGATCATCCCGCCGTCGAGGACGACGATCTGGTCTGCGTCGACGACCGTCGAGAGCCGGTGGGCGATCGCGATCGTCGTCCTGCCCGTCGCGAGGCGGTCGAGCGCATCCTGCACCTGGCGCTCCGTCTCGGTGTCGAGCGCGCTCGTCGCCTCGTCGAGGACGAGGATGGGCGGGTTGCGCAGGATCGTGCGTGCGATCGCGATGCGCTGCTTCTCCCCGCCCGAGAACCGGTAGCCCCGTTCCCCGACGATCGTCTCGAACCCGTCCGGCAGCGACCGGATCAGATCGAGGATCCGCGCTGCCTCGGCGGCCGCCTCGATCTCCTCGTCGCTCGCGTCCGGCTTGGCGAACCGAAGATTGTCGCGAACCGAGGAGTGGAAGAGGTACGTCTCCTGCGAGACCACGCCGACGAGCCGGGCGAGGCTCGCGAACGAGAGGTCGCGGACGTCGGTCCCGCCGATCGAGACCCGCCCGCGCTCGGGGTCGTAGAGCCGGGCCGCCAGGTACGCGAGCGTGGTCTTGCCGGCGCCCGTCTCCCCGACGAGTGCGGTCCGCGTCCCTGCGGGGACGACGAACGAGACGTCACGGAGCGTCCAGGCGTCCGTGTCGCCGTAGCGGAACCAGACGTCCTCGAACGCGATGTCGCCGCCGTCCCGGAGCTCGACCGGCACGGGGCGCTCCACGATGTCGACCGGCTCGTCGAGGTACTCGAAGATCCGGTCGAAGAGGGCCAGCGACGTCTGGACGTCGAGGCCGACCCCGAGCAGCGACCCGACGGGGAAGAACAGCCTGGTCTGCAGCGTCGTGAACGACACGAGCGTCGGCACCGTGATCGCATGCGAGCCGTGTGCAAGCGCGAGGCCGCCGAACCAGTACGCCGCGGCGGGCATGACGGCGAACGTCGTCTGGATCGACGCCATCATCCAGCGGCCGGCCATGCGCTGCTGCACCTCGAGGTCGGCGAGGCGCCGCGACTCGCCGGCGAATCGCTCGGCGAGCTCGTCGGTCCGGCCCATGGTCTTGCCGAGCAGGATGCCGGAGACCGAGAGCGATTCCTGCACGAGGCTCGAGATGTCCGCCAGGGTCGCCTGCGTCGTCGAGGCGATCCGGCGCCGCTCCCTGCCAACGCGACGAGTCAGGAGGACGAAGACCGGGATCAGCGCGAATGCGAACAGGGCGAGCTCCCACGAGAGCGCGAGCATGCCGATCGCGGTCGCCGCGACGGTGGTCACGTTCGAGACGATCGACGTCGCGGTGCTGGTGACCACGTTCTGCACGCCCCCGATGTCGTTCGAGATGCGCGACTGGACTTCGCCGGTGCGCGTCCGGGTGAAGAAGGCGAGCGACAGGCGCTGCAGGTGCCGGAAGACGTCGCTTCGCAGGTCGTGCATCACGTCCTGGCCGACGCGGTTCGAGAGCAGTGTCTGGAAGACGCCGAGTGCCCCGGTCGCGACCGCCACCAGGATCATCGCGCCGGCGAATAGCGACAGCCGGCCCGTCTGGCCGCGCGGGATCGCCTCGAGGACGCCCTTCAACAGGAACGCCGGTGCGACACCGAGCGCCGAGGAGAGCACGATGAGCGCGAGGACGAGCGTCAGCCGGCGGCGGTACGCGGCGAACAGGCCGAACACGCGCCGCAGGTTCGCGCGCCGTACGGACCTGTCGGCAGGCCGCTCCGGCGGCTCGTCGGGACGCCCGCGCCATGCTCCTCGCCCTCCGGCAAACATCGGCAAAACGGTAGAGGAGGCGCTGGGTCTGCCGCGGCCCCGGGTAGGCTCGGGCCGTGGAGCGCGTCTGCGTCTTCTGCGGCGCCTCGGCCGGGCGCAGCCCCGCGTATCTCCAGGCGGCGCGCGCCTTCGGCACGGAGGCGGCCGGTCGCGGGCTCGGCCTCGTGTACGGGGGCGGCCGGGTCGGGATGATGGGTGCTGTCGCCGACGCCGCGCTTGCCGCCGGAGGAGACGTCGTCGGCGTGATCCCGGAGGAGCTCGTCGAACGCGAGCTCGCGCACGAGGGCGTGACCGATCTCCGGGTCGTCGCGTCCCTGCACGAGCGCAAGGCCGTGATGGCGGGCCTGGCAGACGCGTTCGTCGCCCTCCCCGGCGGGTTCGGGACGCTCGACGAGCTCCTCGAGCAGCTCACGTGGTCGCAGCTCGGGCTGCACGCGAAGCCGATCGGCCTCCTCGACGTCGACGACTACTGGCTGCCGTTGATCGCCCTGGCACGGCACGCGACCGCGGAGGGGTTCGTCCGGGAGGCCGACCTCGCGGCGATCGCGGTGGCGGGCGGCGCCGGCCCGCTGCTCGACCGGCTGGAGGAGCTGGAGCGCGCCGAGCGCCCGCGGCCGAAATGGTCACGGCCGCCCTCGCCGTAGCATTCGGTCGGGCCGGGCGTCAGCCGGAGCCGAAGACGAGGCCGATCGCGAGTGCGGTCGCGACCGAGGCAGCCACGACGGCCCCGACCCACACGACGACGCGGAGAGCAGCTTCCATCCCAGAAGGATCGGCTCGAGTCCGGACGACTTGAGGGGAACTTCGTGACAGGCGACGGGACATGTCCACGCCGTTGTGTTCTCTCCCCAGGCCGCCGTCTCCTCCAGCCGGCAGACCACTGTCCCGAGCGGTCCCGCGCGGCCTTAGGCCGTGTCCCCGCTGTGGACGGTCCGTGACGGTGGCTGCCGCCGGGCGGGCCTCCACGGGGCGAGGCCGGAAGGTGAGGTTCGTGACGGCTTCTCGCCGAAGGCGGCCGGAGCTCGCAGGCTACGCCGGGACGGCGGCGTCGACGAGCTCGAGCTCGAAGACGGCGGCGAGTGACCGTGCGGCCTGCGGGCGCACCTCGTCGACGGTCACGGACCGGCCGAGCTCGCGTGCCATCGACGTGAACTGGTAGCCGTCGAGGCCGCAGGCGGTGATCCAGCTCGTGAACGGCGCCGGGTCGAGGCCGACGTTGAGCGCGTAGCCGTGCGTCGAGATCCACTTCGAGAGGTGGATGCCGATCGATGCGATCTTCCGCGGCGGCCGGTCGAGCCAGACGCCCGTCAGGCCGTCGATGCGCGTCGCCGCGATCCCGAAGGGGGACAGCGTGCGGATCAGCGCCTCCTCGAGCCCGCGGCAGTATCGCTTCACGTCCTGTCCGTGCCGGGTCAGGTCGAAGATCGGGTAGCAGACCAGCTGGCCCGGCGCGTGGTATGTCGACTTGCCGCCGCGGTCGACCTCGACGATCTCGACGTCGGCACCCGCCGGCACGTGCACCTCCCCGGGCTCGGCTCGGCGTCCGAGCGTGATCGTCGGCGGGTGCTCCAGGAAGAGCAGCGTGTCCGGCCGGCCGCCGTCCGCGACCTCCGCCGCGATCTGTCGCTGGAGGTCCCAGGCGGCGCGGTACTCCACCGTGCCGAGGTTCAACACGTGCGCCTCGCGAATCACGGTTGGAGCGTAGCGTTCGGGCGTGGCGCAGCACTGGCGGGCGGAGGTGGTGGTCGACGAGGAGCTCGCCCGCTCGCTTGTCCGAGCGCAGTTCCCGGAGATCCCGGCCGAGTCGGCGGAGCTCGTCGCGGCCGGATGGGACTACACGATCCATCGCATCGACGGCGCCCATGCCTTCCGCTTTCCCCGGCGCGAGGTCGTGCTCGAGCCCATGCGGCGGGAGCTGCGTGTGCTGCCCCTCCTCGAGCCGCTCGTCCGCGTGCCGCTTCCGGTGGCGACGCACCTCGGCCGGCCGAGCGGGCAGTTCCCCTGGCCGTTCTACGGCGCCGGCTTTCTGCCGGGGGGTGAAGCCTCGGCGGCCGATGGGGCGGCGCTCGCGCGGCCGCTCGCCGCTGCGCTTCGGCGGCTCCACGCCCCTGCGACCGTCGCCTCCGCTCCGGGCCTCCCCGTCGACGTCGTGGGCCGCGCCGACATGCGGGTGCGCGTCCCGCGCACCCGCGACGAGATCGAGGCAGTGGCGGCGGAGGGCCTGTGGACTGCTCCTGCCGCTGCCTTCGAGCTCCTGCGCCGGGCCGAGCGCCTGCCGCCGCCCGGGCATCTCGCCGTCTGCCACGGGGATCTGCACTTCCGGCAGGTGCTCGTGAACCGCGGGCGGCTTTCCGGCGTCGTCGACTGGGTCGACGTGTGCCTCTCTGATCCCGGCATCGACCTGCAGATCGCGTTCTCGCTCCTCGAGGGGCCGAGCCGGGCCGCGTTCTTCGACGAGTACGGTCCGGTACGACCCGCGTCGCTGCTGCGTGCGCGCGTCCTCGCGCTCTTCCTGTCGGCCGTTCTCGCCCGCTACGGCCGCGCGGAGGGCGACGAGCGGATCGAGCGCGAGGCGGTCGCCTCACTCGACCGTGCGCTCACGGATCCCTGACGGGAGGGCCGGCGCGCTGCGCCTCATAGCTCTGCGCGAACATCCACCTGTGCCCTTCCGGATCCTCGGCCGAGTAGATCCGGAAGCCGACTCCCGGCTCCTCCGGCTCGCGCAGGATCGTCGCACCGGCGCGCCGTGCGCGCTCGCAGTGCGTATCGAGATCGTCGACCTCGACGAAGACGCCGTCGATCACCCAGGGGTTGTCGAGCCACCGCGCGGCGGCCGCGCAGACCTCGCGGTGGTGCCGCGGAGCCTGGTAGTCGCGGTTCGGCGTCGCGAGCATGATGCGGGAGCCGGAGTACGAGAGCTCGGCGTGCGTCACGACGCCGTCGTGCATGTGCCGTGCCGACTCGTCCTCCTCGAAGCCGAAGGCGTCACGGAGCCAGTCGATCGCCGCCGCCGTGTTCTCGTAGGCGAGCATCGGCACGACCCGCTGCCGCTGCCCGGCCGTCTCAGTAATCGCTTTCGCCCCAGCTCTGCAGCCGCCCGCGCAGGTCGCGGAGGAAGCGGCCCGCCAGCGCGCCGTCGATCAGGCGGTGGTCGTATGTCAGCGTCAGGTTCATCATCGAGCGGATGGCGATCGCGTCGGCGCCGTTCTCGTCGGCGATCACCCACGGCCGCTTGACGATCGCGTACGTCCCGAGGATCGCGGCCTGTGGCTGGCTGATCACCGGTGTGCCGTGGAACGTGCCGTAGCCGCCGGGGTTCGTGATCGTGAACGTGCCTCCGACGACGTCGTCCGGCGTGAGCTGCTTCGAGCGCGCCCGCTCGGCGATCTCGGCGATCGCCTTCGCCATGCCGAGCAGGTTCAGCGTCTCGGCACCCTTCACGACGGGCACGATCAGCCCCTTCCCGTCGGCGAGCTCGACGGCGAAGCCGAGGTTGACGAACGTGCGGGTCACGATCTGCTCGCCGCGCAGCTCGCCGTTCACCCACGGGTAGTCGCGCAACGTCTCGACCGTGGCCCGTGCGATGAAGGAGAGGTAGGTCGGGTTGACGCTGTAGGACGACTGGTACTCCCGCTTCAGCTGCTCGCGGATCGAGACGACCTTCGACATGTCGACCTCGATCGCCGACGTGACATGCGCGGAGGTGTCGAGCGACCGGCGCATGTGCTCCGCGATCCCGCGGCGCATCGCCGTGACGGGCTCGAGCGTCTCGCCGGCCAGCGGCGCCGGTGTCTCGGCGGGCGCCGCCGCGGGTGCGGGCGCCGGCGGTGCGGCCGGAGGGGCTTGCGCGGGTGGGGCCGCGGCCGCCGCGGCGCCGCCCTGCTCGATGAACCCCTGGATGTCCTTCTTGGTCACCCGGCCGCCTGCGCCCGTGCCGGGCACCTGGGTCGGATCGACTCCGTGCTCGGCCGCGATGCGGGCGACGACCGGGGAGACGAACGCCTTCCCGTTGTCGGCGCCCGCCCCCACGCGCGGCTCCGCGGCAGGAGGCGGCGCCTCCGGCTCCGGGCCGGGGGCCGGCGAAACCGCTTCCGGCTCGGCGGGCACGGCCTCTCCCTCGCTCGCAGCAGCCGCGGCAGCATCCGCAGCAGGCTGCGTCGCGGGCTCCGGTGGGGGTGAGGCGGCAGCCCCCGACCCCCCGATGCGGGCGAGAAGGGTGCCGACGGGCACCGTCTGGCCCTCCTGGACGAGGATCTCGGCGACCACCCCGCTCGCGGGCGAGGGGACCTCCGTGTCGACCTTGTCGGTGGAGATCTCGAGGAGCGTCTCGTCGGCGGCGACCTGCTCGCCGACCTGCTTGGCCCAGCGCGTGATCGTGCCCTCGGAGACGGAGACACCCATCTGCGGCATGACGACGTCGACTGCTGTGGTGCTGGCGGCCATCAGTACTCGATCAACTCCTTCAGTGCGCGGGCGACGTCGTCGACCTGCGGGATGAACGCTTTCTCGAGGACGGGCGAGAAGGGCACGGGTGTGTCGGGGGCGGTGAGGCGCCGCACCGGCCCGTCGAGGTGCTCGAACGCCTCCTCGGCGATCGTCGCCGCGATCTCGCCGCCGAAACCCCCGCTTCGCGTGTCCTCGTGGAGGACGAGCACCTTGGACGTCTTCCGGACGGACTCGAGCACGGCCTCCTTGTCCCACGGCATCACGGTGCGCAGATCGACGATCTCGACCGAGGCATCGACGGCCTCGGCAGCCTCAGCGGCCGTGTAGACCATCGCGCCCCACGTGATCACCGAGACGTCGTCGCCCTCGCGATGGATCCGCGCCTTGCCGATCGGCGTCACGTACCGCTCGTCCGGCACCTCGCCCTTGATGCGCCGGTACAGGTGCTTGTGCTCGAAGAACAGCACGGGGTTGGGATCCTCGATCGCGGCCGTGATCAGGCCCTTGGCGTCCTCGGGCGTCGCCGGGCAGACGCACTTCAGGCCGGGGATGTGCGCGAACGACGATTCGGGGTTCTGCGAGTGGAACGGGCCGCCCGAGAAGCCGCCGCCGGAGGGCAGCCGGAGCACGAACGGCACCGGCGTTCCGGCACGCCAGCGCTGCTTGGCCGCGACCGTGACGAGGTGGTCCCAGGCACACGAGACGAAGTCCGCGAACTGCATCTCGGCGACGGGGCGGAGGCCCATCATGGCTGCGCCGCTCGCGCCGGCGACGATCGCGGTCTCCGACAGCGGCATGTCGATCACGCGCCACGGGCCGAACTCCTCCTGGAAGCCGAGCGTCACCTTGAACGCGCCGCCGTACACGCCGACGTCCTCCCCCATCACGAACACGCGCTTGTCGCGGCGCATCTCCTGGCGGAGGCCCTCGCTGATCGCCTGGAGGTAGGTCAGCTCGGCCATCGATCGCTCACTTGTGATGCGGCGTGTCGAGATCCTCGGGCGCGGCGAAGACGCCTTCCTCGAGGCCGGCCGGGTCAGGCTCGGGCGAGTCCTCGGCCCGCTGCAGCGCGTCGTTCAGGAGCTTCTTGACGTGCGCGGTGAGCTCGTCCTCCTCCTCGTCGCCGAGGTCGGCGTTCTCGCGAAGCCAGAGCCGGTAGCGCTCGATCGGGTCGCGCTCGGCCCAGCGCTCGAACAGCTCCTTCGGCACGTAGAAGGCGTCGTCGTGGACGGCATGCCCCTCCATGCGGAGCGTGAGGCACTCGATCAGTGTCGGGCCGCCGCCCTCGCGCGCCTTCTCGATCGCCCGCTTCGCCTCGCGGTAGACGGCGAGCACGTCCGTGCCGTCGACGACGACACCCTCGAATCCGTACGACTGCGCCCGGTCTGCCAGGTGCTCCACGGCGTACTCGAGATGCGTCGGCGTCGAGTAGGCCCACTGGTTGTTGTCGCAGATGAAGACCACGGGCAGACGGCGCACCCCGGCGAAGTTCATCCCCTCGTGGGCGTCGCCGCGGGCCATCGCCCCCTCGCCGGTCCAGGCGACGGCGACCCGCTTCTCCTCGCGGATCCGGAATGCGAGCGCGCAGCCGACGGCGACCGGCAGCATCGCGGGCAGGTGGCTGACCATCGCGAGCAGGCCGAGTCGGACATCGGCCATGTGGACGTTGCCGTCGCGTCCGTGGGCAGGCCCGTCCGCGCGGCCCATGTACTGCGCGAAGATGCGCCAGGGCTCGACGCCGCGGGTGATGTGGACGCCCATGTCCCGGTGCAGCGGCGTGCCGACGTCGTCGGCGGCCATCGCCATGGCGACGCCGACCGACGCCGCCTCGTTGCCGCGCCCTGTGTAGAAGGAGCCCGGGATCTTGCCCTGCCGGTAGAGGATGTGCCCTCGCTCCTCCACGCCGCGGGTGATCAGCATGTTGCGGTAGATCTGGAGCAGGTCCTCGCGGTCGAGGCCCCACTCCTTCACGTCCCCCAGGGAGCCGCTCGGCTCGGCAACGCGCGCGATCGCCACGGCCAGCATCGTAACGACGGGGTCCGCGGTAGGGTGCCGGTCATGGGGAAGGCAGCCGACTGGCTTCGTGAGGAGCGGCGCAACGTCCTCGGCCACTGGAGCGCGTTCTGCCTCGACTGCGGCGCCGCGCGCCGGTGGTTCGTCGAGTTCGAGGACGAGGTGCCCGAGCGGTGCGCGTGCGGCGGGACGATCGTGCGCCGGTGCCCCTCGTGCTCGGCCCCGTTCGCCTCGACGTTCGCGGTCACCTGCGAGTCGTGCGGCTCCGCGCTGCGCGATCCCGAACTGCACGGCATGCGCATTCGGCGGCGCGTCCAGTAGTTTCGGGCGCGTCTGATCAGGATTCCGCGCTCACCTGTTCCGCGCAGAGCGCTTGTCTCCTCAGGAATCGGGCGGATGCCCACCGGGGTCGTAGGAATGACGCTGAAGGCCGACGGAAGGAGGTCTCCATGCGTGTCGTGCGGAGGATGCTCCTGGCGGTCACCGGCTGCCTCGTCGTCGCGTTCCTCCTCGCCGCCGGCTCGGCCGGGGCGGGAAGGCCGGCGGCGATTCAGACGGCGTCGTACCCCTGGGTGCAGCCCTGGACGGCTGCGACCGTCGTGCAACCCTCGGTGCAACCGGCCATGGTCGGCACGAGCGCGGTGAAGGTGTTCGCCCCGCCCGCGTCCTACCCGTGGGTACAGCCGTGGGGCGTGAGCCGCACGGGTGCGCCGGTTCAGCCGCCGAGCTGGATTCCCATCCAGTGAGCGAGAGGGCCGGGCCTCGGTCTAGACCAGACCGAGGCTCGGCTTGATCGCCGAGAAGCGGATCACCGTGATGGTGTCGTCGACGGTGATGTCACGGTTGTAGAGCGCTCCGAGGAACCGACAGAGCTCGTCCGTGTGGCGGATCTCCGGGTTGTCGTGCTCGATCTCGTTCGGGCTGAGCTCGGCGATCGTCTTCACGTCGACCTTGTCGATCACCGCGTCGAACACGTGCTGGCGAGGCCCGAAGCGCGCGCCGACCAGCACCGAGACGATCATGCCCTTCTGGTACTTCCTCGACTTGTCCCCGAGCCGGATCGTGGCGCTCTTCCGGTGTGAGCGGAGCTGCGCCTCGACGACGGGCGAGTAGAAGTTCAGGGCGAAGGCGGGCACCGAGCGACGATCATACGTCGCCCGCGGCGAGTCTGGACGCGGTCTCCCGGGCCATGGTGCGCTCGCCGCCGTAGGCGAGAAGCCTCGGCGCCTCGTCGAGGGGCAGCCAACGGACCTCGGCGACCTCGTGGCGGAACGCGGCCGGCACGTCGCCGAGCCGGCCGCCCTCGTAGCGGACGAGGAAGAACGACACGACCTTGAAGATCCGCTCGCCGCGGAAGGTGTAGACGTAGCGCACGTCGCCGAGCTTCCCGAGCGAACGGCCGTGGGCGCCCGTCTCCTCCGCGACCTCGCGCAGCGCGGTCTCCACCGGGGTCTCGCCCCGGTCGATGCGGCCCTTCGGGAGCGCCCAGAGGCCTTCGGGCTTCCCCGCGGGGCGGATGGCCGCGAGCATCCAGCGTCCCTGAAGCCGCCGGATGAGCACCCCTCCTGCGGAGAACTCACGCTTCATACACGGATCTTAGTCACCGAGACTCAGATCTCGAGGCTAGACTTGCGGCGCTGGCACTCGCATCGCTAGAGTGCCAGCCGCAACGTTCAAAGCCTGTCCAGAGGTGGAGGTTTCAACCATGAATCTGCAGCCGCTCGGCGATCGCCTGATCGTGGAGGTCCTCGAGGAGGAGGAGACCACCGCGAGCGGGATCGTCCTGCCCGACACGGCGAAGGAGAAGCCGCAGCGCGGCCGTGTCCTTGCCGTCGGCCCCGGCGCCCGCGACGAGAACGGTGAGCACATCGCCATGGATCTCGAGGAGGGCGACGAGATCATCTTCAGCAAGTACGGCGGGACCGAGATCAAGCTCGGCACCGACGAGGTCCTGATCCTCCGCGAATCCGACGTCCTCGCGAAGGTCGTCGGCGACCGCGCGGCGGTCTAGCGCAAGAGCAAGAGAAGGAGAGAAACAAGAGATGGCTCACAAGGAGCTCAAGTTCAACGAGGATGCGCGCCGCTCGCTCCAGCGCGGTGTGGACATCCTCGCCGACGCGGTCAAGGTCACCCTTGGCCCGAAGGGGCGCTACGTCGTCCTCGACAAGAAGTTCGGCGCGCCGACGATCACGAACGACGGCGTCACGATCGCCCGCGAGATCGAGGTGGAGGACGTCTTCGAGAACCAGGGCGCTCAGCTCGTGCGCGAGGTCGCGACGGCGACGAACGACGTCGCGGGCGACGGCACGACGACTGCGACGGTCCTGGCCCAGGCGATCGTCCGCGAGGGCCTGAAGAACGTCTCGGCGGGCGCGAACCCGATGGCGCTGAAGCGCGGCATCGAGGAGGCCGTCGAGTCGGTGGTCGAGAACCTGAAGTCCCAGTCGACCGAGATCTCCGGCAAGCAGGACATCGCGCGCGTCGCGACCGTGTCCTCGCGCTCGACCGAGATCGGCGAGGTGCTGTCGGAGGCGATCGAGAAGGTCGGCAAGGACGGCGTCGTGAACGTCGAGGAGGGGCAGACCTTCGGCCTCGAGCTCGAGTTCACGGAGGGCATGCAGTTCGACAAGGGGTACCTGTCCCCGTACATGGTCACCGACGCCGAGCGGATGGAGGCCGTCCTCGACGATCCGTACATCCTGGTCGCGAACCAGAAGATCGGCGCCGTGAAGGACCTCCTGCCCGTACTCGAGCAGGTGATCCAGGCCGGCAAGCCGCTGCTGATCGTGGCGGAGGACGTCGAGGGCGAGTCGCTCGCGACGATCGTCGTCAACAAGCTGCGTGGGACGTTCCAGGCCGTCGCCGTCAAGGCGCCGGGCTTCGGCGATCGCCGCAAGCGCATGCTCGAGGACATCGCGATCCTCTCGGGCGGCGAGGTGATCACCGAGGAGATGGGCCTCAAGCTCGAGAACACGAAGCTCTCGCAGCTCGGCCACGCGCGCAAGGTCGTCGTCTCCAAGGACACGACCACGATCATCGACGGCGCCGGCGAGGGCGAGGCGATCAAGGCCCGCATCAAGCAGCTGAAGGGCGAGATCGAGAACACGGACTCGGACTTCGACCGCGAGAAGCTCCAGGAGCGGCTCGCGAAGCTGTCCGGCGGTGTCGCCGTGGTCAAGGTCGGCGCGGCCACCGAGACCGAGATGAAGGAGACCAAGCACCGCGTCGAGGACGCGCTGCAGGCCGCACGTGCTGCGCTCGAGGAGGGTGTGGTACCCGGCGGCGGTGTCGCCCTGCTGAACGCGGCGGACGCAGTCAAGGACGCGCTGCTCGAGAAGCTCGAGAGCGACGAGCGGACCGGTGCTCAGATCATCATCCGCTCGCTCGAGGAGCCGATCCGCCAGCTCGCGACGAACGCCGGGCTCGAAGGGTCCGTCGTCGTCGAGCACGTCCGTGCGGCGAAGCCCGGTCAGGGGCTGAACGTCGACACCGGCGAGGTGACCGATCTCGTGAAGGCCGGGATCACCGACCCGACGATGGTGACGCGCTCAGCGCTGCAGAACGCCGCGTCGATCGCGAAGAACATCCTCACCACCGAGGCGATCGTGGCGGAGGCGCCGGAGAAGACCCCGGTCGGCGCCGGCGCAGGCATGCCGGACATGGGCGGGATGATGTAGTCGAGCCCTCCGGCTCGGAGTACGCGCGAGGGCGGCCCGAAGGCCGCCCTCGCGCGTTTCGGGACCGCAGCAAGGCGGCGCCAAAAAAAGAAGAGCCGCTTGCGCGGCTCTTCCGGGATTGGGGGAGGGTCTTGCTGATCCCAAGATCGGCTTCAGGCCGGACGGCCCGATCCCTCGTTCGAGTGATTCCGGCCAACTCGTGGGCGCCGGGCGCCTCACGAGCCGATCGTCAGAACCCGTAGCGCTGCTCCTGCCAGGGATCGGCGTCGTTGTGGTAGCCGTAGCGCTCCCAGAAGCCAGGCTGGTCGGTGCTCCGGAGCTCGATCCCGCGCAGCCACTTGGCGCTCTTCCAGAAGTACTTGCCCGGAACGACGAGCCGGAGAGGGTAGCCGTGCTCGGGCGTGAGCGGCGCTCCGTCTCCGTGGGTCGCGAGCAGCGCGTTCTCGTCCTCGATGAAAGGGAGCGGGACGTTTGCCGAGAAGCCCGCCTCGGCGTGCGCGATCGCGAACCGGGCCGTCGGCTTCGGGCGCGCGAGCTGCGCGACCTCGCGCCAGTGGACTCCTTCGAAGCTCGTGTCGAACTTCGACCAGCGGGTGACGCAATGGATGTCCTGCACGTTGCCGCTCCTCGGGAGCTCGCCGAGCTGCTCCCAGGAGAGCTCGAGCTCCTGCTCGACCTCCCCGAAGACCCGCAAGGTCCACGTGGAGAGATCGTCGTACTGCGGCACCGAGCCGGCGTGGAGCACGGGCCACTTCTCGGTCAGGTACTGCCCGGGCGGCAGCCGCGCAGGGTCGTACCCCGCGTCCTGGACCTTCCGCTCCGCTCTCGACCTGAACACCCGGTCTAGTCTAGAAGCGCATGGCCACCGTTACGCGCGAGACTGCACGTCGTCCGCGGTCGTATGTCCGCGTGGAGGGGCCTGACGCGGTCGAGTACCTGAACCGCATGCTCACGAAGGACGTTCCCGCCGACGGATCCGCCGACGCGCTGCTCCTGACGCCGAAGGCCCGCGTGATCGCCCCGCTCCTCGTCTGGCGCCGGGGAGCCGACGACGTGCTGCTCCTGACGGAGCCGGAGCTCGGCGAGGCCGTCCGCTCGGAGCTCCTGAGGAGCCGGTTCGCCGCGAAGTGCGAGATCGAGCTCGAGCAGCACGAGTCGGCGATCGTCTTCGGCGAGGACGAGGGGATCGAGAATCGCGACTACGGCCGCCGCGCCGTCGAGGTCCTGGATGCCGCGATCGACCCGACGCTGAGCGACGAGGAGCTCGAGCGGCGGAGGATCGAGGCGGTCACGCCCCGCTTCGGCCTCGAGCTCGACGACCGCGTGCTCCCGGCCGAGGCCGGGCTCGACGCACGTGCGATCTCGTTCGAGAAGGGGTGCTTCCCCGGTCAGGAGCCGGTGGCGAGGCAGCACTACCGCGGGAAGGTCAACCGCCGCCTGCGCGTGCTCGAGACCGGGGGCGCCCCTCCTGCTCGAGACACGGCTGTGCAGTACGGGGAGAAGGAGGTCGGCCGCGTGACGAGCGCCGTGCCCGGTCTCGCCCTCGCCTACATCCGCGTCGAGGTGCCCGACGACGCGGAGCTGACGGTGGGGGGCGAGCCCGCCCGGCTACACTGGCCGCCCGGGCGCCCGTAGCTCAGGGGATAGAGCGCTGCCCTGCGGAGGCAGAGGTCGCATGTTCGAATCATGCCGGGCGCATTCCGTCGTGGACCGGCACGGGTCGCATGTTCGAATCATGCCCGGCATGTCCGTGGGGCAGGAAAGGCGCGGATCAGTGCTTTGTACTCTGCCTCCAGGGCGTGGGCCTCTTGCGTCGAGAGCGGCCCGTGAACGTGAGTCGAAGGCCTCGGGCAGTCACCGAATCCAGCAGGTGCTGTCTCGGATGCTGTTTCGACGTACCGGGTCAGCGCGACGAAGCTCGCGTTCGCTGGCCCCTACGACCAGGCAGAAGCCGGGTATCAGGACAACGGTCCGGTCTCCGTGACTACCTCGCACGGGCGTGCGAACGGCTACATCAGGATCGATCTTTGGCTTGCTCCGTCGCAACACGCGCTTGCAACCAAGATCCTGAACAGCGTGCGTCCCGGGTAGCGGAGCAGGTTTGCAGACTGTATGGAGCGCGGGTGCGGCGAGCGCGAGCAAGTTGGTGCGCGGCTCGCCGCTTTCGAAGTCCGTGCGCGATGGCGTAAGCTGATGGCGGGGAGAGAAGTGCAGGAACCGCCGAGGCAGTTACGAGACCTGTCCCGCCGTCAGTTTGAAATCCTCAGGCTGATGGCGAATGGTTGCTCAACTCGTCGTATCGCGAAGCTCTTGTCGCTCACCAAGTCGGAAGTGAAGGTCGCTCTCGCGGATCTACAGACGGAGGAGCCAGCGGCGACCACGGCGGGACAGGGCGACCTGGCAGACCGACGCCGATCCCGCGCCCGGAAGCGAGCTGCGCTGGAGCGGAGACAGTCCCAGGCTCGCCGGATGCTCGAACCGTCCTTCGCCTCTCCTGGTTCGGTCTATTCGGCGGCGGCGTTCGTCACCGAGGTCTTGCGTAATGGGCCGCGATCTGCGGTGGAGCTTTTCGAAGAGGGGCGTCGCTACGGGCACTGTCCCTCTGCTGTTGAAGCTGCCGCGAACGAGCTTGGTGTATTGATGCTCGGTTCGCTCTGGCAACTGCCGCTCGGGCTTGTGGAGCAACTCGAAGAGGCGGAGACACTGAGGGAGTTGCCGCTCGCTCGGGACGCGACGGGGTGCCTAATCGGTTACCGCTGCTGGAACATCAGCCAAGACGACAACGGTGTTCGACTCACGTCTGGCTTCGTGAACAGCGTGTGGCCGGGAACCCAGCCGTTCGTGGCGAGATGCGGTGGAGGCGGCCGTCGCCACACGCCTCCCGGCGAGAGTTGCCAGTGCGGGGTCTATGCGCTGTCGGAGACACAGGGCTACCCCTATTACGGAGGCTTCCGCAATCACGGACGTCTCGGACGCATCCAGCAAAGCCCAGCCTGGCAGGTGTTCGGGAAGGTCTATCTCTGGGGAGAGGTGATCCGGGCAACCAACGGCTTTCGCGCGCAATTCGCCTATCCAAAGGTGCTCTACCTCGCTCACAAAGACTGGGTGTTCGCCAAACCGCTCCGCGAGGCATATCGAGTCCCTGTCGAACTACGCAACCCGTTCGCTGAAAGAGGAGTTGGCGATGAACATTGGTGAAGAGATCGAGCGGATCACCGTCGAGCCGCTTGAAGATCCTGTGCCTCCGGAACGACAGGCTCCTGACCGTCGCGACCCTGAACGTCAACCAGCTCGCGAACCAGTGCCAGCCGGGCTGGTCGGACTCCTCCGACCCGACTCATGTGTGCCAGTCGGAGGCGGCAACCCTTAGACCGCCGCCTTCAAGGAGCGTTAGAGGGTCGCCGAGCGCCGCTTTGCAGAGCAGCGACTCGGGTCGGGCGTACCCTCACGGCCGATTCCGTGCGACGAGGCGGCCGACGTCGGTCATCGAGAGCAGTCCGACGACCTGGTCGCCGGCGAGAACGAGCGCTCGGTCGAGCGGTCCTTGCCGCATGTCGCCGATTGCGTCGAGCAGTGGCTCGTCCTCTCGGACGGTCGGTGTCTCGTGGATTGGCACCATGCACTCGGCGACCCTGGTCGTCTCCCATTGGGGTCGCGGCACCTTCGCCACTGCGGCGAAGGGCAGCAGCCCGACAACGTGGTCGTCGGCGATGACGGGGTAGGTCGTGAAGTGGTGAACGTGAGCGACCTCGTCCATGAACTCGGCGAGCGTCCAATCGGCGGCGGCAGATTCGGGTTGGCGGATCATGAGGTCGCGGACCCGCAGATCGCCGAGTGCGTCGCGCAGGAGCCCGGAGCGGCCCTCGGCGGCGGCTGCGTTGAGGAGGAACCAGCCGATGAAGGCGAGCCAGGCTCCGCTCCATGCGCCCTGGAGGATGAACGAGACCATTCCGAGCGCGATCAGGAGATAACCGACGCCCCGTCCGACGTCGGCGGCGATCCGGGTTGCCCGCGCGAAGTCGCCGCCGCGCAACCAGAGCAGCGAGCGGAAGACCCGGCCGCCGTCGAGCGGCAGCGCCGGCAGCAGGTTGAAGGCGAGCAAGATCAGGTTGATGTACCCCAGCCATGCCGCGACGCCGTCAACGGCGCTGCCGAGCCCGCCGGCGACGGCGACTCCGACGAAGAGCCCGCCGAGCAGCAGCGAGACGAGCGGACCGGCAACCGCGATTCGCAGCTCCGCGCCCGCCGACGGGAACATGCCCTTGAAGCGTGCGACGCCGCCGAACAGCCACAGTGTGATGTCCTCGATCTCGAGCCCGTCGCGTCTCGCCTGCAACGCGTGACCGAGCTCGTGCAGCAGCAGCGATGCGAAGAACAGGATCGCCGCGGAGACCGCCATCGACACGTACGTCGCAGTCATGAGACCGGGGTTCGATGTGGGGAAGACAGTGCTTTCGAGCGTCCACACGATCAATGCGAAGACGATCAACCAGCTCCAGTTGACGCCGATCCGAATCCCGGCGATCCGCGCGATCGTGAAGTTCGGATTCATCGCCGAACAGGATCCTCGGTCACAGGCAACAAGATGCCACGCCGGAGTCGCCCCGAACGAGCAAGAGCGTCTTGTACGTCTGCCATGCCCCTCGGAGAGCGACGAGGCCGGACGAGCAGTCGGACCAGCAGACGAGACCTGCGCTCGAGCGGCCGAAGACAACCCGGTGGTCGTTCGTCGGGGTCTCGGCCAACACGGTGCTGCCCGGTCGAGCTTCGGCCCCTCAGCACGCCTCGCCAGGCCGCTCTCTGACGAGCAGGGCGGCGCCGATCGCTCCGCCGTCGTCCCCCAGCTCCGCGGGCCGGACAGGCGGGTCACGCGTCGGGTTGAAGATGTGCGGGCGCATCTTGTCGCGGATACGCTCGGCTGCGCGCAGGCCGAAACGGGTCCCGAGCCCGCCGCCGAGGACGATGCCGTCGATGTCGAGGAGGTTCACGACAGAGGCGCAGGCTGCACCGATCGCGTCGTATGCCTCCTCGATGAGCTCGCCCGCGAGAGGGTCGCCCTGCTCGAGCGCGCGTTCCCACACTCCGCTCGTGAGCCGATCGCGGTTCGCCTTGCGCATCAGATCGAACAGCTTCGTGGACTTTCCGCGTTTATGGAGGTGTCGAGCACGAGCCTCCATGGCAGCCCTGCCCGCGTACGCCTCGGCGCAGCCGCTTCGGCCGCACGGGCAGGTGCGCCCGCCGAGCTTCACCACTGTGTGTCCGAGCTCCCCGGATGCGCCGTTGCCTTCCCAGCGCTTGCCGGCGAGCACGACGCAGCCGCCGAGGCCGGTCCCCCACCAGGCGGCGAGGAACGAGGGGAGGTCGCGGCCGGCGCCGAGCTCGAGCTCCGCGGCTGCGGCAACGGCGACGTCGTTCGCGACCCGAACGGGGACCCCGACGAGCCGGCTCAGCTCGCGCGCGAACGGGTATGGATCGTTCCAGCCGCCCGCGAGATTGGAGTTGAAGCCGACTGTGCCGGCACCGGTGTCGACGGCTCCGGGTGAACCGACTCCCACCCCTGCCAGCTGACCGACGCCAGTCGCGGCGGCGCGGGCGGCGTCCTCGACCGTTCGAGCGATCGCTTCGACCACCGCGGGGCCGCCCCCCTCGGTCGGGGTCGGCCGGCGGGCGCGGCCGAGGACGTTGCGGGCCTGATCGAAGAGCAGGACGTCGATCTTCGTACCGCCCAAGTCGACCCCGGCGCGCATGGATTCGAGCCTAGCTCTCCGCCCCGCCGTGCATCTGCATTCGACGGCCGGCGCGCGCGGTGAGCGCAGCCGGGTCGAGCACCGTGATCGTGCCGCGGCGAAGCGAGACCGTTCCGCGCCTCGCCTCCGCGCGCAGGACGCGGTTCACCGTCGCTCGGGACGTCCCGGCCAGGCCGGCGAGCTCGTTCTGCGCCAGGGGCACCGCTGCTGTTCTCGCGGATCCCTCGCCGTAGAGCAGGGCCAGCTCGGCGAGCCGGCGGAGGACACGCGTCTCCGCGCTCGCGAAGAGCGCCTCGGCGAGGAGCTCGCTCGTCCGGCGGAGCCGCTGGGCGAGCACTCGCGCGAGGACGTCGTTCACCTCGGGGTACTCGCGGCGGAGCCGGTCGAAGTCGTCCCGGTGGACGGCGTAGGTCTCCCCGGCGGCGAGAGTGGCGACGGTGGTCGAGCGGATCGGCTCCGCTCCGAGCAGCGCCAGCTCGCCGAAGGCGTCGCCGGGCCCGTGCACCGAGATCGTGACCGTGTCGCCCTCGCCCGTCTCGAGCCGCGCCGCGAAGTGGCCGGCGACGATCAGGTGCAGCGCGTCTGCCGGGTCGCCTCGGTGGAAGACAACCTCGCTCCGCCCGAAGCGGCGACGCCGGGCGATCGTGACGAGCCGGCGGAGCTCCGGCTCCGGCAAATCCTTGAAGAGGTCGCCGCCCAGCATCTCCCGATGAGTGTGACGGCCGCGACACACCATGTGTCAAGCCCGCGCACCTCCGGAAGGCGGTCGTTGCACACGCCGTCCTGCGGTCATGAAGCGGCACACGGGTACTCGAACCGGAGGAGGCACGGACATGCAGCGCACGTTCAGGATCCTGGTGACCCTCGCCGTCACGACCGTCTCGCTGGCGGTTGTCTCGAGCGCGTCGGCGATGCTCCCGGCGGACGTCGGAGGCAGCGCACCGCAGACGACGCCCCCGGGCGGCTTCGACTGGTTCGGCGTCGCGGTCGGCGTGGCCGTCGCGGCCGCCGTGGCGGCTGCCTGTGTCGGGGTCGTCCGGTACGGCCGCACCCGCGGCCGCCTCGCTCCGTCGCACTAGACGCGCCCGCGAGCCGCAGCCGGCGAGGGAGGCAACCTGCCTCCCTCGCCGTTCGCGTGGTCCAGGCTGCGCGTCGTGCTGCTACGGCGCGATGTTGTGGTTGTGACGGAAGACGTTCTCGGGGTCGACGCGGCGCTTCACGTCGACGAGGCGTTCGTAGTTCGGGCCGTACGCGTTGCGGATCGCGTCGGCCCCCTGGTCGTCGCCGAGGTAGTTGAGCCAGCGCCGCTGCGTGAGGTGCTCCCCGAGCGCTGCGTGGGTCTCTCTCGTCCAGGCGATGTTCGCTTCGGTCGTTGCGGGATCCAGCCAGGTCGACGGCAGGAGCAGGTTCCAGCCCTCCGTCCGGTGCGGCACCGGCGTCTCGGTCTCGCCGGTTCGGCACACAGCGCCGTGGAAGTGCTCGATCAGCATCGAGCTCATCGGCGACGGAACGCTCGCGAACCGGTCGACGGCGGTCTCGATGAGGCCGTCACCGAGACCGGTCGTGAAGCTCGAGAGCCAGTAGCCGAGCGCGCCCTCCGGGTATGCCGCATCGAGCAGCGTGTTCATCACGGGGTACGGCATCGGCCCGACGTGGCTCATGAGCGGCGAGCCCCAGGCCAGGAAGGGCGCCAGGTCGCGCTCCGCCTCGTCCGCCGGCCCCGTGTGGAAGAGCGCCATCGCGGCGATCTTCATCCCGGAGCCGTCCGGCGCGTGACCGAGGACGCAGAAGACCGTGAGATCGTCGGGGCAGTCGGCCACCGCGTCGCGGTAGAAGCGGAGCAGATCCGCTCCCGCGTCGATCGGGTGCGCGATCAGGCCGCCGACGACCGTCGCCAGCGGGTGCAGCCGGTATTCGAGCGACGCCGCGACCCCGAAGTTGCCGCCTCCCCCGCGGAGCGCCCACATCAGGTCGGGGTCGCTCGCGTCGTTCACGTTGCGGATGTCGCCGTCGGCCGTCACGAGCTCGACGCCGATCAGGTTGTCCGCGCCCAGGCCGTGCTTCGCCATCAGCCAGCCGAGCCCGCCGCCGAGCGTGTAGCCGGCGATGCCCGTCGTCGAGATCGCGCCGCCCGTCGTCGCCAGGCCGTGCGCTGCCGCCTCCCGGTTGAGCTCGCGCCAGATCACCCCGCCCTGGGCACGCGCCGTCCGCGCGCCCGGATCGACGTGGATCCCCTTCATCTGCGCGAGGTCGATCATGAGCGCACCGTCGACGACCGCCCGCCCTGCCACGTTGTGACCTCCGCCGCGCACGCAGATCTCGAGCCCTGCCGCACGTGCGAAGCGGACAGCGTCCGCGATGTCGGCCGTCGTCCGGCAGCGAGCGATCAGCGCCGGCCGCCGGTCGATCAGTCCGTTGTGCACCCGCCGCGCCTCGTCGTAGCCCGCATCGCCCGGCTCGAGCACGGTTCCCGAAAAGGACTCACGCAGGCCTTCGAGCTCCGAAGGAGCAGCCGTCGTCGACATCAGAAACCTCCCGTCGGTAGTGACCGCGAGTCTAATAGGCGTCGTACGCGTCCAGTTTCTTCCCGGCTTGGGCGCGGGCACGGCCTCGCGCCTGCCGGCGGGAGCCTCAGCAGCCGGACGGGCGTGTCTTCTTCGCGGTGCCGGTCGTGACGATGTTCTCGGGTCCGCGCAGCCAGAACGTCGTGCCGCTCGCCGAGAGGCTGTGGAGGCAGAAGTAGGTCGCCGTGCGCTTGCCGAACTTGATGTCCGACGAGATCGTGTCGTCGTATGCCCTCAGCTTCTTGCGGTTCATGCCGACGTAGGTGCCGTTGTCCACCGCATAGAGGTTGCCCGCCTTCAACGCCTGGTTCAGCGCGCTCTCGGTCACCTTGTCCTGGGCGCGGGCGCGAAACCCGGCGTAGGCCGGCACCGCGATCGCAGTGAGGATGCCGATGACCACGAGCACCACCAGCAGCTCGATAAGCGTGAAGCCCCGTTCGGTCGTGACCCTCATACTTCTCTGACTCGGGATGCATCGGCAGCCGATCGACACCGATTCGGGTGATTGCGGCCTCCCTCGAACGGGGTATTCGGGCTCCTAGACTGCCTGCTGTGCCGGCCTACTTCACCGAGGCGCAGGTGGCGGAGCTGCTCACGCCGGCCGAGGCGCTCGCTGCGGTCACCGGCTCGATGCTCCGCCTCGCCCGGGGCGTCGTCCAGAACCCCGCCCGGCTGCGTGTCGAGCTGCCGGACGGCGTGTTCGCGGTCATGCCGTGCGTCGATCGGGAGCTCGGCTACGCCGGGTTGAAGACGTACGCCTGGCTGCCGGCCGGCACGCCTTTTCTCGTCGTGCTGCTCTCGCTCGAGCACGGCGAGGTGGCGGCGGTCGTGGAGGCCGAACTGCTCGGAGAGCGGCGCACGGCAGCCGCCTCGGCCGTCGCCGCCGGGCGCCTTGCGAAGTCCGACGCCTCCACCCTCGGCGTGATCGGCTGCGGGCGGCAGGCGGCCGCGCATGTCGCGGCGCTGCGCGACGGGTGCGGGCTATGCGAGGTGGCCGTCCACTGCCGGGACAGCCGGCGGCTCGCCGCGTTCTGCGAGGAGCACGGCACGACCCCGGTCCAGGACGCGCGCGAGGCCGCCGGGTGCGACGTCGTCGTCACGGCGACGACGTCACGCGATCCGGTGATCCGTGGCGAGTGGCTTCAGGCGGGCGCTCTCGTGCTCGCGATCGGCGCCAACGAGCCGGATGCACGCGAGCTCGACGACGTCGTGCTGGAACGCGCGTCGTTCATCTGCACCGACTCGGCTGCGCAGGCGCGGCTCGAGGCGGGCGACCTGATCGAGCCGGCCGAGCGGGGCGTGATCGACTGGCTGGAAGTGCACGAGCTGCACGAGGTCGTCGCCGGCGACCTGAAGGGGCGGATGACAGACGAGGACATCGTCGTCTTCAAGTCGAACGGCCTCGCGGCGTGGGACATCGCCGTCGCGGCGCGGCTCCTCGAGCTCCGGATCTAGGTCAGAGGAGCTCGGCCTTCGCGTCGGCGACGAGATCGCTGCCGATCGCGTGGATCACCTCGGGGCGATCCATCACGCGCCGAACCTGCTCGGGCGTGCACCGGTTCGTCACGTAGTGATCGCTCAACACCTCGGCGACGGGGCGGCCACGGTGATGCTCGCGGATGACGTACTGGGCGATCCGCTCCTCGTTCGCCGAGCGCGACGTGAGGAATGAAAACGCCCCTCTGATGGCGTCGACGAATCCCACGGCGCCGATTGTATAGTCGCCGTGTGAAGGCTCCCGGAAAGGACGGGCGCTTCGCCGAACGCATCGTCGCCGGCCTCGACGACGCCGGGCGCGACGAACGCGTGGTCATCTGGATCGAGCGCAGGGCCGGAGCGCTCTGGGCCGTCGGCCGGCAGGTGAACCCGCAGCACCGGGAGAGCGAGGCGCCGAGGCCCGACGACTACGTGTGGGAGGGATACGAGCTCGAGGACTGCCTCGAGGCGGCAAACGGCGCCCTCGAGGACGATGCGGTCGTCTCCGAGGAGGACGGCGCCGATGCGCGCGTGCGGCCGTTCCGCCGCGAGGAGCTGCTCGAGCCCCTCGAGAAGTTCTTCTTCGGCCGCTGAGGCCACCGACCGGCGGCGGCTCCCGCCGGGCGGAGCCCGGCTCCGCCGCCGCCTCTCGCCGTCGGCGTCAGGCGACCTTGCGGGGCCGTGCGCCGGCACTGTCCCCTCCGGTCGCCTGCCCCCGACGACGAGTCGGAGGCCTCAGGGTGCCACCGACCGGCGGCGGCTCCCGCCGGGCGGAGCCCGGCTCCGCGGCCCCGAGCACGCCGGGCCGCTCGTGGCGCCAAGGTAACGTCACGCCGTGGCGATCAGGATCGGACACAGCGCGGACCCCGATGACGCCTTCATGGTGTGGGCGCTCGGCTCGGGCCGCGTCGACCTCCGCGGGCTCGAACTGGAGCCGGTCGCCGCCGACATCCAGACGCTGAACGAGTGGGCGCTCGAAGGGCTCCTCGAGGTCACCGCCCTCTCTGCAGGCGCCTACCCCGCCGTCGCCGACCGGTATGTCCTGCTGCCGCACGGCGCCTCGTTCGGCGAGGGCTACGGCCCGGTCGTGGTCGCGCGCGACGACGTCGACCTGCGCGAGGTGGAGATCGTCACTCCCGGCGCGCTGACGACGGCCGCCCGCGTCCTCCGCCTCGCACTCGGCGACGGGATCCGGACGCGCGACGTGCCGTTCGACCAGGTGCTCGGCGAGGTCACCTCGGGCCGGGCCGAGGCCGGCCTGCTGATCCACGAGGGGCAGCTGACGTATGCCGATCACGGCCTGCGCAAGCTGCTCGACCTGGGCGAGTGGTGGCAGGCGGAGGTCGCGCTTCCGCTCCCGCTCGGCCTCGTCGCCCTCCGCCGCGACGTCGAACGCGCGGACGACGTGTCGCGCGTGCTGCGGGAGGCGATCGACGCGGGTCTCGCGAATCGCGACGAGGCGATGGCCTACGCGGTCGAGTTCGGCCGCGGGATCGACCCCGCGACCGCCGACCGGTTCGTCTCGCTGTACGTCAACGACCTGACGCTCGACATGGGCGAGCGCGGCCGCGCCGCCGTCGCCCGTCTGCTCGGGCGCGAGCCGGAGTTCGTGTCCGGGGCGGGGACGTGACGCGCGCCGTCGTCCTCTCCGCCGTGCGGACGCCGGTGGGTCGCTACGGCGGTGCGCTCTCGGGCACGCGTCCGGACGATCTCGCGGCGCTCGTCGTGCGGGAGGCGGTCGAGCGCGCCGGCGTCCCGGCGGAGGAGATCGAGGACGTCTGGGTCGGCTGCGCCAACCAGGCCGGCGAGGACAACCGCAACGTCGCCCGGATGGCCGTGCTGCTCTCCGGCCTGCCCGAGACCGTCGCGGGGGTCACCGTCAACCGGCTCTGCGCCTCGGGGCTCGCGGCGATCGTCGGCGCCTGTCACGCGGTGATCGCCGGCGACGGCGACCTGTTCGTCGCGGGCGGCGTCGAATCGATGTCGCGGGCGCCGTTCGTGACGCCGAAGCCCGACCGTGCCTTTCCGCGCGGCGATCGCGTCATGTTCGACACGACGCTCGGGTGGCGCTTCCCGAATCCGCGGATGCAGGAGCTCTTTCCGCTCGAGTCGATGGGGGAGACGGGCGAGAACGTCGCGGAGCGCTGGAGCGTGTCGCGTGAGGACCAGGACGCGTTCGCGCTGCGCTCCCAGGAGCGGTGGGCTGCCGCCGCCGACGCGGGGCGGTTCGACGACGAGCTCGTCCCGGTCGGCGACGTCGTCCGCGACGAGCATCCGCGCCCGGATACGAGCCTCGAGAAGCTGGCCCAGCTGAAGCCCGCCTTCCGCGGCGGCGGGAGCGTCACCGCCGGCAACGCGTCGGGCCTGAACGACGGTGCCGCGGCAGTGGTCGTCGCCTCCGAGGAGAAGGCCCGCGCACTCGGGATCGAGCCGCTCGGCGCGTTCCGGAGCTCGGCCGTGGCCGGCGTCGATCCCAGGGTGATGGGGATCGGGCCGATCCCCGCCGTCCGCAAGCTGCTCGACCGCACCGGTCTGACGGTTGCCGACCTCGATCTCGTGGAGCTGAACGAGGCGTTCGCGTCACAGTCCCTCGCGGTCGTCCGGGAGCTCGGGCTCGACGAGGACAGGGTGAACGTGAACGGTGGCGCGATCGCAATCGGCCATCCGCTCGGCATGAGCGGGGCGCGCCTGACCGTGTCGCTGCTCCACGAGCTGCGGCGCCGCGGAGGTCGCTACGGGGTCGCGACGATGTGTGTGGGCGTCGGGCAGGGCCAGGCGGCCCTCTTCGAGCGGTGACCGAAGCCGAGCGCTACCTCGAGCTCGGTCTGCGGCTCGGCCGGCACGTCGACGGGCTCGTCGACGCCTACTACGGGCCGCCGGAGCTGAGGGAGCAGGTCGACGCGGAGGACCCGGTCGACCCGGCGCGCCTCGCGGCCGACGCGGACGGGCTGCTCGCCGGGCTGGCCGACGGCTGGCTGGCCGACCAGGTCCGCGCCTGCGCCGCGTACGCCCGCGTCCTCGCCGGGGAGCCGCTCTCCTACAGCGACGAGGTCGAGGCCTGCTACGGCGTCCGGCCGCGGCGCACCCCGGTCGCGGTCTACGAGGCGGCGCACGCGGAGCTCGACGGGCTGCTGCCCGGGGAGGGATCGCTCCTCGAGCGCCGTGAGGCCTGGCGGCAGCGGCACCTCTGCCCAGGGGATCGTGCGGTCGAGGTGCTCGGAGAGCTGCTCCCGCTCCTGCGCCGGCGGACGTACGAGCTGCTCGAGCTCCCGGAGGGCGAGGACGCGACGCTCGAAGCCGTCACGGACGAGCCGTGGTGGGCGTTCAACTACTACCAGGGCGGCCTCCGGAGCCGGGTCGTTCTCAACACCGACATCCCGACGACCGGCCTCGATCTCGTCCGCCTCGTCGCGCACGAGCTCTACCCGGGCCACCACACGGAGCACGCGGTCAAGGAGCAGCTGCTGCTCCGCGGGCGCGGGCTCGTCGAGGAGGGCCTGCAGCTCGTCCCGACGCCCCAGGCCGTGCTGAGCGAGGGGATCGCGGAGACGGGCGAGGAGGTCGTGCTCGACGACGCCTCGTGGGAGGAGGCGTACGCGATCATCCGTAGCCACCGGCTCGAGCTCGAGGATCCCGGGCTCGCCCGCCGGATTTCCGAGGCGCTCGAGCCGCTCCGGGACGTCGGCGTCGTCGCGGCGCTGCAGATTCACGAGGACGGCGTGCCGCCGGAGGACGCCCGGCGGTTCGTCGAGCGCTGGAGCCTCCGCACGCCCGAGCAGGCGGCCCACACGATCCGGTTCGTGACCGACCCCACCTGGCGCGCGTACGCGATCACCTACTCGGCGGGGCGCGACCTCTGCCGCGCCTACGTCGACGGCGACCCGGGGCGCTTCCGCCGCCTCCTCACCGAGCACGTGCGGATCGGGGAGCTATTGTCCGCGGCGTGATGGCGGCGGCGACGCAGGAGTGGGGCCTCTTCGTCGACGGCACTGCCTGCGAGCCCGCATCGGGCGAGGTGCGGGAGCTGCGAGAGCCGGCGACCGGCGAGCCGCTCGCCCGCGCCGCGATGGCCGGCGAAGCCGACGTCGACCGCGCCGTCGGCGCCGCGCGCGCGGCTCTCGGCGGCGCCTGGGGAAAGACGCCCCCCACCGAGCGCTCGCGGCTGCTGCACGCGCTTGCGGACGCGATCGTCGCGAACCGGAAGGAGCTCGCCGAGCTCGAGGCGCGCAACGTCGGCAAGGCGATCTCGTCGGTCAAGGCCGAGCTCGCCGGAGCGGCCGAGAACCTCCGCTACTACGCCTCCGCGATCGCGTCGATCGGCGGCCGCTCGAACCCGGTCGGCGGGTCGCTGCTCTTCTACTCGCGCAAGGAGCCGGTCGGGGTCGCGGGGCAGATCGTCCCCTGGAACTACCCGCTCCTGATGGCGGCCTGGAAGCTCGCGCCTGCGCTCGCCGCGGGCTGCGCCGTCGTCCTCAAGCCGGATCCGCAGACACCGCTCTCGGTGCTGCGCGTGGCCGAGCTCGCGAGCGAGGTCGGGTTCCCGGCAGGGGCGATCAACATCGTCCCCGGCGACGGGCCGACGACCGGCGCGTACCTCGTCCGGCATCCCGGCGTCGACAAGGTCGCGTTCACCGGCTCGACGGCGACCGGCGGCGAGATCATGCGGCTCTGCTCGAGCCCGATCAAGCGGCTGACGCTCGAGCTCGGCGGCAAGAGCCCGAACCTCGTCTTCGCCGACGCCGACCTGGCCGACGCGCTGCCGGCGAGCGTCTGGGCGATCTTCGCCTCGGCCGGGCAGTCGTGCGAGGCGCGCTCGCGCCTCCTCGTCGAGCGCTCCGTGTACGACGATGTCGTCTCTTCCGTCACGGAGCTCTCGCAGAAGGTCCGGGTCGGCGACCCGCTCGACGCGGAGACACAGATGGGCTCGCTCATCTCGACCGCCCACCGCGAGAAGGTGCACGGCTTCGTCGAGGGCGCCCGTGGCGAGGGGGCCGAGGTGACGACGGGCGGCGAGCCGGCCGACGGGCCCGGCGCGTTCTATCCCCCGACCGTCATCGCGAGGACCGAGAACTCGATCCGGGCGGCGCAGGAGGAGATCTTCGGGCCGGTCGTGACCGTGATCCCGTTCGCCGACGAGGACGACGCCGTCCGCATCGCGAACGACGTGCGCTACGGGCTGATGGCGACCGTCTGGACAGGCGACCCGGCCCGCGGGCACCGCCTCGCCGGACGGATCGCCTCCGGGACCGTCGGCATCAACATGCCGTACACGGCCTTCCCCGGCATCCCGTTCGGCGGCTACAAGCAGTCCGGCTTCGGCCGCGAGCTGGCGCTCGAGACGCTCGAGCTCTACCTCGAGACGAAGTCCGTCGTCACCTACACGGGCACGCGACCGACCAACCCCTTCGGGCTCTGAACGCCCGGTACCGCTGGGCGGTGCTCGCCGCCGGGACGTTCGCGCAGACGACGTACTCGGCAATCTGGTTCGGCGTCGCGGTGATGGCCCCGGCGCTGCGCGACCGCTACCACGTCGGCCTCGGCGCGACCGGCCTGCTGCTCTCCGCGTCGCTCGTCGGCTCGCTCGTGAGCCTCGTCCCGTGGGGGCTTGCGACCGACCGTGTCGGCGAGCGCGTCGTGCTCGTCGCCGGGCTCGGCCTCGGCGGGATCGTCCTGCTGTCGGCCGCCGGGGCCGGGAGCTACGGCGCGCTGTTCGCGCTGCTCGTCGCGGCGGGCCTCGCAGGCGCAAGCGTGCAGTCGGCGAGCGGGCGCGCCGTGCTGCACTGGTTTCCCGCCCCGGAGCGCGGGCTCGCACTCGGCATCCGTCAGACCGCGATCCCGCTCTCCGGCTTCCTCACCTCGCTCGTGCTGCCTCCCGTCGTCCGTGCCGGCGGCGTCGGCTGGGGTTTCGCGACCCTCGGCATCGCGACGCTCGTCGCGGCGGCGACCGGCGGCGCCGTCCTCCGCGAGGCACCCGGTCCCGACGAGCCCGCGACCGGCGGGAGCACCGCTCCGTTTCGCGACCGCCGCCTGTGGCGGATCTCGATCGCGAGCGGGCTCGTCGTCGGGCCGCAGATGTGCGTCGTCGGCTTCACGGTGCTCCTGCTCCACGACCACCGCGGGCTCTCGGCGGGACGGGCGGCCGCCGTGCTCGCGATCGTCCAGCTCCTCGGCATCGCCGGCAGGATCGCCGCGGGGCGCTGGTCGGACGTCGTCGGCAGCCGCATCGTTCCCTTCCGGACGATCGCGCTCGCGGTGACCGCGCTCGTTGCCGTCACGGCGCTCCTGCTCGGGGCGCCGCTCGCACTGCTTCTGCCGGTCCTCGTCGTCACGGGCACGCTCTCGATGAGCTGGAACGCGCTCTCCTTCGCCGCCGCCGTCGAGCTCGCAGGCCATCGCCGCAGCGGTGCGGCGATCGGCCTCCAGCAGTCGGTCCTGAACGGCGCGGGCGCCGCCTATCCCGGCCTCTTCGGGCTGCTCGTCGGCGCGACATCCTGGACCTGGGGGCTGCTCGCCGTCGCGCTGCTTCCGCTCGCCGGGTGGCTCGTGCTGGGAGGATTGCCCGAGTGAGCAGAGTGCTCCAGCGTCTCGACGAGATCTACGCGATCGGCCGTCACCGCGCCGGTTACTCGCAGGAGGAGGACGCGGCGCACGAGCTCGCCGCCCGCTGGATGGCCGAGGCGGGCCTCGACGTCTCGCGCGACGGCGCCGGCAATCTCGTCGGCCGCCGGGGCGCGGCGCGGGTCTGGGCCGGCTCGCACCTCGACAGCGTGCCCACCGCCGGACGATTCGACGGCGTTCTCGGCGTCGTCGCGGCGATCGAGGCAGCCGACCGGCTGGCGGACGCGCCGCTCGCCGCGGTCGCCTTTCGCGCCGAGGAGACCGGGCCGATGGGGAGCAGGCGCCTCGACAAGCTGCCGGCCGCCTTCCTCGAAGTCCACATCGAGCAGGGGCCGGTGCTCGAAGGCCTCGGCGAGCCGCTCGGGGTCGTGACGGCGATCGCCGGGCAGGCGCGGGGCACGAAGGTCTTCGAGGGCCGCGCCGACCACGCGGGCACGACGCCGATGGACGCGCGCGCCGACGCGCTCGTCGAGGCCGCCGGGTTCGTGCTGCACGTCCGCGCCTGCGCCGGGCCGGGCACCGTCGCGACTGTCGGGGCGGTGGAGGTCGAGCCGAACGCGACGAACGTCGTTCCCGAGCGCGTGACGCTGTCGGTCGACGCACGCTCGGCCGACGCCGCGAGGCTCGATGCGCTCGTCGACGCCATCGGCTTCGACGTGCAGTGGCGGCTCGCCCCCGTGCCGCTTGCCGATGCCTTCGCGGCCGTTCTGCCCGACGCGCCGCGTCTCGTCTCGGGCGCCGGCCACGACGCAATGGTGCTGGCCGCCGCCGGCGTTCCCTCGTCGATGCTGTTCGTCCGCTCGCTGAACGGCGGAATCTCCCACCATCCGGACGAGCTTTCGAGCGAGGAGGACATCGAGCTCGCCGTTTCGGTCCTCACCGCCGCACTCGATAGGCTCACCTCCTCGTGAACGAGCGGGAGATCATGTCGTGGGAGGAGCTCGGCAGCGGCGCCCGCACGCTCGCCGAGGCGGTCGTCGCAGACGGCTACATCCCCGACATGATCCTCGGGATCGCGCGCGGCGGCCTGCTCGTCGCCGGTGCCGTCGGCTACGCGCTCGGCGTGAAGAACACGTTCACGATGAACGTCGAGTTCTACACGGGGGTCGACGAGCGGCTCGAGATGCCGATGATCCTGCCCCCGGTCCCCGACCTCGTGGATTTTGCCGAGACGAGAGTGCTGATCGCGGACGACGTCGCCGACACCGGTGCGACGCTGAGGCTCGTGCAGGAGTTCTGCGAGGGGAAGGTGGCGGAGGTGCGGTACGCCGTCCTGTACGAGAAGCCGCGCTCGGTCGTGAAGTGCGACTACGTCTGGCGGCGGACGGACCGCTGGATCGACTTCCCGTGGAGCGCGGAGGAGCCCGTGCTCTCGGGGGCCGTGCTCGAGCGCTAGTCCTTACGCCGGCTGGAGCTCGGTGCGGGGCGCGCGCTCCGGCATCTCGACGAGCACGCCCTCGCCCGGCAGCCTTGCAAGGCGGGCCAGGAGCTCCGGCGAGAGGAGGGCGCATTCGCCGGTCCGCGTGAGCGCGTCGCGACCGACGAAGATGTGCATCAGGCATCCGTCGCCCAGCCAGTGCAGTCGCCGCGCGTACGGCTCGACGAGGTCGAGCAGCGCGACCAGCCGCTCCTCCAGGGGATGGTCGAGCCCGAGGGGGCTGTCGACCACCCAGGCCGTCTCCAGACGCACGGGCGGATGCGCGAGGGCGTGCGCGACCGGCTGCCCGATCTCGCCGACGGACGTGGGTCGCAGGCCCGCCCGGCGCGCGATCTCGGCGCCGCTCATGTTGGTGCTGAGGACACGGAACCCGACTCTCGAGTGTTTTCCTTCCATGCCTTCACGCTACGGCGCGGCGCCCGGTCCGCAATCCGGCGAACCGCGGATCGCCGTTGCTAGATCTCGCGGAACGCGATCGGCTGCGCACCTTCCCACAGCGTGAGCCGTCCGAGCTCCCGCAGCTGCTCGGCGCCCTCGATCACCGTCGCGAAGTGGTTCGCCCACAGCTGGCCGGCCTTCGACGCGAAGTTGCAGTAGCCGTAGGGCATGAGCAGCTCCGTCTCGCTCTGGCCGCCCGGGTAGAGGGCGAGCTCGCCGGGATGCGGGTAGGAGGTGGCGTTCTCGGGGCCGATGCCGAAGTCACGGTCGCCCCACGGGATCCAGTTCGACTCGCCGCTCCAGCGACAGTGGATGATCCGGTCCTCGAGCGGCAGGCCGGCCCGGAATGCCGCGACGGTCGCCGGCGCGAGCTCCTCCTCGAAGCGGGCGACGAAGCGCATCCCGGCGGCGACGATCTCGAGCACGACCGCGCACCCTACCCGTTCGCGCGTCAGCGGAGAACGAGCGCGACCGCGACGATCCCCGCCGCGACCACGCCGAGGATCGGCCACGCGTTGAGCCCTCGGTGGCGCAGGTTGAAGTAGTGCCGCGTCAGCGCTCCGAGCGCCATCAGGACGACGAGGACGATCCACCCCTGGGCATGTCCGTAGAGAACGGTGAAGTGGTTCGAGAGCATCGCGAGGACGACCGGCAGGGTCAGGTAGTTGTTGTGGACCGAGCGCGTCTTGCCGGCCGCGTTCCAGCGTGGATCGGGCTCGCGGCCCGCCTCCGCCTCGCGGAGGATCTTCCAGTGGTTCGGGATGATGACGAAGAAGACGTTCCCGACCATGATCGTGCCGATCATGGCGCCGACCTCGAGGTAGGCGGCTCGCGGCGAGAAGAGGTTGTAGGCGCCCCAGGCCGACGCGCAGACGAACGCGAACACGAGCACAGCGAGCACGCCCTCGTCGTTCCCGAACGCGCGGCAGAGGAAGTCGTAGACGACCCAGGCGACGACGAGGCCCGCGATCGAGAGCGTGATCGCCTCCCACGCGCTCAGGTCGGCGACGGCGGGGTCGATCAGGTACGAGGTCGCGTGCGAGTAGTAGACGACGATGAAGAGGCCGAAGCCCGAGAGCCAGGTCGTGTACGCCTCCCACTTGAACCAGTAGAGCGGGTCGGGGATCCGCGCCGGCGCCACGCGGAACTTCTCGACGCGGTAGAAGCCGCCCCCGTGGATCTCCCACGCCTCGCCGCCGACGCCGCGACGGGCATCGCGCGGATCCCGCGGCGGCTCGAGGTGGTTGTCGAGCGCGATGAAGTAGAACGACGCCCCGACCCACGCGATCCCCGCGATCACGTGCAGCCAGCGGAAGAGCAGGTTGCCCCAGTCCCACCAGTAGCTGCTGAGCGCTAGGAGGTGCGCCATCGGTCGATCGCGATCCGGACGAGCTCGTCGCAGCCGGTCGCGAGCTCCTCGGCCCGCGACCGCTCGAGCCGCTCGCGCAGGATGGGGACGATGGCGCGCCTCGGCCGCCCGTCGACGAAGACGACGAAGCGGAACCCGAACCGCTCCTCGTAGGCACGGTTCAGCTCCGCGAGCTCGGCGAGCACCGCCGGGTCGTCGTCGGTTCCCTGCTCTCGCGCCGAGCGGGCGGAGGAGGGGCGCGCGCCGATCGCCGGGTGCGCATCGAGGATCTCCCGCTGCTCGTCCTCGGAGAGCGCAGCCGCGACCTCTCGCGCCCGGCCGAGCGGGTCCTCCAGCGCCGCGAGCCGCTCGACGAAGCGCGTGCGCCCCTCGAACAGCTCGGCGAGCTCGTCGATGCTCAGCTGCCCCGGTAGGTCGCGCACAGGTAGGACGAGACGAGAAGCGGGACGTGGTGGTGGCCGTCGCCGAGCTCGATCTCGAGCTCGACGCGGCGGAAGAACGGCGACGGCGGATGGAAGACGAGCCGGTAGATCCCCGGATCGGTGTCCGCGAGGTCCGCGATGCGGCCGTCGTCGTCGGTGATGCCCTCCCCGGCGAGCGTGCCGTCGGTGCGGTGGAGCTCGACGCGGACGCCTGCCGCCGGCCGGCCCTGCTCGGTGTCGAGAACGTGGGTCGAGAGCGTGGTCACGCGAGCCTCGCCGACTGTTTCCGGTGCTCGCGTGCGATCTCCTGCTCGTCCGCGCGGACGAGTGCGCCTCCGCGGACGACGTCGACCCCGCCGACGAGCAGGCGATCGACCATGTGCGGCCCGGAGAGCACGAGGTTCGCGACGAGATCCTCTGCGCCTCCGAAGGAGAGCCCGTCGGTGCGCCAGACGGCGAGGTCGGCGCGCTTTCCCGGCTCGAGCGACCCGATGTCGTCGCGGCGCAGGACGGCTGCGCCGCCGCGCGTCGCCAGTCGCAGGGCGTCGCGGGCGGTGAGCGCGCTCGGCCCGCTGCGCCCGCGTGCGACGAACAGCGCGGTCTTGACGTCGACGAACAGGTCGCCGCGCTCGTTCGAGGCGCTGCCGTCAACGCCGAGCCCGACGCGGACGCCTGCGTCGAGCAGCTCGCGCACGGGCGCGAAGCCGGCGCCGAGGCGGAGGTTCGACGCGGGGCAGTGGGCGACCCCGACGCCTGCGCGGCCGAAGGTCTGGATGTCGCCGGCCGAGAGATGGACGCAGTGCGCGCACCAGACGTCGCCCGCCACCCAGCCGACCCGCTCCAGGTACTCCACCGGCGTGCAGCCGTAGAGCTCGCGGCAGTAGGCGTTCTCCTCGACCGTCTCCGCGAGGTGCGTGTGCAGCTGGAGCCCGAGTCTGCGTGCGAGCGCGGCCGACTCCTCCATGAGCCGGGTCGTGACCGAGAAGGGCGAGCATGGGGCGACCGCGATCTGGACGCGGTCGCCGTCGGCGAGGGCGTGCAGCCGCTCCGTGTCGGCGAGGATCGCGTCGATCTCTTCGACGAGCGAGTCGGGCGGAAGGCCGCCGTTCGACTGGCCGAGGTCCATGGAGCCGCGTGATGCGACGATGCGGACGCCCAGCTCCTGCGCGGCGCGAATCTCCGCCTCGACGAGCCCCTCGACGCCGCGCGGGAAGACGTAGTGGTGGTCGAAGACCGTCGAGCATCCAGTGAGCGCGAGCTCGGCGAGGCCGCACCGCGCGGCCGCGTACTCCATCTCGTCGTCGATCCGCGCCCAGACCGGGTAGAGGGTTCTGAGCCAGGTGAAGAGATCGGCTTCCTGGGCACGGGCGCGGGTGAGCGTCTGGTAGAGGTGGTGATGGGTGTTGACGAAGCCCGGCGTGACGACCGCCCCGTGCAGATCCTCGAACGGCTCCGGCGCGCGACCGGCGCCGAGCTCGGCGACGAGGCCGTCCTCGATGCGCATCCAGCCGTGCTCGTGCTCGGTCCCGGCGTCGTCCATCGTCACGATCCACGCGTTGCCGAGGATCACGCCGGTGCCTCCAGGGGCACGAGGTCGAAGGCGTCGACGTCGACGAGCCCGCGATCGGTCAGCTTCAGCGACGGGATCACCGAGAGGGCGAGGAACGCCAGGTGCTGGAAGGGTGCGTCGAGCGTGCAGCCGAGGCTGCGCGCGGCGTCCGCGAGCGCGTGGCTGTCGGCGACGACCTCCTCGAGCGGCGCATCCGAGAGGAGGCCCGCGACCGGGAGCGGCAGCTCGGCGAGCACCTCGGCGCCGTCCACGACGACGATGCCGCCGCCGCGGTTCGCGAGACGCCGGACGGCCGCCGCCATCGACGAGTCGTTCATCCCGACGACGACGACGTTGTGCGCGTCGTGCGCGACGGTCGAGGCGATCGCGCCCCGCTGCAGGCCGAACCCGCGCACGAACCCGAGCCCGACGCGCCCGGTGCCGAGGTGCCGTTCGACAACCGCGATCTTGGCGAGGTCCTGACCGGCGTCGGGGAGCGCCTCGCCGGCGCGGGCGGGCGGTGTCGCGACGAGCGAGTCGGTGACGATCTGGCCCGGGACGATCCCGATCACCCGCGCCGCGCCGCCGCTCCAGGGGATGCGGAACATCTCCGGGCCGAACGCGCCGATCCGGACCGTGTGCCGCACCCAGTCGGGCACCGCGGCCCGCGGGAACTCCTCGACGGCCGCGCCGTTCTTGAGCACCGTCTCCGGGACGAAGTGCTCCAGGTCGGGGAGCACGAGGACGTCGGCCCGGTATCCGGGGGCGATCGCGCCCAGCCCCCGGAGGCCGTGCCAGAGGCACGGGTTGAGCGACGCGCAGACGAGCGCATCCTCGGGCCGGATTCCGAACGCGACGGCGTCGCGGACCATCGAGTTGATGTGGCCGTCCTCGGCGATGTGCTCGGGCTCCCGGTCGTCGGTGCAGAAGGCGATGCGTCCCGGGCCGTACTCGGCGAGCAGCGGGAGGAGCGCGTGCAGGTTCCTCGCCGCTGTCGCCTCGCGGATCAGGAGCCACATCCCGGCGCGGAGACGCTCCCGCCCCTCCTCGGCGGTGTACGCCTCGTGGTCCGAGCCGATCCCGGCGGCGGCGTAGGCGTTCAGTGCGCGCCCGAGCACGCCCGGCGCGTGACCGTCGACGTGGTGGGCGAGGGCGAGCTTCGCGAGCTCCGACGGAGCCGCGCCGATCACCCCGGGGAAGTTCATCATCTCGGCCAGGCCGATCACGCGGCGCCGGCGGAGAAGCGCATCCAGGTCGCCCGGGCTCAGCTCGCGGCGCGGCGATTCGAAGCGCGACGCCGGCACGCACGACGACGCCATGAAGTAGACGTCCAGCGGCACGTCGTCGCACACGTCGATCAGCCAGTGGACGCCGTCGGTGCCGAGCACGTTTGCGATCTCGTGGGGGTCGGCGACGACGGCGGTCGTCCCGAACGGGAGCACGAGGCGCGCGAACTCGTCGACGAGCAGCTTGGACGACTCGAGATGCATGTGGGCGTCGACGAAGCCGGGAACGAGGTACCGCCCCGACACGTCGAGGGTCTCCCGGCCCTCGTAGGAGCCGAGCCCGGCCACGTGGCCGTCGACGATCGCGAGGTCGGCATCGAGCCATTCACGGGTGAACACGGAGAGCACGCGGCCCCCCCGGAGCACGAGGTCGGCCGGCGCGTCACCCCGGGCGACGGCGAGACGGCGCGGGAGGGGTGCGTCCATTGCCCGCAAACCGTACCCTTGGACGTCGTGGACGTCCTCACTCCGACCTCGCTGGACGAGGCGCTGCGGCTCAAGGCCGAGCATCCGGACGCGCTTCCGATCCAGGGCGGGACCGACGTGATGGTGGCGCTGAACTTCGATCGGGCCCGTCCGCAGACGGTCCTGAACCTGAACGAGGTCGCCGAGCTCAGGGGATACACGCACGAGAACGGCTCGCTGCGCCTGGGATCGGCGCTCACCTACGCGGAGATCGAGCGCGGCCCGCTCGCCGAGACGCTTCCGGCGCTCGCCGAGGCCTCGCGGACGGTCGGCTCGCCGCAGATCCGCAATCGCGGCACCATCGGCGGCAACCTCGGCACGGCTTCACCGGCCGGCGACGCGATCCCGCCGCTCGTCGTCGAAGGGGCCGAGGTCGAGTGCGTCTCCGTCCGGGGCCGGCGCCGCGTGCCGCTCACCGACTTCGTCACGGGGGTGAAGCGGACGGCGCTCGAGCCGGACGAGCTGATCTCGGCGGTCTGGCTCACCCCCTCTCGTGCTCCGCAGACGTTCATGAAGGTCGGCCCGCGCAACGCCATGGTGATCGCCGTCTGCTCGCTCGCGCTCTCGGCGGGCGACGAGCTTCGCGCGTGCTTCGGGTCTGCGTCGCCGCGACCCGTCCTCGTCCGGGCGCCGCGCTCGGAGGCCGGGTCGTTCGCCGATGCCGTTGCCGCCGCCTCGGCGCCGATCGGGGACGTGCGCGGCAGCGAGCGCTACCGGCGTCACGCCCTGGGCGTCCTCACGGAGCGCGCGTTGAGGCGGGTGCTCGCATGAGGGTCACGCTGCGCGTCAACGGCGAGGAGCACGAGGCGGACTGCTGGGAGGGCGAGTCGCTCCTCTACATCCTCCGCGAGCGGCTCGGCTTCCCCGGCTCGAAGAACGCCTGCGAGCAGGGAGAGTGCGGATCCTGCTCGGTGCTCCTCGACGGCACGCTCGTCTGCGCCTGCCTCGTGCTGGCGGCCCAGGCCGAGGGGCACGACGTGACGACGGTGGAGGGCTTCGGCTCCGGCGAGGAGCTCGACCCGGTTCAGCAGGCGTTCGTCGACGCGGGCGCCGTCCAGTGCGGCTTCTGCACGCCCGGGCTCGTGGTCGCGGCCGCGGCGCTCCTGCGTGACAACCCGGCGCCGTCCGACGGCGAGATTCGCGAGGCGCTCTCCGGCAACCTCTGCCGTTGCACCGGCTACGCGAAGATCGTCGACGCCGTCCGGCTCGCGGCGGAGCGGACATGACGCGGACCGCGCGCACCCTGGAGGCGGGCCGGGTCGGCGAGCTCGTGCCGCGCGCCGACGCACCGCCCAAGGTGCAGGGAGCGTTCGCGTACGCAAGCGATCTGAGCATGCCCGGCATGCTGTGGGGGCACACGCTCCGCAGCCCGCACGCGCACGCGAGGATCGTGTCGGTCGACATCGCGGACGCGCTCTCCGCGCCGGGCGTTCATGCCGTCCTCACCCACGACGACGTGCCGGGACAGAAGACCTACGGGCTCGAGTTTCCCGACCAGCCCGTGCTCGCGGTCGATCGCGTGCTCTACTTCGGCGAGCCCGTCGTCGTCGTCGCCGCGGAGCATCCCGAGCAGGCTCGGCGGGCGGCTTCCCTCGTGCGCATCGAGTACGAGCCGCTCGAGCCGGTCGACGACATGGAGCGCGCCACCGAGCTGCCCGACCTGCATCCCGACAAGCCGACGCACGGGCACGGCTACCTCGACGACGAGCGTCCGAACGTCGTGCGGCACATGGTGGTCCGCCACGGCGACCCCGACGCCGAGGGCGACGTCGCCGTCAGCGGGTACTACGAGCTCGGGATCCAGGACCAGGCGTTCCTCGGCCCCGAGTCCGGCCTCGCCGTCCCGGACGGCGAAGGCGGCGTCGACATCTACGTCGCCACCCAGTGGCTGCACGTCGACCGCGCGCAGGTCGCGCCGTGCCTGGCTCTGGAGCCGGCGCAGGTGCGAATCCACCTGGCCGGGGTCGGCGGTGCCTTCGGCGGCCGCGAGGACCTCTCGATGCAGATCCACGGGGCGATGCTCGCGCTGCACTGCAACCGCCCCGTGAAGATGGTCTACAACCGCGAGGAGTCGTTCGCCGGGCACGTGCACCGCCACCCCGCGCGCATCTGGTGCGAGCACCGGGCGACCCGCGATGGCCGGCTCGTCACCGTGCGCATGCGGATCCTCCTCGACGGCGGCGCCTACGCGTCGTCGTCGACCGCGGTGACGTCGAACGCGGGGTCGTTCGCCGCGGGCCCGTACGCCGTTCGGAACGCATTGATCGAGTCGACGTCCGTCTACACGAACAACCCTCCGTGCGGCGCGATGCGGGGGTTCGGCGCCGTGCAGACGTGCTTCGCCGCCGAGGCGCAGATGGACAAGCTCGCCGCCGCGGTCGGGATCGACCCGGTCGAGCTTCGGCTCCTCAACGCCCTGAAGCCGGGCGACGTGCTTCCGACGGGGCAGCGGCTCACGGGCTCGCTGCCGGTCGCCGAGGTGATCCGCGCCGCCGCCGCCCTCGAGCCTCCGCCCGAGGAGCCGCTGCCGCGCGACCCGCTGCGGCTGCCGGGCGGCGCGGGCAACACGACGAACGGCGACGGGATTCGCCGCGGGACAGGCTTCGCGGTCGGCTTCAAGAACATCTGCTACTCGGAGGGCTTCGACGACTCGTGCGCGGCACGTGTGCGTCTCTCGCCGGCCGGGTTCGCGGAGGTCCACTGCGCCGCCGCCGAGGTCGGCCAGGGCGTCAGCGGGGTCATCCTCCAGGTGGCCCGGACCGAGCTCGGGATCGACGACGTGCGGCTCGCTCCCGGCGAGACGGCCACCGTCGGCTCGGCGGGCTCCGCCTCCGCGTCGCGGATGACCTGGATGGCGGCGGGCGCGGTGCGCGAGGCATGCCGGGCCGCGCTGGCCGAGCAGGCGCTGCGGCCGGGCGAGGAGATCGACGTCGAGCGCGTCTACCGCCACGCGCGCACGACGCCGCTCGACCCGGAGACCGGTCAGATCACGGGCGAGCGCGCCCACGTCGCCTTCGCGGCATGCGCGATGAAGGTCGTGGCCGAGGTCGACGTCGATCTCGGCCTGACGCGCGTTGTCTGGATCGGCGCGGCTCAGGATGTCGGCAAGGCGGTGAACCCGCAGCAGGTCGAGGGCCAGATCGAAGGCGGGACGGCACAGGGTCTCGGACTCGCTCTGATGGAGGAGATCCAGACCGAAGGCGGCCTGATCACGAACGCGAGCTTCACCGACTACCTGATCCCGACGACGCTCGACATGCCGCCGGTCGTGTCGGTGCTGATCGAGGACCCGGAGCCCGACGCCCCGTACGGCGTGAAGGGCGTGGGCGAGCCGCCGACGGTCGTCTCCACCGCGGCGGTCGTGGCCGCGCTCCGCGACGCGACCGGCCGCGACCTGGCCCGCGCGCCGGTCAGGCCCGACGACATCTGCCTCTAAGACACCTCGGCCGGCTCCGACATGACCGTCTCCTCCGGCGGCGGCGCCGCTCCCGGATCCCGGCGGACGACTGTCGCGACGGCGACGACGACGATCACCGCTCCGACGAGCAGGCGCCAGGTGAGGTGCTCGCCGCGGAAAAGCACCCCGAGCATGATCGCGATCACCGGGTTGACGTAGGCGTAGGTCGAGACCATCCCGAGCGGGGCGTTCGCGAGCAGCCAGACGTAGGCGGTGTACCCGACGACCGAGCCGAAGGCGACGAGGTACGCCCAGCCGGCGAGCGACGCGGCCGATGGCGAGAAGCCGTGAACCGTGAAGATCGAGCCGGGGAGCATGACGAGGCCGCCCGCGAGCATCTCGAGCGACGTCGCCGCGAACGGGTCGGCCGGCATCGGGAGGCGGGACGAGAGAAACGAGCCGGTCGACCACATGAGCGCGGAGCAGAGGCAGAGCCCGATGCCGCCGAGCTGCGCGCTGCCGGACGGCTGCGCGAGCACGGCGACGCCGGCGAAGCCGACGCCGACCCCGGCAAGCGCCTGCCAGGGCAGCCGCTCGCGTGTCAGCCGGAGCGCGGTGAGCCAGAGCGGCACGGAGGCGATGATGAGCGACGCGAGCCCCGTCGGGACGCGGCGCTCGGCGAAGAAGAGAATCGCGTTCGCTCCGGGCAGCAGGCATCCGACGAGGACGACCGAGGCGAGCGCCCGGCCGGAGACGCGGATCGTCCCGCCGCGGAGGCGGACGATCCCGGCCATGAGAAGGCCCGCGGTGATGAACCGCGTCGATGCGGCGAAGAGCGGTGCGATCGTCTCGCCGGCGTAGGCGATTCCGAGGTACGTCGACCCCCAGATCACGTAGACCGTGCCGAGCGCGGTCCAGACCTTCGCCCGGCTGCTCACGCTGTTACCGAACGAGCGAGAGGCCCGCGCCGATTCCCAGCAGGACGATTCCGACGGCCCGCGGCGCGGAGATGCCGATCTGGTGCACGCCGAAGAGGCCGAAGCGGTCGATCACGGCGCCGGCGAAGAGCTGCCCCGCGATCAGGATCCCGATCGTCGCCGTCGCGCCGATTCTCGGCTGGGCGAACGTGATCGCCGTTACCACCGTCAGCCCCATCAGGCCGCCGAGCCACATCCACGCCGGCGTCCGGAAGACGTGATGCAGCCCGCCGAGGCCGCTCCGCGCGACGACGAGGAGGCCCACCGAGAGCACGAGCTGAACCGCGGTCGCGAACGTGAGCGCCTCGAGGACCCCGATCCGGCCGCCGAAGCGACCCATCACGGCCACCTGTACCGAGCCTGCGAGACCGGCGACCGTTGCGAGGGCGATCGCGAGCGCGCTCAATCTAGACTCCTTGCTCCGACGAAGGGGGACGACGTGTTCAGAGTGGTCGTACTGTACGACGAGGCACCCGACCCCGAGGCGTACACCGGGCACGCCGAGGTCTGCCGCCGCGTGCCCGGAGCGGTCTTCCGACACGGGGCGGTTCTCGGCTCACCCGCCGGGCACGCCGCGCACGCCTACTACGCCGAATGGGAGTTCGCCGATCGGGCCGCGTTCGAGGCGGCGATCGCGAGCGAGGAGTTCATGGCGACCGGCCGCGACGCGCGCGACCGCGGGCTGCCGAGGCCGACGGTCGAGTTCCTCGAGCTCGACTGACGGCACCCCGTCCAGCTCCGGCTACGGGGGGACGGTCCCTGCGACGGCGAAGGCGCGCGCCGTCAGCTCGAACGGGCCGTCTCCGACTCCGAGCCGGATGCGGCAGGCGTCGCGGAGCCGCGTGCGGCCGGCGTCGTCGAGGGACATGTAGAAGGCGCCCGCCGGGGCGATGCCCGTCGAAAGCGGCGACCAGAGATCGTCGAAGTCCGCGTAGCCCGCTCCGACGACGAGCTCGCCGCAGCGTATGCCCTGCAGGCCCGCCTGCCGCCACAGCGTCGCGAGGTCGTGCTCGGTGCACCACGGCATGACGGCCCCTTCGTCGGCCGCGGCGCCGCGCTCCGGGTCGACCTCGCGCGCCGCATCCCAGAACGTGCGCAACAGCGTCATCTCGCCCGCGTAGTCCCACACGCAAGAAGCGACGATTCCGTCCGTTCGCGTCACGCGGGCCATCTCACGGACGCCGCGGTCTGCATCGTCCATGAAGTTCACCACGAGCTGCGAGAGAGTGGCGTCGAACGTGTTGTCGGCGAACGGCAGCGCCTCCGCCGTCGCGACGACGACGTCCACGCCGGGCAGGCGGCTGCGGCAGGCGGCCGCGAACGGCTCGGACGGCTCGGCGGCGGAGACGTTCTCCGCCCCCAGCAGCTGCGTGAGGGCGGCCGCGAGCGCGCCGGGCCCGCAGCCCACGTCGAGCGCGTGCATGCCCGGGCCGACGTCGGCGAACCCGATCAGCGCCGCGGCCAGCGGTGGGCCGTAGCGCCCGACGAATCGGTCGTAGGCCTCGGCCGGCGCGCGGAACGTCTCGTGCCCTGACACCGCTTCGCCTAGAACGCCGGCTTGCGCTTCTCGCGCACGGCGGCGACCCCCTCGGCGACGTCGCCGGACGTCATGTCGAGGAACTCGAGCGCGAGCGAGGCGTCGAAGGCCGGGCCGGCCGCGCGCAGCCAGTTGTTGAGCGCGAGCTTCGTGTGCGCGATCGCCGGCTGCGCCCCCTCTGCGAGGCGGACCGCGATCGCGAGCGCGCGCTCCTCGAGCTCGGCCTCCGGCACGCAGAGCGAGACGAGCCCGATCCGCTCGGCTTCCTTCCCGTCGAGCGGCTCGCAGAGCAGCAGGTGGTACTTCGCCTTCGCGAGACCGCAGAGCAGCGGCCAGACGAGCACGGAATGGTCGCCCGCAGCGACGCCGAGCTTCGTGTGGCCGTCCACGATCGTCGTCGACGGCGTGACGAGTGAGATATCCGCGAGAAGGCCGACGGCGAGCCCGGCGCCGACCGCCGGCCCGGCCATCGCGGAGACGATCGGCTTGGGGCAGTCGACGACGCCGTAGACGAGGTCGCGGGCCTCCTGGAAGACGCGCAGCCGGGTCGCGGCGTCGTTCGCGATGGCGAGCACGAGGTCGAGATCGCCGCCCGCGCTGAAGGCGCCGTCGGCTCCGCGGACGAGGACCGCCCGGGTCTCGGCGTCCGCGGCGATCGTCCGCCAGATCGCGGCGAGCTCCCGGTGCGCGTCGGCGTTCACCGCGTTCAGCCGTCCCGGTGCGCGCAGGGTCAGGCGCAGGACGTGCGGCGCCGGCCGGTCGAGCTCGAGGCTCCCGTACTCGTCGTAGCCCTGCATCACCAGGGCGGACTGTAGACCGATCGGTGATCTCCCCGATGCGACCCGGCCGGGACGTGGGCCAACGTCGGTCGAGACATCGTCTCGGAAGGAGGGGACGACATGCAGGTCGAGGAGCTGCTTTCTCAGGCTCGCGAGACCTTCGGTGCGCGCCGCGAGTACGGGGAGCCGTACGAGAAGGACGGCGTCACGATCATCCCGGCGTCGTCGGTGCGCGGCGGCGGGGGTGGCGGCAAGGATCACGACGGCGATGCCGGCGGGGGCTTCGGGCTGATGGCCCGGCCGACGGGCGCCTGGGTGATCCGCGAGGGGGAGGTCGTCTGGAAGCCGGCCGTGGATCCGATGCGCATCGTGCTCGGCGCCGAGCTTCTCGGCGCGCTCGCGCTTCTGCGCACGTCCCGCCGGCATCGCCGCCGCGCCGGCATGCACGCCCGGCAGCGGCAGCTTCGCCGCGTCGCCAGGCGGCCGAAGAGGGCACGGTTGCACCTGCCGCTCCACTAGGCAGCCGGGTCGACATGTCCGGGGGCAGGCCCCCGGACATGTCCGATCCGGAGACCGGGTTATGGTTGCGCCGTGTCCGAGGTCGACGTGACGCGCGACGGTGCGGTCCTCACGATCACGCTCAATCGCCCCGATGTCCTGAACGCGCTCAACCGAGCAGTCCACGAGGGGATCCACGACGGGCTGCGCCTCGCCGCCGCCGATCCGGCGATTCGCGCGGTCGTGATCACCGGGGCGGGGCGCGGGTTCTGCGTCGGCCAGGACCTCCAGGAGTTCGGTGCGGGCGCCCGCGACGTCGCGCAGAACCTTCGCGACAACTACCACCGCAACGTGCTCGCGATCCGCGCGCTCGAGAAGCCGGTGCTCGCAGCGGTCAACGGCGCCGCCGCGGGCGCGGGGCTCTCGCTCGCGCTTGCCTGCGACATCCGTATCGCAGGCGCGTCGGCCAGCTTCGTCCCCGCCTTCGTGAAGATCGGGCTCGTCCCCGACTCGGGCGGCACCTGGCTCGCCCGGCGGCTACTCGGCGCCGCCCGCGCCTTCGAGTGGCTGACGACGGGCCGGCGGCTCGGCGCGGAGGAGGCCCGCGCCTGGGGGCTCGTCTCGGAAGTCGTGCCCGACGAGGAGCTCGCCGAGCGCGCGCAGGAGGTCGCCCGGCTCTTCGCGGAGATGCCGACCCGCGCCGTCTGGCAGACCAAGCGTCTCCTCGACGCGGCCGAGACGACCACGTTCCCCGAGCAGCTCGAGCTCGAGGCGACGACGCAGGCGGAGCTGACGCAGACACCCGACTTCCGCGAGGGGGTCGCAGCGTTCCTCGAGAAGCGGGACGCGGCGTTCACCGGCGCCGAGCCGGACTGGCCGCATCCGATCCGGCTCGTCGTCACGGACGACCTCAAGCGCTGGCGGCTGACGGTCGCCCTGCGCTTCCTCCTTGTCCTCCCGCACCTCGTGGTGCTCGGTCTCTGGCAGATCGTCGCCGTCCCGGTCGTGTTCGTGAACTGGGTGATCACGCTCGTGCGCGGACGGCCGAGCGAGGGGATTCACGCCTGGACGTCGCGGTACGTCCGCTATCAGACGCACGTCTACGCGTACCAGTTCCTCGTTGCCGACCCGTTCCCGTCGTTCCGGGGTTGGCCGGGCTACCCGGTCGACGCGGTGCTGCCGCCCCCGGCGCCTCAGGCGCGCTGGGCGACGCTGCTGCGGGTCGTGCTCGTGATCCCCGCCTACGCGTTCTCCGCCGTCCTTTCCTACGTCGTCTACGTCGTCGTGCTCCTCGGTGGGATCGCGGCGCTCGCGACCGGGCGGTACCCGCGCGGCATGCGCGACCTGACCGCGTACTGGCTCCGCTACCAGGCCCAGATGCTCGGCTACCTGCTCCTGCTGACCGACCGCTATCCCACACTGGCATCGAGTGCCTTCGACTTCGAGAGAGGAGCATCCTGATGGCGGTCGACGCCCAACGCCACCCGATCGGCCTCATCGTCGACGACGACCTCCGCCGTAGCCGGCTCACCGTCTTCTTCCGTCTGCTGCTTGCGATCCCCCAGGCGATCTGGCTCACCGTCTGGGGGGCCGTGGTCTACGTCGCCGTGTTCGTCGCCTGGCTCGTCGCGCTCTTCACCGGCCGCGTCCCGGATTCCCTGCACGGCTTCCTCGCCCGGTTCCTGCGCGCCGGGGCGCACCTGTCCGCGTACGTCTTCCTGCTCGCCGACCCCTGGCCGCCGTTCCTCGGCGAGCCGGGCTCGTACCCGGTCGACCTGCGCGTCGATCCGCCGGCGGGACAGTCGCGGCTGACGGTGTTCTTCCGGCTGTTGCTCGCCATTCCGGCGCTCCTCCTCTGCTACGTCTTCCGCCTCGTCAATCAGGTCGTCGCGTTCATCGGCTGGTTCTACTGCCTCGCGCTCGGCCGGATGAGCAGGGGCATGCGGGACCTGAGCGCGTGGATGCTCCGGTACGAGTTTCAGACGTACGCCTACCTGCTGCTCTTGACGGGCCGCTACCCGAGCCTCGCCGGCGGCCCGTCCGCCTGACGCCTGTACCGCCCGGGCGAGAGGAGCCACGACGCGCCGAGCGCGGCGCCAGCAGCACCGAGGCTACTGGGCGGGGCCGCCCATGCCCGGCGGCTCTGTCCCCGGCGGAGCAGGGACGAGCGGCAGCCCGGCGGCTTCCCATGCCGCGAAGCCGCCGATCACGTCACCGGCACGGCGAAAGCCGAGCTCGACGAGGTTCGCCGCGGCGAGGCTCGACGACTCGCCGTGGTCGCAGAGGACGACGATCCGGTCGTCAGGCCCCCCGAGGAGCGGGTTTCGCCAGGCGGAGTCCGGGGCGAGCCGCCACTCGAGCACCGTGCGCGGCACGTGCACGGCGCCGGGCGGTGTCGTCTCGGGCCGGGCTCGGATGTCGATCAGGCAGGCGCCCCCCTGTGCAGCCTCCCACGCCTCGGAGGGGGAGAGCCGCTCGATCCGCCCGCGCGCGTCCGCGAGGAGCTCGGCGAGCGTGCGTCGCGTCTCTGACACCCGCGAGAGGATAGAGCGGATCGTGCCGCCGGCGCCCGAGGGGCGCCGGCGGCACGGGGTGGAGCCTCGCCGCCGCTACGCGGCAGGCTCGAATGCGGGCGTCGCGGGCGCCGACGCGGCGCGATGCTCGCCGTGGTCGAGGGTCGGGAGCCACTCGAGCCACCGGGGGAGGTACCAGTTGCGGTCGCCGAGCAGCTTCATCGTCGCGGGCAGCAGCACCGCCCGGACGATGGTGGCGTCGATCAGCACCGCCGCCGCGAGGCCGACGCCCATCTCCTTCATCTCGAGGATCGGCAGCGTCGCGAAGATCCCGAACACGCCGACCATCACGACGGCCGCGCTCGTCACGACACCCGCAGTCGTCTTGATGCCGTGGGCGACGGAGTCCTCGGTCGAGAGGCCCCGGTCGTACGCCTCCCGGATCCGACTGAGGATGAACACGTGGTAGTCCATCGAGAGGCCGAACAGGATCACGAACAGGAAGATCGGGAGCCAGAACGCGATCCCGCCGTTGGAGTGGAACCCGAGGAGGCTCTCGCCCCAGCCCCACTGGAACAGCGCGACGAGCACGCCGTGCGCGGCGCCCACCGAGAGCAGGTTGAGCGCGATCGCCTTCAGCGGGATCACGATCGACCGGAACGAGACGATCAGCAGGACGAACGCGAACAGGAACACGAACCCGAAGACGATCGGCGCTGCCCGCTTGAGCAGGGAGGTCGCATCTGCGGTCGCGGCCGTCTGCCCCGTGACGGCCCACTCCGCGCCGGGCACGGTGCCGATGGTCGCCGGCAGGATCTCGCCACGGAGTGTGTCGAGCGCCGCGTTCGAGGCGGCGTCGGTTCCCTGGCCGAGCAGCGGGACGGAGACGCGGGCCGCCGAGTGGTCGGCGTTCACGTCGACCTGGATCGGGCCGCGCATCTGTCCGCTTGCGAGCGCGCGGGCCTTCAGCTCGGCGATCGCGTTCTGGACGGTCGGATCGTCGGTGTTCGCCTTGATCGCGACCTCTGCCGGAGTCGCCTCGCCGGTGAAGTTGTCCAGCACCCGCTGGATGGTCGGCACCGTCGGTGCGTCCTTCGGGAGCGAGTCGAGCCCGGACACGTTGGTGTGGATGCGCACCGTCGGGACCGCCAGCACGACGAGCACGGCGACGGCGGCGGCGGCCGACACGAGCGGATGACGGAGCGCCGGGGTGAGGACTGCCGACCAGAAGCGGTTCTCGCCGCTCTGACGACGGAGCCGCCGCAGGAACGGGATGCGGCCCTTCTCGACGCGGTCGCCGAGCCTCGCAAGGAGCGCCGGCAGCACGGTCAGCGAGCCGAGCATGGCGATGCCGACGACGAGCATCGTCGCGATCCCGAACGACAGGTACGTCTTGTCGCCCGAGAACAGCATGCCCGCCATCGCGACCATGACGGTCAGGCCGGAGATGAGCACCGAGCGGCCCGACGTCGCAGCCGCCGCCTCCAGCGCGGCCCGTGGGCCCCTTCCGGCCGCCCGCTCCTCGCGCTCGCGCTTCAGGTAGAAGAGCGAGTAGTCGACGCCGACGGCGAGCCCGACGAGCAGCACGACGGCGCTGACGTTCTTGTCCATCGGGACGAGCTGGCTCGGCAGGGCGACGAGCCCGACCGTGGCGATCACCGCGGTGAGGGCGAGCAGGAGCGGGAGCCCCGCCGCCATCAGCGCGCCGAAGACGACGACGAGCACGAGCAGCGTGAGCGGGATCGAGCGCTCCCCCGCCTGGGCGAGCTGCTTGCCGAACATGGCATCGAGCGCCTTGCCCGAGCTGGCCGAGCCGGCCTCTCCGATGTAGAAGCCGGGGTGCGCCTTCGCAGCCGCGCCGGTGGCGGCGACGAGGGCGTCCACGTGCTTCTGCGCGGCGGCGGTATCGCCCTTCATCTCCCACTCGACGAGCGCGGTGCGGCCGTCCTTCGAGACGAGGTCGGACTGCCCGGGGTCGAGCGGCGAGCGGAGGTTCTCGATCGTGGTGAACGGGCGGACACGAGAGACGACGTCCCGGATCGCCGCCTGGAAGGAGGCGTCGGACGCCGTCAGCCGCGTGCTCTGGATCACGACGAACTCCGTCTGCGGATCGGCCCTGAAGCCCGCGTCGCGGAGGATGTGATCGGCCCTGTGCGACTGGCCGACGTTGGCGTCGTTCTGGTCGATCGTCTTCTGGCCGACGGCCATGCCGAGGGCGACGGACGCGACCACGAAGGCGAGCCAGCCGAAGACCGCGGTCTTCCAGTGACTCGCGCTCCAGCGGCCCATGCGGGCTGCCAGATTGTTCGAATGCTTGAGAGGGGACACTGCGATCTCCTTGAGTCGGTTGACATCTCGGAGGCTTCCAGCGCCCCTGTGCCGCGGCGATGCGGCGGGCTGGCGTCTTCCGGTGCGGTGAACCGCACCCCGAATCTCAGGCCCGCAGGTGGGCGAGCACGGCGAGCACGCGGCGGTGGGAGTCGGTGGTCACCGGCAGCCGGAGCTTCGTGAAGATGCTCGTGACGTGCTTCTCGACCGCGCGCAGCGTCACGTACAGGCGCTCGGCGATCGCCTGGTTGGAGAGGCCCTCCGCCATCAGGCCGAGCACCTCGCGCTCCCGCGGCGTCAGCTCGTCGAGCGGCCCCTGCGCGCGCTTCCGGCCGACCAGCTGGCTGACGACGGCCGGGTCGAGGGCAGAGCCGCCCTCTCCGACCCGGCGGACGGCCTGGGCGAACTGCTCCAGGTCGGAGATCCGGTCCTTGAGCATGTAGCCCACGCCCTCCGCGCTCTCGGCGAGCAGCTCGAGGGCGTACCCGGATTCGACGTACTGCGAGAGGACGAGCACGCCCGTGTCGGGGAAGCGCTCGCGGATCTCCTTCGCCGCCCGCAGCCCTTCGTCGGTGTGCGTCGGCGGCATGCGGATGTCGACGACGGCGACGGCGGGCTTGTAGAGGCCGACGTGCCGCACGACGTCCTCCGCGGTGCCCGACTGGCCCGCGATCTCGAAACCGGCGTCCTCGAGCAGCCGGGCGACGCCCTCCCGCAGCAGGACGGAGTCGTCGGCCAGCACGACGCGCATCCCGTTCCCGATCGTGTCGGGTGCGACGCGGAGCGGCGGGAGGTTGCGCGGCAGCCCTTCCGCCAGCAGCTGGAAGATCCTCTCCGGCTCGTTGAGGCCGGCGAGCCGGTGCGATCCCAAATCGAGCGTCGCGAGGTCGGGGCACTGCGACCGGGTCGGCTCCGTGAGCAGGATCTGCCCGCCGTGCCCCGCCGAGGCGACGCGTGCGACCCGGTGCACGTCGATCCCGGTGTACCCCTCGTCGGTGAGCGCCGGCTCGCCCGTGTGGAGGCCCATGCGCACGCGTACCACGTGGGCAGGGCCCCAGTCGTGCTCGATGAGCGCGCGCTGCGCCGTGAGCGCCGCATCGACGCCGGCGCCGGCGTCGCCGAACGCGGCGAGGAGCTCGTCGCCGTGGGCGTCGACCTCGACGCCGCCGTGGCTCGACACGGCGTCGCGGACGATGCGGCGCGCGTCGGCGAGAAGCCCCGTGTACGCAGCCCCCGCCTCCTGCACGAGCCGCGTGGAACCTTCGAGATCGGCGAGCAGGAGCGTCACCGTCCCGGTGGGGAGCCTGCTCACGCGGCGAGTCTACGAGCCTGCCTCGCCCGGCTCAACCGGGCAGCCGGCACGGAGCCGGGGACGCGGATGGAGTGACGGCAAGTACGGCGGGAGGAGCGCCGGCGCCGGTCATGATCTGCATCCGCCGCCCCGGCTCTGGGAGGAGGACGTGCGCGGCTCTGCGTCAGGCTGCGTAGGCAAACGGGTGGTAATAGGCCTCGAGGGCCCGGGAGCGGTCGACCGGGAAGGCGACCGTGCTGCCGGTGCGCTCGTTCAGGACGGAGACGTGGACGCTGTCGTCGGCCGGAGCCCAGAAGAGGGTGATCTCGAGGTCGTCAGACCGCCGCTGCGCCAGCTCGGTGAGGTTCGCGGGGCTCATGGGTTCCTTCCTCTCTCCTTCGTCCGGTTCTCGATGACGCTCGGAGGTTCGCACGAAGGGCGTGCGTGCGCCGTGCGGCGGACAGGCATCCGGAGGTGCGGCCTACCGCACTTCTTCAGACGGGATGATCCGCGTCTTCGAGCGGGATCTCGACCCGGACGCGCGTTCCGCCGCCGGTCGGGCTCGCGATCGTGATCCGGCCGCCGAGCGCCTCGACGCGGTCGGCAAGCCCGCGCAGGCCGCTGCCGCGCGCCGGGTCGGCGTCGCCGACTCCGTCGTCGGCGATCTCGAGGACGACGGAGTCGTCCGTGGCCCGCAGGCGGATCGCGGCGCCGCCGGCGCCGGCGTACTTGACGACGTTCGTGAGCGACTCGGCGGTGACGTAGTAGAGCGCCGCCTCGATCGAAGGCGGCAGCCGGGCCCCGGTCACGTCGACCGCGACCGGCAGAGGCGTCCTCGTCACGAGCCCTTCGACGGCCGCGGCGAGCCCGCGGTCGGTCAGGACGGCCGGGTGGATCCCGCGGGCGAGCTCCCGCAGCTCCTCGAGCGCGAGGGCGAGCTCCTCACGGGCTCCGGCAAGGACGCGCCCCGCCGTCTCGGGGTCGGCGGCGAGCTTCGCCTCCGCGAGCCGCAACGAGACCGAGAGCGCGACCAGCCGCTGTTGTGCGCCGTCGTGGAGGTCGCGTTCCAGCCTGCGGCGTGCTTCGTCTGCCGCCTGCACGATCCGCACGCGTGAGGCCCGAAGCTCCTCCTGCTGCCGCCGCCGGTCGGTGATGTCGCTGAGCACGGCCATCGCCCCGACGAACTCCCCGTTCGCGTCGCGGATCGGAGCCGCGGCGATCTCCACGTCGAGCCGGTGCCCGTCGCGGTCGATCCGGATGGTCTCGTAGCCGGTGTAGCTCTCGCCGAGCGCCTCCCGCTCGCTCAGCGCCCGGAACTCGTCGCGATGGTCGTCGGGAACCCAGCGCGGCGGCCGCCCGAGGATCTCCTCGGCGGGCCAGCCGAAGATGCGCTCCGCAGCGGGATTCCAGAGGTTGACCCGCTCGTCGGGCCCGATCTCGACGATCGCGACGGGGGCGTTCTCGACGACGGCCCGGAAGCGCTCCTCCGTCTCGCGGGCCGCCTCCTCACGGCGGCGCCGCTCGGTCACATCGAGCCCGCCGGCCACGATGCTCACGACCCGGCCCTCCTCGTCGTGCACCGGCGCGCTCCGCCAGAAGACGACGCGCCGCTCGCCGCGCAGGTTCGTGAAGGCGTTCTCGTACTCGGCTGCCGGATGGTCCGGAGCCGCTGCCGCGAAGCGCTGCTTCATGGCCTCCCGCTCCTCGGCGTCGATGAAGACATCCCAGAAGAGCCGGCCGTGGATCTGCCCGTCCTCGCACCCCGCCGTCTCGAGCACGGCTCCGTTCTGGTTCAGGATGCGCCCGTCGAGGTCGACGGTGACGAGCAGGCTCGGCACGGTGTCGACGAACGTGGTCAGGAGCTCGACCTGGTTGCGGAGCTCCGCCTGTGCGCGCTGTGCCTGAAGCGACAGGGCGGCCGCGGCAGCGACGCCGCGGACGAGCTCGGGCTCCTCGTCGAGCGAGGCATCGTGGGTCAGCGCCGCGATCACCTCGCCGTGGCGCTCGACTGTCGTCACGGAACGCTGCCCCGCACGGGTCGGCTCGTCCACGTGGCGCCCCTGGGCGTCCGCCCAGCGGCCGGCGCCGGCGAGCCAGTAGGCGATCTGGAGCGACGGGTCGCCGAGCGCGTCGCCGAGCGCCTCTCGCAGGGGCGCTCCGCCTTCGAGTGCCACGAGCAGCTGCAGCACGGACCCCCGCGCAAGGCGGCTGCGGAGCAGGCCGAGGAGGAACGCGACCGGGACGAGCGCGATGAAGACGACCGCGATCCCCCCGATCGGCCCGGCCGTCGGCGACGAGGTCGCGTCCAGGACGCTGGAGAGGATCAGGAGCCCGAGCCCGGCCGCGAACATGGCGTAGACGGGCCCGAGCGTCCGGCGCAGCGGCGGCCCGGCGGCGCGGTACCGGCGGGCGAGCTCGACGACGATCGCGACGGCCACCACGGCCACCGCGATGCTGTAGACGACTGCGACGGCAGCCGACGCGGCTGGGCTCGAGTGGACGACGATCGCGCTCTGCGGGCACGTGTCGCAGTCGGTCGGGGTCCGGTCGACGAGCGCAAGGAGGACAGGCCCGGAGATCACGAAGGCCCACATCGCCGCGATCAGCCGGCGGTGGTAGCGCCGCTCGAGAACGCCGGTCGGATAGACGAGCAGAACCTGCGCGAGCGGAGCAATCGCGAGCTGCTGCCCGATCGAGCCGACGGTGAAGAGGCCGGAGGAGCGCGTCAGCGTCAGCACGCCGAGCGCCCAGAGGAAGCCGGCGGCCAGCATCCAGATGCCCGTGCGATTGGCGGGACGGCGGGCGATCGCGACGATTCCGGTCGTCGTGAAGGAGAAGCCGACCGCGAAGGCCGTCACCACTCCGCTCGTCCAGCCCGTGTCGCTGCGCGCGGCGATGACGACCGCGACGCCGTAGACGACGGCGCCGATCCCGGCCAGCAGCGCGATACGGGGGGTCACTCGAGCAGGGTGGAGACCGCGTCGCCTGACAGCTCGCCCTTCGGGACGAACCCCCTCGCCCCGGACGACGCGATCAGGTCGCCGTAATCCGAAGCGTCCCGGCTCGAGACGAGCACGATCTCGGGACGGTTCGCGTCTGCGCCGAGCAGGTCCGAGCAGACGTCGAACCCGGATCTGTCGGGCAGGTGGACGTCGAGGAGGACGACGTCGGGTCGCAGCCGTCGCGAGGCGTCGACGGCGGAGTCGCCGTTCTCGGCCTCCCCGACGATCACGAAGCCCTCCGCCTCGAGCAGCGCGCGCGCGGAGCGGCGGAAGCTCGGGTGGTCGTCGACGATGAGGACGGTCTTCGGCATCGGCCCAATCGTGGCAGATGCCACCGGCTGCGGGAGTGCGGCAGACCACACTCTTTGGGGGCGAGTCAGAAAGCGCCTGCGTACGCGCTCAGTGCGGGCTGACCGCCGAGATGCGCGTAGAGCACGCGCGAGCCGGGCTCGATGCGGCCCGAGCGGACGAGGTCGATCAGCGCCGCCATCGACTTCCCCTCGTAGACCGGATCGGTCAGCATTCCTTCCAGTCGCGCGCACAGGCGGATCGCGTCGAGGGTCTTTCTGTCCGGGATGCCGTACGTGCCGGCGTGCCACTCGTCGAGGAGGACGATCTCGTCGTCGCGGAGGTCGCGGCCGAGGCCGATCGCCTCGGCGGTGTTGCGCGCGATGCGCGCGACCTGCGCCCACGTCTGCTCGACCGTGGCGGAGCCGTCGATACCGAGCACGGTGCGCTCCCGCTCCTGCGCGGCGAAGCCGGCGATCATCCCCGCCTGCGTCGAGCCGGTGACCGAGCACACGACGACGGTGTCGAAGAAGACGCCGAGCTCGCGCTCCTGCCCGGCGACCTCGTCGGCCCAGCGGGCAAAGCCGAGCCCGCCGAGCGGATGGTCGCTCGCGCCCGCCGGGATCGCGTACGGCGTGCCGCCGCGCGCCTCGACGTCGGCGAGCGCCTGCTCCCAGCTCGGCCGGATGCCGATGTCGAACCCGGCCGGGTCGAGCCGCACCTCCGCCCCCATGATCCGGGAAAGGAGGATGTTCCCGACCTTGTCGTAGACCGTGTCCGGCCAGTCGACCCAGTGCTCCTGGACGAGGACGCACGCGAGCCCGAGCCGGGCGGCGACGGCCGCGACCTGACGGGTGTGGTTCGACTGCACGCCGCCGATCGAGACGAGCGTGTCGCAACCCCGTGCAAGCGCGTCGGCGGCGAGGTACTCGAGCTTGCGCACCTTGTTGCCGCCGAACGCGAGCCCGGCGTTGCAGTCCTCCCGCTTCGCCCAGATCTCCACGCGTCCGCCGAGCTCCTGCTCGAGCCGCTCCAGGCGGTGCACCGGCGACGGCCCGAAGAGGAGCGGCAGGCGCTGGAAGTCGGCGAGCCCCACGACGGTCGATCCTAGAGGCTGGCGGCGGACCGGACACTCGCCGGAAAGATGAGCGCGTCGCCTCCGTCGCGCGCTTGCTGACGTTCGTGGACATCCCCAAGCCGGCGAGGGCGTCTCGGCATCAGTCAGATCGTCTTGAACTGCTCGAACGGCTGGCGGCAGCTCTCGCACCAGCGGATCGAGCGGCACGGCGTCGGGCCGAAGATGTTCTCGAGCCGCGTCTCGGTGGAGCCGCAGTAGGGGCAGCGGAACGCCTTCGACGTCAGCTGGACGAGCGTCGTCTTGCCCGCCGCGCGCGCGGGCGGCGGCGCGAAGCCCGCCTGCCTGAGCTTCTCGCGCCCCGCGGGCGAGATGCGGTCGGTCGACCACGAGTCGTCGACGATCACGTCGACCTGCGGCTCGGCGCCGAGGCCGGCGAGCTTCTCCTCCATCGCCCGGGTCATCGCCTCGAGCGCCGGGCAGCCGAGAAACGTCGGCGTGAACTCGACCCTGACACGGTCGCCGTCGACGGCCACGTCCCGGATCACGCCGAGGTCGACGAGCGAGATGACCGGGATCTCAGGGTCGGGAATCTCGTCGAGCGCCGCCCAGACCGCCTCGGCGCTCACCATTGCGCACCCGGCGCCGAGCGCCTGACCTCCGTCATCTCCTCCCACAGCTCCTGGAGGTCGGGCGTGTGCTCGCCGCGCTCCCGCGCCTCGACGAGCTCGAGCCCGACGCGGCGCGCGAGCTCGGGCCGGAGCTCGGGCTCGAGCAGCCCGAGCGCGTAGGGCCAGAGCTCTGCCACCGCTTCGCGGAAGCGCGGCTCGTCGTGCAGCCGCGCAGCCCACATCTCCGCGTGCAGGCGGTGGTAGGTCTCCTCGCGGTCGATCTTCGCGGCGAGGCCCGCGAGCTCCGTGTCGTCCGAATGCTTCAGGGCCTCGATCCGCACGCGGTCGGCTTCCTCGTAGAGGTAGCGCCGGGCGATCGTGTGCGCCCAGTCGAGCAGGTGCAGCTCGACGAGCGGCGCGCACCGGTACTCCTCCGGCCGCCGGTCGAACGCGAGCGCATCGGCGTCGCTCGAAAGCTCGCGCGCGGCGACCTCGTAGAGCGCGCGCGCATGGCCGATCTCGTTCTGCGCGATCGACGAGAAGGCGACGTCCTCCTCGAGCGTCGGCGCGATCCCGGTCCACTCGGAGTCGCGCCAGCCGAGCACGAGCTCGTCGTCAGCCAGCGTCAGGAGCAGCGACGCCCGCTCGCTCACGTGCCTCCTTCAGCCGCGCCTTGATCGAGTAGCCGTCGACGCGCCGGTACTTGAGGTCGAACTCGTCGGCCCACTCGGTCACCTGGTGGATCGCCTCGCGCGGGACGAGCCACAGCGCGTCGGACTCGCCGCGGCGTCCGTACTGCTCGCGCGCCCACGCGTCCGCGAACGCGGCGTCCGGGGCCACGATCGAGCCGGCATGCGTGAACGGCTGCCCTTTCCGCTCGCGCCGGAACACCTCGAAGATCATCAGGCTGCGACGACCGAGTCGCGGACCCAGCGCTCCTGCTCGAGGAAGCGGGCGCGGAAGGCGAGACGCTCCTGCGAGCGCGGGCCGTGGCCGGTGACGACCGAGCGGAGCTCGTCCCAATCGGGCTCGGTGTAGGCCCAGACGCCGTCGTCGCCGCGCTGCAGCTCCGGGTCCGGGACGGTCAGGCCGAGCTCGCGGATCTGCGGGACGTACCCGTCGAGGAACTGCTGGCGCGCCTCCTCGTTCCCCTGCGACTTGATCCGCCAGAACCACATCGGGTCCTCGTCGCGCGGGATCGGGTTGCCGTGGAACTGCATCAGCGGGCCCCACCACCGATCGAGCGCCTCCTGCACGAGCTCCCGCTGCTCGTCGGTGCCGGTCATCATCGCGAGGATCACGTCGCGCCCGTGGAGGATGTGGAACGACTCCTCCCAGCAGATCTTCTTCATGATTCGCGCGTACGGCGCGTAGGAGCACTTCAGGAGCGCCTTCTGGCTGATGATCGCGGCGGCGTCGACGAGCCACGCGATGACACCGACATCCCCCCAGGTGAAGGTCGGGTAGTGGAAGACGTTGTGGAACTTGCTCTTGCCGGAGAGGAGGTCGGCGAACATCTGCTCGCGCGGCTTGCCGAGGTCCTCGGCGACGCGGTAGATCAGCTGCGCATGGCCGACCTCGTCCTGCACCTTCGCGGTCAGCGCCAGCTTCCGTTGCAGGGTCGGCGCCTTCAGGATCCACTCCCGTTCGGGGAGCACGCCCATGAGCTCCGAGTTGGCGTGCATCTCGACGAACTTCAGGAGCTTCTGCCGGTAGTCGTCCGGCAGCCAGTCGGTCGCCTCGACCTGGCCGCCCGACTGGACGTGGTCGACGAACTCCTGCGTGCGTGCATCCATCCAGTCCTCCCTACCGACCGTTCGTTAACCTCCGATTGTAGATGTCCGCCCGTCGGGAGGAGCTAACACGGATCGCGGCGCGGCTCTTCGCCGAGCGCGGCTACCAGGGCACCTCGCTGGCCGATCTCGCGGACGCGCTCGGCGTGCAGAAGCCCTCGCTCTATCACCACATCGCCTCCAAGGAGGATCTCCTCTGGGACGTCGCGCGGGAGGGGGCCGGGGCGTTTCACGCCGCACTCGACGCGGTCCCTGCCGACCTGCCCGCGACCGGGCGCATTCGTCTCTCGCTGCGGGCTCACCTGGGCGTCGTCGCCGGGCAGCTGGACGTGGCCACGGTGTTCGTGCGCGAGTGGCGCCACCTGACGGGCGAGCGCCGCGAGCAGTTCGTCGCCGAGCGCCGCCGGTACGAGGAGCGCGTGCGCGACCTGTATCGCGACGGCGTCGAGGGAAGCGAGCTCCGCACCGATCTCGACGTTCAGACCGCGGCCCTGCTCTTCCTCTCGGCCGCGAACTGGGCCTACACCTGGCTGCGGCCGGGGACCGACATCGACGAGCTCGCCGATCGGCTGTACACCGTCCTGCTCGACGGCATGCGTGGCTACGCGACGCCCTGACCGAGCGCGAAGCGCGCCCGCCCCGACCACATGCCCCGTTCGTCCTCCTCGATCAGCGTGACCTCGGTTGCGCGGCTCGCGATGGGCAGCGGGATGTCGACGTCGATCGGCTCGCCGTCGCTGAGCGTGAGGTGCGGGATGACCTCGTCGTACTCGCCCTCGTACGGCGGGTAGTCCGGCCAGCGCTCGGCGACCGCGGCGGTGAGGTCCACGAACCGCCACGAGGGCTCGACGTGGAGCCAGACGACACCCTCCTCCCAGCGCTCCACCCGGTCGAGCGCGAAGTCGAACGCGGAGAAGCGCGCGAAGAGCTTCGCGAGCGCACGCTCGTCGACCGTTTCCGGGGGGCAGAACGGAAAGAGGATCGTCACGTGGGCCGGCACGCCGTGCTTCGCCGACCAGTCGTGCTGCAGGCGGAGCTCGGCGACGTGCTGCTCCGCTTCGGGAACCTCGACGATGAGTGCGGTCCGCCGTGGCATGCTCGGCGCAGCGTGAAGCTCGTCCTGCTCATCGTCAACCCGTATTCGACGAACGTCACCGGCGGCCGTATCACGCTCGTCGAGCGCGCGCTCCGCGAGCGGGTCGAGGTGTGGACGCGGTTCACCGAGCGGCCGGGCCACGCCACGGAGCTCGTCCAGGCGGGAGCGGCAGAGGGCGTCGACGCGATCGCCGTCTTCTCGGGCGACGGCACCTACAACGAGGCGCTGAACGGGGCCGACGGCCGGACCCCGTTCGGTTTTCTGCCGGGCGGCGGCACGAGCGTCTTCTCGCGCGCGCTCGGGCTCCCGCGCGACCCTGCCGACGCGGCGCGCGCCATCGGCGTCGCGCTCGACGCCGGGCGGACGCGCCGGATCTCGCTCGGCGCCGTGAACGGGAGGTGCTTCTGCTTCTCGGCGGGGCTCGGTCTCGACGGCGAGGCCGTCCGCCGTCTGAACCGGCTCGGACGCGACCCGGCGGGAGCACGGCCCGGCGACCTCGCGTTCGCGAGGATGATCGGCCGGATCCTGCTCGAGCATCGCGGCCGCTTCGACCCGGTGCTCGAGATCGCCGGGGTCGGACGGGCTGCGTTCCTCCTCGTCGCGAACGGCGATCCGTACAGCTATGCGGGGCCGCTGCCGCTGCGCGTGACGCCCGGCGCGCGGTTCGAGGACGGGATCGCGTTCGCCGCGCCCGAGCGGGTTCGCCGCGGCGACGTCCCGCGGCTCATGACGGCCCTCGTCCGCGGGACCGGTTTCGGGGCGGGCATCCACACCGGGTTCGATCTCGACCGGATCGAGGTGCGATGCGACCATCCTCTGCCGCTCCAGGTCGACGGCGAGGATCTCGGCGACGTCGACTCGGCGGTCTTCGAGGCGAGGCGCGATGCGCTTCTGTGTCTGGTGTAGCGCCGCGCTGCTCCTCACGGCCTGCGGTGCGGGTCATCATGCGGCCGATCCGTTCCACTACGACGCGTCGGTCCCGCTCGAGGTGCACAACGCGGGCCTCTACGCCTCGTCGCCGAAGGCCGACATCCATGCGATCACCTATCGCGGTGTCGGCACGAGCCGTGTCGCCGCCTACCTCGTCGTCCCGCGCGCCTCCGGAAGGCATCCGGCCGTCCTCTTCCTGCACGGTTCCGGCGGGACGCGGAGGGATCTGATCGTCGCTGCCGCCAAGCTTGCGTTGCGCGGGGCCGTGACGATGACGATCTCGGAGCCGAACGATGCACAGACCTACCGGCCGCTCGTCGTGGATGCGCGCCGTGCCCTCGACCTGCTCACGTCACGTCTCGACGTCGACCCGTCGCGGCTCGGAGTCGTCGGCTTCTCGCTCGGCGCGCAGACCGCGGCGATCCTCGCAGGCGACGACCCGCGGCCGAAGGCGGTCGGGGTCATCGCGGGTCGCGGCACGAACGTCGCGCGCTACTGGATCCGGCGGGCCCACGCCCGTCTCTTCTTCCAGGCGGGCACCGAGGACGCCGTCGTCCCGCATCGACAGCTGCTCGCGCTGATGCGGGCTGCGCCCGACGACCCGCGGATCACGTGGTATCCGCTCGGGCACGAGCTCGGCACGAAGCTCGTCGCCGACCAGCTGAACTGGCAGGCCTCCGAGCTCTCGCTCGGATAGCCTCCGCTGCGCATGTCCACGGACGCGCGCAGCCGATTCGGGCCCGAATCCGCGACCGCCGGCCTCGACGACCGCGACCTGCTCGAGCTTCACCGCCGGATGGTGCTCCTCCGCACCTACGACGAGCGCTCGGTCGTCTACCACCGGCAGGGGCGGATCGGGACCTACGCCATGTTCTGGAACCACGAGGCGATCCAGGCGGGCGCCACGTTCGCGCTGCGCGACGACGACTGGATCTTCCCGTCCTACCGCGAGTCGGCAATCGGGCTCGTTCGCGGCATGCCCGTCGAGACGGTGCTGCACTGGTGGCGGGGGCATCCGGCCGGCTGGTGGAGCCCGGCCGACTGGAACATCGCGTCGATCTGCGTCCCGATCGGGACCCACATCCCCCACGCCGCCGGGCTCGCCTGGGGGAAGAAGCTGCGTGGCGAGGATGCCGTGGCGCTCGCGTTCTTCGGCGACGGCGCCACAAGCGAGGGCGCGTTCCACGAGGGGCTCAACTATGCGGCCGTGATGGGCGCCCCGGCGATCTTCGTCTGCAACAACAACCAGTGGGCGATCTCGACGCCGCTCGAGGCACAGACCCGGGTCGAGTCGCTCGCCGAGAAGGCCGGGGGCTACGGGATCCCCGGCATCTCCGTCGACGGCCTCGACGTCCTGGCGGTGTACGAGGCGACCCGCGAGGCCGTCGACCGCGCCCGGTCGGGCGGCGGGCCGACGCTGATCGAGGCGGTGCACTACCGCGCCGCCCCGCACGGAACGGCCGACGATCCCCGCGCCTACATCGACCTTGCGCGCGTCGACGAGGAGCGCGCGCGCGAGTGCGTTGGACGCTACGCCGAGCTCCTGAAGGCGCGCGGGGTGCTGAGCGACGAGCACGAGGCCGAGGTCCGCCGGCAAGCGGAGGAGCTGATGCGGGCGGGCATCGCCGCGGCCGAGGCGGCGCCGCCGGCAGACCGCGGCCTCGTCTTCGCGAACGCCTACGCCGTCCCGCCGGAGCACCTCTACCGTGGCTGAGCGGACGCTCGTCGAGGCGGTGAACGACGCCCTCCACACCGAGCTCTCCCGCGATCGCGACGTGATGGTGCTGGGCGAGGACGTCGGGCGCGCCGGCGGGGTGTTCCGGGCGACGGCCGGCCTGCTCGAGCGCTTCGGCCCGGACCGCTGCGTCGACACGCCGCTCGCGGAGGCCGGCATGCTCGGCGCCGCGGTCGGCCTCTGCATGGCGGGCTGGCGGCCGGTCGTCGAAATGCAGTACGACGCGTTCTCCTACCCGTGTCTCGACCAGCTGATCACGCACGTCGGCCGCTACCGCTGGCGGTCGGGCGGGAAAATGGAGTTCCCCGTCACGATCCGCATGCCCTACGGCGGCGGGGTCCGCGCGCCCGAGCTGCACGAGGACTCCCCCGAGGCCTACTACGTGCACACCCCGGGCATCAAGGTCGCGATTCCGTCGACGCCGGCCGACGCGAAGGGGCTGCTCGCCGCGGCGATCAGGGATCCCGACCCGGTCGTCTTCTTCGAGCCGAAGCACGCCTACCGTACGGCGCGCGGCGAGGTGCCCGAGGGCGAGCACGTGGTTCCGCTCGGCCGCGCGCGAGTCGCACGAGAGGGCTCCGACGCGACACTGCTCGCGTACGGCGCGATGGTGCCGGTCTGCGAGCAGGCCGCCGATCTGCTCGCGGACGAGGTTTCGTGCGAGATCGTCGACATCCGCTCGCTGCGTCCGCTGGACGAGGACGCGATCCTCGCGTCGGTTGCGAAGACGGGACGCGCGGTGATCGTGCACGAGGCGCCGCGCACCGCGGGCTTCGGGGCCGAGCTCGCCGCGCTCCTCGCCGAGAAGGCGATCTTCGACCTGCACGGGCCCGTGCTGCGGGTCACCGGGTTCGACGTCCCGTACCCGTACTGGAGCATCGAGGACGCGTACATGCCGAGCGCCGAGCGCGTCGCGGCCGCCGTGCGCTCGACGCTCTGACCGAGCGTCTTCGCCTCTGGCTCGAGCGCGACCGCCGCGGCGCCGGCTACCGGCTGCGCGACGCCGCCACCGGGGAGCCCGTCCCCTGGGAGGATCCGCGGCTCCGGGTCGTGCCCGTCGCCGGCGTCTCGTTCCGGCCGGAGGCGGTCGCCGATGCGTCGTTCGATCCCGGCGCCCGGCTCGTCCTCGTGCCCGAGCCGGAGAATCCCCACGACGCGAACGCCGTCGGGGTCTGGAACGAGGAGCGGACGCTGCAGGCGGGGTACGTGCCGCGGGACGTCGCTGCCGAGCTCGCGGGCGACGAGCTTGCGGTGTCGCTCCGGCGGATGGGCGAAGGGCTCCGCATGCTGATCGTGCCCGCCGGCTCGTGGGTGGGGAGACCGCGTCCGTGAGCGACTCCGTCTACCTCGACTCGAAGAGCGCCGGTCTCGGGTGGCTGCTCGATCCGGCGAGCCCGCGTCTCGGCGAGGTGGCGCGCGAGGCGGAGCATCGCTCACCCGACGCACCGTGCGATGCGCAGTTGCTCCTGCGCGATGTCGAGCCGCTCGGAGAGCTTCTCCCGTCGTTGACCGGCGCGGCAACAGTGGCGGAAAACGACGGGCACAGCTTCGATCGGTACGCGGCCAGGTAGCCTCCGACCCCGTGCCGTACGCGTTCAAGCTGCCCGACCTCGGCGAGGGCTTGACCGAGGGAGAGGTCGCCCGCTGGCTCGTGGCCGAGGGAGACGACATCGTCGAGGACGCGCCGCTCGTCGAGATCCAGACCGACAAGACGACGGTCGAGATCCCCTCGCCCGCGACGGGCACCGTCTCGCGAATCCTCGTCGGCGAAGGCGACGTCGTCCCTGTCGGCACGGTCCTCGTCCTGATCGGCGACGACGACGGCGGCGAGCCCGAGGCGGAGCCGGCCGCGGAGCCTGCAAGTAACAGACTGTTACAAGCGCAGGAGGCGGCGCCTCCGGGGCGCCTGCAGGCGACCCCGCTCGTACGCCGGGTCGCGCAGGAACTGGGCGTCGACCTGGGAGCGGTGACGCCGACCGGTGCGGGCGGCCGGATCACCGAGGACGACGTGCGAGCCGCTGCAACGGCAAGTAACAGTCTGTTACAAGCGGAGGGGCGGCGCGAGAAGGTGCGCGGTGTGCGGCGGCAGATCGTGGAGCACCTGACGCGTGCCCACCGCGAGGTGCCTGCCGTCACCTTCGTCGAGGAGTGCGACTTCTCCGGGATCGACCTCGGTCAGCTCCTGCCGACCGTGCTCCACGCGACCGCGATGACCCTCGCGGAGTACCCGGAGCTGAACGCCCGGCTGGAGGGCGACGAGATCGTCTACCTCGATCGTCACGACCTCGGCGTCGCGGTGCAGACGGATCAGGGGCTCGTCGTGCCCGTCGTCCGCGACTGCGGCAGCCGGAGCCTCGACGAGCTCCGCGCCGATGTCGACGCGCTCGCCGAGAAGGCGCGCGCCGGCAGGCTCGCACCGGAGGAGCTTCGCGGCTCGACCTTCACCGTGACGAGCGCCGGCAAGCTCGGCGGCCTCTTCGTGACTCCCCTCGTCAATCATCCGGAGGTGGCGATCCTCGGCGTCCACCGCATCGCGCCGCGCCCGGTCGTCCGCGACGGGGCGATCGTCGTGCGGCCGATCGGCAACATCAGCGTCACGTTCGATCACCGGGTGGTCGACGGCGCACGGGCCGCCCAGTTCGCGCTCGCGCTGATCGCACGCCTCGAAAGCGGCTGAGATCTACGCAGCCGCCGGGTGGAGATGCGCCTCGAGGAGCGCGTCGATCCTCGTCGCGCTCGCGCGGCCCTCCAGCCGGGCGACGACCCGGTTCTCGACGACGAGCACGAGCGCCGGCGCCGCGTCGACCGCGAGCCGTGCCGCCAGGTCGGCCCGGTCGTCGAGATCGAGCTGGACGACGCGCAGGCGGGAGCGCTCCCGGCGCGCGAGGTGAGCGATGAGGCTCTCCATCCGGCGGGACGGGCCGGAGCGTCGGGACGAGAAGAAGACCAGCAGGGGCCGGGCATCATCCAGGGCGATGGGGTCGTCATGCCCGTGGCCACGCCCCGCGTAAACTCGTGTCGTGGGCGACTGGTACACGATCGGCATCCTCGTCGGGCTCGGCACCGCGATCGGCGTCGCGATGACCGCGGCTCTGCGGCGGCCGCCGGCAGGGCTCGTCGCGGCGGCGGTGATCTCGATCGCGATCGGCTTCGCGTTCGGCCAGTGGGACGAGGCGGCCGGCGGCTTCGCGGGATCGATCTGCGGCGCGCTCGGCTCCGCGCCCCTCGTGGCCGGTGCGCTCAGGAGAGGAGGCACGCGCGGCGGGACGGCGACGCTGCTCGCCCTCGTCGCGCTGGTCGGCGCGGCCCTCGCGTTCGTCCCGGTCGCCGGGTACCTCGAGGCCGTGGCGGTCCCTGCGCTCGGCGTGCGCCTGCGCCGCCGCTCGCCCGACCGGCATGCCGGGCTGCGCACGCTCGCCCGCGACTGACTGCCCGAGCGCCGTGAGCCCGAAGCCCGTTGTCCTGGCCGTGATCGACGGGCTGACGCCCGCGATGTTCGAGACGGCCGACACGCCCGCGCTTCGCTTTCTCGCAGACCACGGCGAGTACCGGCGGGCGACCTCGGTGTTCCCGTCGGTCACGCCCGTCTGCCTCGCGTCGATCGCGACCGGCGCCCATCCCGACGTCCATCACATCCCGCACCTCGTCTGGTGGCACCGCGCCGAGCGCCGTCTCGTCGAATACGGGTCCTCGTTCGGGGCGATCCGCGCCGCCGGGCTCGCACGATCGCTTCGCGACACCATCGTCGACCTGAACGCCCGGCATCTGTCGCGCGACGCGGAGACCGTCTACGAGGCGCTCGAGGACACCGGGCTGACGACGGCCGCCGTGAACATCACCTGCTACCGCGGCCGCCACCGGCACCTCCCGACGATCCCGGGGGCGCCGGCGGTGAACGGCCCGAGACGGTTCTTCTTCTACTCGCTGTACGAGAGCGACCGCACCGGCGCCCCGATCGCCGTGCGCAGCCGCGCGCTCGGATCGATCGACGCGTACGCGGCCTCGGTCGGGCGGTGGCTCGTGACACGGGACGGCTTCGACCTGCTCGTGTACTACCTGCCGGACTACGACTACGCGTCGCATGTGGCCGGCCCCGATGCCGCGCACGAGGCGCTCGCCCGCAGCGACGCGGCGATCGCCGCGCTGTTCGACGCCGCCGGCGGGCCGGACGCCTTTCTCGAGCGCTATGCGATCGTCGTCTGCTCGGATCACGGGCAGTCGAGCGTCACGCAGACTGCGCGGCTCGATGTCGGCGAGGACCTCGTCACCGCCTCGAACCGGGCGGCGATGGTCTACACCGACGATCCCCGTGCGGTGGCAGAGCGCCTCGACTCGGACCCGGCGGCCGGCATCGTGTGCTTTCGCGAGAACGGCGGGATCGTCGTGCGACGCGACGGCGACGAGGACGTCGCTCTGCTCGACGAGGTGCCTGCCGGCCGCGAGCGGGTTTCGGCCGCGGTGCACAACCCGAACGCGGGCGATGTGCTCGTCTCGGCCGCGCCCGGTTACGAGTTCGTGGACCTCGCCGGACGCCACCACCTCGGCGGCGGGAGCCACGGCTCGCTCGAGGCGGCGGACTCGGAGGTGCCGATGCTGACCGTAGGCCTCGGCGAGCCGCCGGCCTCGATCACGGGCGTCAAGCAGCTCGTCGTCGACCACCTGCATGGCGCCGCCTAGCTGGATCGACGAGCAGCTCCGGGACCGCGGCATCGACGATGCCCGGGTGCTCGAGGCGATGTCGCGGATTCCGCGCGAGCTCTTCGTTCCGCCGGAGGAGCGCCACCTCGCCTACGTGGACGCGGCGCTGCAGTTGCCGTGCGGCCAGACGATCTCGCAGCCCTTCATCGTCGCGGTGATCTTGCAGGCGCTCGGCTTGCACGGTGACGAGCGCGTTCTCGACGTCGGCACCGGCTCGGGGTACCAGGCCGCGTTGCTGCGGGCGCTCGCAGCCGAGGTCGTGTCGATCGAGCGGATTCCCGAGCTCGCCGCCCAGGCTCTCCGGAACCTCGAGGCGGCCGGGATCGCCGACGTCGACGTCGTCGTCGGGGACGGGGCGCTCGGCCTGCCCGAGCGTGCGCCGTTCGACGGCATCGCCGTCGCCGCGGCGGCGGCCGCGATCCCGCCCGCGCTGCTCGAGCAGCTGGCTCCCGGCGGCCGCCTCGTTCTGCCTCTCCGCGACCGGCTCGTGCTCGTCTCGGAGGGGGAGCTCGTGCCGCTCGTCCCGGCGCGCTTCGTGCCGCTCGTCACCGGTTTCCCGTAGACGCCCGCCGGAGACGATGGCCTCTGCGATGAGGGGTCGCTCCGCGGCGGAGGTGCTCGCTCTCCCGGTGCGGCTGCGCGGCATCCATCTCGGCAGGCTGACCGAGGTGCTGCTTCACGCAGACGCCGACCGTGTCCTCGGCTTCGAGGTCCGGTGCGGCGACGGCGCCCATCGGTTCATGCCGTTCTCCGTCGCCCGCATCGAGGTCGACGAGATCACGCTCGATTCCGTGCTGATGCTGATCGACGAGCCCGACGCGGGTTTCTACCGCCGGCATGCGCGCCGGCTCTCCGACCTCGCCTTCGACGAGCCGTGGATCGACGAGCGGGGCGGAGTCCATCGTCCGCGGGATCCAACCCGATGATCGATCGCGCCTGATCCAGCCTTCGGAACCGCTAGCCTCGCCGCGTGTCCGTCTCCACGCGCGCCGTTCGCGCCCTGCGAAGCCCTCACAACTGGATTCAGCTCGCGAAATTCGGCGTCGTCGGGAGCTCGGGATACGTCGTCAACCTCGCGGTCTATGCAGCGTTGCTCGGGATCGGCGCGCACAAGGCGGCGGTCGTCTCGTTCGTCGTCTCCGCCGGCTGGAACTACTGGTGGAACAGGCACTGGACGTTCCGCAACGAGCGAGGCAGCTTCGCCTACCAGGGCGCGCGCTTCTTCGTCGTTGCCCTCGCGGCGCTTGCGGTCAACCAGCTCTGGCTCGTCGTCTTCCTCGACACGATGCACCTCGGCAAGATCGTCTCGCAGGCGATCGCGATCATCCTCGTCACGCCGCTCAACTTCCTCGGCAACAAGCTCTGGTCATTCCGGCCGTGAGGGCCGCGGCGGCCCTCGTCGTCGCGCTCGCGCTCGTCCCGGCGGCGCACGCAGGCACGACGACATCGGTCGGCAACCCGCTCGCCCAGACGACGCCGCTCGGGAAGACGAAGGGCCGCCTTCCCTCGTCGGAGGTGATCAACCGCTTCCTCGCCTACCCGAAGGTGCATCGGTGGCTCGAGCGCTATCCGCCGCATCCGACGACGGACGCCAGCTTCAAGGACGGCGTCTGGACGGTCGACGTGTGGTCGGGCGCCGCCGGGGAGATCGCGACGGGCGAGGTCGACGACGGAACCGGCACGGTCATCGAGGCGTGGACGGGGCCGCAGGTCGCCTGGAAGATGGCCCGCGGCTACTCCGGTGCCTTCGGCGGCACGAAGATCAACAGCTACTCCGTCTGGCTCGGGTTCTGCGCTGTCTTCCTGCTCGGGCTCGCCGACTGGCGACGAATCGCCTCGGTGCGGAACCTCGACGTGCTGGTGCTCCTGTTCTTCTCGGTCTCGCTGTGGTTCTTCAACCGCGGCGACGTCTTCACGGCGATGCCCCTTGCCTATCCGGCGCTCGCCTGGCTGCTCGTGCGGCTCGTCTGGGTCGCGGGCGCGGACCGCCCCTCGCGCGGCGCGCCCGTCTGGCCGATCTGGGTGCTCGCCGCGGCGACCGTGTTCCTGGCCGGCTTCCGGATCGGGCTCAACGTCCGCGCCTCGAACGTGATCGACGTCGGCTACTCGGGCGTGATCGGCGCCGACCGGATCGCGCACGGCGAGATCCCCTACGGCAACTTCCCCGTCGAGGACTCACGGCCCGCGTGCGGCCCCTCCGACAGCGAGGGTGAGATCCGCGACCGCATCCAGTCGAACGGCATCTGCGAGACCGCGAACCCGCTCGGGGACACGTACGGGCCGGTCGCCTACTACGCCTACCTGCCGGGCTACCTGCTCTTCGGGTGGAGCCACAAGTGGGACACCCTGCCGGCCGTGCACTTCACGTCGATCGCCTTCGACCTGCTCGCGCTGCTCGGCCTCGCCTTCGTCGGCCGGCGGCTCGGAGGGCCTCGACTCGCCGTGACCGCCGCCTTCGCGTGGGCGGCGTGGCCGTTCACCCAGTATGCGTCCAACTCGAACACGAACGACGCCATCGCGCCGGCGCTCCTTGTCTGGGGGTTCGCGGCGCTGACGAGCGACACCGTCCGCGGCACGGCCGTCGCGCTGTCCGGCTGGACGAAGTTCGCCTCGCTCGTCGTGCTGCCGCTCTGGACCGGGTATCCGGAAGCGCGTCGCCCGCGTCACGCTCTTCGCACGCTGCTCGCCTTCGCCGTCGCGACCGTCGTGCTCTTCTCGATCATGCTCCTGGAGCCCTCCCCGGTCGACGCGGTGCGCACCTTCTACGACCGCACGATCGGCTTCCAGCTCGGCCGCGACTCGCCGTTCTCGATCTGGGACTGGGGCCAGTACCACGCCAAGGGGATCCCCGACCTCCACCTCGTGCAGCGGGTGCTCCAGGTGGCGCTCGTCGTCGGGGCGCTCGCGCTCGCCTTCGTGCCGCGCCGGCGCTCGCCGCTGCGAATGGCCGCCCTGACCGGAGCGCTCCTCGTCGGCTTCGAGCTCGTCCTCACGCACTGGTTCTATCTCTACCTCCCGTGGTTCTTCCCCTTCGTCGCGCTCGCCCTGCTCGCGCCCCTGCCGGGCACGCCGAGAGAGCCGACGCCCGAGGTGGCGGCCGGTGACGAGGCGCCTGCTCCAGCCGCGGCCTGAGGCGCTCGCCGCTTCCGCCCTCTTCCTCGCGTGCTTCGCGGCCGTTCACCGGTGGTTCTGGGCGAACGGGCAGATCGTCGACTGGCCGACCTACCGCGACTACGGCACCGCGATCGTCGACCGCGGGCTCGTCCCCTACCGCGACTTCCGGGTCGAGTACCCGCCGGGCGCGTTGCCAGTGTTCGTCGCGCCTGCGCCGTTCGGGGACTACGCCTCGGCGTTCGCCGGGCTGATGGCTGCGTGCGGGGTCGCCCTCGTCGTCGCCGTGTCGGCGATCGACCGGCGCGCGGCCTTCTACGCGGCGCTGACGCCGCTGCTCGTCGGGTCGCTCGTGCTCTCGCGCTACGACCTCTGGCCGGCGCTGCTGCTCGCGCTCGCGCTCGTCGCGCTCTGCGACGAGCGCGACGTGCTCGGCTGGGCGCTCCTCGGCGCGGCGGTCTCGGCGAAGCTGTGGCCCCTCGTCGTCTGCCCGCCCGCGCTCGCGTGGTCGGCAGCGCGCGGCCGGGCACGCGCAGCGGCGGCCGGCGTGGCGGTCGTCGCGTGCGCGTTCGCGCCCTTCGTCGTGCTCGCACCTCACGGCGTGTGGTCGAGCCTCGTCGGCCAGGCTTCGCGTCCGCTGCAGATCGAGAGCCTGGGCGCAGCGCTCTTCACGGTGTTCGGGCATCCACGCGTGATCACGAGCCACGGCTCGCAGAACCTCGCCGGGCACGGTGCGGCCGGTGCCGTCTTCGGCGTCCTCCAGATTGCGGCGATCGCGGCCGTCTGGGCGCTGTCCCTCCGTGGGCCGCAGACCCGCGACCGCCTGCTGCGGCACGCGGCCGCGGCCGTGTGCGCCTTCGTCGCCCTCGGAAAGGTCCTCTCGCCTCAGTACCTGATCTGGCTGATTCCCCTCGTGCCGCTCGTCCGCGGGCTGCGAGGGGCGGCGGCGGTCGTGCTGCTCACCGCGGCCTGTGTCCTGACGCAGGTCTGGTTCCCGCAGCGGTACTTCGACTACGCGGGGTCGTTCAGCCTCGCCGGCGTCGTGCTCGCGCGCGACCTCGTGCTCGTGCTGCTCCTCATCGTGCTGGCCCTTCCGGTGAGGGAACCTCGACCCGGATAGCGACGCAGCTCGTCGCGCGGCCGTCGTCTCCGCACTCGACGAGCGCCCCCTCGATTCGCACGTCGCCCGTCGCCGGCTCGAGGCGCAGCGGCATGCCGCTGACGAACCGCTGGATCGCGTTGTGCTCGTCGCTTCCGATCACCGAGTCGTGCGGGCCGGTCATCCCGGCGTCGGTGATCGCCGCCGTCCCCCCGGCCAGTACACGGGCGTCGTTCGTCTGCACGTGCGTGTGCGTGCCGAGAACCGCGGTCACCCGGCCGTCGAGGTATCGCGCGAGCGCGACCTTCTCGCTCGTCGCCTCGGCGTGGAAGTCGACGACGACGACCGGCGTCTCGCGGCGCGCCTCGTCGACGAGCCGGTCGGCGGCGATGAACGGGCTCTCGAACGGATGGAGCGAGAAGACCCCGAGCAGGTTGATCACTGCGACGCCGTCGTGGACCGCGAAGCCCCGTCCCGGCGACCGCGGCGACAGGTTGGCGGGGCGCAGCACCCGGTCTGTGCCCGAGAGCGACGGCGCGAACCCGGGCTGGCCCCACGCCCAGTTCCCGAGGGTGATCACGTCCGCGCCGCTCGCGAGGAGCTTCCCCGCCAGCTTCGTCGTGATCCCGCGGCCGGCCGCGGCGTTCTCGCCGTTGACGATGCAGAAGTCGACGGCCAGCTCCTCGCGCAGCGAGGGAAGACGCGTCTCGACCGCGCGCCGGCCGGGTGCGCCGAACACGTCGGCGACGAACAGGATGCGCACCGCGGAGCGCGCTAACCGAGACCGAGCGACGCGGAGGGATGCACCTCGATCACGACGTGGTTCCCGGCGTCGTTCGTGTAGCGGGCGAGTGCCTGCTGCTCGACGTGCGAGATGTCCACGAGCGATCCGAGCTTCGTCGCGCCGGCTGCGACAGATGAGCCGGCGGCGAGCGCCGGGTCGACGCGGAGCGTCGAGACGGAGACGACGAGGGACGGCGCGGAGGTCGGCTGGATGTCGATCCGGGAGCCGTAGGGCCGGCCGTTCAGCACGATGTCGCCGATCGCGATGATCGTGCCGTCGACGGGTGCGTAGACGTCGGTGCCGGCCGCGGCCCCGACGTCGATGGCGGACGTCGCCGGGCCCTCGCCGCCGGGGAGCTGGTACCAACGAGGGCCGCTCGACGAGTGGCCGACGATCGCGTGGAGCAGCCGCCTGACGACGCCCTCGTTCGCCTGCGTGCCGAGCGGGGAGAGCGCGATCGATCCGTCGCTTCCGCCCTGGAACCCGACTGCCGTGACGCGAGACTGGCTCACGGGCAGCTGCAGCTGCAGCGTGTCGACGCGGGCGAGGATCTCGGGAGTCGGCGGGCCTGCCGGGAGCAGCCGCGCCGCGCTCGCCGGCGCCGGCGTCTGCGTCACGCCGTTCGAACCGCCGAAGGCCGAGAGAAGCAGCATCACGAGCCCGATGACGCCGAGCGCGGCCACGACGGCGAGCAGGCGTTGACGGCGCTCGCGCTCGAGCTCACGGCGGCGGCGGGCGGAAACGCGCCGTTCTCGGCGCGGCAGGGGCATGCGGGGCACCGTATCGGACGACTCCGAGGCTTTCAACCTGGGGGATTGTGACACGCGAAGGCGGCTCCGTTCCTTGGGTTCATCCCATAGTTCGTGACGGTCGAGCGCGAGGGCGCCGTCGACCTCCAGCGACCAGTCCCAGCCGGGCGGGCGGAGGCGACGGATGCGGGCTGTAGCATCGACGACATGACCGCCGCCGGCCGGCCGCCGCGGATCCAGGTGCCGCGCTGGGTGCAGCTCGTCGGGCTGCCGCTTCTGCTCGTTCTGGCGTGGGTGTTCGCGACGGCTGCCGCTCACGTCGTCTTCCTCTTCGTCGTCGCGGCGCTGCTCGCGCTCGTGCTCGACCCGGTGGTGCGGACGCTGCAGCGGGCCCGGCTGCCGCGCGGCCTCTCGGTCGCCATCGTGTACCTCGCGTTCCTCGCGGCGCTCGTTCTCGTCATCGCGGCGATCGCGACCGCCGTCGTCGGGCAGACCAAGACGGCGGCGACCAGGTTCAACGACTACTTCACCCATCCTGTCGGCGCGAGCGGACAGACCGCCGCCGACCGGGACGTCGACCGGCTCCAGCACTGGCTCAACACGCATCACCTGAAGTCGATCCAGATCCGGGCGCGCGGCCACCGGCTCGTGATGCAGATCCGGCAGCGCGATGTCGGCAAGTACACCCACAAGATCGTCACGTTCGTCGAAGGCGCCGCCATCTCGATCGGCAAGACGCTCTTCAGCGCCGTGCTGCTGCTCGTCGTCTCGATCTACATGCTCCTCGACATGCAGCGGCTCGGGCGGGTCGTCGACCGGCGCTTCCCGCCGAGACCGGGTGAGGAGCCGCTTCTGCGAAGCATGGAGCGCGCGCTCGTGTCCTACGTGCGCGGGCAGGCGGCGCTGAGCATGATCATCGGGACGAGCGCGGGCGTCGGGCTCTGGGCTCTCGCCGCCGCCGGCGCCCTGCCACATGCGCAGCAGTACGCCCTGCTCTTCGGTGCATGGGTCGCGGTCACGGAGATCATCCCGTACCTCGGGCCGTGGCTCGGTGCGATCCCGCCGCTCGCTTACGCGGCTGTCGTGCATCCGCTGTCGGCGCTCTGGGTGGCGATCCTCTTCCTCGGCATCCACCAGATCGAGGGCCACGTCGTCGTGCCGAATGTGATGGGGAGCGCGCTTCGGCTCCACCCGCTGCTCGTCATCTTCGGGCTCGCCGCGGGCTTCGAGCTGTACGGCCTCCCGGGCGCGCTGACGGCGCTGCCGCTGCTCGCGGTCGGCCGGGCGCTCTGGGAGTTCTTCGCCGACCGGATCACGCTCGAGCCGTGGAACAGGAGCGGCGGCACGGAGGTGCCGGTCGAGGTCGAGCTCGTCGAGCCGCAGACGGCCGTCCGCAAGTGATCCTGCTCGCGGCGCGGGGGATCGCCCGCGCATTCGGGTCGCGCATCGCACTGCAGCCGGTCGAGCTCGAGCTGTCGGCCGGCGAGACGGTCGCGCTCGTCGGGCCGAACGGCGCCGGGAAGTCGACGCTGCTCGCCATCCTGGCCGGCGCGCTCGCCCCGACGAGCGGCACCGTCGAGCGGTCGGCGCCGGTCGGATGGGTCCCGCAGCGGCCGGCGCACTACGGCCGCCTCACCGCCCGCGAGAACCTCAGGCTCTTCGCCGCGCTCGAGCGGGTGCCTGCCGGCCGCGCCGACGACCTCCACGACCGGTTCGAGCTTCCGGACGGGGTGCGCGCCGCGAACCTCTCCGTCGGCAACCGCCAGCGGCTCGACGTCGCGCTCGCCCTCGTCTCGTCACCGCGCGTGCTGCTGCTCGACGAGCCGACCGCCTCGCTCGACCCGGCCCAGCGGGACCGCGTCTGGGAGATCGCCGGGCAGCTGCGCGCCGAGGAGGGTGCGGTGATCGTCGCAACGCACCACTGGGAAGAGCTCTCCGGCCGCGTCGACCGGACGCTCGAGCTGCGTGAGGGCCGCCTGGTATGAGGGCCGTCCTGCTCGTCCTCCGCAAGGACGTCCGGACGCTTGTCCGCACGCCTGCGCTGCTCGGCGTCCTGCTCGCCTACCCGCTCGTGATCGCCGCGCTCCTCGGGCTGGTCGCGGGCTACGCGAGCTCGAAGCCGCGGGTCGCGCTCGTCGACCTCGACGGGCTGCCGCCGCGCATCGTCGTCGCCGGCCACACCTTCGACGTGAACGCGACGATCGACCAGGTCGCCCGCAACGTCACGCTCGTCCGGATGGGGGCCGACGAGGCGGCGCACGAGCTCGCCGACGGCACGATCGTCGCCGTCGTCACCGTCCCGCCCGGCTTCGTCGCGACGCTGCAGCAGATGACCCGCAGCCCGACGCTGCAGCTGGCGGTGACGCGCGGCGGCACCGCGCCGCGCGTACGGCAGCAGGTGCAGGCGCTCGTCTACTCGTTGAACGGCAGGCTGCAGAAGGCGTACATCCAGGCGAACCTCGAGTACGTGAGGCTGCTCCTGCACGGCGGCAACGGGCAGTTCCTCGGCGAGGACTTCAACGTCCTCGGCCTCGACCGGACGGCGCAGCTCCTGGCGTCGCTTCCGCAGGAGAGCCGGGTCAGGCGGATCGAGGGTTTCGTCCACTCGGCGCGCCGGGCCCTCGCGCGCACGGACGACGCGCTGCGGGCGACCGCGGCGCCGATCCACCTGGTCGAGCTGCCGCAGCGGGGACGGACGGCGGCCCTGTCCGCCCAGGTCGAGAGCTACGCCCTGGGCCTGACGATCTCGTTCCTCGGGCTCGTGCTCGCCGCGGGCGCGCTCGCGGGCGAGCGCGACGAGAACGTGCTCGGCCGGCTCGCGCGTGGCCTCGTCTCGCCCGGCCGCCTCGTGCTCGCGAAGGTGCTGCTCGCCGCGGCCGTCTCGGCCGTGCTCGGCTTCGGCGTCGCCCTCGCCTTCGCGGCGGCGACCGTGCTGGGCCACGCGCCCGGCGGCGAGCCCTGGACGCGGCTGCCGCTGCTCGCCGCGGCGCTCGCACTCGCAGGCGGGTCGCTCGGCGCCGTCGGCTCGCTCGTCGGCGCCCTCGCGCGCGAGGCGCGCACGGCCTCTCTCGTCGCTGTCCTCGTCGTGCTCCCCGTCGTCTTCCTCGGCCTGATCCCGAGCGAGATCTTCGCCGCGGCCGGGTGGGTGAGCGACGCGCTGCCGTTCGCGCACGGCGTCAGGCTCTTCTCCGCGACGCTCTACGAGCTTCACCCGTGGTCGGCCGTCGCGCGCGAGTCGGCGTGGCTCGTCGGCATCGCCATCGCCTTCTCGGTGGCGGCGCGCGCCGCTGTGCGACCATTTCGCGCATGACCTTCCCGGCGAGCCGGCTCCGTCGCCTGCGCAGGACTGCGCAGCTGCGCGAGCTCGTCCGCGAGACAACGCTCTCCGTCTCGGATCTCGTCATGCCGCTCTTCGTCGCGCCGGAGCCGCTCGAGAACGTGCGGCTGCCTGCGCTCGGCCGGCACACGGTCGACGGCGTCGTCGCCGAGTGCGAGGCGCTCGTGCGGGGCGGCGTCACCGCGGTCATCCTCTTCGGCATCCCCGAGTCGAAGGACGACGAGGGCTCGGGGGCCTGGATACAGGAGGGGATCGTCCAGCAGGCCCTGCGCGCCCTCCGCCCCCGCTTCCCCGAGCTGCTCCTCCTCACCGACGTCTGCCTCTGCGAGTACACCTCGCACGGGCACTGCGGCGTGCTCGCCGACGGAGAGGTCGCGAACGACGCGACGCTCGAGCTGATCGCCCGGACGGCCGTGTCCCATGTCGAGGCGGGCGCCGACGCCGTCTGCCCCAGCGACATGATGGACGGCCGGGTCGCGGCGATTCGCGCCGAGCTGCCACACACGCCGATCGTCGCGTACTCCGCGAAGTACGCCTCGGCGTTCTACGGCCCGTTTCGCGACGCGGCCGGCAGCGCGCCCTCGTTCGGCGACCGCCGCGGGTATCAGATGGATCCGGGCAATGTGCGCGAGGCGCTGCGCGAGTGCGAGCTCGACGTCTCGGAGGGCGCGGACGTCCTGATGGTCAAGCCGGCGCTTCCCTACCTCGACGTGGTGCGTGCCGTCCGGGATCGGTTCCACCTGCCGCTCGCCGCCTACAACGTCTCCGGGGAGTACGCGATGGTGAAGGCCGCCGCCGCGGCCGGCGATCTCGACGAGCGGGACGCCGCGCTCGAGTCGCTGACCGCGATCAGGCGCGCCGGTGCGGACATCGTGATCACCTACTGGGCGAAGGAGCTTGCGTCGTGGCTCTGACCGAGGCGTCGCCTCTCTGGCGGCGGGCCCTGAAGGTGATCCCGGGCGGGGTCAACTCGCCCGTGCGCGCGATGCGCGGGGTTGGCCTCGACGAGCCGTTCTTCGTCGCGCGCGGCGAAGGGGCGTGGATCGAGACCGCCGACGGGAGGCGCTTCCTCGACTGGGTGCAGTCGTGGGGCCCGCTCCTCTACGGTCACGCCGATCCCGAGACGGTCGCCGCCGTCCGCGAGGCTGCCCTCGACGGTACGAGCTTCGGTGCGCCCACCGAGCGCGAGGTCGAGCTCGCCGCCGAGATCTGCGACGCGGTCCCCTCGGTCGAGCGCGTCCGCCTCGTCTCCTCCGGCACCGAGGCAGCGATGTCGGCGCTCCGCCTGGCGCGCGGGTTCGTCCGCCGTGATCGCGTGATCACCTTCGCGGGCTGCTACCACGGCCACGGCGACGCCTTCCTCGCGAGCGCCGGGTCCGGGCTCGCGACGCTCGGCATCCCGTCCTCGCCCGGTGTCCCGACCGCGGTCGCCGCCGACACGATCGTGTGCGAGTACAACGACGTCGACGGCGTGGCGGCCGCCGTCGAGCGCTACGGCGAGGGGCTGGCGGCGATCGTCGTCGAGCCGGTCGCCGGCAACATGGGCTGCGTCCCGCCGGCGCCCGGCTTTCTCGAGGCTCTGCGGCTCCTCTGCGACGCCTGCGGCGCCCTGCTCGTCTTCGACGAGGTGATCACCGGGTTCCGCGTCGGGCGCGGCGGCGCCCAGGAGCGGTTCGGCGTCCTGCCCGACCTGACCGTGCTCGGGAAGATCGTCGGCGGCGGCCTGCCGCTTGCGGCCTTCGGGGGACGGACCGAGGTGATGGCGGAGCTCGCGCCGTCCGGCCACGTCTACCAGGCGGGCACGTTGAGCGGGAACCCGCTCGCCACCGCGGCCGGCCTCTCGGTGCTGCGGCGCCTTCGTGACCCGGCCGTGTACCTGGAGCTCGAGCGGCGCTCCGCCCGGCTCGCCGCGGGGTTGGAGCCGTTCGGCCGCGTCCAGCGAGTCGGTGCGATGCTGACGCTCTTCCCCGGCCGCGACGAGCCCGTCGCGCGGTTCTCCGAGCTCGACACGGACCGGTACGGGCAGTTCTTCCGCGGGCTCTACGACCGGGGCATCTACGTCGCGCCGAGCGCGTTCGAGTGCCTGTTCCCGTCGCTCGCGCACGGCGACGAGGAGATCGACGAGACGATCGCGGCAGTCGGTGATGTCCTCGGTCGGTGACGCCATCGCCGAGGGCGCCCGCTTGGAGAGCGACGTCTGGGCGGGCGCCCTCCGCGCCGTCCCCGACTGGGAGCCCGTGTTCTCCCGGCTGCTCCCCGGCGAGCTCGCGGCCGGCTTCGAGACGATCTACGAGGCCTACCTCGTCCACTACGGCAGACCGCGCCTGTTCGACCCGCCGGACGGGACCGAGGCCGTGCTGCTCGGCGACTATCTCTACGCGCACGGCCTCGTCCGGATCGCCGCAGCCGGCGGCGTGCCTGCGGTCGCCACGATGGCCGCCCTGATCGCCCGCTGTGCGGCGCTTCGCGCCGACGGTCTCCCCGGCGACGGCGAGGCGTGGGTCGACGCCGCCCGTGAGCTCGGCGGGCGGCCGGACGCCGACGCCGTGCAGGCCGCGCTCGCCCGTCACTCCGCTAGAGTCGCGCCATGATCTTCGACGCCGCCTCCGAGGGCACGCACGTCATCCTCGGCATGCTCGTCGTCGGCCTCATCTTCCTGCTCGTGATCGTCCTCGGCGAGTTCACGCACTGGGCCGGCCACCGGCGCTCCGAGCGCCGGCGAGCGCGCCGACAGGTCTACTGAACCCTCGGTGCCGGTGGCGCGCGACCTGCGTCAGTGGATCGCGCTCCTCGAGCGCGAGGGCGAGCTCGTCCGGGTGCGGGCGGACGTCGATCCGTACCTCGAGGCGACCGAGATCGTCGACCGGGTCGTCAAGCGCGGGGGCCCTGCGCTGCTCTTCGAGCAGCCGAAGGGCTCGAAGCTCCCGCTCCTCCTGAACCAGTTCGGCACCGAACGCCGCATGTGCCTCGCCTTCGGCGTCGGCGCGCTCGACGAGGTGGCGGCGCGCCTCGGGGAGATTCTCGAGCTGCAGCCGCCCGAGGGGCTCGCCGCGAAGGTGCGCGGCCTGAGGACGCTCAAGTCGATCGCCGACTCGCGTCCCAGGACCGTGCGACGCGGCGCCTGCCAGGAGATCGTCCTTCGGGGCGACGAGGTCGATCTCGGGCTGCTGCCGGTGCAGACCGCCTGGCCGGGCGACGGCGGCCCCTTCATCACCCTGCCCGCCGTGATCACGCGCGACCCACGCACCGGCCAGCGAAACGTCGGCATGTACCGGATGCAGGTGCTCGGGCCGCGCTCGACCGCCATGCACTGGCAGCTGCACAAGGACGGCCGCGCCGACTACGCGAGCAGCGGGGGGCGGATGGAGGTCGCCGTGGCGCTCGGGCTCGACCCCGTCTCCGCCTATTCGGCGTCGGCGCCGCTGCCGAAGCACATCGACGAGTTCATGGTCGCCGGGTTCCTCCGCGGGGAGCCGCTCGAGCTCGTCCAGGGGGTCAGCGTCGACCTCGAGGTGCCGTCGCACGCCGAGATCGTGCTGGAGGGCTACGTCGAGCAGGGCGACGAGGTGGGCGAGGGCCCGTTCGGCGACCACACGGGCTTCTACACGCCGGTCGAGCCGTTCCCGGTGTTCCACGTCACGGCGCTGACGATGCGATCCGATGCGATCTACCCGTCGATCGTCGTCGGCAAGCCGCCGCAGGAGGACGCCTGGCTCGGGAAGGCGACCGAGCGGATCTTCCTGCCGGCCGTCCGGATGACGGTCCCCGAGATCGTCGACTACGACCTGCCGGTCGCCGGCGCCTTTCACAACCTCTGCATCGTGTCGATCCGCAAGGCGTTCCCCGGACACGCTCACAAGGTGATGCACGCGATCTGGGGTCTCGGCATGCTCAGCCTGACGAAGGGCGTCGTCGTCGTCGACGCGCACGTGAACGTCCACGACTACGCCGAGGTGATGTTCTACGTCGGCGCGAACGTCGATCCGAAGCGTGACGTGGTGATCGCCGAAGGGCCGCTCGACCACCTGGATCACGCTCCCACCCGCCAGTTCTTCGGCGGCAAGCTCGGGATCGACGCCACTGCCAAGGGCCTGCTCGAGGGGACGCGGGAGTGGCCGCCGGAGATCGAGATGAGCGCCGAGATACGCGAGCTCGTCGACCGCCGGTGGGCCGACTACGGTATCGATGCACTTCCGACCGCATGAAGCGCCGGTTTCCGTCAGAGTTCGCGGCGCCTGTTACGACGTTGACCGTACTTCCCCCTGACAGATTGAATCCCGTCTGAGCTTTGCAGCCGCCCCACGACAGCGAGCCGCACGTTCCGGGGCCGAGCCTCTGGCCGGTCGGCTTTGCCGTGGGCATCGTCGTCCTCCTGATCGGGCTCGTCATCTCGTGGTGGATCGCCGGCATCGGTGCGCTGCTCGCCGTCGTCTTCGCGTTCCTCTGGGTGCGCGACCTGACCGCGGGCACCGAGCTCGCCCATGCACCGGAGGTGCCGCCCGAGTCGCCGACAGGCCCGCCGCTCCCCGCGTCCGAGGGGCCGGAGGCCATGCCGCCGGCGCCGCCGGAGGAGCGCTACCCGCGCTCGAAGTTCCTCGAGCTGTCGACGCTCGGCATCGGGGGCGTGATCGGCGGCATCGTCACCGTGCCGGCGCTCGGCTTCATGATCGGCCCGGCCTTCCTGAAGCAGGGGACGAAAGACCACGACATCGGTCCGATCTCCGACTACCCGGAGGGCAAGTACGTCGTGGTGACGTTCACGTCCGACGCGAGCCAGGGGACGGTCTCGCGCCGCACGGCGTTCGTGCGCAACAACGGGCAGGTGGGAGGACAGCCGAGCTTCACGATCATCTCGAACCACTGCGCGCATCTCGGCTGCCCGGTGCAGCCGAACGGGCCGCTCGACCCCCAGCACGAGAAGACATTCGCCGACGTCACGCTGATCCCGACGATCTCGATCGCCGGCTTCGGCTGCCCCTGCCACGGCGGCCAGTACGACACCGAGGGGAACCGTACGGCCGGCCCGCCGGTGCGCGCGCTCGACCGGTACTCGTTCTCGATCCGGAACGGCCGCGTGTTCATCGGCAAGCCGTTCTCGGTCTCGCACGTCGACGGTGCGGGTGGCACGGCGAAGATCCACAAGTGGACGCTCTCGTTCCCGGGCGAGCACGTGAACGGCATCGAGTCGTGGCTCTACCCGGTCCAACCTCCGCACTGAGGAGCAATGTGGCGACGCGCAGGCTGACACGGTCCGAACAGCTTCAGCAGACGATCATGTACCCGGTCGACTGGCTGGAGGAGCGCTCAGGGCTGGTCGGCGGCCTCAAGTACTTCCTCTTCCGCAAGGTGCCGGGCGACACCAACTGGTTCCAGACGCTCGGGTCGGCCACGCTGACCGCGTTCATCGTCCAGGCGCTGACTGGCGCGATCCTGGCGATGTACTACAAGCCGGACCCGCAGAACGCGTACAGCTCGATCCAGCACATCACGAACGACGTCTTCGCGGGCTGGCTCGTGCGCGGGATGCACCGCTGGGGCGCGTCGGTGTTCATCATCCTCATGTTCATGCACATGGGGCGCGTGTTCCTCTTCGGCGCCTACAAGTACCCGCGTGAGCTGAACTGGATCATCGGCGTGCTCATCCTCGCGAGCGGGCTCGCCGAGGGCTTCACCGGCTACCTGCTGCCGTGGGACCAGACCTCGTACTGGGCGACGGTCGTGGGCATCAACATCAACGGCACCGCACCGATACTCGGGCCGTTCCTCGCCCAGTTCCTGCAGGGCGGGACGTACATCAACGCGGACACGCTCTCGCGCTTCTACGCGATCCACATGCTGCTGATCCCGGGCGCGATCATCGCGCTGATCGGCCTGCACCTCTACCTCGTCGTCCGGCTCGGCGTCACCTCGCCGCCCTGGTCGAAGGAGGCGGCGGGAACCGGCCCCGTCGAGACGGCGCCGGAGAACGGGCACCGCAGCGGGCTCGTCCGCTTCGCGACTCGACGAGGTGGTCGGTAGTGGCGACCGACAGGATCGTCGAGCGGCGCCGCGTCTTCCAGCAGTACAAGGAGGACGTCAAGGAGCGCGGCAAGCCGTTCTACCCGTTCGCGATGTTCCACGACACGGTGATGTCCTTCGTGGTCGTCTGCGTGATCGTCGGCCTCGCGATCGTCTGGAAGTACACGACGCCGGGCGATCACCACACGACCGCTGCCGGCTGGCTCGGGAAGCTCTACGACGCGCCCGCCGATCCCGGGACCATCAACTTCGTCCCGAGGCCCGACTGGTACTTCTACTTCCTCTTCTACCTGCTGCGGATCTTCAAGTGGCCAGAGTCGGTGATCCTCGGCACGATCGGCATCCCGACGATCTGCCTCGTCCTGCTGCTCGCGATCCCGTTCATCGACCTGCGCGGCGAGCGCCGGCTCTCCCGCCGACCGGTCGCGATCATCGCATCGCTGCTCGTGATCGCCTCGATGGGCGTGCTCACCTACAAGGGGGCAACGGCCAAGGAGGCGCTGGGCACGGAGCTCCTGGCGGACGTGCCGCACTGGGCGCAGAAGGAGAACTTCACGTCGAACAAGGCCGCCGTTGCCGGTGCGAAGCTGTTCGCCGTCGCGGGGTGTCTCAACTGCCACACCTACAACGGCGTCGGCGGCGGGTTCGCGGGCGCGCCGAACCTGACGGCCGAGGGGGCGAAGAACAAGGGGATCGCCTTCCAGATCTCCCACCTGAAGTGCCCGGCCTGCGTCAACCCGGGCTCGCCCATGCCGTCCTTCGCCGGGCTCGGCGACAATCGCCTGAAGCTGCTCGCAACCTTCCTCGAAGCCTCGAAGGGCGGGAAGTAGCGGTCCTGAGAGTCGCGCGCACGTACGCTTAGTGCCGTGCGCGTGTTCCTGGGCATCACCGGTGCTTCCGGCGCGCCCTATGCGCGGCGGCTTCTGCAGGCTCTCGCCGACGCCGGGTGCGAGGTCGGCGTCTCCGTCTCGGGCGCCGCGATCGAGGTGCTCGCGACCGAGCTGTACGGCGATGCCCGGCTCTCGCGCGACGAGACGCTCGCCCGCTTCACGGAGGGTGTCGGCGGCGACGTCGCGATCTACGAGCCGAACGACTGGCGTGCGCCGTACGCATCCGGGTCGGCGAAGGTCGACACGTACGTCGTCTGTCCCTGCTCGATGGGCACCCTCGGCACGATCGCCTCCGGTGCGATGCAGAACCTGATCCACCGGGCCGCGTCCGTTGCGTTGAAGGAAGAGCGGAAGCTCGTCCTCTGCCCGCGCGAGACGCCGCTGTCGGCGATCCACCTCGAGAACATGCTCACCCTGCGCCGCGCCGGCGCGACGATCCTGTTCCTGGCGCCCGGTTTCTACCACGGCGCCGACTCCGTGGACGACCTGCTCGACTTCGTCGTCGGCCGCGTGCTCGACCAGATCGGGCTCGACAACTCGCTGATCAGGCGGTGGGGCGCGTGACGCTCGCCCCCGAGGCGGTGCAGAGCATGTTCGACCGGATCGCCCCGGTCTACGACCTGATGAACCGTCTCATGACGGCCGGGCTCGACCTCCGCTGGCGGCGGCTCGCCGCCGAGGCCGTCGTCCGGTCCGGCGACAGGGTGCTGGACGCGGCCTGTGGCACCGGCGACTTCGCCGTCGCGGACCTGAAGGCCGGTGCGGGCCGGGTGACCGGCGTCGACTTCTCCGAGCGGATGCTCGTCCGGGCGCGACGGAAGGAGCCCCGCGTCGAATGGGTGTCGGGCGACCTGCTCGCGCTGCCGTTCCCGGATGCCTCCTTCGACGCCGCGACCGTGGGCTTCGGCGTGCGCAACGTCGCCGATCTCGAGCTTTCGCTCCGCGAGCTGCGGCGGGTCCTCGTCCCCGGAGGGCGCCTCGCGATCCTCGAGATCACCCGCCCGCGTGGCATCCTGCGGCCGTTCTACTCGCTCTGGTTCGACCGGATCGTGCCGCTGCTCGGCAAGCTGCTGCCGGGCGGCTCCGCCTACACGTATCTTCCTGCGTCCGTGAAGCGGTTTCCCGACACCGAGCGCCTGGCCGTCCTGCTGCGCGGGGCGGGGTTCGACGACGTACGGATCCGTCTTCTCGGCGGCTCGATCGTCGCCCTGCACACCGGAGTTGCGGTGTGACCGCGCTCGCCGCCGTCAACGCCACCCCCGGGCTCGCGGCCTACATGGCCGAGGTGGAGGCGGGTCTCGCCCGCGCCGTCGCACAGCGGCCCGGGACCGCCCGTCTCGTCGCGGGCGAGGCGCTCGCCGCGGGGGGCAAGCGGCTGCGCCCGCTTCTCTGCTTCCTCACCGCCGACGACGAGCCGTCCGTCGCCGCGGGCGTCGCGGTCGAGATGGTGCACATGGCGACGCTCGTGCACGACGACCTCGTCGACGGTGCGCGGCTGCGGCGCGGGCTTCCCTCTGCCTGGTCGGTCTACGGGGTCGAGGCTGCGAAGGCCGCGGGCGACTACCTCTACGCGTGCGCGTTCTCGGTGCTCGCGGAGACCGGCGACGAGCGGGCGGTGAAGACCCTTGCCGATGCGGCTCTCTGCCTTGCCCGCGGCGAGGCGATGCAGCGGCTGCAGACACATGACCCGGACACGCCGGTCGAGGCGTACCTCGAGCGCTGCTTCCTGAAGACCGGCAAGCTGATCGAGGCGGCGTGCCTCCTCGGCTCGGGCGGGGACGAGCGACTCGGCAGCTACGGCGCAGCGCTCGGCGTCGCCTTCCAGATCGCCGACGACATCCTCGACTGCGCGGGCCAGACCCAGGAGACCGGCAAGATCCCGGGCACCGATCTGCGGGAGGGAACCCCGACGATGCCGCTGCTGCTCGCCTCGCAGAGCGATCCCGCCGTGCGCGACGCGCTCGCCGGCGGCTCGCTCGACGGCGCCCTCGTGCGGGTGGCCGCGACGGATGCGATCGAGCGCTCCTGCGAGGCCGCGCTCGGCTACGCGGCGAAGGCGCGGTCGTTCCTCGGCGCGCACCGGCACCGTGACGAGCTCGAGGCGCTCACCTACGCCGTCGTGGACCGGCCGGGATGAGCGTAGGCTCGACGGAGCTCATCAAGGAGCGGAGGCGCCGGCTTTGCCGGCGCTGGAGCGGGAATGTCATGGGACGGCCGAAGGTTGGCCTATGAGCGTAGGCTCGACGGAGCTCATCAAGGAGCGGAGGCGCCGGCTTGGCCGGCGCTGGAGCGGGAATGTCATGGGACGACCGAAGGTTGGCCTATGAGCGTAGGCTCGACGGAGCTCATCAAGGAGCGGAGGCGCCGGCTTTGCCGGCGCTGGAGCGGGAATGTCATGGGACAACCGGAGGGTGGCCTATGACCGCCATCAAGCTCGGCCGCATCGGCTACGTGAACATGGCGCCGGTGTTCTTCCGGCTCGATGCGGACGTCGAGGAGGTCGTGGGCGTCCCCACCGAGCTCAACCGGAAGGTCGTCGCCGGCGAGATCGACGTCGCGCCGATCTCGTCCATCGCCTACGCGCGGAATGCGGAGCGGCTCCGGCTCCTTCCTCGCCTCTGCGTCTCGAGCGAGGGTGCCGTCGAGTCGATCCAGCTGATCTCGAAGACGCCGCTCAACCGGCTGCGGTCGGTCGCGGTGACGCCGGAGTCGGCGACCTCGGTCGTCCTGACGAAGGTGCTGTTCCCGGACGCCGAGCACGTTCCGCTCGGCGAGGAGGCGGAGGCGAAGCTCCTGATCGGGGACGCCGCGCTCCGCTCCGCGTTCGAGGATCCTGCGCCCCACCACGACCTCGGCCGCCTCTGGCTCGAGCGCACCGGCCTGCCGATGGTCTTCGCCGTCTGGGCGGCGCCGGAGCCCGCCCATCCCGACCTCGCCGAGCTCGAGGATGCGCTCGTCGCCTCGGTGCGCGCCGCCCGCGACGACCCCGAGCTGCTCGCCTACGAGTCGTCGGAGCGCTACGGCTACCCGCCGGGCTTCCTCGCCCGCTACTTCGAGAAGCTCCGCTACCGCTTCGGCCCCCGCGAGCGTGCCGGTCTCTACACCTTCCTCGAGCTGGCGCGCGACGTCGGCGAGCTCGACGAGGTGCCGGAGCTCCGGTTCATCGCGCCGGCCGGCGCGGCGGCTTGATGGGATTTGCGGGCGATCGGCTCTCCGCCGCCCGCGGCCCGGCGGCGCGGTAGATTCCCGCGGGAAGGAGTGCTCCCGAGCCGGGACGAAGGTTTCCCCCTGTGCCACCTTCGAGGGCAACAGCCGCGTGCCTTCTCGTCGCCCTCACGGGTGGCCTGCTCGCCGGCGACCTGAAAGCCGCGTCGCCGAAGGAGCGACTGAAGGCGAAGCAGGCCGAGGCGCGCGCCGTCGTCTCGCAGGTGAACGCCCTCGACCGCCGGTTCGAGGCGAGCGTCGAGGCCTGGAACGGCGCGAAGTACGAGCTCGCCCAGACGCGGGCCGAGCTGCGCCGCGAGCGCGCCACCCTGAAGAACGCCCAGCGCCAGCGGGCACTGGCGATCGCCCGTGTCGAGGCCCGTGTCGTCGCCCTCTACGAGAGCGACGACGACACCTCGACGCTCGGCATCGTGCTCGGAAGCTCCACTCTCTCGGATCTCCTCGACCGGCTCGAGGCGGCGCACGCCATCGCGTCGTTCGACCACCGGCTCGCGGTGGAGGCGACCGCCGCCCGGAACCGGGTCGCCGCCGCCGCCGCGCGGACGGCCCGTCTCGAGCGCGCCCGCGCCGGCACCGTCGCCCGGCTCGACTCCGAGCGCACCCGCATCGGCGCGCTGCTCTCGCAGCGCCGGCGGCTGCTCGCGTCCGTCCAGAGCCAGGTCACGAAGCTGCAGGCGGAGGAGGCAAGGCGCCAGGCGGAGCTGGCCGCTGCCGCCCGGGCACGGCTCGCGCGCCGGCAGGCGCTCCTGCGCCGTGAGGCCGCAGCGAAGGCAGCCGCGGCGGCCGCGAAGGCAGAGGCGGAGCGCAAGGCCGCCGCCCAGCCCCGGACCCCGCCCCCGACGACGACCGCCGTGACGACCACGACCGCGACGACGACCGCGCCCGCCGTCTCGGATGCGCCGCCGCCCGCGACCACCACCGCGCCGCTGCCGACCACCGAGCCTGCGACGACGACGACTGCCGCTCCCCCGGCTCCGGCGCCTGCGGCGAGCCTGCCCGCCGGGCATCCGGAAGCCGCCTCGATCGCGATGCGCTACCTGGGTGCCCCGTACGCGTGGGGCGGCGCGACCCCGGCGGGGTTCGACTGCTCGGGGCTCGTCATGTACGTCTACGCGCAGATCGGGATTGCCCTGCCGCACTACGCGGCCGCCCAGTTCGGGCTCGGCGTGCCCGTGCCGCGGGCCGACCTGCAGCCGGGCGACCTCGTCTTCTTCGACGCCCTGAACCACGTCGGCATCTACATCGGAGGCGGCGAGATGGTGCACGCGCCGCAGACGGGCGACGTCGTGAAGATCACACCGCTGTCCGAGTTCGCCGGCCGGTACGTCGGCGCCCGGCGGCTTTGACGGCGACCGATGAGTTCTGGTGACTGCGGCAGTCGAACCGTGCATGATCACGTGGTCTGCGACCTGGAGGTGAGGAGACGTGCCGCGCACGGTGCTGCTGATCGGAACCCGCAAGGGGTGCTTCCTGCTGGAGAGCGACGCCGACCGGCGTGAATGGACGTCACGCGGCCCCTTCTGCGAAGGGTGGCCGGTCTACCACGCCGTCTTCGATCACGACTCGGGGACGATCTACGCCGCCGCGGCCAGCGAGTGGCACGGCTCGGCGATCTGGCGGAGCTCTGACCTCGGGGAAACCTGGGCCCATTCCTCGAACGGGATCGCCTACGAGGACGGCCGCCGGCTCTCGAAGGTCTCGACGCTGTCGGCCTCCCACGGGCGCGTGCTCGTCGGCGCCGAGGCGCCGGGCATCTTCCAGAGCACCGACGGCGGCGAGACGTGGTCGCTCCTGTCGACGCTCGCCGGCCAGCCGGGCAGCGAGGAGTGGGACGACCCGGCGAACCAGCCACCCGGCCATCTGGGAATCTCGGCGCTGCACGCCGATTCCGGCGATCGCGACCACTTCTGGGCGATCGTCCAGGGGGTCGGCCTCTTCGAGACGACCGACGACGGCGCGAGCTGGACACCGCGCAACCGCGGCCTCCGCGCCGACTGGCCCAGGCCGCACGACGAGGTCGGCTTCTGCGTCCACAACCTCGCCCGCTCCCCCGTCGACAGCGACCGCATGTATCAGCAGAACCACGTCGGCGTGCACCGGAGCGACGACCGTGGCGCGACCTGGAGCGAGATCACCGAGGGGCTGCCGAGCGAGTTCGGCTTCGCGGCCGCCGCGCATCCTCACGACCGGGACTCGTTCTTCGTCGTCCCGCTCGACCCGGGGCACGGCCGGACGATGCCCGACGGAAAGGCAGCCGTCTGGCGTACGAGCGACGGAGGGTCGAGCTGGCGGCGCATCGACAAGGGCCTGCCCCAGCGCGACGCGCACCTCGGCGTCCTGCGGGAGGCGATGGCGACCGACGGCTACGACAGTCCCGGGTTCTACGTCGGGACGAGCACGGGCCAGGTGTTCGCGAGCGCCGACGACGGCGAGACGTGGAACGAGATCGCGAGCTACCTGCCGGCGATCTCGTCGGTCGAGGTCGCCGTCGTTCAGTGACGCGGATGGCCGAGGTCTATCTGCCGAGGACGCTGACGCCGCTCTTCCCCGAGCTGCCGCGCCGGCTCGAGGTGGAAGCGCCGACGGTGGACGGTGCGATCGCCGAGCTCGAGGCGCGCTGGCCCGGCGTCCGCGACAGGCTCTGCGAGCCGGGGCCGACCCTGCGCCCCCACATCCACGTCTACGTCGACCGGGAGCGTGCGGACCTCGGGACGCCGCTGCACGCGCGCTCCCGCGTCGACGTGATCGCAGCGATCAGCGGCGGCTGACCGTCTACGCGACGTGCCCGAAGCGCTGCTCCGCGCGGGCGCGGCGCCGGGCTGCCTCGACCTCCCGGTCGCGCGGCGCGGCGCTCGTCACGAGGTCTGCGAGCAGGTGGCGCGTCGCGTGGGCGACGTCGTCGACCGCGCGCGCGAACGCGGCCTCGTTGGCACGGGACGGCTTCTGCATGCCGCTCACCTTGCGGACGTACTGCAGGGCGGCCGCCTCGACCTCGTCGTGCGACGCAGGAGGATCGAAGTTGTGGAGAACGCGGATGTTCCGGCACATGCCGCCGAGTCTAGAGACATCCGCTCGACCGCCGTCTGGGGCCGATGCGCGGTGCCGGGCCGGTGCCAGGCACCGTCACGGAAGTGTGACGGCCGTCGCCGGATCCCGCTTGATCAGAGGGGTCGCGGCCGGAGGCTCGGTGCCAGGCACCGGTACCGAAGTGTGACGGCCGCCGATCGCCGCGGCGGCCCGGGAGCCTCTAAGGCCCGCCGCGGCGCGGGGCATGACGCCGTCGCGCCGCGGCGGGTGAGCTCCGCGGCTAGTGCCGCTTCGCCTTGATGCTGACCAGGGTGTTCGTGCCGTCCTTCAGCGCGCAGCGAATCTGCACGACGTCGCCCTTCGCGACCTTCGAGCCGACGTCCGAGCCTGACGGGATCGCGCAGGTCAGACCGGCCACGGTGATCGACGCCGACGAGACGTCGGACACGATTCCGCGGGCGGTGCTGTGCTCGGGCGTCTGCTTCGCCGGCTTGCACGCCCGCGGAGTCACCTCCACCGCGAGACCGCCGGCGGTGCCTCCCCCGAGCTTGCCGCTCGTGAACCCGGCCGACGGATCGAAGCCCGCCGACAGGTTCGCGACGAGATGGGCACGCGGCGTGCGAGCCCGGCCGGTGGCAAGCCCTGCGACCTGGCCGTGGTCGTAGACCGCCGTGAAGAGCGCGGTCGTGTCCGCGCCCGAGGCCACGTCGATCTTCAGGTGGCCGCTCACGAGACCGACGCCGGTCGACGTGTCGACGACGCTGCGGGCCCGCAGCGTGATCGCGCCGGCGATGTCGGCGTCTCCCGTCGCCGCCCCGGTGTACACGCCGTTCGTGACGACGATCGTCCGACCGTCGCTCGTCGTGCAGCTCCGGCTCGACGTACTGGCACCTGCCGCCGTGAACGTTCCGGCGACCGGACTCGGGTTGTTCCCTCCCTGAACCCCGTCCGCGACTGCGTAGCCCGTCACGACGAGCGCGACGAGTGCTACGGGGATGATGATCAGCTTGCGCTTGGACATGTTCCTCCTCGACAGAGATCGGTCGAACGATGAGGAGGCGGCGTGCGCCCCGGGCCAACGCCCGGTAAGCGGACTGTAAGGCGGCGAACCGGACGAGTGATTTGTCGGTTCGTCGACCTCTCAGGCGCGCTTCACCGGGCTCCGCTAGGGTCGCGCGGATGACATCGTGGCTTGCGCACTACGGCGTGCTCGCGATTGCGCTGCTGATGGTCGTCGACGCCGTCTTTCCAGCCGCGAGCGAGCTCGTGATGGTGTACGGCGGGGCGCTCGCCTCCGGTGCGCTCACGCACCGCGTCGACGTGTTCGGCTGGCACACGTCGGGGGCGGGCGCGTACGTCGCGGTCGTCGTCGCAGGCATCGCCGGCTACCAGGTCGGGGCGATCGTCGGCTGGTGGATCGGCAGGAGCGGCGGGCGGACGCTGCTCGAGCGCCGCGGCCGTGTCCTGCATCTGCCGCCGGAGCGGGTCGAGCGCGCCGAGCGCTGGTTCGCCCGTTTCGACGCCTGGGCGGTGCTCGTCGGGCGCGTCACGCCGGTCGCGCGGTCCTTCGTCTCGATCCCGGCCGGGGTGTTCGAGAGCCCGTTCGGCCGCTACAACCTCCTGACCCTCCTCGGCAACGCGGTGTGGTGCGCGGGGCTCGCTGCGATCGGCTGGGGGCTCGGCTCGAGCTGGGATCGGTTCCACACCGACTTCCGCTACGTCGAGTACGCGGTCGTCGCCGCCGCGGTGCTCGGGGCGGCATTCCTGCTCGTTCGTCGGCGCCGGACGGATACGATCCCCCGGGCCGATGCCGATTCCCCACGTTGACGTCAAGGCGCAGTACGCGCCGCTCGTCCCGGAGCTGCAGGAGGCGTTCGCGCGGACGCTCGAGACCGGCCGCTTCATCTTCGGCCCCGAGGTCGAGGCGTTCGAACGGGAAGCCGCGGAGTTCCTCGGCGTGCAGGATGCGGTCAGCTGCGCGAACGGCACCGACGCCCTCGTGCTCGTGCTCGACGCGCTCGGGATCGGGCCCGGCGACGAGGTCGTCTGCCCGGCGTTCACGTTCTACGCGACCGCGGAGTCGATCGCGCGCAGGGGCGCCACCCCGGTCTTCGCCGACATCGATCCGGCCACGCTGAACCTCGACCCTGCCGACGTCGAGCAGCGCATCACGCCGAGGACGAAGGCGCTGATGCCCGTGCACCTGTTCGGCAGGCCTGCACCCGATCTGTCGGGCCTGGGGCTTCCCGTCATCGAGGACGCCGCCCAGGCGTTCGGCGCGAAGGGCATCGGCGGGAGCGTCCTCTCCACGTTCAGCTTCTTCCCGACCAAGAACCTGTTCGCGCTCGGCGACGGCGGCCTGATCGGCGTCAACGACCCCGAGCTCGCCCGGCGGCTGCGCATGCTCCGGTTCCACGGGTCGGCGGCGAAGAAGGAGTTCCTGTACGTGGGCTACAACTCGCGCCTCGACGCGATGCAGGCCGGCTTCCTGCGCATCTTCCTTCGCCACCTCGACGACTGGACGGCGCTGCGGCGGGAGGCGGCGTCGCGCTACCGCGAGCTGCTCGACGGGCTCGTGGAGGTCCCGGCCGACGAGGACGCGCACGTCTACCACCAGTTCTGCGTCCGGACGCCCGAGCGCGATCGTCTCGCTGCGGCGTTGAAGGAGGCCGAGATCGGTTGCGCCGTCTACTACGACCCGCCGCTTCATCTCCAGCCGGCCTTGCGCTACCTGGGCTACTCGGAGGGAGACCTCCCGGAGACGGAGCGCGCAGCCCGCGAGAATCTCTGTCTGCCCATCTGGGCGGGCATCACCGAGGAGCAGCAGGCCGAGGTCGCCGCCGTTTTGCGGCGCGCCGCCGAGCTCGTCCGTTCGTGATGCCACGCGCGAGCCGAAGGCGGCCGGCCCCGTGAGATTCCCGGTGAACCGTCACCGGATCTGGCAGCTCGTCTTCGACGCGGTGCTGATCGTCGCCGCGTGGCGCCTGACGTTCTTCCTCCGCTTCGACCAGTCGACCCCCGTCTTCTATCGGCGCCTGCTCGACTGGCAGGTCGTGGCACTCGTCGTCGCGATCAAGCTCTCGACGTTCGTCGTCTTCGGCTTCTACAACCGCTGGTGGCGCTACGTCTCGACCCGCGACATGTGGGGCGCTTTCCGTGGCGTGACGGTGGCCTCCGCGATCGCCTACCTGATCCTGTATGCGTTCCCGCCGGCGCATACGTCGCGGCTGCCGCGCAGCGTCGCGGTGTTCGACTTCCTGCTGCTCCTCGCGTTCGTCGCGGGGTCCCGGCTGCTCGCGCGGACGCTGATCGAACGGCCGCCGTCGGGGCTCGTCGCGACCGGCAAGGAGGTGCTGATCGTCGGCGCGGGCGATGCGGGGCAGCTGACGGTGCGCGAGATGCAGCGCAACCGGCAGCTCCACTACACCCCGATCGGCTTCGTCGACGACGATCCGCGAAAGAAGGGCGACCGCATCAACGGCGTCCGGGTGCTCGGCACGGTCGACGATCTGCCGCACCTGCTGCGCGACAACCGTCCCGACGAGGTGCTGATCGCGATCCCGTCCGCGCCGGGCTCGGTGCGGCGCTCGGTCGTCGAGAGCTGCCGCGGCGAGAGCATCCCCGTGAAGACGCTGCCCGCACTCCACGAGCTCATCACCGGCGATGTCAATCTCGGCGTGCAGATCCGTCCCGTGCAGGTCGAGGACGTGCTCGGCCGCCAGCCGGTCGAAGTCGACCTCGGCCGGGTCGCCAAGTACGTGAAGGCGAAGACCGTGCTCGTGACCGGGGCGGGCGGCTCGATCGGCTCGGAGCTCTGCCGGCAGCTCGCACGACTCGGCGCCACGCGCCTCGTCCTCGTCGACCAGGGAGAGTCGGCGCTCTACGAGATCGAGCGCGAGCTCGTGGACGAGCGCGACTTCAAGGCCGCGATCCCGGCGCTCGCCGACTGCGGCGATCTCACGAAGATGCGTGAGGTCTTCTCGCGCTACAGCCCGCAGGTCGTCTTTCACGCCGCCGCCTACAAGCACGTGCCGATGCTCGAGGCGAACCCGCTGCAGGCGGTCACGAACAACGTCCTCGCGACTCGGTCCGTCGTCGAGGCGGCGATCGAGGCCGGTGTCGAGCGCTTCGTGCTCATCTCGACCGACAAGGCCGCGAATCCGAAGAATCTCCTCGGGCAGTCGAAGGCGATCTGTGAGTGGATCATCGAGTCCTTTGCGCTCCGCGACGACGTCGACACGCGCTTCGTCGCGGTTCGCTTCGGGAACGTGCTCGGGTCGTCCGGGTCGGTGATCCCGATCTTCCGCCGGCAGATCGAGCGCGGCGGTCCGGTCACGGTCACGCATCCGGAGATGACGCGCTTCTTCATGACCATTCCGGAGGCTGCATCCCTCGTCGTGCAGGCGGGCGCGATGGGCGGGCGCGGTCAGGTCTACGTGCTCGACATGGGTGAGCCCGTGAAGGTCCTCGACCTCGCCAAGCAGATGATTCGCCTTTCGGGTCGCGACGAGGCCGAGGTTCCGATCGTCTTCACCGGCACCCGCGCAGGAGAGAAGATGCACGAGGAGCTCTGGAACGACGGCGAGATGGTCGGGCCGACCTCGCACTCGAAGATCATGCGGGCCGCACGCGCGGCGATCGACCCCGCCTGGCTGGACGAGTCGCTTACCGAGCTCGACCGGCTCGTCGCCGACGGCGACGCGCTCGGAGTTGTCGCAAAGCTCGGCGCAATGTGCAAGCAACCGGTCAGAAGCGGCGCAGAGCCGGTTCTGGAAGACACGTTGCACTGATGTGACCCACCGCCCGCCGGGGCGGTCGGTACGGTGGCCCGGTGGGTGCGCTCGACGGCCTGAACCCCGAGCAGCGGCGGGCCGCCGAGACGGTCCGCGGCCCGGTGTGCATCCTCGCAGGCGCCGGATCCGGCAAGACGACCACGATCACGCGGCGTATCGCCCACCAGGTCGAGACGGGGACGTTCGCGGCCTCGCGGCTGCTGGCGGTCACGTTCACGGACAAGGCGGCCGGCGAGCTGAGGGCGCGGCTGTCGGCACTCGGCGTCGACGGCGTCCGCGCCTCGACGTTCCACGCAGCCGCGCTGCGTCAGCTCAGGCACTTCGCGCCGAGCGGCGTCGGGACGATCCTCCCGTCGAAGGCGCTCGCGTTGCGCCGGATCGCGAACGGCCTCCCCGTCCCGTTCCGGTTCCGGCCGGCCGGCGACCTCGCCACCGAGATCGAGTGGGCCAAGAATCGCCGCATCCCACCGGCGCGCTACGCGGCCGAGGCGGCCGGCCGCGAGCCGCCCATCCCGATCGACCTGATGACCCGCGTGTACCGCCAGTACGAGCGCGCGAAGGCCGACGCGGGAGCCGTCGACTTCGAGGACTTGCTCGAGCTCACCGTTCGGCTCTTCGAACAGGACGGCGAGACCCGCGAGACCTTCCGCGCGCAGTACCTTGCGTTCACGGTCGACGAGTACCAGGACGTCAACCTCCTGCAGCAGACGCTCCTCGATCTCTGGCTCGGCGACCGCGACGAGCTGTGCGTCGTCGGAGACGACTACCAGTCGATCTACGCCTTCACCGGTGCTGCGCCGGACCACCTGCTGGCGATTCCCCGGCGCTACCCGCATGCGTGCGTCGTGAGGCTCGAGGAGAACTACCGGTCGACCCCGCAGGTCCTCGCCCTCGCGAACCGTCTCGTCCCCAGCCTCGGCGGCGCCGAGAAGACGCTGCGCGCGACGCGCCCCGACGGGCCGGAGCCGGTCGTTCGCCCGTTTCCGACGGCGACCGAGGAGGGCCGGGCGATCGTGGAAGCGATCCGCGGCCTTGCCGAGCCTCTCGACGAGGTCGCGATCCTCTGCCGGACGAACGCGCGGCTGACCGACTTCGAGGAGCTGTTGCACGACGCGGAGATCCCGTTCCAGGGCGCCTCGCTGCTCGACCGGGAAGCGGCCCGCCGGCTCACTCGCCGGCTCGAGCGGTCGACGGCGCCTGCCGCGGAGGCCGTGCGTGCGGCGGCGCTCGAGGCGGGCTTCGCCCCCGGCCTCGCCGAGAAGGTCGGCGAGCGCGAGCAGGTGCGCCAGCAGGATCTCGCCCGGCTCGTGTCGCTCGCCGCCGGGTTCGACGGCGACGCTGCGTCGTTCGTCGCCTGGCTGCGCGACCGCTTCTCGCCCGGCGGCGACCGCGCCCACGGGGTGCACCTGCTCACCTACCACCGTGCGAAGGGGCTCGAGTTCGCGGCGGTCTTCCTGCCGCGCCTCGAGGAGAAGGAGCTTCCCTCGAAGCGGGCGCGCACGCCCGACGAGATCGCCGAGGAACGGCGGCTCTTGTACGTCGGGATGACCCGGGCGAAGCGCGTGCTCTGGCTCACGTGGAGCGGCAAGCCGTCCCGGTTTCTCAAGGAGCTCGGCGCCGGCCTCGCTGCGGCTCCGCGCGCCGACCGGGCGCCGAAGGAGTGGACGGACGAGGCGCAGACCCTGCGCGAATGGCGGCGGACGCGAGCGCAGGCGGACGGCGTCCCTGCCTACGTCGTCTTCCACGATTCGGTCCTGCGCGCGATCGCGGCTGCGCGTCCGGCGACCCTCGGCGAGCTGGCGCAGGTCTCGGGCGTCGGCCCGGCGAAGCTCGAGCGGTACGGCCCCGAGGTGCTAGACGCTCTCGTCGAGCGCTGAGAGGAGCAGCTCCAGAAGGAGCTGAGGGTCGCGGCGTGTGCGGCCGCCGGCCGCCCCGTCGCGCTTGCGGAGGTCGAGCGCGCGCGGATCGGTGAGCGGTCGGAGCCGCCCCTCGCGGATCAGCTCCTCGTCGACCCCTCCGAGGCGGCCGCCGTAGGTGGTGTACACGGGAACGCCGAGGGCCGCCGCCTCGCGGTTCATCGTCCCGCCGGCCGAGACGACGAGGTCGCTCAGGGCGATCAGGCTCTGCGCGTCGATCGCGCGTTCCGGGACGATCACGGACGGGAGCCGGAGCGCCTCGACGAATGCACGCTGCTCCTCGGTCCGCGGGATCACGACCGCGTGAACCTGCTCCGAGGTTCCGAGGTGGTCGAGCGTCTGCGGAAAGAGCGGGTTCGAGTGCCGGTGGTAGAGCGAGACGTCGGGAGGGGGACGCAGCACGACGAGGACGCGCGCCGGATCGATCTGCCACGGTTCGAGCACGGACGCGTCGGGCTCGAAGTCCGCGAGGTAGTACTCCTCCTTGAGGCCGGGATACCGCTGGAGCTTCGGCGGGACCGCCGTGTAGCGTGCCAGCCGCTCGGGCGGAATCGACTCCGGGACGACGACCCGGGTCGCAGCACGGCAGCCGAGCTGGTGCTGAAGCCACGCCCACTCGTAGTCGAACGTCGTCGCGCTGGGGATGCCGAGCCGGCGTGCGGTCATCGTCAGCTCGTGCGAGCCGTGGGCGAGCGCCAGGTCGAAGCCGCGCGGCCTCGCCCAGGCGCGCAGTGCCTTCAGCCTGGCGCGCAGCTGGCGCGCCTTGCCCGCCGACGACCGGCCGCCGTGGTGCCCGATCACGGTGGCGGTCATTCCGTGGGACTCGATCAGCTGCAGTGTCTGCGCGTAATCGCGGGCGGTGATCTCGATCTCGTGTCCCTGCGCCTGCAACAACCGGACGAGGGGTCGAAAGACGAGCGGGTGCGCGCTCGCGGTGAAGTCGACCCAGATCCTCATGCCAGCATCGACTCGAGCGCGACGTCCCGCGTCGTGCCCTCGACGTGGCGCTCGTGCCAGAGCGTGAACGTCAGCAGTCCCCAGAGCCGGCGGGAGTTGTCGCGACGGCCGGCGACGTGCTCGTCCAGCAGCCGGTCGACGACGCGCGGCTCGAAGTAGCCCTGCCGGCGCAGTGCATCCTCCGCGAGCGTCTCGCGGGCGAACGGCTCGAGCTCGCCTCGCAGCCAGGCGGCGGCCGGGATCGAGAACCCGCGCTTGCGCCCGTGCACGACCTCCGGCGGCAGGAGCGGCTCGACGGCCTTTCGCAGGAGCCGCTTCTTGGAGAAGCCGCGCACCTTGTGCCGGGCCGGCAGCGCGAATGCGAAGTTCGCGACGACCGTGTCCATGAACGGGACGCGCGCCTCCAGCGACCACGCCATCGAAGCCCGGTCGGTCTTCGTCAGGAGATCGTCCACGAGGTAGAGACCGAAGTCGACGTCCTGCAGACGCGTCAGGAGCTCGTGGCCTTCGGTCTCGGCAAAACGCTCCCGCGACGCCTCGAGCGGGTCGAACGGGCTCCGCCGGCCGGTCAGCTCGGTGCGCAGGTCGGGGGAGAAGATCTCCTTCCAGCCGTGATGGCGCTCGAGCGGCGGCAGGTGCGCAGCTTCCGTGAAGCGCTTCGCCTTGTAGTCGAAGCTCACTTTTCGCGTCGAGGACGGCAGGCGTGCGGCGAGGGGTCGCGCGAGCGCGGCGACCGGGCCGATTCGCTCGGCGAGGAGATCGGCGACGTACGTGTAGTAGCCGCCGAAGAGCTCGTCGCCCCCCTCGCCGGAGAGCGCGACCTTTACGTCCTCGGCGGCGAGCCTCGAGACGAGGTACGTCGGCAGCGCCGACGAGTCGGCGAACGGCTCGTCGAACGCATCGGCGAGCGCGGGGAGCAGCAGGGCCGCATCGGGCCGCAGGGTCAGCTCCCGGTGGGTCGTCCCGTACCGGGCAGCAACGGCACGTGCGCCGGCGAGCTCGTCGAACGTCGCTTCCTCGAACCCGATCGAGAACGTGCGCACCGGCTCGGACGACTCCTCGGCGGCGAGCGCGGCGAGGAGGCCCGAGTCGACGCCGCCGGAGAGCAGTACGCCGACCGGGACGTCGGCCAGCAAGTGAGCCCGAACGGAGTCGCGAAGCCGGGCGCGGCATTCCTCGACGAGCTCTGCCTCATCCTCGTCGGAGCGCGGCTCGAGCGGGCCCGGGCGGGCGAAGCGCTCGATCGTCACGGAGCCGTCCTGCCACGTGAGCGTGTGCCCGGGCGGCAGCTTGCGGATGTCGACGAAGATCGAGAGCGGCGCCGGGACGGAGTTGAACGCCAGGAACGCCTCGAGCGCGTCGGGATCGACGTCCCCGTGGTCGAGGGCGTCGAGCTCCGAGGCGAACGACAGCTCGCCCCCTGCGACGCGGTAGTAGAGCGGCTTGATGCCGAACCGGTCGCGGGCGAGCACGAGGCGGCGGGCGCGGCCGTCCCAGACGGCGACGGCGAACATGCCGCGGAGACGTTCCCAGAGGCGAGGCCCCCATTCCTCGAAGCCGTGGACGAGTGCTTCGGTGTCGCAGCGCGTGTGGAAGCGGTGGCCGGCGCGCTCGAGCTCCCGCGCCAGCTCGCGATGGTTGTAGATCTCGCCGTTCTGGACGACGACGACGTTCCCGTCCTCGCCCGCGATCGGCTGGTCGCCGCCTGCGAGGTCGATGATCGCGAGGCGGCGGGCCGCAAGCCCGATCGCGCCGTCCTGGTGCACGCCCTCCGAGTCGGGGCCACGGTGGCGAAGCGTCCGCGACATCCGCTGCACACGCTTCCGGTCGACGCTGCCGTGTCGCGTCGCGATCCCGCAGATCCCGCACATCGGCCGGAGTCTAGTGACCGTCCGGCGCGCGTCCTTCGCGGCCGCCGGCCTTCAGGGGCGGCGCGTGACCGTCTGCCGGAGCACGCGGGCGGCGGTGATGACGAGCGTCCGCAGGTAGAGGCGCACGGAGCGATCTGCGATCCACTCGAGGTCGTGTGCGAGCTTCTCGGCCATCGAGGTCTCGTAGCCCCGGCGGACCTGGGCGAAGCCGGTCAGGCCCGGCCGCACGACGAGGCGCTGCCAGTATGCGGGCAGGTCGTGGGCGAGCTCGGCGAAGAAGCGCGGCCGGATCGGCCGCGGCCCGACGAAGGACATGTCGCCGTGGAGCACGTTCCAGAGCTGGGGGATCTCGTCGAGCTGCGTCGTCTTCAGCCACCGGCCGATCCGCGTCAGCTCTGCGTCGGTTCGGGCGACGAGCTCCTCGCCGAGGTACTGCCCGATCCGCTCCTCCGCGCCCGGGCGCAACGTCCGGAACTTGAGCATCCGGAAGAAGCGGCCGCGGCGTCCGACGCGCTGGCCGCGATAGAGGACCGGCCGGCCGCTCGTCACGAGGACGAGCAGCGCGATCGCCGCGGTGACCGGCAGCAGCAGCAGCGAGAACGTCGCGGCGAGGAGGATGTCGAGGGCGCGCAGCTCGACATCGACGAGGCGGTGGGGCGCCTCCGAGGCGAGGCGCGTGTACCCGCTCACGAGGGTGTCTTCGAGCGGGGGCGGCGCCGATGCCACGCGATCGATGGTAGACCCTTGTCGATGACCGTCATCGGCATCGATCACGTCCAGGTCGCGGCGCCGGCCGGGTGCGAGGCCGAGGCCCGTGCGTTCTATGCGGGGCTGCTCGGGCTGGAGGAGATCGAGAAGCCGGAGCCGCTCCGCTCCCGCGGCGGCTGCTGGTTCCGCGCCGGCGCCCAGGAGCTCCATGTCGGCGTGGAGGAGCCGTTCGCGCCGGCGCGGAAGGCGCACCCGGGCCTCGTCGTCTCCGACCTCGCCGCGCTGGAGGCCCGCCTCCGTGCCGCCGGGATCGAGCCCGTCCGGGACACGTCGATCCCGGGAGTCGACCGCGCCCACGTCGCCGACCCGTTCGGCAACCGTCTCGAGCTCCGCCAGCGGTAGTCGCACGTCGGTAACGGTGCCTGGCACCGAACGCGCCTCGCAGGCAGTCGGCGAGAACTGGCCGGTTTGCAGGGAAAGGCGCCCGTGCGGTTGCAGACCCGGCACGAACTCGGCACGTTCTCGTAACGGTGCCTGGCACCGCCGGTCACGAGCTCTACCGCCGCGAGCGATAACGTCCTCTTATGGACACGAAGCAACTGCAGGCGTTCTGCGAGGTAGTCGAGCGGAAGTCGTTCTCCCAGGCCGCGGAGCGGCTCGGCGTGACCCAGCCGGCCGTCAGCCTGCAGGTGCGCAACCTCGAGAAGCGCCTCGGGCTCCAGCTGCTCGACCGTTCGGGCCGCCGGGTCGAGCCGACCGAGGCCGGTCTCCGGCTCTACCGCTCGGCGCAGCGGCTCCTGCAGCTCGAAGAGGAGATCGTCGCCGAGCTCGCCGACGAGGCGACGGGCGAGCTGACCGGGACGTTCGAGATCGGTGCGTCGACGGGGCCTGGCGGCGTCGTCCTCTCCCAGCTTCTCTGCCGGTTCGCTGCTGCCCACCCGCAGCTCCACGTCGCGCTCTTCGTCTTCGACACGCAGACGATCGTCGAGCAGGTCGCCGGCCGCGCGCTCGAGCTCGGCGTCGTCGGCGCGGCGCCGCGGCATCGCGGCGTCGACTACGAGCCCTTCATCCGCGACACCGTGATCCTCGCCTGCCCGCCCGGCCACCCCTTCGCGGGGCGCACCGTCTCGCTCGAGGAGCTGAAGGGCGAGCAGTTGATCCTGATGCAGGACGGGGCCGGTGTCCGGCAGCTGATCGAGGCCGAGCTGCGCGGCGTCGGGATGCGTCTGCGCGACCTCGACGTGCGGCTCGAGCTCGGCCTCCAGGAGTCGGTCACCAGCGCCGTCCGCGGCGGCTTCGGCGTCACCTTCATCTCGCGCTCGTCGGTCGAGAACGACCTCGCCGCCGGGACGCTCGTCGAGGCACGCGTCTCGGGCCTCGAGCTCGAGCGAGAGATCCTGCTCGTCCGCGCCACGGGCCGGTTCGAGAGCCGCGCCTCGCGCGCCTTCCTCGAGTTCGCGCGGGAGCGGCTGCCGTGATCGTCCGGTTCGGGCTCGGCGAGCTGCCCTCGGTGCTCGCCGAGACGGGGATCGAGCGGCCGTTCGTCGTCGCGAGCGCGCGCTGGCAGTCGCTCTCGCTCCCGGTGCCGAGCGCCGGCCGGTGGGACGAGGTGCCGTCGGAACGCATCGAGGTGCCGGGCGCCGCCGACGGCATCCTCGCGGTCGGCGGCGGCTCCGCGATCGACACGGCGAAGCTCGCATCGTTCCGCTCCGGCAAGCCGGTCGTGCACGTGCCGACAACCTACTCGGGAGCCGAGTGGACGATCTTCTACGGGATCCGCTCGCCCGACCGCCGCATCCAGGGCAGGGGCGGGGGCGCCCATCCCGTCGCGATCGTCTACGACGTCGAGCTCACGCTCGACCTGCCGGTCGGGCCGACCGCCGGAACGGCATTGAACGCGCTCGCCCACTGCGCCGAGGCGCTCTACGCCTCCGGCCGGAGCGCCGAGGGCGACGAGCAGGCCCTCGCCGGCGCGCCGCTCGATCGCGCGCGCTCTCCCGGCCGTGCTCGCGCAGCCTCGCGATCGCGACGCGCGCGAGGAGCTCCTGCGCGGCGCCATGCATGCGGGCCGTGCGCTGGGGCTCGCAGGGCTCGCGCTCGCGCACGCGATGGCGCAGGCCCTCGGCGGCGCCTACGGGATCCCGCACGGCGCGATGAACGCCCTCTGTCTTCCGCCTGCGCTCGCATTCAACCGGGAGCTCGCACCCGAGGCAGTGGGCCGCTTCGGGGAGGCGGTCGGCGGGGACCCGGTCGAGCGCACGCGAGAGCTCGCCCGGCTCGGCGGCTTCGAGCGGCTCCGCGACTTCGGGGTCCCGCACGACGACCTGCCGGAGCTGGCGACGCAGGCGTCCGCGCGCGGCGGCAACCAGGCCAACCCGCGGCCCGCGTCGGCGGCAGAGATCCTCGAGCTGCTCGAGTCGATCTGGTGAGCCCTGCTACCCGTCGTCGACCGTGAGCTTGTAGCCGAAACCGCGCACGGTGACGATCCAGCCCGGATGTCGAGGGTCGCGTTCGAGCTTGCGCCGGAGATTCGAGATGTGAACGTCGGCGGCGTGCTCGTCGCCGATGAACGGCGTCGCCCAGAGGTGCTCCATGATCTGGCGTCGTGAGAACACCTGGCCGGGTGCATTCGCGAACAGGTGCAGGAGGCGGAGCTCGGACGGCGTCAGCGAGACCGGCTCGCCGTCGACCGTCACGACGTGCCGCACGAGGTCGATCGAGAGCGCGCCGAGGCGAAGCAGCGTCGGAGCGGTGTTCTCCTCCCGGTCGAGGCGGCGCCGGCGCAGGATCGACCGCACCCGGCCCATCAGCTCCGCCGTCGAGAACGGCTTCGTCACGTAGTCGTCGGCGCCCGCCTCCAGCCCGACGACGACGTCGGCCTCGGTGTCGCGGGCTGTCAGCAGAATGATCGGGACGGCGCTGCGCGTCCGCAGTCGCCTGCAAACCTCGAGGCCGGAGAGCCCGGGCAGCATCAGATCGAGCAGCACGAGGTCGATGTCGTTGCTTTCGGCGGCGTCGAGCGCCTGCGGCCCGTCCTCGGCGACGACGACGTCGAAGCTCTCGCGCTCGAGCGCGTACCGGACCGCCTGGACGATCGCCGGCTCGTCGTCGACGAGGAGGATCCGCGCAGTCATTGCCCACTCCGCGAGGGCAGGACGAAGCGGACGGTCGTACCGCTTCCCTCCGAGGACGAGAGGTCGAGCGCGCCGCCCATCGCCTCCGTCGCCTGCTGCGCGATCGAGAGGCCGAGCCCGAAGCCGTCGCGCCCCGCCTCCCCGCGGTAGAAGCGATCGAACGCGTGCTCCTGCTGCGACGCCGTCAGCCCCGGGCCGGTGTCGGCGATCGTGATCGCGGCCCGCCCGTTCACCGCGTCGGCGCGGAGCAGGATCCGTCCGGACGCGGTGTACCGGGCCGCGTTTCCGACGACCGCGCTCACCGCCTGCTCGAGCAGGTCGGCGTCGACGAACGCCGATGTGTCGTCTCCCTCGACCGCGAGCTCGACGCCCGCGTGCGTGCTCGTCTCGTCGGCGACGCGCCGGAGCAGCGGCAGGAGCGCGACGCGGTCACGGCGCGGCTCCTCCTGTCCTGCCTGGGCGCGGGCCAGCGTCAGAAGCGCCCGCGTGAGCCGGCCCAGGCGGCGAGACTGCTCGTCGATCGCTGCGATGAACTGATCGCGGGCGACCGGATCGTCCTTCGCTCCCGTCTGGAGCATCTCGACGGAGCTCGTGATCGCGGCAACCGGCGTGCGGAGCTCGTGGGCGGCATTGGTGGCGAAGTCCCGCTGGGCGCGCTCGATCTGGTCGCGTTCGGCGAGCCGCTGCCGCATCGACTCGATCGACTCGGCCAGGCTGCCGATCTCGTCCGGGAAGCCGCTCCGGGCCGGGTGGGTCAGGTCGCCGTCGGTGATCGCCTTCGCCACTGCGGCGATCCGTCCGAGGCGGCGGCCGATCAGCGTGGCGATCACGAGGCCGACGGCGGCTCCGAGGAGCGTTGCCCAGATCGCTGCGCGCAGGACGGCGTCGTGGACGACGCCGAGCGCCTGCCGCAGCTCGGGGACTCGCGCGACGACCACGATCACGTGCCGGCTCGTATCGCCCACGTCGAGGCCGATCACGACCACGCCGTCCGAGCCCGAGTGGATCGCGCGGTCGCCTGCGAGGGCGGCCTTGGCGGCGTCCACCGATCCGGGAACGTCGGCGAAGGCGACGCTCGGACGCCCGGCTGCCGCAATGAGGTGTCCGCCGGCGTCGAGCAGGAAGACGCGCGAGTGGTGGGCTGCCGCCGCGCGCACGAGATGACGGCGAAGCGACGCGCCGCCCGTCGACGCGCGCAGCGTCTCCGCGGTCGCGACGGCGTTCCCCACCGCGAGAGACTCCGCATTCCGCCGGAAGCGTGCGTCGGTGCGACTCGAGACCGCGTAGACGGCAACCGTCGCCGTGACCGCGGCGAGCGCGGCGAGCGCGACGGCCAGCCAGGAGCGCAGTCCGAATCGCATCGCTCGAATCTTGACGCTTTGCCGGCGTCGCATTCTCAGCGAACCCTGAAGATTCGCTGATCGTCGCCGCCCGCTTCCTGGCCGTCTGCTGAGACCGCCGCGCTATCTCTCTGTCATGCATCCGAGGACGGCAGTGAGAGGCGTCCGGTGGGGGTCTCACTGAGCTTGCTGCTCGCTGCCGCCGGAGCGACGCTCATCTGGGCCGTCGATGGTGCCGTCGGCGACGTCGACCTGGCCACGATCGGCTGGGTCTGTGTCGCGGCCGGTGCCGCCGGCATCGTTCTCTCCGTCATCGCCAGGGGGGCTTTCGGGGAACGGGACACCTCGACAGGGGAGGCCCTCCGCGATTGAACGGAGCGTCAGGCAGGGGGTGGGGTGGCGCGTCTCTCCGCTGCCCCACCTCCCCGCCGTCGACCGGTTGGAATAAGCAGTACTAATTGCAGGTATAGTGAAGGCCGTGGCGGCGGATGCTGAGGCCTTCGACGTGCTCGTGATCGGCAGCGGGGCCGCGGGCCTCGCCGCGGCCGTGTCCGCCGACCGCGCCGGCGCGCGCGTCGCGCTGGCGACGAAGGGCTCGCTGCAGGCCAACAACTCCTCGAAGGCACAGGGCGGGATCCAGGCGGCGATCGGTCGTGACGACTCCCCCGAGCAGCACGCCGACGACATCCGGCGCTCGTCGCACGAGACGGCCGACGGGCGTCTCGTCGAGGCGCTGACGGGCGACGCCGAGTCGGCGATCCACTGGCTCGAGCAGCTCGGGGTCGAGTTCACCCGGGACGTCGACGGCGGCTACCGGCTCGCACGCTGCGGCGGAGCGACCGCCAGGCGCCTCCTGCAGGTCGGCGACCGGACCGGCCACGCGATCACGAAGCAGCTTCGTGAGGCATGGGAGGCCGGAAGCGGGACCAGCATCACGAACGCGCCGCTCGAGGAGCTCACTGCCGTGGACGGCCGCTGGCGCGCCCGGGTCGGCGCACGTCTGGTCGACGCGGGAACCGTCGTGCTCGCCGCCGGCGGTCGTTGCTACGCCGAGGCCGAGCGCCGCGGCGAGCTCTCGACGAACCACCCGAACGCGACCGGCGAGGTGACGCAGATCGCCCTCGAGCTCGGCGCCGCGTCACGCGACCTCGACGCGCTCCAGTACCACCCGAACGGCGGCGCGTGGCCGCCGAGCATGCAGGGCTACTCGATCCCCGAGACGACCCGCGCCTACGGCGCCGTGCTGCTGAACGGAGACGGAGAGGAGTTCACCGACCCATTGGGCCCGCGCGACGTCGTCAGCCAGGCGATCGTCGACGAGGTCGAGAGCGGGCGGGGCGTCACGACGCCCGACGGCCGGCCCGCCGTGTACCTGGACACGACGCGGATCGCGCCGGCGGACGCCGAGGTGTCCCTGCCCTACATGCTGCGCCGCTACCGCGGCGCGGGCATCGATCCCCTCACCGAGAAGATCCTCACCTACCCGGTGCTCCACTACCAGAACGGCGGGCTCGTGATCGACACGGACGCCGAGACCTCGCTCGAGGGGCTCTTCGCGTGCGGCGAGATCGCGGGCGGCACGCACGGCCGCAACCGCATGATGGGCAACTCCCTGCTCGAGTGCGTCGTCTTCGGTCGTCGTGCAGGCCGGGCTGCGGCCGGAAGGGCGGCTGCATGACCTCGACCATCACCGACCTCCAGGCGTCGGTCGAGGACGCCGCGGCGCACCTCTACGTCTGGGCGTTGAAGGACATCCCGCAGGACCTGCGGGACGCGCTCGCCGCCGCCCGTGAGAAGGAGACGTCCGTCGCGGGTCGCCGCGTCCTCGAGACGATCCACCGCAACGTCAACGTCGCGGACAGCGAGCAGAACCTCGTCTGCCAGGACACCGGGATCGCGGTGTACCACGCGCGCGTCGGCGAGCACTTCCCGCTGCATCCCGCACGCATCTACGAGGCGCTCCGCGCGGGCACCGCACGCGCGACGGTCGAGCACCCGCTGCGCTCGAACGCCGTGCACACGATCACCCGCGAGAACACCGGCCCGAACATCGGCCATCGCCTCCCGATCGTCCACTGGGACTTCGAGCCGGGCTCGGACGAGCTCCACCTCAAGTGCGTGCCCAAGGGCTCCGGCTCCGAGAACATGAGCTTCCTGAAGATGTGCGTCCCCGCCGACGGGGTGAAGGGCATCAAGCGGTTCGTGCTCGAGTCGATCGTCGGGGCCGGGGGCAAGCCCTGCCCGCCCGGGATCGTGGGCGTCGGCATCGGGGGCTCCGCGGACTACGCCATGTACCTCGCAAAGGAGGCGATCATGCGCCCGATCGGGACGAGGAACCCCGACCCGGTCGTCGCGCAGCTCGAGGACGAGCTCTTCGAGCTCCTGAACGAGACCGGGATCGGCCCGATGGGCCTCGGCGGGGACGTGACCGTCCTGCAGTGCCACGTCGAGCACGCCGACACGCACATGACCCTGAACCCCGTCGCCGTCAACTACCAGTGCTGGGCGGCCCGTCGCGCCTCCGCGCACGTCGCGGCCGACGGCTCCGTCGAATTCGACCGCGAGGCGTAGCAGACGAGATGGCACGCCACGAAGTGACCTTTCCGGTCGCAGGCCCGGAGGAGATCCTGAAGCTGCGCGCGGGCGACGAGGTGATCGTCCAGGGCCACATCATCGGCATCCGCGACCGCACGCAGATCCGGATCTTCGACGAGGGCGTCGAGCCGCCGATGGACCTGAGCGGCGCGTTCCTGCTCCACACCGCGCCGAACGTACGCAAGGTCGGCACGGATGCCGAGGGCAGAGGACGCTACGAGAAGCTCTGCATCGGCACCACCACGAGCGCGCGCATGGTGCGGTTCACCGAGCCCCTCGGCCGCCGCTACGGCGTGCGGGCGATCTGCGGCAAGGGCGGGTTCCCCGACGAGGCGATCGAGCCGATGCGCGAGCTCGGAATGGTCTACTTCGCGATCGTCGGCGGCGCCGCCGCGCTCGAGACGACGCAGATCGAGGAGATCGAGGAGGTCGCCTGGGAGGAGCTCATGCCCGAGTGTCTCTGGCGCTTCCGCGTCAAGGACTTCGGCCCGCTCACCGTCGGCATCGACGCCCACGGGAACTCGCTCTACCGCGACGTCCAGGCCCGAGCCACCGCGAAGCTGGAGGAGCTCTATGAACGCCTTTGACAGCCGTCCGGACATCGGCATCGTCCGCGACGGCGGACTGACGCACGTGCTCGACAAGGGGCTCGGCCCCCGCGCGTGGGAGGACGTCCTCGAGACGTGCGGCGACTTCATCGACATCGTCAAGCTCGGCTGGGGAACGGCGTACGTGACGGCGAACCTCGACCGGAAGCTCGACGTGCTGCGCGGCAAGCGCGTCGTCATGGGCGGGACGTTCTTCGAGGTCGTCTACGCCCGCGACCGGCTCGACGAGTACAAGCGCTGGCTCTCCGACCTCGGCATCGACCACGTCGAGATCTCCGACGGCACGGTCGAGATCCCGCGCGAGCGCAAGCTCGAGCTGATCGCCGACTTCGCCCGCGACTTCACCGTTCTCTCGGAGGTCGGCTCCAAGGACTCCGAGGTCGTGTTCGCGCCGTACGAGTGGGTCGAGTGGATCAAGGCGGAGAAGGCGGCCGGCGCCTGGAAGGTGATCGCCGAGGGTCGCGAGAGCGGCACCGCGGGCATCTTCCGTCCCTCGGGCGAGATGCGCACCGGGCTCGTGGACGAGATCGCGCACTCGATCGACTACCGCGATCTCGTCTGGGAGGCGCCGACGAAGGCGTCCCAGGCGTGGTTCATCCAGCACTTCGGGCCCGAGGTGAATCTCGGGAACATCCCGCCGGACGAGGTCATCCCGCTCGAGACGCTGCGGCTCGGACTGCGCGGCGACACCCTGAGGGAGGTGCTGCTCGGCCGTGGCGAGACCCAGCCTGCCCTCTGACCTCGAGCGGCTCTCCGCCGCCGACGTGCTCCGCTTCTGCCTGGATGCGTTCCCGGGCAGGGTGTCGCTCGCGTGCTCCTTCCAGAAGGAGGAGACGGTGCTGCTCGACATGCTGTGCGCGCTCGAGCCGAAGCCGCGCGTCTTCGCGCTCGACACGCACGTGCTCTTCCCGGAGACGTACGCGCTGTGGCGCGACGTCGAACATCGGTACGGGATCGAGGTCGAGGTGTTCGAGGGGCCCTCGCTCGGCCGCCAGGCGGCGACGCACGGGGAGGAGCTGTGGCGCACGCGCCCCGATCTCTGCTGCGCGATCCGCAAGGTCGGCCCCCTCAACCAGGCGCTCTCCGGTCTCGACTGCTGGATCACCGGCCTGCGGCGCGACCAGTCGCCGACGCGGGCGGATGCGCCGAAGCTCGGCTGGGACGACGCGCACGGGCTCTGGAAGGCGAGCCCGCTCGCCGACTGGGACGACAACCGCGTCTGGGCATACATCCGCGAGCGCGGCCTGCCCTACAACACGCTCCACGACCGCGGCTACGCCTCGATCGGCTGCACCCATTGCACGCTCCCCGGCGCCGGGCGAGAAGGCCGCTGGGCGGGCCAGGAGAAGGTCGAGTGCGGGCTGCATCTGGCGGCCGGGATCGCCGTCGATGCGGCGTAGCGCGCATCCCTACGCCGACACGCATGTCATCGACGCGCGCGCGCCGCGGACGAATCAGGCCGTTGTCGGCGCCGTCTCGGTGCTCGCGGTCGTGACCGGCTGGTGGTGGCTGCTCGCGCTGCTGTCGCTCCAGCTCGTGGTCGGGCTCACGTTCGGGCGGCGCTACTGCCTCCCCTGCCTCCTCTACTTCGAGCTCCTGCAGCCCCGCTTCGGTGAGGGTCGCCTCGAGGACGCCCGTCCTCCGCGTGCCGCGAACGTCGTCGGCGCCGTCGTGCTCGCAGCGGCGAGCGTCGCGTACGCGACGGGCCTGCCGGCTGCGGGCGCCGGGCTCGGATTGCTCGTCGCGGCGCTCGCGCTGCTCGCGGCGGCGAGCGGGTTCTGTACCGGGTGCGAGGCGTACAAGCTCGGCTGCCTGCTGCGCGGGCGGCCGTTCGTGTCCTGCCCGCTGCCGCCCGCGGTCGGCGACTGACGATGACATGGCAGTTCGTCATCGCCGGGCTCGCCGTCGGCGTGCTCGTGGGGATGACCGGGATGGGCGGCGGCTCGCTGATGACGCCGATGCTCATCCTGCTCTTCGGCTTCGATCCGAGGACTGCTGTCGGCACCGACATCCTGCACGGCGCCGTCTTCAAGTCGTTCGGCGCGTTCAACCACCGCCGTCTCGGCAACGTCCACACACGGCTCGCCCTGTGGATGCTCGCGGGCTCGGCCCCGCTGTCGCTCGTCGGCGTCGTCATCGCCGGATCGTTCTCCGACTCCGCCGAGTCGACGATGGGCAAGGTCGTCGGGGCCTCGCTGATCCTGGGCGGGCTCGGCTTTCTCGCGAAGACCTTCGTCCGACGCGAGCGGGCCGTCGCGATGCTCGAGCTGACGGGCCGGACACGCATGCTCGCGCTTCTGATCGGAGCGAGCTTCGGCCTCGTCGTCGGGCTGACGTCGGTCGGCTCCGGCACGTTCTTCGGGCTCGCGCTGCTGCTGTGCTTCCCGCTGTCCGCCACGCGCATCGTGGGCACCGACCTGCTGCACGCGGCGCTTCTCCTCTGGGTCGCCGGGGCCGGCCACCTCCTGCAGGGCAACGTCGACCTGCACGCGATGGCGTGGCTCCTGCCCGGCTCGATCCCCGGCGTCCTCCTCGGCTCTCATCTCTCGATCCGTGTGCCGGAGCGCGCGCTTCGCGTCGTCTTCGCCTTCGTGCTCGTCCTCTCCGGGATCAAGCTCGTCGACGTTCCCTCCGCGACGACGATCGTCGAGGTGGGGGTCGGCATCGGCGCCGCCGCGCTCGTCGCCTTCGCCGCGCAGCTCGTTCGCCAGCGCCGGATTCCCACCGGAGACCCGGCGTAAGATTGCGCGGGCGTGCCCCGCGTCCTCCCGACGGCGATCGTCATTGCCCTGCTCGCGGCGTCCGCGGGAGCATTCGCGCTCACCGAGCGCGCGAAGCTCGAGCGCTCGCCCATCTACGGCACGAAGGTCGTGAACCCCGTCTTCTCCCCGGACGGCAAGGCGAAGCCCGCCGTGACGGTGCAGTTCCGCGTGCGGCCGCGCGAGCAGATCGACGCCTGGATCGCCGACCGTCACGGCCACAAGGTCGACGACATCGTCACCGGCCGCAACGTCGCGCCGAAAACGGAGATCGACCTCACCTGGGACGGGTTGACGCCGAGCGGCATCGTCGCACCCGACGGTGTGTACCGGCTCGTGGTGAAGCTCCAGCGCTCCCACCGGACGATCACGCTGCCGAGCGACCTGCGGCTGGATACGACGCCGCCGGTGATCAAGGTGGCGCACCCGGTGTTCCCGATCATCTCTCCGGACGGCGACGGCCACGCCGACGTGTTCCGCATCCCCTACCACGTGAACGAGCCGGCCCACGCGATCCTGCTGCTGCGCGGCAAGCAGATCGTCTTCACCCTCCGGCAGAAGCTGTCGGGCACGCTCGTCTGGAACGGCTTCCGCCCGCACACGTCGAAGCCGTTGCCACCGGGTCGCTACGTGCTCGGGGTCGAGGCGCAGGACACGGCCGGGAACCGGTCTCCGCTCCTGCGCTTCGCGATCGCGCAGATCCGCTACGTCGTGCTCGCCCGGTCGCGCGTGGTCGTCAAGCCTGGCGGGGCCTTCGCATTGCGTGTCTCGACCGATGCGCCCACGGTCGAGTGGCGCTTGCACGGCCGCTCGGGCACGGAACGGCGCGGGACACTGCACTTCCGCGCACCGAAGAGGCGCGGTGTGTACCACCTCTACGTCACCGTCGCCGGGCACTCGGCGGTCTGCGCGGTGGTCGTGGTATGAGCGGGGGCGCGGCGCAGGTCCTCGGAGCGGTCGGCGCGCTCGGGCTGGCGGTGCTGATCGTGGCGACGCGGCGCGAGGCCCGGATCGGGGGGCTCGCCGCGTGGGCGGCCGGGTGGCTCGGGCTCGCCGCCTACCTCGCTCCGAGCGGCCATCACCGGCTGCTCGCGGCCGCGGCGGTGGTCGGCGCGGTCGGCGCCGTCGTCGGGGCGGCCGTCGTCGTGCGCTTCCCGTGGCTGCTCGCCGTTGCGACGCTCGCATGCGTGCCGGCGCGCTTCCCGGTGCACGTCGGGTCGACGAAGGCGAACCTGCTGCTGCCGCTGTACGGCGTCGTCGCCGTCGCGGCGCTCGCGCTGGCGTGGGATCTGTTCGGCGACGACGAGCGCATGCGGCAGCTCGGGCCGCTGGCGTGGCCGCTGGCGGGGTTCGTCGCCTGGGACGGCCTGTCGTTCCTCTGGACGAAGGACGTTCGCGAGGGAGCGATCGAGCTGCTCTTCTTCGTCCTGCCGTTCGGGCTGCTCGCGGTGGTGCTGGCGCGCCTCGTCTGGTCACGCGCCTGGGTGCTGACGATCTACGTCCAGCTCGCCTTCATGGGATTGCTCTTCGCCGTCATCGGCATCTGGCAGTACGAGACGCGGAACATCTTCTGGAACCCGAAGGTGAAGGTCGACAACGCGTATGCCCCGAGCGGCTGGTTCTACCGCGTCAACTCGGTCTTCTACGATCCGTCGATCTACGGCCGGTTCCTCGTCGTCGCGATCGTGGCGAGCCTCGCCGTCTGCATCTACCGGCGGACCGACCCGCTCTGGCAGGTCGCAGCGGTCCTGACCATCGGGATCACCTGGGCGGGCCTCCTGCCGTCGTTCTCGCAGTCGAGCTTCGTCTCGCTGATCGCGGCGGTCGTCGTCGCTGCGCTTGCCGTCTGGCGCCGGGCCGGGCTGCCGCTCGTCGCGGCGGCCGTCGTGCTCGTGATCGCCGCCGTCATCGTGTCGCCCGCCGTTCGCCGGAAGGCGTCGCTCTCGCACATCACGAGCGGCCGCTCGACGCTCGTGACGACCGGGGCAAAGCTCGCCTACCACCATCCGCTGGTCGGCGTCGGTGTCGGCGGCTTCAAGCGCGGCTATGCGGAGCTGGCCAACCTGAAGGGGAAGGAGCCGAAGGCGGCTGCGTCGCACACGACCCCGGTCACGGTTGCGGCCGAGACCGGCCTGCCCGGGCTTCTGCTCTTCGCGTGGCTTGTGGCCGCCGCCCTCTGGACCGCCTTCAGACGGCTGCGGCCCGGCTTCGACGGTGCAGCCCGTCTCGCGGTCGGACTAGCCTTGCTCGCGATCCTGGTGCACTGCGTCTTCTACAACTCGCTCTTCGAGGACCCGACCTTCTGGGGGCTGCTCGCCCTGACCGTGGTCGGGGCGAGGATCGCGCCGGAGGCGCCGCGATGATCGCGGGCGTCGAACGTGCGCTTGTGCTGGCGCCGCACACCGACGACGGCGAGTTCGGCTGCGGCGGCACGATGGCGCGTCTCGTCGAAGCCGGCGCGGAGGTCCGCTATGTCGCGTTCTCGATCGCCACCCGCTCGCTGCCGCCCGGCTTCGCTCCGGACACGCTTGCGCGCGAGGTGCGGGAGGCGACGAGCGAGCTCGCCATCCCGCCGGAGAACCTCACCGTGCACAACTTCGACGTCCGCACGTTCCCGGACCACCGTCAGGAGATCCTCGAGCTTCTGATCGAGATCTGGAACGACTGGCGGCCCGACTGCGTCTTCCAGCCGGCGGTGCACGACGTCCACCAGGACCACCAGACGATCGCGAGCGAGGGCCTGCGTGCCTTCAAGCGCACGACCGTCCTCGGCTACGAGATCCCGTGGAACAACTTCGACTTCAGCTACCAGGCCTACGTGGCGCTCGAGCGGCGCCACGTCGAGCGGAAGGTCGCCGCGCTCCAGCGCTACGCGTCGCAGCAGCACCGCCGCTACGCGAACGCCGAGTACGTGTGGAGCGTCGCCCGCACCCACGGCATCAACGTGAACCGCGAGTACGCCGAGGTGTTCCAGGTCTACCGCGTCGTCGCCTGATCGGACGCCGGGGCCCGCGGCGGCGTTCCGCGCCCGAGCGCGTGCAGCGCCTCGCGTAGCTCGGGGCGCGAGTGGATGGCGAGCTTGCGGTAGGCGTTCCTCAGGTGGTACTCGATCGTCTTCGGGCTGAGAAAGAGTGCAGCGGCCGCCTCGCGCGTCGTCCGGCCCTCGGCGAGCAGCAGCGAGACCTGCAGCTCCTGCGCGGTCAGCTCGTCGAGGCGGCTCGGCTCCCGCCGGCGGGCGGTCTCGCCCGTCGCATGCAGCTCGTTGCGCGCGAGGTCGCCCCATGGCCTCGCGCCGAGATCGTCGAAGATCCGAAGCGCGGCCCGCAGCCTGGTCCGCGCCGCCGTCCGCCGGCCGGCGCGCCGGAGCCTGCTGCCGTACGCGAGCTCCGTTCGGGCCGTCTCGAAGACGTCGGGCGTCAGAGCGTGGAGCGCGAGCGCATCCTCGAAGGCGGCGGCGAAGTCCTGATCGGCGAGCAGCCCGCGGCACCGGAGGCTTCGCGCCTGGGCCCACGGCTGGCCCTTCGCCTCGGCGGCGCGCGCGAACTCGCCCGCGATCGCCGACGCCTCGTCGCGGCGGCCGTCCCGCAGCAGGAGCTCGACCTGCTCCGGCGCCGGTGACACGTCTGCGTCCGCGATCGCACGGCCTGCCACCACGTCCTGCAGCTCCGAGAGGCGCCCGAGCGCCTCGGTCACGTTGCCGCAGGCCAGCTCGAGGTCCCCGAGCGCCGCGAGCGCCCAGGTCTCGCAGAGGGTCACACCGAGCTCGCGGGAGATGGCGAGCGCCTCGTCCGCGTGCCGCCGGGACGCGTCCTCGCGCCCGAGCCGCGCCTCGAGCCAGGCGAGCCGCGAGAGGGCCCCGGCGAGCACGACCTGCTGGCCCGTCTCGCGGGCGAGCCCGATCGCCTCGTCGAAGGCCGCCTGCGCCTCGATCCAGCGGTCGGTGGCGGCGTGCTCGATCCCGACGTGCGCGAGCAGATGGGGCAGCACCCCGGCTGCGGACGCGGCGCGGGCCGTCGCGACGGCGCGGTCGACGATCTCCCGCCCGACCCCCGACTCCCGCAGCCAGATCGGGCCGAGCGCCGCCCACACGAGGAGGCGCGGGTCGGACCGGAGGCCCGAGGCGCGCTCGAGCAGTCCCACGGAGTCCCTGATGGCGGCCGCGCCCACGTCTCCCTCGCCCGAGAGGACGAGCGCCATCCCGTGGGTCATCCCGGCGAAGAACGCGCTCTCGTCGGTGCCCGCCCGCGTCTGCAGCTTCGTCGCCCGCTCTGCGTACGCCCGCATTCCCGCGGCGTCGGCGGCGTAGAAGGCGCCCTGCGCCGCCTCGGCGAGCATCAGGATCGCCAGGCCGGGGTCGAGCGGCGCCGCCTCGTCGGCCGCCGCGAGCAGGATCGCACGACCCGACTCGAGCGGGCCCCGCCGGAGCGCGATGCGCCCCTGGAGGTGACGGATCCTGAGCGAGACGCCGACGCCGGCCCCGTGGGAGGCGTCCTCGAGCAGGTCTGCGGCGCGCACGGGGAGCCCGCCGAGCCAGGCGGCGTCGGCCGCGTCGACGAGCAGCCGGCTCCGTTCGGCAGTGTCCGCCGTCAGGTGCGCCGCCTGTGCGAACGCGCTCGCCGCGACCTCGTATGCGCTCCGCTCGTGCGCGCGCCGCGCAGCCAGCTCGAGCTCGGCGGCCGCGGTCGCGTCCGGGCCGAGAGCGGCGAGGCCGAGATGCCACGCTCGCCGGTCGGCGTCCGCCTCCGAGAGCGCGCCTGCAAGAGTGCGGTGCGCTTCGCGGCGCCGTTCCGGCTCGCCCTCGGCGTAGAGCGCCGAGCGGGCGAGCGGATGGCGGAACTCCACGCGCCCTTCACGGATCGAGAGCAGGCCCGCCCGCTCGGCCGGCGCCAGGTCGGCCACGTCGAGCTCGAGCGTGCGGGCGGCCCGTGCGAGGAGCGCCAGCTCACCGCGATCGGTCACGGAGGCGAGCAGGAGCAGCCGTCGGGTTTGCTCCGGGAGCGTGTTCGCACGCTCGAGGTAGGTGCGCGCGACGCTCGTGACCACCGGGACGGGCACGTCGACGGGCAGCTCGGGCAGCGGCTCCCCGACGAGCTCGAGGAGCGCGAGCGGGTTGCCGCCGGTCTCCTGCTGCAGCCGCGCGACCGTCGCCTCGCCGATCTCGGGGATCGCGCGCCGAAGCAGCTCGGCGGCGGCTGCGTGGCCGAGCCCGCCGATCGGCAGCGTCCGCAGGTCCGCGCCGTCCAGCAGCGACGGCTCCCCCGAGCGAACCGTCAGCACGATTGCGACCGGATCGGCGACGAGTCGTCTCGCCGCGAAGAGGAGCGCGTCGGCGCTCGAGCCGTCGAGCCAGTGCGCGTCGTCGACCAGGACGGCAGCGGGAGCGGTCTCCGCATAGCTCGCGATCAGGCTGAGAGTCGCCGCGCCGACGGCGAACCGGTCCTTCGCGCGTGCCGGGCGGAGGGCGAGAGCTCCCTCCAGGGCCGCCGCCTGGGGAAGCGGGATGTGCCCGAGGCGTCCGAGGGCCGGCCGCAGGAGCTCGAGGAGGCCTGCGAACGGGATGTGGGTCTCGGACGGGACCCCGCGGGCCCGCAGGAGCAGCATCCCGTCCGTGCGGGCGGCCGCCGCCTCGAGCAGCGCCGACTTGCCGACGCCCGCTTCGCCCACGAGAGCGAGGGTCCCGCTCCGGCCCGAGCGGGCATCCGCGAGGAGCCGGTCGAGCTGCGCGAGCTCCCGCTCCCGGCCGACGAGCATCGCTCGATTCTAGGGGCAGGACCAGGTGGGGGCCCTGAGGCGAGCGGCAGGGCTCCTTCGTACCCTCGAAGCCACCGGTCCACGAGCGAAGGAGGACGACAGTGCCCCTCATCACCGTCAAGCTGATCGAAGAGGTCTTCGATGCGGAGCAGAAGCGGCAGATGATCGAGCAGCTCACCGAGACGATGGTCTCGATCGAGGGTGAGAACATGCGCGGTGTGACTACCGTGATCGTCGAGGAGGTCAAGAGCGGCGACTGGGGGCTCGGCGGAAACCCGCTGACGACCGCGGACGTGCACGCGCTGCGCGACGGAGCGCCCGTCGGGTGATCCGTCCGGCGGCCGCGACCGCTCACGACCCGGCGACGGCGCGCCCGATGAGGCGCGCCGTCGCGGAGCCCGGATGGCGACGAGCCTGACGTCGACCCCGACGGCGCGCGAGCAGTCGCGTGCGCGCTACCCCGATCGCGAGGGCTACGTCGAGCGCGACGGCGTCCGCGTCTTCTGGGAGGTCTACGGCGACGGCGAACGGGCGATCCTGCTGCTGCCCACGTGGTCGATCGTGCATTCGCGGCACTGGAAGGCGCAGATCCCCTACCTCGCGCGGCACGCCCGGGTCGTGACGTTCGACGGCCGGGGCAACGGCCGCTCCGACCGTCCCGGAGGCGTCGAGCCGTACCTCGAGGACGAGTTCGCCGCCGACGCGCTTGCCGTGCTCGATGCAACCGGGACGGCGAGCGCCACGGTCGTCGGCATCTCGTGCGGTGCGCTCTGGGGCACGATCCTCGCCGCGGATCATCCCGATCGAGTCGACGGCATCGTCTACATCGCACCGTCGGTGGGCCTCGCGCCCGGGCATCCCGAGCGCCAGGTCTACGCGTTCGACGAGGTGCACGACACCGACGAGGGCTGGGCCAAGTACAACAGCCACTTCTGGTCGCGCAGCTACCGGGAGTTCCTCGAGTTCTTCTTCGGCCAGTGCTTCAGCGAGCCGCACTCGACGAAGCAGATCGAGGACGCCGTCGGCTGGGCGCTCGAGACCGATCCGGAGACGCTCGCGTGGACGACTCGGGCGATCTCGCTCTGCCGGACCGAGCGCTTCCGGGACACGTGCAGCCGCGTCCGCTGCCCGTCGCTCGTGATCCACGGCGACGCGGACCGGATCCGTCCGCACGCGCAGGGCGCCGCTCTCGCCGACGCGACCGGCGGGACCCTCGTCACCCTCGAGGGCTCGGGGCATCTGCCGCAGGCCCGGGACCCGGTGAGGATCAACCTCCTGCTCCGCGACTTCGCGTGCCCGCGGCCCCCCGTCGCCCGTGCTCGCCGGGCACGCATCCGTCCGAAGCGCGCGCTCTTCCTCTCGTCGCCGATCGGGCTCGGCCACGCGCAGCGCGACGTGGCGATCGCCGACGAGCTGCGCAAGCTCCATCCCGACCTTCAGATCGACTGGCTCGCGCAGGATCCCGTCACCTCGGTCCTCGTGGAGCGAGGCGAGCGGATCCATCCCGCCGCCGCGCAGCTCGCGAGCGAGTCCGGCCACTTCGAGTCGGAGTCGGCCGAGCACGACCTCCACTGCTTCCACGCCTGGCGGCGGATGGACGAGATCCTCGTCGCGAACTTCATGCTCTTCCACGACATCGTCAGCGACGATCCCTACGACCTGTGGATCGGCGACGAGGCGTGGGAGCTCGACTACTTCCTGCACGAGAACCCGGAGCTCAAGACGGCCGCCTACGCCTGGCTCACCGACTTCGTCGGCTGGCTCCCGATGCCCGACGGCGGCGAGGAGGAGCTCTGCCTGACCGCCGACTACAACGCCGAGATGATCGGGCAGATCGCCCGGTACCCGCGGCTCCGCGATCTCGCTCTCTTCGTCGGCGACCACGAGGACGTCGTGTCGGAGAGCTTCGGCCCGGGGCTTCCCGCGATCCCCGACTGGACGGCCCAGAACTTCGACTTCGTCGGGTACGTCACGGGCTTCGACCACGCGCTGCTCTCAGACCGGGAGCGGCTGCGCGCCGAGCTCGGCTACCGGGACGACGAGGCGGTCTGCCTCGTCACGGTCGGCGGCTCCGGCGTCGGCGCCGACCTGCTGCGCCGCGTCGCCGCCGCGTTTCCCGAGGCGAAGGCGCTCGTGCCCGAGCTGCGCATGATCCTGGTCGCCGGCCCGCGCATCGATCCGCGCTCGCTCCCCGAGTGCCCGGGGCTCGAGGTGCGCGGCTACGTGCACGAGCTCTACCGCCATCTCGCCGCCTGCGACCTCGCCATCGTGCAGGGCGGCCTGACGACCGCGATGGAGCTGACGGCCAACCGGCGCCCGTTCCTCAGCTTTCCGCTCGGGCACCACTTCGAGCAGACCTTCCACGTCCGTCACCGGCTCGAGCGGTACCGCTCCGGACGCGTGATGAGCTTCGACACGGACGGGCCGTCGGAGATCGCGCGCGCGATCGCCGAGGAGATCGGCCGAACGGTCGACTACCTGCCCGTCGACCCGCGCGGCGCCGAGCGCGCCGCCGCCGCAATCGCCGACCTGCTCTAGATGGTTGATCGACAAATCATCGCCGCCGCGGTTGGGGGCCTGCACGCGGCGCATTGCGCCCGCCTCGCCCGGCGCCAAGGCCCACCGGCCTTGCCCCCGGTCGAGTCGACCACACTGCTTGGTGCACGCCCTCCCCGCGACGACGGCATTTATCGATCAACCATCTAGAGGCTTGATGTGTATTGGTCTGGCGCACCAGCCGCGTACGCCCGCAAATGCGCATCAAGCCTCTAGCAGTCAGGGCTCTTCGTCCGGGAACGCACGGTCGGCCGCCTCGCCGAGCCGGCGCTCGGCGTGGTGGAGGTACCACACGACCCCCGCGGTCGCGAGCAGGGCGGCGGCACCGATCGCGATGTCGACCGGCGTCTGCAGCCGCTTCAGCGCCGAGCCGAACTGGTAGTAGCCGAAGCCGTAGACCGTCGCCCAGACGACGCCGCCGGCCGCGTTGAACGCGAGGAACGCGAGCCAGTGCATCCGCATCGTCCCGGCGAGGAACGCGGCGTAGGTGCGCAGGATCGACACGAACCGGCCGAGGAACACGACCTTGCCCCCGTGGCGGTCGAACAGGTAGCGGCCGATCTTGATCCTCCGCTCGTCGACGCGGACGTAGTGCCCGTAGTTGCGCAGGAGCCGGTACCCGCCGACCCGGCCGATCCCGTAGCCGATGTTGTCTCCGACGATCGCCCCGGCCGCCGCCGCCGCGATGATCCCGACGATGTTCAGCTTGTGCGTGTCTCCGGCGTAGATCGCGGCCAGCGTCAGCGTCGTCTCGCCGGGGAAGGGCACGCCGAGGCTCTCGATCGCGATGAACCCGAAGACGACCGCGTATCCCCACGTCTCGAGGAGGTGGTTGATCGAGGAGTTGTGGATGAGGACGGCGAGCGTCACGTCCGCATGCTCTCGCGTCGGCCGCCCGGCGATCCGTAGAAACCACTCGTTCGGAATCGCACGATCTTGGGAAGACTGCCCCCATGAGCGCATTCGTCGACAGGCTCGTCGCGGAGGAGCATCACCTCGAGGAGATCGCCAAGGACGGGTACGCCCCGGCGACCCTCCCGATCGTCCTCGGGATGATCGTTTTCGCGCTGCTCGTGATCGTCGGGGTTGCTCTCGGCGTCACGATGGCCGTCTACTACCTCGCGTAAGGAGCTCGGCCGGAAGGTCCCGTGCGTGGACGACGACGAGCGTCCGCGTCGGTCGCGTCAGCGCGACATAGAGCTCGCGCAGATCGACGAGCGCCGGTTCGACGACGACGACGTGATCGAACTCGAGGCCCTTGGCCTGCGGCGGCGTCAGCACCGGGACGCCCTCCCAGAGGTCGCCTGACGGGAGCGTGCCGGCGAGCGCTTCAGGGACGATGACCGCGAGTAGGCCGTCCTCGGCCGCGAGCCGCTCGGCCTCGTGGAATGCCTCCGCCGCCAGCTCGTGTTCCGTCACCCGACGAATCCGAGGCGGGCCGGCGCCGGTGCGATATGCAAGCGGGGGCGAGACGTCGGGAGCGATCGTGTCGAGCAACGGCAGCGCCAGCTCCATGATCTCGCGAGGCACACGGTAGGCGTGGCGGAGCTCCTCGATCTTCGCCGCCTCCCCTCCCGGGAGGTACGGCAGAAGCTCGTGCCAGCCGCGCCAGCGCACCGGGCCGGTCGCCTGCGCGACGTCGCCGAGGATCGTCAGCGCGCCGTCGCGTGCGCGGCGCGCCACCATTCGAAGCTGCATCGGCGTCAGGTCCTGCGCCTCGTCGACGATCACGTGGCCGTACGTCCGGGGAGGCGTGCCGACGAGGGCGCGCGCCTCGTCGAGCAGCGGCACGTCGCCGTTCGAGAAGCCGCGCCCGCGGCGGCGGAGCAGCCGCTGGTCGTCGTCGTCGAGAATGCCGTCGGCCGCCTCCGCGAGCTCGTGCGGGGAGGTGAGCAGCGAGCGCACGAGCTTCTCGGGCGAGACGACCGGCCAGGCGGCTTTCATGACGCGGTCGAGGTAGCCGCCCGCACGAAGCGCCTTCTCGACCTCGTCGAAGCTGCGTACGGCCGCGGCGCCGAGGACGCGTCCGTACTCCTCGTAGAACCGCCGCAGAACGTTCATGCGGAACCGCTCGCGGGCGAGCGAATTCGTCCCGTGCTCGGATCGGGTTGCGGCGAGGATGCTCGCGATGTCGCGTTCCTTGATCCAGACGAACGACCCTTCGAGCCTGATCGCGACCTCCACCGGCTCCGACTCGAGCCGGAGCTCGGCCGCGCGTCGCAGCACCCCGGCCATCCGGGCGTCCGCCTTCAGCTCGGCCACTGTCGGCGGGTCGCGCAGCTCGGGGTCGATCCCGTCGGCGAGCTCGTCGACGGCGCGTTGCTCGACCGTCTCCTCTCCGAGCGCGGGCAGCACGTGGGAGACGTATTCCATGAACGTCCGGTTCGGCCCGACGACGAGGACGCCGCGACGCTGCAGGCTCTCCCGCAGCGTGTACAGGAGCCACGAGGCACGGTGCAGCCCGACCGCCGTCTTGCCGGTGCCGGGGCCGCCCTGGACGACGAGCGGCGTCGCCGGGTCGTGCGTGATCAGCCGGTACTGGTCGGCCTGGATCGTGGCGACGATGTCGCGCATGCGCTGCGTCCGGTCGCGCTCCAGCTCCTCGAGCAGGAAGTCGCCGACCGCTGCGCCGTCGACGATCGAGCCGTCGAGCGCCTCGTCGGCGATGCCGACGATCCGTCTTCCCTCCGTCCGGAAGCGGCGGCGCAGCGTGACGCCGTGCGGGTCCTGCGGCGTCGCCGTGTAGAAGGCGCGTGCGGCGGGCGCCTGCCAGTTGACGACCACCTGCCGCTGCTCCTCGTCGTGGACCCAGCGGCGTCCGACGTAGAGCGGGGCGTGCAGCGACTCGACGTCGAGCCGGCCGAAGCACAACCCGCGCTCGGCATCCTCGAACGTGCGCAGCCGCCGCGCCGCCCAGGCATCCATCGCCGCCTGGGCGACCTCGCCGTCGACGGCGTCTGCCGCGCCTGCGACGGCGGCGCGCATGCGCTCCAGATGGGCATACGCGCGGTCGACGTAGGCCTGCTCGCTGACGAGCTCCGGGTGGGACACGATCCATGACGGTAGCGCCCGGGACCTCGCTGCGACCGCGGGCCGTATCCGTTTCGTGAATCGCCGCCAGTTCGTCGCCGCGGCCGCCGCCGCCCCGTTCGCGCTGCGCCCTGCCCTCGCAGCGGCGGCGACTCGCTCACCGCACGCGCTCGTCACGTGCGACGCGGAGTCGAGGCTCGCCCTCGTCGACCTCGGCAGCTTCCGCGTCGTCCGCTCGATCGCGACGCTTCCCGACCCTCGTTCGGTCGAGCGGGTCGGCGACCTGGCGCTCGTCTGCCATACGGCGGCCGGTGCGCTCTCGATCGTCGACGGGCGCCGGGTCGTGCACGTCCTGCGCGGCCTCGTCGAGCCGCGGTACACGGCGGCGCATCCGGACGGCGTCCATGCGTTCGTGACCGATTCGGGGCGGAGCGGGGTCGTGCTCGTCGACGTGCGCCGCGGCCGGCTGCTGGGGCGGGTGGCGCTTCCGGGCTGGGCGAGGCATCTGACGATCGACGGCGCGGGCAGGCGGCTGTGGATCGGCCTCGGCTCGGTGTCCGAGCACGTCGCCGTCGTCGACACGCACGCGTTCCGCCACAGCGCGACCCTGACGCCGTCGTTCGCCGCGCACGACGTCGGTTTCGCCCCCGACGGACGGCTCTGGGTCACCGCGGGGGCAACAGGCGAGCTGGCCGTCGACGGGAAGGCGCAGGGTGCGGACCTCGCGCCGCAGCATGTGACCTTCGGTCCCCGGCATGCCTACGTGACGAGCGGGGACTCGGGCACGTTCCACGTCCACTCGCGCGACGGGCGCCTCCTGCGAAGCGTGCGCGTCCCGAACGGCTCCTACAACGTCCAGTACGGCGCGGCGCGCGTGCTGACCCCGTCGCTGACGGAGGGGACGCTCGCCGTGCTGGACGCCGAGGGCAGGCTCGAGGCGACGGTCCACGTCGCGGGCTCGTGCCACGACGCGTGCTTCGCGCCGGACTGACCCACTACCCCCGAGAGACTTTACGGAAGCCTTACAAGCCTCGGGGTGGATCTTTGAACCGGACCGGGAAGATGGCCGGTGGATGAGATTCCTCTCCGTGCTCGCCTTGGCCGCGGCGACGCTTGTGCTGCCTGCAGCCGTCCTTCCCGCGACCGCCGACGCGAAGGCGCCGTGCCGCGACCGGATTTACAGCGACTGGTACCAGAGCGGCAAGATCGCCTCGACCTATCCGCTGGCCTGCTACCGCGATGCGATCGCGCATGTCCCGAACGACGCGCGGATCTACTCGAGCCTGCAGAGCGACATCCGCCGCGCGCTCCAGGCGGCGATCGAGCGCTCGCGGGGCAAGTCGAACGTTCCGGGCAAGGTCGGCCAGGGGCTCCCGAGCTCAGATACGGGTGGCGTCAAGAACGCGAACGTCTCGATGCGGCCGAAGGCGACGACGACCACGCATGCGACCACGACGACAGCCGAGGACGTCCCGCCGCCGTCGGCCCGCAAGGGCGACGTCAAGGGACCGGAGGTCTCCGCGGCGCCGGTTGCGTCGACGTCCTCGTCCGGCGGCGGCCTGCCGCTCCCGATCATCGTGCTCGCGGCGATCGCCCTCCTGCTCGCAGGTGTCGGCGCCGTCGGGACCGTTGTGCGGCGCGTTCGCCGCTAGGACGTCACGCGCTGACGAGCCGGCGAAAGCGCGCGCGCTCGGACGGGAGGTAGAAGCCCAGCAGCCCGAGCACGAGCGGATACGCGGCGACGAGAACGGCCGACGGAGCGAGTGAGAGGCCTGCGGCGCGGGCGGCGACGGTCAGTCCGGCCGCCGCGCCCACGGCCGTCGCGACCCGGCGCCACTGGTACGGGACGGGGTAGACGTGCTGCGCGTAGAGCGTCATCCCGACGAAGAGGGCCACGTATGCGGCGACCGTCGAGATCGCCGCCCCGACCATCCCGTACGCCGGGATCAGCCAGAAGTTCAGCCCGACGTTGACGGCCGCCCCGACTCCGGTGACGACCCAGTTGAGCTGTGTGCGCCGCGCGCGCCCGCTCCCGATCGCGAGGACGGTGTAGCCGGCGTAGACGGCTCCTGCGAACGCGAGCAGCGCGACGCCCTTCTCGGCGCGCAGGTAGCGCGAGCCGGCGGTGAGCAGCTCGGTCCACCACGGGGCGAGCGCGCCGAGGGCAAGTGCCGCCCACGAGGCGAACGCAAGGAGGTACGTGAGCACGAATGCGTAGGTGCGCCGCGCCTCGCGGTCGTCCTCGATCGAGTAGGCGAAGGCGGGCCACGCCGTTCGGAACGCGATCATCACGAACGTGATCACCGAGGCGATCCGGACGGCGGCGGAGTACACGCCGGCCTCCTTCAGGCCCTTGAACCAGACGACGAACTCGCGGTCGACGAAGTTGATCGTCCAGAGCGCGAGCGCCGACGGGACGAGCGGCAGGCCGAAGTGCTGCATGCGCCGGAAGAGCGCCCGGTCGAACTCGAGCCCGAGCTGCTCGACGCGGTAGGCGACGAGCGCGAGGTAGACCGCGAGCGTGCCGGTGAAGTTGCCGACCACGAGGCCGATCGCGCCCCAGTGGAAGACGGCGACGAAGAGCACCATTGCGACGACGGTGACCAGCACGTTCGTCACGCTCGCGATCGCGTAGGCCGTCGACCGCTCCTCGACGCGGAAGAGCGCGGTCAGCTGCTGGTAGTTCGTCTGCGCCCAGAGCCCGACTGCTCCTGCCCGCACGAGCCACGGATCGTGCCCGAGGCCGATCCAGTGGCCGATCGGGCCTGCGAAGGCGAGACCGAGCACGAGGCCGGTGGTTGCGCTCGCCATCGTGAACCAGAACGACGTCCGGACGACCGTGAGCTTCCCGGCCGAATCCGACGCGTCGAAGTAGAAGCGGAAGAACGCGCTCGCGATCCCGAGCTGAAGGACGATTGCGAGCACCGCGGTCGCCGCGGTCACGATCTCCACGCGGCCGTACGCGCCCGGGGGGAGGTACGCCGTGTAGAGCGGCAGGAGGACGGTCGCGAGGATCCGCGAGACGAGGCCGCCGATCCCGTAGATCGCCGAGTGGCGCGCGAGGCGCCGCATCTGCGCGGCCAGGCTCACGTCAGAGGGAACCGTAGACGTCGAGCAGGCGGTCGGCGACGCGGTCGACGTCGTGCACCTGCTCCACGTAGGCGCGCCCCGCCGCGCCCACCTCGCGGCGCAGCGCGGGCTCCGCGACGAGCGGCCGAAGCACGTCGACGAGCGTCTCGCCGGTCGCGCTGACGATCGGGATGCGCACCCCGAAGCCCTCGGCGCTCCGTGCCACCACGTCGGGCTTGAGGCGGGCGACCACCGGCTTGCCGAGCGCCATCGCCTCGAGGGCGAAGATGCCGTGCCAGCCGGCGTTGAACTGATCCACGACGATGTCGGCGCGCGCGTAGCGGGCACGTGCCTCGAGGTGGGAAACCCCTTCGACGATGTCGAGCTCGACCGGCAGCTGCCTGCACGCCTCGATCACGAACCGCGTCCCCTTCTTCTCGCGATTCGACGGCGCGTGGACGACGAGCGGCCGTTCCGCATCCGACGGGGGAACGGGCGTGAACGGGCGCAGGTCGAGACCGGGCGGCACGACGTGCGCGCGGGGCACCCAGCGGAGCGCGTCGTAGGAGCCGACGATCTCGGCGTTCGCACGCTCTCCGAAGGCGAGCTCGTCGCGGCTCTTGCCGCGGATGTCCGAGCCGAGGTAGTGGAGGACGCTCTTCTTCCCGAGCAGCGCATTGAGCGGGAACTGGACGGACTTGGGGAGCAGCGTCAGACCGAAGTAGAAGTGGAAGACGTCCGTCCTCGGCGCGAGTCGGACGAACGCGGCGAGCTGCTGGATCAGCCGGACGGGCAGCGGCCCCCGGCGGTCGAGCGACCAGTCCGCCTCGGGGTGGAGCTTCCCGCGCTCGAAGACGACGAGGCGCGCGTCGATGCCCTTGCGTCGCAACGCCTGCACGTTCTCCCACGGGATGCCGGCGACGTTCACCGGGCAGTGCGTGACCCGAAGGGGCCGCTCCTTGCTCACGGCGAGCCGTCGAACTCGAGCTGGTCGAAGTAGCGGACGGCGGTGCGGCCCGGCCGGATCCGCCCGGCGTACGGCCGGAGCTCCGCGTCCGAGATCTCGCCGACCGCGCGCTTCACCCCCAGGTAGGCGATGTTCAGGTCTTCCTGGTAGACGAGGGTCGAGATGCGCGGGTTGACCTCGATCACGTGCTCTCCGACGAGCTGGATGTTGAAGAAGTGCTCGATCCCGAGCTCCGCGACGATCACGTTCGCGATCCGCATCAGCTCCGGATCGTCGAGCGTGACGAAGTACATCGCGAGCCCCGCGCGCAGCTCCTCGCGTGACTTCGGGTGGCCGAGCACGACCTCGCGTCCGTTCGCGACTCCGTCGACCGTCCGCTCGGGGCCGGCCGCGAACTCCATGACGAGCAGTTCCGGGCCGCCGTGCTCCGGCAGCAGCTCCATCGCCTCCTCGAGGCGCAGGGACCCCGCCTCCCCGGGCCGGTCATCCAGCAGCTGGCGCGTGCGGTCGATCGCGGCGTCGAGGACCCGGAACCCGCGGGAGCCGGAGGAGACGGCGGGCTTGAAGCAGACGGGGCAGTCGGGGTAGCCGAGCTCGAACGCCGCGGCAGCGAGGGCGACGGCGCCGTTCACCCGCCGGAAGCGCGGTGCGCGTATGCCGAGCCGGTCGAGCAGCTCGTAGGTCTGCGCCTTGTCGTTCGCGCGGTGGATCGCGTCCGGCGGCGAGACGAGCACCGGCATCGGGAAGCGGGCGACGGCCGCGGAGAGCGCGGCGAGGTCGAACGAGGACTGGGGCAGGACGGCGTCGACCTTCTCCCGCGTCGCGAGCTCGAGCACCGTCTCGACGTAGGTTGGATCGGAGCTCGGCGGGACGACGTGGAAGGTGTCGGACAGGTGCCGCCCGACCGAGCGCGGGTTCATGTCCGCGCCGACCACGCGCAGCTCGCGCTCGCCGTTCTCGCGCAGCGCACGAATCAGCGCGGCCGACCCGGGCGCACCCGACGCCGTGACCATCACCGTGAGCGGTCTCACGAGAGGTCGATCCTGTCGCTGCGCAGCCGTTCGAGGCGGACAGCGCGGTCGGCGTCGAGCATCGAGTCCATCGACTCGCGCATCGTCGCCCCGGGGTAGACCCAGATCTCCGGGTGGACGAGAAACTGAAGCCAGGCGAACGACCCCCGCTCGATCTCTGCGTGCGGGCAGCCGTGCCGCCAGCGCTGGTTCGAGTCGGACCGGTAGTGGTCGGGATCGAAGAACGGCGCGCGCATCACGTTCGTCGCGCCCTCGATCGCCTCGTGCATGTGCGGCGGCTCGGGGTTGTGCCAGGCGACCACCGGGTCGAAGCGGTCGTCGAGATCGACGTTCGGCCAGACGGCGTGATGGCCGACGCGGTGCCCGAGCTCGCGAAGTCGTGCAATCGCGCGCTCGCCATCGTGCGAGGCGAGGTTGTAGAAGACCGAGCGAGTCATCAGGAACCAGGTCGACCACGCGTCCTCCTCTGCCTCCACCTCCGCCAGGGCGAGCGCCGCGTCCAGCGACAGGTCGACGTCGTGCCGCAGAATCAGGTCCCCGTCGCGCGGCTGCCGGTCGAAGCCGGCGAAGCGGTAGCCGCCGGCGTGCGCTGCGCGCAGGAGCTCGCGGTAGTGGTCGAGGGAGAAGTCGCAGGTCATTCGACGTCGACGTCGAGGAGGCTAGCCGCCGCGTCAGCGCGCTCGAGCGCCTCGAGGCTCGTGTCGGCGACGGCGAGCACGTAGCCGCGCCTGTCCCGGTCGGCTCGGACCGGACGGATCTGCTCGCCTGCCTGCAGGTACGCCTCGGCCTGCACGACTCCGGGGAACGCGAGCACCCGGTCGAGGGGGCCGACGAACGTCACCCGTCCGGCCGGGAGCGGGCCGGGCTGGGCGGTGAGGAAGCGGATTGCGAGCGGCTGGACGAAGCGCGGCCGCACGAGCTCGTCGGGGAGCTCGTCGCCGAGCGCGAGCCTGAGCCGGCACTCGATCAGGTCGACGCCGACGCCGACGCGGACGAGGTCGGCCATCTGCCCGCCCGGGACCCGTGCGGCACATTCGACGGCGACCACGCGACCGTCCGGTCGGACGATCACCTGCGGAAACGCGATGGCGTCGCGAAGGCCGAGCGCGTGCACGGCGTGCACCGCCACTCGCTCTGCCTCGTCGCGGCGGGCGCCCTCGATGGCCGCCGGGAAGAGGTGGGCGGAGCAGACGGCGAAGCCGGCGCCGGGCGGCCGCAGACGGTCCGACAGCGATACGAGCGACGCGGTCGAACCGCGCGCCACGACGATCGCGTTCAGCTCGCCGCCGCCGACGAGCTCCTCGAGGACCGCCTCACCGGCGGGCGATGCGACGAGTGCCTCGTGCAGGTGACTGTCGACATCGTCGAGCGACTCCACCCGGAACACGCCGCGCTGGCCGCTCGAGTCGGCCGGCTTCAGCACGGCCGGGAAGCCCACCTCGTCCGCCGCCCGCCGCGTCTCCGCGAGCGTCCGCACGGCCGCGAAGCGGGGATGGGGCACGCCGCTCTCGGCGAAGCGCCGGCGCATCGCGATCTTGTTCGTGGCCAGGTGGGCGGTCTCGACCCCGATCCCCGGCAGGCCGCGGGCCTCGGCGATCGCGGCCACGACCGGGACGGCGCGGTCGGACGCGATCGTCAGCACACCGTCGAGCCGCAGGCGCGCGGTCGCCTTCAACGCCGCGCCCACGTCGGAGAAGTCGACGACCCGGACGATGTCCGCCTCCGCGAGGCCCGGCGCGTCGGGATTGCGGTCGATCGCCGCCACGCGAAGGCCCATCCGCCTCGCCTGGACGATCCCGCCTCGCTGGTGCCGGCCCGCCCCGACGAAGAGGACGGTCTTCCTCATTCGGGCCTGATGCTACTTCGGTGCGAGCGCCGCGTGGACCAGCTCGAGCGTCCCGTCGACATCGATCCCGACGCCGGATCCCTGCTGCACGGCGAGGCCGTCGAGAACGACGCCGTAGAAGCGGCCGATCGTGTCGAGCGAGAGGTCCTTGCGCAGCCTGCCCGCGGCCTGGTCGGCCGCGAGACGGCGTGCGAGCTCCTCGCGGAGGTCGGGGTTGAACCCGAGCCA
>CAWASP010000009.1:0-155632 GCA_963784765.1 uncultured Thermoleophilia bacterium
CGCGAGATTCGGCGCGGCCGCCGACTTGACGAACGCCCGCCTCCCGTCGGCGAGGCGCACGCTGAAGCGGTCGGCGCTCGAGTAGCCGCCGTCGCGCCGCTCGTAGGCGACGGGCGCCGAGCCGAGCGCGCGTTCGACGGCCGCGTCGATGTCCCGCATCGCCGAAGCCTCGCAGAGCCGCGTGCCGTCAGCAGGCTTCGACGAGCAGGTCGGAGATGTCGCGGATCTCGAGCTCGTCCCCCGCGGCCTTCCGCAGGTTGACGAGGCAGATCGGGCACATCGTCACGCACCGGTTTCCGGCCGCCGCGAGCTGGGCGACGCGGTCGGCGGCGACGGCCGCCGCCCGCTCGGGGTCGAGCGCCTCGGCCGGGCCGCCGCAGCACCACGTCAGCTTCCCGGCGTTCGCCGGCTCGCGGACGACGACGCCCGAGGCCGCGAGGAGCGCCCGCGGCTCGGCGACGACGTCCTCGTAGCGGGCATAGACGCACGAGTCGTGCACGACGACCTCGCCCTCGAGCGGCTGCGCGACGGGGAGCCCACGCTCGGCCAGCACCTCGAGGTAGCTGCGCACTCTCACATCGAAGCCCTCGATCAGCTTGGGGTACTCGGTCCGCAGCATCGCCGTCGTGTGCGGATCGACGGTGATCACCTCGCGCACGCCGTGCTTCTCGAGCAGCGCGGCGACACGCCGTGCGTGCACGGCGACGCTCGCGTCGGCGCCCAGGTCGTGCGCCAGCGCGCCCGCGTAGAGGTCGTCCTCGTAGAGGTAGCCGAACTCGACACCGGCCGCGCGGAGGAGCCGCGCGATGTTCGCGGGGATGCGGTCGAACTCCTCGCGCTCGCCGGCAGGCGGCCGGGCGACGAGCGTCGCACCGTTCACGATGCGATTCACGCGACGGGCAAGACCCGAGAAGCGGACGAGGCGGGAATCCGCGACGCGCCCCTCGAGGGCGACAAGCCGCTCGATGTACGGCACGAGCTGGTACATCAGCCCCGTGTAGAGCACCGTCTCGCCGCCGCGCGGCAGATCGAGCTCGCGCGCCCACCGGGTCGCCCGGCGCGCCGGGATCGGCAGCACCGATCCGCGCAGGCGCAGGTTGTCGGCGAGGATCCCGACCACGTCACGGACCGGCAGCGGCATCAGGCGCCCTCCTCGAGCAGGTAGCGACGCAGCAGGCGCACGTTCTCCGTGATGTGGACGCCGCCCGGGCAGCTCTCCTCGCAGGCGCGGCAGAGGAGGCACGCGAAGACGGCGGGCTCCTCCTCGCGCACCTTCTCCTCGAGGCCGAGCACGACGTGGCGGAAGAGCCGGCGCGGCAGCAGGTCGATCCCGAGCGGGCACGCGGCCGTGCAGACGCCGCAGTTCATGCACGCCTCGGCGTCGAACTCGCCGAGCTCGTGCAGGCGATCGGCGAGCGCGCGGTCGACGACGAGCGTCATGAGCGCTGCACCGCCTGGTAGCGGAAGTAGCCGTCGGGGCCCGCCGACGGAAGCTCGGCGACGTAGCCGTACTTGCGCATCCCCATCGTCCAGACCATCACCTCGTCCTCTGGCAGCGCCACTGCGGCGGCGAGCTCGGGCACCGAGAGCGGGCCATCGGCGAGCGCCTCCAGCAGCCGGTCCCGCAGGAGCGGCTCGTCGCGCACGATCTCCCGGACGTCCCGGAATGCCCGCTCCGGCGCCGGCGGAGCCGGCACCTCCGCTCTTTGGTCGCCTCCGTCGAGCCTACGGCGACTCATGCCGGGCTCCCCACGAGCAGGCCGTCGATCATGGCGCGTACCTGGGCGTCGGTGTAGCCCTGCAGGTCGATCGCGCCCTCGGGGCAGACCGGCGCGCAGGCGCCGCAGCCCTTGCAGCCGGCCGCGTCGACGACCGCGAGCTCGCCGTCCATGGAGATCGCGCCGAACGCACAGGCAGAGATGCATTCCGTGCAGCCGGTGCAGGCGTCTTTGTGAACGAGCGCCACCTGCGGGTCGAGCTCGGCGACGCCGCGCTTCAGCACCGAAGCGGCCTGCGTGACCGCCGCGAGGCCGGAGGCGACGCTCTCGGCCACCGTCTTCGGCCCCTGGCAGGCGCCCGCGATCGCGACGCCGTCGACGACCGTCTCCACCGGCCGGAGCTTCGGATGGATCTCGTTGAAGAAGCCGTCGACGCCGACCGGCAGCTTGAGCGTGTCGATCAGCCCGTCGTTCGGCCGGGCGACCATGCCCGTGACGAGGACGACGAGATCGACCGGCAGCTCGAGCTCCTCACCGGCTGTCAGCTGGTCGCGAACCGTCACGCTGAGCCGGCCGTCCTGCGCCGCCACGACCGGCGGATCGTCGTCCGCGAAGCGGAGGTAGACCGAGCCGTGCTCGCGCGACTCGCTCAGCATCAGCTCGTTCTTGCCGTAGGTGCGCAGGTCGCGGTACAGGTGGTACTGGCGGAGGCCGGGGTTGCCGCGCGCCGCGACGAGCGAGGTGTGCACGGTGGCGCTGCAGCAGAACCGGGAGCAGTAGGGATGGGCGGGGCAGCGGCTGCCGACGCAGTAGACGTAGGCGATGCTCTCGACCGGCTTGCCGTCCCGGACGAGCGGCCCGTCGGCCTCGTCGAGCAGTCGCCTGAGCTCGGGCAGCGTGACGACGCCGTCGAGCCCGTAGCCGAGCTCACCGTCTGCAGGCTCGTAGCTCTCGAAGCCGGTCGCGACGATCACCTGGCCGATCTCCGCGTGGATCGACTCGCCGCCGGCGCGAATCAGCGCGCGGTAGTTGCCGAAGGTGCCGGACTTGGCGGTGACCTCGGCGTTCGTGAAGACGGCGATCGCCGGTCGCTTCTCGATCTCTCCGCGCAGGCGCGCGACGAGCTCGCGCCCGTCCGTGCCGTTCGGGTAGAGCTCGCCGAGCCCGGCGACGTGCCCGCCGAGCTCAGCCTCGCGCTCGACGAGGAAGACGCCGAGCCCGATGTCGGCGAGGCCGATCGCCGCGCGCATGCCGGCGACGCCGCCGCCGATCACGAGGGCCGCCGGCGTCGTCTCGACCTCGAGCGGCTCGAGTGGCTCGGTCAGCCGCGTGCGAGCGATACCCGCCCGAACGAGGTTGATCGCCTTGCGGGTTGCCCCGTCGTGATCGTCGGTGTGCGTCCAGGAGCACTGCTCGCGGATGTTGACCTGCGTGTACTCGTACGGATTGAGGCCGGCTCGGCGCGCAACCTCGCGGAAGGTGAACGTGTGGAGCTTGGGCGAGCAGGACGCGACGACGAGCCCGTCGAGGTCGTGGTCGCGGATGTCGTTTGCGATCTCCTGTTGCGTCGCGTCGGAGCACGTGAACATCGCCCGCCGCGCGACGACCACGCCGTCGTCGTGCTCGACCGCATTCACGACTTTCTCCACGTCGACGTAGTCGGAGATGTTGCCGCCGCAGTGGCAGACGTAGACGCCGATCCGCCGTTCAGGCTCACTCATGCCGGCACCTCCTCGCGCTCGAGGTAGGCGGCGGCCTGGGCGACGGCTGCGCCGGCGTGCAGGATCGATTCCGGGATGTCGCGCGGGCCCGAGGCCGCACCCGCGACGAAGACGCCCGGGATGCTCGTCTGCGCGGGGTTCACGTCCTCGTCGACCTCCGCCACGTAGTCGAAGTCGTCGAGCTCGAGCTCGCCGACGCGGAAGATCCGGGCGGCATCGGCATTCGGCTGGACGCCGACCGCGAGCACGACCAGGTCGTACTCGGCCTCGGCCACCGTCCCGCCGTTCTCGACGTCCTCGTAGCGGAGGATGAGGTTGCCGTCGCCGGTCTCGGTGATCCCGGCAACGCGGCCCTTCACGAAGTTCGCGCCCATTGCCTTCGCCTGCTCGAAGAACTCGTCGTAGCCCTTGCCGACCGCGCGGATGTCGATGTAGTGCACGGTCACGTCGGCGAGCGGCAGCGCACCCATGATCAGCTGGTTCTGCTTGATCGAGTACATGCAGCAGAACTTCGAGCAAAGCGGGTTGCCGACGGTCTGGTCGCGCGAGCCGGTGCACATGACGTAGGCGATCCGGTCGGGCACCTTGCCGTCGCTCGGCCGCAGGATCGTGTTGTACGGCCGGGTCGGTGCGAGCAGGCGCTCCATCTGGGTGCCCGTGATCACGTTGCGATGCCGGCCGTACCCGTATTGCGGCTTCGCATCCGCGGGAAACAGCGTGTAGCCCGTCGAGACCACGACTGCACCGACCTCCACGCGGAGCTCCTCCTCGCGCATGTCGAGGTCGATCGCGTCGGCGGGGCAGGCGGCGAGGCACTGGTGGCACTCGGAGCAGACGCCGCAGTCGAGGCAGCGGCCCGCCGCGGCGCGCGCCTCCTCCTCGGCGAGCGGCGGCTCGAGCTCGGCGAAGTCGGTGGGCGCCGCGGCGATGCGAACGCTCGCGGCGAGCGGCTCGCGACGGCTGTGGCTCTTCTGCCGCCCGAGGACGTCCTGCTTGTCGACGACCGCCAGCGGCTCGACGAACCCGTCGAGCGGCGCATCCTGCAGGTAGCGGTCGACCATGTGCGCCGCGCGGCGCGCGTGTCCGACTGCCTTTGCGATCGTCGCTGCGCCGGTGACCGCATCACCCGCGGCGAACACCCACGGCAGCGCGGTCTGCAGCGTGTCCGGGTCGGCCTGGAGGCTGCGCGCACCGTCGGGCGCGAGGGTCGGGAACGCCGCCGTGTCGGGCCCCATGCCGATCGCGACGATCGCGGCGTCGCACCGGAGCGGCATGAGGATGCCCTCGTCGTAGGCCGGTGCGAAGCGGCCGTTCTCGTCGAAGACCGCGGTGCAGCGCTTCAGGTCGATCCCGGTGACCCGGTCGCCGCCGCGGAACCCGGCGATCCCCCAGCCGTCGGAGAGCTCGACGCCTTCCCCGAGCGCCTCGTCGATCTCCCACTGGTAGGCGGGCATCTCGTCGCGCTGCTCCAGGCAGACCATGTGCACCGCGGCTGCGCCGAGCCGGCGCGCGCTGCGCGCGGCGTCGATCGCGACGTTGCCGCCGCCGATCACGGCGACCGTCTTCCCGGCGAGGTCGGGTGCCGCACCGAGCTTGATGTCGCGTAGGAAGTCGAGTGCCGAGCGCACACCGTGAAGCTCCTCGCCCGGGACGCGCAGCGAGGCCGCGCGCGGTGTGCCGGTCGCGACGACCACGGCGTCGAACCCGTCCGCGCGAAGCTGCTCGAGATCGTCGATGCGCGCATTCGTCTCGAGCTCCACGCCGAGCGCCGTGACGTTCGCGACATCGCGCTCGACGACCTCGGCCGGCAGCCTGTACGACGGGATCGCGAGCCGCAGGGCGCCGCCCGGCTCGGGCGCCGCCTCGAAGATCTTCACGCCGTAGCCCTTCTGGGCGAGCAGCCACGCGGCGGTCAGCCCGGCGGGTCCCGAGCCCACGATCGCAACGCGCTTGCCGTTCCGCTCAGGCTGCTCGGCCGGGAGTGGGCTCGGATTCGCGTAGTGCCGGTCGGCGACGAAGCGCTTGAGCCGCCGGATCGGCAGCGGCCCTTCGAGCGCTCCCCGCGAGCACTCGCCCTCGCACGGCGCGTAGCAGGCCCGGCCGAGGCTGCCGACGAGCGGCGTCGTCTCGGCCACGAGCTCGAACGCCTCCTCGTACTTGCCGCTGCGAACGAGCGACACGTAGCCGTGGGCCTTGATCCCGGCCGGGCACTCGAACGTGCACGGCGAGGTCCCGGCACGCTCGACGAGCGCCTTCTGCGGCACGGCCTGCGGGAAGGCGATGTACGCGGCGCGACGCGAGACGAGCTCGCCGTTGAACTGGTCGGGGACGGCGACGGTGCAGGCAAGCTCGCACTGGCGGCAGCCGGTGCAGAGCGACTCGTCGACGAACCGCGGCTTCCGGCGCACCGTCGCCCGGAAGGTGCCGCCGGCGCCGCGGAGGACGTCGCCGACCTCCGAGCCCGTCAGCACCGTGATGTTCGGGTGGTGTGCCGTCGCCGCCATCTTCGGCGTCGAGATGCAGCTCGCGCAGTCGAGCGTCGGAAAGACCTTGCTGAGCAGGATCATCTTCCCGCCCACGCTCGGCTCCTTCTCGACGACGAGCACCTTGTAGCCCATGTCGCCGAGCTTCAACGCCGACTCCATGCCACCGATCCCGCTGCCGACGACGAGGACGTCGTAATCCATCACGGAGTCTCCTCGAGCTGCGCGAGCGCCTCGCTGAACTCACGGACGTGCTTCGTGTACGGGGCGGCGCACACCGAGCAGATCGCGGCGAGCTTCAGACGCCGGCCGTCGATTCCGTGCTCGGAGAGCAGCTCCTGAGCCCGGCCGACGATCTTCGACGAGCGCTCGCTGCAGTCGGCGAGGAAGCCGCACTCGTCGCCGTCGGAGGCGATGAAGACGCCGTCGAAGCCCTGTTCGAGCGCGTAGAGGATCCAGTCCGGCTTGATCCCGCTCGTGCAGGGCAGGCTCACTACCACGACCTCGGGCGAGTAGTGCATGTGCGAGCTCCCGGCCAGGTCGATGCCCGGGTCGGAGATCGCGTTCGTGGAGAAGACGAGGATCCGCGGCGCGTGCCGCAGCTCCTCGCCTTCGACCGTTGCGGCGGTCGCGGTCACTTCTCCCGACGCACGAACACGCGGTCGTAGCCGTCGGTGGCGGCCACGCCGAGGAAGGTGTGGCCGACCTTGCCGGCCCACGCCTCGACGTCGTTCTTCGTCTGCGAGTCGCTCGAGAGGAGCTCGAGCACCTGGCCGACGGCGACGGTGGCCATCGCCTTCTTCGCTTCGAGCAGCGGCCCCGGGCACGCAGCGCCGCGGGCGTCGACGACGTTCGCCGGCTCGATCGCGCCGAGGTCGGTCTCGCTGAGCATGGTGGTCATTTCGGATCTCCTGTCTAGTAGACGAGGCTATTCGTGGCCGACGTCACCTCGGCGACGAAGCGGCCGGCGGCGACGATCTCCGAGCCTTCGACGAAGTCGTCCTCGGAGAGCCCGCGGCTCTTCACGCAGGGCGCGCAGATCAGGAACTTGCCGCCCATCTCCTGGATCGTCTCGACCAGCTGGCCGAGCGGGGCGAACTCCGGGACGGTGATCGTCTCGGCAACGCCCTTCTTGACGAGCAGGCAGCCGTCGCCCTGGAAGCCCATGACGACGTCGACGTCGGAGGCGACTGCCGCGCCCGCCATCGCGAACGGGATCGTCGCGAGCTCCGGCTCGGACGGGCCGTGCGTGACCATCAGGACGAGCTTCTCGTGGCCGTTGTGGCCGTTTGTCTCCATCACTCCTCCTCACTTCTTGCGCACGAGAAAGACGTAGACGCCGTCCTCCTCGTGCCAGTCGACAAGCTCGTTGCCCGTCTGCTCCGCCCATGCCGGGATGTCGGCGACGGAGCCGCGATCGGTCGCAAAGAGCTGAAGGGTCTGGCCCGGCTCGAGCGACTTCATCGCCTTCGCGGTCTTCACGACCGGCATCGGGCACAGAAGCCCCTTGGCGTCGAGCACCTGGTCGATCGCGATCTCGGTCTGGCTCATGGTTCCTCCTAGACGAACAGGGTCACGTGGGCCTGTCGTGCCTCGGCCAGGAAGGCCGCTGCGCCGGCGAACTCCACGCCCTCGATGAAGTCGCGCTGCTCGTAGCCGAAGACGTCCATCGTCATCTGGCACGCGATCAGCCGAACCTCGAGCTCACGCGCCGTGTCGAGCAGCTCCTTGATCCCCGCGACGTGCTTGCCGCGGAACTTGGCCTTCATCATCTGCGTCGCCATCGGGCCCATGCCCGGCAGGCCGAGCACGAAGTTCGGCATCGGCACCGGCATCGGCATGGCCGGGTTGCCGAGCGGCGAGACCTTGAGCAGCCGCTCGTAGTCCTTGTGGATGATGTTCAGCCCGTAGAACGTGAAGAAGATCGCCGCGTCCATGCCGGACGCGGCCGCCGTCGTCCCGAGGATGAGCGGCGGGTAGGCCCAGTCGAGCGTGCCCTTCGACGCGATGAAGGCGGCCCTGCCGGCCGCCTTCTCGTGCCCCTCGGCATGCTCGAGCTCGGCCCTGACGATCCGGCGGATGTCCTCTTCGGTGAGGCCTGCCGTCGTCGTGGGTACGCGCTCGTCGAGCATCGTGTTCAAACCTCCTCTGCATCGCCGAGTGTTGATGCGGCCGTGATGGGCGGCATCCGAAACAACTACTCGGCGATAAGGTTGTAACAACGCAAATCAACTGTTCAAGCCGACGGTTACGTACTTTGTGACACGACGATCGGTGGCCTCGCTGACGCTCGGGCGACGCCCGGGAGCGACGCTCCGCGCGACACCCCGAGGGAGGTTCGTGATGAATCGCAAGGCGTTGTGGTGGGCGGTCCTGGTGGTCGGCGTTGCGCTGATCGTCGCCCCGCTCGCGATGGGGCTGCCCGGAAAATCGGCGGCAGGGAACCGGATGATGAACGACTTCCGGCCGATCATGGCCCCGGATCAGGTGCAGCTGACGGCGGACTACTACAACAACGTGTTCACGCCGCTCGGCCAGATCACGCCCGTGTTCTCGGACGCGAACGCCGCCAAGTTCCAGGGCTACATGACGGGCATGCAGCAGGCGGGCATCAAGCTGCCGCCGGCCGCGCAGAAGGATTTCACGCAGCTGATCACGATGATGAAGCAGGCGGTGCCGATCGCGAGCCGCGTGCCCGCGGGGCTCGATCACTACGGGCCGCTCGTCACGGCGATGCAGGGGAACGTCGACAACTACAAGCAGCTCGACTCGCTGCCGTCGTTCACCCTCTTCACGTGGTTCTTCGTCATTCCCGGCATCCTGCTCGTGCTGATCGCGGGCCTCGGCCTCCGGAGCGTGGACGCACTGCACCTGCCCGTCCACCGGCCGCACCCGGTGCACTGAGGTCGACGTGTCGATCGAGCTCCGTCACCCACTTTCCGACGAGGTCGTCGAGCTGATCGCCCGCCGGTTCCGCGTGCTCGCGGACCCGACGCGCATCAAGCTGCTCGACCATCTCCGCACCGGCGAGGCGTCAGTGGGGGAGCTCTGCGAAGCCGTCGGCTCGACTCAGCAGAACATCTCGAAGCACCTCGGCGTCCTCATGGAGGCGGGCATCGCCGCCCGGCGCAGGGACGGGAGCTTCATCCGTTACCGCGTCATCGACGACGGCGTCTATCGCCTCTGTGAGGACGTCTGCGGTGCGATCGAGAAGCAGCTCGAGACGTTGCACGAGGCGTTGCGCGCCGCGAGCGTCTGATCAGGGACGCCGCGCGCGGACGAGGGCGTCCAGCGCGACGCGCTCGCCGCCGTCGGTCTCGACGGGCCGGTCGACCCGGTCGGCCCGGACGATCTCGAGACCGGAGCCCTCGAGGTCGGCTGCGACGTCGGCGGCCGTGTAGAGCACGGCCGCGTCCTGCGGGCCGCCGTAGCCCTCGGCGAGGTTCGAGCTGTCGTGGGCGACGAGCAGGAACGTGCCGCCCGGCGCGACGGCCTCACCGGCGGCGCGCAGGATCGGGCGGCGGTCCGCCTCCGGCACCTGCAGGTAGAAGACGATCACGAGGTCGTACGCGCGCGGCTCGGGGCGGTAGGCGAGCAGGTCCGCGGCGACCCACTCGCCGGTTACGCCGCGGGCCGCGGCGAGCCCGCGTGCCTTCTCGATCGCGACCGCGGAGAAGTCGACCCCGGTGACCTCGAACCCGCGCTCTGCGAGCCAGACCGCGTTCCGGCCCTCGCCGCACGCGAGGTCGAGCGCCCGCCCCGCCGGCAGGCCCGAGGCCTCGGCGACGAGAAAGCGGTTCGGCTCGGCCGTCCAGAGGAGCGTCGAGCCCTCGTACCGCCGGTCCCAATCCTTCGCGTCCATCGTCCATAGGGTCGCAGAACGACCGACCTCCTCGCCGGCCCGGTTACTCTGTCCCGCGCGCGCCCGTAGTGAAGCGGTATCACGGGAGCCTTCCAAGCTCCAATCGCCGGTTCGACCCCGGCCGGGCGCTTTCTCCGGCCGCGCATCCTCGCCGGAGCGACTGCCGCGATGCCACCCGTCTTCGCCAGCCCGTACGAGTGGCAAGCCGACGTCGACACGACGGTCGTCATCCCGGCGCTCTCGCTGCTCTATCTGTACGCGGTCGGGCGGCTCGGCGCACCGCGACTCCGGATCGCCTGCTTCGCCGCCGGGATGGCGCTGCTCGCGGCCAACTTCTGGACACCGCTCCACCATCTCGGCCTCTACTACCTGCTCTCGGCGCACCTCCTCGGCAACGTGATCCTCGCGGAGTGGGCGCCCCTCGCGGTCGTCCTCGGCATCTCCCGTCCGATGGCGGAGGCGCTCGCCCGGCGGCGCCTGTGGCGGGTTCTGACCAATCCGGCGGTCGCGCTGCCCTTGTGGCTCGCCGACTACTTCGCCTGGCACGTGCCGGCCGTGTACGACTACGCGCTCACCCACCAGCAGTGGCTGATCCACGCCGAGCACGCCTGCTACTTCGCGAGCGGCATTCTCGTGTGGTGGCCGCTCCTGCACGACGTGCCGCGACGTCTCCACTCGGGAGCGCGTGCCGTGTACGCCTTCGCGGCGTTCGTGCTCGCATCGCCGCTCGGGCTGCTCCTCGCGCTTCTCCCTCGTCCCGTCTACGGCTACTACGTCGACGCGCGGCCGCGCGTCTTCGGGCTCTCACCGCTCGCAGACCAGGAGATCGCGGGCGTGACGATGGCGAGCGAGCAGGCGATCGTCCTCTTCGTCGTCTTCCTCTACTGGTTCCGGCGCTTCCTCGCCGAGGAAGCGTGAAGCACGCTCAGCTCTTGAGGCAGCTCGTGATCGTCGTGGCGTCCGTGTCGGAGGGGTGGACGTGCCAGAGCATCACGGCGTTCCCCTGCTGGCGCAGCACATCGCTGACGCCGACGTTGGCGGCGGCGAAGCGGCGGTAGGCGTCGGCGATCGCGTTGGCCTTGCCGACGGTCAGGCCGAACGACACGGTCACGAAGTTGCCGGGCACGGTCGCCCGGAACGATCCGCCCTCCGCCGACCACGCGACGAAGTCGGCGGCCTGCGAGACCGGCGAGACGCGCACCCCCTTGCCGGTGAGGCAGCCCACCGTCGGGGCCTTCGCATAGGTAGGCGTGCCGCCTCCGCCGCACCCAGATGCGGCAAGACCGACCGCGGCGACCGCCAGCAGGCGCTTCACGAGGCACCAGTCTACGGACCGACCCGGCGGCTCCATGCCCATCGCTATCGTTCGCCGCCGTGCCTGAAGCCGGAACGCGTCTCGAACGGTACGCCCAGCTCGCCGTGAAGGTCGGTGTGAACCTCCAGCCGGGCCAGTTGCTCGCGGTGAACGCACTGCTCGAGCACGCACCGCTCGTCCGCGCGATCACGCGCGAGGCGTACGCCGCAGGCGCCCGCTACGTCGACGTCCTCTACACCGATCAGCACGTCCGCCGCGCCCACATCGAAGCTGCCCCGCCTGAGGATCTCGGCTACTCGCCGCCCTGGCTCGTCGAACGGATGCGGAAGCTCGGCGAGGCGGGCGGCGCGCTCTGCTCGATCAGCGGCAACCCGGAGCCCGAGCTCTTCGCCGACCTCGACGGCGAGCGCGTCGGCAACGCGCGCATGCGGGAGGTCGCAGAAGAGTCGCTAAAGCTGACCGACGGGATCTGCAACTGGACGATCGTCGCCTATCCGACGGAGGGCTGGGCGACCACGGTGTTCGGCGAGCCAGACGTCGAGCGCCTGTGGGGAGCGCTCTCGGAGGCCGTGCGCCTCGACGCTCCGGACCCCGTCGCCGCCTGGCACGACCACATCGACCTGCTCCAGCATCGCGCGGACGCTCTCAACGAGCGGCGGTTCGACCGGCTCGCCTACCGGGGGCCGGGCACCGAGCTCACCGTCGGGCTGCACCCCGACTCCGAGTGGCAGACCGCCCTCGACGAGTCGCGCGGCATCAAGCACGTCGCGAACATGCCCACGGAGGAGGTCTTCACGACACCCGACGCCCGCCGAGTCGAGGGAACCGTCCGATCGACGCTCCCGCTGCAGATCCAGGGCAACATCGTCCGGGGGCTCGAGGTGCGGTTCGAGGCCGGCCGGGCGGTCGACGTGCGCGCGGACACCGGCGGCGAGGTCATGCGCACGCACGTGGCAACCGACGACGGCGCAGCGCGCCTCGGCGAGGTGGCGCTCGTCGACGGGCACTCAGCCGTCGCAGGCACGGGGCTCGTCTTCTACGACACGCTCTTCGACGAGAACGCGTCGTCGCACATCGCGCTCGGCACGTCGATCGTCCAGGCGGTCCCGTCGGCACGGACGGCAAGCACGGAGGAACAGCACGAGCGGGGCGTGAACCACTCGTCGATCCATACCGACTTCATGATCGGCTCGAACGAGCTCGAAGTCGACGGGATCACGACCGACGGCGATGCGGTGCCGATCCTTCGCCGCGGCGACTGGCAGCTGTAGGGCGCGCCGAACCGAGATCGTTTCGCACGCGTCTGCGGGGGCCGCGGGTTGAGGCACCCGACGATCTCGTTGCGGAGCTGACGAACCCGCCGTAACTCGGCTCCGCCAGCTCCCCCGGCCCTCCGGCTCAGCGAGGCGGCGGCTCGACGCGCGTGACATCGAAAGAGGCAAGCGCCCCGCTCACGGTGCCAGCGCGACGGCCGGTGACCTGCCAGAGACAGCGGGCGTCCGGGCGAAGATCGACGCGACGGCGCAGGTCGATGCGAGAGCCGACATCGATACCGGACGCCTCGAAGTGGTCGGTAAGGAACCGACCGTCTGCCCAAAGCGCGAAGACCGGCACCTCGGAGACTCTACGACGTGGTTGCTCTGGCGAAGAGCGGCTCGGATCGGTAGAAGCCCGCTTGACCGGCCCTCGCGAAGGCTGAAATGCTCCACCCAGGGGTTTCCACGAGGGAGGGCAATGTCAGGGCAGGCGAAGGAGCGTCCGTCGCGGCTGATCGAGCTGCGCCGGGAGGCGATCCGGCGGAGCCGTCGCAGGTCGCATCGGCGGCTGATCAAGATCGACAGGCATCACCGCACCGAGCACGACGCCGCCTAGCAATCCGGCGTCCCAGCTTGACCTGCGGCCGTACCCCCATTCGCGGGTCAACCCCGGGGAGCCGTCCCCCTCCTCCCCTCCCAGGGGACGGCTCTTCGGCCTCTACGGCTCCGCCAGCTTCACCGGCTTGAACGCCGATCGGGACGGGCGGATTCGAACCGCCGGCCTCCTGCTCCCAAAGCAGGCGCTCTGACCAGGCTGAGCTACGTCCCGGGCCGCCGCCCAGTGTAGGCGGCCCGGGGGTCGGCGCAGCGCCGCTACGGCTCGAGCCCGGAGAGCTCGCGATTGGCGAGCTCGTAGCCCCTGTCGATCAGCACGCGTTTCTCGTCGTCCGACCAGTGCGGCTGGCTGCGGAAGCCCGGCGCGAGGCCGACTCCTTCGACGGTGCCGCGCACGACGATCCGGGGGACGAGGCGATCGTGGCGGAAGGGGAAGCGCGCGTTGGCGAAGCGCTCCTCGACTGCCGTGCGGAGCGCGTCGTCCTCGATCGCCGCCAGCACGTCGCGCCGGAGCGAGCGGAGCTCCGCGAGCGACTGATCCTTCTCGGCAGCAAAGCGCTCCTCCGCCTTGGTGTTCCGGAGGATCGCGACCCGCGCCAGCCGCGCGATCATCTCCGCGAGGTGAGCCGGCTCGCCGCGTTCGGCCCGCGCCCCCGCCTCGTCGAGCTCGTCGAGGAAGGCGCGCACCGGTGCGATCCGCGCGAACGGGCGCAGCCGACGGCGGAGCGGCTCGAGCGCGCCGACGCCGAGCCTCGCGTACTGGGGCAGGTAGCGGAACGCGACGATCAGCTCCACCGCGGCATGGTCGAAGGCGAGGCCGAGCGGGAAGTTCCGAACCCACGCGCCGTCGGTCGCCACACGGTCGCCGACGCGCAGCGGCAGCACCAGCGCCGAGACCGCCGCGGAGGCGAACACCGCCTGGGCGAGCTCTGCCGGCGGCGTCGAGTACGACGAGTAGTGCAGCTCGTACTGGTCGGCGGGATCCGTGTGATCGTCGGTCAGGTCGGTGGCGACCACAACGAGCTCGACCGGCGCGTCGCGAAGCTCCCGCGCCACCCGCTCCCCGTCGAACCAGGCGTCGATCGTCTGCGGCAGCGTGTAGTCGTGGAAGCCGAGGAACGGGAGCCGCCAGAGCCGGTGCGGCCGGAACGCCTTGTCCGGCTGCAGCTCCATCAGAAACGCCTCGAGCTCGTCGAGCCGATCGAGCGCGGCGAGGGCGCCGGTGAGCGCCCCTGACGACGTGCCGAAGACGACGCGGAGACGCGGCCAGAGGACGCTCTCGCGCAGTCGCTTCAGGAAGCCGAGCTCCATCAGCACACCGTTCACCCCGCCGCCCGAGAGGACGACGCCGACGTCGCGCTCGCTCGTCATACGGACAAGGTACGTTCGCGGACGCCGTGAGCGAGGCCCCTTTTCCCGTCGAGCCCGCCCGGCGCCGCCGTCCGCGCCTCGGCTACGCGATGGCGGCCGTGGCAGCAGTTCTCTGGGGGATCAACGGCGGCGTCTCGAAGACCATCCTCGCGACCGGGCTCAGCTCCGAACGACTCGCCCAGACACGCTCGCTCGGCGCCGCCGCCGGCCTCGTCGCGATCCTGGCCGTCGCGGCGCCCGGGCGCCTGCGGCTCAGCCGAAGGGAGCTGCCCTTCGTCCTCTGCTTCGGCGTCTGCGGACTGGCGTTCGTGCAGTTCTTCTACTTCCTCGCGATCCACCGGCTGCAGATCGGGATCGCGCTGCTCGTCGAGTACCTCGCCCCGCTCCTCGTCGCGCTCTGGGCCCGCTTCGTCCAGCGGGAGCACGTGCGGCGCCGGATCTGGGCGGCGTTGGCGCTCGCGCTCGTCGGCCTGGCGCTGATCGTCGACCTGATCGGCGGCGGAAGCTCGCTGTCGACCGCAGGGCTCCTCTTCGCGCTCGGCGGGGCGTTCGCCTACGCGCTCTACGTGCTGCTCGCCGAGCATGTCGTCGGCGACCGCGACCCGGTCTCGCTGCTCGCGTGGGGCTTCCTGTTCGCCTCCGTCTTCTGGGCGATCGTCGTGCCGTGGTGGTCGTTCCCCATGCACTCGCTGACGGCGACGACCTCGCTCGGCGGCAACCTCTCCTCGCACAGCGTGCCGGTCTGGGCGCTCGCGCTCGTGATGGTCGTGATGGGAACGATCGCACCGTTCTTCCTCCTCGTCAGCGCCCTGCGGCACGTGAGCGCCACGACGGCCGGGATCGTCGCGACGCTCGAGCCCGTCGTCGGCGCCCTCGTCGGCTGGGCGTGGCTCCGCGAGTCGCTCGACGCCGTGCAGCTCACGGGTGCCGCGGTCGTGCTCGCAGCGATCGCGCTCGCCCAGACGGCGCGGTGACGCCCTTCACTCGCGCGCGAGCAGCGCGCGCAGCTCCCGCAGCTTCTCCCGGCGCAGGTCGTCGCGCTCGCCCCGCGCCACCCGCTCGAGCAGGTCGCGCACAAGCGGCGCGAGATCGAGCGGGTTGAACGGCTTCGTCACGTAGTCGACGCCGCCGAGGTCGATGCCGCGGGCGCGGTCACGAAGCTCGGCGCGCGCCGTCAGGAAGACGATCGGGATCGACGCCGTGCGGCCGTCGTCGAGCAGCTCCTCCGCGACACGCCACCCGTCGAGCCCGGGCATCATCACGTCGAGCAGCACGACGTCGGGCTGCTTCGCGCGCGCCTGGTCGAGCCCGCTCGGCCCATCCGCCGCCTCGATCACCTCCATTCCCTCCGCCTCGAGGTTGACGCGGCACAGCAGGCGGATCGGCGCCTCGTCGTCGATCACCAGGACCTGTATCGCCATGCTCGCCATCATTTCCTCAGTCGCGGGAACTCTCACCATTCCCGACAAGGGGCAACTCGAACACGAAGCGCGACCCTTGCCCTTCCTCGGACTCCACCCACATCGTCCCGCCCATCTCGCGGACGAGCCCCTGGGCGATGAAGAGACCGAGGCCGGTGCCCTGCCCGCCTTCCGCCTTGTAGAACTTGGTGAAGATTCTCTCACGCTCGGCGGCGGGGATGCCGATGCCCTGGTCGGCGACCGCAACCTCGACGGCGTCGTCCGTCCGGCGCGCCGAAACCGTCACGGTGCCGCCGCCCGGCGAGTACTTCACCGCGTTCGAGACGAGCTGGTCGAGGACCTGACGGAGCTTCTCCGGGTCTGCCTGCGCGTACCCGCCGTTCTCGACATCGGCCACGATGCGATGATCGTCGACCGTCCCGGCCGCCGCGTCGACGACGTCGGCGAGGACCGCGCTCACGTCGGTCGGCTCGAGCGCGACGGCGAGGTCACCGGTGTCCAGCCGCGCGGCGTTCAGGAGCGCGTCGACGATCGTGGTCAGGCGTTCCGACTCTCGCGCGATGAACGCGAGGAAGGTCCGCCGCTCGGTCTCGCCGAACGCGACGTCCTCGCGCAGGAGTGTCTGCGAGAAGCCGTAGATCGAGGTCAGCGGTGCACGAAGCTCCACGGAGACCGTCGAGACGAAGTCCGACTTCATCTGCTCGATCACCCGCTCGGCCGAGATGTCACGGAAGGCGAAGATGCGTCCGGCCACCGCGCCCGCCGGATCGCGCATCACGGCCTCGGAGAGCGAGAGCCACACGTCGGTATCGCCGCGTGTGATCGCAACGAGACGGTTCGGGCCGCCCGTGTCCGACTGGAGATCGCGCTGGAGCACCTGTGCCGGCGTCCGGCCGACCGCCTCGGACGCGGGGACGCCGGTGATCTCCTCCGCCGCGCGGTTCCAGAGCACGACGTTCCCGTCGCGGTCGACGGCGACGATCCCGTCGGCGATGTTCGCGAGGATGGCGACGCTCTGCTCCCGCTCGACGGCGACGCGCTGGTAGAGCTGGGCGTTGGAGAGCGCGACCGACGCGTTCGCGGCGAGCGCGGCGAGTGCCTGGATCTCCTCCTCCCGCCAGAGCCGCGGCTCGCGCGAGTACACCGACAGCACGCCGTGCAGCGCTCCCTCGGGCGCCACGAGCGGAACGCCGAGGTAGGCGGCGAGGCCCTGGGCGAGCAGCGCGTCCGAGTCGGCGAGCCCCGGGGTTTGCGACACGTCGTCGTAGGCGACCGGCGCCCGCGACTGCACGACGTCCCCCGCCGCCCAACCCGTCGCGGGAGAGCGAGCGTGCAAAGCGTCGTCGGCCCCGTCGCCGCTCGCGGCCGTGATCTCCAGGTCGCCGTCGTCGAGCGAGGCGAGGGCCGCCGCATCGGCGCCGACGAGCGCCAGCGCCTCCGCGACGACGGCCGCCAGCACCGCAACCGGGTCGAGCTCGGTGGCGAGCAGGCTGCCCGTGCGTGCGAGCTGCTGCGACAGCGAGCGGGCCGTCCGCTCGGCCTCGAAGAGCCGGCTGCGCTCGAGCGCGCCGCGCGCCGCGCTCCCGACCTGCTGCGCGAGCTTCAGATCGTCATGTGTGAACGACCGCGGAGTGCGGAAGAACATGAGCACGAGCCCCGGCTCCTCGCCGGGAACCGGGATGGCGAGGAGCGAGGCGAAGCCCGCCTCGCGCCACGGCTGCTCGAAGCGGCTGTCCGACGCGAGGTCGCTCGCGGCGACGATCTGCTCCTCGGTCGCGGCGTCGACGAGTGCCCGAGGCACCGCCAGCCCCCGCAGATGCCTCGAGAGCTCGAAGCCCCCGACCACGGCGAGGCGCGTCGGCCCGCCGGCGAGCATTGCGCCGACGTCCGCGCCCAGCGCCTCGGCCGCCGCCTGCGCGGCGGCGTCGTACGTCTCGGACAGCGACAGGGGCTCGCCGAGGAGCGTCGCGATGCGGTAGAAGCCCTGCTGCACCTGCGCCTGGCGCGAGCGCTCGCCGAACATCTCGGCGTTCCGGAGAGCCAGCGAGGCGAGCGAGGCGAAGGCCTCGAGCAGCTCGAGATCCATGTCGGAGAACGAGCGCTCGTCCGCCCGGATCGCGACGCCCAGCAGGCCGAGCGTCTCGCCCGCCCACTCCATCGGCGCGACGAGCACCCGGGAGAACCCCTCGTACGCCGGATGCGGCACCGGCGGGTCGGAGCCCGCCGCCTCGCGCTCCGGGACGAACTCGAACCCGACGAGCGCGTCGTCGAGCCCGTGGACGGCCGCGCAGCGGAGCACGCCCCGCTCGCGGTCTCTCAGGTAGCAGTCCGCCGCGTCGGCGTCGACCAGCTTCGTCACCTCCTCCACCAGCCGGTGCAGGACGGCATCGAGCTCGAGCTCGCTCGTCACGACCTGCGCGGCGTGTAACAGCGCCGCCTGCTGCTGCAGCCGCCTCCGGTTCTCGTCGAGCAGCCGGGCAGTGCGAAGAGCCGATCCGACCTCATGTGAGACCGTCTCGAGCAGGAACTCCTCGGGAGCCGTCAACGGGCCCTCGTGGAGGATCTCGACACCGGCCTCGCCGTCGCGAACCCGGACGGTGACGTCTCTCAGCCCGAGCGCCGTGCGCAACTCCTCGCGCGCGACCCGGACGATCTGGTCCGGGTCGAGCTCGGACCGCACGCGGCGGGCGATCGCCGCGATCCGCTGCTCGCGCGCCAGCGCATCCGAAAGCGCCTCCGCCGAGCGCAGCCGCTCGAGCGCGAGAGCGGCGTCGGAGGCGATGCCCTGGAGCACGCCGAGCTCGTCGCTCGTGAACGCGCGCTTCTCGCTCGTGGTCGCGAGCACGAGCACCCCGCGAACGCGCCCCTCGGCGATCATCGGCAGCCACACGCCGCTCCGGGCACCGACCATGCTCGCGAGCCGGCGGCTGACCACCGACGATGCATCCACGTCGTAGACGCTGACCGCCGCGGCCTCGAATACCGCGCTCGCGATGCCCGACGGCTCGTTCGCGAGATCGACGCGAACGGCTTCCCAGAAGGAGGCACGCGCACCTTCGAGCTCGGCGTAGAGGCCTGTCGCCTCGGCGCCGGCGTCATCGACGAGCACGACCCCGACGAACCCGACCCCGAAGAGCCCTGCCACCTTCCCGACGAGCGCGCGCGCGGCGTCGAGCGGGGTCCGCGCATCACCGAGAGCGTTCGAGATCGCCCCGACCGTTCCGAGCTCGCGGTCCCGGAGCGTCGCCCGCTGCTCGGCCGCCTGCGACCGTCCGACCGCGCCGACGACGACCGACCGGTCGCGACTGCGGGCGAGCAGGAGCAGCGCCGGTGCGAGCAGCGCGATCGACGCCGCGAGCCCGGTCCAGAGGTGCCCTCCGATCGCCCGCCGCTCCGACAGCACGAGCGCCGCGTAGCTTCCCGCCGCGAGCGCGACACCGGGGAAGACGAAGGCAACGGCCCAGTCGAGGGGATGCGCCCTCGAGCGCTCGCGCCACAGCACCGGCAGGATCACCCCCGTCACCGCCGCATAGGCGGCGGCAAGCAGGACCAGCGGCAACCCGTTGAACAGGACGGCTTGTGTCGCTTCGCTCACTGCGCCCGCTGAATGGTACGTCGCGGGATCGGTACGCGTCTTCCTTGTAAAGATGGGTCCATCGGCCTATTCCTTCCACGCCGCATGGGCGGTAGCTTCCGCGGCACTGGGCGATGCGAACCGCGGCGCGCGTTCCTGGCCATTGCCGCGGGGAGCGATCACGAGAAGCCCGTTGCGGCGACCCCCCCGACGCAGCGGGCTTCTTCGTTCAAAGGGCCCTCCATCCGCGCGTCGCCGCGGGACGGCAGGCGAACAGGGCTACCATGCGGTTCGATGGTCCAGAAGCTCCTCCTCGCGTCCCCGCGCGGCTATTGCGCCGGCGTCGAACGGGCGGTGGAGACGGTCGAGCGGGCGCTCACGCTGTACGGGCCGCCGGTCTACGTCCGCAAGCAGATCGTCCACAACCTCCACGTCGTGCGCGAGCTCGAAGCACGCGGTGCGATCTTCGTCGACGAGGTGGGCGAAGTCCCCGAGGGCGCGACGGTGGTCTTCTCGGCACACGGAGTCGCGCCCTCGGTGCGGACCGACGCAAGTGCCCGGCACCTTCGGACGATCGACGCGACCTGCCCGCTCGTGACGAAGGTGCACGCGCAGGCGAGGCGATACGCCGCTTCGGGGTTCACCGTGATCCTGATCGGGCACGCGGGCCACGAGGAGGTCGTCGGCACCATGGGCGAGGCGCCCGGCGCGATCGTCCTCGTCGAGTCGATCGAGGATGTCGACCGGCTCGACTTCGGCGACGACGCGAAGCTCGCGTACGTCACGCAGACGACGCTGTCCGTGGACGAGACGTCCGAGGTTATCGCGGCGCTTCGCCGCCGGTTCCCGGACGTGTACGCGCCGCGCAAAGAGGACATCTGCTACGCCACCTCCAACCGGCAGTGGGCGGTGAAGGACCTGCTCGACGAGATCGATCTCCTGCTCGTGCTCGGCTCGCACAACTCGTCGAACTCGAACCGGCTCGTCGAAGTGGCCCGGAGCGGCGGAGTCGATGCGCACCTGATCGACGACGCCTCCGAGATCGACGAGGCATGGCTCGACGGGGTCGAGGTCGTCGGGATCACATCGGGAGCCTCCGCGCCGGAGAAGCTCGTGGCCGGGGTCTGCGCGTGGTTCCGCGCCCAGGGCGAGCTGGAGGTCGACTCCCACGGCCTCGTGACCGAGGACGTCGAGTTCCGGCTGCCGGTCGAGCTGCGCCGCGAGCTCGAGCTCGCCGAGGCGCACGCTCTCTAGCGCGTCACGCCTTCTCGATCCGGAGGTCGCCGGTCTCGAGGGAGACCGCAAGCGTCTCGGCGGCGATCCGTTCGCCGTAGCGCTCGACGAGCTCGGCGTCGGGGATCCACAGCCTGATCCGATCGGTGATCGCCAGACCGCTCTCCCTCCGCAGCACGTTCACCTGGTGAACCCAGTCGTAGAACCGCGCCTCGATACGAAGGTCGTCGTCGAGCGCCGTGTCGAGGGCGACGGTCACGCCGGCGTCGCTCGCAACCGCCCAGCCTTCCAGCCCGATCCGCTCGACGAGGACCTCCTCGGGCTCGAGCACGTGACCGTCGACCTGGAACCGTCCACCCTCGAGCTCCTCGAACTCACCTCGCGCGAGCAGCTCGCGCACGTCGCGCAGAGCCGCACCGAGCTTCGGGCCGAGAACCGGGAGGTTCGGCTTCACGCGCAGCTCCGATGCCTCGACGTCACCGAAGGTGACCTCCTTGACGCGCAACTCGTCGGCGATCTCGTCCGCATGACCGTGCGCGCTGCCCGAGGCGCCGGCGACGATCAGGCGACGGAGGGGCTGGCGAAGCTTGAGCTGCGAGGAGGATCGCGCCTGGCGGCCGAGCTCGACGACGCGACGCACCTCGGCGATCTCGGCGAGAAGCTCTCCGTCGGGCGCGGGCTCCTCCGGCCACGGAGCGAGGTGCACTGACGCCGGCCCGTCCTGGACGAGGTTCCGCCACAGGTGGTCGGCGAGGAACGGCATGACCGGCGCGATCACGCGGAGCGACTGGACGAGCGCGTACCAGAGCGTCCGGAACGCCGCTTCGTCGAACGAGTAGAAGCGGCGGCGCGACCGGCGGATGTACCAGTTCGAGACGTCGTCGACGAACGCCTCGAAAGCGCGGATCACGTCGACCGTCAGCGTCGCCTCGTATCCGGCCTGCGCGTCGCCGACGAGGAGCTTCGTCCGCTCGACGAGCCAGCGGTCGAGGGGGCGCAGCTCGACGTCGGGCTCGAGCCGGCCCCACTCCGGCGCGAAGCCCTCGATGTTGCCGTAGTCGACCAGGAACTTGACCGAGTGCCAGAAGGTCAGCAGACGACGCTTGATCTCGTGGGCGGGGCCGAAGCCGAAGAGCAGGTTCCGGTCGGGCGGCTGCGCGCAGTACTGCCAGCGCATCACGTCGGCGCCCATCTGTCCGAACGCCTCCTCGGCGGGGATCGTGTTCCCCCACGAGGCGTGCATCTCCCGTCCGTGCTCGTCGAGCATCTTCTCGTAGGCGAGGACGCGCCGGTACGGCGAGCTTCCGACGAGAGCCACCGACATGAAGAACTGCGAGTAGAACCACAGCCGGATCTGCTCGCGCATCTCCGATACCCAGTCGGCCGGGAACCACGCCTCCCAGTAGGAGTGGTCGGGCAGATCGGCCGTCGTCAAGCCGCGTGCCGCGCCGGTCGCGTAGCCCTCGGGGATCCACTCGGGGTTCTCCCACCCGAGCGTCGCGAACGGGACGATGCCGGCATCGAGCCAGACGTCGCCGACTTCCGGGATACGCGTCACGGGCTCCCCGCAGGCCGCGCAGCTGATCGGCACGCGGTCGATCCACGGACGGCGCAGCTCCTCCAGCTGCTCGAACCCCTCGACCGCACGCTCGCGCAACTCCGCCTTCGACCCGATCACGTTCAGATGACCGCAGCCGCACGGATAGAACGGCAGCGGGAGGCCGTAGTAGCGCCTGCGCGAGATGTTCCAGTCCCCCATGTTGCGCAGCCAGTCGTCCATGCGCTTCCCCATGTACTCGGGCACCCACACGACCTTGGCGTTCTCCTCGAGCAGCTTCGGCCGGATCGACTCCACGGAGATGAACCAGTCGTCGGAGAGGCGGAAGATGAGCGGCGTGTCGCAGCGCCAGCAGTGCGGATAGGCGTGCGTGTACAGACCTGCCTCGACGAGAAAGCCCGTCTCGCCCAGCCGACCGACGATCTGGTCCGCGGCCTCGGTGGTCGTGAGCCCGTGCAGCCAGCCGTAGTCGTCGTAGAAGCGCCCGGACTCGTCGACCGGCGTCAACACCGGCAGATCGTGCACGCGCGAGAGCTCGAAGTCCTCGCCGCCGCAACCTGGCGCGATGTGAACGACGCCGGTCCCCTGATCCATCGTCACGTCTTCCCACGCGATGATCCGATGCTCGAGGTGCGCCGCCGGCGGAAGGTCGTCGAACGGCCCGCGGTAGCGCAGACCGACCAGCTCGCGACCGGGCGCACGCTCGGCGAACGTGTCGTCGGGGAACAGCTTCACGGCCACCCACTCGCCGTTCTCCCGGCGGCCGTACTCCTCGTCGGGATGCACCGCGGCCGCCACGTTCGCCGGGAGCGTCCAGGGCGTCGTCGTCCACACGACGACCGACTGCCCCTCACGGTCGACGAGCGGGAAGCGCACGAAGAGCGACGGATCCGAGCGATCCTGGTAGACGCCGCTCTGGGTCAGCTCGTGCTGTGAGAGCGACGTGCCGCAGCGCGGGCACCACTCGGTCGAGCGATGGCCGAGGTAGAGCCAGCCGCGCTCGTGGACGATGCGCAGGAACCTCCAGATGTACTCGATGTTGGTGTCGCTGAACGTGAAGTAGTCGTTGCCCCAGTCCATCCACTGGCCGAGCCGGACGGAGCCGCGGGTCAGTGCCTCGGACGACTGGACGACGACCTCACGGCAGCGTCGGGCGAACTCCTCGAGCCCGAATTCCTCGATCTCCCGCTTGGAGTTGAGCCCGAGCGACCGTTCCACGCCGACCTCGATCCAGAGCCCCTGACAGTCGAAGCCGTTCTGGTAGCGCTGGTCGAAGCCGCGCAGCGCCTTGTAGCGCTGGAAGACGTCTTTGAGCGTCCGCCCCCAGGCGGTGTGGACGCCGAGCGACATCCTGTTCGCCGTGACGGGCCCGTCGACGAACGACCAGGTCGGCCCGCCGCGGTTGCGCTCGCGAAGCGTTGCGAACGTCCCCTCGCGCTCCCAGACCTCCAGGATCTCCAGCTCGAGCGCGGGATGATCCGGCTTGTCCGGTAGCGGCCTGAACATGCGTGCAACAGTACCGCCCGGGAACAAAGGCACCCGGGCCCGCGTTCACTCACACACGCACGGAACGAACCGAAAGGACGACATGGCAACCATTGCAACGACCGAGACGTTCGACAGCGAGGTGCTCGCCTCCGACGGCAAGGTGATCGTCGATTTCTGGGCCGAGTGGTGCGGCCCGTGCCACGCCGTGGCGCCCGTTCTCGACCGGATCGCCGACGAGCACGACGTGAAGATCGTCAAGGTGAACATCGACATGGAGCAGGACCTCGCGCAGCGCTACGGCGTCGCGTCGATCCCGTTCATGGTGCTGTTCGAGAACGGCGAGCCGCAGGCTTCCGCGATCGGCGCCATGCCGAAGGGGTCGCTCGAGAAGGCGCTCGGACTGGCGGCGTAGCGCCGGCGGCGGCGAAACGCCGCCGGCGAGCCTACGCGGAGCCCTCGTCGAGGTACGTCAGGAAGGCGAGGTGCTTCGCGAGGTACGCCTCGATCGCGGAGACGCCGTCGTGCGCGTGCGTCTCGACCCAGTCCTCGGAGAGGTCGTCCTCGATGTGGTGCAGGGTGCCGTCAGGTTCCATCCCGTCCGATGATCGCCACAGGTCCAGGGAGCTGCATGAGCCGATCGGCCCATCTTTCGAAGCCGGAAAGCCCAGCCGTCGCTAGAGGCGCGGATCGACGAGCGAGAGGATCTGCTCGAAGGTCGGAAACGCGAGCTCGGCGCCCCGCGGCCGGTCGTCCGGAGCGAACCAGCCGAGCTCGACGAGGTCGTCGCCGGCCGCCTCGCCCTCGCCCACGGCGTCCGCGAGCCAGGTCAGGCACAGCACCGTGCGGTGCCAGTAGGGCTCGCTCCAGGTGCCGAGGAACTCGACCGGCCGGATCTCGAGGCCCGTCTCCTCGCGCACCTCGCGGCAGAGCCCCTGCAGCGCGTCCTCGCCCTCGTGGAGGAACCCGCCCGGCAGATCCCACAGCCCCGCACCGGGGTCGTCGCGGCGCCGCCCGAGCAGCACCCGGCCGTCCCGGACGATCACCGCCTGCGCTCCCGGAACCGGGTTCTCCCAGTAGCGCTCGCCGCACGACCTGCAGCGGGCGTGATCCGCCTCCCGGGTGAGTTTCCCGGCGCAACGGGGACAGAAGCGCCAATCGTCGAGCGATCCCACGGAGGTAGATGATGGAGAATCCGAGACCGAGCGAGACGGAGAACGAGCTCGCGGGAACCGAACGTCACGAGGAGGAAGACGACATGCGCGGTGCGACCAACCCGAGGCGGGAGGCGCCGGAGGAGGACGAGAGCTGAGGGTCGTCCTGCTCCACTCGGCCCTCGGCGACTCGCGCCTGTGGCGCCGGCAGGTCGACGCGCTCGAAGACCGCTTCGATGTGGTGGCTCCCGATCTGCCGGGATTCGGCACGACGCCGGAGCCCGCGGAGCCGTTCTCGTTCGTCGAGCACGTGACGCCGCACCTTCCCGGGGCGCTCGTCGGCAACTCCTTCGGCGGCAAGATCGCGGCCCGCACGGCACTCGCCGAGCCGGGGCTCGTCTCGCGGCTCGTGCTCGTCGGCGCCGGCCCACCCGAGGGGTGGGAGTGGGGCCCCGAGATGCAGGCCTACTTCGCTGCCGAGGAGGCGGCAGTCGAAGCGGGCGATCTCGACGCCGCCACCCAGGTCAACCTCGACTTCTGGGTCCAGCCGGCCCACCACGAGGAGGTGCGGCCGCAGCAGCGTCGCGCCCTCGAGCTGCAGACCGCACACGAGGAGCCCGAGGTTCGCTGGCCGGACGCCGCACCGCTCTCCTCCCTCTCCGTGCCGACGCTGGTGGTCGTCGGCGCCGACGACAAGCCCGACTTCCGGGCGATCGCGGAGCGGTACGCGGACGAGATCCCCGATGCGGATCTCGCCGTCGTCGCCGGAGCCGGGCATCTCGTCGGCCTCGACCAGCCCGACGAGCTGAATGCGCTGCTACTCGAGTTCCTGGAGGACGGCGTCTGAGAGCCGCGGCCAGGCGTCGGCCGCCCAGTCGCCGAAGGCGGTGTCCGTCAGAGCGCCGAGCGCGACGCCGGCCGCCGGGTCGACCCACAGGAACGTGCCGCTGCGGCCGAAGTGGCCGAACGTCGCCGGCGAGTTGCGTGACCCCGTCCAGTGCGGGGACTTCGCGTCTCTGAGCTCGAAACCGAGCCCCCAGTCGTTCGGCGACTGCCGGCCGAAGCCCGGCAGGACGCCCTCGAGGCCGGGGAACTGCACGCTCACGGCCTCGTCGAGCGTCTCCGCCGCGAGGCGCGCCGGGTGCAGCAGCTCGTGCGCCAGCCCGGCGAGATCGGCGAGCGTCCCGGTGACGCCCGAGCCGGCGTGCCCCTCGAGGCGCATCCCGGTGCCCGCCCAGACGTGGTGGAAGTAGTCGGCGAACGGCATCCCCGCCCGATCCGCGACCGCCTGCGCCGCCACCTCGAAGCCGTGGTTGGAGTAGATCCGGCGCCGGCCGGGCGGCGCGATCGGGGCGCCGTGGTCGAACGGCAGCCCGGAGGCATGCGCGAGCAGATGGCGGAACGTCGATCCCGGGGGCCCGGCCGGCTCGTCGAGGTCGACGACTCCCTCCTCGGCGGCGACGAGCATGGCGACCGCCGTCGCGAGCTTCGTGACCGACGCCCACGCGAAACGGTGCTCCTGCGCCCCGTGGACTGCCTCGGCTTTCCCGCAGACGACCGCGGCGGCAGCGGCGCACGGCCAGCCGTCGATCTGGCGCAGCGCCTCCACGACGGCGACACTACCCAGATCGACAAGCAGCTGATCACCTCGGGCGCCGCCTTCGAGCGGCGAGTCGGCTACTCCCGGGCCGTGCGCGTCGGCGACCGCGTGTGGGTCTCGGGCACCGCGCCGATCATGCCCGACGACGCCGATCCGCCGGCCTCCGCGTACGAGCAGGCGCGCGTCTGCCTCGGGATCGTCGCCCGCGCTCTCGCGGAGGCGGGCGCGACCCTGGACGACGTCGTGCGCACGCGCATCTACGTCACCGACGCGGGCCTGATCGACGAGGTCGGCCGTGCACACGGCGAAGCGTTCGCGCGGGCCCGTCCGGCCACCACCGGCATCGTCACGCAGCTGCTCGATCCGCGCTGGCTGGTTGAAATCGAGGCCGAGGCCGTCATAGTCGCAGGATGAAGCAGATCTTCCCCCCGTCGATCACCGGCAAGGGCGCGCTTGGAGAGGCGGGCCACGCGAGCGTCCTCGACCACGCGTTCGGCAAGGGCGATCCGTACACGCTCGGGGTCGAGGAGGAGTACATGCTGCTCGATCCCGACACCTGGGATCTCGTGCAGCACATCGACTCGGTGCTCGCCGCCGTGGCCGAGGGCGAGCACGTGGAGCGGATCAACGCCGAGCTGATGCAGTCGGTCCTGGAGGTGACGACGCCGGTGTGCCGGACGGCGGGGGACGTCGCGCGCTCCCTCGGCCGGCTGCGCGGCTACGTCGCGGACATCGCCCGCCGGGAGAGCTGCCGCTTCGGCTCGGCAGGCACGCATCCCTTCTCGCTCTTCGAGCGCCAGCGGATCACCGCCCGCGACCGCTACCACCAGCTCGTCGACCAGCTGCAGTACATCGCCCGCCGCGAGCTGATCTTCGGCATGCACATGCACGTGGCCGTGGACGACCCGGAGAAGGCGATCCAGGTGATGAACGGCCTGCTGGTGCACATGCCGCAGATGCTCGCCCTGTCGGCATCGTCGCCGTTCTGGCGCGGGGAGCCGACCGGGCTCGCCTCCAGCCGGCAGGCGGTGTTCGCGGCGTTCCCGCGCTCGGGCCCGCCGCCGCGCTTCCGCGACTATGCCGACTACGCCGAGGTCGTCGGGCAGCTCGAGCGCACGGGCTGCATCGCGGACTACACCCACATCTGGTGGGACATCCGCCCGCACCCCAGGCTCGGCACGATCGAGATGCGGATCTGCGACGCGGTCACCCGGCTCGAGGACGTCGTCGCGATCGCGGCGTTCTTCCAGGCGATCGTGAAGATGTACTGCGAGCTGTACGACTCCGGCAAGGAGGTCCCGAGCTGGCACCGTCTGCTCACCTCCGAGAACAAGTGGCTCGCCGCCCGCTACGGGCTCGAGGCGCCGGTGATGGATCTCGCGACCGGACGGCGCAACCGCGTGCCGATCTCGCAGCTCATCCGCCGCACGTTGCGCGACGTCGAGCCGCACGCCCGCGAGCTCGGCTCCGAACGGGAGCTCGAGGGCCTGCGCGAGATCCTCGCGCGCGGCAACGGCGCCGAGCGCCAGCTGCGCGTCTGGAACGCGAACCGGGACATCGTCGAGGTCGTGCGCGAGATCGCGGTCGCGACCGAGGCGACAGCCGTCAGCCCGGCCGCAGCGAGCTGACCCGGCTCCGCGCTCCGAGGAGCCAGAGCTTGCGCTGGTCGGGCGACCAGCCGAGCGCGGTCGAGACGCGCGCCCGCCGCCGCACCGAGACCTTCGGCTCGAGCGCCAGGAGCCACACGTGCTGTCCGTCGGCAAGCGCGAAGTGCGCCCCGTCGGGCGACAGGGCCGCCACGCCGGCGTTGCCGGTGAAGCCGCCGGCGTCGAAGCGCCAGATCCGCCGGACCCGGTGCGCCGCCGCGTCGACGGCGACCACGCGGCCGTAGCCCGGGCTGAGCGCCCACACCTGCCGGCCGTCGGGGTCGGGGACGAGCGCCCAGGTCATCGCGGCGTCGAAGCTTCCGCCTCCCGGCAGGTCGACGCAGCGGGCGGTGCCGGCCACGAGGTCGAGCACGTGGATCATCGCGCCGCCGTCGCCGCCGATGTAGAGCGTGAACAGGTACCGACCGTCTACCGACGGGGCGCGGGCGAAGGGCATCCCGAGGATCGTCGCCGACTCGCCCGGGTCCTTGAGCGGCGCCGCCACGAGTCGATTCGCCGCGAGGTCGAAGAGCCTGACCTGGTAGCCCACTTTCAGCGTCCGGATCAGGAAGAGCCCGGAGCCACGGAGCGCGTCGAAGGACCAGTGCCCGGCGCCGAGCCGAACTGTTCGCTGCGCTGACGGGGTAACGATCGCAAAGCTGGTCGACCGGGTCTGCGTGCGCTCGAGCACGGCCCGCGAGCCGTCCTGGGAGGCGCCGACGAGCTGGAATGCGCCGCTCCCGCGAAGCACGGCGTCGCGGGCCCTCTCGCCCGTGGCGAGGTCGTACCAGGTGAGGAGCGTTCCATTCGACTGGCTGATCAGCGTGTCCGAGGCGACGATCCCGGCGGGAAGACGCCACCGCGTCGCTCCCGTGCGCAGGTCGATGACGCGGAGCGGCCTGTCGACAGCGCTCCGCACGGCGAGGAGCCTCCCGTGGTCGACCGTGAACTGGCTGGGCGCGCAGTCGAGCGGCGAGCAGGCGGCGGAGCGGGCGGCACCGGGAAGGAGCAGCACGGCTGCCGCGGCGGCCACGATCGTGAGCCTCGTCACGAGGAGAGATACGGCGCCGGGACCGCCACAGGTCCCGGGCGCGTATGGACCTCGTGAGCAGTGGCCGTCGTAGAGTCGACGGGTGGCGGAGCGCGCCTGGATCAGGGGTGCCCAGAAGGGGTCTGTCGCCGACCTCGAGCGGCTGTTCCGCGCGTACTGGCCACGCGCACATCGGGCCGCGCTGCTCGTCACGGGCGATGCCGCCGCCGCAGAGGACATCGCCCAGGAGGCGTTCCTCGCCGCCGTACGGAACCTCGATCGTTTCGACCGGCGGCGCCCGTTCGGCCCGTGGCTCCACCGGATCGTCGTCAACCGCGCCATCGACTGGACACGCGCCCGCCGTCTGCGTGCCGAGGTCGAGCTTCCGGACCGGCTCGCAGCCCCGCCGCCGGCCGACGTCGACGGCTCCGCCTTCGCACGGATCGCGGAGCTCCCACCGGAGCACCGCGCCGTGGTCGTCCTCCGCTATCTGCTCGAGTACACCCCCGGCGAGATCGCCGAGCTCCTCGGCATCCCGCGGGGCACCGTCAACTCCCGGCTGCGGCGTGGGCTGGACCGGATGAAGGGAGGCTCGTGAGCGACGACTCGCCTCCGCCGAGCACTCCCGAGGATCGAGCCTGGGAGGTCGTCAGGCTGGCGTTCGAGGAACGCACGGCGGCGCCCCGTCGCACGCTTCGCTGGGTCGTTCCTGCGCTCGCCGCGGCGATCGTCGCCGCACTCGCCGGCGCGTTCCTCTCGCCGCCCGGCCGGGCGGTCTTCGATCGCGTCCGGCGGGCCGTGGGCGTCGAGCAGGCAGCCCCCGAGCTCTTCTCCCTTCCGGCGCCCGGGCGCCTGCTCGTCGTCTCGCCGGAGGGTCGCGGCGCCGCGACCTGGCTCGTCTCCGCCGACGGGCTCAAGCGCGAGCTCGGCTCGTTCCGGGATGCCGAGTGGTCGCCGCACGGGCTGTACATCGTCGCCACGAAGGCGAACGAGCTGATCGCGCTCGACCCCGAGGGCCACGTTCACTGGACGCTCGCCCGCCACGATCCGAGCTGGCCGCGCTGGGAGGGGACGCGCACCGACACCCGGATCGCCTACGTCACCGGCCGGGAGCTCCGCGTCGTCGCCGGCGACGGCACAGGCGATCACGTGATCGATCGCTTCGGCGGCGGCGTGCCGCCCGCCTGGGACCCGGGGCGGCTGCACACGCTCGCGTACTACTCGGGCGGTGCCGTCCTGCTCCGCCGCGACGACGGGAAGCTCGTCTGGCGGACGCCGGTGGCGGTGCTCCCGAGCGACCTCGAGTGGTCGTCCGACGGGCGCTATCTGGCCGTCTTCTCGGCGAAGAAGGTCGTCGTGCTCGACGCGTCGGGTCGCATCCACCGCACGATCTCGATGCTCGGCGCGCAGCTGCTCTCCGGCGCGTTCGAGCCGGGCTCGCATCGTCTGGCCGTCGTCGTCAGGGAGCGCGCGCGAAGCGAGATCCACCTGGTCGACATCGACCGCCCCGGGCACGCCGTCCTGCTCTTCGCCGGCCCCGGGGCGTTCGGCGAGCTCGCCTGGTCGCCGAACGCGCGGTGGCTGCTCGTCACGTGGCCGGCGGCCGACCAGTGGCTCTTCCTCCACGGCACGCGCGTCCACGCAGTCGGCAACATCCGCGAGCAGTTCCCGCGCAGCGACCACCTGGGGCCGTTCCTGCAGCTCGCGGGCCGCTGGTGCTGCGGCGGGTAACCTCGAACCGTGGTCGGTGTCGGAGAGCGCGTCCCGGACGTGACGGTCTTTCTCGGGCCGAACGAGCCCCTGACGATGCCCGAGCTCTTCGAAGACGGGCCGAAGCTGCTCGTCTTCTACCTCTTCGACTGGTCGTCGACCTGAACCAACGAGATGGAGCTCCTGCGTGACAGGAGAGCGGATTTCGACGCGGTGGGCGTACAGCCTGTCGGCATCTCCCGCGACTCGCCCTACACGCACATCGCCTGGACGCAGGCGCTCGACCTGAACTTCGGGCTCCTCTCCGACTTCAACGGCGATGCGGTGCGCGGATTCGGGATCGACTCTCGGTTTCGGGGGTTTCGGGACGTGGCACGCCGGAGCGCGTTCCTCGTCGACGAGACCGGCCACGTCCGGGCGGTGTGGAAGTACGAGAGCGGCGACGTTCCCGACGTCGACGAGTGGCTCGAGGCATGCCGGGGCTTGCGCCCCGCGGCCGGATCTGGCTAGATCGCCCGATGGACACACCTGCCACCGGGTCATCGGCCCAACGCTCGAACATGCTCACGCTCGCCCTGCTCGCCGCAGTCGCGGTGATCGCGGCGATCTTCGCTTTCTCCGGGTCGGTGTACATGCCGAACAACTGGTACGCCGTCTTCAAGGCGATCCACGTCGTGGTTGCCGTCTACTGGGTCGGCGGAGGACTGCTCTTGACGACGCTCGCGCTCCGCGCGCAGCGCTCGAACGATCCGAACGAGGTGGTGTCGATCGCCCGCCTGGCGGCATTCGCCGGTGAGAAGATCTTCGCCCCTGCAGGCCTCGTGGTCTTCCTGATGGGGATCGCGATGATGATCAACACGGACTGGGGCTGGGGCCACTTCTGGGTCGTCGCGGGCCTGATCGGCTACGCGGCGACGTTCGGAGTCGGCGTCGGCGTCCTGTCGCCGCTCTCGAAGCAGATCGCCGCGTCCGCGGAGAGCAACGGCCCGACACACGAGACGACCCTTGCCCTGATCGACCGGATCCTGCTGGTCGCACGCTTCGACGTCGCCGTGCTCGCTCTGGTGATCGTCGACATGGTCACGAAGCCGTTCGCCTGATCTCGCGCTGTCGGGGGCTCGCCTCGAGCCCCCGACGCGTGATCCACAGCCAACGGCCGTCGCGCATCACGTCGCGCCCGGCGAGCTCGTTCTCCTCGCGCCGGGCCCGGATCCGATCCGGCGTGATCCGCAGGTAGACGTCGCTCTCGAGCCTCGCGAGCGTGTCACGCTTTCGCTGCAAGGGCTCTCTCGGCGGGTCCACCCCCGGAGCCTTGCCCAGACCGCCGGCCGGCCAACAATCGTGACGGGCGGGTCGTCATACGAAGCATGGTCATCGGCGCCGCGCGGGCCGCGGCCGCGATCCTGATCGCCGCCACCGGATCGGCCGCCGGACCGTCGCCGCCGAAGCCGCACCTGCACGACGCTGCCCCGTGCCCCGGCGTCGCGGGATTCGGATTCGGATTCACCTGCTCGACGCTCGACGTGCCGCTCGACCGCTCCGGCACAACACCGGGCACGCTGCACCTGCGTATCGCCGCCTCCGACCGGAAGAACGCGCCGCGCGGCGTGCTGCTCGTGCTCACCGGCGGCCCGGGCGAGGCGAGCCTTCCGATCGTCGACCGGATCTTCGACCGTGTCGTCGCGGCGGAGCAGCAGGCCTACCGGATCGTTGTCTTCGACCAGCGCGGAACCGGTGCCGGCGCGCTCGACTGCGGCGCGTTGCAGCGCCAGATGGGCTCGTCCGACCTCTACCCGCCGAGCGCGGCAGCGGTGCGTGCATGCGCCGCGAAGGTCGGCTCGCGCCGCCCGTTCTTCGGCACGGACGACGTGGTCGCGGACATCGAGGCGCTACGGCAGGCGCTCGGCGTCGACAGGCTCACGCTCGACGGCATCTCGTACGGCACGTATGTCGGGGAGCGATATGCGCTCGCCCACCCGAGTCGCGTCGCGAAGCTGGTGCTCGACTCGGTCGTGCCCCACGTCGGGCTGAGCGACCTCGCCGTGGCCGAGTTCCGCGCGACGGCGCGTGTCCTCCGCGCAGCATGCGGCGGGAGCTGCGTCTCGGACCTGGCGGCGGTCGTGCACCGCTACCACGACGGGCCGAGACTGCTCGATGCGCTGACGACCGACAGCATCGTCGATCCGACCTTCCGGCAGCCGATCGACATCCCGCTGGTCCTCCGCCGTGCACGCGCGGGCGACCCGACGCTCCTCGAGCAGTTTCTCGCGACCGTCCACACCTGGAACGAGACTCCGGCCGGCCGGCTCGACCAGGGCCTCCACGCGAGCACGCTGTGCGCCGACTGGCGCTACCCGTGGGGCGACTCGAGCGCTCCGCTCCGCGGACGCGCCGCGGCGCTCAGGCGGGCGGTGACCCGGCTGCCGGCCTCGTCGCTCTATCCCTTCGACCGCCAGACGGCGTCCGGGAACGGGTTCGTGCAGCAGTGCCTGCCCTGGCCGCCGACGAGCCCGACCCCGCTCGCAACCGGCAAGATCACCGTTCCGACACTGCTCCTGAACGGCGACCGTGACCTCTCGACACCGCTCGAGTGGGCGCGCGACGAGCTCAAGCTGACGACGCACGGCAGGCTCGTCGTCGTTCCGGGCGCGGGCCATTCGACCCAGTCGCGCGCATCGAGCAACGTCGGGCGAGCCGCTGTCGCGGCGTTCCTGCTCCGCTGAGAGCCCGCCCGCCGCGGGTCTTCCACGGGCGCGCACATCTCCATCCCGTCTCCATGCGGCCTCCACGAGAGCTGCGAGGTCGCGCGCTTGGATGCAGCCGTCGTCAAAGAGAAAGGAACTCGAGATGAAGACCATCCGGAAGCGCAGCGTCATCATGCTCGGAGCGGCTGTCGCCGTCCTCGTCGTCGCCGGTGCGGCGATCGCAGCCGGCCCGCCCACGTCCGCCCCACGCCTCGGCCAGCAGGCCCGAACGGCCGGCACCGGCGGCCCCGGGTACGGGCTGATGGCAGGCGGCCTCGTCATGGACGCTGCCGCGGACTACATCGGCATCAGCGAGACAGCGCTCGCCGGCGCCCGGCAGGACGGGCAGTCGCTCAACCAGATCGCAGTCCAGCACGGGAAGACGGTCGCGGGCCTGCAGCAGGCCGTCGTTGCGGCGTTCGAGGTTCGCCTCCAGGCCGCCGTCGACGCGGGAACGCTCACCACTGCGCAGGCCGACCAGCTGCGGACACGGTTCGAATCGCGCGTGCAGACGATGCTCGCGCGCACCGCCACCGGCCCGATGGACGGTCGCGGGCAGGGGCACGGCACGGGCGCCGGCCTCGGCCTCGGCCCCTGCGGGGGCGTGAACCGCTGACGCGGGTCGCCGGAGCCACGGCACCGCAAACGGAAGGCCCCGGCGCCCCGGCCAGACGGTCGGGCGCCGGGGCTGCATCGCCCTCGAATCTCACCCGCGCGCGCCGATCAGGCGATCAGGAACGGCGGCTCGACGGCGACGATCCGGTAGCGAAACCGGCCACGGGGCGTATCGACGACGGCGACGTCGCCGCGACGGCGCCCCAGGATCGCCCGGCCGAGCGGCGATTCGGAAGAGATGCGCCCGCATCCAGGATCGCTCTCGAACGTGCCGACCAGCTCGTACTCGTGCCGCCGTCCCGACTCGAGGTCGCGCAGGCGCACGCGCTCGCCGAGATCGACGACGTCGTCGTCGGGATCTGCGACGACGACGCGGGCCGATCCGAGCCGTTCTTCGAGCATCGCGATCTTCCCCTCGAGCACGACCAGGTCCTCGCGCGCGTCGAGGAAGTCGGCATTCGCCGTCACGTCTGCGTCCGTGGCCACCGCGCGGCGGATCCGCTCCGTCAGCTCGCGCCGTCCGCGCGTCTTCAGCTGCTCGAGCTCCTCCCCGAGACGGGCAAACCCCGCTGGAGTCATGACGATGTCCTTCATGGGCCCTCCTCGACCGAAGCGCTCTGCGGCATGCCGAGCGCATGTCGCGAGAAGGGTCCGGGGTGGCCGGTTCCGTCGCAATCGGGTCACGAGCCCATTTCCCGCGAAGCCGCCGTAGATGGGGTCTCGGACCCATCGCGGCCGGACGGCATCCCGGCGATCCTTCGCTCCGTATGCACGGGACGATCGTCTGCGGCGTGACCGACACGGCGGAGTCTCACGAGGCCGTCCAGGTCGCGGCCGCGCTCGCCGCGCGTCTCGACCTACGGCTCGTGCTCGCGCACGTCACCGAGCCGGCGCTCGTGCCGCACGGGCACACGGACGCGCCGGCTCGAGAGCGCATCGTGGAGCCACTCGAGGCCGTTGCGCGCGAGCTCTGCGAGGACGTCGAGGGCCAGATCGTGCCCGGCGCCCGCGTCGAAGCGCTGACACGCGTGGCGGCGGACGAGGGAGCCGACATGATCGTCCTCGGCTCGCGCCCGCGCGGCGCGCGCGGCCACCAGCTTCGCTGCACGCTCGCCCGCGAGCTCGAAGCCGCCCAGGCCGTTCCGGTGCTGATCGCCCCGCCGGCAACCCGTCCGAGGAGCGGACGGCGGCTGACCCTGGTCGAATCCGCCTCCGAGCGCTAGATGGTTGATCGGAAAATCGAGGCCGTCGCGGCTGGGGGCCTGCACACGGCGCATTGCGGCCGTCTCGCCCGGCGCCAAGGCCCACCGGCCTTGCCCCCGGTCGAGCCGTCCCCACTGCTTGGTGCATGCCCTCCCCGCACCGACCGCATTTCCCGATCAACCATCTAGAGGCTTGATGCGCATTTGCAGGCGTACGCGGCTGGTGCACCAGGAACGGCGCGGCTCGGCCGTGCCGGGCTTGCCCGTAGCCACCGCTACGCCCTGCGCCCGTCACGTCCAATCCACTTGGTCTGGCGCATCCCCGCGCACACCCCAATACACATCAAGCCTCTAGAAGTACGCCGACGTCACGATTCGATGGGCTTCTCACGGCTACCGCTCCTCTGGCGTGTCTTCGCCGTCAACGCCGGGCTGCTGCTGACCGGCACGCTCGTCGTCGTCCTCGCCCGTGGCCGCGTCCACGTATCCGTGGCGGTCATCGAGACCGTCGACCTCCTCGCCGGGCTCGCCGTGATGCTCGCTGCGAACCTCTTCCTGTTGCGGCCGATGCTCTCGCCGGTCGACCGCTTGGTCGAGCGCATGCGGACGGTCGACCTGCTACGGCCGGGGCAGCGCCTTCCCGAAGGAGGCGGCCCCGAGGTCACCGACGTCGTGCGCGCCTTCAACGAGATGCTCGACCGGCTCGAAGTGGAGCGGCGCGAGAGCAGCCGCCGCGCTCTCGCAGCCCAGGAAGCCGAGCGGCTGCGGATCTCCCGGGATCTCCACGACGAGGTCGGGCAGGTGCTCACCGCCGTGCTCCTTCAGCTCGACGCGGTTCAGGTCGCAGCCGCGGGCAGCGGGCAACGCGTGGAGGAGACGAAGCACGCGGTGCGTCAGGCGCTGGCCGAGGTGCGCAGGATCTCCCAGGAGCTCCGGCCGGCGCCGCTCGAGCACCTCGGACTGGTGAGCGCGCTGACCGACCTGTCCCGGAGCTTCGCCGACCAGACCGGGATCGCGGTCCAGCGCAGCTTCGGCACCGACCTGCCCCGACTGTCCCCGCAGGTAGAGCTGGCCGTCTACCGCATCGCACAGGAGAGCCTGACGAACGTCGCCCGCCACGCCGGGGCCGGCCGCGTGCGACTCGTCCTCGAGCGGGGCGCGGCAAGCGTCGTCTTGCGCGTCGTCGACGACGGCGTCGGGATGAACGAGACCGCACCCGGCAACGGCCACGGCGGTCTGCGTGGCATGCGAGAACGCGCCATGCTCGTCGGCGGCGCCCTCGCCGTGAAACCGGCGCACGACGGAGGGCTCGAGATACGCCTCGAGGTACCCGCAGGAGACTCGTGATGCCGATCCCGCTCGTCACCCGCATCCTCGTGGCAGACGACCACCCGATCGTCCGCTCGGGCCTGAAGACCGTGCTCGACGCCCAGCCCGACCTCGAGGTCGTCGCCGAGGCCTCCGACGGGACCGAGGCGGTCAAGCGAGCGCTCGCCGAGGACGTCGACCTCGCGATCCTCGACGTCGCGATGCCGAAGCTGACCGGGATCCAGGCCGCCGCCGAGCTGCACAAGCGCAAGCCGGCACTCCGCGTGCTCATGCTCTCGATGTACGACAGCGAGCAGTTCCTGTTCGAGTCGCTCAAGGCGGGCGCCTCCGGCTACGTGCTCAAGTCGGACGCCGACCAGGACCTGGTCGACGCCTGCCGGCGAACGATGCGGGGTCAGTCCTTCCTCTACCCCTCGGCAGTCGCGACGCTCGTTCGCGACTACGTCGAGCGCGGGGCCCCGGCGGGTGAGGAGTTCGAGATCCTCACGCCACGGGAGTTGCAGGTGCTGAAGCTGATCGCCGAGGCGAACACGTCGAAGGAGATCGCCGCCGAGCTCGTGATCAGCATCAAGACCGTCGAGCGGCATCGCCAGAACATCCTCGACAAGCTGGGCATGAGCGACCGCGTCGAGCTCACGCGGTACGCGATCCGCCGCGGCCTGATCCAGCCGTAGGCCCGCCTCGCGGCGTGAATGGGGTCTTCACCCGATGGTGAGCCGACAGCCGTGGCTGCATCGTCGGAAGCCCGAGAGGAGCCGCCTTGCCCGTCGATGCAGAGCCTCGCCTTCGCGTCCACTACCCGGAGGACCACGGATGGGAGACCGCACGCCAGGCGTGGAACCTTGCAGTCGACCAGCAACCCGAGGCGGTCGCCCTCCCGGAGTCTGTCGCCGAGGTGGTCGCGGCCGTCGAGCTCGCTCGTTCCCGCGGCTGGCGGATCGCCCCTCAGGGGACCGGGCACGGCGCGGCCGCCATGGGACCGCTCGAAGGAACGCTCCTCCTGAAGACGGAGCGGATGCGGGGCGTTCGGATCGACCCGAAGGCGAGGCTCGCCCGCGTCGAGGCAGGTGCCTCGTGGCAGGAGGTCGTCGACGCGGCCGCGCGGCACGGGCTGGCCGCGCTCGCGGGCTCCTCGCCGGACGTCGGCGTCGTCGGCTACACGCTCGGCGGCGGCCTGGGCTGGCTCGGGCGCAAGCACGGCCTCGCCGCGAACAGCGTGCTCGCAGCCGACCTGGTGACCGGCGACGGCCGGTCTCTCCGGGTCGACCGCGACAGCGATCCCGACCTCTTCTGGGCACTCCGGGGCGGCGGCGGCAGCTTCGCAATCGTCACCGCCCTCGAGCTGCGCCTCGTCCCACTGGCCGGCGTCTACGCCGGCATTCTCTGGTGGTCGATCGAGCGGGACGCGGACGTGCTGCATGCCTGGCGCAAGCTGACCGCCGCAGAGCTCCCCGATACGCTCACGACCGTCGGGAGGCTGCTGCGGCTGCCGCCCCTTCCCCAGGTCCCCGAGCCCATCCGCGGTCGCTCGTTCGTGGTCGTCGAGGCGATCCACGCAGGCGAGCCCGCCGAGGCCGAGTCGCTCCTCGCGCCCCTTCACGCACTCGAGCCGGAGATGAACACGATGCGGCCGATGTCCCTCGGCGAGCTCGGCCACCTGCACATGGATCCCGAGCAACCGGTCCCCGCCGTCGGGGACGGAATGCTCCTCTCCGAGTTGCCGGCCGAAGCCGTCGACGAGGTCGTTCGGGTTGCCGGGGCCGCATCGGACTCGCCGCTCCTCTCGGTCGAGATCCGCCACCTCGGCGGGGAGCTCGGGCGAGCGCACCCCGACAACGGCGTGCTGGCATCGCTCGACGCCGCGTACGCGCTGTACGCCGTCGGCCTTGCTCCGACACCCGAGCTCGCAGCGAGCGCGGGGGAGCACACGGAGGCGCTCCTCGAGGCACTCGCCCCCTGGGCCGCCGCGCGGGCGTACCTCAATCTCGCGGAGACGCGCCGGAGCCCCGACGCCTTGTGGGGCGAGAGCACAGCCGCGCGCCTCCGGCGGGTCAAGCACGCAATCGACCCGGACGACGTCATCCGCGCGAACCATCCGGTCGGTCGCGCGTGACCGACCGGATGGGGTGGCGACTCGATGGCGGGCAGCCCGGATGCCCGCGACGCTCCGGGGCATGAGCGCGTACCTCCGCGCGGTTGCCTGGGCCGTCATCGGCCTCCTCGTCCTCGCGCTCGTCGTGTCGCTCGTCCTCGAGGGCTTCGCGTAACCCGCTCCCGAAGGAGAAGGAATGCTGCCCATGCGTGCATCGCTCAGAATCCGTAACCCGTTCTCCTTTCTCTTCGTCTCCTCGAGGCGCGAGCAGTACCTCGCGCAGTACGTCCTCCGCGAGCATGCCCGCGGGCGCTCACTCGAAGAGGTTCTCGCCGACCCGTACGTGCGGAACCGGTCGACTGCGGAGGAGCGTGCGAGGCTGCTCGAGAGCCCGGAGGTGGTCCATACGATCGGCGAGCGCACGATCGCAGAGCTGAAGCGGACGCTCGCGCAGGCCGGCACGGTCTAGACATGGTCGTCCTCCGCCTCCACGACAGCGCCGCAACCCGGCTCGACACGCTCGTCTGCGCGGCCTGCGGCTACGGGATCGCCAAGCCCGTCCCACCCGGCCCGTGCCCCATGTGCCGGGCCGAGGACGCCTGGGCTCGCTCGCACAGGCCCCCGTTCGCCCTTCCCCTCGACCCGGATCCCCGCGCTGCGGGGCCGGCGAGCCTCTGAAGGGCTCTCACAGGTTCGCCGCCGGCGCAGCGCTCCTCGCGACGAACCGGGCTCTCGGTGACCGGGCCCGTCGAGGGCCTGCTCTACATGCCCATCGCGTGGTAGCCGCCGTCGACGTAGAGCGTCGTGCCGGTGACGTTCCGCGCGCCGTCCCCGAGTAGATAGGCGGCGGCCTCGGCCACGTCGTCGGCGTCGATGTGCCGGTGCAGCGGTGCGCGCTCCTCGACGATCGACTCCATCGTCGGGAAGCCTGCGATCGAGCGCGCCGCGAGCGTCCGCACGGGCCCGGCCGAGATCGCGTTGACGCGAATGTTCTTCTGGCCGAGGTCCCACGCGAGGTACTGGACCGAGGAGTCGAGCGTCGCCTTCGCGACTCCCATCACGTTGTAGTGCGGCACGGCGCGTTCGCCGCCGAGGTAGGTCATCGTGACGATCGAGCCGCCGCCGGCAGCCTCCATCAACGGCTCGGCCGCACGCGCGGTCGCGACGAGCGAGTAGGCGCTGACGTCGAGCGCCATCCAGAACCTGTCGCGCGGCGTGTCGGTGAATCGACCTTCGAGATCCTCGGCCGCCGCAAAGGCGACCGAGTGAACGAGGATGTCGAGCTCTCCGCCGAAGACGTCGCCGACCTCCGAGAAGACGCGCGTGACGGCCGCGTCGTCGCGGACGTCCAGCTCCGTGACGAGCGCGGCATCGACGGAGGCGGCAAGCTCGCGCACCGACTTCTCGATCCGCTCGCCCTGGAAGGTGAAGGCGAGCCTCGCCCCGTCCGCAGCGAGGCGGCGCGCGATCGCCCACGCGATCGAGCGCTTGTTCGCCACACCGAGCACGAGTGCGCGCTTTCCCTCGGACATGTCCCGGGCGACTCTATCCTCGTTCGGCTACTGTGCGGATCCTTGCGCCGCCTGCTGTTGCTGCTGGTCGTGTTCTGCCTGGTCGTGACGGCCACCGCCTCGGCGGGGCTCCGGCCACTGCGCCCGGACCAGCGCGAAGCCGCGCTGCCACGCGTTCGCGCCGGCGTCATCCACATGCCGTCCGCCAAGACGCACGGCATCGAGCGCGTGATCGTGCGGCTCTCGGCACCGCCGCTCGCGGTCTGGAACTCGGAGCGCACTCTCGCCTCCACGACCCGGACGCAGCACCTCGACACGCACACCAGAGCTTCACGCGCCTACATGGCGCACCTGGCGCGGCTCCAGGCGGTCACGGCCGCCGCGGTGCGCTCCGCCGTTCCCGCGGCGAAGATCCAGGAGCACTTCTCGATCCTCCTCGACGGGTTCACCGTGCAGCTGCCCGCGAAGGCGCTGCCGCGCCTGCTCCGCGTCAAAGGCGTCAACAAGGTCTATCCGAGTCTCGCCTACACCGTGACCATGGATCGCGGCCCGTCCGTCATCCACGCCAGCGACCTCTCAGCGGCGACCGGCGACAAGGGCCAGGGCATCAAGATCGGCGTCGTCGACACCGGCGTCGACGTCACGAGCCCCTTCCTCGACCCGACCGGCTTCTCCTATCCGCCCGGCTTCCCGAAGGGTGACGCGAAGGCGACGACGCCGAAGGTGATCGTCGCGCGCGTGTTCCCCGGGCCTGTGCGCGATGCGCTCAGCAACAAGGCGTTCGACCCGACCGAGCCGCACGGCACGCACGTCTCCGGGATCGCCGCCGGGGACGAGGGCACGAACGCGCCCGCGGGACCCGACCACCCGGCGGTGTCCGGGCTCTCCGGCGTCGCCCCGAAGGCGTGGATCGGCAACTACCGCGTCTTCACAGTGCCGACGCCGCTCGGTCACGAGGGAGACACGCCGGAGATCGTGCATGCCTTCGAGGCCGCAGTCGCCGACGGGATGAACGTCATCAACTTCTCGGGAGGCGGGCCACAGACCGATCCCGCGAACGACGCGATGTACGAGGCCGTGCACAACACCGTGCTCGCCGGCGTCGTGCCCGTGATCGCCGCCGGGAACGACCGGGAGGACTTCGGCCTCGGCACCGCCGGCTCGCCGGGCTCCGTCCCCGACGCCATCACCGTCGCCGCCGTCTCGAACTCACATGTCTTCGCCCCGGCGCTCGGCGTCGTGAACGGCCCGCCCGCCCTGGGCGCGATCCCGATCCAGGGCGCGGGCGGGCAGGCCCTTCCCACCGTCTGGTCGACCGTCGACCAGACGCTCGTCGACGTGACGACCATCATCGGCACCGACGGCAAGCCGGTCGACGCGAAGCTCTGCGGCGGGGGCAGCGACCCGAACGGCGGCGCGGGGACGCTTCCGAAGGACTCCGTGAAAGGCAAGATCGTGCTCGTCGATCGCGGCACCTGCACATTCGTCTCGAAGGCGGAGCGGGCCTCGATCGGCGGTGCGATCGGGCTGATCCTCGTCGACAACCGGTTCGGAGAGGCGAACCCGATCCCGATCCCGCTTCCGGTTCCCGCCGGGATGATCTCGGATCTCGACGGCAAGAACCTGCGGGCGTACCTCGACCAGAACGGCGGCCAGGCGGTCGTCAAGGTCAGCTCCGGGATCGAGGAGATCCAGACGGGGCGCAGCGGCATCATCACGAGCTTCTCGTCGGCCGGGCCCACCGACTTCGGCTCGATCCTGAAGCCCGACATCGCCGCTCCCGGGCTCGACGTCCTCTCGTCGACTCCGCCGGCGACGACCGGAGAGACCTTCGCGGTCTTCGCGGGCACCTCGATGGCGACGCCCCACGTCGCGGGCGCTGCCGCCCTCCTCCTGCAGCGCCACCCGACCTGGACGCCGGCCCAGGTGAAGTCCGCGCTCATGGACACCGCGGGACCGGCCTGGCAGGACACGGCGCGCACCGAGGAGGCATCCGTGCTCCTCGAGGGTGCGGGTCTCGCGAACGTCCTGACGGCCGACGACCCGAAGATCTTCACGAGCCCGCAGTCGCTCTCGTTCCAGCGGATCGACGTGAGCACCGGGGCGCAGCGAAAGGCAATGCTCCTTTCGGTCTTCGACGCCGGTGACGGCGCCGGCGACTGGACGGTGTCGATCGCACCGCAGGCGCAGACGGCGGGGGTCGTGATCGACGTACCCGGCACGATCACGATCACTCCGGGAGGCAGCGTCGCGATGCCGGTCGTGGTGAACGTCGGCGCCGGCGCGACCGTCGGCCAGAACAACGGCTTCTTCGTCCTGTCGCACGACGGAGTCCAGCGCCGTGTCCCGTACGCATTCCTGGTCGAGCGCCCGGCGCTCCGCAACGTGCCGGCCACCCCCCTGAAGAAGATCCAGACGGGCGACACCGCGACCGGCACGAACCGAGTCACCACCTACTGCTGCCCGTCCGAGCCGTTCGGCCCGCCGCCCGACTACACAGGCCCGGCGATGAACGAGAACGGCGCGGAGCATCTCTACTCGCTCGAGATCAACCAGCCGGTCGTCAACTTCGGCGTCTCTGTGCTCGCGGAGTCGGCGGGGGCGCTGGTCGATCCGTTCGTTCTCGGCTCCAAGGACGAGAACGACGTTCAGGGCTACGCGGGGATCCCCGCCGACGTCAACTCCCTGACGTTCGACTCCAACGTCGACGTCGGCGCCGCCGGCGCGCAGTTCCCACGGCTGCAGCGGTTCTACGTCGCGGTCGACTCGCGCACCGATCCGTTCACCGGGAAGTCGCAGAACGGCAAGTACCTCCTGAACGCCTGGGTGGACGACGTGACGCCTCCGGCCGTACGCGTGCTCACGAAGACGATCACTGCCGGGAGGCCGCTCATCGTCGCGCAGGCCGTCGATGCCGGCTCGGGCGTCGACCCGCTGTCGATCGTGATCGGCTACAACCACGTGCTCGTCGGCGCCTCGGCATTCGACCCCGCAACGGGGCTGATCGTCGTCGGGATCCCGCCGAACGCACCGGCGTTCAAACCCGGCAAGACGACCCTGATGCTTCGCGTCTCCGACTTCCAGGAGGCCAAGAACATCGACACCGTCGGGCCGAACATCCTGCCGAACACCGCCTTCCTGCAGACGAAGCTGACGGTCGTGAACGGCCCGACCGTGACCTGGGTCGAGCCGCCGGCGAACGTCTGCGCCCTCCCTGTCACGCAGCTGAGCGTGGTGGCCGGCTCGACGAAGAACGTGAAGGAAGTCGTGTTCACCGACAACGGCAAGCGGATCGGAGTCGACAAGACCGGGCCGGGCGGTGTCTACTCACTGGCGTGGAAGACGGCGAAGCTCACGAAGGGCAAGCACCACCTCGTCGCGACGGTCGTGGACGCGGCCGGACGGTCGGCGGCCGCAGGACGCGTCGTTCGCGTCTGCAAGTAGCCGTCGTCACCGGCGCGAGCTCGGGGATCGGGGCCGAGCTCGTCCGGCAGCTTCGCGCCCGCGGCACGCTCGTCGTCGGGATCTCGCGCTCGCCGTCGGAGGCCGACGAGCACGAAAGCTGCGACGTCTCCGATCGGGACGCGATGTCGTCCGCGGCCGCGCGCGTCCTCGAGCGCCACCCGCGCATCGACCTTCTGATCTGCAACGCCGGTGTCGGCGCGCGCACGAACTTCGTGACGGACGGCGCCGCCGACGCGATCGAGCGCGTCATCCGGGTCAACTACCTCGGGGCGGTCTGGACGACGCTGGCATTCCTGCCCGGCCTCGGTCGCGGCGCGCATCTCGTGAACATCGTCTCGGTGGCGGGAACCGTGGCGGTCGGCCCGTACTCGGCGAGCAAGCACGCGCAGCTCGCGCTCTCACGCTCGCTCGCGGTCGAGCTCGCCCCGCGGGGCGTGAAGGTGCACACCGTCAACCCGGGCTTCGTCGAGACGCCGGGGTTCCCACAGCGAGGCGTCCGCTTCGGCCGGCTCGCCGCGCGGCTCGTCGTGGACCCGCCGCTCGTCGCGCAGCGAGTGCTCGACGCGGTCGATCGCGACCAGCGAGAGGTCTACGTGCCGCGCTGGTACCGGCCCGCCGCCTGGCTGCAGGCGCTCGCACCGGGCCTGCTCGTCAACGTGAGAGCACGTACCACCCGACGACCGCCTCATACCCACTAGGGGCGAGACCGCGAGCCCGGTCGCGCGCGGCTCCCTCGCAGCCGGCGAGGTCGAGGTACGCGTCGAGGTCGCGCTGCTCGCGCTCGACCTGCTCGCGGCGCAGCACCAGGTTGTTCGCGTCGAACAGCCCCCGCAGATCGCCATCGGAGAGGACGCGGGTCGTGGAGGAGTCGCGGGCCCGTTCGAACCGGTTGAGCTCGAAGGCCGCGAGCGGGTCGACCGGGGCGAGCTGGTCGGCGACGAGGATCTGCCCTCCCGGCCTCGTCACCCGCGTGAGCTCCGCGATGAGCAGCTCGGGCCGCGGGGTGTGGTGGAGCGTGCGCAGGCTTGCCGCGACGTCGAACGAGAAGTCGTCGAACGGGAGGTGCTCGCCGTCGGCGACGACGACCTCGCAGTTTCGGGGAGCATCCGCGCGGGCGCGGGCCGCGGCGGCCTCGTCGACCTCGACCGCGACAACGCGCTTCGCCCGCGGCGCGACCGCGAAGGCGAAGGCGCCCGTGCCGGCGCCCACGTCGAGCACCGTCTCCGTGCCCTGCAGCGGCAGCAGCTCGTCGAGCCTGGCGGCGAGCGCCGCGGCTCGGCGCGCCTGCAGCTCGGCACGGGCCTCGATCCGGTTCATGCGCGGGCCACCGTTCGTCGTGCGCGTTCCGGAGCGGGATCGATCCCGCAGGCGAGCTCGTAGGTGATCGTGCCCGCGACCCGGGCGTGCTCCTCGAGAGTCAACCCGCGGCCGACGATCACAACGGGCGTGCCGGGCAGGAGCTCGCGGTCGAGCTCGACTGCCGCGGCGTCCATCGAGACCGTGCCGACAACGCGCCGCCGCTTGCCGTCGACGAGCACCTCGGTGCCGGTGAGGTCACGGCGAAGCCCGTCCGCGTAGCCGACCGGGACGATCCCGATCCAGGTGTCGGCCGGCGCGACGAAGCGGCGTCCGTAGCCGGTCGACTCGCCGGCCCGGAGACGCCTGACCTGGGCGAGCTCGCTTCGCCACGACAGCACCGGCTCGAGCCCGTCCTCCGCAGGATCGGTCCCGAACGGCGAGAGGCCGTAGAGAGCGATGCCGCAGCGGGCGGCGTCGAACCGGGCCTCGGGGATCCGCAGCGCCGCGGCGCTGTTCGCGACGTGGCGCGTCAGGTGCGCGAACGGCGCCGTCGCCTGCTCGAAGCGCGCGACCTGGAGCCGGGCGAAGTCGGGATCCGTGTCGGCCGTCGCGAGGTGCGTCATGAGGCCGACCACGTCGCGACCCGGCGCCGGCAGCTCGGAGAGCCCCCAGCGGCCCATGCCCGTGTCGAGCTTCACGTGGACGGCCACCCCTTCCGGGATCTCGCCGCTCGAGACGACGATGGCGACGCGAGCCGCCCGGGCAGACGCGACCTCGCGGTCGGAGGCCGGCCCGAGAACGAGGATGGGCGCTGACGGCAGCTCCGCCCGGAGCGAGAGCGCCTCGGCGACGGTCGCCACGCAGAGCATGGTGGCACCGGCGTCGAGAGCGGCCGCCGCGCAGTCGGCAGCTCCGTGCCCGTAGGCATTCGCCTTCACGACAGCCCACAGCTCGGCCCCGTCGAGCGCGGCGAGCAGCGTGCGGGCGTTGTGCGCGAGCGCCTGCAGGTCGATGACGACCTCCGACCTCACTGCAGCGGCTGGCGCTCGAGCCCGCGCCCGGAGAGGGCGAGGCGGAGCGCCGGGAGCAGGTCGGAGGCGACCATCCCGGTCGCCGGCTCGACGAGATGCGCCGCCAGCCCGTGCGCGACGGCTGCGGTCGCCGCCGCGAGCGGCGGCTCCATCCCCTTTGCGAGAAAGGCGGCGACGACTCCCGTGAGCACGTCGCCGGTGCCCGCCGTCGCGAGCGCCGGCGTGCCGTAGGCGGCGACGAGCACGCCCTCGCGCGGCGAGGCGACGAGCGTGTCGGCGCCCTTGAGCAGCACGATCGACCCGAACCGCGAGGCCGCACGGCGGACGGCGTCGAGCCTGTGGGCGTCGACCTCCCGGCTGTCCGTCCCGAGCAGGCGCGCGAGCTCGCCGCTGTGCGGTGTGAGGACGGTCGGCGCCGCGCGCGCGAACGGCTCGAGCTCCCAGAGGGCGTCGGCGTCGAGGACGACGGGCAGATCGAGCCGCTCGAGCAGGATCCGGACGAGCTCGACGGTTCCGTCGGTGCGACCGAGGCCCGGGCCGATCGCGACCGCGTCCGCCCGTTCGGCCGCCTGGAGGACCGCGTCCGCCGCCCGCGGCAGCAGGCGGCCGCCCGTGTCCTCGGGCAGCGGGCGCTTGACCACCTCGAGCAGGCGCGCCTCGAGCACGGGCAGCGTCGACTCCGGGGCGGCGACCGCGACGTACCCGGCATCCGCGCGAAACGCGGCGAGCGCCGCGAGCATCGGGGCGCCCGTGAGCCCGCGCGAGCCGCCGACGACCAGCACCGAGCCGGCGCTGTACTTGGTGGAGTGGTGCTGCTTCCGGGGGACGTCGAGCAGGGCGGTCGCGGGGACGAGCGCGTGCTCGTGCTCTCGCGGCCGCAACCCGATCGAAGCGATCTGCACGGCACCGGCATGGAAGCGGCCCGGCGCGACGGCGAGGCCCACCTTGGCGGCTCCGAACGTGACGGTGGCGGTCGCGCGCACTGCCGCTCCCGGCACCTCGCCGCTCGACGCGTTCACTCCGGAAGGGACGTCGATCGACACGACCGGGCATCCGGAGGCGTTGACCAGGTCGATCATGCGGGCCGCGTCCTCGCGCGGCGCGTCGGCGAGCCCGATCCCGAGCAGCGCATCCACGACGACGTCCGGCTCGCCCAGGTCGCCGACTCCGTCGACGACCTGCACGTCGCGGCCCGCCTCCCCGAGCACGCGGGCGCACACCCGTCCGTCGCCGCCGTTGTTGCCCTTCCCGCAGACGACGGTCACCCGCCCCGGGAACTGCCGCAGGACGAGCTCCGCGACGGCCGTCCCCGCGCGTTCCATCAGCTCGTCGAGCGGGCCCTGATGCGCCTCTTCGGCGCGGCGGGTCTCCTCGGCGGTGAGCAGCGGGTCGAGCCTCATGGCGTTGCGAGGGCGACGGCGATCGCCGCCGCGAGCTCCCGCGAGTGCGTCATCGAGAGCTCGATCCTGGCGGCGCCGACGCGCTCCGCCCACTGCGCCGTTCGGCCGCTCAGGTACACGCCCGGCTTCGGGCGGCCTCTGATCTCGATCTCCTTCCACGTGAAGTGGACTCCCGACCCGAGCGCCTTCCCGACCGCCTCCTTGGCGGCGAAGCGCCCGGCGTAGTGCTGCGGCGGGTTCGCCCTGGAATCGCAGTAGGCGCGCTCGGCCGCGGTGAAGACACGCTCCTTGAAACCGTCGCCGTGCCGCTCGAGCGCGCGGCGGACCCGGTCAATCTCGATCAGGTCGACGCCGACCCGGATCGAGCTCACAGGTTGGCCTCGAGCCAGTCGGGAAGCTGGGCGACCGAGGAGACGATCGCATCCGGCTGGACGTTCGAGCGCTCGACCTCGTCGGGCCGGAACTTCCCCGTGCGGACGAGGATCGTGTGCATGCCGTGGTTGTGCGCGCCGATGCAGTCGCCTTCGAGGTCGTCCCCGACCATCCAGGTCAGCTCCGGCTCGGCGTCGAGTGCAGCGAGGGCCGCCTCGAAGTAGGCGGTGCTCGGCTTGCCGAGCACCGTCGCCTCGACGTCCGCCGCGTACTCGAGGCCGGCGACAAACGCCCCCGAGTCGAGCCGCGGGCCGTCGGACGTCTGCCACCACTTGTTCTTGTGCAGGCAGTAGAGCGCCGCGCCGGCGTCGAGCTCGAGGTAGGCACGGTTCAGGTTCAGGTACGAGAACGTGCGCCCGGTCTCCTCGCCCTCGTCGGCCCCGCCGAGGAGGACCGCATCGACGTTCATCCCGACGAGCTGCAGGCCCTGCAGGTCGTCGAGCAGCCCCGGCATCGTCAGCGCGAGCACCCGCTTGCCCTCGAGGATCCGGGCTGCGACGCCACCGGTGGTCTGCAGCTCGTCCTCGGTGAGGTCGAAGCCCATGCGCACGAGCTGCTCGGTCAGCTGGGAGCGGGACCGCGTGGTCGAGTTGGTCACGAACCGGATCCGGTGGCCGGCGCCTCGCAGACGGCGGACCGCTGCGGCGGCACCCGCGATCGGGGCGCCCGAGACGTGCAGAACGCCGTCCACGTCCAGGAGAATGGCGGCCATGGACACCGAGTGTATTCGGTCGGAGATCGCGTTCCGCTTCTCGCGCTCGAGCGGCCCGGGCGGCCAGCACGCGCAGAAGACCTCGACGCGCGCGGAGGCGCTCTTCGACGTCGAGGCCTCGCAGGGCCTTCGTCCCGGCGAGAAGCGCCGGGTGCTCGAGCGGCTCGGTCCCGTCGTCCGCGCGGTCGCCCAGGACGAGCGCTCACAGCACCGGAACCGCGAGCTCGCGGCCGTGCGGATCCTCGAGCAGCTGCAGGACGCGGCACGGATCCGCCGGCCGCGGACGCCCACCAGGCCGACCGCCGCCGCGACCGAGCGGCGGTTGGAGCAGAAGCGGCGCCGCTCGCAAGCGAAACGCCTTCGCGGCCCGATCGACGAATGACGCTCGACGAGATACTCGGCGAAGCACGGTCTGCCGTGGCCCAGGGCCGTGCTCCGGACTGGACGGAGCTGCGCGACCGGATCGGGAGCCTCGAGCTCGAGGAGCGCGCCCGGCGCGAGGCCCTCCACAAGCTGGATCGGATCGGCGCGGTGGACCGGGCCCGCCGCTCGCGCAGGCCTCCCGCCGAAGCCGCGAAGCCAGTCTCGACGCGCCGCCTCCTTCTGCGGGCGCGCCCGACGCTCAGCGGGACGATCGACCTGCGGCGGGAGCGGGCCGGCGACGCGTACGTGCTCGCCTGGGACGCCGACCGGGCGGTCGAGACGTGGGAGCTGCGGATCAGCGAGCAGCGCGATGCCCGGGGCGGCTACGAAACCGTGGAGACCCGGACGCTGCCCGGAGAGACGACGAGTGCCGGGCTGCCTCTCGGCGAGGCAATGCTACGAGTGCATCTGCTGGGCCGCGGGCGCGGAGGAAGACTCGTCCGCCGCGCCATCGCGTCCGGCCTCACGCCCGAGTCGTGGGGCGAGCGGTGGACCCGGCGACCGAGCGCGGCGTGAAGTCGGATGTCCGGGCTAGAACTGCCGGCCCGGGCGGTCGAAGCGCGAGTCGACGCCGAAGAAGGCGGCGAGCACGCAGATCCCGACGAACCCGAGCACGAGTGCGATGGCGGTCATGGACGGAGTGTGCCCGAGCAGGGTCTATCAGCACAAATGGATATATTGCTTGTGTCGATCATGGAAGCTTATGAACATCCTGGCCGCGCCTGGCTCGGGATCGAGCTGCGCCACTTCGGAGCGCTGCAGGCACTCGCCGAGGAGGGGTCGTTCGGTCGGGCCGCCGAGCGGCTCGGGTACACCCAGTCCGCGATCAGTCAGCAGATCGCGACGCTCGAGCGCATCGTCGGCGAGCGCCTCGTCGAGCGGCCCGGCGGCCCCCGGCCCGTCTCGCTGACCGAGGCCGGTGCGCTCCTGCTCCGTCACGCCGACTCGATCGTCGATCGCCTCAGGGCCGCGCAGGCCGACATGGAGGCGCTGCGCACGGGGGAGATCGGGACGCTCCGCGTGGGCACGTTCCAGTCCGTCGGGGCGCGCGTGCTCCCCGCCCTCATGCGCCGGTTCGGGAGGCAGTGGCCGGGTGTCGAGGTGACGCTCGAGGAGCTCGACGACGAGGAGATCCTGCACGCGGTCGAGCGCGGCGATGTGGACATCGGCTTCGTGCTCCTGCCGACGGGCGACGCGCCGATCGAGACCCTCGAGCTGATTCGCGATCCCTACCGGCTGGTCGTCGCAGCCGACTCGCCGCTCGGCCGGGACGCGGCTCCGTCCCTCCGCGAGCTCGCAGGCGAGCCACTGATCGCCTTTCGCTCACCCCATCCGACCGAGCCCGTCGAGTCGGCGTTCAGAGCGGCCGGCATCGAGCCTCGCTTCGCGTTTCGCTCGAACGACAACCCGACGGTCCAGGGCCTCGTCGCCGCCGGCGTCGGCATCGCGATCATGCCGGCGCTCACGATCGACGAGAGCGACCCGCGCGTCCGCGTCGTCGATCTCGGCGACGCCGTCGCACCGCGCCTGATCGCGATCGCGCGCCACCGCGACCGCTATCACTCACCTTCCGCGCGCGCCTTCGTCGAGACCGCGCTCGAGGTCGTCACTCCACGGTGACGGTCTTGGCGAGATTCCGCGGCTGGTCGACGTTGAGCCCGCGCAACCGCGCAATGCGGTAGGCGAGCAGCTGCAGCGGCAGGATCGCGAGCGCCGCCTGCAGGAAGGCGGGTGACTTCGGGACGTAGATGACGTCGTCCGCGTGGTGCTGGATGTCCTCGTTGCCGTCGGTCGCGATCGCGATGACGTGCGCTCCCCGCGCACGCGTCTCCTGGATATTCGAGACGATCTTGTCGTAGACGTGGATGCGCGTCGCCACGACGACAACGGGCGTCCCTTCCTCGAGCAGGGCGATCGGACCGTGCTTCATCTCGCCCGCGGAGTAGGCCTCGGTCGGGATGTACGAGATCTCCTTCAGCTTCAGCGCGCCCTCGAGCGCCACCGGCAGCCCGACGTGGCGACCGAGGTAGAGGAAGAACGGGCGGTCGTGGAAGCGCTGGGCGATCTCCTCGATCGGATGGTCGCCGTCGAGAAAGCGCTGCATCTTCCGCGGCAGGTCGTAGAGCTCGTCGAGGATGAACTCGATCTCGTCGGGCGGAAGCGTGCCGCGGCACTGGGCGAGCTTCAGACCGATCAGGAGCAGAAGCGCGATCTGGGCCGTGAACGTCTTCGAGGCGGCGACGCCGACTTCGAGCCCGGTGCGTGTGTAGACGACCGAGTCGACCTCGCGCGTGATCTGCGAGCCCATCATGTTCGTGATCGCGACGGTGCGGGCGCCCTTCTCGCGCGCGAGCTTCATCGCCTGGATCGTGTCTCGCGTCTCGCCCGACTGCGAGATCCCGATCACGAGCGTCCCCGGACCGAGAACCGGGTTGCGGTAGATCCACTCGCTGGCGACGTCGGGCTCGACCGGGATCCGCGCCCATTCCTCGATCGCATAGCGGCCGACGACCCCTGCGTGGTAGGCGGTGCCGCACGCCACGATGACGATCCGCCTGAGCGTCCGCAACTCGTCCTCGGTCATGCCGAGGCCCTCGAGCACGAGCTGCCCGTGACGCACGCGGTCGCCGATCGTCTCCGCCACGCCCTCGGGCTGCTCGAAGATCTCCTTGAGCATGAACGTCTCGTAGCCGGAGCGCTCTGCCGCGTCGTCGTCCCAGTCGACGTCGACGAGATCGTGCTCGACAATCGCGCCCGTTTCAGCCTCGCGAATCTCGACGCCGTCGGGCGTGATCCGGACGACGTCCCCGTCGTCGGGGAAGAGGACACGGCGCGTCTCCGAGAGGAAGGCCGCGAGATTCGACGCGAGGAACATCTCGCCGTCACCGACGCCGACGACCATCGGTGTCTGCTGGCGGACACCGACGAGCTCGTCCGGATGGTCACGGTGGATGAGCACGAACGTGAAGTGCCCCTCGAGTCGCGCGTACGCAGCGCGCACCGCGGCGACGAGGTCGCCGTCGTAGGCGCGTTCGATCAGATGGGCCACGACCTCGGCGTCCGTCTCGGACGAGAACACATGCCCCTCGGCGGCGAGCTCGTCGCGCAGCTCGCGGTAGTTCTCGACGATGCCGTTGAGGACGATCGCAAGCTTCCGGTCGTCACACGCGGTCAGCGGATGCGCGTTCGCCTCGGTGACTCCGCCGTGTGTCGCCCAGCGCGTGTGACCAAGCCCCGTGGTCGAGGTCGACCCGTTCGCGCCCGCGGCCACCCGGAGGTTCTCGAGGTTCCCGACGGCCCGCACGTAGTCGAGCCCGTCCGACTCCAGGAGCGCGATGCCGGCGGAGTCGTAGCCCCGGTACTCGAGCCGCTGCAGTCCCTGGATCAGCAGCGGCTTGGAGGCTCTGTTGCCGACGTATCCGATGATCCCGCACATGCCGAGCCCTCCTTCACCGTCAGAGAGCCGCAGATCGCAGTCCCGCTCCCGGAAACGGAAAAGCCCGGCCGCTTCGTCCGATCCCCGCGGGAACGGTCAGCCGAGCTCTCGTTGCACGAGCGCCGCGATGCTACCACATGCCTCCGCGGCCATTTCGAGCCGCTCGGCCTCCGCCAGGACACGGACGACCGGCTCGGTGCCCGACGGCCGGACGAGCACACGTCCTTTCCCCTCCCACTCCCGGTTACGCCGCTCCACCTCGGAGACGACGGCAGGAGTGAGCTCCTTCGCCTCGACGCGGACGTTCTCCTTGCACTGCGGAAAGCGTGTCATGACACTCGCGGCTTCCGACAGTGGCCGGCCCTCGAGGGCACGGCACAGGAGCAGGCCGGCGGCGAGACCGTCGCCGGTCACGTGGTCGCGCAGGTAGATGATGTGCCCGGACTGCTCGCCGCCCAGCACCGCACCCTCGCGGCGCAATGCTTCGAGCACGTAGCGGTCGCCGACGGCAGTCGTGTGGACGTGAATCCCGTGCTCGGCCATCAGCGCGTGGAAGCCGAGGTTCGTCATCACCGTCACCGCGACCTGGTCGACCCCGAGGTGGAGAGCGAGCACGGCGATGATCTGGTCTCCGTCGACGACCTCGCCGCGCTCATCGACCGCGAGCATCCTGTCGCCGTCGCCGTCGAACGCGATTCCGAGGTCGTAGCCCCGCTCGACGACGGTGCGCTGCAGCAGCGCGAGATCGGTGGCGCCACACCCCACGTTGATGTTCGTCCCGTCGGGCTCGTCGCCGATCGCGTGCACCGTCGCGCCGCACGACTCGAACGCGCTCGGTGCGAGACCCGAGTAGGCGCCGTTCGCACAGTCGACGACGATGCGCAGGCCGGTGAGATCACCGCCGAAGTGACCGAGGACGTGCTCGAGATACGAGTCGGGAGCGACGTCGACGTGCTCGATGCTGCCCAGGTCGATCCCGGGAGCCGCCGCGAGGAGCTCCTCGATCTGCTCCTCGGCCTCGTCCGAGAGCTTGTGCCCTCGCGAGTCGAAGAACTTCACGCCGTTGTACTCGGGCGGGTTGTGCGATGCCGAGATGACGACTCCGAGGTCGAGCGCCGCAAGGGCGACCGCAGGGGTCGGCAGGACGCCGCCGACCAGGCAGTCGCCGCCGGCCGACACGACCCCGCGCGCGAAGGCCTCCTCCAGCTCGACGCCGGACGCGCGCGTGTCACGTCCCACGAACACGCTTGCGGCACCGGTCCAGAGCGCGGCCGCGCGTCCGAGGCGCTCGACGAGGGAGGGCGTCAGGAACTCGCCCACGACGCCGCGGACACCATCGGTGCCGAAGTACCGTCGTGCCACGAGACGGGCGTTACCGCTTGCTGAACTGCGGAGCCTTGCGGGCCTTGTGGAGGCCTGCCTTCTTCCGCTCGACCTGTCGCGCGTCGCGCGTCAGGAAGCCGGCTCGCTTCAAGGGCACGCGAAGCTCCGGGTTCACCTCGACGAGCGCGCGGGCGATGCCGTGGCGTACCGCACCGGCCTGGCCGGATGGCCCGCCGCCGTGGACGCGCACGCGCAGGTCGTACTCCCCCTCGAGCCCGGCGGTCTTGAGCGGGGCCGTTGCGAGCGCCCGGTGGACGAGACGCGGGAAGTACTCCTCGATCGTCTTCCCGTTGATCCACGTTGCGCCGTTCCCGGGCCGCAGGATCACCCTGGCGACGGATGTCTTGCGCTTGCCGGTACCGAGGTAGGAGGCAGGAGTCGTCGACATGGTCATTGCACCTCGAGCGGGGTCGGAGCCTGCGCATCGTGCGGATGCTCCGGCCCGGCGTAGATCTTCAGCTTGGTCAGCTGCCGGCGACCGAGCTTCGTCCGCGGCAGCATCCCCTTGACGGCCCGACGGAGCACCTCGGTCGGCTGGCGTTCGAGCTGCTCGCGCAGCGTCCGCGAACGGAGACCTCCGGGATAGCCGGAGTGCCGGTGATAGAGCTTCTCGTCGAGCTTCTTCCCCGTCACCGCGATCTTCTCCGCGTTGACGACGACGACGAAGTCGCCGGTGTCGACATGCGGGGTGAAGACGGGCTTCCCCTTGCCGCGCAGGGCGTCCGCGATCACGGTCGCCACGCGGCCGAGCGTCTTCCCCTCGGCATCGACGAGCACCCAGTCACGCTGGATCTCACCCGGCTTGGCGGAATACGTCTTCATACGGAGAAAGGGCGGACTAGCCGTCCGCCGCGGCGGATGGTAGCAGCGCCGCGCCGTTTCCGGCCACCCACGCGGCTGCGAGCACCGAGAGGCCGGCCGCGGCGAGCGCGAGCGAGACCGCTCCTCCCGCTCCCGAGTAGAGGACGCCCCCGCCGAGCGCGAGCGTGGCGCCGGAGAGGCTCGAGAGCAGGTCGGACGCGCCGACGAGCCGTCCTCGCTCGGCCGGGCTCGTCAGGTCGACGAGCTCGGTGGTGGCGGCGACGTAGGCGAGGCACCAGCCGAGCCCGAGCCCGAAGAGGCAGAGGCTCATGCCCCAGACCGACGCCAGCAGGGAGAGCCCCGCGTTCGAGGCAGCGACGATCGCCAGGCCGGCGATCATCGATCGGCGGCGGCCGATCCGGTCGATCAGGTCGCCCACCACGAGCACGAACCCGTACATCCCGACGATGTGGATGCTGATCACCGTGAACACGTCCCCGTGCGAGTGGCCGTGGCCGACGGTGACGTATCCCGCCAGGTTCATCACTCCCGCCATCAAGGCGAAGCTCGACACCGCGGCGACCATCGCGGTGGCGACGCCGGGGCGGCGGAGAAGCTCGCCGAGCGGCGCCGCCGGCGCGGCCGGCCCGGGTCCGGCGTAGACGCGCGAGAGCTCCCGCGGATCCGGCCGAACGCCGAACGAGATTGCGAAGCCCGCGAAGGTGAAGGCGGCCGCGGCAAGCCACGGCACCGTCAGGTCGTGAGCGGAGAGTGTCCGGCTGGAGAACATCGGGCCGAAGACGAGCGGCCCCCAGATCGCCCCGGAAACGACCCCGAAGAGGACGATCGACATGCCGCGGGCGCGTCGCTCCGGCGGGAACATCTCTGCCGCCGCGGCCCGCGAGAGCAGCACGATCGACTGCGCCGCGCCGCAGAGCGCAAGGCCGGCGAAGACGAGCACCGCCGAGGTGAGCGCGCAGCCGGCCGCCGTCACGAGCGGCCCGGCGATGCCGAGCACGAACCCCCCGCGGATCACGGGCATCCTGCCCACGCGGTCGGAGAGCCGGCCGGCGGGGCCGACCGCGAGCGCCCCCGACACGAGGAACACCGCCGGGCCGAGCCCGAGGATGCCCTCGACGCCCGTGACGCTGACGATCGTGACCGTCCCGAGCGCAACCGCGAGCTGGATCATCCCGGACTGGAAGACGAGGCCGAGCGCGAGCAGCAGCGCGTTCCGACGCACCGGACGCCTCATCCGGCGATCGCCTCGAGCCCGGCCCGGAAGGCGGCGGCGCCACCGTGCGAGGGGTGGCGCACGTAGTCGCCGCCGAGCGCCCGGTGCGCGACCCGGCCGACGCAGACGATGCGCCGCCCGACCGCCAGCTCCTCCGCGAAGACGCGTCCGGCCCGCACCTCCGCGGCCGTCGGCACGCGGTTGGACGATGCCGTGCCGGGGTGCGTGGGCACGGCGTTCCAGAGCAGCACCGCCTCGGTGAGACCGAGCTCCCCGAGGACGCGCTGCACGATCGTCGCGGTTGCCTCGGCCGGTCCGCTGCCGGTGAGCTGCCGCTCGGACGTGAACGGGATCCCCGAGACGCGGGCGCCCCGATAGCCGGGAGCCTCGCCGACGAGGAGCAGCGCAGCGGCGGCGCGCGCGTCCAGGTACGCCGCCAGGCGCTCACGTCGCAGCGCAGCGTGGGCGCCGTCACGGTAGAAGTTCGTGGTCCACCCGATCCGGGCGGCCGCGAGCCTGTCGATGAACGAGCGCATCGAGATCCACACTCTGACCGATGGCGGCCAGCAGCCGCAGGAGATCGCGCGCCTCGTCGCGACGTTCATCTCGGACGCACGGGACACGCTCGACCTCGCCCAGTACGACTTCAACCTCGGCCCCGAGACCGCCGGCACCGTCGGCGATGCGCTTCGCGGAGCCGCCGCCCGTGGCGTCCGAATCCGGTTCGTCTACAACGTCGACCACGGGCTCCCGATCCCGGTGCCGCCGCCGCCGGAGCCCGACGTGAAGCTGATCGCCACGCTCCCGGTCGACGGGAAGCCGATCGCCGGGATTCCCGACCTGATGCACCACAAGTACGTGATTCGCGACGGCGAGACCGTCTGGACGGGCTCGATGAACTGGACGGACGACTCGTGGTCGCGGCAGGAGAACGCCGTGGCCGTCGTGCGCTCGGAGGCGGTCGCAAAGGCCTACCGGATCGACTTCGATCAGCTGTGGGCGACGGGAGACGTGGCGCGGAGCGGTTTCGTCGATCCCCGCTGGGACTCGGGCATCCGGGCCTGGTTCACCCCGGGACACGGCGACGACCTCTCCGCGCGGATCGCGAAGCTCATCCGCCGGGCACGCCGGCGTGTCCGTATCTGCTCGCCCGTGATCACCACCGGGCCCGTCCTCGGAACCCTGGCCCAGGTCATCGCCGACCAGACCGTCGACGTGGCGGGCTGCGTCGACGCGACGCAGATTCGCGAGGTCGTGCAGCAGTGGCACGCGAATCGAAACGTGTCATGGAAGCTGCCGCTGCTCGAGCATCTGATGGCCGGCACCTCCTTCACCGGAAAGGAGTCGACCCCGTACGGCAACGGCACCGTGCACGACTTCATGCACGCGAAGGTCTGCGTCTGCGACGACACCACGTTCGTCGGCTCGTTCAATCTGTCGCGGAGCGGCGAGCGCAACGCCGAGAACGTCCTCGAGATCGAGGATGCCGGCGTCGCTGACCAGCTGGCCGCCTTCGTCGACGGCGTGCGCGCCCGCTACCCGCCGGTCACCAGGCTTCGCGGTGGACGAGATCGGGGAGCGTCCGGCGCCGCTCCCTGAGCCGCGATCCCGGCGGCGGCGCATCGCCCGGCCTGCCCACGAGCGCGAGCCCGATCGGCACCACCTCCCGCGGCAGGCCGAGCAGCTCGCCGAAGATGCGCTTCTGCTCCGGATGGCCGACGAACGCGCTCGCGAGCCCCTCGTCGATCGCCGCCTCGAGCACCAGCATCATCAGCGCGCCCGCATCGACGAACCAGTAGGGCACCGGCCACGTCACCTCGACGCCGCCCGTCGCGGCGAGCTTGTCCGCCTCGTTGTACCGAGCGTGGTAGAGCGCCTCGTTCGCCGAGATGACAAGGTGCAGCGGTGCGTCCGCGATGAAGTTCCGGCCGCCGGTCGAGTAGTGCTCGTCGCCGAATGCGGCGGCGATCTCGGCACGCTTCGCGTCGTCGGTGACGACGACGAGGCTCGAGCCCTGGCTGAAGCCGCCCGACGGGGCGTGCCGGATCACGGAGACGATCCGCTCGATCTGCTCCTCCGCGAGCGGGCCCGGGAGGAAGGCGCGGTGCATCCGGCGGCGGGCGAGAATCTCGCGGAACTCCACAGCCGCCACCGTATATCGTCGCCTGCATGACGAGATTCCAGGGGAAGACTGCATTGGTGACAGGCGGCGCAAACGGCATCGGCGCCGCCACTGCGGCGCGGCTCGCGTCCGAGGGCGCGACCGTCGTCGTGGCCGACTTCGACGAGCAGAGCGCACAGCAGACCGCGAAGGAGATCGGCGGCCACGCCGTTCGCTGCGACGTGACGAAACTGGAGGACGTGGAGGCGGCGGTCGCCGCCGCGATCGAGCACGGAGGATCGCTCGACATCCTCGTCACGTGCGCCGGGATCATCAGGGACAACCTGCTCTTCAAGATGTCCGACGACGACTGGAACGCCGTGATCGACACGCACCTCAAGGGGACGTTCTTCTCCGTCCGTGCGGCGCAGAAGCAGATGGTCGAGCAGAAGTCGGGCAAGATCGTCGTGATCTCGTCCACGTCCGCCCTCGGGAACCGCGGCCAGACGAACTACTCGACCGCCAAGGCCGGCCTGCAGGGGATGTGCAAGACGCTCGCGATCGAGCTCGGACCCTTCAACGTGAACGTGAACTGCGTCGCACCCGGGTTCATCGCAACCGCGATGACGCGCCAGACCGCCGAGCGGGTGGGGCTGGACTTCGAGAAGTTCATGCAGATGGCGGCCGAGCAGACGCCCCTGCGTCGCGTCGGCCAGCCCGAGGATGTCGCAGGCACGATCGTGTTCCTCTGTTCCGAGGATGCGGGCTACGTCTCGGGCCAGGTCATCTACGTGGCGGGCGGCCCCCGGAACTGAAGCCACCCACTTCGTGACAACGGCAGGGACATGTCCCTGCCGTTGTGCGTTCTCCACCGCGTCCTGTCCTCGCCGGCCGGTGGACGCCTGCGCGGCCCATCCCGATCCGGCCGCAGGACATGTCCCCGCTGTGGACGGTCCGTGACGGTGGCTGCCGCCGGACTGGTCTCGCCGAGCCGTGGCCGGAGCAGGCGGATTGTGACAGGGGCTAGGCTCGGCTTCCGAGCCGGTTCCCAGCCGCGTCGAAGGCGACGTAGCCGTACGCGGCGCAGGCGCTCTCCGGCAGCTCCTCCGCGAGCAGCGTGTAGAGCATCGCGTCGCGCCGCAGGCCGCTGCCGCGCTTCGGGTCGAGTCGCCGCCGCAGCGTCGCCTCGTGGACGAACCCGAGCTTCATCGGGACGCCCACGCTCGCCTCGTTCATCGGGTCGATCTGCACGTCGACGCGTTGGACGCCGCAGATCTCCACGGCGACGCGTGCGAGCACGGCGGTCACCTCGGTCGCGATGCCCTGGCGGAGCGCATCGACGGCGACCCAGTAGCCGATCTCGAGCGATCCGGGGCCGCCGCGAGGATGCAGGCCCGTTCCTGCGACGAGACGCGACTCGTCACGGATGAACACGCCGTAGATCCAGTTCTGGTCGAGATCGAACTGCGCGCGGAACATGCGAAGCCGTTCGACGACGACGGACAGCTCCTCCGGCTCGGCCGGCGTCCACGGCATCCACTCCCAGAGGTGGTCGCGGCTCCGGTCGACCGCGTCCTTCAGAAGCCGCGCGTCCGCCGGGTCGTAGCAGCGGATGACGAGCCGCTCGGTCTCGATCCGGTACGGCGGTGTCGAGACGCCGGCTACTCCCACTCGATCGTGGCGGGCGGCTTCGACGTGACGTCGAGCACGACCCGGTTCACCGCTGCGATCTCGTTGACGATCCGCGAAGCGACCTGCTCGACCAGGTCGTACGGCAATCGGGCCCAGTCGGCGGTCATCGCGTCCTCGGACGTCACCGCCCGGATCGCGATGGGATAGCCGTACGTCCGCGAGTCGCCCTGCACGCCGACCGACCGGATCGCGGGCAGCACGCAGAAGCTCTGCCAGAGCTCGCGGTAGAGGCCGGCACGGCGAACCTCGTCCTGCAGGATCGCATCCGCCTCGCGCAGCGTCTCGAGCCTGTCGTCCGTCACCTCGCCGATGATGCGCACCGCGAGCCCCGGCCCGGGGAACGGCTGCCGCCACACCATGCGCTCCGGCATGCCCAGCTCCTCACCGACGCGGCGAACCTCGTCCTTGAAGAGCAGGCGCAGCGGCTCGACGAGCTCCATCCGCATGTCGGGGGGAAGCCCGCCCACGTTGTGGTGCGACTTGATCGTCTCGGCGATGCCGTCGGTGCCGCCGGACTCGATCACGTCGGAGTAGAGCGTCCCCTGGACGAGCCAGCGGATGTCGCCGAGCTTCGCCGCCTCCGCCTCGAACACCCGGATGAACTCCTCGCCGATGATCCGCCGCTTCTGCTCGGGATCCGTGACCCCGGCGAGGCGCGCGATGAACCGCTCTTCGGCCTGCACGTGAACGAGCGGCACGTGGAAGAGGCCGTCGAACGTCTCGACCACCTGCTCGGCCTCGCCCTTGCGAAGCAGGCCGTGGTCGACGAACACGCACGTCAGCTGGTCCCCGACGGCCTTGTGCACGAGCAACGCCGCAACGGCCGAGTCGACACCACCCGACAGGGCGCAGAGCACCCGATCCCCGCCCACCTGGGCGCGGATGCGCTCGACCTGCTCCTCGATGACCGCAGCGGGAGTCCACGCGGGGGCCGCTTCCGCGATCTCGTAGAGGAAGTTCTTCAGAACCTCCTGCCCGTGAGGCGTGTGGACGACCTCGGGATGGAACTGCACGCCGTACACCCGCCGCTCGTCGTCCTCGAACGCGGCGACCGGCGTTCCGTCCGACCGCGCGACGACCGCAGCTCCCTCGGGCGGCGCGACGACGGTGTCGCGGTGCGACATCCAGGCCGTCTGGTCCTCGGGAAGCGAGGTGAAGAGCCGGCCGCCGGCCGCGTGGAGGTCGACCTTGCCGTACTCGCCGGCCCCCGTGCGCTCAACGCGGCCACCGAGCTCGAGCGCCAGCAACTGTGCGCCGTAGCAGATCCCGAGCGTCGGGATCCCCTGCTCGAAGACGGCCGGATCCATCCTGGGCGCACCGTCCGAGTAGACCGACGCCGGCCCGCCCGAGAGGATCAGCGCGGCCGGGTTGCGGCGCCTGACCTCCTCCGCCGTCACGCGATAGGGCACGAGCTCCGAGTAGACCCGGGCTTCGCGGACGCGTCGCGCGATCAGCTGCGAGTACTGCCCGCCCAGATCGACGACGAGCACCGGACGTTCCTGACCTTGCTCCGGCGGCGGCAGAGCCGCCACCTGCGCGGACGTGCCCGGCTCCGTCGAGCCTACGCCGGGGTGTCTCGGCGCCGGGGTCGTCAACTCAAGCGCGCCGGTAATTCGGAGCGTCCTTCGTGATCGTGATGTCGTGCGGATGCGACTCGCGAAGCCCGGCTCCCGTGATACGCACGAAGCGCGCCTCCTTCATCGCGTCGATGGTCGGGGCGCCGCAGTAGCCCATCGCCTGCCGGAGACCTCCGACGATCTGGTGCAGGACGCCGGCGAGCGGCCCCTTGTATGGGACACGTCCTTCGATGCCCTCCGGCACGAGCTTGTCGACGTCCTCGACATCGCCCTGGAAGTAGCGGTCCTTCGAGTAGCCGCGCGCCTTCATCGCGCCCATCGACCCCATGCCGCGGTACTCCTTGAATCGCTCTCCCTGGGCGAAGACCACGTCGCCGGGCGACTCCTCGGTGCCGGCGAGCATCGATCCGAGCATCACCGTGTCGGCACCGGCCGCGACCGCCTTCGCGACGTCGCCCGACGAGGTGATCCCGCCGTCCGCGATGACCGGGACGCCGTGCTCGGCCGCAGCCTCGGCGACGTCGTAGATCGCCGTCACCTGCGGCACGCCGACTCCGGCGACGACGCGTGTGGTGCAGATCGAGTTGTGGACGATGACGTTGTCGGCAACGAAGCTGTGAGTCGGGCAGTCGACCTCGATGTCGTAGACGGGCACGGAGACTCCAAGGTCGCGCTGACCGAGCTGCTTGACGACATGAAACTCCTCGAGATCGCGCTTCGCATGCGTGACGTCGAGACGGGCCTTGTAGCTGTCGAGGCATCGAGACGCATCCGTCCCACGCAGGCCTCCGGCGGTTCCCGGCTCGCGGACGACGCTCGGAAACGCCCCGTGCAACAGGAAGCACAGCACCCCGAACAGCTCGACGAGCTCCCGAGAGGTGTTGCGGAAGCAGATGCGGCCTCCGGCCTCGACGTAACCGTCGCTGTCGACCAGCCCATCCAGCAGGCCTCGCAGGAAGCGCGGGTCGTGGCACATGTACCGCCCCGGCAGATGCTTCCTGTCGCGCTTCCCGAACTGCGCGAGCAGCCGCGCCCATTGGAGCGAGAACAGGTAGACCCGGATGATGCGGTCCCGCTTGATGCTCGGGCGCACACCGGTGACGTGCTCGACGGCATCGGCAACCTTCGATGCAACGTCGCCGTCGCGTGGCCCGAAGGACCAGGCGACCCGGCCGATCTCAGAGCGACCGTTCGTGTTCAGGAACGCGTCACCGTCCCCCAGGAACGTCCCGAACAGGTACCCGAGCTCGTATGACTCGCGAATGGTCGTGCGGTACCGGCCGAGGCGCGACCGGATGACCGCGAACTCGTGCAGATCGACCTTCAGCTCGTCGGGCAGATCGAACGTGACCCAGCGGGGCGCCAGGAGCGTGTCGCCCGCCGCGTCGCCGATCTCCTTCCAGCGAAGCTTGCTCGCTCCCGTCCTCGTCGGCCGCTCGAGCAGCCTCGCGTACCCGCGGCTCGCAACGGTCGCGGCACTGACCGAGCTGAGCTCGCCGATCCAGTACCGGTGGTCGGCCGTCGCGACCGTCTCGTGCCCGCTCGCGACGTGCCGGACGGCGACGACGTCCCGGATGCCCGTGCACCACGCGCGCCTGACCGTGACGGGATCTCCGTGCATGTTGATGACGCGGTCGCCCTCGACGACGTCCTCGATGTTCTTGTAGGAAGCGTCAGCCATGAGGATCCGGGTTCCGGCCGCGAAGCAGCCCGGTCCGACGCCGGCCTTCAGGCCGTCGACGCCCGCCTCGCACAGCGCTCTCGCAGCCTCGCCGGTCGCGATGTTGCCGGCGACGACCTCGAACTCGCCCGGGAGCGAGGCGATCCGCTCGACCATGGAGACGACGCCGCGCGAGTGGCCGTGCGCCGTGTCGACGACGAGCACGTCGGCTCCGGCGCCGATCAACGCCTGGGCGCGCTCGAGCGCGTCGGGGCCGACGCCCACGGCTGCACCCACGCGCAGCCGGCCGTGCAGATCCTTGGTCGCGAGGGGGAAGTCGACGCGCTTCTGGATGTCCTTCACCGTGATCAGGCCGCGCACCCGGCCGGCGTCGTCGACGATCGGCAGCTTCTCGATCCGGTGCGCGTGGAGGAGCCCTTCGGCCTCCGCGAGCGTCGTCCCGACCGGCGCAGTGACGAGGTCGCGGGAGGTCATGAGCACGGAGACCGGCTGGGTCACGTCCTTCTCGAAGCGCAAGTCGCGGTTCGTCAGGATGCCGACGAGCGTCCCGTCGTCCTCGGTGATCGGAACGCCGGAGATGTGGTAGCGCTCCATCAGCTCCAGAGCGTCCGAGACGAGCGCGCCGGGCCGTAGCGTCACCGGCTCGACGATCATGCCGGCCTCCGAGCGCTTCACCCTGTCGACGGCTTCGACCTGTGCGTCGATCGGCAGGTTGCGGTGGACGACTCCGAGACCGCCTTCACGGGCGAGCGCGATCGCCATGCGCGCCTCCGTCACCGTGTCCATCGCCGCGGACACGACCGGAAGCTCGAGCGCGATCGTGCGCGTGATGCGGGTGGCGGTGCTGACGTTGTTCGGCAGGACGGCCGACTCGGCCGGCACGAGCAGGACGTCGTCGAAGGCGAGCCCTTCCTTCGCGAACTTCGGCGGGAGCCCGGTCTCGGGTGCCGCGAATCCGAGCTTCTCCACGTCCATCCGGGAAAGGTACAGACGCCCGCGGATGGGCGCGACAGCCTCGGGCTACGCCTCGACGGGCGCGAGCTCCTCGAGCTGCACGCCGCCCTGCAGACGACCCGCCTGGCGCGGGTCGAAGCGCCCCGCCCCGACCTCCAGGGTCGAGGCGGCCCCGGCTGCGACGGCTGCCCGCAGCGAGTCCTCCTGCGACCGGCCGGCGAAGCGAGCGGCGAGGTAGGCGGCGAGCAGCACGTCGCCGGCGCCGACCGTCGACGCCGGCTCGAGCCGTGGCGCCACGACGCGGTAGCTCTGCGGATCGTCGCGGTCCTCGCGCACCCGGGCGAGACAGCCGTGCTCGGTCGTGATCAGCACGTTGCGCGGGCCGAGCTCGGCGATCGTGTCGAGTGCGATCCGAAAGTCCTCCGCATCGTGGAACTCCTGGCCGACAAGCGCCTCGGCCTCGGCCTGGTTGGGCGAGACGAGGAACGGCTCGGCCTCGACTCCGAGCCGCAACGGCTCGCCCTCGCTGTCGAGCGCCACCTGGAGCTGCCGCCGGGCGAGATCGCGGATCGCCTCGGCATAGAAATCGTCGCTCACGCTGCGGGGAAGCGACCCGGCGAAGACGACGAGCTCGGCGCCCTGCGAGAGGTAGTGCAGCTTCTCGAGCAGCATCTCGAGCTCCTCGTCACGTACCGCAGGCCCCCACTCGTTGATCTCGGTGTAGGTCCCGCCGGTCGGATCGACGACGGCGGTCGACGTGCGCGATTCGTCCTCGATGTGCACGAAGTCGTTGAGAATCGCCTCACTCGTCAGCTGCTCGACGATCCGCCCGCCGGTCCCGCCGCCGACGAGACCCGTCGCGACCACCGGAACGCCGAGCGCCTTCAGCGCCCGGGCGACGTTGATGCCCTTGCCGCCCGCGAGCGCGACACCGGCGCTCGCCCGGTGTCGCTGGCCCCGCTGGAAGTTCGGCACGGTCAACGTCCGGTCGATCGCGGCGTTGAGTGTGACGGTGACGATCATCGGTCGCTTCAGAAGAGATGCACGAGGTCGTGCAGTGCCCGCCTCGCATACCACCCTAGTCGCCCCGGGAGCGACGGTCGACCGACGGAGCGTGCGGCAACGAGGTCGCGGCGACCGACCAGGCGCCCGTCCGCCCAGATCGCGACGCTGCCGAGCCGGGTGCCTGCTCGAACGGGAAGCGAGACACGGGCGACGGCCGTCACGCGCTCGACGAGCGGCCGGCCGACCCGGACGACCGCCTCGAGCGGCGAGCCGGCGACGAGGCCGAGATCCGCCCGCCCGTAGGGCAGGCGCACCGACGCATATGTGCGCCCGGCCTGAACGACCGGGAGGACCCTGAACTGGCCGAGCCCCCACACGAGGAGCGACTCGAGATCGGCGTTGCGCTCGGCGCGGGAGGGCGAGCCGAGCAGGGTCGCGTAGACGGTCACGCCCGGGCCGCGGGCCGCCGCCACCTGGCACCAGCCGGCCTCGGCGGTGTGCCCCGTCTTCACGCCGAACGTGCGCGGGAACAGGGCCAGCAGGTCGTCCCAGGTGTGCAGCGTCCGTCCCCCGGCAATCGTGTCGGTCTCCTCGCGCACCGTCTCGCGCACGAACCTGGTGCGCATCAGGATGCGTGCGAGCTTCGTCACGTCCGCGGCACTCGAGTACTCGCCCGGCGCGTCAAGCCCGTCCGGGCGCACGAAGTGACTGTCGTGGAGCCCGAGCTCCTGCGCCTGCTCGTTCATCATCGTCGCGAAGGCGGCGAAGCTCTGCGCCTCCGACAGCGCGAGCGCGTCGGCGGCGTCGTTCGCCGACTGGATCAGCGCCGCCTTGATGAGATCGCGCACCGTCAGCTGCTCGCCGGCGTGCAGGTCGACGGTGGACTCCCCCACCGCGGCAGCGCGCGGATCGACCGTCACCACGTCCGTGAGCCTGTGATGCTGCAGCGTCACGTAGATCGTCATGAGCTTCGTGATCGAGGCGATCGGCACGCGCGCGTGCGCGTTCGACTGGGCGAGCACCTCGCCGTTGCGAGCGTCGACGACGAGGTAGGCGCTCGCCTCCACATGCGGCACGGGGGTGGCGTTCGCAACCGACGGCGCGGTCAGGACGAGGAGCGACGCGGCGAGGACGGCGAGGCGCCTCACTTGACCCGGATCTTCTCCCCGATGTGGAGCGAGGTCGACTTCACCTTCGGGTTCAGCTTCTCGATCGTGGCCACCGGCACCCCCGTCCCGGAGGAGATCACCCCGAAAGTATCGCCCGCCCGCACGATCCAGAAGCGCTTGCCGGCCGCGCCCGTGGTCGTCCGGGACGAGCCCTTCACGGTCGTGGCGCCCGCGGGCTGCGTCGTGGCCGGCGCGGTCACCGTGTCGGACGCCGGCGTCGACGAGCCCGAGTGGAGGCCGGCACGCACCAGCACGACGGCGATCGTGACCGCGGCGAGAAACGTGGCGGGCGCCGCGTAGCGGCGCCAGGCCGAGCGCCGCACTACCACCCCGATGCGGCCCAGATCTCCTGCTTCAGGCGGGCCGCCTCGGAGCCCGCGGCGTCCCGGTAGTCGCCGCCCGTCTGCCGGAACGCGTAGTCGACGGAGCGGGACGCGTTCACGAGCGCGCTCGCCGGTCCGCTCTGGAAGGCACGGGTCAGGTCCGCGACGGCGGCGCCCTGCGCGCCGACACCGGGCAGGAGCATGATCGCCTGCGGCATGAGGCGGCGCGCGTCGGCCACGGCGCGTGGATGCGTCGCCCCGACGACCGCACCGACCGAGGAGAGGCCGACCTCGCCGACGAGATCCTCGCCCCACTCCGCGACGAGGGCCGCCACGTGGTGCCACATCTGCCGCCCATCGCTCAGCGTGACGTCCTGGACGTCGCCGCCTGCGTTCGAGGTCTTGACGACGACGAACAGCCCGGCTCCGTCGCGCCGAGCGGCTGAGAGATACGGCTCGATCGACTCGCGCCCGAGCCACGGGTTCACGGTGATCGCGTCGGCGCGCGGCTCCTCGCCCTCGAGGTAGGCCTCCGCGTACGCCCGGGCGGTCGACCCGATATCGCCCCGCTTGCCGTCGGCGATCACGAGCAGCCCGGCGCGTCGCGCGTAGTGGCAGATCTCGTCGAGGGCGACCATTCCCGGCGGGCCGAGCGCCTCGAAGAACGCGAGCTGCGGCTTGACGGCCACGGCGTGCGGCGCGACTGCATCGACGAGGCCGCAGCAGAAGCGGGCAACGTCCCCCCGGAGCTCGACGGGAAGCAGGTCCGGCCGTGGATCGAGGCCGACGACGAGCTGGGATCGCTTGCGCTCGACCGCGGCCGCGAGGCGGTCGGCGAACGTTGCAGTCGCGACGGCCATCCCCGGGAAACGGTATCCGGAATGCCGGAGGGCGGCCTTGCGCCGCCCTCCGGAGAGCTGGTACGGGAGCCGGCTAGCTCTTGAGCGCGGCCTTGAGCTGGCTTCCGGCGGAGAACTTCGGGACGGTCGTCGCTGCGATCTGGACGCGCTCGCCGGTGCGCGGGTTGACCCCCTGCCGGGCGGCGCGCTGCGAGGCCGAGAACTTCCCGAAGCCCGTGAAGTTGACCGTGTCCCCGCCCTTCAGCGCCTCGGTCACGGTCTCCATGAAGGCATCGACGGCCTTGCCCGCATCTCGGGCGGAAAGACCCGTCTTCTGGGAGATCCTCTGGATGAAGTCCTGCTTCGTCACAACGTTCCTCCTGCGTTGGGGACTAGGGGTGCCAAAACGTCGGAATACCGTAACAACGGGGTCGGATATCGCTCAACCATGCGGATTTGCGGGGGTTTCGGTGAGCTCCGACACCCGGAAGAGCGGCCGCAGCCGCACACCGTGCCGGGCGAGCTCGTCGACACCTCCCTCTTCGCGGTCGACCACGCACACCGCCGACCGCACCTCGAGGCCTGCGGCGCGAAGCGCGTCGACCGCCTCGACCGCGGCCCCGCCCGAGGTGACGACGTCCTCGACGAGGCAGATGCGCTCCCCCTCCGCGTGGATCCCTTCGAGCCGGTTGGAGGTGCCGTAGCCCTTCGCCTCCTTGCGGACGATCACGAACGGCAGGCCGCTCTCGAGCGACGCCGCGGCGGCGAGGGCGACCGCGCCGAGCTCCGGGCCGGCGAGACGGACCGCGTGCGGCTCGTGCTCGGCGACCGCCTCGGCGATCGCGCGGCCGAGCGGACGGAGCAGGTCGGGCCGCGTCTCGAACCGGTACTTGTCGAGGTAGTAACGCGACCGCCGGCCGGACCGGAGCACGAAGTCGCCTTCGAGGTACGCGGCGTCTCGCAGTGAACGCGCGAGCTCTGCCCGCGTCACGGGGCGAGGAGCTCGTCGGCGATCGGCAGCAGCGCGTCGGCGGCCGGCGTCCCCTCCGGAAAGGAGCCGACAGAGCCGTCCTCGGCGTAGAGATCGACGCGGGCGCGCCGGCGGGCGGCGCGGCGCCGCACGAGCACCGAGCCGGCCAGCGACCCGGCGGTCAGGAGGAGCCCGGTGACGACCTTACGCGGCGGCATCGGCGTCCTTGCGCGCGGTGCGGCGGCGCGGCGCCGGCTTCGGCTCGTCGACCGAGCGGAGGCACGTCTTCAGGTCGTAGAAGACGAGCCCGACGGTCGGCTCGGGGGTCGTCGTGGCGACGATCATCCGGCCGCCGTCGCGGATCACGAACACACTGCCTCCGACGGTCGCGACCTCGAGCTGGGCGAGGTTCTGCTGCCACGGCTCGGCGGCGGCCAGGAGCCTCCGACCGCCCTCCGCGAGCCGCTCTGCGCGGCTCTCCTCGGCCACGTTCGTGCCGGCAACCGTCCCGTCCGGCTCCACGACCACGACGTCGCGTACCTGCGGCGAGATCTCGCTCATCTCGGCGATCGCCTGGGCCGCGTCCATGCGCCCGAGCATACTGGCGCGCGTGGGGCGTGTCCTCCGCAAGTTCTTCGCCGATCGCGGCACCCACCTGGCGGCGATGATCGCCTACTTCGCGCTGCTCTCCTTCGTGCCGCTGCTCTTCCTGGCGCTGGCGCTGCTCGGGCTCGTCCACCAGGCCGATCAGGGCTCGTTCTTCGTCCGTGAGCTGCAGAAGTCGTTTCCGAGCACATCGGTGACGTCGATCCTGCGGGCGGTGCGCGCGATCCAGGCGAACGCCACGGCGCTCGGCCTCGTCGGCGCCGGGTTCCTGCTCTGGTCGTCGCTGTCGTTCTTCAGCGTGCTCGAAAGCGCATTCAACATCGTCTACGGACGGCCCAACCGCCGCTTCCTGCACGGGAAGGCCCTGGCCACCGTGATGATGGTCGGATCGCTCGTGGCGCTCTTCGTGTCGCTCGTGATCGGCTCGGTCGGACAGGAGATCCTGAAGCGGTACGCGGGGTTCTCCGACAACGCCGTCTCGGCACGGGTCGTCGCGATCTCGATGTCGACGCTCGGCGTGTTCGTGTTCCTTTCGTCGTCGTACTACGTGCTCACGAACATCGACCTGACCGTGCGAGAGGTGCTGCCCGGCAGCGTCACGGCCGCGGTCACGCTCGAGGCCACCTTCCAGCTGCTGCCGGTGTACGTCGACATCTCGAAGCACAACCCCGTGCTGCAGACGCTCTCCGGCCCGGCCGTGCTGCTCGTCTGGCTGTACGTGATGGCAAACGTGATCGTGCTCGGCGCCGAGGTGAACTGGTGGCGGGCGAGGCGCTACCTCCCGCCGAAAGCGGACGTGCCCCCAGGCCAAAGCGCGGCGTCCCGGGTGTGACCCAGCCGCGCCTGGGCGCGGTGCGCCCCCGGTGCCAGGCACCGTCACGCGCATGTGACATCGCTCGCAGAAGGCCCTGCTATCGCGGCGGTTCGGCGCGCCTTCCCGGTGCCAGGCACCGTTACGGAAGTGTCACGCGCGCAGGTCAGCGAAGCGCCCGGAGGAGCGCCTGGGCGGCGCGAGCGCGGTGCGAGTTGACCGCCTTCCAGGCGTTCCCGAGCTCCGCGACGGTCCGCTCCTCGCCGGCCGGGAGGAAGATCGGGTCGAAGCCGAACCCCTCGTCACCGGCCGGAGCGCGGGCGATCGTGCCTTCGAGGAAGCCGGTGCCGTGGCGCTCGCCTCCGTCGGGCAGCACTGCCACGAGCTCGCAGACGTACCGGGCGTCGCGGCCGTCGGTGTCGCCGAGCGCCGCGAGCAGCTTCGCGACGTGACGGCCGTCCGCCCAGCGCGCGGTCTCCACTCCCGGGCCACCGCCGAGCGCCGCCACCTCGATCCCGGAGTCGTCGGCGAGCATGACCCGGTCCGGGCTCCCGGTCCGGCGGCCGAAGCGTGCCTTGATCAGGGCGTTCTCACGGTACGTGGCGCCGTCCTCGGGCGGGAACTCCTCGGCCGCGAGCAGCTCGAGCTCGACACCCGGAAAGAGCGCCTCGAACTCGGCGAGCTTGTGGGGGTTTGCCGAGCAGACGGTTGCCCGCATCAGCTCCGGTGCCACCGGACGCCGATCACGAAGTCGAGGTCGGTGAGCTGCCCGACGACGTTCTCGTCGAGCCGGCCGAGCTCGAGCTGGACGACACGCCGGTCGGGCTCGTCGGTCAGCTCGAAGTGCCGCACGTCGTGCAGCTCCGCGAGGAGCGCCCCGACCGGCTGGCCCTCTCTCAGCTCGACGATCAGCCGGTTCTCCTCCGGCTTGATCCGCTCCACCAGGCGGTAGGCGAAGATGCGAAGCGGCCAGAGCGCGAGGATCGTGAGCCCTGTCGCCGCGACCGCCGGCCAGTAGTAGCCGGCCCCACACGCCATGCCGATCGCGGCCACCACCCACAGCGTCGCGGCCGTCGTCAGGCCGCGAACCGAGAGCCCCTCGCGGATGATCGCCCCGGCGCCGAGGAACCCGATCCCGGTGACGATCTGCGCCGCGATCCGGGAGGGGTCGGCGCGGACCTCCGGCCCGCCGCTCGCGAGGAACTCATGGAAGCCGAAGGCCGAGATGATCGTGAAGAGCGCAGCGCCGAGGGCGACGAGCAGGTGCGTCCGGATCCCCGCCTCCCGGTCTCGCAGCTCGCGCTCGAATCCGACGAGCCCGCCGAGCGCCGCGGCGAGCGTCAGCCGGAGCAGCGCGTCCCAGCCACCCAGCGTCGGGACGCTACTCGCGAGGAGCCGCAACCGCGTCCTCCTGGAACCGCTGCAGCCGATCGATGCCGCTCGCCGCGAGATCGAGGAGCTCGTCCAGGCGGCCGCGGTCGAACGGGACTCGCTCGGCCGTCGACTGCACCTCGACGAACCGGCCGTCGCCGGTCATCACGACGTTGACGTCGACGTCCGCGGTCGAATCCTCCGAGTAGTCGAGGTCGAGCAGCGAGACGCCGTCGACGACGCCGACGGACACGGCGGCCACCGAGCCCGTGAGCGCCTTCGACAGCCCGAACCGGTCGAGCGCCCGCCGGGCCGCGACGTAGGCACCGGTGATTGCGGCGCAGCGCGTGCCCCCGTCGGCCTGCAACACGTCGCAGTCGAGGTACACGGTGCGCTCGCCGAGCGCCTCGAAGTCGACGACGCCGCGCAGCGCCCGGCCGATCAGGCGCTGGATCTCGACCGTGCGCCCTCCCTGCTTGCCGCGGGTCGCCTCGCGGTCGGTGCGCTCGCCGGTGGAGGCCGGCAGCAGCGAGTACTCGGCAGTCATCCACCCGCGGCCCGAGCGGTAGAGCCATCGCGGCACGCCCTCCTGCACCGAGGCCGTGCAGAGCACCTTCGTCTTCCCCTGCGCCCAGAGCACGACGCCGTGCGGCTGCTCGAGGAACGCCGGATCGGCGGTGACCGGCCGGAGCTCGTCCGGCCGCCGGCCGTCCGCGCGCGTCACGCGGCGCGCTCCAGCTCGGCGACCTCGACATGCTCGACGGCCGTCAACGGCAGCTGCAGGAACCGCTCGCCGAGCGTCCTGAAGACGTCGGGGTCGCCCGTCGTCAGGAAGCGGTAGTCCCCTTCGCGGCCGGAGTCGTTCTCGAAGCCCTTCCGCGCGAGCGTCTCCGCCACCTCGCGCGCGGTCTCGTCGGCCGAGAAGACGAGGGTGACGTCGCGCCCGAAGGTGCGCTGGAAGACGGGCCGCAGGAGCGGGTAGTGCGTGCAGCCGAAGATGACCGTGTCGCATCCCGCCGCCTTGAGTGGCGCGGCGTACTCGCGAACGGCCGTCACGAGCTCGTCGCTGAACGTGTCGCCCGCCTCGATCAGCGGCACGAGCTTGGGACAGGCGACCGCCGTGAAGCGCGCGCCGGCGTCGAGCGTCTGCACCATCGCTTCGTAGCGGCCGCTCGCGACGGTCAGCTCGGTCGCGAGCAGGCCGATCCGGCGGTTGCGCGTCGCCTGGACCGCTGCATGCGCCTCGGGCACGATCACGCTGACGACCGGCACTGCGAGCTCCTCCTGCAGGTCGGGCAGCGCCACCGAGGTGGCCGTGTTGCAGGCGACCACCACCATCTTGACGCCCTGCCGTTCGAGGAAGAGGCCGATCTCGTGGGCGAACCGCCGAACCTCGTCGGCGCTCCGCGGCCCGTACGGCAGCCGGGCATGGTCGCCGAGGTAGACGAAATCCTCGTGCGGCATCGTGACCAGACACTCGTGGAGGACGGTCAACCCGCCGACCCCCGAGTCGAAGACGCCGATAGGCCGCGGGTCTGCCATGACGCGATTCTAGGATTGCGCCATGACCGCCGCCGTGCGGATCGGCACCTGCTCGTTCGCCGACGACGCTCTTTCCCGGTACTGGTACCCGCCGGGCACCCCGCCGCGCGACCGTCTGCCGTACTACGCCGAGCGATTCTCGACCGTCGAGGTCGACTCGACCTACTACCGGGTTCCGGACGAGAAGCTGGTGCGCGGGTGGGCCGACCGCACCCCCGACGGGTTCGTCGTGCACATCAAGGCGTTCGGGCTCATGACCCGGCACCCGGTCAAGCTCGAGCAGGTGCCTCCCGACCTGCGCGAGGGGCTGCCGGTCGACCACCGCGGCCGCGTCGACCGGCCGCCGCGCGAGCTGCGCGGGGCAGTCTTCGATGCGTTCCTCGCCGCCCTGGAGCCGTTGCGGGCCGCCGGCAAGCTGGGCGGGATCCTCTTCCAGATGCCGCCGTACGTCGTCTGGAAGCCGTCGTCGCTCGACTACCTCGAGTGGGCCCGCGAACGGGTCGGCGACGACGTGTTCCTGTTCGAGCCACGGCACCGCTCCTGGTACGCAGAGGACGTTCGGACGGAGCTGCTCCGCTTCCTGGAGGAGCGCCGCATGACCTGGGTGGTCGTCGACGCGCCGAGGACCGGCGGCGCGAACATGCCCGAGACGCTGGTGGCCGCGACGACCCCGGTCGCGTACGTCCGCTTCCACGGTCGCAACGCCTCGACCTGGAACGTCCGCGGCGGCTCGGCCGCACAGCGCTTCGACTACCTCTACGAGGAGGAGGAGCTGCGCGAGTGGGTGCCGTCCCTGCGCGAGCTCTCGGAGGGGGCCGAGGAGGCGTACGCGTTCTTCAACAACAACAACCAGACGAACGGTGTCGCGCAGGCTCCCGCCGGAGCCGAGCTGCTCCGCCGGCTGCTCGACGACGCGAACGTGCCGACGGCCTGATGCGGGTCATCGCGATCGTCCATGGGCCCACCGTGCGGCCCGAGCTCTTCGAGGAGGTGCTCGCCGAGGACGGGCACGAGCTCCTCGAATGGGACATACGGCTTCAGGGCAGCCCTCCGCTCGGCGGCTTCGACGCCGCGATGGTCTTCGGCGGGGACCAGAACGTCGGCGAGGAGATCCGATACCCGTGGCTGCACGAGGAGTACGAGACGCTCCGACGCCTCGTCTCCGACGGCATGCCGCTGCTCGCCGTGTGTCTCGGAGCGCAGACGCTCGCCCACGCGTTCGGTGGTCGCGTCCGGCCGGTGGGCGCGACGATGGCCGGCTTCTACCTAACCGAGCTGACCGACGAGGGTGCCGCCGACCCGGTGCTCGGTGTGCTTCCCCGCCGCTTCGAGTCGTTCAATGCCAACGCCTACTGGTTCGAGGTGCCGCCCGGGGCGGTGGAGCTTGCGACGGGGCCGCTGCCGCAGGCCTACCGGCTCGGCGAGCGCGCGTGGGCGACCCAGTTCCACCCGGAGGTGCGCCACCGGCAGGTGCTCGAGTGGTTCCGGGACGATCCGACCCTGCCCCGCTCGCTCGAGGAGCTCTCCGCCGAGCTCGACGAGAAGCTCCCCGCCTGGCAGGAGCGCGGGCGCGCGCTCTGCCGCGCGTTCCTCGAGACCGCGGCCGGTCATCTAGAGGCTTGATGTCTCGGCCGGCAAGTCGTCGTGGCGGGACCACTCGTGCCACGAGCCGACGTAGTTGCGGGCCTCGTACCCCAGAGAGCGAAGGATCTGCATCGCGATCGCCGAGCGCGAGCCGCTGTGGCAGTAGACGACCACCTCGGCGCCGGGATCGACCCCGAGCTCTGCCCGAACGTCCTCGGGCGCCATCCCCATCAGCCGGTAGACGTCGAGGTGCCGCGCCCCGGGAATGTGCCCGCGACGCGGATCGCACGGCTGCCCGCCGCTGCCGTCGTACTCGTGCGTGGAGCGGACGTCGACGATCGGCACCTGTCCCAGACGCCCGGCGAGCTCCTCGAGGACGATCTCCGTCACAACAAGCTCCGCACCACGTCGACCTCGGCTGCCACCGACGGCCGGCGCTCGAGCGCCTCCAGCCGCGTGGCGACCCGGGCCGGCAGCGGGACGCCGAGCATCTCGCGCAGCCGGATGAGCCAGGGGACGTAGGCGATGTCCGTCCAGAGGCTCTGGCCGAGCTCGAGCTGTTCGAGCCGCCCGGTGAGGTCGTTGTCGTCACCGCGGCGAAAGGCGTAGTAGTCGTCGCCGAGGTTCTGGTCGAAGCGGTGGACGAGGAGGCGGGCGCGGGCGCGTTCACGAAGGTCTGCCGGAAGGACCGCCGGTTCGGGGAAGCGCTCCTCGAGGTGCTCCATGATCACTTCCGACTCGGGGAGGGGATCGCCGTCGTCCAGCACAGGCACGCGACCGTCGGGCGGGTTGAGCTCGTAGAGCCATCCGGGGCGATTGCGCAGGTCGACGCGCACCGTCTCGACCTCGACGCCCTTCTCGGCGAGAAGTATCCGCACGCGCGCGCAGTACGGACAACGTGGCGCGTCGACGAGCTTCACGGCTCGAGCCCCATCAGCGCGGCGATCTGTGCGTACAGGTCAGCCGCCGGCGGGAGCTCGGCCGGCGAGGTTGCGGTGCGCGCGACACGGCGCACCTCCTCCCTGTCGGCGCCGGTGAGCCGTGCGACGAGCGTCGGGTTCGCGGCCATGGCGAGCTCGTCCGCCGTCGAGAGGACGCCGTAGTAGTTCGGCACAGACAGGTACTCGTCCACCATCCGCCCGCGCTCGTAGAGGCGGAACCGGACGACCTCTCCCTCGAGGGCGAGCGCCACGGTGACGGCGCCCAGCCGTTCGGAGAGCTCGCCTGCGAACCGGCCGTGTGCGGTGCGGTCGGCGTCGAGCACCGGGTCGGCGATCCGGATCCAGCTCGAGCCCGCCCGCACGTCGGTCGCCTCGAGGCGGGGGACGAACTGCGCGACCGCGCGCTCGACGGAGACCTCGTCGTCGGTCTGGACATGCGTGGTCGCCCGGTGCTCGCCCGTGTCGGCGTCCTGCAGTCGCGACTCGAGCGCGTCGACCGGCGCCGCCATCAACACCTGGTCCTCGACGAAGCCGAGTCGCGACCAGACGACCCGCGCAGGCTCGTTCGAGAGCAGGACCTCGAGGCTCACGGTACGCGCGCCCTGCTCGCGCGCGTGTGCGGCGCATTCGCGAAGCAGCGCCTTCGCCACACCGCGGCGGCGCGCACGCTCGCGCACGTGCACGAACTGGAGGTGCGACCGGCCGCGGACCGCCTGCTCGATCCGGGCGACGCCGATGGGACCGTCGCCGTCCTCGGCGAGGAACACGCCTCCGGTGCGGATGTCGTCGAGCGTGTCCGGCCACTCGTCCGCCCAGGTCTCCGGGTCCTCGAGCGGCCACGGCACCTCGCGCTCGAACTCCTCCCAGAGCTCGCGCAGCACCGCCTCGTCGGCCTCGGTCGCCCGGCGGATCGTCAGGGCTTCGTCAGCCATCCGAGCAGCAGGTAGTGAGCCGAGAGGTTCTGGAACGGATGCAGGTGCGCGCCGAGCTCTTCAACCCCGACACCGTAGAGGCTCGCTGCCGCCTTGCGCAGCGCGAGGTCGCCGGACGGCCACGCATGCGGTCGCGCGAGATGCCGCGCGAGGAACCACTCGGCGGTCCACGGGCCGAGCCCGCGGAACGCGGTGATCCTGGCCCGCACCTCGTCGTCGGAGAGCGCGGCGAGGGAGTCCAGGTCGAGGCCGGACCGCGCAAGGGCGACCGCGTACTCGGCCTTCCGCCGGGTGAACCCGGAGGCGACGAGCTCCTGTTCGCCGGCCGCGGCGACGCGCTCGCGCGACGGGAACGCCCAGGCCTCTCCCACGGGCTCGCCGAGCCGCTCGACGAGCCGGTTGCGGATCGCGACGGCGGAGAAGAGCGACACCTGCTGCGCCGTGATCGAGGTGACCAGCGCCTCGAACGGGTTGGGTTGCAGCGGCGGCCGGTAGCCGCGCAGCGCGACGGTGAGCGTCGACAGCCTGTCGTCGCGCCGGGCCCAGGCGTAGAACGCGTCGAGATCGAACGGGAGGCCGAGCAGGCGCTCCACCGCGGGCCGCGTCGTCTCGTCGAGCGGCTCGACGTCGACCCCGCCGGGCCTCGCCCGGAGGCGCACCTCGCGGCCCGCGACCGCCCGGTAGAGGACGCCGTCGACGAGGCGGTTCGCGAGGTCGGTGCCGAACGCGCGGAAGCGGCCCGTCGAGAGCTCGAAGTCGTACGGCTCGGGGACGCGGAGCAGGGTCAGAGGTGCGAGGTGACCCCGGCGGGGTCGTCGTCCGGGCTCGTGCCGGCGGCGTCCTCGGCCCACGAGTACATGTAGCGCCCGTCGTCCAGGTCGGCGGCCAGCGCCGTCAGCCGCAGCGGATGGAAGGTGTCGCACATCACGGCGTACTCGTGCGTCTCCGTCATCCCGAGGCTCTTCTCGGCGAGACCCGGCTGTGGGCCGTGCGGCAGACCGGAGGGATGAAGCGTGATCGACCCGACCTCGATCCCCTTGCGCGACGAGAAGTTCCCGTCGACGTAATAGATCATCTCCTCGCTCTGCAGGTTCGAGTGGTGGTACGGGATCGGGATCGCCTCGGGGTCGAAGTCGAGCTTGCGCGGGCAGAAGCTGCAGATCACGAAGTTCGGGCCGGCAAACGTCTGGTGCGACGGGGGCGGCATGTGGATGCGGCCGGTGATCGGCTCGAAGTCGTGGATCGAGAACGTCCAGGGGAACACGTAGCCGTCCCACCCGACGACGTCGAACGGGTGATAGTCGATCACGTAGGTCTGGTAGCCACCGCGGACGCGCACCTTGACGACGAACTCGCCGCGTTCGCGGTGCGTCCGGAGCTCCGTCGGCCCGTGGATGTCGCGGTGGTAGAACGGCGCGTGCTCCATCAGCTGGCCGTGCTCGTTCCGGTAGCGCTTCGGGATGGTGATCAGCCCGGGGGTCTCGAAGACGAGATGGCGCTGGTCGCCCTCCGTGTGGAAGCGGTAGGTCGTCCCGCGCGGGATGACGACGTAGTCGCCGGGCGTGTAGGGAAGGTCGCCGAAGATCGTCTCGAGCGTGCCCGAGCCCTCGTGGACGAAGACGACCTCGTCGCCCTCGCCGTTGCGGTAGAAGCCCTCCATCTCCTCGGTCGGCCGGCAGAGCGAGATCTCGACGTCGTTGTTCCACATCAGGAGCTGACGCCCGCTGACGGGGTCGCCGGCCGGTGGCATCTCCCACGTCCGGAGGTGGCGATGCGCGTGGGCGTCCGGCACCCACTCCTCCCGCACGATCGGCTCGAACTCGCCGAGCTCGATCACGCGACAGGGCGAATGCAGGTGGTAGAGGATCGACTCGAGCCCCGAGAACCCCTCGAAGCCCATCACCTCCTCGGTCAGGAGGGTGCCGTTGTCCCGGGCCACGATGTGACGTTTCCTGGGCAGCTCGCCGAGACGCTGGTAGAACGGCACCTGTGGAGGATATCGCCGCCCGGATCGAGCGCGAGGTGGGTGCCTTCCCCGGCGTCTCGGTGCACGCTCACCGCTTCGGCGGGATCGAGTTCCGCCTCGGCCGCCGGGACCTCGGGCACCTGCACGGCAGCCGCTGGGCCGACCTCCGCTTCCACAAGGGCGTCCGCGACATGCTCGTCGAGACCGGGCGCGCCCAGCCGCACCACGTGCTGCCGCACACCGGCTGGGTGTCGAAGCAAGTGCGAACGGAAGAGGACGTGCGCGAGGTGATCGAGCTGTTCCGGCTGGCGTACGAGCGCGCGCGCATCGACCAGAACGTCGCCGGGTCACGCGGCGGCGACTAGCTGCACGAACCGCTCGGCGTCGACGTTCCCCCCCGAGACGATCACCCCGAGAGACGGCGCCTCGACGATGCCCTCCAGCACGGCCGCGATCCCCACCGCACCGCTCGGCTCGACCACGAGCTTCAGCCGCTCGAACGCGAAGCGCATGGCGTCGACCATCTGCGTGTCGGTGACCGTCACGATCTCGTCGACGAGCCGGCGGCAGACCTCCCAGGTGAGCTGCCCCGGGGTGGTCGTCTGCAGCCCGTCGGCGATCGTCCGCGGCACCTCGATCTCGACCCGCTCCCCGGCCTCGAACGACCGCTGCCAGTCGTCGCCGGCGGCCGGCTCGACGCCGACGATGCGGCGCACGCCGAGCTCGCGGGCGATCGTCGCGGAGCCTGCGAGCAGCCCGCCGCCTCCGAGCGGAACCACGAGGGTGTCGACGACACCTGCGTCCTCGAGCAGCTCGAGCGCCGCCGTCCCCTGGCCGGCCATCACGAGGTCGTCGTCGTAGGGAGGGACGATCTCCGCCCTCCGCTCCGCCGCGAGGTCGACGGCGATCGCCTCACGCCTCCCGGAGTAGCGGTCGTACGTCACGACCGCCGCGCCGTACCCCTTCGTCGCCTCGACCTTCGACCGCGGAGCGTCCTCGGGCATCAGGATCGTCGCGTGGGCACCCAACAGGCGTGATGCGAGCGCAACCGCCTGCGCGTGGTTCCCCGACGAGTAGGCGACGACCTCGGCGCCCCGCGGCAGCGACGCGATCTTGTTGTAGGCGCCGCGAAACTTGAAGGCGCCGACGCGCTGCAGGTTCTCCGGCTTGAGGGCCACGTGCTCCCCGAGCGTGCGCGAGCGGAGCGCCGGCGTGCGGTGCGCGACGCCGTCGAGCAGGCGAGCGGCGGCGCGAATGTCGTCGGGCCCGATCACGTGACGATGTTGCGCAGCACGCCGATCCCCTCGATCTCGAGCTCGACCACGTCGCCCCGCTGCAGCCAGCGGCCGTCTCCGTGCTCGAGGATGCACCCGCCGCCGACCGTGCCGGAGCCGATCACGTCTCCCGGCAGAAGCGTCGTGTTGCGGGCCGCCTGCTCGATCAGCGCCGGCCACGAGTGGTACATCGTCGACAGGTTGCCGCGCGAGCGCTCCTCGCCGTTGACGCGTGCGGTCATCTCGCCGGCGCTCCCGTCGAGCTCGTCGGGAGTGACGACCACCGGGCCGAGCGATGTCGCGAAGTCCTTGCCCTTCGCCGGTCCGAGCCCGACGCGCATCTCGCGGCGCTGGACGTCGCGCGCGGACCAGTCGTTCATCACGGTGAACCCGCCGATCTTCCCGTCGGCGCCGATGATCGCGGCGCACTCGAGCTCGTAGTCGAGCTCGTCGGTCCCTTCGGGATACGGCACCGGGTCGCCGTGCCCGTAGATCGCCGCCGGGTTCGAGAAGTAGAAGACGGGGATCTCGTACCACTCCGCCGGAACCGTCGAGCCACGGAGGCGGCGCGCGTTCGCGACGTGCTCTTCGAACGCCATGAAGTCGCGCACGGAAGGCGGGTGCAGGACGGGCGGCCGCAGGTCGACCTCGGCGAGCTCGTACTCGGCATGCTCGCGCGCCGACCCGCCGCCGGTGAAGAACGCCTGCAGGGTCTGCGCCGCGAGCTGGATGACGCGGTCTCCCTCGATGCGCCCGGGCCAGCCGCGCTCGAGCGCGAGCGCCCGAGGGGTGAACATGCAGAGCTTCACAGTCCGCGACCCTAGCGTTCCGAACCCGGTTCGCCGGCGTTCAGGGCTCGGTGTGGACGATGACGTCGCCGATGTCGGGCCGCTCGAGCCGGATGCGCTCCTCGATCTCGCTGGCGAGCGCATGTGCCTCGTCGAGCCTGCTCGTTCCCTCGAGCCCGAGCGTCAGAAACGCGAGGACGCCGGAGTCGGTTCGCAGGAACCGCAGCTCGCGCGGGTCGCGGCCGGTCATCTCCCGGACGATCCGCGCGACTGCCTCGGACGCGTCGGACGCGACCTCGCGGCCGGCGGCAGTCTCGGCCAGCGGCTCGAGATGCGTCTGCACGCCCGCGATCTCGGGCACCGCCGCACGCACCGCCGTCTCGAGCTGCTCGGCGATCCCATGCGCTTCCTCGAGCGACAGGTCGCCCGGCAGCTTGGCGTGCAGCGACAGCTCCGTCCGGCCGGCGACGTCGACGAGCACGAGGTTGTGCACCTCGCGGACCTGCGGCACGGCGACCGCGGCCGCATGGGCGCGCTCACGCACGCCTGCGTCCTCGATCGGCTCGACATGCACGACCACGTCGGAGTTCGGCAGCGCCCGGCCGACCGCTTCCTCCACAGCGTCCGCGGCGGCATGCCCCTGGCCGACGGCGGCGCTGGGCGGGACCCCGATGACGATGTCCGCGAACTGCTGTGTGCCGGCCTGGCGCATCCGCACCCGCCGCAGCTGCACGCTCGGCGACATGCCCTCGATCGCCGCGATCGCAGCCGCCTCCGCCTCCATGGGCGCGCGATCCATGAGCACGTCGATGTTCACCTTCATCAGCCGCGCCGCCGCAGCGAGTACGAGGACGCCGACGAAGAGCGCGGCGACGGCATCGCCGTCGGGATGGCCCGCCCGTGCCACGAGCAGGCCGACGAGCACGGCCACCGACCCCGTCAGGTCGCTCGCGAAATGGAGCGCGTTCGACGCGAGGGCGGCGCTTCCGAACCGGCGTGCCGTCCTCCAGCTGAGAGTCGTCCGGCTGGCGTCGATCGCGATCACGACACCGAGCACCGCGAGCGCGTACCACGTGACGTTCGGCTTGCCGCTCGTCGCTCCGGCCAGCCGCTCGATCGCACGGACGGAGATGAAGACGCTCACGAGCGCGAGGAACGCAGCCTCACCAAGCGCGGACAGGTGCTCCGCCTTGCCGTGACCGAACTGATGGCTGACGTCCGCGGGCCGGGCCGCGACGCGAACCGCGAAGTACGTGAGCAACGCCGCTACGAGGTCGGTGCCGGAGTGAGCCGCCTCGGAGACCAGCCCGAGGCTCGACGTCGCGAGACCGACCGACAGCTTCAGCGTGACGAGCACCGCCGCCGCGGCGACGCTTGCGAGCGCTGACCGCCGCTGCGGAGTCACACGCGAACGTTAGACCGCCCGCAGGCGGGCGCCATGGCAGATCGGCCGCGGCTTTACCCGACCGGGCCTGACGCCGATAAGACCTCCGTGGGAGAACCCGCTCCAACGGGCGAGCGTTGGACGGCACGGCCGTGGCGTGCGCGCGGCCTGCGCATGCTCGTCTACGCACTGCCGCTCGCCGGGTCGCTCGCGTTCGTGCGAGGCGTGACCGCCCTGATCGGCCCGCCGACGAGCTCCCTCGGCGTGTACCTCGCCTGGTGGTTCTCGCTGAGCATCGCCGCGACGCTCGTCGTCTCCGGCACGTATGCGCTCTCGCGGCGGTTGCTGCCACTCGGTGCGCTGCTCGAGCTGTCCCTCGTGTTCCCGGACGAGGCGCCGTCGCGGTTCCGCCTCGCGATGCGCACCGGAACGGTCGAGGAGCTCGAGGCTCGCCTGCGGGCGATGCACGAGGCCCCGAACGAGGCAGACCCTGTTGAGGCCGCCGGGGTCCTCCTCCAGCTCGTCGCCGCGCTCGACCAGCACGACCGGATCACACGAGGCCACGCCGAGCGCGTTCGCGCGTACGCCTGGAGCCTCGGACGGGAGCTCGGACTCTCCCGCGACGACCTCGACCGCCTGAATTGGTCCGCGCTGCTCCACGACATCGGCAAGCTCGACGTGAGCGCCGAGATCCTCAACAAGCCGGGCCGGCCGAGCGACGAGGAATGGGAGCAGCTCCGCCGACACCCGCTCTACGGCGAGGCGCTGGTCGCGCCGCTCAGGAACTGGCTCGGACCGTGGCTCGATGCCGTCGGCTACCACCACGAACGCTGGGACGGCGCGGGCTACCCGCGCGGCAGCGCCGGTGACACGATCCCACTCGCGGGGCGGATCGTCGCGATCGCCGACGTCTTCGACGTGATCACCTCGTCCCGGTCGTACAAGCGCGCGGCGACCGCCGTCGCGGGCCGCGAGGAGATCACGCGCTGCTCGGGCAGCCAGTTCGACCCGAACCTGGTTCGCGCATTCGTAAACATCTCGCTCGGCCGGATGAGGCTCGTCATGGGACCGGTGTCGTGGCTGAGTCATGCGCCGCTCCTCGCCCGACTCCCGCTGACACCGTCGTTCGGAGCCGCGATCGCCGGCGCCGCAACCCTCGCCACGACCGCCGCGACCGGTCTTGCGCTGCCGCACGCGACCCCTCGCGCCGAGGCGGCGCCTCCGCCGGCGACGGCCGAGACCTCTCACGCGGCGCCGGCCACCCCGGCCGTCTCGACACGACCTCGCCCGGCGACTCGGCGACGGCCGTCGCACGCGCCCATCCCGCGCGCCCGGCCGGCCCGGCGGCCAAAGCTCCGTACGGCCACCCCGCCAAGAGGACCGAGAGCCGCGCCGAAGGTGGCGCCGCGGCCGGGCACGACGACAACGACTGCCGCCCCGCCGCCGCCGGCGGCACCCGCCGCGCCGCCCACCTCAACGACGCCGGGGCCGAAACCGAAACCCACGCCCAAGCCCACGCCCAAGCCGAAGCCCAAGCCGAAGCCCAGGCCCTCGACGGCCCCGGCGGTCACGACTCCTGCCCCAGGGCCGTCACCCCCCGGCTCGACCCAACCGTCCCCCCCGGCGACGATCCCGACCAAGCCCACGACGACCACGAAGACGCCCCCCACCACGACCACGACGCCTACCACCAACACGACGCCTCAGCCCAACGTCGCCCCCACGTTCACCTCCGGAAGCGGTCAGACGGTGCTCGAGGACGCGGGCCCGCAGACCGTCGCCGGCTTCGTGACGGGCGTCTCGCCCGGCCCTGCGAGCGAGCAGGGACAGTCGGTGACGTTCGTCCTCCACCCCGACAACCCGGGCCTCTTCACCGCCCAGCCTGCGGTTGCACCCGACGGCACGCTGACCTTCACGCCCGCGCCCGACGCGAACGGGTCCACGTCGGTGACGGTCACCGCGCACGACGACGGCGGCACCGCGAACGGGGGCTCGGATACGAGCACTCCGCAGACCTTCACGATCACGGTCACACCGGTGAACGACGCGCCGAGCTTCGTGCCCGGCGGAAACCAGACGGCCGTATCGCTGCTCGGGGCGCAGACCGTCTCCGGCTGGGCCACCGGCATCTCGGCCGGCCCGCCGGACGAGTCCGGCCAGAGCGTTGCGTTCGTCGTCACCGTCGACAAGCCGGCGCTCTTCGCGACCCAGCCGGCGATCGCTGCGAACGGGACGCTCACGTACAAGCCCGCCACCCTCGCGCTCGGCGTCGCGACGGTCACGGTTCGCGCGGTCGACAGCGGCGGCACCGCGAACGGCGGCAGTGACACGAGCGCCGCCCACACCTTCACGATCACGATCGCCTGAGCAGCACCGTCCGGTCAGAGCGCCTGCAACGGCCACACGACGATGTCCTGCCGCGGCGAGAAGAGCACGTGGGGCTCGTCGCCGGCGCGTGGCAGCGGCGACATCGTGTCGAGGTCGACGACCGCCTCGCCGTGCTGCAGATCCCACGGCGGATGGTGGATCTCCGCCCGGTAGCCGCGACCGCCGTTCTCGGTGTAGAGGCAGTAGCGCTCGGTCAGGAATGCGTCGAGTGACCCGGGCTCCGCTGTGAAGAACGCCCCGTCTCCGCGGTAGCGCCCGCTGAACGCCGCCCCGGGCCGGGCGGACTCGAAGTGGACGAACTCGCCGATGCGCTCACAGCGCATCTCGGCCCGGTTGTAGGGCAGCCGGTAGAGGAGCTTCGCTCCCTCGACGACGAGCGTGCTCGCGGCGTCGAGCGAGAAGAACCACACACCGGGCTTGTCGTCGCGAGTCACGTAGGTCCGCACGTTGAGCTCGGGGAAGACGAGCCACGGCAGCGGCAGCAACCCGCGCAACCTGAGGTCGGAGACGACGAAGGCGACGATCCCGAGCCACGCGCTGCCGTCGAAGGTGTCGAGCTCGACGGTCTCCGGCAGCTCGCGTCGAAGCTCCGTCTCCTCGACGCGCCAGTGCAGAAAGGCAACGTCGGTCCAGGTCTGCGCGCTCGCCCACGCCGCATCGGGGACGGGCCACGGCCGGTGCCCGGCGTCGGCGGTCACCGCCGCCTGACGGACGGCCGTCTGGAGGACTTCCTCGAGCTGCATGTCCGCCCTCCCGCGCCCGATCAGAGATTCCCGCGCAGCGCCTGCTCGCGCTCGATCGCCTCGAACAGCGCCTTGAAGTTGCCGTCGCCGAAGCCGCGGGCGCCGTGGCGCTCGATCACCTCGAAGAAGAGCGTCGGCCTGTCCTGGGCGGTCTTCGTGAAGATCTGGAGCAGGTACCCGTCGTCGTCGCGGTCGGCGAGGATGCGCAGGCGCCGCAGATCGTCCCAGCTCTCGTCGATCGCGCCGACGCGGTCGGGCGTCTCGTCGTAGTAGGTGTCGGGCGTGTCGAGGAACACCACGCCGCGCCGCTGGAGCGCATCGACCGTCTCCACGATGTTCGCGGTCTGCATCGCGATGTGCTGCGCGCCCGGCCCGTGGTTGAACTCGAGGTACTCCTCGATCTGGCTCTTTCGCTTCCCCTCGGCGGGCTCGTTGATCGGGAACTTGACCTTGCCCTCGCCGTCGGTGAGAACCTTCGACATCAGGGCGGAGTACTCCGTCGAGATGTCCTCGTCGCTGAAGTGGATCATCTCGGTCATCCCGAAGACGCGCTCGTAGAAGTCGACCCAGTGCTCCATGCGCCCGAGCTCGACATTGCCCACGATGTGATCGAGGGCGAGCAGCCCGACTCCGGGATCGGCGCCGTTCGCCGACTCGAGCGCCTTGTAGCCCGGCAGGTAGGCGCCCTCGTAGCCGCGGCGCTCGACGAACGTGTGGACGACGTCGCCGTAGGTGGCGATCGTCGCCAGCCCCACCGCGCCGAACTCGTCCTCGACGACCGTCGGCTCGACGATCCCGCGGGCGCCGCGCTGCACGGCCTGCCGGTATGCCTCGCGTGCGTCGGGGACGCGTAGGGCGATGTCCTTGACGCCGTCACCGTGGACGAACGCGAACTCGCCGATCTCGTGGTCGCGGCGCAGCGAGCTCGAGAGCACGAGGCGGATGTCGCCCTGCTCGACGACGTAGCTCGCCCGGTCGCGCATCCCGGTCTCGGGGCCGCCGTAGGCGATCGGCCGGAAGCCGAACGCATGCTCGTAGTAGTAGGCGGCCTGCTTGGCGTTCCCGACCCAGAGCTCGACGTGATCCCAGCCGTCGAGCGGCATGAAGTCGTCGCTCACACGGGGAGTCTAGAGGGAATCCTCAGTCGGCGGGTGGCTCGAGCGGCGTCCGGCGGGAGCGCTCGAGGAGCACCGCCGAGATGATCAGGAAGCCGCCCGCGACCTCCCAGCGGGTGAGGTGCTCGCCCAGGAGGAGCAGCGCGAAGACGACGCCGAAGGCGGGCTGCATGTTGGAGAAGAGCGAGGCGCGCGACGGCCCGACCCGCGAGATCGCGGTGAACCAGAGGATGTTCGTCAGGAAGAGCGGCCCGACCACCGCGAAGGCGAAGCCGAGCCACACGCGCCAGCCGAGATCCACCTCCTGGCTCGTGGTCTGGGCGGCGCCCGCGGCGGCGAGCGGAACCCAGCCGATCCCGAGCACGATCGAGCTGATCCGGTACGGCGAGTACCGCCGCATCAGCGGCGTGATCGCGATCGAGTACAGCGCCCACGTGAGCGCGGTGCCGACACCGAGGGCATCGCCGACGGCATGCCCCGAGAAGCCGCCCGACCCCGACGCCACGAGTGTGATGCCCACGATCGACACCGCCGTCGCGATCCAGAAGCCGCCCTTCATCCGCTCCAGCCCGATCACGGTCGTGACGACGCCGATGAAGATCGGCGTCGTTCCCAGGAAGAGCGTGATCGTCGCCGCGGAGGTCTTGTCGATCGAGTACACGAAGCAGAGCTGGTTGACGAAGATCATCCCGGCCGCAATCGCCACGTAGCGGAGGTCCCGGCGGGCGACGCGAAAGCTCCTCTCGCGGCGGAACGTGAAGATCCAGAAGAGGAGCGTCGCGGCCGCATAGCGGAGCGTCGCGTAGGCGACCGGATGGAACCCGTTCGTCAGGACATACCGCGTGACCGTCGCGTTGAGCGCCCAGAGGAGGACGGTGCCGAAGAGCATGAGATCGACCGTCCGGGAGCGCACCGCGGCAAACCTATCCGCGCGGCGACGGTAGGCTTCCGCCCGATGGAGCGCGAACCGACCCGCGACGACATCGACGCTCTCGTCGGCCCCGCGACCCCGCACTTCGCCTACCAGCTGCGGGCGCGCGTGCGCGAGCTCGTCGCCGACCTCCCCGAGGAGAGCGACGTCCGCAGGTACGCCGAGGAGCAGATCGACCGCCTCGACCGGCTCGGACATGCATCGTCGAAAGCCGACGAGGGCCCCCGCGAGTCTCTCGCGCGGCTGGGCTGGGACGAGATCCCGTCGTCGGCCACCGCCGACAAGCCGCTGCCGCGCCGCATGTGACCGTCTTCGTCACGGGTGGATCGCGTGGGATCGGGCGTGCGATCGCGCTGCGCTTCGCCCGCGACGGCGCCGAGCGCGTCGCGATCGGCTACCTGCGAAACGACCGCGCGGCGGAGGAGACGGCGGACGAGCTGCGCGGGATCGGAGCCGAGCCGATCCTCGTCCGCGGGAACGTCACGTCGGCGCGCGTGCTCGACGAGGTCGCAGAGCTCGGCCCGCTCGATGCGCTCGTGCACAACGCGGCGACCGGGGTGATCCGCCCCGCTCTCGAGACCGAGGACAAGCACTGGGACTGGACGCTGAACGCGAATGCCCGCGCGCTCCTGCAGCTCGCCCGCGTCGCGGTGCCGCAGATGCGGCCGGGCGCGTCGATCGTGGCGATCTCGTCCCTCGGCGCCCAACGCGTGCTCGAGAACTACGTCCTCGTCGGCACGTCGAAGGCCGCGCTCGAGTCGCTCGTCCGCTACCTCGGCGTCGAGCTCGCGCCACGAGGAATCCGGGTGAACGCCGTCTCGGGGGGAGTGGTCGAGACGGGCGCCCTCGAGCATTTCCCGAACCGGGAGGCGATGCTCGCGGCGGGTGCCGCGAACCCGGTCGGCCGGCTCGTGGAAGCCGACGACATCGCGGGCGCGGTCGCGTTTCTCTGCTCGAGCGACGCCGAGATGGTCCGGGGGCAGACGCTCGTCGTCGACGGCGGCTTCTCGCTTCTCGCGTGACGCGAGGCGGAGGGCGTCTCGACGCCCTCCGCCTCGCCGCATCGTCAGTAGACGGTTCCGCGCCGGCCCCCGGCGCGGCTGAACCTCCAGACCGCGCCGACCAGCAGGCCGGCCACGACCAGGATCGCGCCGATCACCATCAGGATCCAGCCGATCACCGGCATCACGGTCAGCCACAGGATCACACCAACCACGAACGCGAGAATTCCAAGTCCGACCATGGACAACCTCCTCTCTCGTCGTCGTTCGTCTCGGGAACGTGCGTCGCGCGCTCACGAGAAACGGCGAAGCCTCCGATCGGGTTACGGGTGCTGCGGCTACACGCGCGCGCGACCGAGGACCCGCGCGACCGTGTCGGCCGCGATGTAGCCGGCGATGCTCGGGTTCTCCTGCAGCCGGCGCAGCGAGTACTCGTACCAGTGCGTCCCGTAGGGGACGTACACGCGGAGACGGTGACCGTCGGCGACGAGCGCGTCGGCGCGGTCCGGGCGAACGCCGAGCAGCATCTGGAACTCGTACCGGTCGCGGTCGAGCCTCGCGTCACGCACGAGGCGGAGCGCCCGGCCGATCAGGTACTCGTCGTGCGTGGCGATCGCAAGGTAGGAGCCCTGCTCCACGAGCGCTTCGAGGCAGCGGACGAAGTTCGCACGCACGGCCTCGTACTCGCGGTAGGCGATCTCCGGCGACTCGATGTAGATGCCCTTGCAGAGGCGCACGTTCTCCAGGCCGTCGAGATCGGCGTGGGTGCGCCTGAGGTACGCCTGGACGACGGCGCCGACGTTCGTGTGGCCGTCACGACGCAGCGCCCGGTAGAGGCGAAGCGTGCGCTCGGTCGTCGACGAGTCCTCCATGTCGATCCGGACGAAGCAGCCTTTGCGGGCCGCATCCTCGAGAACGCCGACGAGGTTCGTGCGGCACAGCTCCTCTCCCAGCTCGAGGCCGAGCCCGGTGAGCTTGACCGAGACGTTCGCGTCCAGCCGATCGTCGTCGATGCGCTCGAGCACGTCGTGATAGGCCTGGGCGATCGAGCGGGCCTCCGACTCGTTCGTGATCTCCTCTCCGAGCACGTCGATCGTCGCGAGCTTGCCCTTCGCGTTCACGCGCTGGACGACACGCACGGCGTCGTCGAGCGTCGGGCCGGCGATGTAGCGCGACGAGAGCCGCTGGACGACGGGCCGCGGAACGGCTGGAAGGAGGGCGACGAGTGCGCGGTCGAGCAGGGCCACGAGCGCCGCGATGCTAGCTACGACTCGCGCATGAAACCCTGGCGGGCGGCGCTGACGAGCGCCACCGCCTCGGGGAACAGCACGCGCATGGCGTCCCGCAGAGCGATCGCCTGCTCGTCGACGGCACCGGTCACCTGAACCTGGGAGAGCGCCGCGCCGGTGAGCTCGACGGCCGTGTTCAGGGTCAGCGTCGCGAACTGCTCGCGCTGCGCTTCCTGCACGGACTCGGCCTGCTGCTCCGCGAACTCGCGGAGGCTCCGCAGCAGGTCTTCGGGGTCGCCCCCGAACGGGAATCCGAATCCACCACTGCCTTCCATGCGGGCACGGTAGCGCGTTTGGAACTCGCTCCGGAATGACGCGTCATCTCGAAACGAGCTCCTAGTCGCGCAGGCTGCGCAGGTACCCGCGCTCGACATCCCTGACGAACTCCTCGACCGCCCCGGTCGCCGACGAGATCGCAGCCGAGAACGGCGAGGACGTCTCACCGAGCGCACGCTCCAGCCCGACCGTCGCCGCGCCGACCTCGTCGAGGTAGGCGGGCGTCGCCACGCGCGGCGGGGAACCGATCGTCCGCTCCAGCCGGAGAGCGGCTTCCTCGGCCTCGTCGATGCCTTGCGGCCGCTCCACGATACGCACCTTCGCGAGCTGGTTCCGAAGCTGCTCGAGGTCGCCGCCGCCTGCGAGCTCCCCCGCGAGCTCGCACATCGCGACGATCGACGCGGTGTCGCGGACATCGAGGCGGCGATCGACCACCCGGGCGTCCTCGTCGAGCACGAGCCAGCCGGCGCTGCCTTCAGGCCCGAACGCGATGAGGTAGCGCCGGCGGCCCTGCGAGGGCTCCGCGGCGAGCACGCCCGTCACCTCGCCGTGGGCGGCCGCCGCCCCTGCGATTCTCGCCAGGTCGTCCCCGAGCGCCATAGAGTCACAGCGTATGGATGCGAAGGAGCTCTTCGCGCCGCTCGGCCCCGGGTACGACCGGTGGGGACGGCTGCTCTCCTTCGGCCAGGATCCGCGCTGGCGCCGCTTCCTCGTGTCGGTCACGGAGGCCGGGCCGACCGACACGGTGCTCGACGTGGCGACCGGCACCGCCGCCGTGGCGCTCGAGCTCGTGCGCCAGAAGGACTGTTACGTGATCGGGGTCGACGTGACGCGCGGGATGCTCGAGGAAGGGAGGCGCCGCGTGGCCCTTGCGGCCGCCGCGAAGCAGATACGCCTCCAGCAGGGCGACGCGCGCGACCTCCCGTTCGACGACGGCCTCTTCGACGCGCTCACGTTCACCTACCTCTTCCGGTACGTCGAGGATCCGCCGGCGACGCTGCGCGAGCTCGCACGCGTCGTGAAGCCGGGCGGGACGATCGCCGGGCTCGAGTTCGGCCTGCCACAGGGCCTCTGGCGGTTCCCGTGGGAGCTCTGGGTCCGCGTCGGGCTTCCCGGCGCGGGGCGGCTGATCGGCGACGGCTGGCACGAAGTCGGCGCGTTCCTCGGCGGCTCGATCCGCAGCCACTACGAGGCCTGGCCGCTCCGGCGACAGCTCGAGGACTGGCGCGCCGCGGGGATCGAAGAGGTGCGAGCGCGCAGGATGAGCCTCGGCGGCGGGATCGTGACGTGGGGACGGAAGAGGAGGTAAGGCCGGCGTGGTACGCGCTCCGCACGGGCGGGCCGCGCGACTACGTGACGCTGCTGCATCCGCCGTACACGCTCTGGCACCTGTCGTACGTCGCCGTCGGCGCCGCCGTCGCCCCGCGCTTCCACACCGACCGGCTCGCCCTGGCGCTCGCGGCGTTCTTCCTCGCGATGGGCGTCGCCGCCCACGCCCTGGACGAGCTCCACGGCCGGCCGCTTCGCACCGAGATTCCGTCGCCCCTGCTCGTCGGGCTCGCCGTCGTCTGCCTCGCAGGCGCCGTCGCCATCGGCATCGTGGCGGCCGCCGCGTGGGGCTGGTGGCTGCTCGCGTTCGTCGCCGCAGGCGCGATCCTCGTCCCCGCCTACAACCTCGAGCTCGCGCTTCACACCGACTGGGGCTTCGCCCTGGCCTGGGGCGCGTTCCCGGCCCTGACCGGCTACTTCGTCGAGGCGCAGACGCTCCGCGTCGAGGCGCTGGCCGCGGCCGCCTACGCCTTCCTGGCGAGCCTCGGACAGCGGCTCCTCTCGACGCCTGTCAGGCAAGCCCGCCGCCGGCGCGGGACGACCGAGGGCATCGCCCCGCTCGAAGCAGCGTTGCGCGCATTCACCTGGGCATCGGTCGCGCTCGCCGTCGCGCTCGTCGCCGCGCGCCTACGATGACTCCCATGAGCGCCGCGACGATCGCCGCCGTCGCCGCCGCCGCCGTGGCGGTTGCGGCGCTCGTTGGCTGCGTGCTCGTCCTGCGCAAGGTGCGCGGATCCGAGCGTCTGCTCGACCGCGAGCTCGAGCGCGGACGCGCGATGTTCGACGGAGTCGTGGCCGCCGAGGTCGCGACGAGGGCGGAGGAGCTCGAGGCGCTGCTCGCCCGCGCGCGGGCCGAGTCGCTCTCGTGGCTCGCCGACGAAGAGCGGCGAATCGCCGAGGAGCGTCGCCGCGACGTCGCCGAGCGCGAGCGGGACGCGACGGGCCGGCTCGGCGAGCAGCTCGTGCAGGTCCAGGCGTCGGTCGAGCGCAGGTTCGGCGACTGGAAAGCCGACGTCGACAAGCTCCAGGAAGGGCTGACGGACGAGCTGCGCGCGGTCGAGGCGAAGCAACGGCAGCTGATGAGTGAGGTCGAGGCCAGGATCGGAAGCGATGCCGAGGGACTGCAGAGCCAGATCGAGGAGCAGCGCAAGCTGATCACGCGGGTCCGCGCAGAGCTGCAGCGGCTCGCCGAGGACGTCCTGCAGGAGGCCGGCGCCGAGCTCGAGCAGCACGGGGCGGAGCGGCGTCGCGCTCTCCACGAGCTCGCAGACCGGCTGCGGAAGCGCGAGCACGACCTCAAGGAGGTGATCGACCGCGAGAGCGGCGAGGCCCTCCAGCGCATCCAGATCGCGCTCGGCGACATCGAGCGACGGCAGGTCGAGCAGCTCCAGCGCAGCGTCTCGCGCGAGACCTCGCGCTACTCCGAGGCGGCCGCACAGCAGTTCGACACGACGATTCGCAGCGCGCGCGAGGAGGCTGCGCGTCGCCTGTCGCGCGAGCTCGATCTGGCCGTCGAGCGCTTCGCACGCGAAGCGGAGGGAGTGCTCGCCGAGCGGGTGAACCAGGTGAGCGACGCGGCAGCGCAACGGGTGGAGCAGCGGCTCACCCAGATGCGAACGGCCCTGGAGCGTCAGCGCGACGACGCGCTCCTCTCACTCGAGGATCGTGCACACCAGGTCGAGGCGGCGTTGCGCGAGCGGCTGCACGAGATCGCGGCCGAGGCGGAGTCGGAACGCACGGTCCTCGAGGCCCGGTTGCGCGACCTTCAGCAGCGCGTCGAAGAGCTCGCGGCACGGACGTAAGGATTTCGTTTCACTCCCAACTTCCACCGGGAGGGTTCGTCTAGGAGAGAGCGAAAAGGCGTCCACCATGCCGCAGACCATCGAGAGCCCCCAGTCTGAGCGCGAAAAGGTCGAGTCCTGGCGGCTGCATGTGCTGATCGAGGCCGGCTATCCGCTGCCGCTCGCCGAGAAGGTGGCGCACTCCGAGGCAGACCTCCACCGCGCGGTCGAGCTCGTCCACGCCGGCTGCAGCTTCGAGACCGCGACCGAGATCCTCGTCTAGCAACCCACGTCCCGTGCCTCGGCACGCGGCCTTTCGTGCTAGAGTGCAACCGGTTGCGCAAGATGAGCTCTCCGACTCGCGTCCACACGATCGCCGACATCGCCCGGCTTGCGGGCGTGTCCAAGTCGACGGTCTCGCGCGCCCTGAGCGACAGCCCACGCATCGGCGCGGAGACGAAGGAGCGCATCCGGGCGATCGCGCGCGAGCACCGCTTCCAGCTGAACGACCCGGCGCGCCGGCTGAGCCGGAAGCAGAGCAACATCGCCGGGCTCGTCACCTACGCCTCGGCCGCGGCCGGCATTCCCGCCGGAGACCCGTTCCTGTTCGAGCTGCTGAGCGGCATCAGCGCCCGGCTCCAGCGGGAAGGCTACGACCTCCTCATCATCCAGTCGGGCCCGCGCGACGTCGACTGGGTCGGCCGGTACCTCGACTCCGGCCGCGTCGACGGATTCATCGTGCTCGCGGCGACCTGCACGCAGCGGCAGCTCGACGCGCTCGTCGCGGCCGAGGCTCCGTTCGTCGTCTGGGGCATGCCGGCCGCGCGCGGCACGTTCTCCTGCGTCAGCGGCGACAGCCTGGCAGGCGGACGGCTCGCAACCGAGCATCTTCTCGTCGAGTGCGGCCGCAGGCGGATCGCATTCCTCGGCGGCCCCGAGCGCGAGCCCGAGGCGGCGGCGCGCCACCGCGGCTACGAGGCGGCTCTGCAGGCGGCCGGCGTCGAGCCCGACCCGGCGCTCGTCACGTTCGCCGAGTGGAAGCCTGCCTCAGCGGCGCCGGCGATCCGGACGCTGCTCGAGCGGGCGCCCGATCTCGACGCCGTCTTCGCGTGCAGCGACCTCCTCGCAATCGCCGCGATCCAGGAGCTGCGGGCGCAGGGGCGCACCGTCCCCGACGACGTCGCGGTGGTCGGTTATGACGACGTCGCGGCCGCCGAGCTCGCGAGCCCTCCTCTGACGACGGTCAGGCAGGACCTGCCGCTCGCGGGCAGGCTCCTCGCCGAGAGCCTCCTCGAGCATCTCCGCACGCGTGCGGTGACGAGCGTCTCGATCCCGCCGGAGCTCGTCGTGCGTGGGTCCGCATGACGTCTCTCTTTTTTCACTTGTTGCGCAATCGGTTGCGCAGATTCGACGAAAGGAGCGAACGATGATGCATCTGCCTCCGTCGGTCCAGCGACTGCTCGCCGACGCCGAGCCGCGGCGGGGAACCCGAACGCACGTCGAGCGCGGCGGGATCCTGCGCCGCAGAGCCGCACGCCTCGTCGTGACGGCCGCCCCCGCCCCGTGCTGCGAGCCCGCTCCGGCAGAGACGGGCTAGATGGTTGATCGGGAAATGCGGTCGGTGCGGGGAGGGCATGCACCAAGCAGTGGGGACGGCTCGACCGGGGGCAAGGCCGGTGGGCCTTGGCGCCGGGCGAGACGGCCGCAATGCGCCGTGTGCAGGCCCCCAGCCGCGACGGCCTCGATTCTCCGATCAACCATCTAGAGGCTCGAACTGCCAAGACTTCCCCAAGAGGGCGTTAAGCATCGGCTGGACGGTGTGCCGCACGGCGGCCTGCCTGGTTCACTGAGCCGCATGCGTCGCGCACTCGATCGTCTCGCCACGCGCTTCCCGGGCGGCCCCCGCGGCAACCGTCACCTGACGGCGCTCCTCGGCGCGCTGCTGCTTGCGGGCATCGTCGCCGAGATCGCCACGCTCGCGCTCGGCCTTCAGCACACACTGCTCGTGCACATCGCGATCGGCGTCGCGTTGATCCCGGTCGTGCTCGTGAAGCTCGCCTCCACCGGCTGGCGCATGATCCGCTACTACACGCACGACCCGGTCTACAGAGCCGAGGGACCACCGCGACCGCTGCTCCGCGGGATCGCGCCACTCGTCGTCGGAGCCACGGTCGCGCTGCTCGGCAGCGGGGTCGGCCTCGTCGTCGCCGGCCCGCACGCGCACTTCTTCCGCGCCGTGCACTCGGCGAGCTTCGCGCTGTTCGTCCTCGTGGTCGGTGTGCACGCGCTCGCCCATCTGCCGAAGCTGCGCCGGTTCGCGTTCGCCGACTGGGCGCAGAGCCGTCCGCAAGGGCATGCCCTCCGGCGCGGCATAGCTGCATTCGCGGTGGTCGCGGGCGGCTCGATCGCGGTCGCTGCGGCGCAGTCGTCGGGGCCGGTGCTGGCCGCGTTCCAGCACGGCATCGGCGGCTGACCGAGTCGACGGCCTGGGGCTACGATCGCCTCGTGAAGGTCGAGGCAACCGAGATCGACGGGCGGAAGGTCTACACCGTCCGCGCCTTCAATCGCGGCGTCGCATCGTGGCTCGGAAAGCTCCCGACGTTGTGGATCGAGGGCGAGGTCACGGAGCTTCGGCGCCAGGACCGATGGGCGTCCGTCTTCTTCACGCTGAAGGATCCCGAGGACGGTGCGACCCTGCCCGCACAGATGGCGCGCGGGCAGTTCGACGCGCTCGACCTGAACCTCGCAGAGGGCGAGCGCGTGCATGTCTTCGGTCGCCCCGAGCTGTACGAGCAGCGAGGCGAGCTGCGGCTCCGGGTGCTCACGATCGAGCGGTTCGGGCTCGGCGCCCATCTCGCAGCGCTCGAGCGGCTGAAGCGCAAGCTCGCCGCCGAGGGGCTGTTCGCCGCCGGGCGCAAGCGACCCCTGCCGCGCTTCCCGGCGCTGATCGGGCTCGTCACCGGGAACGACGCGGCTGCGAAGAAAGACGTCCTCACGCACATCGCTCAGCGGTTCCCGCCCGCGAACGTCCTCGTCGCGGAGACGTACGTGCAGGGGCCGCGTGCGCCGGCATCGATCGCGACCGCGATCGCCGATCTCTGCCGGCACGGTGCCGACGTGGTCGTGCTCGCCCGCGGCGGTGGCAGCTTCGAGGACCTGCTGCCCTTCTCCGACGAACGCGTCGTACGCGCCGTCGCGGGCTGTCCGGTCCCTGTGGTGTCCGCGGTCGGGCACGAGCAGGACACGCCGCTGTGCGACCTCGCCGCCGACGTCCGCGCCTCGACGCCGACCCACGCCGCCCGGCTCGTCGTGCCCGATCTCGCGGAGCTGCGGGCGACGCTCGCCCGCATGCGGGAGGCCCTGCATCGCGGTGCCGAGCGCGCGGCCGACCGTCGCGCGGAGCGCCTGTCGGCGACACACGAGCGGCTGCGTCGCGCTCCGCTGCTCGCGCTCGAACGACGCCGGGCCCGCCTGGAGACGCTGCGCGCGCGGCTCGGAGCGCTGAGCCCACGCGCAACGCTGGAGCGGGGCTACGCGATCGTGCATCGCGGAGACGACGTCGTCCGTTCGCCCGCACAGGTCGAGCCCGGTGCCCCGATCGACGTACGCGTCGCGGACGGCTCGTTCGGGGCGGTCGTTGGCTGAGCTCTCGTTCGAGGAGGCGCAGCGCGAGCTCGAGTCGATCGTCGAGCGGCTCGAGCGCGGCGACGCCGGCGTCGACGAGCTGACGCGGCTCTGGGAGCGCGGCGAGGAGCTCTACAGACTGTGCGCCGCGAAGCTCGAGAAGGTGCAGGGGCGCATCGAGGAGCTAGGCAAGTCCTCGGGCGAGCCGCTCTCCGAGTAGCGCGAGGTCCTCGGCCGCCCGCTCCGGGCGCCCCGAGAGCGGGTCGGCCTCCACACCGTCGAGGACGACGCCGCCGAACATCCGGCACGGCACGCCGAGCCGCTCGCAGCGACGGCGCACGGCTCCGGCCGCCTTGCCCGCGAGCGTCGTTCGGTCGACCGTCCCCTCGCCGGTGACGACCAGCGCCGCGTCGCGTGCATGCTCGTCGAAGCCCACGAGATCGAGCACGAGTTCGGCGCCCTCGACGAGCTCGGCTCCGAGGGCTGCGAACGCAGCTCCCAGGCCGCCGCCCGCGCCTGCTCCACGCACGTTGCGGTACGGCACGAGCTCCGCGAGCGCTGCGAGACGGCGCTCGAGCTCGTCGACCTGCGCGCGGTCTGCACCCTTCTGCGGGCCGAAGACGCGCGCCGCTCCGTCCGGGCCGAGCAACGGGTTGCGAACGTCGCAGGCGGCGCGCGCCGGCACGCCGAGGCGTGGCCCGACGACGGAGCGCAGACCGGCTCCGCCGTCGACCGTCGCGGTCCCGCCGATGCAGACGAGCAGGGCGGCCGGCCGCTCCTCGAGGGCGCAGCCTACGAGCTCGCCGAGCCCCCGGCTCGACGCGCGCAGGGGATCGCGCTCGTCGTCTGCGAGAAGCGGCAGCCCGATCGCGGCCGCCGCCTCCACGACGGCGGTGCCGTCGTCGAGCAGCAGGAAGCGCGCGGCCAGCGGCCGGCCGAGCGGATCGGAGACCTCGGCGTCGTGCCAGACGCCGCCGAGTGCCGCGTGCAGGACCGACGCCGTTCCCTCGCCACCGTCCGCGACCGGCAGCTCCACGGCCGCCACTCCCCGAACTCGCCGGATTCCCTCGGCGAGGGCTGCGGCCGCCTGGAACGGCGTGAGGACGCCCTTCAGGCTAGCGGGCGCTGCGAGCGCGTTCACGCTCGGGCTCCTGCGCCTGCCGCTCCGACTCGAGCGCCTCCTCCGCCGTGTCCTCCATCTCCTTCAGCATCGCGTACGAGAGCCCTTCCCGCGCGAGGAAGACGAGGCCGATCCCGACGCCCACGGACGCCTCGATGGCCTGCAGCCCGATCCCGAACGCGATTCCGTGCGCATAGGCGACCCCGTACCCGACGAGCGGTGTCGCGACGGCGATCTGGACGAGGCCGACGTTCCCGGGCCAGACGGGGAAGATGGTGGCGACGTTCATCAGGACGAGCACGAGGCCGGCGGCGGCCAGCGGCTGATGGATGCCGAACGCCCGCATCGCCGCCCAGACGGCGAACAGCTGACACCCCCATCCGGCGAACTGGAAGGACGCGGCCTTGAACGCCGGCACGGGCGAGCGCATCACGGCCAGGCCCTGCCGTGCGCGGACGAGCAGCTCGCGCACGCGGCCGAGGCCTTCGAGCTCGCGATGTTGACGGCGGGCGAGGATGAGCGCGACGAGGAACAGCGCGAGACCCGCGGCGAGCACGATGCCGAGGGACGTGTACGCCCACGTCGGGATCTTCGCGGCGAACAGCACCCAGACGACCAGCGTGAGCGAGGGGAACAGGTCGAACATCCGGTGGGCGAAGACGGAGCCGATCAGCGTGGCGGTCGTTCCCCTGCGACCCGGCATCCGCCGCCGCAGCACGACGACGCGGGCGAGCTCGCCGACGCGGCCGGGCAGAACGGCGTTCGCGAAGAGCCCGACGCAGAAGGCCGAGAAGACGAGCGGGTAGCCGGGGGTCGGCGGCGGCAGGGACTGTTCGATCGCCGTGTCCCAGGCGACCGAGCGGGTGAGCACCGAGAGCAGGTTCAGCCCGATGGCCGCGAGCACCCAGGGCCAGGTAACTGTCGTGAAGGCGTCGCGAACCGCATGCCAGTCGGGACCGCGCCAGATGACGAGCGCGACGGCGACGGCGAGCAGGAGGATGACCCCGGCGAACGCCCACTTCCTCATGCGGTCACCTCGTCGTAGATCGCCTCGAGCCGGCGCGCGATGTCCGTCCAGGCGAAGTTCGCGAGGGCATGCTCGCGCGCCGCCCGCCCCATCTCGACCCGTCGCTCCTCGTCCCCGAGCACGTCGACGACGGCGGCCGCGAGCGCGTCGGGATCTCCGGGCGGAACGAGGCGCCCCGTGTTCGGCGTGGCGACGGCGGCATATCCGGGAATGTCCGACGCGACGGCCGGCGTCGCGCAGGCGAAGGCCTCGGCGACCACGAGCCCGAAGCTCTCGGCCCCGAGCGCCGGGCTGACGAACACCTTCGCGCGCTCGAGCTCGTGCGTCCTGACCTCGTTCGGGACGATTCCGAGCACGTCGATGCCGGACTCGTCGAACCGGAGCCGCGCGTGCAGGAGCCTGTACTGCAGCGGATCGGTTCCCATCAGGCGCAGTCGCGCACCTGTTGCCGAGTGGATCTGCGGCCACGCCTTCAGCAGAACCGCGAGGCCCTTGCGCGGGTCGTGCCGTCCGACGAAGACGACGGTGTCGTCGCGGCCGGCCGGCTCGGCGTGGTCGGGGACGAGCACGCCGTTCGGGACGACGCGGTACTCGGCCGGCAGCCACCGGCTGGCCGACTCTGCCGCCATCGGCGACACGGCGATGCGCACATCGATGCGGTCCGTGAGGAATCCCCAGAAGTGGACCCCGGCGCGAAGCCACGTGAGCTCACCATGTGCGTGGTAGGTGGCGACGACCGGGCAGCGTGCGATCGCCAGCGTCGCCACGCAGATCGCAGGCGTCATCGGCTCGTGCAGGTGGAGGACGTCGAAGCGCTCCTCGGCGAGCACCCGGCGGATGCGCGGGACGGTGCGTGGGGAGAGCACGATGTTGGGAAGCGAGCCGTTCGCCGGGACGACGACCGAGCGCCCGAGCGGGATGATCCCGGCCGGCAGAGGGCCGTGTCTTCCGCTCCGTGGGTGGAGGAAGCGCGTGAACTTCCCCGGCGGATCGTTGCCCATCAGAACCTTGACCTCGTGGCCGCGGCTTCGAAGAGCAGCAGCCTGGTGCTCGGAGTGCTCGACGACGCCGCCCCAGTACGACCAGGAGAACGGCACGACGATGCCGATCTTCACGCGGCGATCCCTGCGAACACCGGCGCGAGCCGCTCGGCTGCGAGGCCGATCGCCGCATCGTCGACCGCGAGCGAGAGCCGGGCCCAGCCCGTCCCGCTCGGGCCGAACCCCGCGCCGGGGGCAACGGCGACGCGGTGCTCTTCGAGAAGCCTCTCGGCGCTCAGTCCGACCGGGAGGCGCACCCACACGTAGAACGTTCCTTCGCAGACGACCGGCGACGGAAGCACCCGGGCCAACAAGTCGCGGCGGCGCTGGTATGCGGCGACCCGAGCTTCGACGGAGTCCTGCGGCCCTTCGAGGGCTGCGACGGCGGCACGTTGCAGCGGTTCGAAGATGCCGACGCGGTTGTGGTCGTTCAGGAGGTTGATCCGCTCGACGATCTCGGCGTTCCCGACGACGAAGCCGATCCGCCAGCCGGCCATCCCGTACGTCTTCGACATCGACCACAGCTCGACCCCCACCTCCTTCGCTCCCGGCGTGGCGAGGAAGCTCGCCGGGGGCCGGCCGTCGAAGACGATGTCGACGTACGCCGCGTCGTGAACGACGACTCCGCCCGTCCGCTGCGCCCACTCGACCGCCGCCTCGAAGGTTCCGCCGGGCGCGCACACGGCGCACGGATTCGACGGATAGTTGAGATAGAGCGCGGCGGCCGGCGGCGCAGCGGACAGGTCGGGAGCCCACCCTGCCACCGAGTCGAGCGGGATCGTCCCGACGCGCGCTCCGGCGAGCGCCGGCCCGGACGGGTAGTCGGGGTAGTACGGATCCGGGAGGAGGATGGTCTCGCCCTCGTCGGCAGTCGCGAGAGCCAGCTCGACGATGCCCGTCTTCGTGCCCGGGATGAGGGCGATCTCCCGCTCGGGGTCGACCTCGACGCCGTAGGTCTGCCGGTAGCGCGCCGCGAGCGCCTCCTTCGTCCGGGCGATCCCGCGTATCGGCCCGTAGCCGTGCACGGCGCGGCGGCCGGCGCTCCGCGCCAGCGCCGCAACGACGTGCGGCGGGGGGCCGACCTCGGGGTTGCCGCGTCCGAGGTCGATGAGCGGCGGCCCGGCGCGGCGGGCCTCGGCGGCGACGCGCCCCAGAAGTGCCACGAAGTACTGCTGAGGCAATCGCTCAAGGCGTTTGGGTCTTGGGCGCACCGTGATCCACTCTAACTAGCGATCTCAGATGAAAATCGGCAGGCGCGCGCCGTCTCGCCGGGCATCTAGGCTCCTGCCGTGGACCTCGTCGAGTCCCTCAGCGTCGAGGTCGGCCCACGGCCGGCGGGGAGCGACGAGGTCGCGCGCGCCGCAGACGTCGTCGCCGGCGCGTTCCGCGAGCTCGGCCTGGAGCCGCGCTTCCAGGAGTTCGAGCTGCTCGCCTACGAGCCCGATGAGCCGGAGCTCGTCGTCGAGGGGAAGCGCTGGCCGGCGGGACCGTGCATGTACGCCCACTCGTTCGACGGCGAGGGAACGGTGCGCCGCATCGGGTCCTCGGCAGCACCGGTCGGCGACGGCCGCCTCCCGAACTTCGCGCTCGTGGACCGTGACGGCCGGGAGGTCGCACGGCTTCTGACCAGCCCGTTCTCGACCGGCGCGATCCCGTTCATGTCCCCGCACGTTCACATCACGACCCCGCCGACCGCATTCGTGTCGGCGGCCGATGCGGCACGGCTCGAGGACGGCATGCGCGCCACGCTGAGAGTCGGTGGCCGGTTTGTGCCGGGACGGGTCGAGCGCAACGTGATCGCCGACATCCCGGGACGCGGTGACGGCCACGTGATCGTGTGCGCCCACTACGACTCCGTGTGGCGCGGTCCCGGAGCGATCGACAACGCGTCGGGCGTCGAAGGAGTTCGGCGAATCGGCGAGGCGCTCGTCGGTCGAGAGCTCGAGCGCGGTGTACGGCTCGTCGCGTTCGCAGCGGAGGAGATCAAGCTCACCGGCTCGCGCTACTACGTCGACGAGGCGGCTCTGCGCGAGCAGCTCGACGCGGTCCAGGGTGTCGTGAACCTGGACTGCATCTCCCGTGGCGAGAAGCTCAACATCCTTGCGTCTCCTGACGCGCTGCTCGGCCGCGGGGTCGAAGCGGCGAGATCGCTGGGCCTGCTCGACCGTTACGCGCTCGTGACCGGTCCGGCGACGGGCGGAGTCGACTCGCACTGGTTCGCGGAGCGGAAGGTTCCGGCCGCGACGATTCTCCATTTCCCGTATGACGAGTACCACCTGCCGAGCGAGGCTCCGCACCTCGGGGACGAGCGGCTCATGGACGATGCCGTCCGGCTCGGGCTCGCGCTCGTCGAGTCGCAGCTGACTCAGCCGGTTCCGCGCTGATGATCGCCGACGGCCTCGCAGAGCTGCATACGCACCTCGGCGGCTCGGTCGCGTCCGACATCATGTGGAGCCTCGCCCACGAGCAGGGCATCGCGCTGCCGACCCGCGATTTCTGGGAGTTCGACGGCCTCGTCACGGTGTCGGATCCGCGGGGTGTGCCGAACCTCGACGCGCTGGACCAGATCTACCACCTCACCGAGCTGATCCAGAGCTCACCGCTTGCCGTCGAACGCAGCGTGCATGCCGCGATCGGCGGCGCCTACCGGTCGCAGCGAATCACCACGCTCGAGTTGCGGTTCAATCCGATGAAGCGGAACCGGGGCGGCGAGCGCGACCTCGACCACATCATCCTGGCGGCGATCAGGGGCCTCGATCGAGCCTCGCTCGAGTACCCGCAGGTGCGCGCAGGGCTGATCCTGATGATGGACCGTACGTTCTCGGCCGATCTCAACATGATCGTCGTCGACAAGGCGATCCGCTATGCGCCGCGCGGCATCGTCGGCATCGACATCGCGGGGCCGCGCCCTGGCGGCACGCGGTACGACTACACGCAGATCCGCGAGCACGTGGAGCTCGCGCGGGAGGCCGGCCTCGGCGTGACGATCCACGTCGGCGAAGAGGGTGGCGACTACGGCCTCGACGAGACTCGCGAGGTCGTGGAGGCGCTGCGGCCCGATCGGATCGGCCACGGGATTCTCGCCTCGCGTGATCCCGACCTGATGTCGGCGCTGCGCGACGCCGACATCACGCTCGAGGTCTGCCCGACCTCGAATCTCCTCACCCGAGCATTGCCGGACGAGGAATCCGTCCGAGCCACCTTCAGGGCCTTCGTGGAGCATGGCGTCCCCTTCACGATCGCGACCGACGGACCGGAGATGATGCGAACGCACCTTCGGGACGAGTTCGAGCTCTTGCTGCGGATCGGCGCGCTCGACGAGGCGGAGCTTCGAGCCGCCAACGAGCGCGGGCATCTCGCCTCGTTCATCGGACGCCGCGTCGGCTCGTTCGCCTGACGACCGGACGCTGGATACACCGTTCGGCCGATGTGAGCCGGACGTCCCTGTCCGTAGTCTCGTCGTCATGCAGGCACTACGAGACATCTCCGGCATCACACCGCGTCAGCGCGAGGTCGTCGAGTTGATTGCGCAGGGCTTGTCGAACGACGAGGTCGGAATCGTTCTCGGCATCTCCCCGCGAACGGCGAAGGCGCACTGCGACGTGCTCCGACAGAAGCTGGGCGTTCCCAGACGGCGGCAGATCCCGGTCGCCTTTCGCTTGCTGACGGGCGAGGACCCGCTGGCGAGCCGACTGGAGTCGGCGCGAGCCGACAACGGGGGCTGACGGCGAAGCGGGCGTCCGCGGCATCCACCCTCTGCTGCGGGCGCCCCAGCCCCTTTTCTTTCGGCGAGTAGACGCGTACGTTTCGAGGCGGCGTGCGGGGTGCCTCGGGATCGAGGGCAGGCATTGACGGCAAGTGCAGAACAACCGACCGGGGTTCGGCGAGGGCGTCGCATCATCGAGCGGCCCCGGCTGATCAAGCTGCTCGACGAGGCCGAGCAGCAGACGATCCTCCTGCTCGCACCCGCAGGCTACGGAAAAACCACACTTGCGCGGCAGTGGGCAAAGACCCTGAGCCGTGTGATCTGGATCACGCTGACGCCCGCGCATCGCGACGTTGTCACCCTCGCCGAAGACCTCGCCCGCGGCATCGATGCCCAGGGAGGCAAGGCCAGCGGCTTCGTCGACGAGTACCTCCGAGCCCAGAGCAACCCACAGCGGGCGCATCGGGAGATTGGCTCCTTCCTTGCGACGAGGCTCGATGGCGCACGGATCCAGTGGCTAATCCTTGATGACTACCAATCCGTGGTCACCTCCAGCGCTGCTGAGGCACTCGTCCTTGCCGTGCGAGAACGAACGTCAGCTCGCCTCCTCATTGCTTCGCGTGTTCGACCGACCTGGGCCAGCGGTCGGGACTTGATTTATGGCGAAAACGGGGAGATTGGTCGCGATCAGCTTGCGATGACTCCTCACGAGTCGAGTCAGCTTCTGCAAAGCCGGCCCGCATCGGAATCCTTCGCTCGACGCGCAGAGGGATGGCCAGCTGTGTTGGCTCTCGCGGCGGCAGCAACCATCCCTGAACCGCCAGACACGTCGGGCGCCCTACCGGGCGCTCTTCATCGTTATCTCGCTGAGGAGTTGTTCCAGGCGGCGAGCACCGAACTTCAGAGGACACTCCTGACGCTCGCCCTGCTTGGAGAGATGCGTCAGGCGCTAGTGGAGCGCGACTTTGGCACGCCGCTTGATGGGCTGCTCGAAGAAGCCCGAACCCTCGGCTTCGATTCGGGGGAAGACGAGTTCGAGATCCATCCGCTCATTCGTGAGTTCCTCTTGACGAAACTGTCCGAACAGCCCGATGCCGAGAAACAGGTCAGGTGCGCAATCGCAACGAGCCTCGATGAGGAGAACTGGGACAACGCACTCGAACTTGTCCTTCGCTTCAAGATGCTCGATCTTGTAGAACCCGCCTTGGACCGAGCGTTTAAGCCGCTCGTTCGTGCCGGACGCCTCGGAACGCTCGCGACGTACATCGGCGAGGTCTCAACGGCGCCGACCTTCCCACCGCCGGCAGTCGAGGTAGCCCAGGCTGAGCTTGCCCTGCGAGAGGGACAACTTGAACTTGCACGAGATCTAGCACAGCGCGTCCTGCCGGTACTCGGTAGAGCCCACAACCTCAGGTCACGTACAGCTGCAATCCTGGGACACAGCTGTTTCCTCCTGGCTGATTTCTCGGGTGCCGAGACGGCGTTCATGGAGGCACGCAATACAGCAAGGGACGAACGTGACCAGGCCGAAGCACTCCACGGACTTGCACTTGCGAATGTCTTCGGGGAACGCGCTGGGGCTGCCAAGTCCGTCGCGGCACTAGGGAAACGGCGAAACAGATCCCCCACGGATCTCGTGCGGTACGCGACCGCGAGGATTTCTCTATGTCGGTTCCTCGATCCTCACGGTCTCACAGGCGAGCTGCACCTCGACGCCCCTCGGCTCGTCCTCGCGCAAGTCGAGGACCCGCGAGCGAGAACCGCATTGACATATGCGGTCGCAGGCGCACTTGCGCAGAAAGCCGAGTATCAAGAGGCGCGGAGTTGGCTCAGACTCTTTTTCGAGGATGCGACTACCTTCGGCCTGGAGTTCACCATGCCCTACGCGAACTGGACATCCGCCCAGATCGCACTCGGTCTTCGCCGGTTCGGAGACGCGGAAAGAGCTTTGCAGGCCGTCGAAGATGCTGCCCGCCGATCCGGAGACGTACATCACGAGGTGAACGCCCGGAGTCTTCGAGCTCGTCTGCTCCTTCAGACGAGCGACCTCGAACAAGCCAAGGCGTGTGTGTCGGAAGACATCGACGACAAGCTGATTCCGTCGTGGGCTGGTGAGTACTTTGCGACTCGTTCTCTCACGATGGCCTGCCTAGGAAACGCGACAGATGCAGCTACCGCATCCGCAGCCGCATCCAAAGCCTCCCGCTCCCATGAGGTACGACTGCTCGCGTTGGCCGCAAAGGCCATCGTTGCGGCGGAAGACGATCTGAGTCCAGCACTCGAACTCCTGGACTATGCGAAGCGGGTCGATGTATGGGATCCGGTCGTTTGCGCCCTCAGATCATCACGCGAACTAGCAGATGCTCTCGCCCACGAGAGTGATGCGCGTGGTGTCCTGCAGCGCCTTTACTGGCGGATCAGCGATCATGCGCTGGCGCGTCGAGCAGGCTTGCGGACGCGGGCCGCCGGAAGCCCCCAAGAACTGCTCTCACCGAGGGAGCTAGAGGTACTTGGATTGATTGCGCGCGGCCATCGCAATCGGGAGATCTCGAAAGCGCTCTTCATCGCCGAATCAACGACGAAAGTGCATGTGAGCCACATACTCGAGAAGCTCGGGGTGCGAACTCGCGCCGAGGCAGTCGCGCGACTCGAGATGTTCAGCTAGCGAGGGCGGCGTTCTCCGCGTCTGACTCGCTAGTCTGCTCAACTGCATCGTCGTCCGGCTCCGCTCCAGAAATGACTGGACTGAACCGCGACCCACGACCCGAGCGATAACTTTCGTCCGAGCTCGCCAAGATTGCCTCAAACGCGGCGACTACGGTCGTGTCGAATTGGGTCTCGACGGCTTGTGCAAGGCGCAAGCGTGCAACGCGACTGGGCATCGCGTCGCGATACGGTCGATCGGAGGTCATGGCGTCGTATGCATCAGCGACGGAGATAATCCGCGACAGGAGCGGGATCTCCTCGGCGGTTAGCCCATCCGGGTACCCCTGACCGTCGACGCGCTCGTGATGATGCCGAACCACTCCGGCGACCTCGGCGTAAGTATCAACGTTGGCGAGGATCTTCTCTCCGATCTCGGAGTGTCGCTGCATCTCTCTCCGCTCCTCGAGAGAAAGAGCACCGGGCTTCTCGAGCAACCCGGCCGGAAGACCGATCTTTCCGATGTCATGGACAAGTCCGCACAGGTAGGCCAGCTGGGTCTGCTCCTGATCCAGCCCCATCCTCTGCGCGATATCCGCGGCAAAGATCGCGACCTTCCCGGAATGACCCGCCGTGTACGGGTCTCTTGCTTCGAGAGTCGCGATAAGTCCTTTCGCAAACGATAGGTTCGCTGCCTTGAGCTGCTCGTTTGCGGACTGAAGGTCGACAGTCAGGCGGCGCTGATCCTGATACAGCAGGAACCACCGCTGTGCGGCCAGGGCCGGCGCAAAGAAGAGCGGAAGGGTCCAGGGGGAGACGTCCCGATACGCGAGGACAAGCATCGCCACGACGGGGCTATAGAAAAGGCTCGAGGTAGCGATAACCGGAAAGAGGTCGCCCGCGGCATCTCTCCAGCGCCCGAGGCCTCGGAGCGCGAAGGTCAGCGAAGTGAAGCAAGCGTCAGCGAACTCTGCAGTCAACGCAGCAGCAGTCGCCGCGGCAATAGTCTCTCCGGCTCCCGCCGGTGCCACAAGAGCGATCCCTGCGGCCGCACCGCCCGCGGACGCTCCAATCAAAGCGCGGTTAGCAACGTATGTAACGCGACCGAGCAGTGGCATCGACAAGCCAACCGCCGAGGCGCCAAACACGATCATGCCGGCAACCGGCCCAAAGAGGACGGCGGCGAACGCTGACGGAAACAGCGAGATCGAGACCTTGAGATCTCCACCACGCAGAACGATTCGGCCACGCTCACTGAAGGCGGCGACGATAGCCAGCGAAATCACCACGACCGGCGATCCAATCCGCTCGCCGCTGGCGAGCAGAACACCAGCAAGCCCAACGGCGATCCCGACGACGGCGCAGAGATAGAGGCCGACAGGCCAGGTCAGGTCAGCAAGCTGGCCACGCAACCTTTGGACTAGTTGCGCATCCCCCAAAAGGGGTATAGGGTTCATGTCGTCCGTCAGTCCCACTACTAGTTGGGGGAAATAATGCTCAAGTTCGTCAAGCGGATTTCGGGCGGCTCGTCTGCCTGGGGATCGTCCGCGTGGGGCACAATCGCCGGCGGCTCGTCTGCCTGGTAGGGCTCACGTAGTCAAGTACCTTCTGCCCTAGTGGGCGTCACCCTTCCGGGGGTTGTCCACAGGCAGTGGAAAAGGTGCTGAACATCCGAGAAGCCGCCGACCAGGCGGCTTCTCTGTGGACCAGCCGGGTCAGTCGATCAGGCCGCGCCTGAAGCCCACGGCGACCGCGTGGGCCCGGCTCCGGGCCTGAAGCTTCGCAAGCAGGTGGCGAACGTGGCTCTTGACCGTCTCCTCGGAAAGGAAGAGCCGGACGCCGATCTCCCGGTTCACGAGCCCGTCGGAGATCAGCTGGAGAACCTCGATCTCGCGGGGGGTCGGGTCCTGCCCGGTGCCCTGGCTGGGCGCCTGGAACGGGATCACCTCGGCCACGCCGTCGCGCCGGGCAGCGACAGATTCAAACCGTGCCGTGTGCTCCCGGTAGCGCATCAGGATCTCGTTTCGCTGCGCAGCGTCCACGACCCCGCTATCGGCGCTCGGAAAGCCGGTCTTTAGCGTCAGATACCCCGAAAGAGTTAAGCCTTCGCCGCCGCTCAGAGCCGCACGTAACGCCGGGGACGACCGAGCCACGACGGAGGCTCCTCCTCCTCGACGACACCGAGTCCCCCGTCCCGCCCAGTGGAATGCAGGATGCGGCCGTCCCCGAGCCAGAAGGCAACGTGGTCGACCGGCGCCCCGTAGACCACGAGATCGCCGACGGCCGGAAGCCGAACCTCGCTCCCGGCTGCGTCCTGTTGATGGGCATCTCGAGGCACGATCGTGCCCACCCGTCGATAGGCCATGTGCACGAGCCCCGAGCAGTCGATCCCCCGCTCGGTCATCCCGCCCCAGAGATAGGGAGCACCGAGATAGAGGCGGGCGACCTCGACAGGCGGGCCGCCCGAGTCCACTGGCAGATCGCCCACCCCTTCCTCGAGCGCCGCCGCGCGAACCCAGCCTGGATAGTCGTAGACGGTGCGAACCCGCACCCACTCTCCGACCCGATCCTCGACCCCGACGGGCTCGTTCGGGAGCAACTGCGTGACCTGCTCCGCATCTGAGGCCGGGCGCGCACGGACAGGCGCCACGTCGGCGCCGCACCTCATCCGGCGTGGCGGTCGATCTTGGCCTCGAGCATGCTCCGGACCTGAGGCCAGTCGTCGTCGACGATCGCGTACCACGCAGAGTCGCGGACCGAGTCCGGAAGGATCATGTGCTTGCGGAAGATGCCCTCGAATCGAGCACCGATCCCGAGCAGGGCACCGCGAACCCGCAGATTGCGGGCATCCGTCTTGAACTCCACGCGCATCGCGCCCCACTCCTCGAACGCGTTCCGCAGCAGGAGGTACTTGGTCTCGATATTCGCGCCGGTGCCCCATTGCGCCCGCTCGAGCCACGTCCAGCCGATCTCGGCCCGACGGTGGAAGGGCTCGACGTTCAGGTAGCGCGACGACCCGACCGGGCGACCGCCGACATGAACGACGAACGGAACCTCGTGCGTGCTCGCCAGCGCCAAGTCGAACCAGCGGTCGAACCCGAGCGTGTACATGTTCGTGAAGCGGTGGATCTGAGGCTCGCGCTCGGCAGCCTCACGCAACCCCTCCCGGTGCCGCTCCGCGATCTGCTCCAGGCGCACGATTCGCCCGGTCAGCGGCTTTCCAGGTCGTAGACGCTCAACGGCGCCACGGTCGGGCTCGGCGGTTGTCACGCTCATCAGTATCGCGACAGAGGCACGTCCCGGCCCCACGAGCTGTAGGAGGAGTCGCCGCGGCTCAGAGCGACTGGTCGAGCGACGCGAGGAGCGCCTGCTCGAGCATCCGCCTCGCATCGGCCGAGACCGGCGGCAGCTCCTCGAGCGGAGCTCCGGCGGCGGGAAGCGCGGCCTGCACCGACTCGAGCGTGATCCCGCCGCGCTCGAGCGCGGGCCGCAGCACGTCGTCCTCGAGCATTGCGAGCAGAACGTGCGCCGGAAGCACCTCCCCCGAACCGAGCTCGCGCGCGAGCTCCTGGCCGCGTACGACGAGCTCCTTCGCCGTGTCGGCGAATCGCCGCTTGAACGGCGAGGCGTTGACGATCACGCGCTGGAGCCCCTGCTTACGCTGGTCGCGCGCGACGAGCGCGCCCCGCAGCAGGATCGTCGCCTGCGCGCCGATCGAGCGACCCTCTTCCTCGGCCGCTTCGCGCAGCCGCTCGTAGAGCTCATCGGGAACGTTCCGCACATGCAGGGTCGCCATCTGCTAGCAACACGCTAGCAGGAACGCACCGGAAAAACGACGCGCTGCGGCAACTCGATCTTCGCCCGTCGCCCGGTGCTACGCGGCGAGGCCGGCCAGCTCGCGGAGCGCGGCGAGCCGCGACAGCGCCTGGCCCTCGAGCTGCCGGACGCGCTCCCGCGTCAGGTCGAGCTCGTGGCCGATCGCCTCGAGCGTCCACGGCTCACCGTCGAAGCCGAACCGCAACTCGAGGATGCGCCGCTCCCGTTCGGGAAGCGCATCGAGCGCCTTGCGGATGTTCTGGCGGCGAAGCGACTCCTCGGCCTCGTCGAACGGGTCGGCGGCCTCGCGGTCCGCGAAGAGATCGCCGAGCTCGCCCTCGTCGTCGGCACCGACCGTCTGGTTCAGGGAGACGGAGGCCGACGCGGCGGAGAGCGCCTCGTCGACGTGCTGGATCGGGAGGCCGGTCGCCTCGGCGAGCTCTTCCTTCGTCGCCTCGCGGCCCAGCTCGACCTCGAGCCGGCGCGCGGCGCGCGAGAGCTTCTGCTGGCGCTCGACCACGTGCACCGGCACGCGGATCGTCCGCGCGTGGTTCGCGACGGCTCGCTGGACCGACTGCCGGATCCACCAGGTCGCGTACGTCGAGAACTTGTAGCCGCGGCGCCAGTCGAACTTCTCGACGGCGCGGTTCAGTCCCAGCGTGCCCTCCTGGATCAGGTCGAGGAACGGGACCCCGAGGCCTCGGTAGCCCTTCGCGATCGAGACGACCAGGCGCAGGTTCGACTCGATCATGCGGCGCTTGGCGCGAAGGTCGCCGCGCTCGATCGCCTTCGCGAGGACGACCTCCTCGTGGGCGGTCAGGAGCTTGTGCTTCCCCACGTCGGCGAGGAAGAGCTGCAGGCTGTCGCCGGCGCCGGACGGCGCATCCGCCTCGTAGATGACGGGCTCCGGCTGCGCCTTGGTGGTCTTCTCCTCGACGACGGGCTCGCGCACCTCGAGACCGATTCGCTCGAGCTCGCGGACGATCTCCTGCACGTCCGGATCGCCGAGGTCGTTCTCGACCGCGAACGCCTCGAGCTCGGCGGGTTCGACCCAGCCGCGCTCCTCGCCCGCCTCGATCAGGGCGCGGGCGCTCTCGGTCTCAAGCAGTTCGTTCAGCTGGCTCTGGGTCAACGGGTAATCGATGTCCTTTCGTTTCTCGGAGCGCCTCGGCAAACCTTCCCGCGCCAGGGTATCCCCACCGTTCGAACGCGCGGCGACGAACGGAGATTCCCAGCCCCGGAGCCCTGATTATGGACGTTCGCGACACCAAAATGTTGGGCGAACGTGTTGCGAGTTGGTTACGTGCGCTTCCGCGCACGCTTCTTCGCCGGCCCGCGCTCACGCCGAGCCTGGAGGAGCTCGGCCGCGCGCTCCGGGGTGATCGTCTCGATCGAGTCGCCGGCACGGAGGCTCGCGTTCGTCTCGCCGTCGGTGACGTAGGGCCCGAACCGCCCCTCCTTGAGCACGACCGGCTTGCCGCTGACCGGATCCTCGCCGAGCTCACGAAGCGGCGGCGCCGCTGCCCGGCGACCGCGCTGCTTGGGCTCGGCGAGCCTGGCGAGCGCCTCGTCCAGGGTGATCGTGAAGAGCTGGTCCTCGCTCTCGAGCGACCTCGATTCCTTGCCCTGCTTGACGTACGGGCCGTAGCGCCCGTTCGCAGCGACCACCTCCTCGCCGTCGGCCTCGCCGAGCGTCCGCGGCAGCGTCAGCAGACCGAGCGCGTCCTCCAGGGTCAACGTCTCCGGGGACATCGACTTGAAGAGCGACGCGGTGCGCGGCTTGGTGTCGTCGTCGACCAGCTCCGTGACGTACGGCCCGTACCGCCCCGCGCGCAGCGCGATCGTGCGGCCGGTCTCCGGGTCGATCCCGAGCTCCTGCTCCTGGCGCCCCTGGCTCAGGAGCTCCTCGGCCCGCTCCGGGGTGAGCTCGTCGGGCGCGACGTCGGGCGGCAGCGTCTGCCGCTCGCCGTTCCGCTCGAGATACGGGCCGTAGCGCCCGACCCGGACGACGATGTCGGTGCCGGGCAGCTCCACCGTGTTCACCTCGCGGGCATCGATCTCGCCGAGCCTCCCCTCGACGAGCTCCTTCAGGCCCTCGTTCCCGTCGTCGCCGAAGTAGAAGCGCCGGAGCCAGTCGTTGCGCTTCTCCTCGCCGGCGGCGATCTCGTCGAGATCGTCCTCCATCCGCGCGGTGAACGCATAGTCGACGAGCCGCGGGAAATGGCGCTCGAGCAGGTTGACGACCGCGAACGCGAGGAACTCCGGCACGAGCGCCTGTCCCTGCCGGCGCACGTATCCGCGATCGAGGATCGTCCCCATGATCGCGGCGTACGTCGACGGCCGGCCGATCCCCCGCTCCTCCAGCGCCTTCACGAGGCTCGCCTCGGTGAAGCGGGCCGGCGGCGCGGTCGAGTGCCCTTCCGGCTCGAGCGAGGACGCCTCCAGCCGATCACCCTCGGCGAGCTTCGGGAGCAAGCGCTCCTCGGCCTCGCCGGACGGCTCGTCGCGGCTCTCCTCGTAGGCCTGGAGGAACCCCCGGAACGTGATCACCGTGCCGGCGGCGGCAAACTCCGCGACCCGTCCGTCGCCCGCCGCTCCCGTGATACGCACCGAGACGGTCTGACCGCGAACGTCCGCCATCTGCGAGGCGATGGTCCGCTTCCAGATGAGGTCGTAGAGGTTGAGCTCGTCACCCGTCAGCTCGGCCCGCACCTCGTGCGGCGTGCGGAACCGGTCGCCTGCGGGACGGATCGCCTCGTGCGCCTCCTGGGCGTTCTTGACCTTCCGGTTGTACCGGCGCGGCTCCGCCGGCACGGACTCCGCGCCGTACAGGCTTCGCGCCTGGTCGCGGGCGGCGGCGAGCGCCGACTCGGAGAGCGTCGTCGAGTCGGTTCGCATGTACGTGATGTAGCCGTTCTCGTAGAGCCGCTGGGCGACGCGCATCGTCTGCTGCGAGGAGAGGCGCAGCTTCCGGCTCGCCTCCTGTTGCAGCGTCGAGGTCATGAACGGCGGCGCCGGCCTGCGCGTGTAGGGCTTCTCCTCGACCGACCGCACGCGGAACTCGGCTCCCTCGAGCGCAGCGGCGAGCCCGCGGGCGTCCTCCTCGGACAGGTGTGCCGCCTCGTCGGTCCCGAGCGTGCCGTCCTCCCCGAAGTCGCGGCCCTGCGCCACGCGCCGGCCGTCGATCGCCGCCAGCCGTGCCGAGAACGCCCCGGGCTCGAAGGTGCCGGCGAGATCCCAGTAGTCGGCGGCGACGAAGCGCATCCGCTCCCGCTCGCGCTCGACCACGAGGCGTGTCGCCACCGACTGGACGCGGCCCGCGGAGAGCCCCTGCATGATCTTCCGCCAGAGGACGGGTGAGACCTCGTAGCCGTAGAGACGGTCGAGGATGCGGCGGGTCTCCTGCGCATCGACGAGGCAGTCGTCGATCTCGCGGGTCTCCGACAGCGCGCGCTCGATCGCGGGACGGGTGATCTCGTGAAACACCATCCGGCGAACGGGAACCTTCGGCTGGAGGACCTCGCGCAGATGCCAGGCGATCGCCTCGCCCTCGCGGTCCTCGTCGGTCGCGAGCAGGAGCTCCTCGGCGCCCTTCAGCTTCGCCTTCAGGTCCGACACGACCTTCTTCTTCCGCGAGTCGACGACGTAGATCGGCTCGAAGTCCTGCTCGACGTTGACGCCGAGCCGGGCCCAGGCTTCGCCCTTGAGCTTCGCCGGGATCTCGGACGCGTTGTTCGGAAGATCACGGACGTGGCCGATCGAGGACTCGACGACGTAGCCGGAGCCGAGGTAGCCCGCGATGGTCTTCGCCTTCGCCGGCGACTCGACGATCACGAGCTTCTTGCCCGATGTCTGGCTCATTTCGCGCGCCACCTTAGCGCTGCAGCCCCGGTCCGCGATACTCGCCGGCGGTGCCACGTCCCGGAAGACCGACGCCGCTCTACCACGCAGTCGCCGCCCTTTCGTGGCCGGTGGCGCGACTCCTCTTCCGTTACCGCGCGTTCGGGCGCGAGAACCTGCCCACCGGCGGCGGCTACGTGCTGGCGGCGGGTCACGTCTCGAATCTCGACCCGTGGCCGCTCGGGCTGGCGCTCTGGCCGCGCCGGTTCCTCCGCTTCATGGCGAAGTCGGAGCTCTTCTGGTTCCCGCTCGGCCTCGCGGTCGCCGGCGCGGGCGGGTTCAAGGTCCACCGCGGCCGCGCCGACCGCGAGGCCATCGACACGGCCGTGCGGCTGGCGCAGAACGGCTACGTGATCGCGATGTTCCCCGAAGGCACGCGCCGGCGGAAGGGCCTGCGCAAGCGCTTCGAGGCGCAGGCGCACAGCGGAGCGGCGCGCATCGCCCTCGACGCCGGGGTGCCGCTCGTCCCGGCCGGGATCAAGGGAACCGACGGCCTGCGGCGGCTCGAGCGCTGGCGGGTGCGCTACGGCCGCCCGATCGACCTCTCGGACGACCCGAGCCCGCAGGAGGCGACCGAACGGCTGATGGCGGAGATCCACGAGCTCGAGGCTTCCCTCTGAGCGCGACGGGGACACTGCTCACGATCGACGGCGACTCGCTCGCCCACCGCGCCTACCATGCCCTGCCGAAGCAGATCCGGCTGAACGCCGTCGTCGGCTTCGCGAACTTCCTGCTCCGGCTGTGGGACGCGGAGCGTCCCGAATCGGTGCTCGTCGCCTGGGACACGCTCGAGGTGCCCACCTACCGCCACCGTGCGCTCGAGGCCTACCAGTCCGGCCGCGAGTTCGAGGACTCGATCCTCGAGCAGCTCGACCTGCTCCCCGGCGTCGTCGCGTCCTTCGGCTTCCTCGTCGCCAAGGCCGGCGGCTACGAGGCCGACGACTTCCTCGCGGCGGCGTCGCAGGCATGGCGGGGGCCGGTGCTCGTCGCGACGTCGGATCGTGACGCGTTCCAGCTCGTCTCCGACCGGGTCACGATCCTCCAGCCGGTCAAGGGCGTCAGCGAGCTGGCGCGAATCGGGCCGGCGGAGGTGCGGGAGCGCTACGGCGTCGAGCCCGCCCAGGTGCCGGACTTCATCGCACTTCGCGGAGATCCGTCGGACCGGATCCCCGGCGCCCCGGGCATCGGGCCGAAGAAGGCGGCCGACGTGCTGGCCCGGCACGGCTCGCTCGAGCAGGCCCTGGCCGACGGCCGCTTCCCGCAGATCGCCGACGACCTGCGCCTGTACCGCCGGATCGCGACGATGGACACGGGCGCGCCGCTTCCCGAGCTCGTGCCGACGCCGCCCGACTGGGCGGGCGCTGCGCGCCGCGCCACCGAGCTCGGCCTCGGGAACCTCGCCGGGCGGCTCGAGACGCTCGCCTGACACGGTCACCGGGGTCTGTCAGGAAATCCTCACAGGACGCTTCGCCGATCCTAGGTCCGTAAGTCCGCCTTTGAACTCGGGCTCCTAGCCTCTGTGTCGTACGAAGGGAAACCAGGCGCCGGCTCTGGGTCTCGGGACCGCCGGGAACGCGGCAGACCCGTCTCGACCGGCCGGCGCCGCGACCGCCGGACACCAGGTCCGGCCGAAACGGGGGGAAAGCCAATGAGGCATCGGCTCATTCCGCCGGCAGCGCTCGCAGTGCTCGTGCTGCTCGCGCTGCTCGCGGCGAGCACCTCGGCCGCGAGAGCGAGCGTCTCGGGATCGCTGACCATCGTCGGCCCGTGGAAGGGTCAGGATGCAGCGTCCTTCAATGCTGTTCTCGCAGGCTTCACCAAGCAGAACCCATCGGTGACGGTGACCTACAAGACCGTCGACGGAGACGTCGCCCAGGCGCTCCAGCGCGGTCTGCCCGGAGGCGCACCGGACCTCGCCGTCCTGTCCCTGCCCGCAGACCAGAAAGCCATGGTCTCGATGGCGCAGTCCGGGACGCTGCAGCCGATCGGGTTCGCGGCGCCGACCGTGAACGCGCAGTACGCATGGTCCTGGAAGAAGCTGGGCTCGGTGAACGGCAAGCTGACCGCGCTCCTCTTCAAGGCGACTGACCGGTCTGCGTTCTGGTACGACACGAACGCCTTCGCGAACCTCAAGCTCAGCGCGCCGAAGAGCTGGAGCGCGTTCATGAGCGACGTCGCGAAGATCAGGAACGCGGGGCTCTCGCCCTTCGCGATCAGTGGGGGCAGCCGCATCGCCCTCCCGCACCTCTTCGAGAGCCTCTACCTGACGTTCCAGGGCAACACGCGGTATGACAAGCTCGCCGCAGGGAAGCTCAAGTGGACCGACCCGAGCGTCAGCGCGACGCTCCGGATCATGAAGCAGGTCTTCGGCGCTTCCAGCCCGGTGAAGCTGACCGCGTCGTACGCGACCGCCGTGCACGCCGTCTTCGGAAGCCCGGCCAAGGCGTACATGCTCCCGGGCGGCAGCGACGCGCTCTCGGCGCTGTCCTCGACCACCGTGTCGAACCGCCCGCTCTCGCAGTTCAGCACGTTCGCGTTCCCGCGCCTCGGCCGCAACGCGCCTCCGCGCGTGGTCGGTGACGCGAACGGCATCGTGATGGTCAACGACTCGGCTGCGGCGCGCTCGCTGATCGACTACCTGGCGACGAGCGACGCAGCTGCGATCTGGGCGAAGAGGGGCGGAGACTTCCTCTCGCCGAACCGCAACGTGACCCAGCAGGACTACAGCGTCGCGCAGGTGGGGCAGTTGGCCCACCAGCTGACCTCCGCGGTCACGTTCCGCTACGGGCTCGCGACGATGCAGGGCCGGCGCGTCACGAAGACGCTCGGGCTGCAGCTCGCGAACTTCCTCGCGGGGAACGCGAGCCGGAACGACGTCATGCTCCGGCTGGCCGCCGCCGCGGGACAGACGTAGACGGACGACCGGCTATCGGGCGGGCTGCTGCGCGCACATACGCGGCGGCCCGCCCGTCCGGCTCATCTAGAGTCGCGTCGATGAACGAGTGGCTCGAGCGTGTGGCAGCCGCGATCGGAAGCGACGAGCAGCTCTCCGACGAGGAGGCCGACGCACTGCTCAAGATCGCGCGGATCGCGGCGCACGAGAGCGACGATCGTCGCAACGCTCCTCTCCTCACCTACCTGATCGGCCGCGCCCGCGGCTCGAGGCCGCTCGACGAGATCCTCGAGGCGGTACGCGCATCGAGCTCGTAAGCCACAGCTCATTCGCCTACCTCCACCCGACCGGCTCGCATCCAGAGTCGCAGCAGCGGATCGCTGTGCTCCACCAGCGCTTCCCGTTCGTGGGGTGCGAGCCTGCGACCGAGAACGACGTGCTGCGCTGCCACACGCCCGCGCTCCTCGAGCGGATCCGCACGGCCCGCGGCTTTCTCGACTCGGACACGATCTGCACCGAGACGACCTTCGAGGCTGCGCTGCTCGCAGCAGGCGCGGCGATCGAGGCGGTGCGCCGGGGCGGCTTCGCAATCGCCCGGCCTCCCGGGCACCACGCGGAGCGGGAGCATGCGATGGGCTTCTGCATGTTCGGCTCGGTCGCGATCGCCGCCCGCTGGGCACAGGAGGAGCTGGGTATCGGCCGCATCGCAATCGTCGACTGGGACGTGCATCACGGGAACGGCACCGAGGACCTGGTCGGCGACGACCCGTCGATCCTCTTCGTCTCGCTGCACCAGTGGCCGTTCTATCCGGGAACCGGAGGCCCGTACGAGCAGAGCGAGACGGTCGTCAACATCCCGCTCGCCGCCGGCACCGGCGACTCCGGCTATCTCGACGCCTGGAAGACGGTCGAAGGAGCCGTGACGAAGTTCGATCCCGAGCTCCTCCTCGTCTCGTGCGGCTTCGACGCGCACGCCGACGACCCGCTCGCAGACATGCAGGTGACGCTCGACGGCTTTCGCGAGCTGGCTCGGCGGGCGACGCAGCTCGCGCCGCGCGTGGCAGCCGTCCTCGAGGGCGGCTACAACCTTCGCACGCTGCCCGGCCTGGTCGAGGCGACGCTCGAGGGATTCGGGACAGCCTGATCAGAGCCCGAGCTCGTCGATAAAGCTCGGGATCGTCGAGTGATCGATCGCCAGGGCATAGCGCTCGATCACGCCGGCGATCGCGGTCGCGTTCTGCTCGGGCTCGCCGAGGAGCGGCGCAAGCTCGCGGAAGTAGTTCTCGAAGCCGGCCGGTGAGATCAGCTCGAGCAGGCGCGCAGGCTCGTCGCCGGCGTTCCAGAACGCATGTGGGATCCCCCGCGGCTTGAAGACGAGCTCACCGGGGCCCGCTTCGATCGTGTCGTCACCGATCCGCATGCACACCCGTCCCTCGAGCACGAACGAGTACTCGTCCTCGTTGCGATGGGTGTGCGGAGGCGCGCCGAGAGCCCGCGGCGGGAGGGGATGCTCCACGAGGCTGAAGCGGCCGCCGGTCCGATCGCCGTCGATCAGGAACCTCACGCCGAGCGCATGGAGCTGGGCTCGCTCCCCTTCGTCTGCGGCCAGGACGACCCGCATCTCCTGTGTCATCAGAGGCTCCTTTGGATTTACAGTCCGCTCAGCGGAATATGACGGAGACTTCTCCTCGTTGTCAACTCCATCTGACATCGTGTTCACCGAAAATGACCGCGAGACGGAAGTACGAGCTGAAGAAGCGGGCGGAGCAGCTCGCGGAGACCCGACGCCGCATCGTGGAGACGACGGTCGAGCTGCACCGGACGGTGGGGCCGGCTGCGACCACGGTCAGCGAGATCGCCCGCCGGGCCGGCGTGCAGCGGGTGACCGTCTACAACCATTTCCCGGACGAGGGCTCGCTCTTCGCGGCCTGCTCCAACCACTGGCGCGGCCTTCATCCCGCGCCGGACCCGGCACGATGGGCGGCGATCGCCGAGCCGGGCGAGCGGCTCCGGACCGCGCTCGGTGAGCTCTATGCCTGGTTCCGAGAGACGGAGCCCATGACCGCGAACGTCCTCCGGGACATGGAGCGGCTGCCGGCGCTGCGCACCGTTGTCGACGGCGGGCTCGGCAGGTACCTCGACGCCGTCAGGCAGCTCCTCGCAGCGTCGTTCCGCACCCGCGGCAAGCGCCGTGCGCGCGTCGACGCCGCTCTCGGCGTGGCCCTTGCGTTTCCGACCTGGCGCGCGCTCTCACCACTCGGTGACGCCGAGGCGGCCGCCCTCGCCGCCGGCCTGGTCGAGCTGGCCGCCGGCTAGATGGTTGATCGGGAAATGCGGTCGGTGCGGGGAGGGCATGCACCAAGCAGTGGGGACGGCTCGACCGGGGGCAAGGCCGGTGGGCCTTGGCGCCGGGCGAGACGGCCGCAATGCGCCGTGTGCAGGCCCCCAGCCGCGACGGCCTCGATTTTCCGATCAACCATCTAGACCGGAATCGTCAGGCTCTCGAGGTCGCGCGGGTAGTCGGTCAGGATGTCGATCCCGTCCTCGGTCACGGCGACTGTGTCCGAGTGGCGGAAGCCGCCGATCGCACCGTCATAGAGCCCGGGCTCGATCGTGAAGACCATGCCCGGCTCGATCGGCGTCTCGTCGCCGACGTCGAGGAACGGCGCCTCGTGGTTGCGCAGGCCGATCGCGTGGCCGACGTGCTGCCGCCAGTACCGCAGCAGATCGTGCTCCTCGAAATAGCGGAGCACGGCCCTGTCGACGTCGGCGCACGTGGCTCCGGGACGAACCGCGTCGAAGGCGACCTGCTGCGCGGCGACGGTGTGATCGAAGAGGCGCCGCACCTCGTCGCCGGCCGGACCGATCACGAGGGCGCGCTCGAGCTCGGCGTTGTAGCCCCAGACAGGAGCGCCCGTCTCGGTGACGAGCACGTCGCCGGCCCGGAACGCGATGTTGTGCGCAACGGCGTGGGCCCAGGAGCTGCGGAGCCCGATCTGGCCGCGGTAGCCGGCCTTCACCCCGTCGGCGGACGCCTGCTGACCGCCGTAGCGGTCGCCCAGCGCCTCCAGCATCGCGAGGGTCGCCTCGTGGCCGGCGCGCCAGCTCGCCTCGGCCTCCGTCGCGCCCGGCCGCGAGTACTCCTGGAGCAGCCGGTGCCCGTGCTCGCACCAGCGCGCGCTCTCGCGGATCAGCGCGATCTCGTTCGCGCTCTTGCGAACCATCATCCGCTCGATCACATCGGCGAGCGGCACGACACGGCTGCCGGTGACCTCGCTCAGCGGCGGCCCCTGATACCCGAGGATCCCGGGGTAGCCGTCCTGGTCGGCGCCGATCGCGTCCCGGATGCCGACGTCTGCGAGCACGCGGGCGAAGATGACCATCGGGTGCTCGGTCCCCGGATACTCGGGGTACGACTCGATCCGCTCGAACGAGGTCTCCGCGGCGACGCGGGCCACCTCGAACTCGGGGACGAAGACGACCATGTCCCCGCCGGCGCTCTGCGCGAAGGCGACCGGGCGCTCCGTCGAGAGGAAACCGAAGCTCGTGAAGTACTGGATGTAGTCCTGGTCGAAGAGGACGTAGCCGGACAGCCCGTGGCTCCGGACATGCTCGAGCAGCCGCTCCCGCCGCTCCTCCAGCTCGCTGCTCGGGATCCCTGTCCGAGGCTCCGTCTCCTGCTGCACCGGTCCCTCCTCGCTCGTTGGCCGCGCCCGCGCCGAGCCTACCCGAGCCGTCGACGAAGGCCTCACTCGGGCACGAAGGCGCTCCAGAACCACTCCGAGAACGCCTCGCGGCCGGTCATCCGCACGGCCGTGCCCACGACGCGGTCGAAGACCGCGAGCTCCTCGTCGGCCGCGCGCGCGTCGCCGGCCGCCGAGCGGCAGGCGACGCCGGGTCGGCGTGCATCGAACGCGGCACGTCCGATCGGCCGGCATGTCTCGTGCCGGACGGGTCGGCCGTTCGCGTGACGCGGGTAGGTCGCAGGCAGCCGGACGGCCTCGAGCCCGCCGAGGGTGACGCAGTCGAGCCAGCCGTGCTCGTCAACCAGGACGTGGACGAGGTCGTGCTGCTCGTCCGGGTCGAGATCCTCGACGCCGTACGGCTGGCCGCGCAGCTTGTGCTGCACCTGCAGCCGGGCAACGCGCAGGTCGCGGTTCAGGTACAGGCAACCGAACGTGCCCGGTGGATTCCAGCGGCCGCCGTGCTCCTTCGAGTAGCTCGTGTCGAGCGGGTCGAACCAGCCCGGGTCCGCCAGCCGGTTGTAGGCGCCGCCGCGTCGGATCGTGCGCCCGAACGCCATCGCTCACGCCGCGGAGGCCCAGTCGAAGCTCTCGCGCACGCGTTCGAGGAGCTCGTCGTGGCGCCCGGCCGCGATGAGCTCGAGCATCGTCTTGCCGCCGTAGGCGTCGGCCGGCCGGCGGGCGACCCCCGGCAGACGACCCGGTTTCAGCTTCCGTTCGAGGAGGTCCACGACCGCGAGCATGGTCTGAATCTTCTCCTGCCTCTCCGCGGGCACACCGCGCTCGAGCCACTGGTCGACGGCCTGCCGGCGAACACCGAACAGCCGGCCGAGCTCCGTCTTCGAGAGATCGAAGGCCTCGATGAGGCGGCGCAGCGGATGCTCGTCGTCGGGATGGTTGAGCAGGAACCGCACGCGGCGCAGGAAGCGCCGGGCCGCGAGGTCGTCGACCGCCGCGCCGACGCCCGTGCCTCCGCCGGCGGGCGCGAGCGCGCGCAGACCGATCAGCTGCCGCACCCGGTTCGTCAGGTCGAGCGCGACCGCATCCTCCAGCGGGAACCGGCCGGTCCACGGGCCGAACGGCGCCTCGGCCGACGCCGTCTCCAGTGCCTCGAGCGGCGCCGTCCTCGCGGAGCCGTTCACGTCGATCACCGCGAGCCCGCCCTCATCGGTTCGCACGACGACATCCGGACGCACGCGGTGCGCCTCGTCGAGCACCCGCTGAGTGAGCGCCTTGAAGCAGCGCACGTATTCGCGCGTCGCTTCGTCCGAGCCCTCGAGCGCACGCTCGAGCTGCCGACTCAGCGAGAGGAGCAGCAACCCGCCGTCGAGGTCGTGCGCGGCTCGCCGAGCCCGGTCCGGGTCGGCGGCGAGGAGCGCGGATCGCTGTGCCATGTCTCGACGGTAGCGCAAGGAAAACGCAAGCGCAAGCACAACGCAAGCCACGACGGGCCTGCTGCTCTGTGACTCCAGCAGGCCCGTCGTGGCGAAGATGCGCGAGCTCAGCCGGCGATCGCAGGCGCGCCGACGAAGCGCTCCTGCGGATCGATCGCGCCGAGGCTCTCGACGACCTCGAACCGGCCGTCTCGGGCCTGCGCGATGTACATGTTCATGCGCACGTGGTGCTGGCCGGGCACCATCGCTGCGGGACCACCGGGGCCCTCGGCGATCTCCGCGTGGTCGAGGGCGGCGATCACCTCGTCCTGCGCGAGCGACCCGGCTTCCTCCACCGCCGCCGCCCACAGCCGCAGGCCGCGGTACAGACCCGAGCACGCAGCGCCGCCTGTGAACTGCGCGACACCCGGATACAGCGTGTTGTACTGCGCGAGCAGCTTCCGGCTGAACGGGTCGGCGACCGCCTGGTAGTAGTCGAGGCAGCTGTACAGCCCCTCCACGTGGGCGGCCGGAACCATGTTCAGGAAGTTCTCGTCGAAGTACGTGCAGACCAGCTGTCCGCCGCGGCTCGTGAACCCGGACTCGTGCAACTGCTCGAAGAACGGCGTGAGTCCGGGCGGCACGATCGTGTTGAAGACCGCGTCCGCACCGCTCGAGACGATCCGGTCGACCGTCCCCCGGTAGTCGGTGTGGTCGAGCGGGTAGTACTCCTCGCCGACGATCGACCCGCCGTTCGCGGTGACGACCTCGCGGACGCGCGCGTTCAGCACGTGGGGCCAGATGTAGTCGGCAGACGGCAGGTAGAACGTCCTCGCTCCCGTCGTTCGCATGAGCCACGGGATGAACGGGTCCACCTGCTGCGCCGGGCCCGGGCCGGTACAGAAGACGAGCGGATCGGACTCCTGCCCCTCGTACTGCTCGGGGTAGATGTAGAGCGTCCGCCCTTCGACGACGACCGGTCCCTTGATCGCCTGGCGGGTCGAGCTGTAGATCCCGCCGAAGACGACGTCGACCTGATCGTCCTCGACGAGCTTCCTCGCCTTCGCGGCCGCGACGGCATCGTCGGTCGCGCTGTCCTCGAGATGGAGCTCGAGGCGCCGGCCCAGCAGCCCCCCTTCGGCATTGAGCTTTCCGACGACCATCGTCGCCACGTTGGCGTTGGCGAGCCCTGCGAACGAGAGCGGGCCCGTCTGGTCGGCGATGACTCCCACCTTGATCGGATCGGCGTCAGGGGTTGGTGATGCCGCCATGATGTCCTCCCTTCGAATGTGCATGATCAGCCGCGCGGAGCGACAACAAGCGACGCGTCGGGAGGATTGTGCTCGGCCTCGCGCGGGGGCACATCGGGCGAACGCCCCATCTCCCTGACCCGGCCGACTACAGTGGCGCGCGAGATGCGTCGGGCAGAGCTGACGGTCGCGGCGGCCCAGCCCCGCTGCATCGCCCGGGACGTGCGCGCAAACGCTCTCGAGCACGCCCGCGCGATCCGGGACGCGCGGGCGCGAGTCGTCGTCTTCCCCGAGCTGTCGCTGACCGGGTACGAGCTCGACGCGGATCCGGTCTCACCGGACAGTGAACTGCTGACCCCGATCGTCGATTCCTGCGCGGCAACCGGCGCAGTCGTCCTCGTCGGGGCGCCGGTGGAAGAGGGCGGACGCACGCATATCGCGATGCTCCGGGCGGGCGCGACCGGGATCGAAGTCGCCTACCGGAAGACCTTTCTCGGCGACGACGAGGCGGGGCGCTTCTCCCCCGGCGACGGAGCGGCGGCGCTCGAGATCGACGGCTGGCGGGTGGGTGTCGGCGTCTGCAAGGACACCGGCGTCGACCGGCACATCGCGGACGTCGCGGCGCTCGACATCGACCTCTACGCCGCCGGGCTCGTCCACCTTCCCGAGGAGCTCGCCGAGCAGGAGCGGCGCGCTGCCCGAATCGCGCGGGCGTGCAACGCGTACGTGGTATTCGCGAGCTTCGCCGGGCCGACCGGCGGCGGCTACGACCGGACAGCCGGCGTGTCCTCGATCTGGGCGGCCGACGGACGGGCGATCGCCCGCGCCGGCGATGATTCCGGCGAGATCGCGCGGGCCGTGCTCGCCGCACCATAGAAAAAGCCCCGTTTCCAGGGCTTTTTCCGTAGCAGGCCTGTAAGCCGGATTCTGTCTGGGGTGACCATCCCTCTCGGCAGCTACCCGGGCCCTCGGCGGGCAACCTCGACGGGCCCTGTTCGCCTTGCACCGGACGGGGTTTGGCGAGCCGCCGCGTCGCCGCGACGCTGGTGGGCTCTTACCCCACCGTTTCACCCTTACCCCGGGCGCCTCCGGAGATGCGCCCGCGGCGGTCTCCTTTCTGTTCCACTTTCCGTCGGCTTTCGCCGCCTGGCTCACGCCAGCGTCCTGCCCTGCGGTGTCCGGACTTTCCTCGACCGGCCGCGAGAGCCGGCCGCGGTCACCCGGCCTGCAGTCCCAATTCTACCGCCCGCCGGCGCCTGCGCTCGCTGCGCGCGAGACTCGTGAGGTCGGCGAGCGCGGAGTCGGCCTCCTGCTCGTCACGGTCGCGCAGCGCCGCGTGCACGCTGCGACCGGCAGTGTCGACATGGACCGTTGCGAGCCCGAGCCGGCGTTGCACGGGGCCCTGAACGCGGCGCAGGCTCTGCGCCTTCTCGAGCGGCACCCAGCAGGTGACCCGGCGCACCCTGCCGCTCCGCGTGAGCACACACGTCTCGGTCCGACCCCACCCGAGCATCCGGAAGCGGAGCGGGCTCTTCCAGCGCACACGCCGCGGCGGAGGCTCGAGCGCACGCGGCCGGTCGGGCAGGATGCGATCCACGAGCGCTTCGGCGGCGGCCCTGCTTCCGACCGGCAGGACCGTGCGGAGCTGCCGCCGGGCTTCCTGGCTCTCACCCTTCGAACGCTGTTTCCCGGCGAGATCCACCTCGAGCCTGCACCAGCCGAGCCGCCGCCACAGGAACGGCTCGACCATCCGGACGGCCTGCACGCGGCCGGGGCGAATCGTCTCCGCGGTCAGCGCGACGAGACCGCCGGCGAGGTGCAGTCCCTCCGGGGCCTCCGAGACGGTCAGACGGTACTCCTGGTTGAAGCGCCGCCAGACGAGCGTGATCACGCTGATGATCCAGACGGCGCCGCCGCTCAGGAGGCCCGCGGCGGCCGTAGGCGAGAGCACCGCCGTGACGACGAGGGCGACGAACACCGCCTCGGCGACCACCCCGACGTCGCTGATCAGGATCGACGCGACGAGCCGCCCGGTCGGCACTGCCGCCAGCACCGGCTCGGGCGGCGCCGACGTCGCCGGCTCCTCCAGGTTCCCGCCCCGCGCGAGCGTGAGGAGCCGATCGCGCAACGGCTCGACCTCCCGCTCGGCAACGTAGGCGAGGCGGGCCGTCCCGCCGCTCGAGCCTCCCATCCGCAGCCGCAACTCGGCCACGGTCATGAGGCGGGCGAGACCGGGGCGCACGATGTCGATCGCCTGCACCTGGGCGAGCGGGAAGCGCAACGACTGACGCCGGAGCACACCGGTCTCGATGCGGAGATCGTCGCCGTCGATCCGCCACCGCGTGACGAACCACGAGAGAAAGCCGAACGCGACGATGACCGCGACGATGCCCAGTTGCACGAGCTCGCCTCTCGGGTTGCGGCCCGCGACGAGCGACGGCAGCAGGACGATCGCGATCGCGATCGTCGCCCGCCCTCCGCGGACGATCGGCGAGAGCGGATGCAGACGCTGCCATCCGGTCGAGTCGCTCATATCCCGGCAGCCTGTGCCTCGCCGACCTCTGCGAGCCGGTCACGCAACCGCGCCGCCTCGGCCCGGTCGAGGCCCGGTATCCGCGCGTCGCTCGCGGCTGCCGCCGTGTGCATGCGCACCGTCGCAAGCCCGAACGACCGCTCGAGCGGGCCTGCCGTCACGTCGACGAACTGCATCCGGCCGTAGGGCACGACCGAGAGCCGCGAGAACATCACGCCCCGGCGAACGAGCAGATCGTCCTCGCGCTCGGCGTATCCCCACGCCTCGAACCGGCGGCGCACGAACCGCTCGGCGAGGAGGCCGAGCACCACCGCGCCGGCGGCGGCGGCGATGCCCGCCCACCCGTCGACGAGGGAGACGCCGATCCCCAGGCCGGCCGCGACCGCGAGCGTCACGCCCGCCACCTCGAGACGTCTCAGGCGCAGGAGGCGCGACGAGGGGCGCCGCCAGCCGTCGCCGTCCGTGACGTTGGCCGCCTCGCCGCTCACGAGACGAGTGTATGCCCGGTGGTCTGCCTGCTAGCCGGCTTCGACGCCCGCCGAGAGCGCGTCGCCGAGCGCCGCCTCGTCGGCGAGCTGGGAGCCGCACTCGGGGCAGAAGACCGCGCCTCCGCGGGCGTGCATCACGAACTCGCCGCAGCAGAGACACTCGAGCGAGGCGCCGCGCAGGAGTGCGACGAGCTCCTGGTCGAGCGTCCGGTGCAGCGAGGAGACGACCGCCCGCGTCATCTAGAGCTCCCGGAATACTCCGACGACGCGCCCGAGGATCTGCACGTGAGGGGCGTAGATCGGGGCCATGGACGCGTTCTCCGGCTGCAGCCGCACGCGCCCGTCCTCGCGGTAGAACGTCTTGACGGTCGCCTCGTCGGCCGACTCGTCGTCGCCGGCCAGCGCCACGACGATCTCGCCGTTGCGCGCGTCCTGCGTGCGCTGCACGATCACGAGGTCGCCGTCGAGGATCCCCGCGTCGATCATCGACTCACCCTTCACGCGGAGGAGGAAGTCGCCGCGCGCGGATGCCGGCAGAGGCACGTACTCCTCGATGTTCTGCTCCGCCAGGAGCGGGCCGCCGGCCGCGATCTCGCCGATGAGGGGGAGACGCGCGACGTCGTCCGACTCGACGGGTGCGGCTCCGGCATCCCGGCGCTCCCGTCCGATCAGCTCGAGCGCACGCGGCTTCGACGGATCCCGGCGCAGCAGGCCTGCGCGTTCGAGATTCGCGAGGTGCGCGTGCACGGTCGACGGCGAGGCGAGGCCGACGCGCTCCCCGATCTCGCGCACGGTCGGCGGATAGCCGTGGGCATCGACGTACTCGACGAGGTAGTTCCAGATCTCCTGCTGGCGGGCGGTGAGCACGGGCGTCTCCGGAGGTCGTTGACGTAGACGAACGTGTGTTCGACACCAGAGTAGAGACTCCTCCGGACGGCGTCAACCACGGCACGAAGAAGCCGCCCGCGGGCGGCTTCTTCGAGGTGCGCTGGAGAGGACTTGAACCTCCACGACCGCAATGGCCACTAGGCCCTCAACCTAGCGCGTCTACCAATTCCGCCACCAGCGCGAGAGGCGCGCGCATTGTAGCCGCGCCGAACACGGCCGTCACGGTTCGGGCAGACTGCGCGTTCGGAATGCCCGAGGACTGGAGAGTCAGCGTGACGCTCGAGGAGCACGGCCCCGCCGGGGCGCTCCTCCGCGCCCTGCACGAGCGGGAAGTGAAGGGAGAGCTCCGGGAGGAGCTCGCGAGCCGCATCGCCGTGTCGAGCGACGGGCCGACGATCTTCCTCTACGCGAGCACGCGGCGCGCCGCCGAGGCGGCCCGCGACGTCGTCCGCCAGACGCTCGCCGAGCGCGGGCTCGGCGGCGAGCCGACGCTCGATCACTGGCACCCGATCGAGGAGCGCTGGGAGGACGCGGCCGTGCCGCTCCCGGCCGACGCGGAGGATCGCGCCCGCGAAGAGCAGCAGCGCGAGGACGCGGAAGCGGCGTCCGGCGTCGCCGAGTGGGAGGTCCGGGTGGAGCTCGACCGGCACGCCGACGCGGTCCGCCTCGCGGAGGAGCTCGAGGCCGACGGGCTCGTGATCGTCCGCCGCTGGCGGTATCTGCTCGTCGGCACGGCGACCCGGGAGCAGGCAGAGGAGCTCGCCGAACGGCTGCAGCAGCGGGCGCCGTGCGGCGCGCGCGTGCAGGTCGAGCCCGGGCTCGGGGTGGTCTGGGAGCTCTTGCCCGCGAACCCCTTCGCGGTCTTCGGCGGCCTCGGCGGCTGAGAGGCTCCCCGGGCGTCAGGCGATCGGGGCGAGCTCCCGTTCGAGCGTCCCGCGCTCCGGCTCGAGCCAGGGCGGCAGCGAGAGCGTCTCGCCGAGCGAGTCGCGCGGCTCGTCGACGAGGAAGCCGGGACCGTCGGTTGCGATCTCGACCAGGACGCCGTCCGGCATCCGGAAGTAGACCGACCGGAAGTAGATGCGGTCCTGGACGGGAGTCGGTCGGAGCCCGAGCTCGGTCAGCCGCTCGAGCCACGCGTTCTGCTCCGCGTCGTCGCGTGCCCGCCAGGCGATGTGGTGCGTCGTTCCCGGCCCGATCAAGGCAGGCTCCTCGACCGGCTCGGCGAACCGCAGCGGCGCATCCTCGGCGAAGAGCCCCGCATAGAGGTCGGCGTTCCCGATCACCTCGACGCCCTGGAGCGCCGTCGCCTCGCCGGGAAGGAGACGCAGGACGAGACCGTCGGGATCGACCTCTTCACGTTCGGCGGCGACCAGCGGGGTCGTGAGACCGACGGAGGCCAGCGTGCCCCGGCCGAGCCGACCCGCCTCGGCGCGCGGCCACTCGAAGAACGTGATCAGCGTCCCCGGGGCGCCGACCTCGTCACCGAAGTAGAGGTGGTAGCTGTGGGGGTCGTCGAAGTTGACGGTCTTCTTGACGAGCGAGAAGCCGAGACCCCGGTAGAAGTCGAGCGTGCGCTGGGCGTTCGAGCAGATGCAGGTGACGTGATGCAGGCCCGCGAGCTGCACGGGCGGCATCCTACGCCTCGATGCTCTACTGGAGCAGCCGGAAGAGCAGGATCGTGTTGCCGAGAAACAGCATCGCGACGACGACGGTGACGCGCGTCAGGTTGCGCTCGACGATGTGCGTCCCACCCTGCGAGGCAGGCGTGAAGCCCATCCCCCCGAGACCGGTGTCACGCCCGGAATGCATGAGGACGAGGCCGATCAGCGCGGCACAGAGCAGCACGTGGATGACGGCGAAGAACGGCAGCATCGCGGGGGAAGGGTAGCTAACGACCTATCGCTTCGAGGATCGCCCGCAGGAGATCGCCCGCAATCTGGTCCTTCGTCACGTATCCCGTCGCCCCGGCCGAGCGGGCACGGGAGATGTCCTGGGCGGCGCCGGAGCCGGTCAGCATGATCACGCGGGTCTCGGGCGACTGCCGCGTGATCTCCCGGGTCGCATCGAACCCATCCATCACCGGCATGGCGATGTCCATCAGGACGACGTCGGGCGCATGCTCCCGGACGAGCTCGACCGCGGTGCGCCCGTCGGCGGCCCGGCCGACGACCGTGAAGCGGCCGTCGTTCGAGAGAATCGCCTCGAGAGCCTCGGCGAACAACCGCTGGTCGTCGACGATGACGACGGTGACCCGGTCGGCCGCCACGAGGAAGTAGCTTAGAGGTGTCGTGAACGAGGCGGAGGCGCGCGAGAAGATCCACCAGCTGCTCCTGACCGGCGACAACCGGCTGAAGCAGGGCGTGCGGATCGAGAAGATCCGCGAGAGCTACGAGCAGGCGCTCGCGATCGCCCGCGAGCACGGCCTCGAGGAGAGCGTCGGCCCGCTCGTCGAGGTCAGGCTCGCGGATCTCGAACGGCTCGCCGGAGAATCGCCTCCACCCGCTCCGCCTGCAGCCTGACGTCGTGGAGGGCGGCGACGGCGCGCGCCGCCTCGTTCGGCGAGGGCAGGGCGGCTGCTGCTTCGAGCCCTCGCGCGATCTCGCCGGTGTCGAGCGGGTCGACGAGCACGCCGGCGTCGGGTGTGACGAACTCCGGCGGCCCGCCGACGCGGGTCGCGACGACGCTGCGGCCACACGCCATCGCCTCGAGCAGCGCCTGGCCGAACGGCTCGATCAGCGCCGGCCCGCAGACGACTCCGGCGCCCGCGAGATGACGCGGCACGTCGTCGTGGGGGACGCGGCCGACGACGTGCACCCGCTCGCGTCCCTCGAGCCGCGTGCGCAGCGGGCCGTCGCCGACGAAGGTCAGCGATCCGCGGCCGAGCATCGCGAACGCGTCTGCGAGCCGGACGACGTTCTTGCGCTCGGTCAGCGAGCCGACGTGCAGGAACGCCGGCGCCTCGAGCCGGGCCGCCGGCTCGACGGCGCGAAAACGGTCGAGGTCGACGCCCGAGTCGACGACCTCGGTCTTGCCGCGAGCGTCCGGCAGGCGTTCCTCGAGCTCCCGGCGCAGGTACTCGGAGACGGCGATCACCGTCGAGGCGCGCCGCACGACCGCGCGGGTCAGGTGCGCGATGCCCGGGATGCTCCCGACGTTTCGCACGTCCCGGCCGTGGGCGGTCACGACGAGCGGCGCGTCGAGCCTCGACGCGATCAGCCCGGACGGAACGAGGAAGTGCGCCCACACGACGTCCGGCCTGGGAGCGCGGCGGGCGCGGCGGCGGAGATCGAGGTAGCGGCGCTTGCCACCGGCGCGGTGATCGAGGACGGCGAGGTCGACCTCGTTTCCGCGCTCGCGCAGGGCACGCTCCTGCTGGGCAACGAACGTCCCGAGGTCGGGGTCCGCCGGCCCCGGGTACATCTGCGAGACGATCAGGATCCTCACCGGAGCCGATTCTCGCCGGAAGCGCGGCGGCCGGGCCGCCTGCTCAGTGCGCGAGCCGGTCCTGCTCGCCCCACTCCTCACGGAGCACGCCGCAGATCTCACCGACGGTGCAGTGGGCGCGCAGCGCGTCGCGCATGGGGAAGAGCATGTTCTCCGTGCCGCGCGCTGCCTCGCGCACGCGCGCGAGCGCGGCCGATGCCTCTTCGGCGTTTCGTTCCGCGCGGACCGTCGCGGTGCGGTCGAGCTGGCGCCGCTCGGCGGCCGGGTCGATGGTGTGCAGCTCGATCCGCTCGTCGCTCTCGGCCGTGAAGCGGTTGACGCCGACGATCGCGCGCTCGCCGCTCTCGACCTCGCGCTGCCAGCGGAATGCCGACTCCTCGATCTCGCCCTGCATCCACCCGGCCTCGACGGCGGCGACGGCCCCGCCGACGGCGTCGACCTGCCCGATCAGCTCCAGCGCGCGCCGCTCGAGCTCGTCGGTCAGCGCCTCGATGTAGAACGAGCCGCCGAGCGGGTCGGCGGTGGCCGTCGTGCCCGCCTCTTCCTGCAGGACCTGCTGTGTCCGCAGAGCGATCGTCGCGGCGTGCTCGGTCGGGAGCGCGAGCGCCTCGTCGAACGAGTTCGTGTGCAGCGACTGGGCGCCGCCGCAGGCGGCCGACAGCGCCTGCACCGCCACACGCACGACGTTCAGCTCGGGCTGCTGCGCCGTGAGGGTCGACCCGCCGGTCTGTGCGTGGAAGCGGAGCGCCAGCGCCTTCGGATTCGTCACGTCGAAGCGGTCACTGAGGAGACGAGCCCACAGCCGGCGGGCGGCGCGGAACTTCGCCACCTCCTGGAAGAAGTCGTTGTGCGCGTTGAAGAAGAACGACAGCCGCGCGCCGAACTCGTCGGGCGAGAGACCCGCATCGACGGCGGCGCTGCAGTAGGCGAGCCCGTTCGCGATCGTGAACGCGAGCTCCTGCACCGCCGTCGATCCGGCCTCGCGGATGTGGTAGCCGGAGATCGAGATCGTGTTCCAGTGAGGGACCCGCTCGGCGCAGTAGGCGAACAGGTCGGTCGTCAACCGCATCGACGGCCGCGGCGGGAAGATGTAGTTCCCGCGCGCGATGTACTCCTTGAGGATGTCGTTCTGCACCGTCCCGCGGAGCGCATCGCCCGGCACGCCCTGCTGCTCTGCGACGAGCTCGTAGAGCAGCAGCAGCAGCGACGCAGGGGCGTTGATCGTCATCGACGTCGAGACCTCGCCGAGCGGGATCCCCTCGAGCAGGATCTGCATGTCGGCGAGCGAGTCGATCGCGACGCCCGTGCGCCCGACTTCGCCGAGCGCACGAGGATCGTCGGAGTCGTAGCCGAGCTGCGTCGGCAGGTCGAACGCGATCGAGAGCCCCGTCTGGCCGCCGGCCAGGAGGTAGCGGTAGCGCGCGTTCGACTCCTCGGCGGATGCGAAGCCGGCGTACTGCCGGATCGTCCACGGCCGGCCGCGGTACATGTCCGCGTACGGCCCGCGGGTGTACGGGTACTCGCCGGGCAGCTCGAGGTCGGTCTGGACGTCGGCCCGCGTGTAGACCGGCTTGACCTCGATTCCCGACTCCGTCTCGCGCCGGTCGGTGGCAGCCACGCCGAAAGTATGCTGGCGGCGATGACCGTGCGCGTGCGCCTCTTCGCCGGCTTGCGCGAGCGCGCGGGGTTCGACCGCCGCGACGTCGAGGCAGCGACCGTCGCCGAGGTCTGGCCCGCGCTCGGCCTGGGCGCCGAACCGGACGGCCTCCTCTATGCGGTCAACCAGCAGTACGCCGACCGCGACCGGCGGCTCGAGGACGGCGACGAGGTGGCGCTGATCCCGCCCGTCTCCGGCGGCGCGTTCCTGCTCTCGGAGGAGCCGCTCTCCCTCGACCGCGTCGTCGACGAGGTGCGCAGCGACGACGCCGGCGCGATCGCGACCTTCACCGGCACGACCCGCGCGCACTCGCGCGGGCGCGCGGTCACGCACCTCGACTACGAGGCGTACGAGGGAATGGCCGAGCGGGTGATGGCGGAGATCGCGGAGAGGCTGCAGGCCCGGTACGCGCTGACCGGCGTCGCCGTCCACCATCGTGTCGGCCGGGTCTCGATCGGGGAGACCTCGGTCGTGATCGCCGTGTCCGCGCCGCACCGCGCGGATGCGCTCGCCGCGTGCAAGGACGCGATCGACGAGCTGAAGGAACGCGTCCCCCTCTGGAAGAAGGAGGTCTACGAGGGCGGCGAGGAATGGATCGGCAGAGGCTCGTGACGGACGACTACGACTACCGCGGCTACGAGCCGATCCACCCCGGAGGGCCGGACTGGCGCGGCCGGGCGAAGCGTGCCCTCGGCCCGCTCGTCGCAGTCGGCCTCGCGATCGCGAAGTGGTCGTTCCTGCTCGTCAAGTTCTCGACGATCTTCATCGCCGTCGCCGCCTACGCCCTCATCTGGGGCTGGGCGTTCGCCGTCGGGCTCGTGATCCTGATCGCCTTGCACGAGACGGGCCACTACATCGAGGCGAAGCGCGAGGGGCTCAATCCGAAGCTGCCCGTCTTCCTGCCCTTCCTCGGCGCCTACGTCCGCTACACACGCGGTAACCCGTGGCAGACCGCACGGGTCGCGATCGCCGGGCCGATCTTCGGCGGGCTCTCGAGCCTCGTCTGCTACGTGATCGCGAGCGCGCAGGGCTCGAACCTGATGTACGCCCTCGCGTACTTCGGCTTCTTCCTGAACCTCTTCAACATGCTGCCCTTCGGCATCTTCGACGGGGGCGCCGTGTGGCGGTCCGCCCGCTACCTCCGCCTCGGCGGCGCACCCGACAAGGCGACGTTCATCTACACCCTCTTCTTCGCGACGGCGGTGGCGCTCGCCGTCGGGATGTGGGCGTCGCACGTGCCCCAGCACCGGCTGTGACCGACGACCGGTTCATCCTCGACCGCCCGCAGGCGTTCGACATCGACGCGTCGGTCGAGAAGATCGCCGCCGAGTTCCGCGCCGGCTTCGAGAAGGTCGCGGAGATCGACCGGCCCGCCGTCGCGATGTTCGGCTCGGCGCGCGTCCACGACGGCAGCGAGCCCTACGAGGCGGCGCGATCGACGGGGCGGCTGTTCGCCGAGGCGGGGTGGGCGATCGTCACCGGCGGCGGAGGCGGCGTGATGGAGGGCGCGAACCGGGGCGCGCGTGAGGGCGGCGGGTTGTCGGTCGGCTTCAACATCCGGCTCCCGCACGAGCAGCATCCGAACCCCTACGTCGACATCGCTCACACGTTCGACCACTTCTACGCACGCAAGGTCTGCTTCGTGCGTCCGGCGGAGGGATTCGTGATCTTCCCGGGCGGCTTCGGCACGCTCGACGAGCTGTACGAGTCGCTGACGCTGATCCAGACCGGCAAGATCCTCCACTTCCCGGTCGTCCTCTTCGGGTCGGACTACTGGGGTGAGATGGTCGACTGGATCCGCGGCGAGCTCCTCGCAGCGGGGATGATCTCCGCGGGCGACATCGAGCTCCTCCACCTGACCGACGATCCGCGAGGCGCGCTCCGCCACGTGCTCGAGTGCTACACCCGCCGCTCCGCCGACCCGCCGCCCGCGGCGGAGACGCAGGACGCGTAGTAAGGCTCACACAGAATCACTCAGGAAGCTCTCGCAGAATCGCTCAAGCCCGGGGCCGTACGAGCCGATACGTCCTCTGTGACTGCGGTGCTCACAACCATGGACGAGATCCTCACCTGGCTCCCGGAGCCGGGCTGGTCACGGGAGGCGTTCGAGCAGCTGAACGAGGAGGAGGCGGCAGAGGTCCTGCTGCGGCGCCTCCGCAAGGCGATCTCCCGCGGCTTCTCGGATCCGGTCGAGGCGCTTCGCCTCGCCGCCCGGCTCGACCTGCCGCTGGCCTGAGGCCGCGGTTCCATGCCCGAGTAGGCTGCGGGCGTGGAGCTGCGTGACCTGCCGTCGGTGGACGAGCTCGCGCGTGGCGTCGACGATCCGCTCGGCGTGGACGCCGCACGGACCGTGATCGACCGTGCCCGCGAGGAGATCCGCGCCGGCCGCGACCCGGGCGACCTGCCGGCGCGGCTGCGCGAGGCGCTGGCCGCCGCCCGCCGCCCGGCGCTCGGCCGGGTCCTGAACGCCACCGGCGTGATCGTGCACACGAACCTCGGGCGGGCGCCGCTTCCCGCGGCCGCTCTCGAGCGCACGGCGGAGGTCGCGCGCGGCTATTCGAACCTCGAGTACGACCTCGACGCCGGCGCGCGAGGCTCGAGGCAGGCACACGCGGCCCCCATCCTCGAGCGTCTGACGGGCGCCGAGGCGGCGCTCGTCGTGAACAACAACGCGGGCGCGATGCTGCTCGCGCTGGCGGCGCTCGCCGAGGGCCGGGACGTGGTCGTCTCGCGCGGAGAGTTGATCGAGATCGGCGACGGCTTCCGCATCCCGGACGTGCTCGCGCGGTCGGGCGCCCGCCTCGTCGAGGTCGGGACGACGAACCGGACGCGTGCCGCCGACTACGCCCGGGCGATCGGGGAGCGGACGGCGCTTCTCCTGCGCGTGCACCAGTCGAACTTCCGGCTCGTCGGCTTCGCCGAGCGCCCCTTGCTCGCCGACGTCGCCGGCGTCGCGAGGAGTCACGGCCTGCCGCTCCTCGACGACCTCGGCTCCGGCGCGCTCGTCGATCTCGGCGACGAGCCCACCGCGCGCTCCTCGCTCGAGGCGGGGGCCGACCTCGTCTGCTTCAGCGGCGACAAGCTGCTCGGCGGCCCGCAGGCGGGCATCGTCGTCGGCCGCGCGGACCTCGTCGAGCAGCTCGCGCGGCACCCCCTCCACCGCGCACTCCGGATCGACAAGCTCGGGCTCGCCGCCCTCGAAGGGACGCTGCGGCTCTACCTCGAGCCGGAGCGTGCGCTCCGGGAGGTACCCGTGCTGCGGATGCTCCGCGAGGACGCGGCAACCGTGCGCCGGCGCGCGGAGCGGCTCGCGGCCGCCACCGGAGGCGAGGTGGAAGAGACCGTCGGCCGGGTCGGCGGCGGCGCCCTGCCGCTCGCGGAGCTGCCGTCCTCCGCCTGCGCTCTCGAGGAGGCGCTCGCAGCGCCGCTGCGTGCCGGTTCGCCGCCGCTCGTCGGGATCGTCCGCGACGGCCGCCTGCTCCTCGACTGCCGGACCCTCAGCGACGAGGAGGCGAGCGAGGCCGCGGCCGCCGTCGCGGCCGCCCGCGCGCGTTGACCGGCGCGCGATGCCGCTGACGGTCGGGACAGCCGGGCACATCGACCACGGAAAGACGTGGCTCGTGCGGGCGCTGACCGGCAAGGACACGGACCGCCTGCCCGAGGAGCAGGCGCGCGGCATCTCGATCGACCTCGGCTACGCGCCGCTCGAGCTCCCGGACGGCCGCCGGCTCTCGCTGGTCGACGTGCCGGGCCACGAGCGGTTCGTCCGCACGATGATCGCGGGCGCCAGCGGTATCGACCTCTTCCTGCTCGTGATCGACGCGGCGGAGGGGGCGCGGCCGCAGACGCACGAGCATCTCGCCGTCCTGCGGCTGCTCGGCGTCGATCGCGGCGTCGTCGCGGTGACGAAGGCCGACGCCGTCGACGCCGAGACGCTCGAGCTCGCGGTGGAGGAGGCACGCGAGCTCGTCCCGGATGCCGAGGTCGTCGCCGTGTCGGCGAAGACCGGCGCGGGGCTCGAGGAGCTGCGCGCCGCGCTCATGCGCGTGACCGTCGAGGTACGAGACTCGGCGGCGGCAACGCGGCTGTACGTCGACCGCGTGTTCACGCTGCACGGCGTCGGCACCGTCGTCACGGGCACGCTCTGGTCGGGTCGGGTCTCCGCCGGCGACGAGCTGCGGGTGGAACCGGGGGGCACGACCGTGCGAGTGCGGAGCGTGCAGGTCCACGACAGCCCCGTCGACGCCGCCGACGCCGGCCAGCGCGTGGCGGTCAACCTGCCGGCGGTGGAGCGGGCCGACCTCCGACGCGGGGACGTGCTCGTGGCGCCCGGGTCGTACCCGGTCTCCTACCGGCTCGACGTGCGCCTCGAGGAGCTCGTCCCGGTGCCCGCGGCGGTGACCGTCCACCTCGGCACGACGGCGACGCCGGCGCGCGTTGCGCGCAACGGACGGTTCGCCCAGCTCCGGCTCGAGGAACCGGTCGTCGCGGCGCGCGGCGACCGCGTCGTCCTGCGGACGGAGACGACCGTCGGCGGCGGCGTCGTGCTCGACCCGGCGCCGCCGCGCGGGCTCGACGCGGCACGGCTCGAGGTGCTGGAGGGCGGCGATGCCGAGACGATCGTCCGCGCCCTCGTGCACGCGCCCGTCACGGCACGCGAGCTCGGCGCCCGCGGCCTGCTCTCGCCGACCGAGCTCGCTCAGGCGCTCGCGGTCCTGCCCTCGGCGGGCGAGCACGTCTTCTCGGAGCGATGGCTCGACGAGCTCCGCTCCTCCGTGCTGCAGCGGCTCGCGGGCCGCGCCGAGCAGAGCCCGCTCGACCCCGGGCTGCCGCTGGCGGAGCTCCTCCCGCCGGAGCCGTGGGCCGCGGCGATCGTCGACCTGCTCGGAGTCGAGCGCCGCGATGCGAAGGCGTACCTCCCGGGCGCGACCGCGAGCCTCGGCGAGCGGGCAGCAGCCGCAGCGGAGCTCGAGGCGAGGCTCGCCGACGAGGAGATCGTGAAGCTCGGAGACCGGGAGCTCGGCGCCTTCCTCGAGCGCGAGGATCGCCTGCGCCGCGTCGGCGACGGGTTCGCCGTGTCGATCGCCCTGTATGCGCGAGGCCGCGACGTGCTCGGGACGCTCGACCCGATCACGCTCGCCGCCTTCCGTGATGCCCTCGGCGTCGGCCGCCGGACCGCGCAGCTCCTGCTCGAGCGCTACGACGCGGACGGCCTGACGCTCCGCCGCGGCGACATCCGCGTCCTGCGGCGCGGGCGTCGTTAGCCTTGGAGCCGATCGAGTTTGTGTTGAGTCAACACAAACTCGGTTCATGGAGCGGCGGGGGCCGGTGCCCCAGCGGGTCTTCAAAACCCGTCAGGCGTGGCAGCCCCACGCTGGCTCGGTTCGACTCCGGGGCCGCTCCGCTACGAGCCCACCGCCCACGCGAGGAGGAGGCGACCGACGACGACGACTCCGACAAGCCCGAGGGCGAAGTACAGAAAGACCGGGGCAAATGCCAGATGCATGACTTCTATGTCGGTTGATTGCCGTCAGGAGTTGAGCGGGCCGTCCACCACGGGCGTGTGCGCTTCGACGATCGCGGCGAGCGGCAGCCCGTCCGGCAGCGTCCCGAAGGCGCCGAAGGGCTCGCGCGCGCGAAACGCCTGCGCAACGGCCTCGTCGCCGGCGCGATCGAGCAGCGTCGACTGGAGCGCGACCGCGAGCGTCTCGACGACGCGGCGGGCGTTCCCCTCGTCGGCCCCGGCGAGCGCCTGCTCGACTCCCGGCCGGTCGCGTTCCTCGAGCTCCCCGACGAACGCTTCCGCCGCGTCCGGCTCCCGGCGGAGCACGCGAAGCACGTCGAGGCACTGCACGTTCGAGCTCCCTTCCCAGATCGCGTTCAGCGGGCTCTCGCGGTAGAGCCGGGGCAGGCCGCTCTCCTCGACGAAGCCGTTGCCGCCGAGGCACTCGAGCGCCTCCCCCACGACCGCCGGCGTGCGCTTGCACACCCAGTACTTGAGCACCGTCGTCGCGACACGGCGGAAGGCGTCGTCGCCCTCGTCGAAGGCGCGCGCGAGACGGAAGGCTCCGACCGTCGCAGCCTCCGCCTCGAGGACGAGGTCGGCGAGGACGTTCTCCATCAAGGGCTGGTCGACGAGCGCGCGTCCGAACGCCGACCGATGCGCGCAGTGGTGCACCGCCTGGGCGACCGCCTCGCGCATGAGCGCGACCGAGCCGAGGACGCAGTCGAGCCGCGTGTGCACGACCATCTCGATGATCGTCGCGACGCCTCGCCCCTCCTCCCCGACGGGGAAGCCCCTCGCTCCTTCGAGGCGGATCTCGGCGGAGGCGTTCGAGCGATTCCCGAGCTTGTCCTTGAGCCGGTCGATCACGAACCCCTCGCCGCGCGGAACGAGGTAGCAGGAGAGCCCGCCCGGAGCCTGCGCGAGCATCAGGAACGCGTCGCTCTGGGGTGCCGAGCAGAACCACTTGTGCCCGTGCAGGGTCGCGCCGTCCCCGTCCGGCAGCGCTTCGGTCTCGTTCGCGCGCACGTCGGAGCCGCCCTGCCGCTCCGTCATCGCCATCCCGCAGAGCGCCCCGCCGGCGAGCCTCGGCTCCCACTCGGCGGCGAGTGCCGGCTCGCTGCGCAGCGCGGGAACGGCAGCGTGCGTCATCGACAGCGGGCAGCCGACCCCCTGCTCGACCTGCGCAAGCGCGACGAACTTCGCCGCGCGCTCGACGTACGACCCCGGGCGATGCAGCCCTTCGCGCAGGCCGAGCGCGAGCAGCGCATCCCACGCGGGGTGGAACTCGACCTCGTCGACCCGGTTGCCGTAGCGGTCGTGCGTGCGCAGCACCGGCGGGTGCTCGTTCGCAAGCCGCCCCCACTCGCGAGGCTCACCCGCGAGCTCGTCGCAGAGCGGGACGAGCCCGCTCTCGGCGCCCGGCGCTCCCTCCCGCCGGACCGCCTCGACCAGCGAGCGCTCGTCGATCGCGCGCAGCGGAGGCGGCTGGTTCGCGACCCGCACGGCCACGATCCGCATCCTAGGTCGAACTGACTAGCATCGTGGCGATGCCGAGGACGATCGCAGCCGCGCTGACGCCGTTCCGGGCGGGCGGAGCAGCCCTTGACCTGGACGTGCTCGAGCCGTACTTCGCCTTCCTCGCCGCGGGCGGCATCGACGGTGTCCTGCTGCTCGGCACGACGGGCGAGGGGATCTCGCTCTCGACGGCCGAGCGGAAGGCCGCGCTCGCCGCGGCCGTCGGCGGGCCCTTGCCGGTGCTGGCGCACTGCGGCGCCCAGACGACCGCCGACACGGTCGAGCTCGCCGCGCACGCGGCGGAGACCGGCGCGGCAGGCGTCGCCGTGATCGCACCGCCCTACTACCGCGTCGACGACGACGCGCTCCTCGCGCACTTCGTCGCGGCCGCGAAGGCATGCGCCCCGCTGCCGTTCTTCGTCTACGAGTTCGAGCAGACCTCGGGCTACGCCGTCCCCGTCGCCGTTGTCGAGCGGCTGCGCGAGAGCGCCTCCAACCTGGCCGGGATGAAGGTCAGCGACGCGCCGTTCGCGAAGGTCGAGCCGTACCTGCTCGAAGGGCTGGACGTCTACATCGGCGCGGAGGCACTGATCGGCGACGGGCTCGCCGCCGGCGCCGCGGGCTGCGTGTCCGCCCTGGCCTCGGCGTTCCCCGAGGCGATCGCGGAGGCGGTACGCACCGCCGACTCGGCCGCCGCGGGGGAGCTGCGCGCGACGCTGGAGGGCTTTCCGCGCCACGCCGCGCTGAAGGCGGTCGTCCGGGCGCGCGGCGTGCCCATCCGCGAGGACGTCCGCGGACCGCTCCGCGGGCTGACCGACCCCGAGCGAGCGCGCCTGCTCGAGCTCGTGCTACCCGTCGTCGCGTAGCTCGTCGATCGTCCGGCGGGTGCGCTCGTGCACCTCGGCCCGCCGGCTGTCGACATCGGGCGGCTCTGCGGGCTCGGGCTCGGCCGAGCGCGTCTCGGCGAGCTTCGCGCGCAGGTCCGCCGCCGGCGAGGCGACGTCCGTGGCCGGGGCCGGACGGCGGCGGGCGAGGAGCGCCCTCAGCCCGAGACCGCCGAGCAGCAGGGCGAGCAGGCGCTTCACGGGGCGATGGTACACTGCCGCCGCTTCTCGTCCCGCCCGTCGCGCCGTCACCCGAAGCGGCGTCCAGGAGGCGGGACCGACTCGAGTCCATGAGAAGGAGGAATTCGGGCGCTGTGAACGAGTACGAGATCATGCTGCTGCTGGACCCGGAGCTCGCCGAGGAGCGGGCGAACGAGATCATCCAGCGCATCCGCGACGGCGTCGACGAGGGCAAGGGCACCTGGGACGGCCACGAGCCGTGGGGCCGCCGGCGCCTCGCCTTCGAGATCGACCACAAGCCCGAGGCGGTCTACCACCTCCTCCTGTTCACGAGCACGGCGGAGACGCTCACGGAGATCACGCGCGTGCTGAAGATCACAGACGGCGTCGTCCGCTTCGGCGCCTTCCGGCGGGTGAAGGGCTCGGTGCACACGAAGGCGCCCGCGCAGGTGCCGGTCGGGACTCCGGCCGCCGCGGCCGAATCGGCCGATGACACCGACGGCGCTTCCGAGTAGCCTGGATCGACCCGTAGGAGAGGAGCGAGAACCATGGCCAGCATCAACCGCGTCGTGCTCGTCGGCAACCTGACCCGCGACCCGGAGCTGCGCTCGACGCCGTCCGGGACGTCCGTGTGCAGCCTCCGCATCGCGGTCAACACGCGGCGGAAGGACGCGACCGGGCAGTGGACCGAGAAGCCGAACTACTTCGACGTCACGGTCTGGGGGAACCAGGGGGAGAGCTGCGCGCAGTACCTCTCGAAGGGCCGGCCGGTCGCGATCGACGGCAGGCTCGAGTGGCGCGAGTGGGACGCGCAGGACGGGACGAAGCGGCAGGCGGTCGAGATCGTCGCCGACTCCGTCCAGTTCCTCGGCGGCCGCGACGGCGGCGGCGAGGGCGGCGGCAACCAGTTCGTGCCCGCAGGCGCGTCGGCCGGTGCCGATGCCGACTTCCAGGGCGCAGACGACGACATTCCCTTCTAAGGAGACGATCGGGTGGCAGGAGCGAAGACGGAACGTGGATCGAGGAAGCGGAGCGCACCGAGCCCGGGGCGCCGGAAGTCCTGCTTCTTCTGCAAGTCGAAGGTCGACGAGGTCGACTACAAGAACGTGAACGAGCTGCGGCGCTACGTCTCGGAGAAGGGCAAGATCCGCTCGCGCCGGATCAGCGGCGCGTGCCGGCGCCACCAGCGCCAGGTGGCGGTCGCCGTGAAGCGCGCGCGCGAGCTGGCCCTCCTCCCCTACGTCGCCGACAAGTAGCGCCATGGACGTCGTGCTCAGAGAGGACGTCGACTCGCTCGGCCTGCGGGGCGACGTCGTGAGCGTCGCCCGCGGCTACGCCCGCAACTTCCTCCTACCCCGGGGGCTCGCCGAGCCGGCGACGCCGGGCCTGCTCCGCGAGCTCGAGAAGCGGGACGCTCAGCGCGCCCGCCACGAGGCGAAGGACACCGACGAGGCACGCGCGCTCGCCGCCCGCATCGGGAAGCTCGAGCTGCGGTTCGACGTGAACGCCGGCCCGACCGGCACGCTCTTCGGCTCGGTCACGGCCACCAACGTCGCCGACCGCCTGTGGGACGACGAGAAGCTCCGCATCGACCGCCGCAAGCTCCGGATGGAGACGATCAAGCGCGTCGGGCGGTACACGGTCCCCTTCGAGGTGTTTCCCGAGGTCGTCGCCGAGATCCGGCTCGTCGTCGCGCCGGAGGGCGAGGAGCCGCCGACCGAGGAGGAGCTCGCCCGGATCGAGGCCGTGGAGGAGGAGGCGGCGCGCGCGGAGGCAGAGGCACAGGCCGCCGCGGCGGCCGAAGCGGCCGAAGCGGTTGAGCGCGAGGCGGCCGAGGCCGCAGAGCGCGAGTCGGCCGAGCAGGAGGACGCAGAGTCGGAGTCGGAGGCGGCGGCCGACGCCGACCCCGGCCGGGAGGCGACGGCCGACGCGGCCGACGCGGCCGACGCGGAGCGTCCCGCCGACGAGTTCTAGCGAACGGTCGTCCACAGGCTCTCCACCGACCTGTGGACGAATGGCGCCTCGTCGTCCACAACGGCGTGCACACGTGTGGATCTTGTCTCGAAATCGACGCAATGAGCGTCCGTTTCGTCCACTACGATAGAGCGAACATGCGTTCTCTTTCTCCTGGAAACAGGCGGTCTTCGGACTCCATCGGGCTGCTATCCACACCCTTGCACGACGGGTCGATCGCGGCTTGCCTACACCTCGCATGACCATGCCTGCCCAGGCGCTCGCGACCGCCCCGATCCCGCCGCAGAACCTCGATGCCGAGGAGTCCGTCCTCGGCGCGATGATGCTCTCGCCGCTGGCGATCGGGGCGGTCACCGAGTCGTCCGGCCTCGGCGCCGGCGACTTCTACCGGGAGAGCCACGGCCACATCTTCCGGGCGATCCTGGCGCTGTACGCGAAGGGCGAGCCCGTCGACGCGATCACCGTGGTCGACGAGCTCGACCGTGCAGGGACGCTCGATGCGGCGGGAGGGGCCGATCGCGTCCACGAGCTCGCCGCTCTCGTGCCGGCGGCCGCGAACGCGTCGCACTACGCGCGAATCGTCAGCGAGATGGCGACGCTGCGCGGTCTCATCCGTGCGGGCAACGACATCGCACGCCTCGGCTTCGAGCGGCCCGGGGAGACGGTGGAGCTCGTCGACCGGGCCGAGCAGGTCGTCTTCGAGCTCTCGCAGCAGCGTGTCTCCAGCGAGTTCGCGCACATCGACGACCTGCTGAAGGACTCGTTCGAGACGATCACGCGGCTGTACGAGGCCGGCAGCGACATCACGGGCACTCCGGCGGGCTTCCGCGACCTCGACCGGCTCACGTCCGGGTTCCAGCCGGGCAACCTGATCATCGTCGCCGCCCGACCGTCGATGGGGAAGTCGGCGCTCGCGCTCGGCGTGGCCGCGAACGTGGCCGTGCGCCATTCGACGCCGGTCGCCCTGTTCACCCTCGAGATGTCGAAGGCGGAGGTGACCCAGCGGCTGATGTGCTCCGAGGGCAAGGTCGAGTCCCAGCGCCTGCGCACGGGCAAGCTCGCCGCCGACGACTGGCCACGGCTGACCGCGGCCTGCGACAAGCTCGCGAAGGCGCCCATCTACGTCGACGACATGGGCTCGATCACGATGATGGAGATCCGGTCGAAGCTCCGGCGGCTCAAGCTGCGGGAGCCCGGCCTCGGGCTCGTGATCGTCGACTACCTGCAGCTGATGACGAGCGGCACGACCGTGGAGAACCGCGTGCAGGAGGTCTCGCAGATCTCGCGGTCGCTGAAGGTGCTCGCCCGCGACCTGGACGTCCCGATCATCGCGCTCTCGCAGCTCTCCCGGGCGGTCGAGCAGCGCCATGACAAGCGCCCGATCCTCTCCGATCTGCGAGAGTCCGGTTCGATCGAGCAGGATGCGGACCTCGTGCTGTTCGTCTACCGCGACGAGTACTACAACCCCGAAGAGACCGACTCGGCAGGGATTGCCGAGTTGATCCTCGCCAAGCACCGGAACGGCGCGACCGGGACCGAGAAGCTCGCGTTCCAGAAGCGCTACGCCAAGTTCGCAGACCTGGCGGCAGGCGCATGACGACGGTCTGGGTCAGCCCGTCGGCGACGAGCTACGCCTGCCTCTGCGAGCCGTGCCTGGAGCAGGCGCGCGGCGACGGGCTGCTGTTCGCGGACGCGCTCATGCTGGCGAGCGTGCGCGGATCGATCGCCGCCGAGGCGAGCGGCGCCACCGTGCGCTGCCGGGCCGGGCATCCGATCGTCCTGCGACGTGTCGAGCGCCCGCCCACGCTCGCTCATCCGGACGAGAGACAACTCCAGCTCACGTGACTCGCGTCCCGGAGCGGCAGCACGTCTGGGTGCGGCCGGAGGCGACGTCGTTCGACGAGCCGTGCGAGGCATGCCTCGCCAACGGTGACACCGCCGTCGGCGACACCATCGTCCACGGCACGCTCCGCCGCGAGGCAGACGTGGGCTTCACGACGTGCAGCCGGGGCCACCGGATCGTCGTGCGACGTGTCTACCGCGCGCTGACACCGGTCGCTTGACGCCGATCCTCGTCGCGCTCGCCCTCGCGTTCGCGTGGTCGATCGGCTCCCACTACACCGGGGCGTGCATGGGCATGCCGTACGCGCTCGGCGCGGTACGCGCGCGCACAGCGCTCGTGCTGATGGCACCGCTCGCGTTGGCAGGCGCCGCCCTCGCGAGCGGCAAGGTGGCAACCACGGTGGGCCGCAAGCTCGTCGACGCCACCCCGACGCGGCTCGGCGAGATCGTCGTCGTGGCGGTCGCGTTCGCGGTCACCGGCCTCTACAACCGGGTGCGGATCCCGACGTCGACGATCCAACTCCTGGTCGGCGCGGTCGTCGGGACGGCCGTCGGAGCACAGGTGGGCGTGCGCTGGCACACGATCCTGATCCTCGTCGTGATCTGGCTCGCCGCGCCGCCGGTCGCGGCGGCGCTCGGCTTCGCCGGCGGGAAGACGCTGGGCGGCGTCAAGCGCGTCGGGGCCGGTCTCGTCGTCGTCGGCGCCATCGCGTCCTTCGCCATGGGCGCGAACGACGTGGCGCTCGCAAGCGGCGCGCTGGTCGGCCCGCACGTCCTCGGCGCCCATGCTGCAGGGGCGCTCTGCGGTCTCGGGCTCGCGCTAGGCGTCCTGATCACCGGCCGCGGCCTGCTCGACCGCGTCGCGTTCGACATCGTCGAGGTCGACCGGACCACGGCGACGACCGCCCAGCTCGTCCAGGCGCTCGTGATCCTGGTCGCCGTCTCGTTCGGCTACTTCACATCGATGAACCAGGCGCTCGTCGGCGCGATGGCCGGTGCGGCAGGCGCCCGCGGCCGGCACGCCGTCCGGGGGCGCACGCTCCTCGGGATCGTGCGCGGCTGGGCAGCCGGCCCACCCACCACGTTCGCCCTCGCGCTCGGCGTCGCGCTCCTCGTCCGCGCCGTCGGCGGCACCCTCGCGCGCTAGACGACGGTCTCGAGCTCCGCGAGGCTCGGGGCGTTCCGGATCGCGTGGCTCAGCGTGCCCCAGATCGCGAGCGCGAGGGCGGCCGCGGCGAAGACCCCGACCGTCGCGCGGGTGGAGACGCCGAGCAGGACGCCCGCGAGCAACGGGCCGAGCGGAGCGATCAGGAGCGAGATCGTCGACCTCACCGACTCCGAACGGCCGAGGAGCCGGTCGGGGGTCATGGCGATCCGGTATCCGTGGACGACGGAGTCGGTCGACGGGATCGCGACGGCGGCCGGCAGCAGCGACGCGGCGAGCACGTAGACGCTCGGCCACAGGAGAAACACGGCGCAGAGGGGCCATGTCCACAGCTCGAGCCTCAGCACCGCACCCGCCGGAAGGGCGGAGCGCACGATCGGCGAGAGGAGCGATCCGAGCAGCAGCCCTGCACCGAAGACGGCGGTGACGCCGCCGACCTCGCCGCCCGTCAGCCCCTGCCGGCGGCCGATGATCACGAGCGCGAGCAACAGGCCTGGGCCGATGAAGTTCCCGACGCCGAAGACGAGCGCGCAGGTCCGCAGGAACGGCTGCCCCCACAGGAACCGGAAGCCCTCGCCGAGCCGCTCCCGCAGCGAGGAGGCATCGACCTCGCGCGGCTGCTGGAACGGGGTCCGCATCGCAAGCAGGGACACCGTCGAGAACGCGTACGAGACGGCATCGACGAGAAATGGGAGGGCTCGGGCGACGGCGAAGAGGGCGCCGCCGAGCGGCGGCCCTCCGAGCTGGACCGCCGCCTGCCGTCCGGTCTGCGCGGCGGCGGCCGCCGGGATCTGCCGGAGAGGGACGACCGCGCGCAGCGCGCCCACCTGCGCCGCGGCGAAGAGCGCAGCGCCCGCTCCTTCGACGAACGCGACCAGCGGAAGCGCAACGAAGACGATCTCGTGCGCCGCCACGGCGGTTGCGAGACCGCCGATCGCGAGCACACGCACGGCGTCGGCCGCGATCATCAGCCGCCGCCGCTCCCACCGGTCGGCCGCGATCCCGGCCGGGATCGCGAGCACGGCCGCGGGCAGGCTGCGCGCGAACGCGACCAGGCCGGTCTGCGCCGCCGAATGCGTCAGCGCCAGCGCGAGGAGCGGGTAGGCGATCGACGACGACTGCGTCCCGGCGCTCGACAGGAGCTGGCCGGTCTGGAGCAGCAGGAAGTCGCGGTTTCGGCGAAGGGGGATGTCGGGCACGGTGCAACCGTATGCGCGGCTCCGGCGCGCCACCGGGACCGACGGGCACCACGAGTAGACTCCGGGCGTGCCTGCGACCGTCGTGGTCGGCGCGCAGTGGGGCGACGAAGGGAAGGGCAAGATCGTCGACCTGCTCGCGCAGGAGTCGGACGTCGTCTGCCGCTACCAGGGCGGCCCGAACGCCGGGCACACAATCGTCGCCGGAAGCGAGACGTGGAAGCTGCGCCAGATGCCGAGCGGCGTCGTCTCGGGGACGCGCTCGGCGATCGGCGCCGGCTGCGTCGTCGACCCACGCGTCTTCCTCGAGGAGATCGATCTGCTCCGCGAGCGGGGGATCGACCCGTCGATCGTCGTGCTCTCCGGGAATGCGCACCTGATCATGCCGTGGCACGTGACCATCGACCAGGCGTCCGAGCGCCGCCTCGGCAAGCTGCAGATCGGGACGACGCGCCGCGGCATCGGCCCGGCGTATGCCGACAAGGCATCGCGGATCGGGATCAGAGTGCAGGACGTCCTCGACCCGAAGATCCTCCGCGCGAAGATCGAGGTCGCGCTGGCCGAGAAGAACCTGTGGCTCGAGCGCATCTACGAGGCCGAGCCGTTCGACCTCGAGGAGGTCTGGGCGGTGTACGCCGGCCTCGCCGAACGACTCGCCCCGTACGTCGGCGACGTCTCGCTCCTCGTCGACGAGGCCCTGCGAGCCGGTCAGCGTGTGCTCTTCGAGGGCGCGCAGGCGACGATGCTCGACCTCGACCACGGGACGTATCCGTTCGTCACCTCGTCGAACCCGATCGCGTCGGGCGCGGCGACCGGCATCGGCATCGGCCCCACGCGGATCGACCGTGTGCTCGGCGTCTCGAAGGCGTACGTCACGCGCGTCGGCGCGGGCCCGTTCCCGTCGGAGATCGCAGGCCCCGATCAGGCACGGCTGCGGGAGCTCGGCGGCGAATTCGGGACCGTCACGGGCCGCGAGCGGCGCTGCGGCTGGCTCGACCTCGTCGCGCTTCGATACGCCGTGCGCGTCAACGGGATCACGTCGCTCGCGCTGACGAAGCTCGACGTCCTCTCGCCGTTCACGGAGTTGCCGGTGTGTGTGCGCTACCGCCTGCGGGACGGGTCCGAGACCGAGCACTTCCCCGCGCACCAGTCGGACTTCCACCGCGCGCGCCCGGTCTTCGAGACTCTGCCCGGCTGGGACGAGCCGCTCGACGACGCGGCGTCGCTGGACGACCTGCCGGCCGCGGCACGCGCGTATGTCGAGTTCGTCTCGCAGGATCTCGGCGTGCCGATCGAGCTCGTGGGAGTCGGTGCGTCGCGTGACCGCGTGCTCGTGTGACCGTGCTCGCCTACACGGCGGACACGTGGACGCAGATCATCGTCGCCCTCTCGATCTTCGTGCCGGTCATCGTCGCGAGTGTTCTCGCCGTGGTCGTCCTGCGCGGCAAGCGGGACGACCCGGACGAGCAGCGCTGGGCCCGCCTCGCCGAGCAGCGCCGCGAGGAGCAGGAGGCCGAGCGGCGCAGGTGAGGCACGAGCCACAGGCAGGCGTGCGCGAGATCGCCGCTCCGAGCGGGCTCGCTGCGCTCGAGCGCGAATGGGCGCAGCTCCGAAGCTCGCTCCCGAGCCCGGCTCACAGTCTCCCCTGGCTCGAGGCGGCGGCCGCAGCGTTTCCACCGCCGCTCGACGTGCTCGTCCTCGAGGATCGAGGGCTCGCAGCGGCAGCGCCGCTCGCCGCGGTGCGCGGGGGTCGCGAGTCGATCGGCGTCCGCCAGCTCGGCGAGCCGTCCGACCTCCTGTGGCGGGATGCGGAGGCTCTCGACGTGCTCGCCTCGGAGCTCGCACGGCGGCGCATCCCGCTCGTTCTGCGCCGCGTCCCGACGGGATCGCCGACGATCGCCGCGCTGCGCGCCGCGTACGGCCGCCGCGGGGCGGTCGTGCTCGAGCGCGGCACGGGCGCAACCCCGGTGATCGAGCTCGACGAGCGCTGGGCCGAGCCGGAGTCCAACCTCGGCAGGCGGCACCGGTCGGACCTGCGTCGAGCAGATCGTCGCGCGCGTGCGCTCGGCGCCGTCGAGGTGGAGGTGCTCGCCCCGACGCCGGAGCAGGTCACGGGCGTGCTCGACGAGGCGTTCGCGGTCGAGGTGCGGAGCTGGAAGGGACGGAGCGGCACGGCGCTCTCCCTCGACCGGCTCCGCCTGCCCTTCTACCGCCGCTATGCCGCAACGGCCGCAAGACGCGGCGACCTGCTGGTCGCGTTTCTCCGGATCGACGGCCGTGCCGTCGCGATGCAGCTCGACGTCCGCCACGCCGGCAGCCTCTGGCTCCTCAAGATCGGCTACGACGAGAGCTACGCCCACTGCTCGCCCGGGCACCTCCTCCTGCTCGAGGTGATCAGGCACTGCGCGCAGAGCGGCTACGAGACAGTGGAGTTCTTCGGATCGGCCGCACCGTGGACGCGGCGGTGGACGACACACGAGCGCGAGATGAGCGCCCTCGGCTGCTTCCCGACCCGCCCTGCGTCCGCGCTTCCGGCCGTCGAGCACCTCGCACGGCAGCTGCACGCGTGGCACCGGGACCGCCGGTGAGCAGGATCGCCCGCATCGCGACGCCCGTGCTCGCGATCGTCGCGCGCCGCTACATCGCGGGGCCGCGACTCGCGGACGCCGTCGCGCTCGCGACCAAGCTCGGCGGGCGGGTGACGCTCGCCTACTGGGATGCCGCGGCCGAGCAGCCCGACACGGTCGCCGCCGCGTACGCCGAGACGGCCGGGGCGCTTCGCAAGGCACCGGTCGACGGGTACGTCTCGGTCAAGCTTCCCTCGCTGCGGCGGGATCGCGCTGCGATCGAGCTGACGGTCGAAGCTGCCCGAGGCGCGGGCACGATGCTGCACTTCGACTCGCTCGCCGAAGAATGGGCCGACGAGACCATCGCGCTCGCCTGCAGCCTCGGATCGGATGGGCCGGCCGTGGGCGCGACGCTCCCCGGAGCCTGGTCACGAAGCGTCGCGGACGCGGCACGACTCGCGGCGGAAGGTGTCCGCGTGCGAGTCGTCAAGGGCCAGTGGCCGGGTGACGCCGACCCGACCCGAGGGTTTCTCGAGGTCGTCGACGCGCTCGCCGCAGCGGGCGCGCGATCGGTTGCCGTCGCAACCCATGACACGGCCCTCGCCCGCCGGTCGCTCGAGCGGCTCGCAGGAGCTGTCGAGTCGCTCGAGCTCGAGCTGCTCTACGGTCTCGCGCTCGCGCCCTCGGAGCAGACGGCGCGGGATCTGGGCATCGGCACGCGTCTCTACATCCCCTACGGGCATGCGTACCTTCCCTACGCGGCCAAGCAGGTCCTGCGCAGGCCCCGCATCGCGTGGTGGCTCTTGCGAGACGCGGCGACCGGACGCTAGACCAGCTCGTCGGGCGTGTCCGCGTCCGCCACGAGAGCCGGGTCGACGTCGACGGTCACGACGTCGAGCTCGTCGTATGCGCCGTGCAGCCCGAGCGGGCCGCCGGCGGCGAGCCGGCGCTCGAGCAGCGGCAGCGCGCTCTTCGCCCACGCTCCCGGCAACGGCCCCGTCTGGGGGACTGCGGCGTCACGGCAGGCCTCTCCGAGCGCACGGAGCACGGCGGCGGTGATCCACGGACAGTCCACCGGAAGAAACACCGCGACCTGGTGGGTCGCCGCACGCAGGCCCGCGACGACCCCCGCGATCGGGGCACGCACGTCCGTGCCGTCGTCGACCACCGCGAACGGCAGCTCGCCGCGTTTGCCGACGACGAGCACCTCGTCGCACGCCTCACCGAGGATCCTGGCGCCGCGGTCGGCGAGCGTCTCGCCGTCCAGCTCGACCAGCGCCTTCGGCGACCCGTAGCGGCGGCTCGCACCCCCGACGAGAAGGACGCCCGTCAGACGCCGACGCGCCACGGCTCGCTGTAGACGTTGAGGCGGCCGTTGCGGACGAACCCGCAGATCGTCACGCCGCGATCCCGCGCGAGCTGGACGGCGAGCGTCGACGGCGCCCCGACGGCGGCGACGACAGGGCAGCCGGCGACGGCGGCCTTCTGCACGAGCTCGAACGAGAGCCGGCCGCTCACGCAGAGGATCGAGCTGTCGAGCGGAAGCCGCCCCTCGCCGAACGCCCAGCCGATCACCTTGTCCATCGCGTTGTGCCGACCGACGTCCTCTCGCACGCAGCGCAGCGTGCCGTCGGCGTCGAAGAGGCCGGTCGCGTGGAGGCCGCCTGTCGCCTCGAAGGCGCTCTGCGCGTCGCGCAGGCGCTCGGGCAGCGTCACGAGCAGCGACGCGTCGACCCGCAGCGCCGCCTCGACGCGCGGCGCCTCGACCGCGACTGCCTCGAGAGCGCCCTTGCCGCAGACGCCACACGACGAGGACGTGTAGAAGCTCCGGGCGAGCCGGCCGGGGTCGAAGCCGGGGGCGGTGAGCTCGACCGTGTTCGCGGCCAGGTCGTCCGGGAGCCGTGCCGACTCGGGTCGCAGCCCTTCGGAGAGGGCGAAGCCGAGCGCCAGCTCCTCGTCGTGCCCGGGTGTCCGCATCGTGACGGCGACGGGCTGCCCGGCGATCCGGATCTCGAGCGGTTCCTCGACGGCGACGACGTCCTCACGCTCGCCGCCGGGCACGCCGACGACGTCGACCTTCGCCGTCGCATAGGGCGGCAGCTTCACGTGCGAAGTATGGCCCGGGACGCCGCACCGGCCGGAGGCGATCGACGCCGTGCGTGCGTCAGGCGGGCCCGCCGGCGGCCGGTCCCCGTCCGACGAGATCCACGTAGAGGCTGCGATAGGCGCCGACCGCGTCGGCGACGTCGCCGGGGTCGTACGACTCTCCCGCGTCGATCTGCCGCCGCACGCGCCGAGCCTCGACGAACCGGCGTGTCGTCTCCGGCTCGTTGGTGTCGTCCCCTCCGCGCTCGGCGAGTGGGATTCCTCGCGCCCGCATCAGCTCGGCGACGAGCTCGTCCACCTCGGCCGGCGCCTCGGCCTGGCCGGCGCGGAGGTCAGGCTCGATCGCCTCCCACCGGCTTCTCCAGACGTGCTCGTCGACACCGGGCTCTTCCACACCCCGACCGTTCCGGGGCCGCAGAGGGCGCGAAACCCCGCGAAGTAGACTCGGACGGTGAACGTGGTGGTGGTCGGCTCCGGCGCCCGCGAGCATGCGCTCGCATGGCGTCTTGCGCAGAGCCCGGGGCTCAGCGAGCTCCATGCGGCACCCGGCAACCCCGGGATCGCCGCACTCGGTTCCTGTCACCCGGTGCGCGCCGACGACGGCGACGGGCTGCTCAGCCTCGCGCTCACGCTCGACGCCGACCTCGTGGTGATCGGGCCCGAGGCCCCGCTCGTCGGGGGTGTGGCCGATCACCTGCGCCAGAACGGGATCGCCGTCTTCGGACCGAGCCGAGATGCCGCCCGGATCGAGGGGTCGAAGTCGTTCGCGAAGGATGTCCTGCGGGCGGCGAAGGTGCCGACGGCGGCCACGCTCTCGGTTGCCCGCGTCCCGTGCGTCGTGAAGGCGGACGGCCTCGCCTCCGGGAAGGGCGTGTTCGTGTGCCGCACGAACGCCGAGCTCGACGAGGCGCTTCGCGCCGTCCGCGCCTTCGGGAGCGAGATCGTGATCGAGGAGCTGCTCGAAGGGCGCGAGGTGTCCCTCTTCGCGCTGGCGGACGGCCGGCACGCGCTGCCGATCGGCGCCGCCCGGGACTTCAAGCGGATCGGCGACGGCGACACCGGCCCGAACACGGGCGGCATGGGCGCATACGCTCCCGTGTCGTGGCTCGCGGACCCGGATGCGCTCGTTGCGGAGGTCCATCAGCCCGTGATCGACGAGCTCGCGCGGAGGGGGAGCCCGTTCGTCGGCTGCCTGTTCGCCGGGCTGATGCTGACCGACGACGGCCCGAAGGTGCTCGAGTTCAATGCGCGTTTCGGCGATCCGGAGACGCAGGTCCTGATGCCTCGTCTGCAGAGCGACCTGCTGCCGCTGCTCGCTGCGGCCGCCGACAACGATCTCGGCGGTGCAGCGGTGATGCCGTCGCCGGACGCTGCGGTCACCGTGGTCCTCGCAGCACCCGATTACCCTGCACGCAGCAGCTATGCGGGCGCGGCGATCGCGGGGGTCGAGGCGGCGGAGCAGTCGGGGGCGCTCGTCTTCCAGGCGGGCACGGCGGTACGTGACGGCACGCTCGTGACGAACGGAGGCAGAATCCTCTCCGTGACCGGCACCGGCCCGACGCTCCAGGAGGCTCGCACCCGCGCCTATGACGCGGTGGGGCTGGTCTCGTTCGACGGTGCTCGGTTCCGGACCGACATCGCGAAGGGCCTCGATGCCTGACGCAGTCGTCGGCGTTCTCGTCGGCTCGGAGTCCGACCGGGAGCGCATGCAGCCCGCGCTGGACGAGCTCGACGCCCGTGGCATCGGCTGGGAGTTCGACGTCCGCTCCGCCCACCGGTCGCCCGACGCCGTCGCGGAGTACGCCCGCTCGGCGCAGAGCCGGGGCCTGAAGGTGCTCATCTGCGGTGCCGGGCTCGCGGCGGCTCTCCCGGGTGTCGTCGCGGCGCAGACGGAGCTGCCGGTGATCGGCGTCCCGCTTCGTTCGTCACGGTCGGTTCTGGACGGGCTCGATGCTCTGCTCTCGATCGTGCAGATGCCGCCGGGCGTCCCGGTCGCGACGGTCGGCGTCGACAACGCGAAGAACGCCGCAGTCCTCGCGGCGCGCATCCTCGGGACCACCGCCTGACCCGGCTCTAGACTGTCCGGGGTGATCGCCCGCTACTCCCGCCCGGAGATGAGTCGGATCTGGTCGGAGGAGGGCAAGCTCGCATGCTGGCTGGAGGTCGAGCTGGCGGCCCTCGACGCATGGGCCGAGCTCGGGACGGTGCCGGCCGACGATGTCGCCGCGATTCGCTCGCACGCCGTTCCGCCGACGGCGGAGCGCGTCGCCGAGATCGAGCGCACCACCGACCACGACCTCGCGGCATTCGTCGACGCGGTGCAGGAACAGCTCGGCCCCGAAGGCCGGTGGCTGCACTACGGATTGACCTCGTCGGATGTCCTCGACACGGCGCTGGCCCTTCAGATCCGGGATGCAGGCGCGCTGCTGCTCACAGGCTTGGATGGGGCAGTCGCAGCCGTTGCGGCGCGGGCGCGCGAGCACCGGCGGACCGTCTGCATCGGCCGCTCGCACGGCATCCACGCAGAGCCGACGACGTTCGGCTGGAAGCTCGCCGGCTGGGCGTTCGAGCTCGACCGTGACCGTCGGCGCGTCGAGCGGGCGCTCGCGGGCTGCCGGGTGGGACAGTTCTCCGGGACGGTCGGCACCTATGCCTCGATCGACCCGGAGGTGGAGCGGATCGCCTGCGAGCGACTCGGGCTCGACGCGGATCCCGTCTCGACGCAGGTCGTGTCCCGCGACCGCCACGCCGACGTCCTCGGCGCGCTGGCGCTGACCGCGAGCTCGCTCGACCGTTTCGCGACGGAGATCCGCCACCTCGCCCGCACGGAGGTCCGTGAGGTGGAGGAGCCGTTCGGCGCGCAGATGAAGGGCTCCTCGGCCATGCCGCACAAGCGCAACCCCAAGGTCGCCGAGCGGATCTCCGGCCTCGCACGCGTCGTTCGAGCCGCGGCCGGCGTCTCCCTCGAGAACATGCCCCTGTGGCACGAGCGGGACATCTCTCATTCGTCGGCAGAGCGCGTCGTCGTCCCGGACGCCTTTCTGGCACTCGACTACATGCTCGATCGGTTCACGTGGATCATCGACGGTCTCGCCGTCCATGCCGACCGGATGGAGCGCAACCTCTGGGCCTCGCACGGCCTGTTCTTCTCGCACCGGCTGCTGCTCGCCCTCGTCGAGTCCGGCGTCGAGCGGGCCACGGCGTACCGGCTGGTGCAGCGAAACGCGATGAGGTCCTGGGACGAGGAACGCGACTTTCAGGAGCTCGTCCGCGAGGATGCCGAGCTGACCGCGGCACTCGACGAAACGACCCTCGCCGGCGTCTTCGACCTGGGCGCGACAGTCGCCAACGTCGACGCCGTCTTCGATCGCCTCGACCGCCTCGTCCCGAAGGAGGAACCAGTCCATGCCTGATGCCGTGCACGTCGGAAGCGGAAAGGTCCGCGAGCTGTACGAGCTCGACGACGAGCGCCTGCTGCTCGTGGCCAGCGACCGGATCTCGACGTTCGACGTCGTCCTGCCGACCGAGATCCCGGACAAGGGCCGTGTCCTCACAGGCCTCTCCGGCTTCTGGTTCGCGCGCACCCGGGATCTCGTCGCGAATCATCTGCTCGCGCTGCGCGACGACGGCCGCTCGACCGAGTGCCGGCGCCTCGAGATGCTGCCGATCGAGTGTGTCGTCCGGGGGTACCTCGCCGGGTCGGGGTGGAAGGACTACCGCTCGACCGGGGAGGTCTGCGGCCACCGTCTGCCCGAGGGGCTCGAGGAGTCGCAGGAGCTTCCGGAGCCGATCTTCACGCCGGCCACGAAGGCCCAGACCGGCCACGACGAGAACATCGACCGGGCCGCGGCAGTGGCGATCGTCGGCGAGGAGCGCTACGACGAGGTGGAGGCGACCGCGCTCGCGCTCTACGGGTTCGCAGCGGGATTCGCGCGCGACCGGGGGATCATCCTCGCCGACACGAAGCTCGAATTCGGCCTCGACGAGACAGGCCGCCTCGTGCTCGCCGACGAGGTGTTCACGCCCGACTCCTCCCGCTTCTGGCCGGCGGACGAGTACGTGCCCGGCTCGACGCCGCCGTCCTTCGACAAGCAGTTCGTCCGCGACTACTGCGAGTCGCTCGGCTGGGACAAGACGGCTCCCGGGCCCGAGCTCCCGGCTCACGTCGTCGAAGGGACGAGGGAGCGCTACGTCGAGGCGTTCGAGCGGCTGACCGGTGTCGGTTTCGACGACTACCTCGCCGATCCGAGCGTGGTGCTGCGGTGAGGGCGACGGTCCTCGTCCGCCCGAAGCCCGGCATTCTCGACCCGCAGGGGCAGGCTGTCGAGAGCTCGCTGCGTCACCTCGGCTTCGAGGTCGGCACGGCACGCGTAGGACGTGTCGTCGACGTCGAGCTCCCGACCGAAGACCGGGCCGAGGCTCGGTCTCAGCTCGAGCGGATGTGCGAGCAGCTGCTCGCAAACCCGCTGATCGAGAGCTACACGATCTCGCTCGACGAGGCCGGGGAGACGTGACCGACGGATCGCTGCCGCGCCCGGTCATCCCGGTTGTCGTCTTCCCGGGATCGAACGACGACCGCGACGCGCAGCGTGCGCTGGAGCGCCTCGGAGCAGAGGCCCCACGTGTCTGGCACACGGCCGACAGCCTGCCGCAGGGAACGCGCGCGGTCGTCCTCCCCGGAGGGTTCTCGTACGGCGACTACCTCCGGTGCGGCGCACTCGCCCGCTTCTCGCCGGTAATGCGTGCGGTCTCGTCGTTCGCGGACGAGGGCGGGCTCGTGCTCGGGATCTGCAACGGGTTCCAGATCCTGACGGAGGCGGGGCTGCTGCCGGGCGTTCTCCGGCCGAACGCGTCGCTGCGGTTCGTGTGCCGCGATGTCCCGCTCGTCGTCGAGCGCGCGGACAGCCCGTTTCTCGCACGGTGTCATGCGGGTCAGGAGCTGACCATCCCCGTGAAGCACGGCGACGGCTGCTGGTTCGCGGACGCAGAGCTGCTCGCGGACGTCGAGGAGCGCGGCGGCATCCTCCTGCGCTACGGCCGCGAGACCAACCCGAACGGCGCCGTCGGTGACGTTGCCGGAGTCTGCAACGAGCAGGGCAATGTGTTCGGCCTGATGCCCCATCCGGAGCACGCGGTCGACCCGCTGCTCGGCTCGACGGACGGCGCCGCGATCCTCGGCTCGCTCGTCGACTCGGCTCGATTGTCTGCGGCGGCGCTCGTCTAGGCAGCTCCGATCCCGAGCAGCGCAGCGAGACCCGGGCGGCCGGCGAGCTCGCGGCGGAGACGTTCGAGGTCGCGCAGGCGGAGCGTGACCGGGCCGCGGCGCAC
>CAWASP010000010.1:0-69273 GCA_963784765.1 uncultured Thermoleophilia bacterium
TCGCGAACCTGGTTCGCATGGCGAACCAGGTTCGGTCGGGCTTGTAAGGGTTCGGGGGGCTCGGCCGGTAATAGGGGCGATGGGATTCTGGAGGCGCCAGACCGAGACCGAGCTCGAGCGTCAGCTCCGGGCAGAGCGGCCGGAGCCGCGCGACGAGTTCGTCTCGTCGCTCGCGCGCCTGGTCGAGCCGACCCGGCCGCGGCGACGGCGGGTCGTCTCGCCGAAGCTCGCGCTCGTCGCGGCCGTCACCGCTCTGCTCGCGGCCTCGCTGGGCGCCGCCGGCGCGCTCGGAAACGCAACCCACTCCGTGCGCGCGTTCGGGACGGGCATCGGGAACCTCGTCTCACCGCCGACCTACCGCGCTGTGCCGACGACCACCACGTCGAGCGCGAACACCTCGGCCGCGACGCACCTCGACGCAGAGCTCGAGCGCATCGTCCACGACGTTTCCGCGGCCGCCGGCCATCCCCCCGCACTTCTACCCGTTCCACCACCAGTACGGGTTCCTGTTCCCCCTCTGCTGGCAGGGCCACCTGATCTACGTCACACCGCGCGAGATCGTTTGGTACGTCCTCCACGGCGCGCTGCCGGCCCGGTTCTGCGTTCCCGGCATCCCGTTCCCGCACCGCTAGCGCAGGCCCGCCGACGCGCGGCCGTGCTCGAATCCCGGTTCTAGTCCTGGATCGCCGGCGGCGTCTCGGGCGGCGTCTCGACGGGCAGGAGCGGGGGAAGCTCGACCGGAGCCTGGCCGTCCTGACCGTCGCGCTCGCCTGCTCCGCCGACGCGGCCGATCAGGTCGCGCACGAGCGAGCCGAGCCGCTCGCGGGTGTCGTCGAGGAAGCTCTCCGCCTCCAGCCGCCGCTGCTCGATGCCGCTGCGGGCCTCGACGATCAGCCGCTCGGCCGTCACCTGCGCCTCCCGGATGATCTCCGCGGCCTGGCGCGAAGCGTCGGCCCGGATCGCGTCGGCGTGGCGGCGGGCCTCGTCCCGCGCGCCCTCGACGCCGCGCAGGATCTCCTCCCGCTCGACGTTCGCGCGCGCCCGCGCCCGGTCGGCGAGCTCCTGGGCGGTGATCAGCGCGTCGCCCACCGCCTGCGTCTTCTTGCGGTGATCGGCGACCTCGGCCTCGAGCTCCGTGACGCGGCCGTTCGCCTTCTCGACCTCGGCCCGCAGCTCGTTCCGCTGCTTGATCAGGCCGCTGAACGCCTCCTCGAGCTTGCGCAGGAAGGCGTCCGTCGCCTCGCGGTCGTAGCCCCGGAGCGCGGTCGGAAAGGCAGGGATTGCGGGGAAGTCGTCCAACGCCACGACATAGTGTTACCTTCAACGTGCCTCTGCGGCAAGCCACGCGACCGAAAGCCCGCCCATGCGTGACCCGCTAGACGACCAGCTCGACGAGACATTCCGGGCTCTCCAGGCCCACAACGCGGCTGCGCGGGAGTCCTCGAGCCGCCGGCGGATCGGCGACGGCAGGCTCGGCCGGCGCGTCCTCCTCGTCACGCTCGCGCTCATCACCCTGGGCGCCGGGGCCGTGTTCGGGGCGCTCGTGAGCGGCGCGATCGACCTGAGCTCCGGCGGCACGAAGACCCCGGCCGCCGCGCGCAAGCCCGCGCCCGCCACGCCGGCGCAGCGCAAGCCGCCGATCACCGCGAAGCCTGCGTCGGTCACGCCCGCCACGACGACCGCGCCCGCCGCGACGGCGCCCGCCACCACCGCGGCGACGACGACCACGGCCAAGAAGCAGACGACGACGAAGAAGAAGAAGACCACGACCGCCTCGGCGAACCACGCCGCGATGCCGCCGCTCCTGCATCTGCAGCTCCGGGCCGCCCGCGGCGACTCGTGGGCGATGGTGCGGGTCGGCGACCGCACCGGCCCCGTCGTCTACAGCGGCATCGTCCGCAAGGGCACCTCGGCCACCGTCGCCGCGCGCGGGAAGCTCTGGGCGCGCTTCGGCGCCGTCGCGAACCTCGACCTCGTCCTGAACGGCAAGGCCGTGCGGCCGAGCCACACCGGCACGATCAACACGTTACATCACGGCCGCCGGGCTGAGCAGCGCGCCCGCGGGCTCGGCCGGCGCCGCGGTCTCGCAGGCGCCCGCGCCCGCATCGACGCCGGCGGCGCCGAGCAGCACCCCGGCGACGAGCACCCCGACGACCACGGCCTCGCAGCCGACGACGACGGCGCCCGCGACGACCACGCCGACGACGACGCACCCGAACATCCAGGTGATCATCGTCGGGCAGCAGCCGAAGCCGAAGCCCAAGCCGAAGACGACGACGGACTCCGAGCCCAAGGTCATCATCGGCAACTAGTTCCGACCCGGAAAAGACGATGGAGGCCGCGGCAGCGGCCTCCATCCGTTGGGTGCGCAGGAGGACGAGTTGGTCTGCGCGATCGCGCCGGGTTGTGAGTGGGAGGCCCGGCGCGGGTCCCTTTGTGTCCGCTCCATCCTTCTGTGCCGGTTCTCCGCATGCTTCGGTGCGCGCGCTGACCGGGGTTGCGGGCATCTACTGACGGCGGGGCACGGTCTACACTTCGCGCCGATGAGCGCCCTCGATCCGCTCAGCGCCGAGCAGCGCGAGATCCGGGAGCTCGTCCGGACGCTCGCCCGGGAGCGGATCGCGCCGCGGGCGGCGGAGATCGACAAGAGCGCCGAGTTTCCCTGGGACGTCGTCGAGCTCTTCCGCGAGAACGAGCTCTTCGGCGTGATGTACGACGAGGCCTACGGCGGCATCGGCGGCTCGTCGCTGATGACGCTCGTCACGATCGAGGAGCTCTCGAAGGTGTGCGCGACGAGCGGCCTCGTCATCGCCGTGCAGGAGCTCGGCTCGCTCGGCATCAAGCTCGCCGGCTCGGACGAGCAGAAGGAGCGCTTCCTGCCGAGGCTCGCGAGCGGGGAGTGGCTGGCTGCGTATGCGCTCACCGAGCCGGGTTCGGGCTCCGACAGCGCCGCGATGCGCACGACCGCGCGGCGGGAGGGCGACGAGTACGTGCTGAACGGCGGCAAGCGGTTCATCACGAACGCCGGCGTCGCGCACGTCTACGTCGTCTTCGCGAAGACCGACCCGGAGGCGGGGCACGCGGGCATCTCGGCCTTCGTCGTCGAGGCAGACGCGCCCGGCTTCGAGGTGGGGCGGATCGAGCCGAAGATGGGGATCAAGGGGTCGACCACCGGCGAGGTGTTCTTCGACGAGTGCCGGATCCCGGCCGCGAACCTGCTCGGCGGGGAGGGGGAGGGGTTCAAGCTGGCGATGCGGATCCTCGACCGCTCCCGGCCCGGCATCGGCGCGCAGGGCCTCGGGCTCGCGCAGGGGGCGACCGACTACGCCCTCGAGTACGCGCGCTCGCGGGAGACGATGGGGAAGCCGATCGCGGAGCACCAGCTGATCGCCGGCATGCTCGCCGACATGGAGACCCGCTGCGAGGCCGCGCGCGGCCTGCTCTACAAGGTCGGGCGGATGATCGACGAGGGCGACACCGGCCCCGAGCTGACGAAGCTCTCGGCGATGGCGAAGCTCTTCTGCACCGACGTCGCGATGGACGTCACCACCGACGCGGTGCAGGTGCTCGGCGGCTACGGCTACATCTCCGAGTATCCGGTCGAGCGGATGATGCGCGACGCGAAGATCACCCAGATCTACGAGGGCACGAACCAGATCCAGCGGCTCGTGATCGCGCGCGAGATGCTCCGCGAGAGCCGCGCCTTCCTGCTCGCCGGCGTTGGCTGAGGGTCGGGACCAGACTCGGGAACCTGGTTCGCCGCCGGCGAACCAGGTTCCGGTGCTGTGGCACTGCCTACGCTCGTGCCTCGAGGCGGACGCTCGCTTCCCGACCCTCGAGCTCTCGTGATGGCGGTCGACCCTGCCCGCAGCTTCGAGCGCGCCGCCGAGGCCTACGAGGCGGCTCGGCCGTCGTATCCGGCCGAGCTGCTCGACGCGCTGCCGCTCGGAGACGACGCGACGGTGCTCGATCTCGGCGCCGGCACCGGCAAGCTGACGCGCGTCCTCGCCGGGCGCTACGGGCACGTGGTCGCCGTCGAGCCGCTCGACGGCATGCGCGCGATCCTCGAGACGGTCGTCCCCGGTGTCGAGGCGCTCCCCGGCGCGGCCGAGGAGATCCCGCTGCCCGACGCGTCGGTCGACGGCGTCTTCGCCGCGCAGGCCTTCCACTGGTTCGCGAACGACGACGCGATCGCCGAAATCGCCCGCGTGCTGCGGCCGGGCGGGGTCTTCGCGGTCGTCTGGAACGAGACCGTCGAGCCCTCGCCGCTGCCGCCCGTCTACCGGCGGCGCATCCGCCGGCTCGTCGCCGAGCGGCCGCTCGCGCCCGACGCCGACGCGCAGCGGTTCGCGACGATCGCCCGCGGCCCGTTCGGCCCGCTGCAGGAGGCGAGCGTGCACCACGAGCAGGTGCAGACGCGCGACTCGACGCTCGCCTTCCTGAGCTCGGTCAGCCTCGTCGCCCACCGCCCCGACGAGGAGCGGCGAGGCGCTCATGGCCGAGCTCGGCGAGCTGCTGCCGGAGGGCGAGTACCGCTTCCGGATCCGCGCGACCGTGCGCTGGGCGATTCGCGAGTAGCAGAGGCTTGCCGCCGGGTGCCGGTGGGGATAGGCTCGCGCCCTCTACATCGGAATCCGCTGGAGCAGATGGATGGTCACGCACGCCGAGCGTCAGAAGCTCTTCCCGCGGGCAGCGTGGGGGTTTGTCGTCGTCCTTCTCCTGGGCACGGTCGTCGGCTGGCTCGCGGCCCTGCCCGCCTCCAACGGACAGCACGGCAACACGCACAACGTCGGGAGCCAGGCCGTCTACGGCAACGGCACCGCGCTCAGCCCGCCGCTCTTCATCACGATTCTCGTAGGCCTCTGCGTCCTCGCCGCCACGCGCAACAGCGGCCGGCTCGGCAGGCTCGGTGTGCTGCTCACCTTCCTGTTCGCCGGGTTCTTCGTCTCTGCGGGCGAGCTCGGGGAGCTGACGACGAGCACCTCGCCGCTCACAGGAACGAAATGGCACCTCGTCGTCGTTCTCGGGGCGGTGGAGATCGCGGTCGCGGCGCTCGTGGGGGTGGCAGCGCTCTGGCTGGCGGTCGGAGCGCTCAGGGACCGCTCCCGGGAGCAGCCGCGAGAAGAGGCGACGCTGCCCTCGGCGCCCGAGTAGCTCCGGCTGCGTCGGACGCGTCGATGGTCGGCGCGCTCTCCGCCGCTGCCGTGCTCGTCACCGCGTTCCGGATCGTCGGTGCGGGCCATGCCCTCTCCGTGCTGACGATCAGACGCTGACTCAGTCGGTGAGCGCGAACGGCGGCACCACGGCCGCGCCCTCTCAGCCGCCCCAGGTCGTGAACGGGCCGAACTGGCTCAGGAACGACGTCGCCGACGGCGTGTCGAGCCGGTAGTCCTTGTCGGTTGCCCGGCACTGGGCATCGCCCGTGATCGTGATCGCCACGAGATCGTTGCTCGACGCGTCGCCGTAGAAGTGCGGGCCGCCGGAGTCGCCGTAGCACCCGCCGCCGCTGCCCGTCGAGGGGTTCATCGACAGGGTCAGCCAGGCGGGCTGCAGCGAGAGGAAGCCCTGTGACACGTAGCGGCGCTGCCCGTCGTAGGAGATCGCGTGCGGGCCGCCCTTCTTCGTGTCCCGCACGTCGCCGTAGCCGACCGCGGTGAATCGCGACGACCTGAGCGGCAGCCGGCCGAGCAGTCCAGCCGTCGGCAGGCGCGCCGGCGTGATGTCATCGATTTGCTTGTCGAGGACGACGACCGCGATGTCGTGCGGGTCGTTCTGGCCGCCCTTGCCGAAGAGCGGGTTCGTGTGGTACGTCCCGCGGTAGGAGTTCCCCGGCTTGGCCGGATCCCAGGAGGGGTCGAACGTGACGTAGACGTCGTCCGGCGCGATGCCGACCTGAGCGAGGTAGGCCGTGCAGTGGCTCGCGGTCAGGAACACGGTCGGCGAGATCAGCGTCCCGCTGCAGAGCACGTCGAGACCGTCGCCGAAGTCGGCGAGCAGCGCCCCGACCTCCGGGTGCGTTCCGTTGTCGATCGTGCCGCCCGTGATCGCCCGTGCCGAGCCGCCGACGGCCGCGAGCGCGGCGGCGAGCGCGACGGTGAAGAGCAGCAGCCTGTATCTCGCTGGGGTTCGCATGGCGACATCTTCGACCATCCGCGCTCCAAGGCTCGACCCGGGGCTCCCTCGATCGAGGGTTCCTGCACGGCTGCACGACACCGCCGCCGCTCAGCCGCCGTCTGCGGGAAGCGCCTGATAGGCGGGGAAGAGCTCGTCGAACCGGGCTTCCGCGTCGCAGCGCTCCCGGCCGGAGAGGTAGGCGGCGAGGTCCTCGACGTGAACCTGGATCCCGGCCCCGTAGGCGGGAACGTGCTGCGGCAGCATGTCAATCAGCCGTGGGCGCGGCGCATCGCTGAACGAGCCGCTTCAACGAGCCTGGTTCGCCTGCGGCGAACCAGGCTCGCGAGTTTCGAACCGAGCGGGCCGCCTTAACGAACCTGGTTCGCCTGCGGCGAACCAGGTTCGCGAGTTTCGAACCACGGTGGCGGCTCGACGAAGGAGAACTCGTTGTCGTAGCTGCTCCAGGGCCACGGGCGGTATGGCGGGTTCTCGGCGATGTAGTCGGGCAGCCGCTCGGCGTGCCCCTCGCTCGTCACCTCGACGGAGCTGTACGGCGAGTCGAAGACGTGCCCGCGGCGGCGGTGGCGGCGGTTGAAGCCTCCTGCGTAGCGTCGGTTCAGCCGGTGGACCGCCTTGTCGAGCATCTCGTCCTCGAACCACGCGAGCACGTGGTAGTGAGTCGGCATCAGGCAGAACCCGTGGCACACGAAGAAGCCGGTACGGACCAGGTCGGCGATGATCTGAATGCCGGCGAGGTAGTCGCGGTCGTCGCGGAAGATGTGCTCCTCGTTGATCGAGCGCGACGACACATGGAAGAACCCGGCGTGTTTCGGACGCATGCCTCGAGCGTGCCAGGAGAGTTGTGACGCGTCTGTGGCAGGTCCGCGAAAACTCGCGAACCTGGTTCGCCTTCGGCGAACCAGGTTCGGGGCGGGGGTGGCGGTGAACCGGGTTCGGGGGCGGGGCCGGGTGACGCGTCTGTGGCTGGTCCGCGAAGACTCGTGAACCTGGTTCGCCTTCGGCGAACCAGGTTCGGGGCGGGGGTGGCGGTGAACCGGGTTCGGGGGCGGGGCCGGGTGACGCGTCTGTGGCTGGTCCGCGAAAACTCGCGAACCTGGTTCGCCTTCGGCGAACCAGGTTCGGGGCCGGGGGCGGCGGCGAACCAGGTTCGGGGCGGGGGCGGCGGCGAACGAGGTTCGGGGGCGGGGCGGCGGCGAACCGGGTTCGGGGGCGGGCTCGAGTCAGCGGCCGAGCGGGACGATCAGCTTGCGGTAGGCGGCGCGCGAGGCCGGCTTCGACGCCAGGTCGAACACCGAGCCGGGACGGCCGCTGTAGTAGGAGATCACCACCGTCCGCCGGTGCGAGCGGACGAAGTCGGCCATCGCCTGCACGAACGACGGGTCGTCGATCCCCCAGAGGCCCCACTCGGGGAACGCGAACGGCTTCGACGGATGCGCCTTGTAGAGCGCGTCCGCCGCGGCCCACTCGGCCTTGCCGCGGATGTCGTAGAGGTCGTCGCCGACGACGTCGGCATAGCGGTCGCCCGGGTAGTAGGCCTGGGCCGAGTTGCCCGGCAGGTCGGGGCTGCCGTAGCCCTGCGGGTTCCAGATCACCTCGGCGAACGGATTCTCCGACAGAGTCCCGTGGAAGGGCGGCAGCCCGAGCCGGCGGAGCGCCGCCGCGACGCCGCTTCCGCCGTGCACCGCCAGGTAGATCCGCGCGAACGCCTTCCGGAACATCGCCGTCGAGTGGTCGGCGCCGCGGGAGGCGCCGTTCGCCTCGTAGGCGGAGTACGCGTTCCAGTGGCCGTTCATCTCCGCGAGAGGGCGGATGTAGAGCGGCCGCCCGAACTCGGCGATCGCCGAGTTCAGCGCCGCGAGGTAGCCGTCGGCCTCGCCGCGGGCGATCGCGCCCGGGGAGATCGTCGAGGCGTTCAGGCCGAGCATCGGCCGCTCGCCCATCATCGCGAAGAGCTGGCTGAAGTTCGTCGCGCCCCACGCGGCGATCAGGAGCCGCGTCGAGGAGGCCTGGCCCGTCTGCGCGTGGAAACGGCTCGGACTGCCGAGCACTCCCAGGTCGATCGTGCCCGCCGCCGGGCGCGAGCCCGCCCGCGACGCGCCCACGCCGAGCGAGACGAGGAATGCGATGCCGAGCACCGCGGCGATCCGCGCGACCCGCACACTCCGACGCTACGAAGCGTGGCCGGCGGCGGCATCGGCAATCTGCGCCACCCCGGCCGCCGCGAGCACGGCCTCGGCGTTCGTCGCGACGCCGAGCCGGGCCCGCGCGGAGGCGAGTCGCCGCGTCGCGGTCCGGCGCGAGATCCCGACCCGAAGAGCCGCGTCCGTCACCGTCCCGCCGTCCGCCAGCACGCCGAGCAGCACCAGCTCGTCCGGCGCGAGCCTGACCGGGGCCGCGGCCGGCGTCGGGAGGAAGCCCGCCGCCGCGGCCGCCTGCAGCCGCGTCCTCGCGCCGAGCTTGGCCGTTGCGGCGGCCACGTGCGTCTCGACCGTCTTCCGCGAGATGCCGAGCGCCGCCGCGATCGCCTTCGACGTCTGCCCGCGGGCGACGAGGCGCAGCACCTCGAGCTCGCGGGGCGAGGGCTGCCCTGCCTCGGACGAGCGGCGCGAACGCTCCGATCCCGCCAGCCGCCGCAGCGAGGCCCGGATGCGCGCGAGCACGGAGACGCAGCCGAGCCGCGCCGCGTCCCGCTCCGCCTCGACGAGGCGGGCCCGGGCGGTCGCCGCGTCGCCGCGCCGGCGCGCCAGCTCGCCCGCAGCCCAGCGTGCACGCAGCTCGTTGCGGGCCATCCGGCCTCGCCAGGCCGCTGCAGCAGCGAGCAGCTGCCCCTCCGCCGCCTCGGTCCGCCCGTCTCCGAGGGCGGCAAAGGCCTCGTTCTCCGCCGCCGCCCCGGCGAGGAGCGGGACGAGGCGGTGCGAGAGAGCCGGATCGGCCGCCGGTCGGTCGAGCTCCCACAGCGCCCAGAGACGGGCGATCCGCGACAGGGTCGTGAGCGGCTCGAAGAGCCCCGCAGCGAGCGCCGCGTCGACGGTCGCGAGCGCCCGGCCGGCGCGGCCGGCGCTCCACTCGAGCTCGCCGCGGTAGAACGCCGCGACTCCCCGCGACCAGGTCGTATCGGCCTCGGCCTCCGCCCGCGCGATCACGCGGCGGGCCTCGTCGACTTCGCCGCCGTCGGCGAGCACGAGCGCCAGCTCGGCGAGCACGTGCGACCGGTGCAGGCTCATCGTGCGCAGCCCGGCCAGCCGCCGCAGCGACGCGATCGCCGGCTCGACTTCGCCGGTCGAGAGCCACCGGGCGTGGGCGATCGTCCACTCCGCCTGATGCGTCCAGATCAGCTTGCCTCGCGCGCGTGCCTCACGCTCGATCGCCTCCGCCAGCGCGAGCGACTCCCGCATGCGGCCGAACATCTCGAGCGCCGCCGCCTCGCCGAACCACGCCTCGAAGTAGGTGTCGAGACGGCCCGCTTTCGCGGCGAGCTGCCGTGCGGCGCGGAAGCGGGGGATGCACCGCTCGTCCTCGGCGACGTAGAAGGCCTGGCCGACGATCAGCTCGGCCTCCGGCAGGTACGCGCCCGCCCGCCGGGCGACGGTCGCGGCGTGCTGCGCGGCGGCGAGCGACCGCGCCGGGTCGAACTCCCAGGCGAGGAGCTGCGCCGACTTGAGAAGCAGCCCCGCCTCGACCGGCGTGCCCGAGCCGGCCGCGAGCGCGAGCCCGTCGTCGAGCGCGCGGCGGCAGCGCCCGGCCTCCCCGCGCGCGAAGCTCACCTCCGCCCGCCGCAGGCAGGCGGCCGCCGCATCGAGCTCTCCCACCAGATCGCATCGTAGTGCGAAGTGGCGCAGATTCCCGATGTTCGGATCGCAGCGGATCCCGATAATCCGATTCGTGCCAATAGGCACGTAACCGGGGGGATGGGGGAGGTGACGAAGGACTGGGCGCCGCTGCGGCAGGTGCTCAGTCCTCGTCACATGGCGGTTGCGCTACGAGACGTCGCGGCGCTCGGTGACGAACGCGCCGAGCAGCGAGAACCCGACGACGTACGCGGCGAAGAGCACCGTCCCGGGCAGCACCGCGAGCTGGTGCGGCGTGTCGATCTGCGTCAACACGTTCGAGGCGTTGCCCGGCAGGTAGCGGCCGACGCTCGGCACGAGCGCGAAGAGGATGCTCTCGACGAAGAGCGCCCACACGAGCATCCCGACGATCGCGCCGACCTGGTTGCGGACGGCGGCGCCGAGGCCGGCGCCGAGCGCGCCCCACAGCGCCGCCGAGGCGATCGTCCCGGCGATCACGAGCGCCGTGTCGCGGCCCGAGAGCGTCGAGGGAATGTTGCGGATGCTCATCACGAGCCTCCCGAGCCCGAACGAGAGGAGGATGCCCGCGGCGCCGAACGCGATCCCGAACAGCGAGCTGGCGGCGATCTTCGCGCCGATCACCTGCGTGCGGCGGGGCGAGGCGAGGAGCGTCGGCCGGATGGTGCCGTGCCGGAACTCGGTCGTCGTCGCGAGCACGCCGATGATCGCCGAGAACGCCGCCGCGAGCGAGCCGTTCGCGAGCAGCCCGAACTGGTGGCGGCGCTCGCTCAGGAACGTCGCGTCGGCCGCGAACCCGTTCACGAGCGTGATCAGCACGATCAGCGCGAACACGGCGATCCCGATCGCCGCCGTCGTCCGCGTCGTCCGCAGCTTCAGGAGCTCCGAGCGCAGAATCGGGATCACGCCTTCGCCTCCTCCGAGGTCAGCTCGAGGAAGACCTCCTCGAGCGACGTCCCCTCCTGGACGAGCTCGTGCAGCACGATGCCGCCGCCGGCGGCGATCTCGCCGACGGTTCTGCTCGACGTGCCGGCGACGAGCAGCTCGTCCCCGTTCAGGAGCGTCGACTGCAGGCCGGCCGCCGTCAGCAGCCCCTCGAGCTGGCCGCGCATCGGGGTGCGCACGCGCACGGCGCCCGCGACCCGCGCGGTCAGCTGGTCGAGCGGTGACTCCGTCACGAGCCTGCCCTTGTTGATGATCACGACCCGGTCGACCGTCTGCGCCACCTCGGCGAGCACGTGGCTCGACACGAACACCGTCTTGCCCTCGGCGGCGAACGCGCGCAGGAAGTCGCGCAGCCAGCGCACCCCCTCGGGGTCGAGGCCGTTCGCCGGCTCGTCGAGCACGAGCAGCTCCGGGTCGCCGAGCAACGCGGCCGCGAGCGCGAGCCGCTGGCGCATCCCGAGCGAATAGCCCTTGACGCGGCGCTTCACCGCAGCGTCCAGCTCGACGAGACGCAGGAGCTCGTCGACGCGGCTGACCGGGATGCGGGCCGCGTAGGCGAGCGTCCGGAGGTGGTCGCGCCCGCGGCGGCCGGGATGGAAGTCGCTTGCCTCGAGCACCGCGCCGACGCGCCGCATCGGATCGTCGAGGTCGCGGTAGCGCGTCCCGAACACCTGCGCCGAGCCGCTCGTCGGCTTCGCCAGGCCGAGCAGCATCCGGAGCGTCGTCGTCTTGCCCGCGCCGTTCGGGCCGAGGAAGCCGGTCACCGTGCCCGGCGCGAGCGCGAACGACAGGTTCTCGACGGCCGTGAGGCTGCCGTAGCGCTTGGTCAGGCCTTCGGCCACGACGACGGGTGCCGTGTCGGGCATCCCCGCAGGATGGCAGGAGACCCGGCCGGCAGCCTCGGGGAATCTCCCTACACTCACGGCGATGCCGCCGCGGGTCGAGCTCTCGAGCGCCGATCGCGTCCTCTTCCCGGACGACGGCGTCACCAAGGGCGACGTGTTCGCCTACTACGACCGGGTCGCCGACGCGCTCGTGCCGCACCTGCGCGACCGGCCGTTCACGATGAAGCGCTGGCCGCACGGGATCACCGGCGAGGCGTTCTTCCAGAAGCAGGCGCCGAGGGGGACGCCGCCCTGGATCCCGACGCGGCAGTTCCGGACGTGGCCGCGCGGCGGCAAGGGCGAGTCGCGGCTCGTCGACTTCCAGCTCGTCAACTCGCGCGACGCCCTGCTCCAGCAGGTCCAGCAGAACTGCATCGACATGAACGCCTGGTACTCGCGCGTCGACCGGCCCGAGCGCCCCGACTGGGTGCTCTTCGACCTCGACCCGCCCGACGAGGACGGCGCGTTCGCGCTCTGCATCCGCGTCGCGCACCTCGTGCGGGACGCGCTCGAGGCGCTCGGCCTCGAGTCGTGGGTGAAGACGAGCGGCGCCGACGGCATCCACGTGCTCGTGCCGATCGCCCGGCGGTACGGCTACGACGAGACCTACGAGTTCGCCGAGCTGCTCTCGCGCCGGCTCGAGCGCGAGCACCCCGGCGAGGTGACGACCGAGTGGTTGAAACGGAAGCGGTCGGGCGTGCTCGTCGACCACCGCCAGAACGGGCACGGCAAGACGATCGCCTCCGTCTACTCCGTCCGGCCGAAGCCCGGCGCGCCGGTCTCGACGCCGCTTCAGTGGGACGAGCTGACGGAGGACGTTCGCCCGCGCGACTTCACGATGGAGGTGGCGCTGCAGCGGATCGCCGAGCGCGGCGACCTGTTCGAGCCGGTGCTGCACGGCCGCCAGCCGCTCGGCCCGGCCCTCAGGGAGCTGCGGCGGTGATCGCCTTCGACTGGGTCGTCGCCTCCGGCATCGCGACCGCGGTCGCGACCTTCGTGCTCGCGCTCGCCACGTACGCCGCGGTCCGCTCCGGCAACCGGGCCGCGCGCGTCGCCGAGCAGTCGCTCCTCGCCAGCCTGCGGCCGCTGCTCATGCCGACGAAGCCGGAGAGCCCGCCGCAGCAGGTCGAGTTCGCCGACAACCGCTGGTTCGAGCTCGCCGGGGGCGAGGCGCTCGCCGAGGTGGTGGACGGGGCGATCTACCTGGCGATCGGCGTACGCAACGTCGGCAGCGGCATCGCCGTGCTGCACGGCTGGTACGTGCACCCCGAGCGCCAGTCGGGCACCGTCGAGCACGCGCCGATCGACGAGTTCCGCCGGCTCACCCGCGACCTGTACGTGGCGCCCGGCGACGAGGGCTTCTGGCAGGGCGCGATCCGCGACGAGAACGATCCGCTCTACGCGGCGGTGCGCACGGCGGTCGAGGAGCCGCATGCGATGAGCATCGAGGTGCTCTACGGCGACCCCGAGCTCGGGCAGCGGTCGGTGAGCCGCTTCGGCGTCACGCCCCGCGAGGGTGGCGGCTTCGCCGCCCTGATCGCGCGCCACTGGAACATCGACCGTCCCGATCCCAGGTAGACGCCGCTCCGGCGCGTGGTTGGATATGCAGCCGTGACAACGGCGGCGGCACGCACGACCAGGCGCGGGTTCCTCGCGACGTCGGCCGGGCTGGCCGCGGCGCTCGCCGGCGGCGAGGCCGCCCGGGCGGCGCCGACGCCGGGCGCGCCCGCGGCCGTGGCGGCGTACCGGTCGCGTCCCGACCTCACGCCGCCCGTGCTCACGGTCTCGCACACGGCCCCCGGCCTCGCGAACGGCTACGTCGTCGTGGCGCCGTTCAGCGGGCAGGCGGGCGGGACCGCGATGGTCGTCGACAACACCGGCGAGCCGGTCTGGGTGTACCAGAGCGCGAAGCTCGTCATGAACTTCCGCGTGCAGCAGTTCGGCGGCAAGCCGGTGCTGACCTGGTGGGAGGGCAAGGTCGTCGACGGGTTCTTCGCCGGCGAGTGCGTGATCGCGAACGAGAGCTACAGGGTCGTGAAGCGCTTCGCCGCAGGCGACGGCTTCCAACCCGAGGTGCACGAGTTCCTGCTGACGCCGCAGGGGACGGCGCTCGTCAGCATCAACAACTTCGTTCCGCGCGACCTGACCGGCCTCAGCGGGCCGGCGGACGCCACCGTGATCGAGGGGGTCGTCCAGGAGCTCGACGTCGACACCGGCGAGGTGCTCTTCGAATGGCACAGCCTCGACCACGTCGACCTCGCCGAGTCGCCGTTCCCCGTCTCCGCCTACTGGGACTACTTCCACCTGAACTCGATCGATGTCGACGCAGCCGACGGCAACCTCGTCATCTCCGCGCGGTACCCGTGCGCCGTCTACAAGCTCGACCGCTGGACGGGCGAGGTGATCTGGCGGCTCGGCGGGCTGCGGAGCGACTTCCGGATGGGCGAGGGGACGACCTTCTGGTTCCAGCACGACGCCCGCGTGCATCCCGGGGGCCTCGTCTCGCTGTTCGACGACGGCGCCGACGCCCCGGGCAACGCGCCCGAGCCGACGTCACGCGCGATCGTCCTCGCACTCGACACGAACGCGATGACCGCCGAGCTCGTCCAGTCGCTCCCGAACCCGAGCGGCGCGCTGACGTTCGCGATGGGAAGCGCCCAGCTGCTGCACCACGGCGGCTTCTTCGTCGGCTGGGGCACGACGCCGCAGGTGTCGGAGTTCGCCTCCGACGGGTCGCTGCTCTTCGACGCGACCTTCCCGGGCGGCGACATGAGCTACCGGGCCTACCGCGCGCAGTGGCCCGGCCGGGCGACGGGGCGGCCCGCCGTGGCCGCCGTTCGCGAGGGGAACGCCCTCGACGTGTACGCGAGCTGGAACGGCGCAACCCGGGTCACCCACTGGCGCGCGCTCGGCGGCCGCGACCGCAGCCGGCTTGCCCCGCTTCTCACCGTTCCGCGCGCCGGCTTCGAGACGCGGATCGAGCTCGCGGGCACGCCGGCGAACGTCGCCGTCGCCGCGCTCGACGCGGGCGGCAAGGTGCTCGGCACCTCCGGCGTGATCCGCATCTGACCCGGGCGCCCGTCGCGCGCCACGGGCGCGCAGGCCCGTGTCACGAACCTCACCTTCGGGCCACGGCTCGCCGAGACCCGTCTGGCGGCAGCCACCGTCGCGGACCGTCCACAGCCCGGACATGTCCTAGATGGTGCGGATCCGGGGGTGCTGCGGGCGGCGAAGGTGTCCGCGGGGGACAGGCGGCTGTGGATCGTTCACAACGCGGGGGACATGTCCCGCGGCGTGTCACGAAGTTGCGCGTGACCCGGGTCGGGTCGTCAGACGATGGTCAGACGTGCGACACGCGGAGGCGACACGTTGGACCTGTCCGGTCAGGACGCGGCGAGCTCCCGGCGGACGAGCTCGAGGTTCTCGTGCCAGAGCTCGTGCGGGAGGGGCGGCAGCACGTCGTCCCAGATCGCGGCGAACGAGCCGAGGAGCTGGGGGACGCGGGCCGGCCGGGCCATGAACCAGACGTGGAAGTGCTCGGACCCGTCGCCCCAGCGGCAGACGTGCACGTTCCCGACGCCGGGGATCGTCTGAACGGCGCGCTGCACCTTGAGCAGCATCGGCCCGAGCTCGGCCGCGAGCCCGTCGTCGAGGTCTGGGAAGTCGACGTGCGTGCGCGTCTCCAGGAAGCACACGGCTGGCAGGCCGGTCGGCTCCGGGGTCGCCCGGACGATCCAGTTCCCGTCCGCCCAGAGCGCGTCGGCGTCGCCCCGCTCGCAGTGCGGGCAGTCGATGCCGCCGGCGCCGCGGCGGGCCGGCTCCGCGTCGACGGGCTCCGCGAGCGTGCGTGCCTGCACCGGCCCGACGAAGGGCCACGTGTCCCACTCCTCGACCGGCGGCGGGCGAAGTCCGTCGCGGACGCGCTCCCAGAACGCCTCCGGTGTCTCGGGCACTACACGCCGAGCTCGTCGGCGGCGAGCGAGGTTCCCTCGAGCCGCGCCCGGATCTTCGCGAACGCGGTCTCGCGCGCGGTCGACGCGTCGTCGGCGAACGGCGAGAAGCCACAGTCGTCTGTGGTGCCGAGCTGCTCCACCGGAATGTGGCGGGCAGCGAGGAGCACCCGGTCGCGGACCTGCTCGGGCGTCTCGACCGCCGGATCGATCGGATCGACGACCCCGACGAAGACACGCACCCCCGGCCGGAGGTTCGCGCGCACCGTCTCGAGCACGGCGGCGGGGTCGCGCTCGCCTGCGAGCTCGAGGTAGAACGCGCCGGCGTGCAGCTCGAAGAGCGTCGGCAACAGGTCGGCGTAGTCGACGTCGGCGCTGTGGGTCGAGTCGTGGTCTCCACCCGGGCACGTGTGCACGCCGATCAGCCGGCGCTCGTCGTCGGAGAAGCGGTCAAGCACGACGTTGTTCAGGTCGACGAAGTCGCGCAGGAGCTCGCCGGACGGGTCGAGCTTCAGCGACAGGCGCGCCTCGGTGAAGTCGATCTGCACGTTGTGGGCGCCGCCGTCGAGGCAGCCGCGGATGTCGGCCTCGGCCTCGTCGACGAGGTCGGCGACGAACGCGTCGCGCGAGTAGCCGTCAATGCCGTCGGCGGGGTAGAGCAGGCTGAGGGCGGACGCCGAGATCACCGCCTGCTTCACCGGGCGCGTCGCGATCTTCCGTGCCTCCGCGAGGTAGGAGTCGGCGTGCGTCACGTACCGGAAAGGCCCGGCGGTGAGCTCCGGCAGCTGCCGCGTGTGACCGTCGGCGAACGGGATCACGACACCGTTGGGTGAGAGCGTCTCGAGACCGGCGATGGGGTAGGTCGCGAAGCTCTGCTTGCGCTGCTCGCCGTCGGTGACCACCGGCGACCCGGTCGCCTCGAGCTCGGCGATCGTGCTGCGCACCGCCTCGTCGAAGAGGGCCTCGAGCTCCGCCTCCCCGATGCGGCCCTCGGCGGCCGCCTGCAGCCCCGCGAGGAGCTCCGGCGGTCTCGGGATGCTCCCGATCGGCTCGGTTGGGATCGGCACCCGTTCAACCTATCGCGACTGCCGCGGTACGGTTCTCTTGACCCGAATGGAGGGGACGGGGAACAGGGCAGGGATCACCGAGCGGCTGGCGCGCGCGTGCGCCAGGCGACCCAGGCGGACGCTCGCCGGCTGGGGCGTCGCGGTCGTGCTCGCAGTCGTGCTCGTGGGCACGGCGCTCCATGGGCTCACGTCGAATGCGCACGTCGTCGGCTCGCCCGATTCGCGGCAGGCGACGAAGGCGATCGTGGCCGCCTTCCCGCCGACGCCGGCCGACCTGAAGCACGTCGTGAGCGACGTGATCGTCGTCCGCTCGAGCAGCGCCACCGTCGACGCGCCGGCGTTCCGCTCGCTCGTCTCGCATCTCGTCGCGCAGGTGCGGGCGACCGGAAAGGTCGAGAACGTCCGCAGCTACCTCGACGGGACGCCCGGTCTCGTCTCGCCCGACCGCCACGCCACGCTCGTCCAGCTCGGGATCCGCAACGACGCCAGCGCGAAGCCGATCGAGAAGCTGGTCGAGGCTGCGAGGTCCGGGACGTTCGACGTCACGATCACCGGCGATCACAGCGTCGGCAACGACTTCAACACGCTCTCGCAACGCGACCTCGAGCACGGCGAGCTCGCCTTCGGGCTGCCCGCGGCGCTGATCGTGCTCATCCTCGTCTTCGGCGCCGTCGTCGCCGGCCTCGTGCCCGTGCTGACCGCCCTCGTCTCGATCCTCGTCGGGCTCGGCATCGTCGCGCTGCTCTCGCTCGCCTTCTCGCTCTCGGTGTTCATCGTGAACATGCTCACCGGCATGGGCCTCGCGCTCGGGATCGACTACTCGCTGTTCGTGATCTCGCGCTACCGCGAGGAGCGGGCGCTCGGGCTCGCCAAGGACGACGCGATCGCGCACGCCGGCGCCACCGCCAGCCGCGCCGTGCTGTTCAGCGGCAGCACGTTCGTCGTCGCGCTCTTCGGGATGCTGCTCGTCCCGACGTCGATCATGCGCAGCCTGGCCGCCGGGGCGATCGTCGTCGGCGTCGTCTCGGTCGTCTCCGCGCTGACGCTCCTGCCCGCGCTCCTCAGCCTGCTCGGCGACCGTGTCGACGCGCTGCGCGTGCCCGTCCTTGGACGCAACCTCGGCCGCGCCGACGCGGCCGAAGGGCGCGTCTGGCGGGCAGTCGTCGAGAGGGTGCTGCGCCGGCCGGTGCTGAGCCTCGTCGTGAGCGCGGCGCTGATGCTCGCCGCCGCGTCGCCCGTCCTCGGCTTGCACATCGGCTCGAGCGGCGTCGCGACGCTGCCCGACAGCATGCCCTCGAAGCAGGGCTACCTCGCCCTGCAGCAGACGTTCCCGGTCCAGAACCCGTACCCGGCGCGCATCGTCTCCGTCGGCGGAAACGCCTCGACCGCCGCCGACATGCGGAAGCTGCAAAGCCGCCTTGCCGGCGACCCGCGGTTCGGCCCCGGCCAGATCCTCACCGCGCCCAAGGCGCACACGATCCTGCTCTCGGTGCCCGTGCGCGGCGACGCGGTCGCCGGACCGGCGATCCGCGCCGTCCGTGACCTGCGGGCGAACATCATCCCGTCGGTGTTCGCGGGCAGCGGTGCCGAGGTGCACGTGGGCGGGCGCACCGCCGAGAACGCCGACTACTACGACGCCGTCACGAACCCGACCCCGTACGTGCTCCTGTTCGTGCTCGGGCTCAGCTTCGTGCTGCTGACGGTCGCATTCCGCTCGATCGTCGTCGCGCTCGTCTCGATCGTGCTGAACCTGCTCTCGGTGGGCGCCGCCTACGGCCTGCTGACGCTCGTCTTCCTGCACGGCATCGGCGCGGGCTTCTTCGGCTTCCGGCATGTGCCGGTGATCGACGCCTGGGTGCCGCTCTTCCTCTTCTCGGTGCTCTTCGGGCTCTCGATGGACTACCAGGTGTTCCTGATGAGCCGCATCAAGGAGCGGTTCGACGCCGGCGGCTCGACGCGCGACGCCGTCGCCTCGGGCGTCTCCACGACCGCGCGGATCATCACCGGCGCGGCGCTGATCATCGTCGTCGTGTTCGCGGGCTTCGCGCGCGGCGACCTCGTCATGTTCCAGCAGATGGGTTTCGGTGTCGCCGTCGCCCTGCTGCTCGACGCGACCGTGATCCGGTCGGTCGTGCTGCCGAGCATGCTCAGCCTGCTCGACGCGCGCAGCTGGTACCTGCCGGCGTGGCTCGACTGGCTCCCGCACGTGGAGGTCGAGCGGCCGGCAGCAGAGCCCGGCTAGCGGCCGGCTCGGTCGGGTCGGCTCGGGCGGGTCGGCTCGGGTCAGGTCGGCTCGGCCAGGTCGGGGGTTCGGGCTCGGGGCGGGGGTCCAGGCCTGCGGCGTCCAGGCTCGTGGGGTCGAGGCTCGGGCGGGCCGGGGTTCAGGCTCGGGTTGGGGTCCAGGCCCGCGGGGTCCAGGCTCGCGGGGTCGAGGCTCGGGCGGGTTCCAGGTTCGGGCCGAGTCCAGGCTCGGGCGGGGTCCAGGCTCGGACCGGGCCTTCTCGGGTCGGCGCGAGCGGTGCCGCCCAGCGCATGGCGGTAGGGTCTCGCGGCCGTGCGGGCTCGCCACGCCCCACAGCTTGTGTTGAGTCAGCACAAGCTTCCCCCAGGAACCGCCCAGTCGCGCTTGTGTTGAATCAACACAAGCGCGGGGTTGCGCCGGGTCGCGGCACGCGTTTGCGCTGCCTCCCAGGCGGGTTAGGGGTACACGCGGTCCGGCTGCTGCACGAGCCCCTCGGGCCAGTCGAAGATCTCGGTCACGACGCCGAGGTCTTCGTCGGTCGTCACGTACGAGAACGTCACGCCGTTGTAGATGCCGCCCTGCAGCACGCGCCGGCCCTTCGCCTGCATGGTCTCGAGCGTCTCGGGGTAGCCCCTGCCGCCGACGGCGACGTGGTGGACGCCCTCGCCCTTCGTCGCGAGGAACTCCGCGAAGACGCCGTTGTCGTCGAGCGGCTGCACGAGCTCCCACTGCACGCTGCCGACCATCGTCACCGCGATGCGGAACGTGTACTCGGTGGGCGCGCCGCCCTCGCCGACCATCTCGGTCATCGTGCCGGGGTTGAACTCGTAGACCTCCCAGGGGCCGATCCCGTACTCCTCAACGTAGGTCCGCATCGTGCGCTCGAGATCGCGCACGACGATAGAGATCTGCATCGTCTCGGTGAACACGGGCTCACGCATGTCGTCTCCTCACGTTGCACGGGGCCTGTCGAAGGTGATTCGATCACGCCCGTGTCGAGCATGCGCGCAGCGGTGACGCAGTCGCGGGGCGTGATGGAGGTCGTCGCGGTCCCGGAGCCGGGCGAACCGGGACCGGGGGAGGTGCTCGTACGACCGGAGGCGGTCGGCCTGTGCGGCTCCGACTTCCACTACTTCCTCGGCGATATCGGGACGATCGACGATCCGTCGACGCTCTTTCCGCGGATCCAGGGCCACGAGGCAGCCGGGACCGTCCTCGCAACCGGCGACGGCTGCCCGCCGGCGATCGCGCCGGGCGCGCGCGTCGCGCTGTGGCCGGTGACGGGGTGCGGCCACTGCTACGCGTGCCGGATCGGCCGGCCGAACGCGTGCGCGGAGATCTCGCTGATCGGCGTGCATCGTGACGGCGCGCTGCAGGAGCAGCTCGTGGTCCCGGCCGAGCAGGTGTTTCCGGTGGGCGAGCTCGACCCTGCGCTCGCCGCGCTGATCGAGCCCGTCTCGATCGCCGTGCGCGCAGTCGTGCGCGGCGGCGTCTCGAAGGGCGAGCGCTCCGTCGTGCTCGGCGCCGGGCCGATCGGGCAGGCGCTCGCGCTTGCCGTCTCCGACCGTGGCGCGTCGGTGCTGCTCGTCGACACCATCCCGAGCCGCCTCGCGCGCGCGTCTGCTCTCGGCGCGGACGTGCTCGAGGCGCCGGATGACGGCAGCCTCGTCGCGGCGGTGCGCGAGTGGGCAGGCGCGGAGGGGCCCGAGGTCGTGTTCGAGGCAACCGGCGTCGCCGAGCTCGCACAGACCTCGGTCGACATCGTCGCGCAGGCGGGCCGCGTTGTGATCGTCAGCCTCTCCGGCGAGCGCGCGCCGATCCGCGTCGGCGACCTGCCGCTCAAGGAAGTCGATCTGCTCGGCACGAGCTGCTGCCGGGCCGACGAGTTCGCCGAGGCCGTCGATCTCGTCACGCGCCGGCGCGAGTCGGCCGCGCCGCTCGTGACGCACGAGTTCGAGCTGCACGAGGCGCCGAAGGCGATCGACTACGCGATGCGCCATCCGGCCGAGGTGATGAAGGCGGTCGTGCGGGTAAGCGGATGAGCGTAGGCTCGACGGAGCTCATGCGCGGCCCGGCCGAAGTCCTCCAGCGGCTCTTCGACGTGCGCGGCACGCGCGTCGTCGTCACCGGCGCCGCGAGCGGGCTCGGGTTCGCGATGGCGGAGGTGCTCGCCGAGTGCGGCGCCCGAGTGACGCTCTCGGACATCGACGAGGAGCGCCTCGCCGCGTCGACCGACCGTCTCCGGGACGCGGGCTGCGACGTGCGAGCCGTGACCTGCGATGTGCGCGACGAGGAGCAGGTGCGGGCGCTCTTCGACGGCACCGTCGCCGAGCAGGGCGGCGTCGACGTCTGCTTCGCGAACGCGGGTCTCGCTTCGGTGCCGGGGTTCCGCGTCGACGGCGGGCAGACGCTCGACACGGTGCAGCGCTCCGACTGGGATCGTGTGCTCGGCGTGAACCTGACCGGCGTCATGCAGACGATGCGGGCCGCGGCGGGCGTGATGAAGCAGCAGGGAGCGGGGCGGATCGTTGTCACCGCGTCGAACGCCGGCCTGCGTCCCGAGCCGCTTGTCTGTTACGGCTACGCCGCGAGCAAGGCGGCGGTCATCCACCTCGTCCGCCACGCGGCGCTCGAACTGGCGCCGCACGGCGTGCTCGTGAACGCGATCTGCCCCGGGCCGTTCTACGGGACGCTGATCGGGGGCGGCGTGACGGAGCACCCGACCGAGGAGATGAAGGCGATGTGGGCGACGCTGATCCCGCTCGGCCGTATGGCCCATCCGGACGAGCTGAAGGGCCTCGTCGTGCTGCTCGCCTCGCCCGCCTCGAGCTTCATCACCGGCGCCGCCCACGTGATCGACGGCGGCTCGCTCGTCCAGGCCTGACCCGGCCGCGGCCCCGTCGGGGCGACGCGCAGACCTTCGCAAGTAACAGACTGTTACAAGCGCCGTGCGACCGGCTCGAATCCTGGGGCCGCAGCGAGGCTCGATGCGGCCCGACAAGTAACAGACTGTTACAAGCTACGGAGCCCGCGCGTGCTCCCGAGGCCGGGGCCTGTCGCGGAGCGGCCCGGCATGATGGGCCGGTGTCAGGCGAGGGGAGCGGTCAGGGTCGCGAGGCGAGTGAGGACGGGTTCGGGCCGCTCTCCGTGCAGGAGCTGTACGGCGAGCTCTGGGCCGACGAGTCACCCGCGCTCGAGGCCGAGCTCCGGCGCTCGCTCGACCCGCGGGCGCGGTCGATGCTCTACGACGAGCTCGGCCGGCTGGGTGCGAACGCCGACAGCGTCGTCCTCGACGCCGGCGCACGCGACGCCGTGCACGCAGTCGAGCTCGCGCGGCGCTTCGGCTGCCAGGTGATCGCCGTCGACCCGGTCCCATTGCACGTCGAGCGCGCGCGGCAGCGCGTGGCAACAGCGGGGCTCGAGAACCGGGTCACGGTCGTCGAGGGGTCGCTCGAGTCGCTGCCGCTCGAGGACGCTTCGATCGACCTCGTCTGGTGCCGGGACGTCCTGAACCACGTCATCCTCGACCGCGCTCTGCGAGAGCTCGCCCGTGTTCTGCGACCGGGTGGTTCGGTGCTCGTGTACCAGACGTTCGCCGAACCGTCGTGCGAACCGGATGAGGCGCGACGGCTCTTTGCCGCCACGGCGAGCGTCCCCGAGAACATGTCACCGGACCTGTTCGAAGAGACGTCGCGCGAGGCGGGCCTCGTCGTGGCAGGCGTCGAGCGGCTGCATGGCGAGTGGCGGGAGCGGATGCTCGAAGACGGCGAATGGGACGTCGCGGCCGACCTGCTCGCGCTCTCGCGGCTCCATCGCCGCGAGCAGGAGGCAGTCGAGCGCTACGGTCGCGCGCGCGTCGAGGCATGCCGGGGCGACCTGCTCTGGGGGATCTACCAGCTCATAGGGAAGACCTGCCCGACGATCTACGTGCTGCGCCGCCGATAGCGGGTCCGACTCCCGCGCGACGTACGCTCCGACGATGGTCAGCAGGTTCTTCGGCCAGATCGTCGTCGCGGCCGCTGCCGGGCTCTGGTGGTGGCTGGCGCGGAGACGTCGAACGGCATACGAGGATGCGTGGTACCGCGCACACCCACCGCGGCAGGAGGTCGTCCCGTCGTGGGAGGGAACGCCGGGCCCGAAGCATGCGGCTGCCGTGTGGCGCACGCTTCTGCAGGACGGTCACTTCTTCATGGTGCGGCAGACCTGGGACGACGAGGAGCTCGTCGACCAGGTGCAGGCGCTTGCCGACGCAGCAGGAGAGCAGGTCGCCTTCAACGGCGCGCTCCACGCCGAACACGACTACTTCGAGTGGAGGCTGCCGGCGCATCCGAACCAGCGCTACCGGCGTCGTCGGTCACGTGCTCGCCACCGCTAGGTGAGCCGCCGGCGAGTCATCTCCTCACACGGTCTCGCCGCGACCGATCGCCACCAGGTCGTCGACGACGTCCGCGAGCAGCCGGCTCGCGTCGAGCTCGTGCGTGCAGCCCTTGCGGAGCAGCGGCTCGACCGACGCGAGGTGAAAGAGGATCAGCTCGCGTTCAGCGGCCGTCTTCCCGTAGTCGTTCGTCGTTCTGGTCTCGATCCGTTCGAGAAGCACCTCTGCCGGCGCGCTGAGCAGCACGATCGCGTCGAAGCGGTCGTAGAAGCGCACCTGGTTCGCGACGCAGCCGGAGGCGTACAGCGTGCGCGAGCTCTCCTCGGCGAGGAGAGCGGCGATCCGGTCCTCGCGCCACAGCCATTCTCCCTCGCGGCCACCTGAGGGCGGTATCCATTCGCTCCAGCCGTCGATGTCGGTCTCGACGACGCGGAACCCGCGACGGGCGACCTCGTCGAGCGCGGACGACTTGCCCGTGCCGGACATCCCGGTCACCAGCACCCTGCGCACGGCTTCAGACTAGTGCGGCCCGGTGACGCCTACGCGGGCGTCGTCGGCGAGGAGCTGCACGAGCGCCCGGGCAGTCTCGGGCCAGCGAAGCAGCCCGGCCGCCTCGTCGACATCGCACCAGCGGTAGCCGTCGTGCTCCCGGTTCAGCGTCGGCTCCCAGCCGTCCGCCGCACGGACGTGGAAGCACGTCACCGCGACCTCGACCAGCGACTCGTCGTAGAGCGCCCGGCGGTCGGGAGGCTCCTCCGTCAACGGGTAGGCATACTCCGCCGTCCGGAGCCCTGCCCCGACCGACACGACGAGACCCGTCTCCTCGCGGAGCTCGCGCTCCGCGGCGTGCCGCACATCCTCGCCCGGCTCGACGCCGCCGGCGACGACGTGCCAGTACCCACCGTCCTCGGGGATGCGGTGGACGATCAGCACGCGCGGGCCGGGCATGCGACTCACGATCACAGCCACCTCTGCGCCGGTCCGCATCGGCCTGAACCTAGTACAGGGGGTTCAGCGCGACCCAGACGAAGAACGCGGCGGTTGTCGCCAGCACGGTGATGACGGCGGCGACGATCGCGAAGTCGGCCTGGGGGCGCAGGTGGTTTGCGACAAGGAGTGCCGGGACGCCGAGCCCGAGGGCGACCTCGAAGAGGCGCCAGCCGTTCGGAAGGAAGTACGAGGGCACGGACGCGCCGGCCGCCAGCACGAGCGTGGGAGGGACGACGCGGAGCATCCGCCTCATCGCGGCGGGTCCCACACGCGGCTACGGCGAGAGGCGCCCTCAGTGCTGGGGCGAGTCGTCCTCGACGAGCTCCTCCGGATCGAAGCCGCCGAGCTGCTCCACCGCGGCCTCCTCCGAACGCTCGTCGTCGACGGACTCGACCGGCTGATCGGCGCTTCTCGACCGGCTGCCGTCCGAGCAGGCGATCCAGGAGCTTGTTGAGCATGGGGCGACTCTACTCCTTCCGGGACGACACGTACGATCTCGCACATGCAGCTGCCGGACAGCGCGCGGAATCTGATCGAGTCGGGCGCCCTCGGGCACCTCGTCACGATCGGCCGCGACGGGGCGCCCCAGGTGACGTGCATCTGGGTCGGGCTCGACGGCGACGACCTCGTCTCGGGGCATCTCTCCGGCCGCCAGCAGAAGCTCCGCAACGTACGGCGCGATCCACGCGTCGTGCTCTCGTTCGAGGGCACGGAGATCCGCCCGCCCGGTCTCAAGGAGTACCTCGTCGTGCACGGGACGGCGACGCTCGAGGAGGGCGGCGCGCCCGAGCTGCTGCAGCGGCTCGCCCATGTCCACCTCGGGCCGGACGTGCGCTTCCCGGCGATGGACGACCCGCCGCCCGGCCACACGATGCGCATCAAGGTGGAGCGCATCGGCGGCGTCGGGCCCTGGGTCGACTGATCGCGTCCCTCTCGATCGGAGCCTCGCGCACCGGAGACATGCCGTTGACGGTGCGAAGCGCCGCGTTTCGCCCCGCCTCGAGCGGCCGTTCCCCGCAACCGTGTCCGAACATGTAGAACACGCAGATGGCGACGAACGGCAGGCCCGGCTCCTACTCCCAGTCGCTCGAGCGCGGGCTCGCCATCCTCTCCGCCTTCCGGTCGGGCCGGCCGCTGCTCGGCGTCAGCGACCTCGCGCGCGAGGTCGGCCTCTCGCGGTCGACGACACATCGCTACATCGCGACGCTTGCAGGGCTCGGCTACCTGCAGCAGGACCCGCCGACCCGCAAGTACCGGCTCGGGCCGCGCGTACTCGACCTCGGCTTCTCGGCGATCAACTCGATGGACCTGCGCGAGCTCGCGGCGCCGCACCTGCAGGCGCTCTCCGACGAGACCGGGCACACCGTCAACATGGCGGTGCTCGACGGCGTCGACATCGTGTACATCGAGCGCTGCCGCACCTCGCGCGCCGGGCAGCGCGACATCGACCTCAACCTGCACATCGGCTCGCGGCTGCCCGCGTACTGCACGTCCATGGGCAAGGTGCTGCTTGCGAACCTGCCGCAGGACCGGCTCCGCGAGGTGCTGAAGCAGACCGAGTTCCAGCGGCGCGGCCCGAACACGCTGATCGCGAAGCCCGAGCTGCTTGCGGAGCTCGAGCGCGTGCGCACGACCGGGCTGGCGGTCAACAACGAGGAGCTCGCCTACGGGCTCCGGTCGATCGCGGCGCCGGTGTTCTCGCAGAACGGCGAGGTCGCGGCTGCGATCAACCTCGCCGTCCACCGCTCGATGATCTCCTTCGACGAGCTCCTCGCCCGGCTTCGGCCCGCGCTCGAACGGACCGCAGCCGAGATCTCCGCGCGGATCGGCTACGCGCGCACGCGCACCTGAGCGCGTTCTCCAGCACGGGAAGGGGTGGCCGGCGCCGCCCCGTTCGCGACCCGTGGATCGTTCGTCACACGTGTGTCACGTTGGTCTGACCAAGCGACGAGTTGCCCGACGCGGTGTCGGCACGAGGCCGCGAGGCGCAGTCGGTGCTTCGCGACCCGTGGATCGTTCGTCACACGTCTGTCACCTTGGTCTGACCAAGCGACGTGTTGCCGCGGGCCATGGCCGAAAGGTGAACGCTGGGGATAACGTCCTTCGCTAGAACGGGAAGGGGTGGCCGGCGCCTCCCTGCACCGTGATCCAGCGGAGCTCGGTGAACTCGTCGACCACCGCCTGGCCGCCGAAGCGGCCCCAGCCGGAGTCCTTCACGCCGCCGAACGGCATCTGCGGCTCGTCGCCGACCGGCTGGTCGTTGACGTGGACGATGCCCGACTCGAGCAGCTGCGCGAGCGCGAACCCGCGGTCCGTGTCGGCCGTCAGGATCCCCGCCGAGAGGCCGTAGGCGGTCTCGTTCGCACGCGCGATCGCCGCCTCCGCCGAGTCGACGACCTCGACGGCGACCACCGGGCCGAACGTCTCGTGCTTTGCGAAGTCGGAGTCCTCCGGGACGTCCGTGAGCACCGTCGCCTGGTAGCACGGGCCGGTCGCCTCGCCGCCCGCGAGCACCTTCGCGCCCTTCGCGACCGCATCCTTGACACGCTCGGACACCATCGTGAGCGCCCCCTCGTTGATGAGCGGGCCGATGATCGTGTCCTTCTCCGAAGGATCGCCCGCCTTCAGCGTCTTCGCCTTCTCGGCGAGCCGCGAGGTGAACTCGTCGGCGATCCCGCTCTCGACGTAGATGCGCCGCGCCGACATGCAGATCTGCCCCTGGTGGAGGAAGGCGCCGAACGTCGAGGCGTTCACCGCGTAGTCGAGGTCGGCATCGTTCAGGACGATCAGCGGGTTGTAGCCGCCGAGCTCGAGCACGACGCGCTTCAGGTGCCGGCCGGCCGCCTCCGCCAGGCGCCGCCCGGTCGCGGTCGAGCCCGTGAAGTTGATCCGGCGCACCGCCCCGTTCTCGACGAGCTCGTCGCCGATCGGCGCCGCGTCGCCCGGCGCATGCGTGACGACGTTGAGGACGCCGGCGGGCAGCCCCGCCTCGGCGAAGATCTCGCCCCAGATCAGGCCGCCGACGACGGGCGAGAGCTCCGACGGCTTCAGGACGACCGTGTTGCCGAGCGCGAGCGGGCCGGCGATGGAGCGCGCCGACAGGATCAGCGCCGCGTTCCACGGCGCGATCGCGCCGACCACGCCGACCGGCTTGCGGATGCCCATCGCGAGCGTGCCCGGATGGTCGGAGGGGATGATCTGCCCCATCGGCGAGTAGCCGAGGGACGCCGCCTGGCGCAGCAGGCCGGGCACGAAGCCCATCTGGAACATGCCGAAGCCGAAGCTCGCACCGGTCTCGCGCGCGAGGAGCCCAACGACCTCCTCCAGCCTGCTCTCGAGGACGTCGGCCGCCTTGAGGAAGATCTTCTGCCGCTCTGCCGGCACGGACGCCGCCCACGCGGGGAACGCCTCCGCCGCCGCGGCGACCGCGCGCGCAGCGTCGGCGCGCGTGCCCGCCGGCGCGAGGGCGACCACGTCGCCGGTGAACGGATCGCGATCCTCGAAGGTCGCGCCGCCGTCCGCCGCGGACCATTCGCCGCCGATGAACTGCTGGTACTCCCTGACACCGGATGAGACGCTCGCCACTGCTCCGCTCCTTTCAGACCACTGGGGCGTATATAACCCACCCGATTCTGTCATGTCGAACTGTCGGTCACCCATCTCACATAGTCGAACAGCCCGGACGGGACGGCTGTGATCGACCTCGAGCGCATCCAGGCGATCGACGTCCACGTCCACGCCGAGCGCTCGCGCTCCGGCCACGATCCGATGCCGCCGGAGCTGCGGGAGGCAGCCGCCCGCTACTTCGGGACCGCGTTCACGGGCGACGCGCTCCCCACCGTCGACGACGTCGCCGCCTACTACCGCGAGCGCAACCTCGCCGCCGTCTGCTTCACCGTCGACTGGCTGCGAAGCGGGCGCGACCCGATCCCGAACGAGGAGATCGCCGAGGCGGCGCGCGAGCACGCCGACGTGCTGATCCCGTTCGCGAGCATCGACCCGGCGCGCCGCGACGCCGCCGAGCGGGCACGGCGACTCGCTGCCGACCACGGCGTGCGGGGGTTCAAGTTCCACCCGAACCTGCAGGAGTTCTTCCCGAACGACCGCGCCGCCTACCCGCTCTACGAGGCGATCGCGGAGGCCGGCGTGCCGGCGCTCTTCCACTCCGGCCACAGCGGCATCGGCACCGGCGTCCCGGGCGGGGGCGGCCTCAAGCTCAAGTACTCGAACCCGCTCTGCCTCGACGACGTGGCCGCCGACCTGCCGGAGCTCACGATCGTGATCGCCCACCCGTCGTTCCCGTGGCAGGACGAGGCGATCTCGGTGTGCCTGCACAAGGAGAACGTCTTCATCGACCTCTCCGGCTGGTCGCCGAAGTACTTCCCGCCGCAGCTCGTCCAGTACGCGAACACCCAGCTCCGGCACAAGGTGCTCTTCGGGTCCGACTTCCCGCTGATCACGCCGGACCGCTGGCTCGCCGACTTCGAGGAGGCGCCGTTTCGCGACGAGGTGCGGCCGCTCGTCCTCAAGGAGAACGCCGCGCGCCTGCTCGGGCTGGGATCCGAATCGTTCGAATAGTCGGAACGCCGTTCTTGACATCCGAACCGGCGGTCCCCTAACGTCGCACGGAGTGCCGATCGTTGCGCTGAGCGATGCGGTCTCCGACCTCGTGCAGGACGGCGACGTGGTCGCGCTCGAGGGCTTCACGCATTTGATTCCGAATGCGGCGGGCCACGAGGTGATCCGCCAGGGCAGGCGTGATTTGACGTTGGTGCGGATGACGCCGGATGTGATCTACGACCAGCTGATCGGGATGGGCTGCGCCCGCAAGCTCGTCTTCAGCTGGGGCGGCAACCCGGGTGTCGGCTCGCTGCACCGGTTGCGGGACGCCGTCGAGCACGGCTGGCCGCAGCCGCTCGAGCTGGAGGAGCACACGCATGCGGGGATGGCGGCGGCGTATGCGGCGGGGGCCGCGAACCTGCCGTTCGGGGTGGTGCGCGGCTACGCGGGAACGGATCTGGTTGCGCACACCCGCGTCGCGACGGTCAGCTGCCCGTTCACCGGCGAGGAGCTGGCGGCGGTGCCGGCGCACCGGCCGGACGTCGGGATCGTGCATGCCCAGCAGGCAGACCGCGACGGCAATGTGCAGCTGTGGGGGATCACCGGCGTGCAGAAGGAGGTCGTGCTCGCCTCGAAGCGCTCGCTGGTGACGGTCGAGGAGGTCGTCGACGAGCTCGAGCTGCGCCCGGGCGGCGTGATCCTGCCCGCCTGGGTGATCGACGCCGTCGCCTGCGTGCCCGGCGGCGCGCGGCCGTCGTACGCGCACGGCTACTACGAGCGCGACAACGACTTCTACGTCGCCTGGGACCTGATCAGCCGCGACCGCGACTCGTTCAGGGCGTGGATGCGCGAGCACGTGCTCGAGGAGGCGGTGCCGGCATGAGTCACACGGCCGACGAGATGATGGCGGTGGCGGCGGCGCGGCGGCTCTCGAGCGAGTCGATCTGCTTCGTCGGGATCGGCTTGCCGAGCCTCGCCGCGAACCTGGCCCGGCGGACGCATGCGCCGGGGTGCGTGCTCGTCTATGAGAGCGGCACGATCGGGGCGAAGCCGTCGCGGCTGCCACTCTCGATCGGCGACGGCGAGCTGGCCGAGACGGCGGACGCGGTCGTCTCGGTGCCGGAGATGTTCGCCTACTGGCTGCAGAGCGGCCGGATCGGGATCGGCTTCCTCGGCGCAGCCCAGATCGACCGGCACGGCAACCTGAACAGCACCGTGATCGGGGCCTATGCGGCGCCGTCGGTGCGGCTGCCCGGCGGCGGTGGCGCGCCGGAGATCGCGACCTCGGTGCAGGAGGTGTTCGTGATGCTGCGCCAGACCCCGCGCGCGTTCGTCGAGCAGCTCGACTTCAAGACCAGCCTGGGCGAGCGTGTGCGGGTGGTGATCACCGACCTCGGCATCCTCGAGCCCAGAGACGGCGAGCTGACCCTGACCTACGTCCACCCCGGCGCCACCGTCGAGCAGGCCCAAGCGCAGACCGGCTGGCCGCTTCGGGTCGCCGACGACGTCACGATCACCGAGCAACCAACCGCCGGCGAGCTGACCGCCCTCCGCTCGCTCGAGACGAGGAGAACCACATGAACGGCGAGTCGCCGGTCGTCCTCCCGGACGACCCCAGCTTCGGCCCCGAGGTGCAGATCGACTACCCCGGCTACCGCTCGACGCGGCTGCGGGTGCCGAAGCTGCCGCTCGTCTCGCTGCCCGAGGAGTTCCACTCGCTCGACGGGCCGGTGTTCGGCGAGGGCACGGTCGAGGAGCTCGACCACGACCTGACGCGCCAGCATGCGGGTGAGCCGCTCGGCGAGCGGATCGTCGTCAGCGGGCGCGTGCTCGACGAGGCCGGCCGCCCGATCCCGAACACGCTCGTCGAGGTGTGGCAGGCGAACGCCGCCGGCCGCTACGCCCACGTCGTCGACCAGCATCCGGCGCCGCTCGACCCGAACTTCACCGGCGCCGGACGCTGCCTGACCGGCGACGACGGCAGCTACCGCTTCGTCACGGTCAAGCCGGGCGCGTACCCGTGGGGCAACCACGAGAACGCCTGGCGGCCCGCGCACATCCACTTCTCCGTCTTCGGCCGGCAGCTGACGCAGCGCCTCGTCACGCAGATGTACTTCCCCGGCGACCCGCTCTTCCCGTACGACCCGATCTTCAACTCGGTGCGCGACCCGAAGTCGCGCGCACTCCTCATCTCGAGCTTCGACATCGAGCGCACGCAGCCGGAGTGGGCGCTCGCGTTCACCTTCGACATCGTGCTCGGCCGCGGCAACGGGGCAACGCCCATGGAGGAGCAGTGAGCCTGCCGCGCACCCCGTCGCAGACGGTGGGCCCGTACTACGCGATCGGGCTCTCGCGGCGTGTCGAGAACGAGCTCGCCGACCCGCACGACGCGGCCTCGCTGCGCCTCCACGGCCAGCTGCTGGACGGCGAGGGGCGGCCGGTGCCCGACGGGATGGTCGAGTTGTGGGACCACGTCGGCCACGCCTGGGGCAGGTCGGGCACCGACGCCGACGGCCGCTTCCAGTTCGTCGTCGCGAAGCCGTCCGGGGCCGGGGGCGAGGCGCCGCGGCTCGACGTGCTCGTGTTCGCACGCGGCCTGCTGCGCCACCAGCTGACGCGCGTCTACTTCCCCGACGAGACGCAGCAGAACGCCGCCGACCCGGTGTACGCCGCCCTCTCGGGCGAGCAGCAGCAGACGCTCGTCGCAGAGCCCGAGGACGGCGCGCTTCGCTTCGACATCCATCTGCAGGGCGACCGCCAGACGACCTTCTTCGTGCATTGACGATCCAGGAGACATCCCCGGAGGCGGCCGTGTCGTCTCGAGCGCAGCCCGGCCGCACGGTTCGCGACGCGACCTTCGACGTCTTCCGGCGGCGCGGGATGACGACGCTCTTCGCGAACCCCGGCTCGACCGAGATCCCGTTCCTCTCCGGGCTGCCCGGCGACCTTCGCTTCATGCTCGCGCTGCACGAGGGCTCGGTGCTCGGCCTCGCAACGGGCTACGCGATCGGGCGCGGCGAGCCGTCGCTCGCGCTGCTGCACACGACGGCGGGCCTCGGCAACGCCGTCGGCGCGATCGCGACCGCGCGCGTCAACCGGGCGCCGGTCGTGGTCGTCGTCGGCCAGCAGGACCGGCGGCACCTCGCGTTCGAGCCGTTCCTCTCCGGGCGGCTCGCCGGGCTTGCCGGCGAGTACCCCGTGCGCGTCGAGCAGCCCGCGAGCGCGCAGGACGTGCCGGCCGCGATCGAGCGGGCCACGCACGCCGCGGTGACCGCGCGCGGCCCGGCGCTCGTGATCGTGCCGATGAACGACTGGGAGGGTCCCGCCGACGACGCGCGCGAGCCGGCCGCGGCCGTCGGCCGCGTCCTCCGCGCGCAGGCCGCCGACCCGCACGCGGTGTCGGCGCTCGCCGCCTTCCTCGACTCGGCCGAGACGCCGGCGCTCGTCGTCGGCGCCGGCGCCGACGACCCGGACGCCTGGGCGGCGCTCGTCGACCTCGCCGAGCGCCTCGCCGCGCCCGTCTTCCAGGCGGCGTTCGAGTCGCGCGCCGGGTTCCCCCAGGACCACCGGCTCTTCGCCGGGTTCCTGCCGCCCGACCGGGCCGGGCTGCGCGCCACGCTCGCGGCGCACGACGCCGTGCTCGTCGTCGGCACGCCCGTCTTCCGCCAGTCGCTCTACGCGCCGGGCCCGCTCGCGCCGGAGGGAACACGGATCGCGCTCGTCTCCGACGACCCCGAAGAGGCCTACCGCAGCCCCGCCGAGCTGACCGTGATCGCATCGCCGGCGGCCGCCTGCCGCGCCGTCGCCGACACTGTGCCGCGCCGCGACGCGCCCGGGCCGGAGCCGCGGCAGCCGAGGACGGCGCCCGCGCCGCCCGCCGCGGGCGAGCGGCTCGCGAGCGCACACGTCCTGGCCGGCCTCGCCGCGCGCCTTCCCAGCAACACGATCGTGCTGGAGGAGGCGCCGGTCGACCGGCCGGACCTGCAGGAGTGGCTCCCGGCCCGGAAGCCGCTCGGGTACCTGAGCGCCGCCATGGGCGGCCTCGGTTTCGCCCTGCCCGCGGCGACCGGCCTGCGGCTTGCCCTCCCCGCCAGGCCGGTCGTCGCGGTCGTGGGCGACGGATCGACGATCTACGGCATCCAGGCGCTCTGGACCGCCGCGCACTACCGCATCGGCGCGCTCTTCGTCGTGCTCTCGAACGGCGGCTACGCGATCATGGACCGCCTCGCCGAGCAGCACGGCGGCGCAGGCCCCTGGCCGTCGTTCTCGGAGATCGAGCTCGCCGCGGTCGCGCGCGGCTTCGGCTGCCCGGCGCGCCGGATCGAGACGCTCGACGAGCTCGACGCGGTGCTGGACGACGTGGTGCCCACCCTCGAGGAGCGCGACGAGCCGCTGCTCCTCGACGTCGTGGTCGCACCGACAGGAGCGGCGGCCTGATGAGGAGGTTGCATCCGGAGAGAGAGTGGGCGATTGTCGAGGCAGGCAGGCCGCCGCCTTGCCCGAGCGTTTCCTCGGTTGCACGGCTGACCCCCCACAAGGGCCCCCAACGGCAGCAGAAAGGACGGCTCGAATGACGGTTCGGAGATTGGTAGTGGCGCTCGGGCTCCTGATCGCGACGGTCGCGATCGCGAGCTTCGCAGCGAGCGCTGCGAACTCGAGCTCTGCGGCGAGCTCCGCGAAGATGAAGGGCTGCGGGCTCGGCAACGGCAAGAAGGCGAAGGGCACGCCGATCAAGATCGACGGCCTGGACATGCTCATCCCGGGCGTCGACTTCACGACGATCGGCAAGACCGCGAAGGCGTACTTCGACTGTGTCAACGACAACGGCGGCATCAACGGCCGGCCGGTCAAGTACACGCTCTACACGGAGGCGCTGAACCCGGCGCAGGAGGCCGCTCTCGCCCGCAAGATGGTGCAGAGCGACAAGGCAGTCGGCATCGTGGGCAACACGAGCTTCGCCGAGTGCGGCACGAACTGGAAGTACTACCACTCGCACGGCTATGTGGTGATCGGCGCGGGCGTGCAGGCCGAGTGCTACTCGACCCCGTCCTTCGCCGAGGTCAACTCCGGCCCGCGCTACTCGAACGTCGGTGCGGCGCAGGCGCTGATCGCCGCCGGCGCGAAGAAGCTCGCGATCGCATCGCCGGACACGATCTCCGCCTACGCGGACGGCGGTCCGGCACTCGTGGCGAAATCCCACAACATCCCGGTCAAGATCTTCCCGACGCATCTGCCGGTGACCGACGCGACGTCGCAGCTGTTGCAGATGTACCAGTTCGCCGGTGACGGCGGCGGCATCCTGCTCGACTTCACCCCGGACACCGCGCCGGCCTTCATGAAGGCCGCCGAGGCGCAGGGGATCGTCGCCAAGGTGCTGTGGGGCTCGTCGACCCCGATCGCGAACACGTTCATGTCGGGCCAGTTCTCGCCCGAGTTCGACGGTCACCTCTGGATCGACAACGAGTTCTCCAACGTCGACCCGAAGGTCGGGCCGGACTCGGCCCTGATGTTCGCGATCCTCAAGAAGTACGCTCCGAGCATCGCGCCGCAGGCGTTCGCCCAGATGGGCTTCCTCGACGCGAAGTTCGCGACGAACGCCCTGCTCAGCATCAAGGGCGCAATCACCAAGACGTCGTACAACATCGCGGTGAAGGGCCTGAAGAACCAGCACACGGACATGCTGTGCCAGCCCTACTACGTCGGGAACCTCCCGTACCACATCCCGAACAACGCGAACATCGTCGTCGACTACAAGAACAAGAACGTCGTCGTCCGGAACGGCTGCACCAAGTTCCAGGCGGTCGACAAGGCGATCTCCCAGACCCGCGTCTGGGAGAAGAAGTACCACCTGAACACGAAATGACCATGACGATCAGGGCGACCGGAGTCTCCGGATGAGCAACGTGCTCGCGTTCAGCGTGTTCGGCGTCGACTGGCAGTTCCTCAAGGTCTACGTCGTCATCGGCCTGGCGTTCGGCGGCGTGTACGCGCTGTCGGGCGTCGGTCTGGTCGTGCTCTACCGCGCGACCGGCGTGCTGAACATCGCGTTCGGCGCCATCGGAGCCGCCGGCGCCCTGATCGCCTATTACATCGTCAACCACACGGGCTGGCCGCACTGGCTCGCCTACACGATCTGCGTGCTGTTCGGCGGGGTGTGCAACCTCGCTTACGGCATGATCTTCGGCCCCGCCTTCGCGCGGCGCGACGCGCTCGTGAAGATGATGGGGACGCTCGGGCTGGCGCTGATCCTGCTCGGGCTGATGGCCTGGCGTGCCCCGGCAGGAGGCGCGTTCGCGCGCTTCCTGCCGCTCGGCACGACGAACACCCACTACGTCATCCTCGGCACGACGATCAACCTGACCCAGGTGATCGCGCTCTGCCTCGCCTTCGTGATCACGGCGGCGGTGAGCGCCTTCCTGCGGTTCACGAAGCTCGGCACCGCCATGCGCGCGCTCGCGAACGACCGCGAGGCCTCGGCGATGCTCGGCGTGCCCGTGCGCAACGTCGAAGCCGCCGCCTGGTTCGGCTCGGGGCTCGCCTGCGGTGCGGCCGGGCTGATCCTGCCCGACCTGCTCACCTCGCTCGACTACTCGGCGCTGACCTTTCTCGTCATCTCGTCGCTCGCCGCCGCCCTGATCGGCCGGCTCCGCTCGTTGTGGGCGACGATGGTCGGCGGCATCGCCGTCGGCCTCGCGCAAGCGGTCCTGACGCCGTACACGAGCGTGTCGGCGTACCGGTCGTCGGCGCCGTTCGTGCTCGCGATCATGGCCCTTCTCTATCTGTCGCGCCACCGCGTCGTCACCATCTCGCGCGCCTCATGACCGAGCTCGTCGCCTACTTCGACCGGGGGACTCTCAGTCGTGCCGGAATCGCGCTCGTCCTCTTCCTCTTCGCGATCTTCGCGCTGCCGCACCTGGCCGGCGCCGACTGGATCACGACCTTCACGAGCGTCGCGATCTACTCGGTCGCCGCGCTCGGTTTCGGCGTTCTCTACGGGCGCGTCGGGATGATCTCGCTCGGCCAGGTCGCGCTGCTCACGCTCGGCTGCTGGATCGGCACGCGCCTCGCGTACGCGAGCTCGATGCCCTTCCCGCTGCTGCTGCTCGCGACGGGCGCGATCACCTGCGCGATCGGCGTCCTCGTCGGCCTGCCGGCGCTGCGCCTCTCGGGGCTCTACCTCGCGCTGATCACGCTGATGTTCGCCGGCGCGGTGACGGTCGTCCTGTCGGTCACCGACTTCCCGAACGGCGGCGGCGGCTTCAAGGGCCGCACCGCCGCAGGCGCGCTGACGACCTCGACGCCGCCGGTGCGGAGACCGTCGTGGGCAGTGGCGGACGTCGCCTACTACCGCTACACCGCGATCGTCGCGCTGATTCTGTTCGTGTTCGTGCTCGCGCACGTGGCGACCAAGCCCGGGCGCGCGTGGGCGTCGATCCGCGAGAGCGAGCCGGCAGCGCTGGCGGCCGGGGTCAACATCATCCTCTACAAGCTCTGGGCGTTCGCGCTCGCCTCGTTCATCACGGGCGTTGCCGGGTGCCTGCTCGCCGCGCAGGTCGGCGTGCCGCGCGCGATCACCTTCCAGACTCAGGACTCGCTGACGCTCGCCGCGACGGCGTTGATCGGCGGCATCTTCTCGCTGTGGGGGGCGATCGTCGCCGGCGTCTTCAACCAGCTGTTGCCGTTCATCTTCCAGGCACAGCTGAACGTCAACACCAACTGGCTGCTGATCATCTTCGGTGCCGGTCTCCTGCAGGTGCTGCTGACCGCGCCCGGCGGGCTCGCCGACCAGTTCCCGAAGGACATGAAGAACCTGGCGCGCCTGATCGCGCGCACGGTCCGCCGCCCGCCGTCGGCGAAGGAGCCCGCGGCGTGATCGAGGTGAAGGGCCTCACCGTCCGCTTCGCGGGCATCACGCCGATCGACGACATGAGCGTCGAGTTCCCCGGCGGCACCTGTGGCCTGATCGGCCCGAACGGCGCCGGCAAGACGACGTTCTTCAACGTCCTCTCCGGCTTCGTGAAGCCCGCGGCGGGAACGATCACCGCCTTCGGCGAGAACCTGCTGAAGATGGCCGACTACCGCCGCGCCCGCTGGGGGCTGCGCCGGACGTTCCAGACCGAGATGGCGATCGAGCAGCTCTCGATCTTCGACAACGTTGCGATGATCCACGAGCACTCCGGGGCGAAGCGCTCGTCGCGCCGCGCGGACGTGCTCGGCGCGATCGAGTTCGTCGGCCTCGAGGCGTCGCCGCGCGCGAAGGTCGGCGGGCTCGGCGCCCGGGAGCGGCGCCTCGTCGAGGTGGCGCGCGCCGTCGTCGGACGGCCGCGCATCGTGCTGCTCGACGAGCCGGCCGCCGGCCTGCCCGACGAGGAGACCAGCCATCTCAGCGAGGTCATCCAGCAGATACCGGCGCGGTTCGGCGCCCTCGTGATCCTCGTCGACCACGACATGAGCCTCGTCTCGGCCTGCTGCCAGACGACGGCCGTCGTCGACTTCGGGCGGCTCATCGCGTCGGGGCCGACCGCCGAGGTGCTCCGCAACGAGCATGTGATGCGCGCCTACCTCGGCACGGAGGAGGTGCTGTGAGCTCGGACACGTTGCGGATCGAAGACCTCGCGGTCGCCCGCGGCGGGCATCCGGTCCTGCACGGCATCTCGCTCGACATCCCGGCGGGCGCCATCACGACGCTGCTCGGCCCGAACGGCGCCGGCAAGTCGACGATGGTCCTCGCGGTCGGCGGCGTGCTGCGGCCGAGCCGGGGCGAGGTGTCGATGAACGGGCGCAACCTCGCGCGCCTGCGACCGGATCAGATCCGCCGCGCCGGTGTCGCCGTCGTTCCGGAAGGGCGCCGGCTGCTGCCCGAGCTGACCGTCGAGGACAACATCCGCGTGGCGACGTACGCGCTCGGCCGTGACGACGCGAAGTCGGGGGTCGGCCGCGCGCTCGAGCTCTTCCCGCACCTCGAGACGCGCTGGAAGGCAACCGCGCGCACGCTCTCCGGCGGCGAGCAGCAGATGGTCGTGCTCGCGCAGGCGCTGATCTCGCGACCGAAGTTCGTGCTCGTCGACGAGCTCTCGCTCGGCCTGGCGCCGGTCGTCGTCAAGCGGCTGATCCCGGCGCTCGAGGCTGCGGCGGCGGACGGAGTCGGCGTGCTCCTGATCGAGCAGTTCGTCCACGTCGCGCTCGCCGTCGCCGGTAGCGCGTACGTGCTCGAGGGCGGCCGGATCGTCTACCACGGGACCGCCGCCGAGCTGAAGGAGCATCCGGAGCGGCTCCATTCGGCGTACCTGCTCCGCGAGCGGCGCACCGGCGCCGGCGCCTCGGTCGATGGCGCTGAGTGACGCCCGGCGCGAGGCGCTCGAGCGCCTCTGCGACGCGCTCGTGCCCGGCTCGGCCGCCGTCGGGCCGACCGTCTACATCGAGGCGCTGCTCGACGGCATGCCCCCGGAGGTACAGGCATTCGCGGCGGCGTCGATCGACGAGCTGGCCGCCGCCGACGACCTCGCGGCGCTCGCGCAGACGCCGGGCTTCGGCTTCGTGCGCGCGCTCGCGATCGAGGCGTACTACAGCGACTTCGTCGCGCCCGGCAGGGACGCGCCGGGAGCCTGGGCGGAGATCGACTTCAACTCGCCGCTCGCGACCCGGCTCGCGAAGGACTGGTCGTGGCTCGGCGGGGGCGTGGCGTGAAGGACCGCTTCGACGTCGTCGTGGTCGGGTCGGGCGCCGGCGGCGGGGTCGTCGCGGGTGAGCTCGCACAGCGCGGGCGCGACGTGCTGCTGCTCGAGACGGGCGCCCACTACACGGCGGCCGACTTCACGCGGTTCGAGGCGAAGGCGGCGCACGACCTCTTCTGGCCCATCCGTTTCGCCCATCCCGCGGGCGGCGGCCCGCCGATCGCGCTGCTCGGCGGCCGCTGCGTCGGCGGCACGACCGTGATCAACACGAAGGTCGCCCTGCGCGCCGTCGAGCACGACCTTCAGAAGTGGCACGAGGCGACCGGTCTCACGAACGAGCGCGGCGCGCCGTTCGCGGTGTCGGATCTCGCTCCGTACTACGAGCGCGTGGAGCAGACGCTCGGCGTGCGCGAGCGCACGGACTGGACGAAGAGCGTCTACACGGTCGAGCCGGGCTTCCGCTCGCTCGGCGCCGACCTCGAGCCGGTGCTCTCCTACACCGACGTCAACTGCATGCGCTGCGGCTCGTGCCTGCAGGGCTGCCCGACGAACGCCGGCAAGTCGACGCAGAACACCTACATCCACGAGGCGTGGGCGCGCGGGCTGCTCGATCTGCGCGCGGACGCCCACGTCGAGCGCGTGCTCGTCGAGGGCGGCGAGGCGACCGGCGTCGAGTACGTCGACGGCTCCGGCGGCCGGCAGACCGTGCGCGCAGGCGCGGTCGTCGTCGCGGCCGGCGCGCTGAACACGCCGCAGCTTCTCGCACGATCGGGCGTGGAAGGCGCCGCCGTCGGCGCGCATCTCGGCCTGCACCCGGTGCGGCTCGTCTACGGGCTCTTCGACGAGCCGCAGGACAACCACCTCGCCTACCCGATCACGGCGCACTGCATGGACCACCAGCGCGACGCGGACGGCGGCTTCGTGATCGAGGCGACGACGATCCAGGACCCGATCGCGTTCGCGACGACGCTCTGCGACGAGAACGGCCCGCTGTGGGGCCCGCCGCTCGTCGACGCGGCTCGCCGCTACCGCCACTGGGTTGGCCTCCTCGCGATGGTGAACGACGAGAACAACGCCGCCGTCGCCACCGGCGAGGACGGCGCCGAGCAGTTCACCGTCGACTTCAACGAGCGCGAGCAGGAGCGCCTCGACCGCTCGCTCCGGTTCAGCCGCGAGGTGCTCGAGGCGGCCGGGGCGAAGCAGGTGCTCTGGAGCGGGCTCGCGTCGACCCACGTGCAGGGCTCGTGCCGGATGGGCGACGACCCGGAGCGCTCGGCCGTCGACCGCAACTGCGAGTCGCACACGGTGAAGCGCCTCTTCGTCGGCGACGGCTCGCTCGTCCCGCGCACGCTCTCGGTCAATCCCTCCCTCACGATCATGGCGCTCGCGACGCGGCTCGCCGACCACCTCGCCGCATGAAGGCGGCGCTCCTCAGCGGCTACCACCAGCCGCTCGAGCTTGTGGACAGGCCGGTTCCCGAGCCCGGGGGCGCGCGCGAGGTCGTCGTCCGCGTCGGCGGGGCAGGCGTCTGCGCCACCGACCTGCACGCGATCGACGGGCTGATGGAGGCTGCCGGCTTCGCCGTGCCGCGCGTGCTCGGCCACGAGAACGCCGGCTGGGTGCACGCGGTCGGCGACGGGGTGACCGCCGCCTCGGTCGGCGACGCGGTGCTCGTCTACCCGCCGTGGAGCTGCGGGCTCTGCGTCCCGTGCCGCCGCGGGCTCGACATGCACTGCGAGCGGCATCAGTTCACGGGGCTGACCCGCGACGGCGGCTTCGCCGAGTACGTGCTCGTCGACGAGCGCTCGCTGATCGCGCTGCCGCCGGGTGTCGAGCCGGTCGACGTCGCCCCGCATGCGGACGCCGGGATCACCGCCTACCACGCGGTGAAGAGGCTCCTGCCGCATCTCGTCCCCGGCTCGACGACCGCGATCCTCGGCGTCGGCGGCGTCGGGCACATCGCGCTCCAGCTCGTGCGCGAGCTGGGCGGCTGCTCGATCGTCGCGGTCGACACCGACGCGCGGCGGCGTGCGCTCGCGCGCGAGCTCGGCGCCGGAGAGGTGCTCGGCGAGGAGAGCGACATCGCCGGCGCGGTCCGCGAGGCGACGAACGGCGCGGGCGCGGACGTGGTGCTCGACTTCGTCGGCACCGACGACACGCATGCGGCCGGGCTCGCGATGCTCGCGCGGCGCGGCATCTACTCGATCGTCGGCTACGGCGGGACGGTGACCGCGCCGTCGACGGCGCTCGTCGTCGGCGAGTCGCACATCGCCGGCAACCTCGTCGGGAGCTGGATCGACCTCTGGGAGCTCCTGCAGCTGCACGGGCGCGGCGCCGTGACGCTGCGGAGCGAGACGCACCCGCTCGACGACGTGAACGACGTGCTCGCCCGCCTGCGGGAGGGCGAGGTGACCGGGCGCGCCGTGCTGGTGCCGTGAGCGGTCTCGGCGCCCGTCCGCTCGTGCAGGGCCAGGTGCTCTGGACGCCTACCGAGGACGCCCGCGAGCGCTCGGAGCTCGCGCAGTACCTCGCGTTCCTGCGCCGCACGCGCGACCTCGACTTCGACGGCTACGACCCGCTCTGGCACTGGTCGGTGACGGACCTCGACGGCTTCTGGTCGTCGATCTGGGAGTACTTCGACGTTCGCCCGCAGACGCCCTACGACCGTGTGCTCGGGCGGCGCGAGATGCCGGGCGCGGAGTGGTTCCCCGGCGCCCGCCTCAACTACGCCGAGCACATGCTCGGCGCCGACGACGACCTCGGCGCCAGTGCCGTCGTCGCCCGGTCGCAGACGCGCGGGCCGCTCGAGCTCACCTTCGGCGACCTGCGCGAGCAAGTCGCAGCTGCGCGCACGGGCCTGCAGCGCCTCGGCGTGGGGGAGGGCGACCGCGTCGTCGCGTACCTGCCGAACATCCCCGAGACGCTCGTCGCCTTCCTCGCCGCGGCCAGCCTCGGCGCGGTGTGGGCGACGTGCCCGCCGGAGTTCGGCGTGCGCAGCGTGGTCGACCGGCTCGGGCAGCTCGAGCCGACGGTGCTGCTCGCGATCGCCGGCTACCGCTTCGGCGACAAGCTCGTCGACCGCCGCGAGCAGGTCGCGCGGATCCGAGCGCGGCTGCCGAGCCTGCGCGCGGTCGTCCACGTCCCGTACGCCGGCGGCGAGGACGACGCGCTTCCGGATGCGGTGCCGTGGCAGGAGCTGCTGCGCGAGCAGGGGCCGCTCGCGTTCGACCCGGTGCCGTTCGACCATCCGCTCTACGTGCTCTTCTCGTCGGGGACGACCGGCCTGCCGAAGGCGATCGTCCACTGCCACGGCGGCATCCTCGTCGAGCACCAGAAGAACCACGGCCTCTCGTGGGACATCCGGCCCGGCGACCGGCTGCAGTGGTTCACGACGACCGCGTGGATGATGTGGAACGCGCTCGTCTCGACGCTGCTGCGGCGCGCGTCGATCGTCATGATCGACGGCAACCCTGGGTACCCCGACCTGTCGGAGCAGTGGCGGCTGATCGAGGAGACCCGCCCGACGATGTTCGGACTCGGCCCGGCGTTCGTGCTCGCCTGCCGGAAGGCCGGCGTCGAGCCCGGCAAGCGCTTCGACCTGTCGTCGCTGCGCTCGATCGGCGCCGCGGGATCGCCGCTGCCGCTCGACGGGTTCGAGTGGATCTACGACCAGGTCGACGCGGACGTGCTCCTGAACCTCGGGAGCGGGGGGACCGACATCTGCACGGGCATCGTGCAGGGCTGCCCGCTGCTGCCCGTCTTCGCCGGCGAGATGTCGGGCCGCTGCCTCGCCGTCGACGCCGCCGCGTACGGGCCCGACGGCGAACCGGTCGTCGGCGAGCTGGGCGAGCTCGTGCTGCGGCAGCCGATGCCGTCGATGGCGGTCCGCTTCTGGAACGACCCCGGCGGCGAGCGCTACCGCGCCGCCTACTTCGACCAGTTCCCGGGCGTCTGGCGCTTCGGCGACTGGATCATGTTCACCGAGCGGGGGAGCGCCGTGATCACCGGCCGGTCGGACGCCACGCTCAACCGCGGCGGCGTGCGGCTCGGCACCGGCGAGTTCTACGACGTGCTCGAGGAGCTCGACATGATCCTCGACAGCCTGGTCGTGCACCTCGAGGCAGACGACGAGCTGATCCTGTTCGTGCAGCTGCGCGACGGCGTCGAGCTCGACGACGCGCTCCGCACGCGGATCCGCTCCGCGCTGCGCGACTCGCTCTCGCCCCGTCACGCGCCGGACACGATCGTCGGCGTCCCGACGATCCCCCGCACGCTCACCGGCAAGAAGCTCGAGCTGCCCGTGAAGCGCATCCTCACCGGCGCCGACGTGGCCGAGGTCGTCAGCCCGGACGCCCTCGTCGACCCGGATTCGATCGAGCCCGTCGTCGCGTTCGCGGCAGAAAGGACATCCAATGCCTGACAAGCCCGTGGTCGTCTACGGAGCGAGCGGATTCTCCGGCCGCCTCACGGTCGAGTTCCTGCGCGAGTACAACGTGCCGTTCGTCGCGGCCGGACGCGACGCGGCGCGCATCCAGGACGTGCTCGACCACGTTCCGGGCATCTCGACCGCGCAGTACGAGGTGGTGCAGGTCGGGCACGACGTGGGGGAGCTGACCGAGCTCTTCCGCGGCGCGCGCGTCGTCTGCAACAACACCGGGCCGTGCATCTACTACGGCGACACGGTGATCGAGGCCTGTCTCGCGGCCGGCTGCCACTACATCGACACGGGCGGCGAGGCGCCGTGGGTGCGCCGGGTGCGCGAGGCCTGGCACGAGCGGTTCACGGAGGCGGGGCTCCTCGTCGCGCCCGCGACCGCGTACATGTCGGCCACCGCGGAGGCGGCGATCCGGGTCGCGCAGGAGCACCAGCCGGGGATCGACACGATCGAGGTGCTGTCGATGTTCCGCGGCTTCCCGACCTACGGGTCGACGCAGACGATCTTCGGCCAGCTGCAGTGGGAGTCGTTCTTCCTGGAGGAGAACGAGTACGTCGAGTGGCCGCCCGTGACGACGATCGAGGCGGTGCTGCCCGGGGACGTTCCAGACGCAGCTGGCGCTGCCGTGGGGCGGCTTCCCGCACCCGACCTGGTTCAAGGACGACCCGAGGATCGCGAACGTCTACGCGTTCGGCGGCATCCTCAACCGGCAGATCATGGAGAGCGTCGTCGCGGGGCAGCGCGACTACCAGGAGAAGATCCGGCCGCTGCCGCCCGAGGAGCAGCGGAAGGTGCTCGCCGGGATCGCGGACTCGGTGCAGGCCGGGATGCCGCCGCGCGAGAACCGCCGGCAGCAGCGCACCATCGACGTCGTCTCGGCGCGCGGCAATCTCGAGTCGATCCAGATCGTCGTGCACGGCGTCGGCGCCTACCTGCAGACCGGCCTGATCCAGGCGTTCGCCGCGCACCACCTCGTCTTCCAGCCGCCGCGTGCCGTCGGCTTCGCGTCGCCGTGCACCGCGTTCGGGCATCGCGAGCTCCTCGCGGCGCTCGAGGCCTACGGCATGGTGCGCCTGAAGGTGGTCGGCTAGTTGGGGCTCGGCCGCCTCGACCACGTGCTCGTCCTCGCGGACGACCTCGAGGGTACGCGCGCCTTCTACTGCGACGCGCTCGGCTTCACGGTCGGCGAGCGCCCGCCGCTCGAGTTCGCGGGGCACTGGCTCTACCTGGACGGCGCGCCGTGCCTGCACCTCGCGGACCGCGGTGAGTACGAGGCGCATCTGGAAAGGCGCGGCCTCGACCGGGCGTCGGGCCCGGTCGACCACCTGGCCTTCGGAGGCAGCGGCTACGACGAGCTCGCAGCGCGGCTCGAGGCGGCCGGCGTCGAAGCCCTACGCAACGAGGTGCCCGGCATCTTCCGGCAGCTCTTCCTGACCGACCCGAACGGCGTTCGGGTCGAGGTGAACGTCCCGGCGGGTCAATGAGCCCACCTGCCGGCGTTCGCCTCGGGTGAACCTGGTTCGGCCGTCGGTCGAACCAGGTTCCCCGGGTATTGCGGCGGCTACGATCGTGCGGCCCTCGAGCGCGCGCTCGCCTGACGCCTTCTAACCCTGAGCCTCGATCCACGCCGCTGCGTTGCCGAGACCCACGGCGACCACGGGCGGCAGGCACCTCGGGAGCGCCTCTTCCAGCGGCAGCCAGACGAAGCGGTCGTGCTCGTCGTCGAGCACGATCTCTGCGTCCGGCGGCGCGTTCGCGACGTACAGCGCGACGTCGTCCGTGGCGCTTGCGTCGCGCAGCGGCGTCAGCGGGAGCGACAGCCCGATCTCCTCCTCGAGCTCGCGCCGTGCCGCGGCATCCGGCGTCTCGCCCGGCTGCCGGGCGCCGGAGGGCGGCGTCCACGCCCAGTCGCCTTCGAAGTCGGCGCCGCCGGGGGCGAGCCGGTGCAGGAGCAGGAACTCCCGGCGGTCGCCCGCCGCACGCCAGACGACGACGGCACACGCAGAGGGAGGCTCCCGCGCGACGGGCAGGCCGTCCCACGTCGTCTCGAGCTCGGCCACCGGTTCGAACCTTACGCGGAGCCGTCAGTACGCCTGCGCCCACACCGCGTCGGTTGCCGACGGCTGCCCGCAGCAGATGCAGGTTTCGAGCGCTCGGAGGTCCGTCGGTCAGCGGGAGGCACCGGATCGTCGCCGAGCTTTCGTCCTTGACGCGCGCTTCGCACTCCCGCCGGCCGCACCACGGTGCGGCGGCGAAGCCGCCCGCATCGCGCAGGTACTCGATCAGCTCGTCGTAGCCGCTCGGGTCGCGGAGCGTGCGGCGCTCCTGTTCGGCGAGGGCCGTCTCGAAGAGCGCTCGCTGTGCCGCGTGCAGCGTCTCGTCGATCGCAGCGGCCGCGCCGGGAAGCGGGATCTGCTCCTTGGCGCCGGTGTCGCGACGCACGGCGGTGACGGTGCCGGCGGCGAGATCGCGGCCGCCGATCTCGATCCGGATCGGCACGCCCTTCAGCTCCCACTCGTTGAACTTGAAGCCCGGCCGGTACTCGGCCCGGTCGTCGACGCGGACGCGAACGCCGCCCGCTCGGAGCTCGCCGGCGACCGCGGCGGCGGTCTCGAGCACGGCGGCCCGGTCGTCGCCGCGGAGCGATCGGCACGATCACCACCTGCTGCGGCGCGACGCGAGGCGGGAGCCGCAGCCCGCGGTCGTCTCCGTGCGCCATCACGAGGCCGCCGACGAGCCGGGTGCACGCGCCCCACGAGGTCGCATACGGGTGCCGCTCGCCGCCGTCGCGGCCGGTGTAGCGGACGCCGAACGTCCGCGCGAAGCCCTGCCCGAGGTAGTGCGACGTCGCGGCCTGGAGCGCCTTCCCGTCGCGCATCAGCGCCTCGAGCGTGTAGGTGTCGACGGCGCCGGGGAAGCGCTCGCTCTCGCTCTTGCGGCCGCGCAGCACTGGGATCGCGAGCACGTTCTCGATCGTGTCGGCGTAGACGTCGTGGAGGATGGTCAGCGTCTCGCGCCACCGCCTCCTCCTCGGTCTCGTGCGCGGTGTGCCCCTCCTGCCAGAGGAACTCGCTCGTCCGCAGGAGGAGGCGCGGCCGCAGCTCCCAGCGGACGACGTTCGCCCACTGGTTGTAGAGCAGCGGCAGGTCGCGGTACGACTGCACCCAGCGGGCGTACGTCGACCAGATCAGCGCCTCGGAGGTGGGACGCACCGCGAGCGGCTCCTCCAGCTTCTTGCCGCCCGCCTCGGTGACGACGGCGACCTCGGGCGCGAACCCCTCGACGAGCTCGCCCTCCTGCGCCAGCACCGACGCGGGCACGAACAGGGGGAAGTAGAAGTTCTCGTGGCCGGTCGCCTTGATCCGGTCGTCGAGCTCGCGCTGGATCCGCTCCCAGATCGCGTAGCCGTACGGCTTGATGATCATCGCGCCGCGAACGGCCGAGTTCTCGGCGAGGCCGGCGCGGCGCACGACCTCGCCGTACCAGGCGGGGAAGTCGTTCGACTGGGTGGGTAGACGGTTGGTGCTCATCGGGACGCTCCCGCGAGCAGGGCTGCTGCGAACATCGTGCTCTCCTTCGTAGACGTCGACCGGCGGTGACGGAGTCGGTTGCGGCGCTCCGGGCCGAAGCGGCGGGAGCGCCTACGCCGGGACGCGCACGAACGGCGGCCGCGGGGCAACCGCCGGAACCGGCAGAAGCGCATCCACGCAGGGCCGCAGCAACGTCATGGTCGGAGAATAGCGAGCCGTGCGAGAACCGCCAGGTCCCGCCCGGCCGTGTCTCCGGTGCGGTCCGCGACGCCCGCCCGGTGCCCCAGCCCGGTGCCAGGCACCGTCACGAGAGTGTGTCGCCGGCGGCGGAACCCCAGGCGGGAAGCGACTTCTCGCGTCGAGCTCCGGTGCCAGGCGCCGTCACAGAAGTGTGGACATCACCCCCAAAGTGGAACCGCAGATCGACCGCGGGGGCTGCCCGTTCTGGACGGTCCCTTCCGCTAGACCGTCCCTCGAGAACCGCGACGGCGTACGCTTCGGTGTGTGTCGGCGTCATCGAGCGGCTGGAAGTCGTTCACACGGCCGCTCGAAGGGAGCGAGCAGGCTGCGTCGCACGCCGTGCAGTGCTCGTTCTGCGGGAGGACGCATGGCGAGTTCGCGGCCTCGTCGCCGCGTCAACGCCCGACGTCGCGATCTGCGACGAATGCGTCGGCCTCTGCGTCGACATCTTCCGGGAGCAGGGCCTGAGGTAGAGCAGAGGGCGGGCCGCCGCGCGATCGGCGCAAGCGAATCCCGCGTTTCGTACGCTGTGCCGTCTTGAAGGTTCTCTTCGTCGCGAGCGTCGCGGCCGTCGTGGCCGATCCGCCGCGCAGCCGCCGGCTCTTCATGGACGCGCTTGGGCTTCCGCTGGAGGGAGAAGGCGACGGCTACTACTCGAGCGGCAGCATCGGCGGAAGCAAGCACTTCGGCGTGTGGCCGCTTTCTCAGGCGGCCGAGGCCTGCTTCGGGACGCCGCAGTGGCCGGCCGGCCGAGTCGTCCCGCAGGCATCGATCGAGTTCGAGGTCGAAAGTCCGCAGGCGGTCGAAGACGCGGGCAGGGAGCTCGAGGACGCCGGCTTCGAGCTCGTGCATCCGGCTCGCAAGGAGCCGTGGGGCCAGACGGTCGCGAGGCTGCTCACCGAGGACGGGCTGATCGTCGGTGTGTCGTACGCGCCCGCGTTTCACGGTGACGACACGGCCTGACGGAAGAACTCACCCGCGCTCGCGAAAGACCGACTGCACCGGCCAGAGCTCAGGCGCGGAGTCGAACCTGCACTCGAAGACGAGTCCGGCATCGGCTCCATCCCCGCCTACGATGTGCTCCCACGACGACGGCAGGCCGTCGGGAGCGTCGACCCGGAAGACGTGCGTCTCGGCGGGCTGGCCGAGCCCGTCGAGGTGCTCGTGCGTTCCGAGCAGCGTCGGCTCGCCGGTCAGCTCGACGCCGGTCTCCTCGCGAACCTCGCGACGGACGGCCGCGATCAGGTCCTCGCCGGGACGAACGCCGCCTGCCGGCACCTGCGTGCCGGCCTCGCTGTGGTCTCGGTGGTCGAAGACGAGGAGCCCGTCCTCGCGCTGCACATAGACCAGCACTCGCTGCCTCGGCCGCACCGCCCGATCGTAGGCCGTGGCGCTGCGGACCGGCCTCGCGCCCCGAGGTGCGTGCGATCATCGCGACGTGAGGCGGGCGGAGCATCGTGTCACCGTCTCGGTCGCTGTCGTCGTGGCGGTCGTGACGGCGCTCGCCGCCGACGCGGGTCATGCGTCCGCGAAAGACCGCTCGCACGTCTGCGGTCGCGCCCGGTCGAGCTTCCGCGTGTTCAGCGGGGTGACCGGTGCCCGACGTCGCGCACGTTCTACCTCAGCAGGGACCGGTCGCCTTTGTCGGCGGCGGGCCGGTGTATCTGTCGGTGCCGGGCGGGTGGATCAACCTCGGTTACTCGCAACGCGACCGGCAGGGGTTCCGGTCGGCGAAGCTGCCGTGGGAGGTCAAGATCCGCTATCGCGGGCCGCTGCTGATCCGCGCGCGACGTCTCGACGGGCCCGCCGAGATCCGGTTCTGGCAGCCGCCGCTCGCTCCCAGCTCGGAGACGCAGCTGGCCTGGCGCTCGATCGTGTGGCCCAAGAACCACTGGCACGGCTACCAGTTCCTGGCGTCCGCGATCTGGACGACCCACCCGGGCTGCTTCGGCTTCCAGATCGACGGGACGTCGTTCTCGGAGAAGCTCGTGGTCCGCGTGATCGTGCGCTGATCAGCAAGGTCACGCGTCTGACCATCGTCTGACCGTCGTCTGACACACGAAAGTGTGACCGAAGCGTGCCGGAGTCGATACATGTGCGGGATCGATGCGGGCTCGCCGTCTTGCACGGTCCGCCGCATGCGACAGGACCGGCTCCGAGGATCCGGGGTCCGCGCTGACCCGAAGCGTCAGACGAGCGTCAGACGAGTGTCAGACGATCGGGGTGGGTGCGGGCTCGGCGAAGCCGCTGCTAGAAGGCGACCATGTCGACCTTCCTGGTTGTTCGGAGCCGCTCCGGTCCCGCGTGGGATCCGTCGCTCGCGATCCGAGAGCAAGACGGCTGGGAGGCGCACGCCGCGTTCATGGACTCGCTGACCGAGACCGGTTTCGACGTGTTCGGCGGGCCGATCGACGCCGACGATCGCGTCGCGTTCGCGGTTGAAGCCGAGTCGGCGGCGGCAGTGCGTACCACGCTCGCCGACGATCCATGGAGCGAGACTCATCTCGAGCTCGTCGAGGTCGCTCCCTGGTCGATCTGGCTCGACGGGCGTTGAGCCGCGAGCACCGTCCTCACGTGGGGCGGAGCGATCGACCGGGCGATCGCCGCAAACGGCGGGCGTAGACTCGCGCCACCCGATCATTCACCCCGGTGGAAGGGAGCTTGCGTGCCAAGGATGGTCATCACTCATGCAGTGGTCGACGTCGCACGGTGGCTGGAGGGCAAGGCGGAGCGCGCATCTGCGATCTCGGCTGCCGGCTCGAACGTGACCGACTACGTCGCGGCCGACGGGAGCAACAACATCGCCGTCACCGCCGACGTCCACGACATGGACGCCGCCCGGGCGATCATGGACTCGCCGTCCCCCGAAGTCGCGGCGCAGATGGAGGCGCACGGCGTCATTCCTCCCTTCACCGCCTACATCGAAGCGCCGTAGCGGACGATCGATCCGACCGTCAGCTCGTGTCGGCGGCCCGATAGGAAAAGAGCCGCGTCGGCCTGACCTCGAGCCAGGCCGACGCCCAGTCGGCGCGCCCTCCGTGGCGCGCCTGCCAGGCGGCGACCAGCTCCTCGGTCGGCTGCTCGATGATCAGCACCGGCCCGTCGACGGCGACCGCACGGTGCGTGCCCCGATCGCCCTCCGCGACGACGAGTGAGATCCAGGGCGTCTGCTCGACGTTCCGGAGGCGGCCGCCCGCGACCGTGGCCAGCCAGAACGACGATCCGACGACGGTGAAGGCGACGGGCCGCGCCTGCGGCCGTCCCTTCGGAGTCGCAGTGGCGAGAACGCAGTAGTGATGCTCCGTCAGGAACCTCGCAAGCTGCCCGGCATCCATCGCCGCCTCCGGCGGCCACGAGCTCCGCAGCGATGCTGCCGCCCGCTCGTAGCTCGCTCGCTGAATCTGCGCGAGCGCATCTGCGTCGATCATCGGCGAAGCGTACGTCGCGACGGTTCACGCACGGTCCCGCCGCTTCCTCGGTTACGGTGGAGCCATGCCCCTGGCACTCGTTCCGACCGGCCTCGTGACGGTCATCGCGTTCAACCACATCGCCCTCGGCGGGCGGCTCTCGATCGACATCCTCGCGATCGCCTGCGTGATGTTCTACTACGCGATCAACCCGCCGTCGCGCCGCCGCCCCTGACGAGACGGGCAGGCGCCTTCCCCTCCCACGCGTCGGCAAGGAGCTCGCGCAGGAGCGCGCGGTCGGCATCCGCCAGCGAGACGCCGACGGCGGAGAGGCGCTTTCCCCACCAGATCTCCCGGCACGCGCGGGGAGCGGCGTCCACGGCCGTCCTGATGCCGCCCTCGTCGAGCATCACGTTCATCTGCTCGTCGCTCCAGAGCGTCGCGAAGATCTTCCCGCCGACCCGGAACGACGGCCGGCCGTGATGACCCTGCTCGACCGCCGCGGGGAGCGAGAGCGCCTCGGCGCGCGCCTCGTCGGCTGACACCGCCACCGCCGAAGTATGCGCCGGCCGCGGTCAGAGGTCGAAGCGGAAGACGTTCGTCTCGCGCTCGACGAAGCCGACGCGGCGGTAGAGCGCGTTCGCCGCGTCGCGCGACGGGCGGGAGGTGAGGTCGACTGTCCGTGCGCCCGCGGCGCGAGCGAGCTCGATCGCCGTCTCCGTCAGCAACCTGCCGACTCCGCCGCCGCGGGCGTCCGTGTCGACGACGACGTCCTCAATCCAGGCGCGCACGCCGGTCGGGATCGGGAAGACGACGAGCGTGAGGGTCCCGACGATGCGTCCCGCCGCGTCGCGCGCGACGATCAGGCTGCTCGCCTCCGAGCCGACGATCGCCGCCAGACGCTCGCGCGTGGGCGGTGGAGACGACGCCGAGAGCTGGGGGAGAAGCCGCACGAACGCCTCGACCAGCTCGTCCGTCACCTCGCCCACGACCTCGACCATGGGCCGATCGTAAAGGTCGGGGAAAAAACCCTCGCCTCGAGAGAGGCGTCATCGTATTGTCCCGGGTCACGGTCGGCAGGGGCCGACCCCAGGAGCAAAGGGAGGCGCGCGATGGAGTTCGAGACAGCCCACGTCTGGATCACGACACGCAAGCTGAGGCCTGGAGCACGCGAGGAGTTCAGCCGCTCGTGGAAGCCGAGCGAGTTCCCGCCCGGGATGTTGCGCGCCTACGAGTGCTACTCGGCGGACGGGACCGAGGTCGTCGGCATCTCGATCTGGGACTCGCCCGAGTCGCGCGAGGAGTACCGCCTGTCGGAGGTCGAGAGCAAGCGGCGGCAGGCGATGGCCCCGTACGTGGTCGAGGAGAGCGCCGGGTTCTACACCGGGCGCGAGCTGAAGATCCCCGCCCGCTGAACCTTCGGCGACGCCGAGCCAGGTTCGCGAGCGTCGAGCGCACCTTCGGCCCGCGGGAGTCGACCGCGATCCCGAACGGCCCCTCGAGGCCGGCGACGAAGCCCCGGCCCTTGCCGTTCAGGTTCGCCCGCCCGACCGTGCCGTTCCTGCTGTTCAGGACGTCCTCGGTAGGGGATTCCCGAACCTATTCACGCCTGTCGGAACCTGTCAAATACCGGGCTTCCCGCAACCTCCGCACCTCAAGATGCCCCTCTGCCTGCCGATGGGCGAGTGCATGACTGTTCGGTTGCCGGCGGTCGGCCGGCTCGTGCTCCACGCCTGGCAGGCGGCGCTCGTCGCCGGCGTCGTCGTGCTCGTCGCCCACGACGGCAACTGGTTCGGCTGGCTCGGCCCGTCGAGCTTCATCGACCAGTGGGTCTACGACGTCCTCGAGGTCGCCGCCGCGGTGGTCGGGCAGCGGATCCTCGCAGGCGTGCCGTCACTGAGCAGGATCGCGGCACTCGTGCGCTCCACGCACGAGGCGTGGGACGGCAGCGGGTACCCCGACGGGCTCACCGGCGAGCAGATCCCGCTCGCCGCCCGCGTGATCGCGGTCTGCGACGCGTTCTCGGCGATGACGAGCCACCGGCCCTACCGGGCCGCGCGCGGAGCCGAGGAGGCGATCGCGGAGCTCCGGCGCTGCGCCGGCACCCAGTTCGACCCGGAGCTCGTCGAGCTCTTCTGCCGGCTCCGGCCCGACCTGGCCGTCGAGTCCGAGCTCGCCGTCGCGATCTGACGGCTACTCGCGGCGCTGCTCGTCTCTGAGCTGTCGGAGCGCGTCGAGCAGATCGGCGCTGAGATCGCCCTTGGCGATGCGCTCGATCGCCTCGACGCGCTCTGGATCGGCGGCGCCGCTGAACGCGGCGTCGATGCGCGCCCAGCCCTCGTCCTCCGGCAGATCCGGAAAGAGCATGCGCCTGACCTGGTCGAGCTCCGGCGAGCGGCTGTGCTCGGCTTCCCCCATAGGCCCACTGTCGGGCCTCCGGGCCGGTCCGGCCCCGGCTTTACGGCTGGGATGGGTCGGACGAACGGCTCGACCTCGAGCCACACGTCCCGGCCGCCTGCGGGGGAGGTGCAGGCGGCCGGGACGAGGCCCCGGGTAGGAGGTCGGTCAGAACGGGAACGGCGTCGCGGCGTCGCGCGCCGTCATCCACTGCCACTCCGTCCACAGCTCGAGGTTCGCGACGCCTCCGAAGTGGCCGCCGTTCGACGAGCAGCCGAAGCCTCCGAAGGGCGCCGGCGGCTCCTCGTTCACCGTCTGGTCGTTCACGTGCACCATGCCCGCGCGCAGCTGCTCGGCGATCGCGGCCGCATGCTTCGGGGCGCCCTGCACCGCCGCTGCGAGCCCGTAGTCGGTGCCGTTCGCCAGCTCGACGGCCTCCTCGTCGGAGGAGAAGGAGATGATCGGCGCCACCGGCCCGAAGATCTCCTCCTTGAACGCAGCCATCGAGCGGTCGACGCCGCCGAGGACGGTGGGCTTGTAGAAGAGCCCGTCGTGCGTCCCGCCGGCGAGGAGCTTCGCGCCCTGCGAGACGGTCTCGTCGACGATCCGCTGCACGCGCTCGACCTGGCGCTCGTTGATGATCGGGCCGAGCGCGACCTCGTCGGTCGCCGGGTTGCCGACCGGCAGGCGGTTCGCCCGCTCGACGAGCGCCGCCGTGTACGCGTCGACGACGCTCTCGTGCACGAGGTGGCGGCTGACTGCGATGCAGATCTGCCCCTGGTGCAGGTACGAGCCCCAGGCGCCGGCCGACGAGGCGGCCTCGACGTCCGCGTCTTCGAGGACGATCAACGGGCAGTTGCCGCCGAGCTCGAGAATCGTGCGCTTGAGCATGCGGCCCGCCGTCTCGCCGACGATGCGGCCGGTCGCGGTCGAGCCCGTGAACGAGATCATGCGGACATTCGGGTCCTCGACGAGCGCCTGCCCCACGTCGCCGGCGCCGGGCAGGACGTGCAGCAGCCCGTCCGGCAGGCCCGCCTCCTCGAACATGCGGGCGAGCACGACGCCGCCCGAGACGGGCGTGTTCGCGTCCGGCTTCAGCACGACCGCGTTGCCGAGCGTGAGGGCGGGGCCGACCGAGCGCATCGCGAGCACGTACGGGAAGTTCCACGGGGTGATGACGCCGATGACGCCGACCGGCACGCGCCGGGCCATGCTCGTGCGGCCCGGGGGCGAGCGACGGCAGGAGCTGGCCGAGCGGGTGCGAGACGAGCGCGGCGGCCATCTCGAGCTGCCCGATCGACGCCGTCACCTCCACGTCGGCCTTCCCGGGGATGCAGCCCGACTCGCGCACGAGGAGCGTGACGAGCTCGGCACGGTGCCGCTCCATCACCTCGGCGGCCCTGCGGATCACGGCGGCCCGGTCGGTCAGGGGGGTGGCCGCCCACTCGCGCTGCGCCGCCGCCGCCGACGCCGCCGCCTTCGCGACCGACGCCGCGTCGCCGCCGCCCGCGACGCCGAGCACCTCGCCCGTCGCCGGCTCCACCGTCTCGATCGTCGCCGGCGCGTCGACCCAGCCGCCGCTGAAGATCTTCCCCGTCCACTGGCTCTGGTCGAGCAGCGTCTGCGGAGGGGCTTCCGTCACAGTCATGCCGTAGCTCCTTTCAGTGCAGGCGACCCCGATCGCGGCGCGATCAGGTCGGCGGCCTTCTCGGCGATCATGATCGTCGCCGCGTTGGTGTTCGCGCGTGTGATCGTCGGCATGACCGAGGCGTCGGCGACGCGCAGGCCCTCCGTGCCGAGCACGCGCAGCTCGGAGTCGACCACGGCGCCCATCGCGCAGGTCGACGTGGGGTGGTAGACGGTCTGTCCCGCGCGGCGCGCCCACGTCAGGATGTCCTCCTCGGAGCTCGACGCGGGAACGCTGAACGGCGCCCGCTCGACCGCCTTCAGGGACGGCTGCTCGGCGATCTCGAGCGCGATCCTCACGCCCTCGACGACGCTTGCCCGGTCCTCCTCGGTCTCGAGGAAGTTGCAGAGGACGAGCGGCTTCGAGTCGGGCCGCGGCGTCCGCAGCGACACGCGGCCGCGGCTGGACGGCCTGATCAGGACGGGCCCGAAGCAGTAGCCGTGGTCGTGCGGGGCGGTCAGGCCCTCGTCGTAGAACATCGACGGGGCGAAGTGGAACTCGATGTCGGGCGCGGGCAGGTCGGGCCGGGTGCGGAAGTAGCCGCCCGCCTCCGGGATGTTCGACGACAGGGGGCCGCGGCCCTCGCGCTCGAGCAGCGCGAGGTTGTCCGGGGTGAACGTCCGGAAGAGCGAAGGCTCGTCCGTCAGGTAGTTCAGCTGCGCCATGAAGTGGTCCTGCAGGTTGCGGCCGACCGGGAGGTCCTGCCGCACCGGGATGCCGAACGCCGCCAGGTCGCCGGCGGGGCCGATTCCCGACTGCAGCAGGAGGACGGGCGACTGGTAGGAGCCGGCGGAGAGCACCACCTCGCGCTCGGCGCGCACCGTCTCGCGCACGCCGCCCCGGACGATCTCGACGCCGACGGCGCGGTCACCCTCGAAGACGATCCGCTCGACGAACGCGCCCGGGACGATCTCGAGGTTCGGGCGGCCGGCGGCGGGGTGGAGGTAGGCGTCGGCGGCGCTGCACCGGAAGCCGCCACGCTGCGTGAGCTGGAAGCGGCCGACGCCCTCCGGCTCGGGCGTGTTGAGGTCGTCGATCAGCGGGTACCCCGCCTCGACTGCCGCCGCGAGCATCGCGTCGATCAGCGGGTGCATCGAGCGGCTGTCGGACACGGCGAGCGGCCCGCCCGCCCCGTGGTAGTCGCTCGCGCCGCGCTCGTTGTCCTCCGCCCGCTTGAAGTAGGGGAGGACGTCGTCGTAGCTCCAGCCGTCGCAGCCGAGCGCCGCCCACTCGTCGAAGTCGGCGCGGTGGCCGCGCAGGTAGATCATCGCGTTGATCGAGCTCGAGCCGCCGATGCAGCGGCCCCGCGGCAGGTAGAGGCGCCGCCCGTCGAGCCCCGGCTCCTGCTCGCCGAGCAGGTCCCAGTCGAGGCTGGACTTGAGCGCCACCGGGAAGGCGGCCGGGATGCGGATCTCGGCCGCGTCGTCAGGCCCGCCGGCCTCGAGAAGCACGACGTTGACGTCCTCGTTCTCGCTCAGTCGGGCGGCCAGCGCGCAGCCCGCCGAGCCGGCGCCGACGATCACGTAGTCACCAGTCACAGCAGTCCTCCGTCACCGGGCGACGTTCGAATTATCAAGACAGTGTTCTAGCCTACAGGTCGTTCGGCCGTTAGGCTTGCCCGCACATGCCCGGCGGCTCCGACCTGCTCGGCCTCTACTGGACGGTCTCCGGCCCGGTCGAGGTGCACGTCGGCCGCGAGTGGAGCCTCTTCGATTTCCGGCAGCGCTGCGAGCAGGCTGCCCGCGTCGGATTCAGCGGCCTCGGGATCTGGCACGCCGACCTCGAGCACATCCTCGAGACCCGGACGCTCGCCGAGGTGAAGGGGCTCCTCGATGCGAACGGCCTGCGCCACCTGGAGCTCGAGTTCCTGATGGACTGGTTCCTCGACCCGGATGACGAGCGGCGCCGCACCTCCGACGCCACCCGCGCGCTCCTCTTCGACGCCGCCGCCGAGCTCGGCGCGCACCACATCAAGGTCGGGAACATCCCGGGCACCCCATGCGAGGTGCCGCTCGTGACGGCGCGGTACGCGGAGCTCTGCGCCGACGCAGCGTCGCGCCACGACGCCAGGATCGTCTACGAGTTCATGCCGTTCGACGTCAACGTGCACGACCTCGACACCGCGCTCGCGGTGGTGACGGGCGCCGCAGCGCCGAACGGCGGGCTCGCGATCGACACCTGGCACATGGCGAAGCTCGGGATCGAGCCCGACGACCTCCGGCGGGTCCCGGTCGAGCACCTCGGCTGGGTCGAGCTCTCCGACGGGTGCTTCGAGAACATGCCCGACCTGATCGACGAGACGGTCAACCACCGCCGGCTGCCGGGCGAAGGCGAGTTCCCGATCGCCGGCTACGTGGCCGCCTGCCGCGCGACCGGCTACGACGGCCCGTTCGGCGTCGAGGTGCTCTCCGACGAGCTCCGCAACCTGCCGATCGAGCAGATCTTCGACCGCGCCTACGCGACCGCGAGCGCAGCCCTCGTCCCCGAAGCCGAAAGGAGTGCGGGTGTCTGAGCACGCCCTCGACAAGGAGCGCCTGACCTGGATCTACACGCAGATGCTGCGGATCCGCGAGTTCGAGGAGCGCGTGAAGCGCACGTTCGAGGAGCATCCGGGCGTGATCCGCGGGCACACGCACCTCGCCGACGGCGCCGAGGCGTCGATCGTCGGCTCGCTCGCCGCGATCGGCGACGACGACTGGATCCTCGCGACCTACCGCTGCCACGGCTACCCGCTCGTCCGCGGCACCGACCCGAAGGCGATGATGGCGGAGATCTACGGGCGCAGCACCGGGCTCTGCCAGGGCTACGGCGGCTCGATGCACCTCACCGACGTCGGCCGCGGCTTCCTCGGCACCTCCGGGATCGTCGCGCAGGGGATCCCGCATGCGACCGGGGCCGCGTACGCCGCGCAGATCGAGGGGAAGGGACGTGTCGTCCTCTCGTTCTTCGGCGACGGCGCCTCGAAGCAGGGCGCCTTCCACGAGTCGCTGAACATCGCCTCGCTGTGGAAGCTCCCGGTCGTCTACGTGATGGAGAACAACAGCTACAACGTCGTCACGCGCGTCGAGCAGGAGGACGCGAACGCCGCGGCCGGCGAGCCGCTCGCGGTCAAGGCGCGCGCCTACAGCATGCCGTCGACGACGGTGGACGGCGGCGACCCCGTGGCCGTGCACGGCGAGGTGGCCGCGGCGGTCGAGCGCGCGCGGTCCGGCGGCGGTCCGACCCTCGTCGAGTCGCGCGTCTACCGCCTCTCGGCGCACGGCAACATCATCGCGCCGCCCGGCATCCCGCTGCACTTCCCGGAGCACGAGGCCGTCGCCGTGTTCGGCAACGCCGAGGAGTACGAGGCGGCGAAGCGCGGCGACCCGGTGCCGCGGTTCAGGGCGCGACTCGTCACGGACGGCACGCTGACCGCCGACGAGGCGGACGCGATCGCCGAGACCGTGAGCGAGGAGATGCAGGGCGCGGTCGACTTCGGGCTCGAGAGCCCGCTGCCCGCGCCCGAGGCCGCCGTCGACCACGTCTACGCGTAGAAAGGGGCCGAGCGCATGGCACGCGAGCTTCCGTACATCGCCGCGATCGAGGAGGCGATCCGCGAGGAGATGGAGCGCGACTCCTCCGTCCTGTACTTCGGCCAGAACATCGCAACCACCGAGAACGACCCGTTCCTGCAGGCGTTCGGCGCCGACCGTGTCCGCGTGACGCCGATCTCCGAGACCGCCGAGATCGGGATGGCGGTCGGCGCGGCGTTCGCCGGCTTCCGGCCCGTCGTCGAGCTCTACATGGCGGAGTTCATGCTCGTCGCGATGGACCAGGTCGTGAACGAGGCGCCGCGCTTCCACTACATGAGCGGCGGCCAGGTGAAGGTGCCGGTGGTGCTCAAGGCGGGATACGGCTTCACCGCGGGCTGGGCCGGGCAGCACACCGGCTCGATCTACGGCATGTTCATGGGCGTGCCCGGCCTGAAGGTCGCCGTGCCCGCGACCGCGGCCGACGCGAAGGGCCTGATGACCGCGTCGATCCGCGACGACAACCCCGTCGTCTTCTTCCACCACTACCTGCTGACGCTCGAGCACGGCGACGTGCCCGAGGGCGAGCACGTCGTGCCGCTCGGGCAGGCCAACGTCGTCCGCGAGGGCGGCGACGTCACCGTCGTCGCGATCGGCTTCATGCTCGGCAAGGCGCTCGCGGCCGCCGAGCAGCTCGCGGGGGAGGGCATCGCCGCCGAGGTGATCGACCCGCGCACGCTCGCACCGCTCGACGTGGAGCACGATCCTCCGCTCGGTCGAGAAGACCGGGCGGCTCGTGCTCGTCGACCAGTCGACCCGTCACGGCTCCGCCGCCGCCGTGATCGCGGCCGAGGTCGCGTCCGAGGGCTTCGCCGCGCTGAAGGCGCCGGTGCGACTCGTCACCGCGCTCGACGCGACGATTCCCTACAGCCAGCCGATGGAGGAGTACCTGCTGCCGGACGAGGCGAAGATCGCCGCGGCCGTCCGCGACGTGCTCAGCTCGTCGGCCGTGCCCGCGTAGTGACGGACGAGGCGGCGGAGCTCGAGCTCCTCCGCGCGATGTGGCGGATCCGCGTCTTCGAGGAGCGGGTCGGCGAGCTGACGCGGGCGAACGAGGTGCACGGGCTCGTGCACCTCTCGATCGGCCAGGAGGCGGTCGCCGCCGGGCGTGTGCGGCGCGCTGCGGGACGACGACGTCGTCTACAGCGGCCACCGGGCGCACGGGCACGCGCTCGCGAAGGGGGCGCCGCCGCCGCGCGTGCTCGCGGAGCTGATGGGGCGCGAGGACGGCCTCTGCCGCGGGCTCGGCGGCTCGATGCACCTCGTCGATACGGCCCACGGCTTCTACGGAGCGACCGGCGTCGTCGGAGGGAACATCCCGCTCGCGCTCGGGAGCGCGCTCGCGGCGCGCCTGCTCGGGAGCGACGCGGTGGCCGTCGTCTTCTTCGGCGACGGCGCCGTGCAGGCGGGCGTCTTCGCCGAGTCGGTGAACCTCGCGACGCTCTGGCGCCTGCCCGCGATCCTCGTCTGCGAGAACAACGGCTTCGCCGAGTTCACGCCGCGCTCGGCGCACACCAATGTCGAGCGGGTGAGCGACGTCGTCGCGCCGTACGAGGTCGAGCGGACGACGGTCGACGGCAACGACGTGCTCGCGGTGCGCGAGGCGTTCGTGCGCTTCCGCGACGCGGCCCGCCGCGGCGAAGGGCCGTTCCTCCTCGAGTGCCTCACCCACCGGCTGCGGGGCCACTACGAGGGCGACCCGGCCCGCTACCGGCAGGCGCTCGCCGCCGAGGAGTGGCAGCAGCTCGACCCGATCCTGCGCCTGCAGCGGCGGCTCGACGGCGCTGCCGCCGCGGAGGTCGAGGCGGAGGCCCGCGCCGAGGTCACGGAGGCGGAGCGGCTCGCCCGGCAGAGCCCCTTCCCACCGGCGGCCACCACCGCCGAGCTCGTCTACGCATGACGGAGACGACGTACCTGGGCGCGATCACGGGCACGCTCGCGCGCGCGATGCGGGCCGATCCGCGGGTCGTCGTGCTCGGCGAGGACGTCGCCGAGGGCGGCCCGTTCGGGGCCACCGCCGGGCTGGCCGAGGAGTTCGGCCGGGAGCGTGTGCGCAACACGCCGATCAGCGAAGCTGCGATCTGCGGTGTCGCGATCGGCGCCGCCCAGTCCGGCCTCCGGCCGGTGATCGAGATCATGTTCGTCGACTTCGTCACGCTCGCGCTCGACCAGCTCGCAAACCAGGCGGCGAAGGCCCACTTCATGTCGGGCGGCCAGCTGACCGTGCCGCTCGTCCTGCGCACGCAGGGCGGCGCCGGCCAGCGCGGCGGGGCGCAGCACTCGCAGAGCCTCGAGGCCTGGCTGACGCACGTGCCCGGGCTGAAGGTGGCGATGCCGAGCACCGCCGCCGATGCGGCAGGGCTGCTGGCGACCGCGATCGCCGACCCGAACCCCGTCGTGCTCGTCGAGGCGAAGACGCTCTACTTCCGGCGCGAGGAGCTGCTTGGAGACCCGCTGCCGGTGCCGTTGGGCAAGGCGGCCGTCGCCCGCCCGGGGAGCGACGTGACGGTCGTCGCGCTCTCCCGGCTCGTGCCCGAGTCGCTCGCCGCGGCCGACGAGCTCGCCCTCGACGGCATCGACGTCGAGGTGATCGACCCGCGCACGCTCGTCCCGCTCGACCTCGAGACGATCGTGGCGTCGGTCGCCCGAACGCACCGGCTCGTCGTCGCGCACGAGGCCGTGCAGCACGGCGGCTTCGGCGCCGAGCTGGCGGCGCGGGTGCAGGAGGCGGCGTTCGACGAGCTCGACCACCCCGTGGTCCGGGTCGGGGCGCCCTTCGCGCCGGTCCCGTTCAGCCCGCCGCTCGAGGACGACTACGTGCCCGGGCGCGCGGACGTCGTCACGGCCGTCCGGAAGGTGGTGGGCCGGTGAGGATGGCGGTGCTCGGGCTGGGGGAGGCCGGCGGCCGCCTCGCCGCCGACCTGCGCGACGCGGGCGTCGAGGTGAGCGGCTACGACCCGGCCGTGAGCCCGGAGGTCGACCCGGCCGAGGCCGTCGCGGGATGCCGGGTCGTCCTCAGCGTCAACAGCGCGGCCGTCGCGCGCCGCGTCGCCGACTCGGTGCTCCCGGGGCTCGAGGGCACTGCCGTCTACGCCGACCTGAACACCGCAGCCCCCGCGCTCAAGCGCGAGCTCGGCGGGCTGCTCGGCAACCGCTTCGCCGACGTCGCGCTGCTCGGGCCGGTGCCCGCCCGCGGCCTCGGGACGCCGGCGCTCGCCTCCGGCCCGGCGGCGAAGGCGTTCGCCGGGCTCGTCGGCCCGCTCGGCATGCCGGTCGAGGTCGTCTCGCCGAATCCGGGCGACGCGGCGCGGCGCAAGCTGCTGCGCTCGGTGTTCATGAAGGGCGTCGCCGCGGCAGCCGTCGAGGGCCTCGCCGCCGCGAGCGCCGCCGGCGACGCCGACTGGCTGTACCGCGAGCTCGTCTCGGTGGTGGACGCAGAGCTGCTCGACCGCTTTCTCGAGGGAAGCCGCGTGCACGCCGTCCGCCGCGTCGAGGAGATGGAGGCCGCCTGCGAGCTCCTGCGCGAGCTCGGCATCGAGCCGCGTGTCGCCGCGGCGGCGGCGGGAGTGCTGGCCGAGCTGGCGAAGGAGGGGAGCGGATGACCGAGCCGACCGAGCGTGCGCGCCGTCTGGTCGAGGGCGCGTACGACCTGCACACGCACATCGACCCGGACGTGATCCCGCGGCGGATCGACGACGTCGCGCTCGCCCGCCGCTTCGCCGAGGTCGGGCTCGCCGGCTTCGCGCTCAAGTCGCACTACACGTCGACCGCCGAGCGGGCCCGCGTCGTCTCCGGGATCGTGCCGGAGGTGCGCGTCTTCGGGACGCTGACCCTGAACAGCGCCGTCGGCGGCCTCAACCCGCTCGCCGTCGAGGTCGCGGCGCGGGAGGGGGCGCTGATCGTCTGGCTGCCGACCGTCGACTCGCCGGCCGAGACGGCCGGGCGGCGGGAGCCGCAGCCGGGCGAGAACGTGCCGCTGTGGGCGAGCCTCCAGCACGAGCTGCGCGGGCTCGGCCTCTCCGTCGAGCCGGTGCGCGTGACGGACGACGACGGCGCCGTGCTGCCCGCGCTGCGCGACGTGCTGCGCGCCGTCGCCCGCCACGACCTCGTGCTCGCGACCGGCCACCTCGCGCGGGACGACACCTTCGCGGTCGTCGACGCCGCGCGCGAGGAAGGCGTCGAGGCGCATCGTCGTCACCCACCCGGAGTTCCCGTGCCAGGACTTCTCGGTCGCCGACCAGGTGGCGCTCGCCGATCGCGGCTGCCTGCTCGAGCGCGCGCTCTCGACGCCGTGGAGCGGCAAGACGACCTGGGAGCACGTCTTCGAAGGTCTGCGTGCGGTGGGGATCGAGCGTTCCGTCTGCTCGAGCGACTTCGGCAACCCGGCGTACCCGCCGGTCGAGGACGGGCTCGCCCTCTGGGCCGACCGGCTGCTTGCGGGCGGCTTCGGCGAGGACGAGGTGCACGAGCTCGTCGTCGGCCAGTCGCAGCGCCTCGCGGGGGTGAGGGCGTGAGCGGGCGGCTGCTCGTGATCGGCGCCCACTCGGCCGACTTCGTCTGGCGCGCCGGCGGCGCGATCGCGGTGACGACCACGAACGGCGGCACGGCCGAGGTGATCGCACTCTCCTACGGCGAGCGCGGCGAGTCGGGCGAGCTCTGGAAGGAGCCCGGCCAGACGGTGGAGCGCGTGAAGGAGGTTCGCCACGGCGAGGCGGAGCGCGCCGCGGCGCACCTCGGTGCCCGGTTCCGGTGCCTCGACCTCGGCGACTACCCGCTCGAGGTCGACCGGGCCGCGCTCGAGCGGATCGCCGACTGCATCCGCGAGGTCGCCCCCGACGTGCTCCTGACGCACACCGACCGCGACCCGTTCAACCCGGACCACGCCGTCGCCTTCTTCGCGGTCGAGCGCGCCCGGGCGCTCGCGGCCGGCGCGGGGGTCGCGAGCGCGTTCGCAACCGTGCGGCCGCCGGCGCTCTACCTCTTCGAGCCGCATCAGCCCGAGCTCTGCAACTTCACGCCGACGACGTTCGTCGACATCACGCCGGTGATCGAGCAGAAGCAGGCGGCGATGGGCGAGATGAAGGCGCAGGCCTACCTGCAGACCTACTACGGCCAGCGGGCCGAGCAGCGCGGGAACCACGCGCGCCGCTCGTCGGGCGACTCGGCGATCCGCTACGCGGAGGCGTTCCAGCGCGTCACGCCGCAGGTGGTGGGAGCGCTGTGAGCGAGGTCTTCGCGGAGCTCGCCGAGCTGGGGACGGCGACCGTGCACGAGGCGGGCAACCGCGACGCCCGTCGTCGACATCCCGCTGCACCAGATCGTCCCGGGCTCACGCGCCGCCGGCCCCGCCCGTACGGTGCGCTGCGGCCAGGCCGACAACCTGATGGTGCACGCGGCGATCGCCGAGGCCGAGCCGGGAGAGGTGCTCGTGCTGACGATGCCCGAGCCGGCTCCCGTCGCGCTGCTCGGCGAGCTGCTCGCGACGCAGGCGAAGGTGCACGGCATTGCCGCGGTGCTGGTCGACGCGGCCGTGCGCGACGTGGAGGAGCTCGAGGCGCTCGGTCTGCCGGTCTGGGCGCGCTGGGTGCGCGTGCGCGGCGCCGACAAGAAGGTTCCCGGTGCGATCGGCGAGCCCGTCACCGTCGGCGGGGCGACGATCCGCCGCGGCGATGTGGTCGTTCTCGACTCCGACGGTGCGGTCGTCGTCGAGCGCGAGCAGGTGGACTTCGTGCTGGCGGCGGCGCGGGGCAGAGCGGAGCGCGAGCGTGACAAGCGCGCGCAGCTGCAGGCGGGCGCGCTCTCCTACGACCTCGACGACCTGCGCAGGCTGGTGGAGCCGTGAGCTCACTGCACGACCTCGCGCGGATCGGCCATGCCGAGCTGCTGACGCCGAAGCCCGACGACAGCCTGAGGTTCTTCGTCGAGACCCTCGGCATGGAGGAGGAGGCGCGCGAGGGGCAGTCGGTCTACCTGCGCGGGTGGGGGGACTACCTCCGCTACAGCCTCAAGCTGACCGAGTCGCCGCAGGCGGGGCTCGGCCACCTCGCGTTCCGCGCCTCGAGCGCGGACGGCGCTCGAGCGCCGCGTGGCCGCGATCGAAGCAACCGGGCTCGGCATCGGCTGGATCGACGGCGACGTCGGCCACGGCCCTGCCTACCGCTTCCACGACCCGGACGGGCACCTCTGCGAGGTCTACTGGGAGGCGGAGCGCTACACGGCGCCCGAGCACCTGCGCCCCGCCTGGCGCAACCAGCCGCAGCGCTACACCGGCCGGGGCGCCTGCGTGAAGCGCCTCGACCATGTCAACCTGCTCGCCGCCGACGTTCGCGCAAGCCGCACGTTCGCCGAGGAGCTGCTCGGCTACCGGCTCTACGAGCAGATCGTGCTCGACGACGGCACCGAGACCGGAGCCTGGCTCTCGCTCTCGATCGCCGCGCACGAGCTGATCTACGTCGCCGACGCGTACGGCGTGCGCGGCCGCCTGCACCACCTCGCCTTCTGGGTCGACACGCGCGAGGAGTGCCTGCGCGCGGCCGACATCTTCGTCGACCACGGCGTGCCGATCGAGGCCGCCCCGTCGAAGCACGCGATCGCAGCAGGGCTTCTTCCTGTACGGGTTCGAGCCGGGCGGCAACCGCATCGAGGTGACGACCGGCGGCTACTTCGTCTACGACCCCGACTACGAGCCGATCGCGTGGACGGCCGAGGAGCGCGCCCGCGGGCAGTTCTGGGGCGTGAAGACGATCGAGAGCTTCCACACCTACGGCACGCCGGACATCGAGCCGCCGGCATGACGCGGCTCCGCGAACTGCTCGCTGCGGACGACCCGTTCGTGGTGGCGGCCGAGCTCGTGACGAGTCGCGGGCTGGTCACCGCGTCGAGCGGCCGGAAGGTGCAGGAGACCGCCCGCGAGCTCGCCGACGACCCGCGCATCGACGTGCTCTCGATCACCGACAACCCGGGCGGCCACGCGATGCTCGCGCCGGACACGCTCGGCACGGATCTCGTCTCGCGCGGGCAGGAGGTCGTGATCCACCTCTCGTGCAAGGACTGGAACCGGAACGCGCTCGAGAGCCGCGCCTGGAAGCTCGGCTCGGAGGGCTTCGACAACATCCTCGCGCTCTCCGGCGACTACCCGGTCACGGGCCACAAGGGCCTCGCCGCGCCCGTCTTCGACATCGACTCCGTCGGCCTGATCAGCCTCCTCGCGGAGATGAACGAGGGCCTGCCGGGCGAGCGGGACCTCGGCCGCACGGACTTCTTCGTCGGCTGCGTCGTCACGAACCACAAGCGGCACGAGCGCGAGGTTGTGCCGCAGTACCTGAAGCTGCGAAAGAAGGTCGCGGCCGGCGCGCAGTTCGTCATCAACCAGATCGGCTGGGACGTGCGCAAGGACGACGAGCTCCTCCGTGTCATCCGCCGCGAGCGCCTGCCGGTCACCCCGATCGCGAACGTCTACTGCCTGTCGGGGACCGCGGCGCGTGCGTTCCACCGCGGAGCGATTCCAGGCGTGATCGTCACCGACGAGCTGCTCGAGCTGGCGGAACGGCAGGCCGCGAGCCCCGACCGGGGACGCGCGTTCTTCGTCGACCTCGCGGCCAGGCACGTCGCCGTCGCGCGCGGGCTCGGGTTCGCCGGCGTCTACCTCGGTGGGCACATGCCGGCGGCGCGGTTCGGCGAGATCCTCGATCGTGCCGCGATCTACCGCGACGACTGGCTCGCACTCGCGGGCGGGCTGCGCTTCCCGCTGCCCGGCGAGTTCTACCTCCTCGAGGCCGATCCGGAGACGGGCCTCTCGTCCGACGAGCTCTCGGCCGGCTACGTCGCGTCTCGCGAGAAGCGGCGCACGGAGCTGCGCGTGCCGGTCTCCTACCGGTTCAGCCGGCGGCTGCACGCCGCGGTGTTCGAGGAGGACGCGCCGCTGCACCCGGCCGGACGGGCCGTCTACGGCGCGCTCGACCGCGCGCCGCGAGCGGTGCGCAAGGCGGCGCACGGGCTCGAGCAGGCGGCGAAGGTGGCGATGTTCCGGTGCCGCGACTGCGGCGACTGCTCGCTGCCGGAGATCGCCTACGTCTGCCCCGAGTCGCAGTGCGCGAAGAACCAGCGCAACGGCCCGTGCGGCGGCACCCGCGACGGGCTGTGCGAGGTGTACGACACCGAGTGCATCTGGTCGCAGGCCTACGAGCGCCTCAAGCGCTACGGCGAGGAGCAGGAGATGCTCGACGGGCCGGTCGTGGTGAAGGACAACGCGCTCGCCGGCACGAGCGCGTGGGCGAACGCCTTCCTGGGGCGCGACCATCGCGGCCGCGCCCCGGAAAGCGGAACCTAGGCGGTCGCCTTCGTCCGCCAGCCCTGGTGGTAGGTCGTGCGCGCGACCTCCGAGTAGGGGCAGGGGCTGACGACCGCGCGGAACTCGGCCTGGACGTGCCGCTCGACGACCGGCTTCGCCGAGCCACCGTCCTCCTCGCCCCAGGTGAGGACGACCTCGGTGCCGATCTCGACGTCGGCGTCGACGATCGCGAGCGAGAGCATCGTGCGCTCGTTGTAGCTGTATCCCGAGAAGGTGGACACGCCGACCATCTCGCCGTCGAGCGAGACCTTGTCGTTCGGCCAGGTCGAGTAGTTCGAGAGCGGCAGGTCGATGTACTTGACGGCCGGGCCGCCCGTCTTCCTGAGCAGCGTTCCCATCGCCTCGGCGACGTCCTCGCCGTTCCAGGCGAGCGACACCTTGCGCCGCTTCGGATTGTCCGCCATCGCCTGGAGCGCGTCGCTGCCGACGAAGTCGTGGTCGAAGCGCACGAACGACCAGTAGCCGAGATCGTGCGGCGTCAGGTAGTAGTCGGAGATGTCGTTCGAGTAGTAGCTGCCTCCGAGCGAGCCGGTCGCCTCGTAGCCGTTCGCCGGCAGCCACTCGCGGTACGGCTTCATCGCCTCGCCGGTGAAGACGGCCGGCATCGGGCAGGGGATCCAGCCCGACTCGAGCGTGTTCGTCGCGTAGACGCGGGAGCCGACCTGGCGCAGACCGAAGTCCTTGCCGGCCTCGACGAGCGCGGCGCGGACGTCGTCGCCGTCCTCCCACGGCCCGAAGAGCTCGAGGCCCGGGACGCCCGACATGCCGTGGTGCAGCGCGCGCACGGTGTGCCCGGCGATCGTCAGCTCGCCCATGTTGAAGAACTTGATCTCCGGCAGCGAGCCGCCGTTCGCCTTCGTGAGGACGTCCATCGCCGTCGGGCCCTGCACCTGGAAGCGGTACACGCGGCGGCGGCCGGTCGGGTTGGCGGCCGTTCGCTCGTCGCGGGTGCACTGGACGTCGTAGTCGCCGGTCTCGGCGTGGTAGGCCACCCAGTTGTGCACCGACGGGCGGCCGACGATCTGCACGCTCGACTCGGCGAGCCCGAAGACGATCGCATCGCCGATCACGTAGCCGTCCTCGTTGCAGCAGACGAGCTGCTTCGCCTTGTTGGGCGCGAAGCTCGCGAAGCTGTTGACGGCGAGCGCCGAGAGGAGCCTGATCGTGTCGGGCCCCTCGACGTAGAGATCCGTCATGTGGTGCGACTGGTCGAACAGCGCGCTCGTCTCCCGCCAGGCGACCTGCTCGTCGCGCCAGTTCGTGAACTCGGCGGCGACCGCCGGGTAGACGTACGGGCCGATCTGCGAGTTGCGAACGTGATCGACCGGGTTGCCTGCAGCTTGGAGGACGTCCTCCAGACTCTTGTGACCCATGACCTCTGTCAGCCTCCTCTAGCGGTAGCACCGAGCCCACCGAGAGCCTATCCGGCGTCGTTCCGGCCCGGTGGCAGTCGTAGTTTCCCCGGTGGAGATTGCGGTCGAGCCACGATTCCCGGTGCGGCCCGAGGGCGCAGTATCACCTCGTTCGGACTAACGACGCCCGAGGAGGCCCGGCATGACGCTTCGCCCGAAGACGCCCACCGATCTGACGCTCGCGCCGGTCGCGGCCGAGATCGATCTGAACCTGCAGGAGCTCCGCGACGAGACCCGCGACCGGATCGTCGACGCGATCGCCTTCACGCTCAACACGAACCCCGCCGACTCGCGCGACTCGCGCGCCAAGCAGATTCGCGAGCTCGCCGTCCGCGGCGTCGACCTGCACGGCTGGACGGCGGCCGTGAGCGACGACTCGACCCGGCTGCAGCTGCGCGGCGGCTCGGTCTCGCTCGACGTCGGCCTGAGCGCCAGCGTTCGCGAGTTCATCGAGGGCTGAGCCTGCGGGCGCCCGGCACGGCGCCGCACCTTCTCGTGCGCATACGATCGCGGAACCACCGCGAGCCGAGGAGGGCGGACCATGGAGGGTTACGAGATCGCGCAACTCGCCGACGTCGACGAGATCGACGACGGGCGGAGCCCGTTCCGTCCGGTCCGCCACCACCTCGGGATCACCGCGTTCGGCGTCAACGCGTTCGGGCCGCGACGGTCGGGCGAGCGGCTGATCAACGAGCACGACGAGGCCGAGCCGGACGCACAGGAAGAGCTGTACGTGGTGACCGCGGGCCGCGCGCGCTTCGAGATCGGCGGCGAGAACGTCGACGCGCCGACAGGGTCTCTCGTCTTCGTCCGGCCGGGCATTGGCCGCACGGCGTTCGCCGAGGAGGACGGGACGACGCTGGTCGCGATCGGAGCGAAGGCGGGGACGCCGTATCGGCCCGAGGGGTACGAGCTCTGGGCGCCGCTGCATCCGCTCTATCAGGCGGGGGACTACGCAGCCGTGGCCGACCGGGCGGCGGAGGTCCTCGCCGGCGATCCGCCGTACGCGGGCATCTACTACAACTTCGGCTGCGCGGCGAGTCTCGCCGGCCGCCCCGACGAGGCGCTCGAGCATCTCCGGCGCGGTCTCGAGCTGAATCCGGAGATGCGCGAGTGGGCCAGGGAGGACTCCGACTTCGAGGCGCTGCGCGGCGACCCGCGGTTCGAGGAGCTGACCGCCGAGCGGTCTTGACCTTTGTGTCGCAAATGTCTTGAATCATCCGTCACGGGAGGACGTTGCGACGATCGCCGGACAGGCGTGACAGGAGGTCGGATATGGCAGGTGTGGAGAAGCGGAACTTCGACTCCCCCGACGAGGTGCGGTCTCCCGGAGATGACGCGGGCGGAGATCGTGCACCTGGGGACCGCGACGGCCGGCCGCCTGACGATGCAGCCGGGCTGGACCTGGTCGAGCTGCATCAAGCCTGTTGCCGGGACGGACACGTGTCAGCTGAAGCACGTCGGCTTCGTGCAATCGGGCCGGATGCGCGTGACGCACGACGACGGAACGGTGCTCGAGCTCCGCCCGGGCGACGCGTACGTGATCGAGCCCGGCCACGACGCGGAGGTGCTCGGCAACGAGCCGTTCGTCGGCTTCGAGTTCGAGCAGGCGAGCGCC
>CAWASP010000011.1:0-123904 GCA_963784765.1 uncultured Thermoleophilia bacterium
CACCTCTGTTGGGGAAACTATCCGGTCCCCTCATCACCACGACGTGCCGCTCGAGCAGATTCTCGACGTCGTGCTCACCGGACGTCCCTGGCAGGCGCTCGTGTTCGAGTCCGCGAACCCGCTCACCAGCACGAGCTGGCGGGTCTCCAGCACGCCACGATCCCGGAAGGCAAGATCCTGATTCCGGGCGACATCGACTCCGTCTCGAACTACGTCGAGCATCCGCAGCTGGTCGCGGATCGGATCGTGGGCTTCGCGGAGGCGGTCGGCCCCGAAAACGTGCTTGCCGGGGGAGCCAGTGGGGGTTCGGCACCTTCGTCGGCGTGGACTTCGTCGACCCCGACGTTGCCCGGGCCAAGCTCGCGTCGCTCGTCGAGGGCGCGGCGCTCGCGAGCGGGCGCCTGTGGTGAGCCGTTACGGCTCGACGGTGAGCTGCATGCGCCGGGCGCGGTAGGCCTGGCTCAGCGGCAGTCCTCGCAGCACGAGCCAGCCGACTGCGGGAAGCACTCCGGCCAGCATCCAGGCCGCCTGCCACGAGAGCTGTTCCACGACAAGGGCGAAGACGGGCGGCGTCGCAGCTGCGACCAGCGCGAGCACCGCCTGTTGAAAGCCCAGCGTCGCCCCCGCCCTCGTCGCTCCGCCGAGCTCCACGGCTGCCGCGAACGAGACCGTGTTCCACCCCATCGAAAGCCCACCGGCGAGAACGAAGGTCGGCACAAGAAGGGCGAGCGGTGCGTGCTCGAGAAGCGCCGCGGTGCTCACCACGATCGCGATCCAGAGCGAGATCCGCCGCAGCGGGACAACGCGGCTGCCGAGCCTGTCCGACCAGATGCCGCTTGCGACGCGGATCCCCCCGCCGAGGACCTGGCTCGCGGCAAGCACCTCGGCGGCTGTGACGATCCCCATGCGGCGCACTTCGTGCAGGAAGAGCACGACGAAACCCGTGCACGCGGTCTGGGCGACGCACGCGAACGAGCTTCCTGCCGACAGCCGCCACAGCCGGCGGTCGAGCAGGCTCTGCCGTAGACCGTCCGGCACCACATCGGTTGCCGGCGGGACCTCGCGCGCGCGCACCGCGACGACGCTGACGGTGGCACCGAGCAGACATCCCGACGCCAGCGAGAGGAGCGCGATGCGGAGGCCGAATGCAGTCGCAAGGCGCGGCATTGTCGCCGCGGCGCCCGCCGCGGCGACCATCATCCCCGCCTGACGAATCGAAAAGGCGAACCCACGTGTATCCGGCGTGAACCAGACGAGCACTGCCCGTCCGACCGCCGCATTCACACATGCGCCGAGGCCGGCTGCAAGTGCCAGCAGCACGGCGAGCCAGACGAGCGTGGGAGCAAGGCTTCCGGCAGCCAGACACGCGGCGCAGCCGAAGAGCCCGATCGTCATCGCCACGCGTTCGCCGAGCCGGTCGGTGACCAGTCCCCATGGGAGAAGGGTCGCTGCGAGCCCCAGGCTCACCGCTCCGAGAAACGCCCCCGTCGCACCGAGCGAGGCGTCGTAGTGACCGCGGATGGCCGGGGCGAGAGCAGGGAGCCCGAGCGAGAAGGCGGAGAAGCTCATCTGCGCCAGCGTCACCGCGCCCAGTACGACCCAGCGATACGGGTGCGGGGCGTCGACGACCGTTGCCATGGTCAAAGGACGATGAGTCCCCGGGCGAGCACACCCGCCTGGAGATCCGCAAACGCCTCGTTTGCCTCGTCGATCGAGTACCGGCGCGTGATCAGGTCTGCCAGCCTCAGCCGTCCGGCGGCAGCGAGCTCCACCATCCGCGGGAATTCGACCGCCGGGTTCGCCGAACCGTACTTCGACCCCAGCAACCGGCGCTCGCCTCCGACAAGGGGCCCCGGATCGACGTGGAGCTCCTCCCCGGCCGGCAGAACGCCCACCATGACGGCGGCCCCACCCGGCGCAAGGGCGCGCAACGCGTCCGAGAGCACCGGCGCGGAGCCAACCGCGACCACCGCGCAATCGACACCCTCGCCCGTCAGCTCGAGTATTGCCTCCGGCACGCCGTCGACATCGCCCGGATCGAGCACGTCGGTCGCGCCCAGGCTCCGCGCCATGGCTAGACGATCAGCGACCGGGTCAATCGCGACGATCGGCGTCGCACCGGCGATCGCCGCACCCTGAACGGCGTTGAGACCGACACCGCCGCATCCGAACACCGCGACCGCCTGCCCAGCCTTTACCGCCGCAGTGTTGAGCACGGCCCCCACTCCGGTCGTCACGGAGCAGCCGATCAGAGCAGCCTCCTCGAGCGGGAAGTCGGAGGGGATGGCGATCGCGGCGCGATCCGAGACGACGGCATGCGTGGCATAGGTCGACGGCCCGAGGTGGTGGACGGCCCTGCCCCCCAGCGAGAAGCGGGTCGTGCCGTCGGCCATGAATCCCAGCGGCGGCTCGTTGGCGCAGAGCACCGGGCGTCCGCGCTCGCAGGAGCGGCACCGGCCGCAGCCCGGAGCCCAGGAGAGGATGACGTGGTCGCCGACCTGAAGGCGGGACACGCCCGGCCCGACCTCCCGCACGATGCCCGAACCCTCGTCGCCGAGCACGATCGGCTTCGGTGCGCGGGTCTGTACACCAGTCGCGACGTTGAGGCAGCTGTGGCAGACACCGCTCGCGACGAGCTCGATGAGCACCTCGCCGGCGCGCGGCTCTGCCAGGTCGAGGGTCTCGACCGTCATCGGCCGACCCGGCTCGAACAGCACCGGCGCCTGGATCTTCAGCCGGCGATCCTCGTCACGGCACGCGACTGGCCTCGCGCCTTGCGGCTCCGGCCCCGATGTAAGCGTCGACGACCGCGGGGTCGGCAGCGAGCTGCTCCGCCGGCCCTTCGATGACGATCGCACCCTGGTCGAGCACGTAGCCGTACGACGCGATCTCCAGAGCCGCGACGTTCTGCTCGACCATCAACACGCCGATGCCCGCCGCTGCGATACGGGCGACGCACTCGAAGACGTGCGACACGACGATCGGCGCTAGACCCATCGAAGGCTCGTCGAGGAGCATCACCTCCGGTTGCCCCATCAGCGCGCGGCCGATCGCCAGCATCTGCTGCTCACCGCCGCTCAGCAGACCGGCCCGGACGTGACGGCGATTGACGAGACTCGGGAAGAGCTCGTAGACCGACTCGAGATCGCTGTAGGGCGCGTCGGCTGCGTGCCGGCCACGAGCCGCGTATTGGCCGAGCAGCAGATTCTCCTCCACGGTCAGGGGAGCGACAACGCGGCGTCCTTCCGGGACCTGGATGATCCCGGCCCTCGCGATCTCGTGCGGACGGCGTCTGTGGAGCTCGAGCTCGCCCAGCAACAGCGCACCGCCAACGCGGGGGGCGAGCCCGCACACCCCGTTGAGGAGCGACGTCTTTCCGGCCCCGTTCGGACCGAGCATCACGCGAACGGTCCCGGGGACGATCTCGACCGAAACGCCCGTCACGGCGACGACAGGACCGTACGCGACACGCAGATCAGATATGAGCAGCGGCCGATTCGTGGCTCTTCTTCTTCCCGAGGTATGCCTCCTGGACCGTCGGATTCACGACGATCTCCGCCGGCGAACCGGAGGCGATCAGTTGACCGGAGTTGAGAACGTAGATGTGGCTGCACAGGCGCACGACCATGTCCATGTTGTGCTCCACGAGGATCTGTGTGACGCCACGCTCCCTGAGGACGTGTTGGACGCTCTCGATCTCGCTGCGCTCGCGTTCGTTCATCCCGGCGGTCGGCTCGTCGAGCAGCAACAGTCTCGGGCCCGAGACGATGGCCCGGGCGATCTCGACGAGTCGCTGAGTGCCGTAGGAAAGATCGCTTGCGACCTTCTTCCTCAGGTGCGAGATTGAGCACGTCTCGAGCGCCTCGGCCACCGCGTCGCCGGAGGCTGCGCGACCGCGCCGGAAGCCGACGGATCGCCGCGCCCGGCTCCAGTCGTAGCCGAGCGTGACGTTCTCGAGCACGCTGAGCTCCGGCACGACACGAGCGCCCTGGAACGTCCTCGCCAGACCAGCCCGCGCGAGGCGCCACGGCGGCCAGCGCCGTGTCTCGGTTCCGTCCAGGCGAATCGAGCCGTCGTCCGCCCGCCGAACGCCCGAGATCGCCGCCAGCAGTGTGGATTTGCCTGAGCCGTTCGGGCCGACAAGCCCGTGGATCGCTCCGTTGGTGAGCGAGAACGACACCTCGTTCACCGCGACGACGCCGCCGTACCGGACGACGACGTCCTCGATCTCGAGAATCGACGTCGGCTCCGTCATCGGTCGATCTCCGCGGCGGGCGGCGACGCGTGTGCGGTCGGCAGCAGAGCGGCAATCCGCCGCGAGGCGACCGAGAGTGCCTTCCAGACGAGACCCGTGAGCCCGCTCGGGGCATAGACCACGATCGCGATCAGGAGAGCTCCGTAGGTCACGCCGTTCCAGCGATTGGCGATGCTCGAGACGTCGGGCAGCCACATCAGAAGCGCCGCGCCGACGTAGGCGCCGCGCCACGAGCCAGCGCCTCCGATGATGACCATCGACAGGAGGAGCAGGACGAAATCGAACCCACCCTGCGTGGGTGTGATCGTGAAGAACATGAACGCGTAGAGCGCACCCGAGAGACCGGCCAGCGCCCCCGAGACGAACATGATCACGTGCCGCAGGAGCGGTACCGAGATGCCCACGGACGCGGCGATGTGGGGGTCCTCCCGCAGGGCTGCGATCGCGCGACCCGTTCGGCCAGTCTCGAGGAGCGTCAGGAAGACTGCGACGACGCCCGCGACGATCAGGACCTCGCGAGTGGAGATGCGCACGGGGATCGCATAGAGACCGAGCGCACCTCCTGTGAAGTCGCCGGCGCTCTCGAGGATGACCCCCGTGATGAGGACGAGGGACATCGTGACCATCGCAAGCCCGATTCCCGCGAGGCGGCGCGTCACGACCGAGATCGTGAAGCCCACGCTCGCGCTGATCACGATCGCCAGGACGAACGCCAGCAGGGTGCTTCCGCCCTCGCGAACGGTGATCGCAGCGGTATAGGCGCCCAGGAGCCACGTCGCACCCGAGAGGAGCGAGAAGACGCCCGCGTTCATCGCGAGCTGCATGCTCGCCGCCGCGATTGCGTAGACACCGATCTGGTGGATCAGCGTCTGGTTGTTCGACCACCAGGTGACCACTACGCGCGCTCCACCTGGACGACGCCTGCGATGCCCTGAGGTCGCACGACCAGAACGAGGATGATGAGCGCGAAGGCGACCGCGTCGAACGGGAGCCCGCTCGGCAGGTACCCGACGATGAACGTCTCGACGAGCGCAAGCGCATAGGCGGCGATCACGGTCCCGCCGACGCTTCCGACGCCACCGATGATCACGACGGCGAACGCCTTCAGCATCAGCTGGTTGCCGGAGTACGCATCGAAGCCGCTCAGCTCGATCGCGAGGAGCAGACCGGCCGCGCCCGCGAGCGCGCCGCCGACCAGCAGCATGAGCCTGGACAGCCGAGTGGCGTTGATCCCGAAGAGCGGTGCGAGCTCCCGGTTGAAGGCAACCGCCCGCACCGCTCGGCCGTGAGTCGACCTGCGCAACCAGCCGACGAGCGTCGCGGCGACGATGACCGTCAGGACGAGCACGACCGTCGCGATGTTCGTGATGCGGAGCCCGAGAAAGTGATACGTCGACGTGACGTACACGCCGTCGGGAATGCGCTGCACGGTGTAGTGCGTCCGCTCGTTCGCGATGTTCGCGACGATGGCCGCCGCGCCGAGGCTGGCCAGCATGATCGCCCGCTCGCGTTTCGCGAAGTTCTGCGTGCGGCGTGTGATCGGCGAGAACGCCACGACGTCCAGAACGATCGCTCCGACTCCGCCGGCCAACGCCGCAACCGGAAGGAGGAGAGGCAGCGGCACGGCGATATCCCTCGCGACCTCGTACGACACCAGCGCGCCGGCGACGAAGAGGGCGCCATGAGCGAGATTGAGGATGTTGGCGACACCCCACGCGAGCGACAGCCCAAGGGAGAACAGCGTGTAGATCGAGCCGAGGACTACTGCGTTGAGTGTCTGCTGCGCCATCCGGCCTCACTCCCAACCACAAGCATGCAGAAGATCGCAGTGGGGACGGGCAGTCTGCCCGTCCCCACGCCTGGCCCCATGCCGACCACCGTCGGCTCTACGTGCAGCACTCGAGGCGGATCACCGACGCTGCAGACAACTCACCCGGCTGCTCTCGTCGGCTTGCCGTTTTGCCAGATGTTGAGCACACCCTGCGAGAAGGCGTCGTGCGTCCGCTCGAAGATGACCTTCCCGATCGCCCCGAAGTAGGGGTTCTGGGTCAGCGCATCGAGCGCCTTGTTGACCTTCGTCGGGTCAACGGACTGTGCGCGCTTGAGCCCCTTCGCAATGAACCATGCTCCGTCAAAGCCTTCGGCACTGAAGTTCAACGGGTCATGGCCACCGTGCTTCTTCCGCCATGCCTTCGTGAAGGCAACGGAGGTGGGCGCGGTCATGAACGGCGCGAAGTCCGAAGCCCAGACAGCGCCGTTCGCCGCGGCACCGGCGCCCACGAGCGAGTTGCCACCGAAGCTGCCCTCGCCGAAGATGATTCCCTTGAATCCGGCCTGCCTGATCTGCGTCAGCAGCGCGGGGTTCTGGCTCGAGAACGAGGCGATCCCGATGGCGTCAGGCTTCTCCTGCACGAGGCGGGTCGCGAGAGCCGTGAAGTCCGTCTGCGTCTGCGGGAAGGCGATCGTGTCCTTCAGCGTCATCTTCGCCCGCTTGAGCAGGGGCGGCATCGCCTTCTTCGCCCACTCGGCCTGTGCCGCGCCCTCCTGGACGTAGAGGAGCGTGACCGACTTGACGTTCTTCGTCGCCAAGTAGTTCACCGTGATGCCCTGGTAGTTGTTCTCGGGCGGAGTCATCCGGTAGACGTAGCTCCCACGCTGCAGCAGCGGATTCAGCCCGGAGTTGACCGCCTCGGTGGCGACATAGGCCACGTGACCCTGCTGTGCGATCGGAGCCGTCGTCAGCGCGAGCGAGCTCACACCAGGCCCGAGGAACGCAGCGGGCTTGCTGTTGACCACGTCGGTGACGAGCCGGAATGCGCGGTTCGTGTCAGTCTGGTCGTCGTGGACGTCGAGAACCATTCGCGTGTTCTTGCCAAGGAAGTGACGGTTGTTCACCTGGCTGACGGCGAACTGCATCCCGTCGACCAGCTCGGACCCGGGCAGTGCAGCCGCACCGCTGAGGCTCATGACGACAGGGATGTGAACCACCCTGGGCAATCCCGCCCGCTTCGACGAGGAGCTGCCGGATGCAGTCGAAGCACCGACGCCGACAGCGATTGCGATCGTGGCGATTACACAGGCGGAAGCCAGAAGCCGCTTCCGCGGTGAGCCTGCCGCCGTTCTCAGCGGCATCCTGACACGGTCAGGCATTCCCGTACCTCCGATCCCTCGACCAACGGGTCACCGCGGCGAGCTAGCCGGTGCGGTGATTGAATACTGGCTCCATACAACGACGGATCTTTAACAGAGGTGCAACACCTTCGTCAAGACCTGAAGCGCGGAGTCACGATGTGGCGCCGGCCCTGACGTCTTCCCACAGGGATGCGAGGTGCCCTGCCAACTCCGCGGGACGCGACAGGAACGGCGAGTGGTCGGCATCCAGCAGCCGAACGACCTCCAGGGAACGCGCCGCGCAGATCGCACGCTGGCGCTCGATCGCGATCGCACGATCATCGCGGCACTGCACATAGGCAGCCGGGATCGCCGCAAGGCGTTTCATCTGCAGGCGTACGCGACCGGCTGCGGCAAGACGAGATTCGGGCTCGAGACGCGCCAAAGCTGAAGCCGCGACCGCCTCGTCACAGCTTCCGTACATCGTCTCCCGGGCGCGTGTCGCCAGGAATGTGAACACTCCGGCGGCCTCGTCGTGGATCAGGTACCGGCCAACCGGGTCCCCGTCTTCCCTGGGTGGGAGGTCGGCCATGCACTGACCGTCGCCCGGGACAAGTGCGGCGACGTAGATGAGCTGCGCAACCTTGTCGGGCTCCATCGAGGCGGCCTGCGTCGCGGCCATCCCGCCGAGACTGTGACTGACGAGCACCACGGGCTCAGCCGCGGCTCGCAGATGGCACGCGATGCGCGCGGCGTTCGCCTCCAGGCTGACGGTCGCTATCGGCGTCCGGTCGGCGCCGTGACCCGGCAGGTCGATCGGAAGGCCCGTGTGCCCGAGGGTGGCGAGCTCGGGCACGACCCGCTCCCAACACCACGCACCGTGAAACGCACCGTGGACGAGCAGGAAGACCGCCACGCTTTGCGAGTGTAGCCGCGACCAACCAAGCTTCCCGGTCCGCCGCCGCGCGCTCCGACGCGGACTCTACGCGCGGTCGTGGAAGACGGCCTCGACGTTGTTTCCCTCGGGGTCGAGGACGAACGCGCCGTAGTAGCCGGGGTGGTACTGGGGGCGCTCGCCCGGCGGGCCGTTGTCGGCGAAGCCGGCGGCGAGCGCCAGCCGGTGGAACTCGGCGACCGGTTCCCGGCCGGCGACGCCGAAGGCGAGGTGCACGTGCCGGGTCGGCTCGGCGCCGGGGACGAACGTGAACGAGCCGTCGCCGTCGGTGAAGCCCGCTCGCTCCGGCTCGTCGAGCCCGAGCCGGATGCCGACGGCCGGCGCGACCGCCTCGTAGAAGCGCCGCGTCTCGGCGAGGTCGGCCGTCCGCAGCCAGAGGTGGTCCATCCCGCCCGTGCGGCTTCGGTGGTGGTGGACGGCCTCGACCGAGTTGCCGTCGGGATCGAGGACGAACCCGCCGTAGTAGGTCTCGTTGTACTGCGGGCGCGGGCCCGGCTCGCCGTCGCTTCGGTAGCCGGCGTCGACCAGGCGCCGCCACCACGCATCGACGGCCTCGCGGCTCTCGACGCCGAAGCCGATGTGCAGGCGCTCGGTGAGCGGATGGTCGGCGTCGACCTCGATGATCCCGAAGTCGCCCCACTCGGCCCACTCGTGCCCCGCCGTCTGCTCGCCGAGCGCGAGCGTGTAGAAGGCGCGCGAGGCCTCGAGGTCGGAGACGGCGATGTCGACGTGGTCGAACACGCCGACATGATCGCCGACTTCGGCATGGGGGCGTACCGCCGAACCCGCCCGGCCCGTTCAGGGTGCCGTCACCTCGACGTCGTCGAAGGCGACGTCGCCGATGTGATAGCCGCGGTCGCCGATCTCCACCGCGCCGACCGGATCGCTGCCGAGCGAGTCGGTCCTCGTCACGGCGAGGGTGCCGTCCAGCCAGACCTCGGTGAGGCTGCCGCTCGAGCCGCCGACGACGAGGTGGAGCTTCAGCAGATGCCAGCCCGGCCCGACGCTGGTCGTGCTCGTCTGGGAGCCGTCGCCCGCGCCTGCCTCGTTCCGCGTCGCGAGCCTTCCGGTCGCGGTGACGTAGACGCCGACGAGCGGTGAGCTGAGCGACCGCCGCGCTCTCAGCAGGTAGAGGGTGTTGTCGCCCCGGGAGAGAACATCGAACCAGGTCGTGTACGTCGCTTCGAGGGCGCTCCCCGCGAGCGGAGCGACCGCGTAGGCGTGCGTGCCGCTCGTGCTCGTTGCGCGCGCCGCCCAGGAGCCGTTCTTGACGATGTCCTGGGTTGCGACGAGGCCGAGATCGGTCTGGTGCCACTGCCCGAGCGCACCCGTCTCGAACCCGTCGGAGAACACTGTCGAGGTCGGCGGCGGCGGCGCGGGAGGGCCGGTCTCGACGATGAGCTCCGGCTGCACGCCGGCCGCTTCGCGGCTCGTGTACTTGATCGCGGTCGGCCCGGGTGTCGTGAGCGCGACGCTGAACGTTCCGTTGCCGCTCACGAGCGAGGTGACGTCGATGTCGTCGAACGTCAAGCGACCGTCGGGCGAGACGGCCTGGGACGATCCGACCACGCTCCCGACCGCGGGCGCGTTCGCGTAGGTGATCGTCCCCTCGTCCCAGCCGTTGTCGGCCACCCCGTGGGCCTCGGACCAGACAGAGGACGAGTGCTTCGAGGGGTAGAGGCGGAGGGTCGCGCGCCTGACGGCCGTGTCCGCGGTGAGCCCCCTCACGGTGAAGCGCAGGTAGCCGTGCACGTCCGGGGAGCCGTCGACGCGCAGCTCGGCGGCCGAGCCGTAGTTCGTGTCCGGCAGGTCGGCGTTGACGTACGCGTCGGCGTCGGGGACGAGGGTGAAGGTGGCGGGGAGCGCCGGCGTCGTCACCGAGACGGAGTCCGAGCGGGCGGAGTGGTTGCCGGCGGCGTCGTAGGCGTCGAGGGCGTAGCCGTAGGTCGTGCCCGGCAGGACCGTCGTGTCCGTGTAGACGTCCGTCCCGTCGTCGACCGCCGCGATCGGGCTCCCGTCCCGGTAGACGGTGTAGCCGGCGACACCGACACCGGCACCGCCGACCGAGTCCCAGCTGAGGCGCACCTGGTACGGGTCCGCCGCGCCCACGATCGGCGGCGCGGGCGCGGGTGGAGGCTCACCGACGGCGCCCTGCGTGACCGAGAGCTCCGGCCAGTACGAGCTCGTGCCGTCCCGGCTGACGAAGCTGACGGCGGTCGAGCCGGGTGTCGTGAGCGCGATGGTGTAGGTGCCGTTCCCGCTGACGAGCGGGCTGACGTCGATCTCGACCGAGCCCTTCGACAGCGCGCCGGACGATCGGACGACGCTTCCGACGGCGGGCGCGTTCGCGTAGGTGATCGTTCCTTCGTCCCAGCCGTTGTCGGCGACGCCCCGGACCGAGAAGCCGGCCGGGGAGCCGGAGTTCGCGCGCAGGCGCAGCGTCGCCTGCGTGACCTCGCCGGTCACCCCCCGCACGGTGAAGCGCAGGTAGCTGCGCACATCGGGCGACGCATCGACGCGCAGGGCGGTGGCGGAGCCGTAGTTCCCGTTCGGCTTGTCGGCGTTCACGTACGCGTCCGCGTCGGGGTAGGCGACGAGGGTGGACGGGACCTGCGGCGTCGCCAGGTCGACGACGTTCGAGAGCTCGGAGTGGTTCCCCGCGGCGTCGGAGGCATCGACCGCGTACTGGTAGGCCGTCTGCGGGGACACGCTCGTGTCGGCGTAGGCGAGCGTGCCCCCGTCGACCGTGGCGATCGCGGTCCCGTCCCGGTAGACCGTGTAGCCGACGACCGCGACGTCGTCGGCGGCCGCTGTCCAGGTGAGGTCCACTTCGAACGGCTCGATCGACGGCGCAGTCAGTGTTCCGGGCGGCGTGGGAGGCGCGCTGTCGGCCGGGGCCGTCCCCGGCACGATCAGCTCGGGCGGGTTGGCGCTCTCGCTGCTCGCGAGACGGATGGCGGTCGAGCTTGCGGTCGTCAGGGCCATGCTCACCGGGCCGTTGCCGCTCACGAGCGACGAGACGTCGAGATCGACCCAGGTGCCCGCGGCAACGGGCCCCGAGCTCGCCACGGCATCGCCGAACGGCGGTGCGGTGTCGAACGTCATCGCTTGGCTCCAGCCGGTGTCGGCGACCGGCCTCACCTCGAACCCGCTCGTCGTGTTGCTCGCGACAAAGACGCGGAGCGTCGCCGAGGAGAAATCGCTCGCACCCTGGACGTCGAAGCGCAGGTACGCGGTTCGGACCGGCGACGCGTCCACCCGCAGCGCGGTGCCGGCACCGAAGCTCGTGCCCGGCTTCGACTCGTCGACGTACGTGTCGGCCACGGGACTGAAGGTCATCGATCCTGCCGCTGCCGAGGGCGAGGTCGCCGCGAGGACGAGCGCCGCCGAGCCGGCGAGGACGACTGCCAGCCGACCGGCCGTCGCTGCCCCGCCCCGTGGGGCGGATGGGGAAACCCTGTCGGAGCAGGTCGCCTGCCGTGCTCCCATCCCTGGAGTCTTCCGCCGGGCAGAACCGCTGCGCAATAGGCCCCGGGGCCTATGTCGAGCGCGAGACCCCTCCCGCTCGAGCAGATCGCGCCCCTTTTCGCGAGGTTTCTGGGTGTTTTCGAACCAGGGAAGATGGACCCGCCAATGCAGGGATCGGTTCCGCCCGCCGCAGAATCGGACGGCACACGCCGACAGTCGTGCGCCTAATCGGCGAAGCCCGGGAGCGGCTCCTCGTCGGCGACGTAGCGGGCACCGCGCGACCACGACGCGACCGCCGCCACGAGGCAGGCGATCGCGGCGAAGACGAACGCCTCGCGCAGGCCCGTGCGGAACGGCGCCGTGATCAGGTGCGGGAAGAAGCCGCGGCTCGTCAGCGCGGCGGCGTTCGCGTGCGAGAGGTGGTGCAGCACCGGCGCCGGCACGAGCCGCTCGACCGGGCTGTAGCCGAGGAACGTCGCGAAGAGCACCGACACGGGCGGCAGATCGGCGACGTGCGCGGCCGTCTGCGGCGGGACGCCGTGCGCGGTCAGCCCGTGTGCGAGCGTGTGCGGCAGGCTGCCCGCCAGGCCGACGATCATCAGCGTGAAGAAGATCCCGATCGAGAGCACCTGCGCCGAGTTCTGGAAGGTCTGGTTCATGCCGGCGCCGGCGCCCCGGTGGCGGGCGGGCAGGCTGTTCATCACGCCGGCGCGGTTCGGCGAGGCGAACGCGCCCATCGCGAGCCCCATCAAAAGCAGGATCCCCGCGAACTGCAGGTAGGCGAAGTCGACCGGAAGCAGCGCCAGAAGGCCGAACGCGGCCGCGGAGACGAGCATGCCGGCGGTGGCGAAGAGGCGCGAGCCGTAGCGGTCGGAGAGGTAGCCCGAGACCGGGCCCGCGACGAGGAAGCCGAACGTCAGCGGCAGGATGTAGATCCCCGCCCAGAACGGCGTGCGCTCGAAGCTGTAGCCGTGCTCGGGCAGCCAGATGCCCTGCAGCCAGATGATCAGCATGAACATCAGGCCGCCGCGCGCGATCGCCGAGAGGAAGCTCGAGAAGACCCCGAACGTGAACGCGCGGATGCGGAAGAGCGGCAGCTTGAACATCGGGTAGCGGACGCGCCGCTCGACGAGCGCGAACAGGCCGAGCAGCGCGACGCCGCCGGCGAGGCAGCCGTCGACGAACGGGCTCCCCCACCCCATCGGGCTCGAGCCGTACGGGCGGATCCCGTACGTGATCCCGATCATCACCAGCACGAGCCCGAACGCGAACGTCAGGTTGCCGAGCCAGTCGATCCGCTCACGCGCCGGCGCGCTGATCTCGTGCAGCTTCAGGTACGACCACGCCGTGCCGAACGCCCCGAACGGCACCGAGACGAGGAAGATCAGCCGCCAGTCGATCGGCGCGAGCACGCCGCCGAGGACGAGCCCGATGAACTGGCCGCTGATCCCGACCACGTTCGTGATCCCGAGCGCGAGCCCGCGCTGGTTCGCCGGGAACGCGTCGGTCAGGATCGCGACCGAGTTCCCGATCAGGAACGCCGCCCCCACGCCCTGCACGATCCGGAAGACGATCAGCCAGTCGGCGCCGGCGCTTCCGTGCAGCGGGTCGACCGTCAGGACGAGCGAGGCCACCGTGTAGATGACGAAGCCGAGGTTGTACATCCGCACCCGCCCATACAGGTCGCCGAGCCGGCCGACGCCGACGACGAGCACGCTCGAGACGACCAGGAAGCCGAGGATCATCCAGAGCAGGTAGAAGCTGTTGCCCGGCTGCAGCGGGTCGAGCCTGATGCCCCGGAAGATGTCGGGCATCGCGATCAGCATGATCGACGCGTCGATCGTCGCCAGCAGCACGCCGAGCGTCGTGTTCGAGAGCGCCACCCACTTGTAGCCGGGGCCGGGTGCCTGGTCTGTCGTCCGTCGCAGCAGATGCACAGGAAGACTGTGCAGTCTACCTGTATAGTTTTCGGCGGTGACCTCGACCGTCTCCCGCACCCGCGCGGCGAGCGAGCTCCGGATCGTGCTCGGCCAGCTCGTCCGCCGGCTGCGCGCGGAGCACGCCTTCCCGATCTCGCAGGGCACCGTGCTCGCGCGGCTCGACCGCGAAGGGCCGCAGACGGCGAGCGCGCTCGCGGCGGCCGAGCGGGTGCGCCCGCAGTCGATGGCGCAGACGATCGTCGAGCTCGCCGGGGCGGGGCTCGTCGCGCGCCGCCCCGACCCCACCGACGGCCGCCGGATCCTGATCGAGCTGACCGAGCGCGGCCGCGAGACGCTCTCCGGCGACCGCAGCCGCCGCGACGGCTGGCTCGCCCGGGCGATGGCCGCCGAGCTGACGCCCGAGGAGCAGGAGACGCTGATCCGCGCCGTCCCCCTCCTGCGCAGGTTGTCGCAGTCCTGATGCGGGTCCGCTGGTTCGGGCAGTCGGCGTTCCTGCTCGCCGGCACCCGCACCGTCGCGATCGACCCGTTCGGCGACATGAGCGGGCTCGCGGCGCGCGGGCTCCGGTTCGACTACCCGCCCCTTGTCGGACGTGCGAGCCGACCTGCTGCTCGTCACGCACGAGCACGGCGACCACAACGCGGTCGAGGTCGTCGCCGGCGAGCCGGTCGTGCTGCGCGCGCGGGCCGGGACGTTCGAGTCGCCGGTCGGCGAGGTGGTCGGGATCGCCTCCGAGCACGACGACGCCGCCGGCACGAAGCGCGGCCCGAACACGATCTTCCGCTTCGCGCTCGACGGCCTCGCGATCTGCCACCTCGGCGACTTCGGCCAGCACGCGCTGCGGCCCGAGCAGCGGGCGGCGCTCGGCGAGGTGGACGTCGCCTTCGTCCCGGTCGGCGGCGGCCCGACGATCGGCGGCGCCGAGGCGGCCGCGCTCGTGCGCGACCTCGCCCCACGCCTCGTCGTCCCGATGCACTACCGCACGGAGGCGGTGGACTTCGTCGAGCCGCCCGACGCGTTCCTGGAGGCGCTCGGCGCGCGCGTCGAGCGGCTCGCGGAGAGCGAGACCGAGGTGGAGCCGCTCCTCGGCACGCGCGAGGATCCCACGGTGGCGCTCCTTGCGCCGCCGCTCGCCTAGGGCCGACCTGGTTCCCGGTCTCTCGCGAGGCCGGCTGCGGTTCGACACTCGTGAACCTGGTTCGCCTGCGGCGAACCAGGTTCAGGCGCCGCTCGGAAGGCCGGCTGCGGTTCGACACTCGCGAGCCTGGTTCGCCTGCGGCGAACCAGGTTCAGGCGCCACCCGGGAGGCCGCCCGCGGTTCGACACTCGCGAGCCTGGTTCGCCTGCGGCGAACCAGGCTCAGGCGCCGCGCCCGGGTTAGGCCGCCCGCGTCCGCCTCTGGGCCGGGATCCTCCGCTTCCTCGCCGCACGCGGCTGACGCCCGCACCGGCAGCGCCTCACCGATCATCGGTCGCCGCAGCCGAACCAGGTTCGGCGCGGGTTCGTGAGAGGATGGGCGCGATGCCGCTGCACGCCCAGGAGCCGGGCGAGGGCGCCGGCGAGTTCCTCACGATCCGGCCCCAGTTCGCGCGGCACGGCGAGCTCGCAGCCGTGCCACGCTTCCGCCTCGCAGACGACGGGCTCGACGCCGACACCGCCTACCAGGTCGTCCACGACGAGCTGATGCTCGACGGGAGCGCACGGCTCAACCTGGCCACCTTCGTCACGACGTGGATGGAGCCGCAGGCGAGAACGCTGATCGCCGAGACGCTCGACAAGAACATGATCGACAAGGACGAGTACCCGCAGACCGCGGAGCTCGAGCGCCGCTGCGTGAGCATCCTCGCCGACCTCTGGCACGCAGACGCCCCCCGCGCGGCGGTCGGCACGTCGACGATCGGCTCGAGCGAGGCCGCGATGCTGGGCGGCCTCGCGCTCAAATGGCGCTGGCGGCAGCGGGCCGCTGCGGCCGGCAAGCCGACCGACCGGCCGAACCTCGTGATGGGCTCGAACGTCCAGGTCTGCTGGGAGAAGTTCTGCCGCTACTGGGACGTCGAGCCGCGCCTCGTGCCGATGCGCGAGGGCCGCTACCACCTGACCGCCGACGAGGCCGCCGCCCGCTGCGACGAGAACACGATCGGCGTCGTCGCCGTCCTCGGCTCGACGCAGGACGGAAGCTACGAGCCCGTCGCCGAGATCGCGGCCGCCCTCGACCGGCTCGAGGCAGAGCAGGGTCTCCACGTCGAGGTGCACGTCGATGCCGCGTCGGGCGGGTTCGTCGCGCCGTTCCTCGACCCCGGGCTCGAGTGGGACTTCCGGGTGCCGCGCGTCGCCTCGATCAACAGCTCGGGGCACAAGTACGGGCTCGTCTACCCCGGCGTCGGCTGGGTGCTGTGGCGCGACGCCGACGCGCTTCCGGACGGGCTCGTCTTCTCGGTCGACTACCTGGGCGGCGAGACCCCGACGATGGCGATCAACTTCTCGCGGCCCGGTGCGCAGATCGTCGCGCAGTACTACATGTTCCTGCGGCTCGGGCGCGGCGGGTACCGCGAGGTGCAGGCGGCGAGCCGCGCCACCGCCCGCTACCTCGCCGGCGAGATCGCCGCGCTCGGCCCCTTCGAGCTCCTGAGCGACGGCAGCGAGCTGCCCGTGCTCGCGTTCCGGCTGCGCGACACGTCGGGCTACACGGTCTACGACGTCTCCGACCAGCTGCGCCAGCGCGGCTGGCTCGTGCCGGCCTACGCGTTCCCGCCCGACCTCGAAGACGTCCACGTGCTGCGCATCGTCGTCCGGAACGGCTTCAGCCACGACCTCGCCGGGACACTCCTCGCCGACCTGCGCCGGGCGATCGACCGGCTCGGGACGCATGGGCAGCCTCCGGCAGCCGGCGCCGGCTTCCACCACTGATGTGCCGGCTGTTCGGGCTGAGCGCCTCGCCACACCGCGTGCACGCGAGCTTCTGGCTGCTGGAGGCCCCCGACAGCCTCGTCGCCCAGAGCACACGCAACCCCGACGGCACCGGCCTCGGCACCTTCGACGACGCCGGCCACCCGGTGCTCGACAAGGCGCCGCTGCCCGCCTACGCCGACCCCGCGTTCACACGCGAGGCGAGGCACGTGAGCTCGACGACGTTCGTCTCGCACATCCGCTATGCGACGACCGGCGGGCGGAGCGTCGAGAACACGCATCCGTTCACGATCGACGGCCGCATCTTCGCTCACAACGGCGTGATCGGAGGGCTCGACCAGCTGGAGGTGCGGCTCGGCGACGACCTGCGGCTCGTGCACGGCGACACCGACTCGGAGCGCTTCTTCGCACTCGTCGCCAAGGAGACCCGCGCGGCCGGCGACGTCGGCGCGGGGATCGCGGCCGCCGTCCGCTGGATCGCCGCGAATCTGCCGCTCTACTCGCTCAACTTCGTCCTCACGACCGGCACGGAGCTGTGGGCGTTCCGCTACCCGGAGACGCACCGGCTCTACGTGCTCGAGCGCGCGGCGGGCGGCCGCCACGGCGGGCGCCCGCTCCACCACGCGAGCTCGACCCTGCGCGTGCACATCCCCCACCTCGACCGGCACCCGACCGTGGTCGTCGCGAGCGAGCCGCTCGACGACAGCCCCGACTGGCGCCTGCTCGCAGCCGGCGAGCTCGTCCACGTCGCGCCCGACCTCGCGGTCGACTCGACGGTGCTCCTCGACGGCCCGCCTGCGCACGTGCTCCAGCTCGAGCCACCGGCTCCGCCGGCCCGGGCTGAGCAGGGCCGTCTAGACTCACCGCACATGGGCTACCACTGGGCCGACGTCGAATCGCTCGAGTTCGCCGAGCGGCCGCCGAACGAGGGCGAGAAGCCGCGGCAGGCCGCCGACCTGACGAGCGCGCTCTCGCTCGGGCAGTCGCGGGCGCGGCTCTGGCGCTACCCGCCCCACTCCACCGGCCGCCGCCACCGCGACCACGCCCAGGAAGAGGTGTTCGTCGTCCTCTCCGGCACGCTCACGATCCTGCTCGGCGACGAGCCGGAGCGGGTCGACCTCGGCCCCGGCGGCGTCGTCGCCGTCGAGCCGATGACCGCGCTCCAGGCGCGAAACGAGTCCGACGAGGAGCTCGTGATGTTCGTCTACGGCGCCCCGCCGCTCCAGGAAGGCGCCGACTTCCTCGACGACGTCGAGCTGCCGCCCCGCTCGACCTAGGTCCCGGGCCGGTCCGGACCTTCCGCGGGGCAGCGCGCGCCGATCCGTTCTAGACTGGACGGCCCATGGCGATCCTGAACACCTGCGTGACGCCCGGCTGCAGCACGCTGTGCCTCGGCGAGACCTGCCTCGCGTGCGAGCAGACCGGCGCCGACCTCGACGACGACGATCCTCGATCCGCCGGCCGCGGCCGCTACAGGCTGCGGCCGATCGCCTTCGCGAACGTCGTCGCGATCACCCAGTAGCCGAGCCGGTTCGCGTGGATGTTCGGGCCGACGGGCGGCGGCGCGCACATCCAGGTGAGGGTGCAGACGGTCGCGACGTTCACCGGCAGGCCGACGAACGGGATCAGGTTGAAGTCCGTCGTGTGGAAGGCGGTCGCGACGTCGGCGACCGGGACCGAGAACGCGCCGTAGATGTTCCCGAGCAGCGTGTTGAACGCGTTGGCGAGCCCCACGGACTGCTGGGCGAGCGACTGCCCGGCCGCGCCCTGCAGCCAGGCGGCGAGGAACGGGTCGTAGTAGTTCATCGCGAAGATCGGCACGCCCGGCGCGGCCGCACGGAGCGCGCCGAGGATCGTCGGCAGGTCCTGCTGGGCCGCGGCGAGGCCGTCCAGGACACAGGTCTGGTCGACCGTCGCGCCCACGAGGCAGCCGTCGACGTTGTTCGCGCCGATGTCGATCGTCACGAACGCGACCTTGTGGGTCTGCAGGAACGCGACCGCGTCGGAGAGCTGGTTGCCGCTCTGGTAGACGCCGGTGCAGACGCCGCCCGAGATCATCGTCGTCGTCGTCTCGCCCGGGCAGCCGAGCTTCTCGAGTTGCAGGCCGCGCACCTGGAAGCGCTCGAGCGAGTAGAGGTCGTCGGCGTAGCCCTGATTCGTGATCACGCTCTGGCCGGTCGAGTTCGGCTGCACGCCCTGCGCGAGCGAGTCGCCGAGCGAGAGGTAGTACGGCGCGGTCGACGACGCCGCGTTCGCGAGCGCCGGGAAGACCAGCGCCGCGACGAGCGACAGGACGGCAAGGAGCCCGAGCAGGCGGCCGCGCATCTCGCGCAAGCGTATTCCCTGCTCGGAGCGAACTCAAGGCCGTCCACACCGACGCGTAGATTTGGTCGGGCGTGATCCTCGAGAACGGGCTCATCCGGACGCTCGACGCGTCCGTGCCGACGCAGCGGGCGCTCGCGATCGCGGGCGAGCACATCGCCGGCGGCGTCGGCGTGCACGAGACCGCACTCGCGACGCCGGACGTGATCGATCTCGGCGGCCGCGTCGTGCTGCCCGGGCTCACGGACTCGCACGTGCACTTCCCCACGTGGGCGCTCGCGCAGTCGGAGGTGCGGCTCGACGGGTGCACGTCGCTCGACGAGGCCCTCGCCCGGGTGCGCGAGGCGACGCCGGGGCCGGACGGGTTCGTGCGCGGGCACGGCTGGCGGAGCGGCGACTGGGAGCCGGCGCGCGAGCCCACGCGCCACGATCTCGATCCGCTCACCGGCGACACGCCGGCCGCGCTGATCGCGAAGGACTACCACTCGCTCTGGCTGAACTCGGCCGCGCTCGCGCTCGCGCACGGCGACCTCGATGTGGACGGCGGCGTCGTCGAGCGCGACGCGGGCGGCGAGCCGACCGGCGTCCTGCGCGAGGAGGCCGCGTGGCGGTTCAAGGAGCGGCACATGGTCGTCTCCGACGAGGCGTACCTCGAGGCGATGCGCGAGGGCGTCCGGGTCGCGAACGCGCGCGGCGTCACCGCCGTGCACGACAAGGACGGCTGGCTCGGCGCGCTGCGGCTGTGGCGGAAGCTCGAGGAGCGCGGGCAGCTCACCCTCCGCGTGTGGCAGTCGATCCCGCACGAGCTCGTCGGCGAGGCGGCCGCGGTCGGCCTGCGCTCCGGGCTCGGCAGCCCGTTCCTGCGGCTCGGCTACCTGAAGGTGTTCATGGACGGGACGCTCGGCTCGCAGACCGCGCTGCTCCTCGACGGCAGCGGCGTGCAGATCACGAGCGGCGAGGAGCTCGCCGCGATCGTGCGGCGCGCAGCCGAGGCAGGGTTCCCCGTCGCCGTCCACGCGATCGGCGACCGAGCGAACCGGGAGGCGCTCGACGCGTTCATGGAGACGCGCGAGGCGTGGGCGCCGCTCGGCCTGCGCCAGCGCATCGAGCATGCGCAGCTCGTCTCCCCGGAGGATCTCGGACGGTTCGCGGAGCTCGGCGTCGCCTGCTCGGTGCAGTTCTCGCACGCCACCTCCGACCGCGACCTCGCCGAGCGCCTCTGGGCCGGGAAGCTGGACGGCGCCTACGCGTTCCGCACGTTCCTCGACTCGGGCGCCGTCGTCGCGAACGGCAGCGACGCGCCGATCGAGGAGCTCGACCCGCTGGCCGGGATCCGCGCCGGCGTGCGCCGCACGATCGACGACCGCCCCCCGTGGCGGCCAGAGCAGGCGGTCACCGTCGAGCAGGCGTTCCACGCCACCTGCGTCGCGCCGGCCTGGCTCGCGCGCGACGAGCGCCGGCTCGGAACGCTCGTCCCCGGGCACGAGGCCGACCTCGTCGTGCTCGACCGCGACCCCTGGGAGGACCTCGACGCGGAGGTCGTCGCGACGATGGTCGCGGGCCGCTGGGTGCACAATCCGCCGCCCTGGTGAACGGGGCGGCGTATGAGCATCCCGAAGACGGTCGGCCCGAGCAGCAGGAGCACGGGCCGGCCCGACCGTCCGGTGCGCGTGGCCGGCGGGCGCATCGACGTGCCGCGCGGCTCGAACAGCCGCTCGTAGGACGGATCCGACGGCCCCCAGGGCGCTTCATGTAGTCGCGATCTGCGAGACCCACGGGGCGGTTCTTCGGATCTCCCGGCGCCCTGGTCCATCGCCCGTCTCGGGACGGTGCGGACGTTTCGTGCTTTGCGCAACTTGCACGGGGCGATACGGTCTTGTCTCATGGCAGGCGAGGAACCCCGCTTCCCCGACCCCGACGACTGGTGGGCGACGCCCTCCGGGCAGTCGCAGTCGCGGCAGCAGTCGCGGCAGCGGTCGCGCGAGCGGCAGCCGTATCCCGAGCCTGAGATCGACGAGGCCGGGCCCGGCGCCTACCGCGTCAACCTGCCGATCGAGCTGACGCCCCGCATGCGTCTGTACGGCGCGATCGGGCTCGGCGCTGTCGTCGTGCTGCTGATCGGCCTCGCCGTCGGCGGCGTCTTCAGCAGCAGCTCGAAGAAGACGCCGCCGATCACGACGGTGCACCATCAGACCACGCCGCCGGGGACGACCGCCGCGACGACGACCACGAAGGCGCCGGCCGCAAGCGCGCCCACCTCGACGCTCAAGCCGGGCGACAGCGGCGCTCAGGTGAAGCTCCTGCAGCGCGCCCTGGCGACGCTCGGCTACAGCCCCGGCGCGGTCGACGGCAGCTACGGCCCGAAGACGATCACGGCCGTCAAGGACTTCCAGCAGGCCGAGGGGCTGACCGTCGACGGCGTCTTCGGGCCGAAGACGCTCTCCACCCTTCGCAAGAAGCTCGTCGGCTAGGTACTGGGGCGGGCCGTCCGGGCCCGTGCGGAGCGCTCGCCGCGCGGCCGGATGGCGGCGGGACGCGGCGGCGGGCCGCGCGCCGTGCGGTGACGCGCCGTGCGGTGGCGCGCCGTGCGGCGGCGGGGACACGGCGGCGGCGGGCGCGCGGCGGCGAGCATGCAGCGGCGAGCAACCGCCACCCGCACGCGACACGCCGGACACGTCCAAGCCGGGCCGTACCCCAGGCGGGAAGCGCACTTCGCCCGAAACCCGGTGCCAGGCACCGTCACCTCGGCGCGACACCGCGGACGCGCCGTGAACGGACCCGTCTCCGAGAGCCTCTTGCGGGCCACCGGCCGGTCGCCGAACCTGTCGGCATGGCGCAGCGGGTTCCGAAGAACCGGGATCTCTGGTGGGCACGGCTCGTGAACGGCTACTCGCAGGAGGAGCTCGCCCACGAGGTGCGCACGAGCCGCCAGACGATCTCGGCGCTCGAGCATGGCAAACGGCTCCCGTCGGTCTCGCTCGCTCTCGCGCTCGCACGCCGGCTGAACAGGTCGGTCGAAGAGCTCTTCGGCTCGCAGGACCTTCGCTGAGCCGGGCTGCGTCGCGCCCCTCGCCACCTCACGCGCACATCCCAAGACCGCTCGAGCACCCGCACCCGCTCGGGCTGGGGCTCCCGCTCGAGCGTCCGAGCCCTGGCGCGCGCGGCGGGCAAACGGCAAGCAGACGCAACACGCCGGCATGGCCGTCGGTGACCTGTCCCGAGCGCCGGCCCCAGTTAAGGCCTCGGCGCAGGCCCGGAGCGCTCTCCGAGCCGGTGCCAGGCACCGTCACGTGGGTGCGACACCGCGGACCGGGCCTGCAGAGGCGTGTCCAGGGCCGCCGCGAGGTTTTGCCTCCGTTTTACGAGCGGGCAACGATCCCTTGCCGCTGCGGATCGATCGTGAGCCTCGATCCCAGTCCCGTTCCCACGAAGGAGACAGTTCGATGAAGAGGATGCTCACGACGATCGGCATTGCCGCCCTGGCCCTGGCGGCCGTGGCGGCGAGCGCGAGCGCCGCAAACCACCGCGGCCGCGTCTACCAGTTTCGCGGCGAGCTGATCAGCGCCAACTCCACCTCGCTGCAGCTGCGCGTCGAGGGCGGCAACCGCGCCGCGCTGAAGGCGCTCGTCGGGCAGAGCCAGGACCAGACGTTCACGCTCGGCACGACCACCGAGATCCTGCTCTGGACGAAGGGCGTCCCCGCCGTCGCCGGCGTCGGCGACTTGCACGCGGGCGACTGGGTGCAGCTGTCGCTCCATGCGAAGCCCCACACCTCGCTCACCGACCTCGAGGCGAAGGCCGTCGGCATCGTCGGCGACCACGTCACCGAGCCGACCAAGCCGTCGCAGCCGCTCTACCTGTACGTCGGCACCGTCGCCGGGGCGCAGTCGGGCGGCCACATCGCGATGAGCGTCCGGGCCGGCAACCTGCGCGCGCTCCGGACGATGGTCGGCCAGTCCTCCGACCAGACCTTCACCTACGACGACTCGACGATCTTCCTGCTCTGGCAGCACAAGGTGCCGACCGTGATCGACCCATCGCAGCTGAAGGCAGGCGACCGGATCACGATCCGTGTCCGCGCCGACAAGGGCTCGAGCCTCGCGCAGGTCGAGGCCACGCCGGCCCGGCACGTGGGCGACCACGAGCCGCGCGTCGCCGCCGTACCTCTCGCATCGACCCAGTAGCACGGCTCGCCGGGCGTCCCCCCTGCGGAGGGGCTGGGGGGACGCCCGAGCGTTGTCGGGGCCGGGCCTATGCGGTCACGTCCTCGGTGTCGCGCCCAGGTGACGGTGCCTGGCACCGGGTTTCGGGCGAAGTGCGCTTCCCGCCTGGGGTGCGGGCCGGCGCGGACGTGTCCTGCGTGTCGCGTGCAGGCGACGGTTGCCACACGCGGCACACCGAGGGCGAGCCGGGCCCGCGGGTCGCAATTCGCACCAAGCCGGTAGGAAAACATGGCAGGGGGGGCCGCCACGGGCTACGGTGCCCGGCGTGACCCCGCAGGCAGGCACGGAGGAGGACGGGTGAACGCCGTCGAGCTCGCGGCGTCAGGCGCCCTGATCGGGGCGCTCGTCGGACTCACCGGCATGGGCGGCGGGTCGCTGATGACGCCGCTCCTCGTGATCGGATTCGGCTACTCCCCCACCGTGGCCGTCGGCACCGACCTCGTCCACGGGGCGCTCTTCAAGACCGTCGGCGCGCTGCGGCACCGGTCGCTCGGCACCGTCCAGGCACGCCTCAGCGGCTGGATGCTCCTCGGCAGCGCGCCGATGTCGCTGCTCGGCGTCGCCACCGCCACCGCGCTCCGGCACCACTACGGCAACTCTGCGAGCTCCCTCGGCGGCCAGATCCTCGGCGGCGCGCTCGTCATCGGGGGGCTCGGCATGGTGGCGAAGAGCCTCGCGCGCTACCGCGACGTCGGCGACGCACCGTTCGTGCTCACCCGCCGCGACCGGATCGCGGCCGTGGCGATCGGCATCGTCGGCGGCTTCGTCGTCGGGCTGACCTCCGTCGGCAGCGGCGTCTTCTTCAGCCTCACGATGCTGATGGTGTTCCCGCTGCGGTCGTCGAAGGTCGTCGGCACCGACGTCTTCCACGCCGCCGCGCTCCTCTGGGTCGCGGGCGCCGGCCACCTCGTCGCCGGCAACGTCGACCTCGGCGCCGTCGGGTGGCTGCTCGTCGGCTCGGTGCCCGGCGTCCTTCTCGGCAGCCACTTCACGGTGCGCGTGCCCGATCGGACGCTCCGCGCCGTGCTCGGGCTGCTGCTGCTCGAGAGCGGGATCAAGCTGCTCGACGTGCCCGACATCTGGCTCGCCGCGCCGCCGGCGCTCACGCTCGCCGCCCTCGGCGTCCGCGCCGCCCGGCTCAGCCGAGCAGGCCGCGATCGCGCAGCGCGTCGATCACGTGCTCCGCGGCTTCGTCCGGCGTCAGGATCGCCGTATCCAGATGAACCTCCGGCCGATCCGGTGGCTCGTAGGGTGAGTCGATCCCGGTGAAGTTCTTCAGCTCACCGCGCCGCGCCTTCTCGTAGAGCCCCTTCGGGTCGCGCTGCTCGGCCAGCTCGAGCGGCGCGTCGACGAACACCTCGATGAACTCGCCCTCCTCCACCAGCGACCGCGCCATCATCCGCTCGCTCCGGAACGGCGAGATGAACGACACGATCACGATCAGGCCCGCGTCGGCCATCAGCCGCGCCACCTCGGCGACACGGCGGATGTTCTCGACGCGGTCGGCGTCGGTGAAGCCGAGATCCTTGTTCAGCCCGTGGCGGACGTTGTCGCCATCGAGGAGGTAGGTGTGCTTGCCGAGCGCGTGCAGCCGCTGCTCGACGAGGTTCGACACCGTCGACTTGCCGGCCCCCGACAGCCCGGTCAGCCAGACGACCGCCGCGCGCTGCCCCTTCGCCTCGGCGCGGGCGGCCTTGTCGACGTCAACCGCCTGCCAGTGCACGTTCTGCGAACGGCGCAGCGCGAAGTGCAGCATCCCGGCGCCGACGGTCGCGTACGTGAGCCGGTCGATCAGCACGAACCCGCCGGTGTCGCGGTTCGCGGCGTACGGGTCGAAGGCGACCTGCCGGTCGAGCTCGAGCGCGCACACGCCGATCTCGTTCAGGCCGAGCTGCGTTCCCGGGACGCGCTCGAGCGTCTCCAGGTTCACCTTGTACTTGAGCGGGGCGATCGTCGCCGTCGCCTGCCTGGTCGCGAGCCGCATCAGGTACGTGCGGCCGCGCAGCATCGGCTCGTCGGCCATCCAGACGATCGTCGCCTCGAACTGGTCGGCGACCTCGGGCGGCGCCGCCGCCGCACCGAGCACGTCGCCGCGGCTGACGTCGACCTCGTCGGCCAGCGTCAGCGTCACCGCCTGGCCGGTGACCGCCTCGTCGAGGTCGCCGTCGAAGGTGACGATCCGCGCCACCGTCGACTCGCGGCCCGACGGGTAGACCCGGACCGGGTCGCCGGGACGCACGACGCCGCCGGCGATCATCCCTGCGAACCCGCGGAACGTCGGGTCGGGGCGGATCACCAGCTGCACGGGCAGCCGGAACGGCGCCCGCTGCATCCGCTCCTGGTCGACCTCGACCCGCTCGAGGTACTCGAGCAGCGTCGGCCCCTCGTACCACGGCATCTCGGGCGTGCGGTCGACGACGTTGTCGCCGTGCAGGCCCGAGACGGGGATGAAGACGACGTTGGTCAGCCCGAGCCCGCGCGCCAGCTCGCCGTACGCAGTCTCGATCTCGCGGAACGGCGCCTCCGCGTACCCGACGAGGTCCATCTTCGTGACGGCGACGGCGACGTGGCGGATGCCGAGCAGCGACAGCACGTAGCTGTGGCGGCGCGTCTGCGTCAGCACGCCCTTGCGAGCGTCGACGAGGATGACGGCGCAGTCGGCGGTCGAGGCGCCCGTCACCATGTTGCGGGTGTACTGCTCGTGGCCCGGCGTGTCCGCGACGATGAACGTGCGCCGCTCGGTCGCGAAGAAGCGGTAGGCCACGTCGATCGTGATCCCCTGCTCGCGCTCGGCACCGAGGCCGTCCAGGAGCAGCGCGAAGTCGAGGCTGCCGTTCTGGGTGCCGATGCGGCGGGAATCGGCCTCGAGCGTCTGCAGGTGGTCGTCGAAGAGCTGCTTCGCGTCGAAGAGCAGCCGCCCGATCAGCGTCGACTTGCCGTCGTCGACGCTGCCGCACGTGATGAAGCGAAGCAGGCTCCGCTGCTCGCGGGCCTCCAGCTGGTCGAGAACCTCGGCGGTGCTCAGAAGTACCCCTCCTGCTTCTTGCGCTCCATCGACCCCTCGCTGTCGCGGTCGATCACGCGGCCCTGCCGCTCGGACGTCGTGACCGCGAGCATCTCGCCGATGATCTCCGGGAGCGTCTCCGCGTCGCTCTCGACCGCACCGGTCAGCGGGTAGCAGCCGAGCGTCCGGAAGCGCACCTTCTTGAGCATCGGCTCCTCGCCCGGCTCCATCGGGATCCGGTCGTCGTCGACGAGGATCAGCGTCCCGTCGCGCTCGACCACCGGGCGCTCCTTGGCGAAGTAGAGCGGCACGATCGGGATGTTCTCGCGGTGGACGTAGTGCCAGACGTCGACCTCCGTCCAGTTCGAGAGCGGGAACACGCGCACCGACTCGCCGCGGTGCTTGAGCGCGTTGTAGAGGCGCCACAGCTCAGGCCGCTGGTTCTTCGGGTCCCAGCGGTGCTGCGCCGAGCGGAACGAGAAGATCCGCTCCTTCGCCCGCGAGCGCTCCTCGTCCCGCCGCGCGCCGCCGATGGCCGCGTCGAACTTGTGCTCGTCGAGCGCCTGGCGCAGCGCCTCCGTCTTCATCACATCCGTGTGGACGGCCGAGCCGTGCGTGAACGGGCCGATCCCCTGCTCCACCCCGCGCTGGTTGATGTGGACGATCAGGTCGAGGCCCAGCTCGGCCGCCGTCCTGTCGCGAAACGTGTACATCTCCCTGAACTTCCAGGTGGTGTCGACGTGCAGCAGCGGGAACGGCAGCTTGCCCGGATGGAACGCCTTGCGGGCAAGGTGCAGCAGCACCGAGCTGTCCTTGCCGATCGAGTAGAGGAGCACCGGCTTCTCGGCCTGCGCCGCCACCTCCCGGAAGATGTCGATGCTCTCGGCTTCCAACCGGTCGAGATGTGTCAGGGCCCCCACGCGGAGCATCGTAGAGCCCGTCGGCAACACACCGCGCCGCCGTGAGGACGGGAGCCGCGCCCGCGTTCCCCGCGCCACCCGAAGCTTGTGTTGAATCAACACGAGCGGGCCCGGCCGCGGCACGCCGAAGCTTGTGTTGAATCAACACAAGCCGATCCCTGGCCGCGGCACGCCAGGGCTTGTGTTGAATCAACACAAGCGGCGTTCGAACCGCGTCACCGACGTTCGTGTTGATTCAACACAAGCCCGGTTCGGGCGCGGGGCGGTTCAGGCACGGGCCGGTTCGGGCGCAGGCCGGTTCGTGCGCGGTCCCGGTTCGGCCGCCGGCCCGACCGGGGCGCGGGGCCGGCCGAGACGAAGGACCGGCCGAGGCGCGACGCCGGCCGAGGCGAGAGGCCGACCGGGGCACGAGCCGCGGCCGGGCCGGGACGCCCGGCCGAGGCGAGACGCCGACCGGGGCGCGAGCCCGGTCGGGCCGGGGCTCGGCCGCGGACCGGTCGAGGCGAGAGGCGGCCGGGGCGAGAGGCCGACCGGGGCGGGAGCCCGGCCCGGGGCATGGCCCGCCGGGGAGGCGACCGCCGGGGCTGCGGGCATCGCCCACCCGCTTGGGCAGCGCGCGAGCGGGGTCACCTGCGCGCAGCGCCCGGACAGGCCGGCATCTACCTCCTGCGCAGGAACCGCAACCGCGGGCGGCGGGGCGACTCCGGGCGCGGCGGCAGCTCGTGGCCGTCGACGATCGAGCCCGGCACCGTGACGGTGAGCCAGCGCGCAAGCGCCTCGTCGCCGACCTCCGCAGCGGCGGCAGACAGTCCGGCTGCGCGGATCGAGGCCTCGTGCGCGTCGCTCGCGATCAGATGCACGACGCCACGTTCGAGGAGCAGCTTCGCGGTCTTCTGCGCGCGCCCGCCGAGCCGGCCGTCGACCGAGCCGGCGGTCACCTGCAGCAGCGCCCCGGCCGCGACGAGCGGCTCGACGAGCTCGGGCCGCTCCTGCACGTCCGCGTTCCGCTCGGGGTGCGCGACGACCGCCCTCGTCCCGGCCGCGGCGAGCCTGAACACCCGGTCGGCGAAGTCGAGCGGCCAGCCCCAGTACGGCGTCTCCACGAGCAGATAGCGCGGGTTGCCGGCGAGCGCGAAGCGCAGCAGCTCCTCGCGGGGCCGGTCGAGCTCGGCGATGTCGACCTCCCCGCCCGGCACGAGCCGAAGCCGCGTGCCGGCCGCCTCCTGCACCGCGGCGAGCCGCTCCTCCATCAGGTCGGGCGTCGTCTCCGGGTAGTCGTCCCGGACGTGCGGCGTCGCCGCCAGCACCGCCGTCCCGTCGGCCGCCGCCGCCTGGCAGATCGCGAGCGAGCCCGCGAGATCCGTCGGACCGTCGTCGATCCCGAAGAGGACATGACTATGCAGGTCGATCACGCCGACCCTTAGCGGGGGATCAGCTCGGCGTAGGCGAGGAAGAGCTCGCGCGCCGCCTTGATCCCGAGCGGGACGTACTCGGCGACGAGCCGCTCGTTCGGCGAGTGGATCTGGGAGTCGGGCAGGCCGAAGCCGGTGATCACCGTCGGGATGCCCTTGCCGGCGAGCGCGGCCACGATCGGCAGCGTGCCGCCCGACCGCACGAGCACCGGCCGCGTCCCGAGCGCGCGCTCGAACGCATCGAGGCCGAGCTGGATCGCGTCGGACTCGGGCGGGACGATCCCCGGCGGCGCCGCCGACCACAGCTCCACGTCGACGTCGGCACCCGCCGGCGCCGCCTCGCGCAGCAGGCGCTCGACGACCGGCGCCACGTCCTCCACCCGCTGGCCGGGAGCGAGACGGACCGACAGGTTCGCGATCGCCTCGACCGGCAGCACCGTCTTCTGCAGCACCGGCGAGCCGGTCTGGATGCCGTTCACGTCGAGCGACGGCTCCGCGAACGTGCGCAGGTAGAAATCGTCTGCCGCGCGCGGGTCCTTCGGGCGCGCGCCCTGGTCGGAGAGCTCGGACGCGCCGGGCGGGAGCTCCTTCCAGTCGGCGAGCTCCTCGTCGCCCGGCGGGGCGATCCCGACACGGAGCTCGTCACGCAGCGTGCCGTCGCGGGCGACGAGCGCGTCCAGCACCTGCACCATCGCATGGGCGGCGTTGAGCGCGGCGCCGCCGTACATCCCCGAGTGCAGGTCGCGCTCGCCCGTGCGGACGGTGACGTGGAAGTAGATGACGCCGCGCATGGCCACGTTGAAGGCCGGGACGTCCCGCCGGATCATGCCGCTGTCGAAGATCACGGCGGCGTCGGCGCCGCGCTCGTCCGCCTCCAGGAACTCGACGATCGAGTGGCCGCCCGTCTCCTCCTCGCCGTCGCAGCAGAAGCGAACGTTCACGGGCAGCTCGCCTGTGAGCGCGAGCCCGCGAACGGCCGCGAGCAGCATGTACAGCTGGCCCTTGTCGTCGACGGTGCCGCGGCCGTACAGGTAGTCGCCGCGCACCTCGGGCTCGAACGGAGGCGACTCCCACAGCTCGAGCGGGTCGGGCGGCTGCACGTCGAAGTGGCCGTAGCAGAGCACAGTCGGAACATCAGCCCCGGCCGAGGCGGTGACCTCGCCGATCGCGAGCGGGTGCCCGTGCCAGTCGCGCACCTCGCACTCCCCGCCGGATCCGCGCACGTGGTCGCAGACCCACTGCGCGGCCCGGAGGACGTCTTCGCGGTGCGCCTCGTCGGCGGAGATCGACGGGATGCGCAGGAAGTCGCTGAGCTCGTCGAACCACTCGGACACGGCATGAGCCTAACGCGGTGCGCCGGCCGACAGCGCGGGTGTCGGACACCCCACCTCGCGCAGAGCCGCTCCTCCCCCGGAAGGCTCGCGCACGGGTGTCCGACACCGACGGTGCCGGCCTACACAGTTGACCCCTCGTCCTCGCAGCGCGGGAAGATCCCGGCCGCGACGGGAGTCTATACGAGGGGAGGGAGCCCGGTCCGGCGATTTTCGCCGGGCCGGGCTCCGGGGGAGTGACGTGACGTCGACCTGAGCCGCTAGGTCACGCGACGTCACGGAGCTGCTGGGACTCCGCGAGGGCGCGCAGCTTCTTCAGGCCCTGATTTTCGATCTGCCTGATTCTCTCACGAGTGACGTGGAACGCGCGTCCGACTTCGTCCAGGGTCCGCGGCTGCTCGCCGTTCAGGCCGTAACGGAGCTCCAGCACCCGGCGCTCCCGGTAGGAGAGCGCGCTCAGGCAGCGGGCGAGCGCGGCGGCCCGGAAGGCGGTGTCGGCGGCCTCGTCCGGGAGGGGCGTGTGCTCGTCCTCGATGAACTGGCCGAACTCCGACTCCTCCTCGTCGCCGACCGGTTTCTCGAGCGACACCGGCGTCTGCGCGGTGCGGCGGATCGACTCCACCTCCTCGATCCCCATGTCGAGGTCGAGCGCGATCTCCTCGGTCGTCGGCTCCCGGCTCAGCTCCGACCGGAGCTTCCGCTCGCTCCGGACGATCTTGTTCAGCTTCTCGACCACGTGCACCGGCATCCGGATCGTGCGCGCCTTGTCGGCGAGCGCGCGTGCGACCGCCTGCCGGATCCACCAGGTCGCGTACGTGGAGAACTTGTAGCCCTTGCGCCAGTCGAACTTCTCGGCGGCGCGCACGAGGCCGATCGTCCCCTCCTGGATCAGGTCGAGGAACGGCAGCCCCTGGTTGCGGTAGCGCTTCGCGATCGAGACGACGAGACGCAGGTTCGCCTCGACCATCTCCTGCTTCGCGCGATGCTCCCCGCGCTCGATCCGCTTCGCGAGCTCCACCTCCTGCGCGGCGGTCAGCAGGTCGACCTTGCCGATGTCCTTCAGGAAGAGCTGCAGCGAGTCGCCCGCGTACTCGGAGTCGACCGGCTCGTCGAGCGCCGACCCCGCCGCCGCGTAGTCGGCAGCGGCGTCGTGGTGCGCCGCCTCGGCCTCGGCGTCGAGCGGCTTCAGCTCCTCGTCGGACTCGTCGGACTCGTCGGACTCCTCGGCCTCGGCGTGCTCGAAGCCTTCATCCAGGTCGTGCTCGTCGCTACGCATCCTGTCCCCCTCGGCGTTCGAAGGCGGAACCATCGCACCCGTGGCGGACGGACGCCATAGGCCGCACGACCCATCTTTCGGGCCGGTTAGTCCCAAAGATCATGAAAGCCTGCTCAGAAACGTGTTTGCGTCCTTCCCGAGAACCGTCTTCGGGCCGAGCGACCGGGCGAGCCTGAACTCCTTGATCGCCTGGGTGCGCTGGCCGGTCCACGCGAGCAGCAGGCCGAGATGGAAGCGCACCGACTGGCTGTGCGGGAACTTCTCGAGCAGCGGGCCGAGGTGCGAGAAGGCGGCGGTGATGTTCGACTCGTCGAAGCGGCCGACCGCCGCCGCCACCTGCGCCTCGTCGTCGCCGGGCGCGAGCCGCGCCGCCTTCAGGTACAGCTTCTCGGCCGAGTGCTGGTGGCCCTCCCGCTGGAGAACCTGCCCCTGCTCGAGCAGCGGGTTCTTCCGCTGGAGCTGCGGGATCGGGTAGAGGCCGTCCGCCGGGCGGAAGAACTGCGGGTGCAGGAGCTCGTCGGAGAGCATCTCGTAGAAGGTGTCGTAGCCCGCCTTCTTGGCCGCGATCCACGCCTGTTCCGCCTCGCCGACGTACCCGGCGCAGAAGAGGACGCTGCCGTAGTTGTACTGCACGACCGGGTCGTTCGGCGTCGACCGCGCGATCGGCTCGAGCTGCCTCGCCGCCTGCGCGGGCGGCAGGGCGAGCGCCGCCCGCACCGCCGCGACGTGGCCGGACGTCACGCCCGGCACGACGAGCGGCTTCGGCCGGGCCGAGCACTGTGCGGTCACCTGCGCCGGGCTCTGGGCCGTCGCCCACACGACCCCGACCACGATCCCTGCGGCCGCGAGCGCGGCGGCCGCGACGACGAGCCTCACCCGGTGCGAAGGCGCCATCCGCGGCCCACGGTAGCCAAACCCGGAAAGCGGAAATACATCTGCTCCCGCTACCGTTTGCTCACTCAATGACCACCTACAGAGACCTGCTCGCACGCACCAAGGCGGAGATCGCCGAGATCGACGCCGAGGAGGCCCGGGCGCTCGAAAGGGCTGCCTGGGTCGACATCCGCGAGATCGAGGAGTGGCAGGAGGGGCATCTGCCCGGCGCGATCCACGTTCCGCGCGGCAACCTCGAGTCGCGGATCGAGGCCGCGGTCCCCGACAAGACGACCCCGGTGATCGTCTACTGCGCGGCCGGGCACCGCTCGGCGTTCGGCGCGAAGACGCTCGGCGAGCTCGGCTACGGCGCGGTCTACTCGCTGGCCGGCGGCTTCACCGACTGGAAGCGAAACGGGCTCGAGATCACGATGCCCCGCACGCTCTCACCGGAGAAGCGCACCCGCTACTCGCGCCACCTGCTGATCCCCGAGTTCGGCGAGGAGGGCCAGCTGAAGCTGCTCGACTCGCGCATCCTCCTGATCGGCGCCGGCGGGCTCGGCTCCCCCGCGTCGCTCTACCTGGCGGCCGCCGGCGTCGGCCGTCTCGGCATCATCGACGCCGACATCGTCGACGAGACGAACCTGCAGCGGCAGATCGCCCACTCGCTCGACACGCTCGGGATGCCGAAGGTCGACTCGGCGAAGCGCTCGATCGAGGCGCTGAACCCCGACGTCGACGTCGTCACCTACCGCGAGCGGCTCACCTCCGAGAACATCGACCGGATCCTCGACGACGGCTGGGACCTGATCGTCGACGGTGCCGACAACTTCCCGACCCGCTACCTCGTGAACGACGCGTCGGTGTGGCGCGACATCCCGGTGGTGCACGGCTCGATCTACCGCTTCGAGGGCCAGGTCACCGTCTTCAAACCGCATGACGGCCCCTGCTACCGCTGCCTCTTCCCGGAGCCGCCGCCGCCCGAGCTCGCGCCGTCGTGTGCCGAGGGCGGCGTGCTCGGCGTGCTGCCGGGCATCGTCGGCTCGCTGCAGACGAACGAGGCGATCAAGCTGGCCGCCGGCATCGGCGAGCCGCTCGTCGGGCGCCTCCTGCTCTTCGACGCCCTCGCGACCGAGTTCAACGAGGTTCGCATCGAGCGCCGCGCCGACTGCCCCGTCTGCGGCGACCACCCGACGATCACCGAGTACATCGACTACGTGGAGTTCTGCCAACGTGCGTAGGCTCGACGGAGCACGTCAAAGAGCGCAGGTGCCGGCTTCGCCGGCGCCGGAGCGGGATTCCAGATGAGCGTCGTGCGTGTACCGCCGGTGCTGCGCCCGGAGGCGGGCGGGGCGCGCGAGGTCGAGGCGTCGGGCGACACGCTGCGCGAGCTGCTCGAGGACCTGAGCGTGCGCGTGCCGGCGCTCGGGACGAAGGTGTACCTCGACGGCGAGCTGCAGTCGTTCGTGAACGTCTACGTCGACGGCGAGGACATCCGCACCAGAAACGGCCTCGAGACGCCGGTCGCCGAAGGATCAACGGTGATCCTCCTGCCGGCAATGGCCGGTGGTCGCTAGCTCGCTGCTCGACCTGATCGGCGAGACGCCCCTCGTCGCGCTCGAGCGGCTGTCGCCGCCGGGGCGCACGATCTACGCGAAGCTCGAGGGGCAGAACCCGACCGGCTCGATCAAGGACCGCGTCGCGCTCCGGATGGTGCGCGAGGCGAACCTTGCGCCCGGGGCCGACCTGCTCGAGCCGTCGAGCGGCAACACGGGCATCTCGCTGGCCCTCGTCGCAAAGCTCGAGGGTCACCGCCTCACCGTCGTGATGCCGTCCAACGCGACCCCGGAGCGCAAGACGCTGCTCGGCCTCTACGGCGCGAACATCGTCGAGTCGCCCGGCGAGCTCGGCTCGAACGGCGCCGTGCGGATGGCACAGGAGCTCGCGGCCCAGGACGACCGCTTCACGATGCTCTTCCAGTACGAGAACGAGGCGAACCCGCGCGCCCACTACGAGGGCACCGGCGCCGAGATCGCGCGCGACCTCGAGCGGCTCGACGCGTTCGTCGCCGGGCTCGGGACGGGCGGCACGCTGATGGGTTGCGGCGCGCGCCTGCGGGAGGCGTTTCCGGGCGTCCAGGTCGTCGCGGCCGAGCCGCTGCCGGGAGACCCGGTGATGGGCCTGCGCTCGCTCGACGACGGGTACGTGCCGCCCGTGCTCGACGTGTCGAAGCTCGACCGGAAGCTGCTCGTGTCGAACGGCGAGGCGGCCGCCGCTGCACGGGCGCTGCTCGACCGCGAGGGGATCTTCGCCGGCGTCTCCGCGGGCGCGGTCGTGCACGTCGCCCGCCGTGTCGCCGAGGAGCTGCCCGAGGGTTCGGTCGTCGCGTGCGTGCTCGCCGACGGCGGCTGGAAGTACCTGTCCGCGCCGTTCTGGGGCGGCGAGGTCGAGATCGACGAGAGCGTGCTGTGGTGGTGATCCCGCCGGAGATCCGCGCCGAGCTCGCCGCGCACGCGGCCGACGAGGCGCCGAACGAGTGCTGCGGCGTCATCGTGCTGCGCGACGGCGTCGCGGAGCGCTACGAGCGCGGCCGAAACGCGCTCGCGTCCCCCTACCGCTACGAGCTCGAGATCGATCCCGCCGTCTGGTTCCTCGAGGACGAGGGCTACGAGCTGGCCGTCTTCCACTCGCACCCGGAGACCGAGCCGCGGCCGTCCCGCACCGACCGCGAGCGCGCAGGCCTGTGGGCCGGGCGTACGTTCCTGATCTACGGCCTCGCCCGCGACGAGCTGCGCGCCTGGCGCATCGAGCGCGACTCGGTGGAAGAGCTCGCGCTCGAGTAGGCTCGCCGGCATGGAGCTCGCCGACGTCGTCTCCCCCGAGTCGCTCGTCGAGCCGCAGGGACGGTTCCTCGCCGACCTGATGGGACGCGGGGTCGAGGGCACGGCCGACGCGGTCGTGATGCCCTCGACCACCGAGGAGGTCGCCGCGGTGATGCGGTGGTGCTACGAGCACGATGTGCCCCTGACCGCGCGCGGCGGCGGCACCGGCCTCGCCGGCGGCGCGATCCCCGTGTCCGGCGGGATCGTGATCGGGTTCGAGCGCCTGAACCGGGTGCGGCAGTTCGACCCGCTCCTCTGGCGGATGCACGCCGAGGCAGGCGTCACGACCGGCGACGTGCAGCGGCTCGCGCGAGAGAGCGGGCTGCGGTTCCCGCCCGATCCCGGCGCGCCGGAGCTGTCGCAGCTCGGCGGCAACATCGCCTGCAACGCCGGCGGGCCGCACGCGTTCAAGTACGGCGTCACCGGACAGTGGGTGACCGGCATCGAGGCCGTGATCCCGCCGGGCGAGATCATCCACGTGGGCGGCCCGCTGCGGAAGGACGTCGCGGCCTACGACCTGAAGAGCCTGCTCGTCGGCTCGGAGGGGACGCTCGGGCTCGTCACCGCGGCCTGGCTCCGCCTGACGCCGGCGCCCGAGCTCGAGCTGCCGGTGATCGGCATCTACGCCGACGCGGACGCAGGCGTCGGCGCGATCGAGCGCGTCCTCGCCTCGGGCGTCGTGCCCGCCGCGATCGACTACCTCGACGCGACGCTCCTGCGCTTCTCGGGCGACGCCTATCCGTTCGGGCTCCCTCCCGACCCGGGCTTCATGCTGATCACGGAGGCCGACGGCGCCGAGCCGGAGGCGCGCCGCATCGCCGCGGAGCTGCAGGAGGCGCTCTCGGAGGACGCGGTCGCCGTCCACGCACCCGAGGACCCGGCCGAGGTCGCCGAGCTGTGGCGGTGGCGGGCGGGAGTCGCGTTCGCGATCCTCGCGCAGCGCGGCGCCGCGTTCAGCGAGGACATCGCCGTGCCGCTCGACCGCATCCGCGACGCCGCCCGCGAGACGCTCGAGATCGGCGAGCGCCACGGCGTGACCGCGCTCTCGTTCGGGCACGCCGGCGACGGGAACATCCACTCGACCTTCCTCTTCGCGCCCGACGACCCCGACGAGGAGCGTCGCGCCGACGCGGCCTGCCACGATCTCTTCGACCTCGCGCTGGAGCTCGGCGGCTCGGTGAGCGGCGAGCACGGCATCGGCTGGCTGAAGCGCGGCCAGCTCGAGCGCCAGCTCGGCCCGACCGGCTACGACCTGCACCTGAAGATCAAGCAGGCGTTCGATCCGAAGAACCTGCTGAATCCCGGCAAGAAGCGATGAACTGGCGGGAGTCGCTCGGCGCGCTCCGCGAGCGACAGTTCCGGCTGCTCTTCACGGGACAGCTGATCTCGCTGCTCGGCGACTCGTTCAGCCTGATCGCGCTCGCGTTCGCCGTGCTCGACCTGACCGGCTCGGCGACCGACCTCGGCATCGTCTACACGGCGGGCACCGTGCCGCTGATCGGCTTCGTGCTCGCGGGCGGAGTCTTCGCCGACAGGCTGCCCCGTCGGGCGGTGATGCTCGCGGCCGACCTGGCGCGCGTCTGCTCGCAGGGCGCGATCGCCGCGCTCGTGCTCACGCACACGGCGCAGGTGTGGGAGCTCGCGGCGCTGCGTGCGGTGGCCGGGACGGCGTCGGCGTTCTTCAACCCGGCGTCGACAGGCCTGACGCCGCTCGTCGTCAGCGAGGAGCGGCTGCAGCAGGCGAACGCGCTGCGCGGCATCTCGCTCGCGTCGGCGTCGATCGTCGGGCTGTCGGCGGGCGGCGCGGTCGTGTCGCTCGTCGGCCCCGGCTGGGCGCTCGTCGTCGACGCGGCCAGCTTCGCCGCGAGCGCGTCGTTCCTCGCCCGGCTCAGCCTCCCGCCGCACGCGACGCTGCCGGCGCAGTCGTTCCTCGCCGATCTGCGCGAGGGCTGGCACGAGTTCTCGTCGCGCACGTGGGTGTGGGTGATCACCGTCGCCGCGTCGGTCGGGAACATGATGGCGTCGGCCTTCGGCGTGCTCGCCGCGTACGTCTGCAAGGTGTCGCTCGGAGGCCCGGCCGCGTACACGGCGATCACGGCGAGCATGGCCGGCGGATCGCTGCTCGGCGGCGCCGCCTCGCTGCGCATCCGGGTGCGCCGGCCGCTCTTCCTCGCCAGCGGCCTCGTCGGCCTCCTGGCGGTGCCGATCGCGCTGCTCGCGCTCCGGGCGCCGCTCGCGCTGATCGCCGCCGGCGCGGTGCTCGGCGGATCGAGCAACGTCATCTTCAACGCGCTCTTCGAGACGTCGCTGCAGCAGAACGTCCCGCCCGCCGCACTGTCGCGGGTGGCCGCCTACGACTGGTTCGGGTCGCTCGGCTTCCAGCCGATCGGGCTGCTGCTCGCCGGGCCTGCGGCGGCCGCCATCGGGGTGTCGGCGACGCTCTGGATCGCAGCCGCCGGCATGGCGGGAAGCGCCGCCTTCGCGGCCGCGCAGCCGAGCGTCCGCCGGCTCGAGGCACCGCGACCCGGCACGGGTACGAGCACGGTCGACTGACGCGAGGTGGCTAGCCTGGCCGTGTCGCGAGCACGGACATCGAGATCCGCGCCTTCCAGGGCAACCGCCGCCGGTCGGTGTACCGGCGGCACACGGTGGCGCGCGAGCGCTTCGCGCACATCGTCGACGCCGCCCGCCGGCGCGATCTCGGGCTCCTCTCGTCCCTCGAGTACGCCCGGCCGGACCACGGGCTCGGCAAGCGCGACTGCCGGCGGCTCGCGGCCGAGGTGACCGAGCTCCGTGTGAGCGGCGAGCTGCCCGACGCCGACGACGACCTGGCCGCGCTCGCCGAGCTCGGCCTCTTCTGCTCCCGCGCCCCCGCCGGCGCCTGGCTCACGATCGTCACCTAGCCCATCCACCGCGCCGAGGTTTGTGTTGATTCAACACAAACCCGGTCGGCGCGGCCCGGAACTGCCGGCAAACAAGGCCTGTCCGCGTGCTCCGAACCAGTGTTTGTGTTGATTCAACACAAGCGCTGGTTGGACGCGGTGCCGACCGACCCGCCCTGTCCGGAGGAGCCGGGGATGCAGGATGCGCACGCACGGACGCACGCACGCAGCGGCACCGCGGCTTCGCGGCCCCGAACCGCGCGGCGGGCGGCTGAGCTGAGGGACCGCTCGCCGTTACGAACGGCGCGCCGGGTGGAGGGCGCCGCGGGCGGCGTCCACGACCGGATCGGAGAGCCGGCTCAGCTGCCGCACGAGCCACTCGACCCACGGCCGCCCGGCGGTCACGACGAGTGCCGCTGCGCCGAGCCCGACGAGGAAGCTCGCGCCGACGTCGACGGGATAGTGGACGCCGACGAAGATCCGGTCGACCGCGACGGCGGCCGCGCCGAGCACGAGGACGGCGCCGAGGCGCCGGTGAAAGGCGAGCACCGCGAACGCGACGGCGAAGGCGAGGCTCGCGTGGTCGCTCGGGAAGGAGTTGTCGGGCGCGTGATGCACGAGCAGGACCGTCGCGCGCGGGTGGTCGACGAACGGCCGGTCGTGGAACCACATCTTCCCGAGCAGCGCGTTCGCGAGCAGCGCAAGCGCCCCGGCCGCGGCCGCGGAGACCGCGGCGAGCTTCGAGCGCGTCGAGCCGCCCGGGCGAGCGAGGAACCAGATCGCGCCGGCGACCGCCACGAGGACGAAGATCGCCCAGGCGTTGAAGATCTGGGCGGCGTCCTGCCCGCCGTCGTCGTGCAGGAGAGCGCCGTTCAGCGCATGGAAGATCGACCAGTCCACGACTGCCGGACAATGTAACGAACTGGTGACAGCGGTCGCCGGGGCTCAGCGGTCGCGCGCGTCGAGGTACGTCCGGTCGAACGTGTGGACGAACTCGTCCTTCTCGGGGTACACGCCGTGGTCGAAGGCACGGGAGCGGACACCTCGCTGCACGCGCTCGCAGACGACGTAGTCCTGCTTCATCACGAGCTCGTTGAAGTCGACGACCTCGCTCGGGTCGAACTCCGGGTCGGCGATCACCTCGGGCCGGAACAGGTAGTCGGTCACCATCGTCGTCTGTTCCGGGCCGCGAGGCAGCATCCGCGCGGCGATCACGACGGTGCCGGTCAGGTCGATGAACATGTTCGGGAAGACGGCGACGCCGTAGATCGAGCTCGCCGAGTGGCGGTCGATTCCCGGCATCACCGGGACCGCCGTCGTGCCGGTCGCCGTGTAGCCGACCCCGCCGCCGGCGATCGACACGCCCCAGTCGCCGTCGGCGCGGCCCTCCTCGATCACGAGCCCCTTGCCGTAGGTCGGCGCGACGGCCGACAGCTCCGGGTGCACCGTCGGGCAGTGCAGGCACTCGTTGTAGTTCTCGATCAGGATCTTCCAGTTCGCCTCGACCTCGACCACCGTCTTGCGCGCGGTCCGCAGCTCGTCCATCCGCCAGCGCTCGTACTGGAGCGGCCGATCGGTCTGCCGCTCGAGCGAGTCGCGCAGGCTCGTCGCCGGCTCCGCAGCGAGGTTCACGAACACGTAGCCCTGCCAGACCTCGAGGTGCGCCTGCCAGAGACCGAACTGCGACCGGTCGAGCTCGTCCTTGCCGACGAGCGGCGTGCCGATCAGCCGGCCGTCGTACGAGTAGCTCCACGCGTGGTAGGGGCACTTGATCGCGCCCTTCGCATGCCCGTGCGTCTCCGCGTCGCAGATCCGCGAGCCGCGATGGCGGCACACGTTGTGGAACGCCCGCAGCTCGCCGTCGGAGCCGCGCACGACGATCAGGCTCTCGCCCGCGACGTCGACGGTGACGAAGTCGCCCGGCTCGGGCGCCTCGTCCGCCCGGGCGACGTACATCCACTCGCGGAAGAAGATCCTCTCCCGATCGAGCTCGAACACCTCCGGCGCGTAGTAGTCGGCCCCAGGCAGGGTGAAGCCGACGCCGCTCATGTCATGCCGCGGCGACGGCCGCGTCGGCGTACAGGTTCCACGGCAGGAGCTCGTACTCGCTCTCGCAGGGCGGGCCGTGCGAGAGCCGGTACTCGCCCGTCGTCAGGTCGACGATCGTCGACGCGACGGTCTGCGTGCGGTCGAGCTCGGGCTCGCGCTCGTCGGGGTGGTTGCAGACCGAGTTCGGGTGCGAGAAGTGGTCGGTCATCGCCTCGCGGACAAGCGTACGCAGCTCCTCGCCCGTGCGCGTGTCGGACACGCGGCGCAGCACGCCCTCGATGCGCTCGAGCCGCAGCAGCGAGTCGGCGACAGCAGGCCGGTAGGTGCCCTCGATCTGCTTCGGCACGAAGTAGACGAAATGGTTCGTGTGCACGAGGACGCCGTTCTCGGGATAGCCCCAGCCGTGGCGACCCGGCGTGGTCTCGAGGTCGATCGCGAAGCCGTCGCGGTGCGTCAAGAGGAGGTTCGAGCAGACGGACTGGCTCGAGCGGAAGACCGCCTCGAGCGCCTCCAGCATCGTCCACGAGTCGAGAACGCGGCGGCGGATGTACGGCTGCGGCAGCCGGAGCCCGCTGCCGAAGCGCGGCCCGAGCCCGGTCGCGTTCAGCGCGAGCCCGCTCGAGCTCGCGCCCTGGCGGCCGATCTGGCCCGCCTCGGTCTGCATCACGATCGTCGGGCGCCCGGGCTGCTCGATCCGCAGCATGATCACCGTTTCCTGCGTCGCGACGCGCCAGTCCCAGTTCTGCCCGCAGTAGACGTGCCCGTCCGGCGAGGCCTCGTCGAGAATCGCCCAGGCCGAGCACTCCTCCGTCTCGAACGGGTTCGTGTAGGAGAGGTCGCCGCGGCCGTTCAGCGCGAGCACGTCGGCGAGCGTGACGCCGGCGCCCTCCGCGATGCCGTTGAGCTCCTCGACGAGCTCCGGACCGTTGTAGGCCTCGACGAGCGGCAGCCACTGCGGCGCGAGCTCGCAGACACGCTCCCACGTGAGCCCCGACGCGGAGGCGAACGCGTCGCGGTACGCCTCGATCGAGAGGCCGATGCGCTCGCGTGCCGCCTCGCCGTGCTGGCGGCCCCGCTCGCGCGGCGCGCCCGAGATCTCGATCAGCGGGATCTGCACCTGCCCTACGCTCATCCAGGCCCCTCGTAGAGGTTGCGGGGAAGCGGCTCGTACGGCTTCTCGCACGGGTTGCCGTCGGCGACGAGGTACTCCCCGGTCGTCAGGTCGACGAACGAGCTTGCGACCGTCTCCCAGCGGCCGCCGTCCGACGGGTTCGGGTGCGTGCAGACACCGTCGGGGTGGCTGAAGTGGTCGGAGAGCCCGGCGGCGATCGCGGCGCGCGTCTCCTCCGTGCCGGCAGCCGTGCGGGCGCCGCGCAGCGCGCGCTCGAGCCGCGGCGCGCGGAAGAGCGAGTCGACCGACGAGGGACGGTAGGTCTCCTCGATCTGCGGCGGCATGAAGGCGAGGAACGCGTTCGCATGGACGAGCACCCCGTCCTTCGCCCGCATCACGCCGTGCCGCTCAGGCGTCGTCTCGAGGTCGATCGCAAAGCCGTTGCGATGGGTCAGGATCAGGTTCGTGCAGAGCGCGCCGCGCGCCGTGTGCACGACGCCGAGCGCGGTCGCCATGTCGGGCGAGTCGAGGATCCGGCGGCGGATGTACGGCTGCGGCACGCCGGGGCCGAAGCCGAACGGCGCCTCGAGCCCGTTCGCGTTCATGCCGATCCCCGCCGAGTTCGCGCCGTGGCGGCCCACCTGGCCCGCCTCCACCTGGAAGATGACCGTCGGCTTCGGCGGCTGGACGATGCGCAGCATGACCACGCTCGCCTTCGTGCCGACCCGCCAGTCCCAGTTCTGGCCGCAGTACACGTGCCCGTCACCGGTCGCCTCGGCCTGCAGCGAGAACGCCGTGCAGCCCTCCGGCCGCTCGAACGGGTTGCCCTTGCGGAGCTCGCCGCGCCCGTTCAGCGCGAGGATCTCCTCGAAGGCGACGTTCGCGCCCTCGGCGATGCCCCGTACCTCGTCGACGAGCTCCGGCGAGAAGGCCTCGATCTGCGGCAGCCACTGCGGCGCTGCGTCGCGGACCTGATCCCACGTCATCCCCGACTTCAGCTCGAACTCGCCGCGGTAGAAGTCGATCGACACGGCGATCCGCTCGCGCGCCTGCTCGCCGTACTGCCGGCCGCGCTCGCGGGGATCGGAGGACTCGATCTCGACGAGCGGCGGCATCCGGCGACTGTAGCATGTACTACGTCATGGGCAAGCATTCAGTCGCAGGCGCTACGCTGGCCGAGCGCGTCGCCGCCGCCGAGCTCGCGCCGGCCGAGCGGCGCGTCGCCGCCTTCTTCGCCGAGCACGGCGAGGAGGCGGCCTTCCTCGCGGCCGCCGAGATCGGCGAGCGGCTGGGGACGAGCGACGCGACGGTCGTCCGCACCGTGAAGGCGCTCGGCTACGCCGGCCTCGCCGAGCTGCGCCGCGAGCTCGCCGAGATGCTGCGCGTACGGGCGACCCCGGCGCTCCGGCTCGGCCGCAGCCTCGAGGCGGCGGGCGACGACCCGGCCGCGGTCTTCGACCACGTGCTCGCCCAGGAAGCGGAGTTCATCCAGCTCGCACGCGAGCGCACGGCACGGGCCGCCGTCGCCCGCGCCGTCGAGGTGCTGCGGGGCGCGTCCCGCGTCGCGTGTGCCGGGATCGGGCCGTCGGGGGCGCTCTGCGAGTACACCGCGCTGCGCCTCGCCCGGTTCGGCCGCCCGACCCTCGCGATCACCGAGACCGGGATCCGTCTCGCCGACCGGCTACAGGAGCTGCGCCGGGGCGACGCGCTGCTCCTGCTCGCGCACCAGGCGCTGGAGGGAGACGGCGAGCAGACGCTTCGCCGCGCGAACGACCTCGAGCTGCCCGTCGTGCTCGTCACCGACACGCTCGGTCCCCGCCTCGAGGGCCGGGTCGAGGCGAGCCTGAGCGCGCCCCGCTCGGCGGCAGGGGCCTTCGGCACGAACGGATCGACACTCGCGCTGCTCGACGCGCTCCTCCTCGCGTACGCGGCGGCCGACCGCCCGCGTGCGCTGGGCGCGCTCGCCGAGCTCGACGAGCTCCGCGCCCGGCTCAGAGGATGAGGTCGACGGGGAAGCCGTCGACGGCGGCGCCCGGCGCGACGACGCTCTCCATGAACACGGTCTCGCCGCGCTCGCGGCGCGTGCCGAGCGCCAGGAGGCGCGAGAACAGCTCGTCGAGCCGCACGGTGAAGCGGAACTGCGGGAGGCGCGCCGCCGGAACGCCGTCCTCGAGCCACAGCGTCGCGTCGCGGGAGGAGCCCGTGACGAGCGTGCGGCGCGGCTGGACGACGCGGACGTAGTCGACGCGCTGCAGGTAGAGGCCGCGCCCGCACGCCCCGAGGAGCTCCTCGTCGCTCGCCGCGCCGGGCGCGACGACGAGGTGCGACGCGGCCGGCCCGGCGCCGAACCGCCAGGCGGGCGGAGCGGAGTGGCCCGAGGACGCCGTGACGACCCCGCGGACGACACCCTCCTCGACAAGCGGAACGCGCGCCTTCGCGACGCCCTCGCAGTCGAAGGTCGAGGGCAGCCCGGCTCCGTCACAACCGTCGTCGACGATCGTCAGGAGCGGCGAGAGAACGCGCTCGCCCACCCGGTCGGCGTAGGAGCCGGGCGCGTTCTGCGCGAAGGCCACCTGACCGAGCGTGGCGAGCAGCGTCACCACCGCCTGCGGCGCGAGGACGGCCGGGTACCGGCCCGGCTCGAGCGTGCGCGCCGGAAGCGGCGCGAGGCCGGCGCCCACGTCCGGCACGAGGCACTCCGCCCCGTCCCGCGCGACGGTCCGCCCCCACGACGACGAGCCGTCGAGCGACCCGATCACCTGGACGGCGGCACGCGTCCGCGCCTCCTCCGCCCCCACGCCGTCGGTGTTCGCGACGGCGTGCCGTGCGGTCGCCTGCAGGACGGAGCCGCCGAGCGTCGCCCCCGGCGGGAGCGCCGCCTGCGCCTGCTCGAACAGCGCGAGACGGTCGAGCTCGCCCGGATGCGCGGTCGTCGCGGGCCGCCGCGCCGTCGGGAGGGCGAGCGGCGCAGGATCGCCGGGCGGCAGTGACGCCGCCAGCCGCTCGAGCCGCGTGCGCAGCTCGGAGAGGCGGGCGGGGTCGGTCGAGCCGAGAACGCCCCACACCGACCGGCCGTCGCGGATGAGGCGCGCCCGCAGCGTCAGCCGCTCCTCGGAGTGCTGGTAGGTCAGGCGCGAACGGCCGAAGCGGAGGAGCTCGAGCCGTTCGTCCACGAGCTCCACGTGCGCCGGCGCGCCGAGAACGTCGAGGACGCGGTCGAGATCCAGAGTGCTCATACGCCGATGCGCGCGCCGCGGAAGCGCGCGGGCGCCGTGCCGTGGCCGATGTGCGCAACCTGGAGCGGCTCGCCCTTGTTGCAGGACGGGATCCCGTAGACGCGCCAGCTCGCGCGATCGGCGATCGCGTCGCAGCCGGCCCAGAACTCGAGCGTGCGCCCACTGAACGTGCAGTTGCGGAGCATGCGCCCGACCCTGCCGTCCTTGATTTCCCAGCCGATCTCGCTGCCGAAGCGGAACGCCCGCCGCGTCTCGTCGATCGAGAGCGACCGGTTCGAGTCGACGAGCACGCCGTGCGCGGTGTCGCCGACGAGCTCCTCGAACGGCGTCTCGCCCGGCTCGAGCGAGACGTTCGACATGCGCACGAGCGGGATCCGCTGCCAGCCGTCCGCACGGGCGGCGCCCGTCGACGCCTCGCCGAGCGCGCCCGCCGACTCGCGAGAGGTCAGGTAGCCGACGAACATGCCGTCGCGCACGATCGGCGTGCGCTGCGCCGGAACGCCCTCGTCGTCGAACGCGAACGACCCGAGCGCGCCGCCGAGCGTCGCGTCGGCGGTGACGTTGACGAGCTCGGCGCCGAACCGAAGCGTCCCGCGCAGCGCAGGCTGCATGAACGAGCCGCCCGCCGTCGATGCCTCTCCGCCGAGCACGCGGTCAAGCTCCGCCGGATGGCCCGCGGTCTCGTGCACGAGATAGGCCATCTGCGTCCCGGAGACGATCAGCGTCGTCGTCGTCGCGGGACACTCGTCCGCCGTCAGGAGCGCAACGGCCTCCTCCCCCACTCGCGCAGCCTCGTCGAGGAGCCCGAGCGAGAGCACATGCTCCCAGCCGGCGGTCGCGAAGTCGCCGCGCTGCCCCTTGATCGCGCGCGGCACCGCGTGGGGGTACGAGCGCCGCTGCAGCTCGTCGCCGCCGACGGCCGTCGCCATGATCCCGCCGCCCGTCTCGGTCAGCACCTGCTCGATCAGCGTGCCCTCGGTCGAGGCGAAGAGCTTCGTCTCCCGGAACGCGTCCACCGATGCCTCCGCGTCGCGAACCGCCGGCCCGCCGGCACCGCGCATCGCCTCGGACGCGGCGACGAGCAGCTCGAGCTTCTCCTCCACCGGCACCGCGAACGGATCGCGCGCGACCGGGGTGGCATACGACGCCTGAACCGGGTCGGCCGGCGCGAGCTGCGCCTCGGGCCCGAGCCCGCGGGCAGCCCGCGCCTGCTCGACGGCCCGCCGGACGGCGGCCTCGGCGCCCGTGCCGTCGAGGCGCGACGTCGCCGCGAACCCCCACTGCCCGTGCACGAGCACGCGGACGGCGAGCCCCTCGCTCTCCGAGTCGAGCACCTGGGACGGCGCGCCGTTTCCGACGTGGAGGCCCTCGTGGCGCCGGTTGACGACGCGCACGTCCCCGTAGTCGACGTCGCGCGGCAGGCGCGCGAGCACGAGCTCGCCGAGCGCTCTCATGCCGCGCGAAGGCGTCCCAGACGCCGGATGTAAGGCTGTCCTACATGTTGCATTGTTGCGACAGTTCGACTATAACGACCGCTTCGCTGTAACGAGCGTTTCATCTGAACGAAAGGAAACACCGTTGGGATCGAGTGCAACGTGGGGATTGTTGACGGCGACGTTCACGGCGTCGTTCGTCGAATTCGTCGAGGCGTTCACGATCGTCCTCGCGATGGGCATGACCCGCAGCTGGCGCTCCGCCCTCTGGGGGACAGGGCTCGCCGTCGTCGCTCTCGCCGGCTTCACCGCCGTCGCGGGCTACGCGCTCGTCAACTGGCTTCCCCGCTCGGCGCTCCAGCTCGGGATCGGCACGCTGCTCCTCGTCTTCGGGCTGCAGTGGCTGCGCAAGGCGATCCTCCGCTCGTCGGGGCTGAAGTCGATGCACGACGAGGCGGAGGAGTTCAGGGAGCAGGCGGAGGCGGCACGGGCGGCCGGCGACGAGACGCGCTTCGGTCTCGACTGGTTCTCGTTCGTCATCTCCTTCAAGGGCATCTTCCTCGAAGGGGTCGAGGTGGTCTTCATCGTGATCACGTTCGGCCTCAACGCGCACAACGTCCCGCTGGCGGCGGGCGGCGCGGCGGCGGCCGGCGCGGTCGTGCTCGGCGCCGGCGCGATCGTCCACCAGCCGCTCTCGCGGGTGCCCGAGAACACGCTGAAGTACGCCGTCGGGCTGCTGCTCGCGAGCTTCGGGACCTTCTGGGCGGTCGAGGGGCTCGGCGTCTTCCAGTCCGGCGGGGACAGCCTCGGCTGGCCGGGCGACAACTGGTCGATTCTCGCGCTGCTCGCCTGCTGGTTCCTGCTCTCGCGGATCATGATCCGGGTCGTCCCGGTGCTCGCGGGCGTCGAGCCGGTCGTCGTGGCCCCCACCGCGGCGACGGAGAAGCCGTCATGAAGCTCGTGGAGGGATTCGGACGCTTCTGGTGGGACTTCATCGTCGGCGACGACTGGAAGATCGCGGCGGCCGTCGCCACCGTGCTCGTCGTCAGCGCGATCGTCGTCTCCGGCCACACCGTCGGGAGCACGTGGGTCGCACCGGTCTTCGGCGCGGCGCTCGCGCTCGGGTTCGTCCTCAGCCTCGCCCTGGACGTGCGGAAGTCATGAGCGCCAGCGGCGTCTTCATGGCGCAACCGGGGGTTGCGTCATGAACCGTCCCACCAAGTTCGTCGTGCTCGTGTATCGCATGCCGTCGAAGCCGACGGCAGGGCGCGTCGCCGTGTGGCGGCTGCTGAAGAAGGCCGGCGCCGTCTACCTGCAGGACTCCGTGTGCGTGTTCCCCGACCTGCCGCGCATGCGGAAGGAGCTCGAGCCGGTGCTCGAGCGGATCGACGAGAAGAAGGGCAGCTACCACCTGCTGCCGCTGCGGAAGCTGACACCGGAGGAGGAGGAGAAGATCGTCGCCCTCTTCCGCGACCAGGCCTCGAACCACTACCTCGAGATCGTCGAGGACTGCGAGGTCAACTTCACGAAGGAGATCCAGTTCGAGCACTTCCGCCAGAACTACTCGTACGAGGAGGCGGAAGAGATCCGGATGGAGTTCGAGAAGCTCGGCACGTGGTTCGATCGCGTGCGCGAGCGCGACTGGTTCGACGCCCCGCACCGGGCGGATGCAGAGAAATGGCTACGGCGCTGCGAGCGGATGCTCGAGGGATTCGAGGCGAAGGTCTTCGAGCTCCACGGCGCGGGCGGCCATGCGGACGACGACGACGCGAAGACGCGGCTTCGCGTCGTCGACACGAACGAACCTCGGACCGCGAACGACGTCTCATGAAAGACATGGGAAAGGAGAGCTTCGCAATGAGTCGCTGGAGGATCCCCGCGGCGTTTGTCGCAACCCTGTTGCTGCTGGCGGCGCTCGCCGGAGGCGCGGGCGCAACGGCACACCGGACCGCCGCCAATCCGACGAAGTTCGACCCCACGTGTGGCCCCGCGCGGGCAGCATCCCGCACCGTCCAGGGCACACTCGGATCGGTCACGGTTCACGGGACGCCGAAGCGAATCGTCACTCTCGAGTTCTCGTTCGTCGACGACCTCGCCGCTCTGGGCATCTCGCCGGTCGGGATCGCCGACGACAACAACCCGAACTCGCTCATCCCGCCCGTGAAGAAGCTCGTCGGCAACTACACCTCGGTGGGTCTGCGCGCGACCCCGAACCTCGAGACGATCGCGTCGCTCCACCCCGACCTGATCATCGCCGACGCGACGCGCCACGCGAAGATCCTCTCGAAGCTGAAGGCGATCGCGCCGACGATCGCGCTCGACAGCCTCGAGGAGGCCTACCTGCCCCAGCTGCACGCGGCGAAGCTGATCGGGCAGCTCGTCAACCGCTGCGGCGCGATGCGGATCCGCATCAAGCAGGACAAGCTGGTGATGGCCCGCATCAAGAAGGCCGTGCCGGCGAGCTACGCGCAGAAGCGCGCGATGTTCGTCGTCTCGACGAAGACGCTCTTCAACGTGCACAGCTCGCTCGCATACACGCCGTCGCTGCTGCACGCGATCGGCATCGGGACCGCCAACCCGCTGAGCCCGGGCAAGGACGTCAACCCGTACATCGTGATGTCGTTCGAGGACCTCGTGACGAACAACCCCGACATCATCTTCGACGCGAACTACAACCCCGGGACGGCATTGATCAACCAGTGGGAGACGAGCCCGCTCTGGAGCTCGCTCTCCGCGGCGAAGGGCAACCAGGTCTACGAGGTCAACCCCTTCCTCTGGTCGAAGGCGCGGGGCCTGCTCGCGGGTGAGCTGATCGCCCAGCAGGCCGTGCACCTGCTCTTCCACAAATACGTCTCAATCGCGCTTCCGAAGGTGACGAAGGCGTAGCGCTGTGAGCGCAGTCGCCGCCGACCGCCCGGGCACGCGGAGCCGCGTGCTCGGGCAGGGCCGGGTCTTTCCCGTCGCGATGATCGTGATCGCGGCGATCGGGTTCGTGGGCTTCCTCTGGAGCCTCTCGATCGGCCCGGAGCACATCTCGATCGTGGACCGCCTCGGCGGGATCGTCTCGCCGGACGCGACCCCGCAGCAGCTGATCGTCCATCTCGTGCGCCTGCCCCGGGCGCTCGAGGCTGCACTCGTCGGCGCGTGCCTCGCGATGGCCGGCGTGATCATGCAGGGGATCACCCTGAACCCCCTCGGCGCGCCCGAGATCATGGGCGTGAACGCCGGGGCGACCCTGCTCGTGACGCTCTCCGTCACCGTCGCGACGGGCATCAGCGGCGAGTCCGTCCTGGTCCTCGCCTACTCCGGCGCGGCGATGGCTGCGGCGTTCGTGTTCGTCTTCGCGCGGCTCGGCCGCGGCGGCCTCAGCCCGATGCGGCTCGCCCTGGCAGGGGTGACGGTGACCGCCTTCCTCTTCTCGCTGATGCAGGGCCTCTTCATCATCCACGTCGAGACGGCGTCGAGCCTGATGTTCTGGCTCGTGGGCGGCGTCAACTACGCCGACTGGCACAACATCCACATGGTCTGGCCGTGGCTCGCCGGGGGCACCGTGCTGGCGTTCCTGCTCGCCGCTCCGCTGAACGTCCTGGCGCTCGGGGACGACATGGCGCGCGGACTCGGGCAGAACGTCGGGCGGACGCGCTTCATCGGCGGCGTGGTCACCGTCGTCCTCGCGGGCGCCTGCGTCGGGATCGCCGGCCCGGTGGCGTTCCTCGGCCTGATCGTCCCGCACATCGCACGCAGCCTCGTGGGGGTCAACCACTTCCTCGTGCTGCCGCTCTCGGCGATGACCGGCGCGACGCTCTTCATCTGGGCGGACGTCGGGTGCCGCTACATCGGCTCGGCCGATGCGCAGACCCCGAGCGGCGTCGTCACCGCCCTGATCGGCTCGCCGATCTTCATCTTCCTCGCCCGCCAGCAGAGGATGTCGACGTGAGCGCCCTCGACGCCGCCTCCCCGACGTTCGCGGTCCTCGAGCGGCGCAGCCGCCGGAACCTCGTCGTACCGGTGCTGTTCGTGCTCGCCGTCGCGGTCTCGATCGGGACGCTCGGCGTCGGCTCGTACCGCGTTCCCTTCCCATACTCCCTGCTCGCGCTCTTCGGGCACGGGTCGCACGACCAGGTGAACATCATCCAGACGTACGAGCTGCCCCGCGTCCTCCTGGCGTGGCTCGTCGGCGGTGGCATGGCGGTCTCGGGCGCCGTGATCCAGGGAGTGATCCGAAACCCGCTCGCGGCACCGGACGTGATCGGCGTCACCAAGGGCGCCGGGCTCGCCGCGGTCGGGGCGATCCTGATCTGGCCGTCGACCAGCGAGTACGAACTGCCCGCGGCCGCGTTCATCGGCGGCTTCGGAGCGATGCTCGTCGTCTACGTTGCCGCCTACCGCAGAGGCGCCTCGCCGGTGCGGCTCGCGCTCGTCGGCATCGCCGTGTCGGCCGTCTGCGAGACGTTCATCCGTCTGCTCCTGGTCAAGCACGTGACGGCGATCGCCGAAGCGCTCACGTGGCTGACGGGCAGCCTCGCCGAGCGCGGCATGCACGAGGTCTACCAGATCACGATCTGGATGGTGGTGCTGATACCGATCACCTTCCTCGTCGCCCGGCGGCTCGACGTGCTCGGCCTGGGCGACGACATGGCCGCAGGGCTCGGCGAGCGTGTCGAGCACCTGCGACGTCTCCTGCTCCTGCTCGGCGTCGCAATCGCTTCGGCGGCCGTCTCGATCGGCGGGACGATCCTCTTCCTGAGCCTCATCGCACCCCACATGGCACGCAGGCTCGTCGGCTCGCGCCACGCGGTCCTTCTCCCCGCGTCGTTCCTGATCGGCACTCTGCTGCTCCTCGTCTCGGATGCGATCGGCCGGGGGGCCGACCCGCCGATCGAGATCCCCGCCGGGCTGGTGACGGCGATCATCGGCGGTCCATACTTCCTCTATCTCCTCGCGAGGATGGTGTGACGGCATGCGCTTGAGCGGACGAGGCCTGACGCTGAGCTACGAGAGCTTGACCGTCGCGACCGACCTGACGATCGAGGTGCCCGACGGGAAGATCACCGTGCTGATCGGCCCGAACGGCTGCGGCAAGTCCACCACCCTGCGCGCGCTTTCTCGCCTGCTGAAGCCGAAGGGCGGCTGCGTCGTGCTGGACGGCAAGGACATTCATCACTTCTCGACCAAGGAGGTCGCGCGCCGCCTCGCCCTCCTGCCACAGGTGCTGCTGACACCCGAGGCGATCACGGTGCGCGAGCTCGTCGCCTACGGCCGCCATCCCCAGCGCCGCTCGATCGCTGCTCTGCGCGACGAGGATCGCGAGGCGATCGACTGGGCGCTGCATGCGACCGGGACGACCGACCTGGCCGAGCGGCCCGTCGACCAGCTCTCGGGCGGGCAGCGGCAGCGTGCCTGGATCGCGCTCGTGCTCGCCCAGGGCACCGACCTGATCCTCCTCGACGAGCCGACGACGTTCCTCGACGTCGCCTACCAGCTCGAGGTGCTCGAACTGCTCCGCGAGCTGAACTGCGTGCGCGGCAAGACGATCGTCATGGTGCTGCACGACATCAACATGGCGGCCGAGTACGGCGACCACCTGTTCGCAATGCGCGAGGGCATGATCGTCGCGGAGGGCGAGCCGCACAGCATCCTCACACGCGAGCTCGTGCGCGACGTGTTCGGGATCGACGCGCACATTCTCCGTCACCCCGACACCGACAGCCCGCTCTGCGTCCCGATCCCCTCGCCGGGCCACACGCCCGCCGACGAGGAGGACGCGGCGGCCGTCGGGTAACGAGGCTCAGGCGACCACGATCACGGGCACGCCGGGGCCGATGTGCGCCCCCAGCCAGTCCATGTCTGCGCTCTCGAGCCTGACGCAGCCGTGGGAGACGGCGGTGCCGGGAGTGCCCCCGATCCCGTAGACGCCGTGCAGCGCGATCTGGCCGGGCCCGCCGTCGAACTCCTGGTAGACGTCCGAGCGCGCGCTCAACGCGAGCGCGTACGGGCCGCCTGCGTAGCCCGACGTGATGCGGAGCGACTCCTCGACGAAGAAGCGGCCGGCCGGCGTCGGCGTCGACGGCTTGCCGACGACCGCCCTGAAGGTCCGCACCACGCGCCCGCGGAAATACGCCTTCACCTGCCGCAGCCCGAGGTCGACCACGAGCGCCCAGCGTGTCGACGCGGCGTGCGTGCCGGCCTTCCTGATCCAGCCCGTGTGGCTGTTCGGCCGCCCCGGCAGCCGCACGCGAAGCCAGACGGCGCCCTGCGGGCCGCGTGAGCGGCCGAGCACCGGCAGCTCCGTCCGCTCGCCCGTCAGCGGCCGCCGCGGCTGCACGACGGCGACGAGCGGCGCATGCAGCGTCGGCCTCGCGCGCGCTCCGTGGACGCTCATCACCATGGCGAGCTTCTGGACGCGGGCGACCTTGATCGTGCGGGCGGACGCGGGCGCGGCGGGCGCGAGCACGACGAGCGCCGCCGCGCAGGCAAGCGCAGCGCGCGCGACGACGCCTCTCCCCTTGTCCTTCCGCGAGCGCAAACCGGGCTCAAACCTACCGTGTCGGCCGTCCGGAGCGCCGTGTCAGGCGACGTCGCCGGCGTTCTCGTCCGACGGCGCGTCGGTGCGCCGCACCGGCTGGAAGGTGACCGTCAGACGGTCGATGCGCCGGTCGACGGTCGAGTCGACGCGGAAGTGCACCCCGTCGTGCCCCACCTCGTCGCCGGGCTCGGCGCTCCGCCCGAGCAGGCCGAAGACGAAGCCGGCGACCGTGTGGTAGTCGGAGTTCGGCAGCGCCGTCTGGAACTGCTCGTTGAAGTCGTCGATCGGGAACGTCCCGTCGATGCGGATCGTGCTCTCGTCGACCCGCTCGACCGTCTCGTCCGGCAGGTCGAACTCGTCCTCGATCTCGCCGACGATCTCCTCGAGCAGATCCTCCAGCGTGGCGATGCCCTCCACGGAGCCGTACTCGTCGATCACCACCGCCATGTGCTGGTTCGTGCGGCGGAACTCCGTCAGCAGCGCCCCCAGGTCCTTCGTCTCCGGGACCATGTACGCCGGACGGACGAGCGACTCGAGATCGACCGAGCCGAGCCCGCGGTCGTGAAGTGCCTCGATCAGGTCGCGGATGTGGAGGATGCCGACGACGTCGTCGAGCGACTCGCGGTAGACCGGGTAGCGGGTGTACGGCGACTCGAGCACCGCCTTGAGCGCCTCTTCGGCCGGCAGCGCGATCGAGATCGCGACGACCTCGGGCCGCGGCACCATCACATCCGCGACCTCCTTGTCGGCGAAGTCGAAGACCTTGTAGAGCATCTCCTGCTCCTCGTGCTCGATCTCGCCCGACTCGGCGGACGACGAGAGCAACATGCGCAACTCGGCCTCCGAGTGCGCCTCGTGCTCGGCTCCCGGCTGCTCGAGGCCGAGCAGCCGGAGGATGACCCCCGTCGAGGTCAGGAGCAGCCAGATCAGCGGCTTGAAGAGGAAGAAGAACCAGCGCACCGGAGTCGAGACGGCGAGGGCCGTCCGCTCCGGATGGCCGAGCGCGATCCCCTTCGGCACGAGCTCGCCGATCACCACGTGCAGGTAGGTGACGATGAGGAGCGCGAGCAGCACGGCGAGGAAGGCGGCCAGCACGGGCTCGAAGCGCCGCGAAAGCACCTGCTCGCCGAGGGCGCCGATCCCCAGGCTCGTCATCGTGACGCCGAGCTGCATCGCGGCGATGAACCGCGGCGGATCGCTCGTGATCTGGCGGACTGCGCGGGCGCGCCGGTTGCCCTCGTGCTCGAGCTCGAGGATCCGCGTCCGCCGCGAGGTGACGAGCCCGTACTCGGCCCCGACGAAGAACGCGTTCAGGGCGATCAGGCCCGCAACGGCCAGAAGCTCGAGGAGAAACGTCATCTCGCAGCGCCGCTCGCCGGCGCGCGGGTACTGGGCGGCAGATCGTCGTCCACGCTGATCAGTCGACCCAGTATAGCTCGCCCGTCCGGCGATACGAACATGTGTTCTATGATGCGGCCGTGCGGGCGGTCTACCGCGAGGAACCGTGCAAGTCGGCGCTGAACGCCGTGAAAGGGATGCCCTTTCGCTTCTCCCTGAATCCCTACATGGGCTGCGTGCACCGCTGCACGTTCTGTTACGTCCGCGCCTTCGAGCAGCGCGCGGACCGCCCGTCGGACGATCGCTACGGCACGTCGATCCGCGTCAAGGTGAACGTCGCCGAGGTGCTGCGGCGCGAGCTTGCCCGGCCCTCGTGGCGCGGCGAGCCGATCGCGATCGGCGCGGCGACCGATCCCTACCAGCCCGCCGAGGGCAGATACCGGCTGACGCGCGCCTGCCTCGAGGTGCTCGTCGCGGCCCGCCAGCCGTTCTCGCTGATCACGCGCGGCCCGCTGATCGTCCGCGACGCGGACGTGCTCGCCGAGGCATCGACGCGAGCCGACGTGTCGGTGACGTTCTCGGTGCCGACGCTCGACGAGGAGATCTGGCGGACGACGGAACCGGGCACCGCGCCGCCGGGCAAGCGGCTGCGCGCCCTTCGAGTGCTCGTCGACGCCGGCGTACGGGCCTCGGTGGGCATGGCGCCGCTCCTGCCCGGACTCTCCGACCGGCCCGACCAGATCGAGCGCGTCGTCACCGCCGCCCGCGACGCGGGCGCCTGCGGCATCTGGGCGAACCTCCTCTACCTGCGCCCGGGCACGCGCGAGCACTTCCTCGCCTGCCTCGAGCGCGACTGGCCCGAGCTCCTTCCACACTACGAGCGGCTCTATGCAGGACGCGCCTACCTGCCGGCGGCGCAAACGCGGCCCGCTCGCGAACGCGTCCGTGAGCTCGCGCGGCGGCACGCCGTCCGCGACCGCCGCCCCGAGCCGCTTCGCCCCGCGCCGGGCGCCGTCCAGTTGTCCCTCCTCCCCACCCTCTAAGATCCGCCTGCCATGGCCGACGAGATCACGACGCTGATCGTCGACGATCACGAGGTCGTTCGGGAGGGGCTCCGTCTGTCACTCTCGCGCGCCCCGCACATCCGCGTCGTCGGCGAGGCGGCCGACGGCGCCGCCGCGGTCGAGCTGGCGGAGCGCCGCAAGCCGGACGTCGTGATCATGGACGTGCGGATGCCCGGCATGGACGGGCTGGAGGCGACCAAGCTGCTCACCGAGAGGGTCCCGGACGCGAAGGTGCTGATCTTCACGGCCTATTCGGAGCGGTCGCTGCTCGGCCGTGGCCTCGAGTCCGGCGCGAAGGGCTACATCCTCAAGGAGGCGCCGCACCAGACGCTCGTGCGGGCGATCGAGAAGGTCGCCCAGGGCGAGGGCTACGTCGACCCGGCGCTGATGCCGGCCTTCCTCGCCGGCAAGGACCAGGCGGACATGCTCACGACGCGGGAGCGGGAGATCCTCCAGCTCCTCGCCGACGGCATGTCGAACGCCGATGTCGCCCAGCGGCTGTTCATCTCCCAGGAGACGGTCAAGAGCCACGTGCGCCACATCCTCACGAAGCTCGAGGCCGACACCCGCACGCACGCCGTGGCGATCGCCCTCCGCGAAGCGATCATCGACTGATCAGGTGAGCGAGTCCGACGCGCTCGACCGGTTGATCGCCGCCGAGCAGGACGAGCGGCGCCGCATCGCGCTCTTCCTGCACGACGGGCCGGTGCAGAACCTGTCCGGCATCGCGCTGATGCTCGACGCGGCGCTCCACTCGATCGAGACGGGCAAGCTCGGCGACGCGACCGACGTGCTCGCCTCGGCGCTCGACCGGCAGCGCTCGACGATTCGCGAGCTGCGCGACCTGTCGTTCGCACTCGAGCCCGTCGTGCTGCGCGACCAGGGGTTCGGTCCTGCGCTGCGCGCCCTGACCGAGCACATCGGCACGTCGAACGAGATGCGCTTCGACCTCGACATCGACGACGCCGAGCGGGTCGGCGCGACCGCCCAGGTGGCGCTCTACACGATCATCCGCGAGCTGCTCGAGCAGGCGATCAGGCGCGGGCCGCCCACGCGCGTATCGGTCAGCATGCGCGCGCTCGAGGACGGCGGCTTCGAGACGGTGGTCGCCGACGACGCCGAGCCGGAGCGGCGCAGGCGCTCGTTCGAGGCGATCGAGGAGCGCGTCAAGCAGCTCCACGGGAAGATCGAGGTCGGCGCCGAGGGCACGGGCACGCGTGTCTCCGTGACGCTGCCGCGCTACGCGATGCGCCGGTAGATCAACCCGCTAAGCTCACCGTGATGGTCGACGGCGACGCGACGCGGTACACCCTCTTCGTCTGGTCGCCGGCCGGCTACACGCTGCAGGAACGGGAAGGCGCGCTGCCGCACGTCGGCCTCGAGATCGAGGAGGGCGGGCACACCCTCGTCGTGACGAAGATCGGCCCCTCGCCCATCCCGGGCGACCCGCGCCCCTGCGCCTACTCGGTCGGCAAGTAGGGGTCGACCCGGCCGCGACGCGCCGAGCAGGCGTCCCCCGCGTCCAGGCGTCCCCGCGTTCCCGCGTCCCCGCCCCAGGCGTCCCCGCGTCCCCGCCCCAGGCGTCCCCGCGTTCCCGCGTCCCCGCCCCAGGCGTCCCCGCGTCCCAGGCGTCCCCGCGTCCCCGCATCCAGGCGTCCCCGCGCTCAGCCGTCCCCGCGCTCAGACATCCGGCCGCCCACCGACTGCACCGTCCTTCCGACACGCGCAGGACCGACGCTTGTGTTGATTCAACACAAGCCGGTCGCCCTCGGGTGCGCAAACGCTCAGGCCAAGCCGCTTTCCGACGCCGCGAGCATTGAGCTTGTGTTGATTCAACACAAGCTCAACAGGGTTCGCGCGGACGAGACCTGTTCCTCGCGGTGTCTCGGTGGGCCGGTGCGGCGGGCTGTGGGCGAAGCGGACGGCGACCGGCGCCCTGCCGGGCGGTGGGCGGAGCGGACAGCGCGCAGCCGGCCGGAGCTCGTGGCGTGAAGCGGACGGCGAACCACGCACAGCGGGAGGCGAAGCGGACAGCGCGCAGCCGGCCGGTGGGGCGAAGCGGACAGCGAACCAAGCGCGCAGCAGGGCGGTGGGCGAAGCGAACAGCGCGCAGCCGGCCGGTGGGCGAAGCGGAGAGCGAACCAAGCGCGCTGCCGGGCGGTGGGCGAAGCGGACAGCGCGCGGCCGGCCGGAGCTCGTGGCGCGAAGCGGACGGCGAACCACGCACAGCGGGAGGCGAAGCGGACAGCGCGCGAACGGCCGGCGGAGCGAACCAAGCGCGCAGCCGGGCGGTGGATCGTCGGCCGTGGAGGGCGGCTCAGCGGGCGGCGTCTTCGGCGGCGGCGAGGCCGAGGACGAGGGCCTGCGCGAGGCCGCTCGCGTACCCGCCGGTTGCGATCCCGCCCGCGTCGATCCCGGCGGCCCAGAGGCCCTCGACAGGACGGCCGTCGGCGTCGAGCACGCGCGCGTCCGTGTCGACGCGCAACCCGCCGAACGTGTGCGTGATCGACGCGACCACGCGAACCGCCATGACCGTGCCCTCGGGAGCTTCGAAGGGCAGCTCGGCGAGCGGAATGCGCGCCTGCGGCGGCGCCGCCTCGGCGATCTCGCCGACCGTCCGGTCCTGGACGCGCCGCTCGAGCGCCTCGTCGTCGAGCAGGTAGTACGCCTTCGCCCCCGGCCGCCGGGCCGTCGCCTGCACGACGTTCGTCTCCGACCACGACACGTCGTCACGATCGAAGAACTCGATGCCGTCCTCGTCGAAGATCCGTGCGAAGCGCGCGTAGAGTTGCGAGAGGGTCACGAGCTCCGTCTCGTCCCAGGGCGCGTCGGGCATGTTGCGCCCGTAGAACTCGCCGAGCCCGGACGACAGCGAGCCGCCGCGGCCGACGCCGTGACGCAGCCCGTCGCCGGTCGACCATTCGTTGCCGCGCAGCCGCAGCGGCGCCGCGGGAGCGACGTACCGCTCGACGAGCTCCGGCGAGGCTGCGAACCCGCCCGTGCACAGGATCAGCGGAGCGTCGTCGGCACAACCGTCGACGGCGAGCTCGGCTCCGGCGCCCCCGAGCGCCTCGACGAGCCCCCCAGGATCGAAACGCTTGCCCCGCGTGCGCGGGTTCGCGGTCTGCTCCCAGACGACCGGGGCGCCGCGCGCGACGAGCCAGTCGACGGCGTCGTCGAGCCGCTCCCAGACGAGAAGCTGGAGGCGGGCATCGCCCTCCGGGCACTCACGCCGGAACTCCTCCCATTCACGGTGACGCCACACGACGCCCGACGAGAGCAGCATCGAGCCTCCCGCCCGCGTCCCCTTCTCGCACAGCGTGACAGGCCGGCCGAGCTCCTTGAGGCGGGCCGCGGCCACGAGACCGGCCATGCCGGCCCCGGCGACGATCACGCGAGGCTGAACGTCGGCTTGTGCTCGACGTACTCGATGCGCACGCGGTCCGGCCCCTGCAGGAAGGTCGCGTAGGTGTTCGCCGCATCGACCACCGACTCGACCTCGATGCCGAGGTCGCCGGCGGCGGCGATGACATCGTCGGCCGAGTCGACCAGCACCGCGAGATGGTTGAGGAGAGGGCGTTCGGGCTCTCCGGGATCGCCGTCGTGCAACTCGACGAACGCGCCTCCGACCTCGACCTTCCGCGGCCCGGCGGGCGCGAACCCGTAGCGGGTGTACTCGCGGGCCGTCGCCTCGGGAGACCGCGCCCGCAGAGCGACGTGGTCGAGGTCGTACTCGACGTCGGTCCGCGCCTCGACGAGCGTGATGCGGACGCCCTCGCCGATGTCGAAGACATCGGGCGTGCCGGCCGGCAGCTCCGACCGGGCGGCCGCCAGATCCGAGACGCGGAGGCCGACGTGGAGGAGCGCTCCCGGCTCGCGCGGGCCATCGGCATCGAAGAGCGTCAGCTTGCCGCGGCGCGCATCCGCGCCCATGAGCGTGAACGTCGCCTCGCGCGCAATGACGTGCATGCCGAGATGCCGCTCGAGGTAGGCGGCGATCGGATCGCGGTCGGCCACCCAGAATGCAACGTGGTCGAGAGTCTTCGGCTGCATCCGGTCACCCTATCGAGCCGGTCACCGCAGCCGGAGGGGTGCGGTTGGGCGACCGCCGGCTCCCCGGTCGACCGGGGAGCCGGCGGTCGAGCTCGTGCCTACGACTTGCGCCGCGCTGTGCGGGAGCGTGACGCGGGCCGGCGGGTGCCGGCCTTGCGCGCAGTCGAGCGCTTCGCCGTCGACTTCTTCTTCGCGGCTCCACGCTTCGCCGTCGAACGCTTCGCGGTCGAGCGCTTCGCCGTCGACTTCCGCTTCGCGGTCGACTTCCGCTTGGCCGTCGACTTCTTCTTCGCGGTGCCGCGCTTGGCCGTCGAACGCTTCGCCGCCGACTTCTTCTTCGCGGCTCCACGCTTCGCCGTCGAACGCTTCGCGGTCGAGCGCTTCGCCGTCGACTTCCGCTTCGCGGTCGACTTCCGCTTGGCCGTCGACTTCTTCTTCGCGGTGCCGCGCTTGGCCGTCGAACGCTTCGCCGCCGACTTCTTCTTCGCAGCTCCACGCTTCGCCGTCGAGCGCTTCGCGGTCGAGCGCTTCGCAGGGGAACGCTTGGCGGTGGACTTCTTCTTCGCCGCGCCGCGCTTCGCTGCCGACTTCTTCTTGGCCGTCGAACGCTTCGCCGACGACTTCTTTCTGCCTGCCGAGGAACGGGTCGACCCCGAGCGGGAACTGGAGCGCGACGTCGACCGGGCCGCCGCAGGAATCGCACGCGCCATCTCGGCGCTCTCCTCCGGCTCGGTCATGACGACGGGCATCTCGGTCGGACCGACAGGTGTCTCGGTCGCGCCGGTCGCCGGCTCACCCCACCCGGCGTCGGCCGCATCCGACGCCGGTTCGTTCCACGAGCCGGCGCTCGGCGTCTCGGACGCCCCGCCGGTCCCGCTCCAATCCTCTTGGGTCATCTAGGTTGACCTCCCTAGTCGGATTCCGCGTGCACGATTCCCTACCACGTTGCTTTGTAACGTGCAATGCGGACGACATGAGCGCATGCACGACTTCCGCGCACGTTGCTGAAAAGGCAAACGACGCGTACAGCCCGCGAGTTCGTCAGTCGATCGGCTCGTTCTGGACGTTGTTCTCGGTCGCGTACGCGTCCGTCAACTCGTCGACCTTCGCCATGCCTTCGCCGTAGGCGTAGTTGATCGGAATGAACGCGTCCCACTTCTGCGGCAGCGCGTCCTCCGGGAAGATCGCCTCGACCGGGCACTCGGGCTCGCACGCTCCGCAGTCGATGCACTCCTCGGGATCGATCACGAGGATGCGCCCGGCTTCGTGGATGCAATCGACGGGGCAGACGTCGACGCATGAGCGGTCTTTGATGTCGATACAGGGCTCGGCGATGATGTACGTCACGGCGGCCTACTCTACCGATGCGAGCAGCGGGTCGATCAGCTCACGGGTGCGCTCGAAGAGCGCCGATTTCGCGACCACCTGGTCGAATCCTGCGGCGTGTGCGCGCCGCAGGCCGGCCGTGTCGGTGTGGTTCGTATAGCCGAGGATCGGGGTCTCCGGGTAGGCGTCCGCGACGTCGTCGGCGTCGATGCGGGCGATGTCCGCGATCACGAGGTCGGGAGGGTCGACCGCGTCCGCGGTCTGCAGACGGTGCTCCGGGAGGACTGCCTCGAGCCTGCCCCGTACGTAGAGATCCACTCCGCACAGGAGGATCGTCGCCATACGTGAGGCCGACCCTAGCACTGTCGAGGCGGGCTACCAACGCGGTCTCGCACTCGCCCGCATCGGTAGCTTCTTCGAGGCCCACGAGGCGTTCGAGGAGGCCTGGCGCGCGTGTCCACCGGATGAGCGCGACTTCTTCCAGGGGCTCGTCCACGTCGTCGTGTCCGCCTACCAGTCGGGCCGTGGCCGACCCGTCGCCGCCGAGCGCCAGCGCGTGAAGGCGCTGCGCAGGCTCACGCCGTTCGCCCCCCGCCACCGCGGGCTCGACGTGGCGCTCGTCGTCGCGGCGCTAGAGCGATCCGAGGCCGATCCGCGTGAACACCTGGTCGAGGCCGACGCGCAGCCACCAGTCGCGGTTGAAGAAGAGCAGCAGACCGAGGGCGACGAGGGTCGCGCCTGAGACGCCGCGGACGATGCCGTAGTGGTCGCGCACCCAGCGGAACGCCTTCATCGCGTGGCCGAAGGCGATGCCGGCCGCGACGAACGCCGCCGCCAGCCCGAGCGAGTAGGCGACGAGCAGCACGACCCCGCGGGCGACAGTCCCGCTCGACGAGGCGAGCACGAGGATCGAGGCGAGCACGGTACCGATGCACGGCGCGGCGCAGACCGCGAACGCGCCCCCGAGCAGGAAGCGCGAGCCGCTGCCGCGTGCGCGGTGCAGCAGGCTCGGCGCAACCGCCCGCTCGGGCCACGGCAGGACGTGCAGGAAGGCGAGCCCCAGCACGACGAGCACGAACCCGGCGATTTCGAGCTGCGAGCGCTTGTCGAGCGCGCTCCCGACCGCGGCGGCGGCGGCGCCGAGCACGACGAACACGATCGTGAAGCCGACGATGAACGGCATGCTCGCGACGACGATCCGCCGCGCGACGCCGCGCTCGCCGAGCCGGCCGACGTCGACCTCGGACACCGCCGAGAGGTAGCCCGGCACGAGCGGCAGCACGCACGGCGTGATCACCGAGACGAGGCCGGCGAGAAAGGCGACGGGCAGCTTCTCGATCATTCGAAGCGCCCGAGCGCCCGGTCGACGAGCCGCTCGTCCTCGGCCGACAGCGCGACGGGGAGCGGCGAGTCGGGGTCGCCGCGGCCGCGCTTCCGCGACCAGCGCCACGCTCCCGCCCCGAGCACGAGCGCCCCCAGGGCGACGCCGCCGAACGGGAGCAGCCACGCCAGGAGATCGAAGCCGTGCGTCGCCGGCGTCGAGAGCACGCCCGGCCCGAAGTTCGCGACCATCTCGTCGATGATCTGCTGCTTCGTCCAGCCCTGGGCGATGCGCCGGCGGATCTCCTTCTTCATCTGCTGCGCGATGGGCGCGGTCGACTGGTCGAGGGTCTCGTGGCAGACCGGGCAGACGAGCTCGGTCTCGATCGCCGACGCGCTCACGTTCCCGCCGGTCGCGGCCCACGCCGGAGCGGCAACCGCGAGCGCAGCCAGGAGGACGGCGGCGACCCTCACGTCGCGAGGGCGCTCGCGATGCCCTCGTCCAGGTCACTCGCCGACACCGGCCCGAGCACGTGGTGCACGATGCGGCCGCGCCGGTCGAGGAAGAACGTCATCGGAGTGCCGATGATCCCCCACGGCGCCGCGGTGTTCGCGAGCTGGTCGAAGACCATCAGGTAGGTGGCGTGGTAGCGCTTGACGAAGCTGCGGGCCGCCGCGCGACCGTCCGCGATGTCGACGCCGAGGAAGACGACTCCCTTGCCCGAGTAGCGGGTCGCGTAGTGCTCGAGGCGCGGCATCTCCTGCTTGCACGGCTGGCAGTCGGAGGCCCAGAAGTTGACGACCACCGCCTTGCCGCGCAGCGAGGTGAGCGCGAGCTTGCCGTCGCCGTCGAGGCGCGGCAGGTCGAACGCCGGGGCCGGCACGATCTTCCCCCTGGCGACCGCCTTGGCGACCGAGGCGGGCCGGTGCGTCAGATGCCAGACGAGCAGCCCCGCGAGCGCGGCGACGCCCGCGGCGGCGACGACCCGCACCGCGAGCTTCACGAGGCGAGCCTCGCGATCGTCGCGTCGAGGTCCTTCGGCGAGAAGTCGGCGCCGGCGGTGATCGGGCCGACGACGTGCGGCGGCGTCACGTTCCCGCGCCTGTCGACGAAGAACGTCTCCGGGTACCCCGTCACGCCGAACCGGGAGTCGAGCGAGCCGTTCACGTCCCGCACGACGGGGTAGTCGATGCCGTAGCGCTTCATGTAGCGCGAGGCGGCGAAGGTGAAGTCCTTCGTGTCCACACCGACCACGACCACATTCTTGCCCTTCCAGCGCGCGGCGGCCGCATCGAGGGCCCTCGCCTCGAGCTTGCAGTCGACGCACCAGGAGGCCCAGAAGTTGAGCACGACCACCTTGCCGCGATACGCCGAGAGGTCGAACGTGCCGCCGCCGTCGAAGAACGGCAGGTGGATCTCGGGGGCCGCGACCGTCTCTCCGCGGTCGATCTTCGCGGCGATCCCGCCGCCCGACCCGTGCGTCACGTCCCAGACGAGCAAGGCGAGGAGGGCGACGACCCCGGCCACGGCGACGGCGCGGAGAATCCGCATTCAGCGCCCCATCACGGTCACACGATGTAGACCGTGGTGCCGATGTCGACGCGATCGAAGAGCCACTCGGCATCCGGCACCTGCATACGGATGCAACCGTGCGAGGCGCTGTACCCGATCGACGAAGGCTCGTCGGTGCCGTGGATGCCGACACCGGGCGCGTCGAGGCCCATCCAGCGCGTGCCGAGCGGGTTCGAGGGGCCCGGCGGGACCGGCTTCAGACCCTTCGCCCAGCTGTCGTAGGTCGGCGGGTACCACCACGGGTTGCGCCACTTGACGACGATGTGCCAGGTCCCCGTGGGCGTCGGGTAGATCGCCTGGCCCGTCGCGACCGCGAAGGTGCGCCGGAGCCGCGTGCCGTCGAACAGGTAGAGGTGATTCGTCTCGCGGTTGATGACGATCGTCGGCGTCGCGCCGGTGCCGACCGCCGTCGTCGGCTGCACGGCCCGGGTGTGCAGGCGGACCGGGAGCCGCGAGTTGCGGTGGAGCGTCGCGACGAGACGACGGACGAGCGCGGCCTGGCCGAGCCTGCGCCCGATCTGCGCTGGCGTGATCGTCGGCGTGCCGTTCGAGAGCTTCAGCGTGGAATCGACGGCCTTGCGGTCGACGCGCCGTGCGGCGGCTGCGACCCACGAGCGGAGGGGGGCGCCGCGGACGGCGACCACGAGCCGTACGTTCGTGCCGGGTCGGGCGACCCGCGCCCGCGCGACCGCCGTCTTCGCGTAGGCGACGGCGACGCGCGTCGGGTCGAGCGCGAGGCGCTTCCCGTCGATGTCGACCTCCTGCCGCCGCGCAAAGGCCGCGTGCACAGCCGCGATCGCGCCGGCGGGTGTGAGGCCACCGACGCGGATGCCGGCGATGCGGACGCCGTGCGGCAGGACGTCGGATCGCGCCGGGCGGCGTGTCGTCGTGGTCGTCGTGGTCGTCGTCGTCACCGCGGTCGTCGTGGTGGCAGCCGTCGTCGTCTCGACCGTTGTCGTGCCGGTCGAGGTCGTGACGTCGGCGATCACCGCGCCGGAGAAGATGCCGGCAAGCGCGAACCCCGACGCGAAGAGGGCGACTGCGAGCAGACGCTTCACGCCGCAAGGAGTGTAGCCAGCGTTCGCACGACCACCTGCGGATCATCCGAGACGAGCGCGTCGACGCCGGCCCGCGTCAGCCGCTCGACCGCGGCCGGATCGTTCGCGGTCCAGCCGACGACGGCCGCTCCCAGGCGATGCGAGGTCGCGACGGCGGCGGACGAGCAGAGCGTGTGGTGGAGCGCCAGCACGTCGGCCCGTGCCGCCCAGAGCAGCAGCGGGATCCGCAGCGGCATCGCCTGCCGGAGGGCGGCGGCGCCGGCGCGCGTCAGCGGGTCCGGCCACGCGAGCCGGGAGACGCCGTACCGGTCGCGCGGGTAGCCGATCGCGACGGGGAGCGCCGGCGCGAGCCGGCGCACGCGCCGGGCGCTCGCCGCGAACGCGGTCGACACGATCGTCCGTCCTTCGAGGCCGTGCCGGCGCACCGCGGAGAGCGCCTCCGCCTCGTATCCCGGCCGCTTGAGATCGAGATGCGCTCCGACGTCGGCCCGGCGCAGGAACTCGAGGGCGTCGTCCAGCGAGAGCGCATCGCCCGAAACCGCGTCGGGATCGTGCCCGAGGAGCAGGCCCGGCGCGACGTCGAACTCGACGAGGTCGACGCCGGCCTCCACGGCGGCGCGGAGCGACGCGAGCGTGTTCTCGGGCGCCACCGCCTTCGCCCCACGGTGGCCGATCACGAGCGGCCGCCGGCCGGCGCGTCGCAGCTCGAGGCTCATAGGCTCGCCGGCTCCGTCGAGCCCGCGCCGGGGAAGCGCTCCGCCGGGTCTGCGGTCACGCGGCGCGGCGGATGACGACGACGGCGCAGTCGTCCGGCAGGTCGCCGCCCGCGAACCCGCGGCAGGCCGCGAGCACCGCATCGGCGAGCTGCTGGGCGGTCCCGCCGGCGTGCTCGGCGAGCGTCGCATCGAGCCGCTCCATGCCGAAGAGCTCGCGGCCGCTGCGGCACTCGATCACACCGTCGGTGTAGAGCACCACCGCCGCGCCTGCGTCGAGCGACACGCGCACGTGGTCGTAGGCCTGGGGCGCGTCGATCCCCAGGGCGATTCCGCCGCAGGGGACCGCCTCGACGGCGCCGTCCGGGCGCACGACCCTCGGCTCCGGGTGCCCGGCGGACGCGCAGACGACCTCGCCCCTCGGATCGACCGTCAGATAGACCATGGTGATGAACTTGCCGAGCGCGATCTCGTCGACGACGACGTCGTTCGCGTGCGCGAGGAACTCGGAAGGCTCCGAGTGCTCGCGCGCGAGCGAACGGAACGTGAACTTCGCCATCGCCATGTCGGCCGTTGCGTCGATGCCGTGCCCGGTCACGTCGCCGAGCACGACGGCAAGGCGGCCGTCCGGGAGCTCGAGGAAGTCGTAGACGTCTCCGCCGACGTCGACCTGGGCCGCCGACTCGTAGACATGGCCGACGTCGAGCCCCGCCACCTCCGGCTGCTCGCGCGGGAGCAGCGAGCGCTGCATCGTCTCCGCGAACCGCTTCTGCTGCGAGTAGAGACGCGCGTTGTCGATCGCGAGCGCGGCCTGCCGGGCGATCGTCCGGGCGGTGGCGAGCGTCTCGCCCGAGATCGGCGACTCGGGGTCGAGCGACAGGATGGTCAGCTCCGCCAGCAGCTCGCTCGGCGTCGCGATCGGGAGCAGGGCCGCAGTCGACCCCTTCTCCAGGAACGGCCGCAGCAGCGCGTGAGCACCCCCGATCTTCGCGACCGTCCGCAGGTCGAGCAGCTGCGGGCCGCGGATGCGCCCGGGACGACGCTGCGGGTGCTCGAGGATCGCCCGCACGGGGTCGGCGAGCCGCGACTCGACGACGTGCACGGAGCGCGGCACGAGCTGGTCGCCGCGCTCGTCCGGGACGCGGATCACCGCGGCGTCGACCCCGAGCTCCCGCACGAGCGTCTCGGTCACCGCTTCGAGCGTCGCCTCGAGGGACAGCGTCTGCGCGAACGAGCGCGAGATCTCGTAGAGGGCGGCGACCTGCCGCGACGCCTGGCGCTCCGACTCGAGCGACGCGCCGAGCGCCTGGCCGAGCTCGGTCGCACGCTCGTGCAGTCGCGCGTTCTGCGCCGCCACGGCGAGCTGCGCGGCGAGCGCCGCAAGCAAGGAGACGTCGCGACCGGAGAGCCCGCCCGCAGCCGGGTACGCAACGAGCAGGCCGATCGACTCCCCCCGCACCCGCAGCGGCACCGCGACGAGCCGCTCCTGGCCGAGGGCACGCAGGGCGGCCCGCGCCGGGGCGAGCGCCGGGTCGCGGCCGCGGACGTCTGCCTCGATCGTCGCGCGTGCGCGCAGCGGCCCGAGCGCCGCCTCGAACAGCCGCTCGGCGAGGTCCGCGTGCCCCGAGACGAGCCCGCGCCCGGCCGCGGGGAAGAGGGTGCCGTCTTCGCTCAGGTAGACGCCGACCCGCTCGACCGGGAGAACCGACGCGATCCGCTCGATGCCGGTCTCGAGCGTGTAGGCGAGCGACAGCCGCGAAGTGGTCTCGCCGACGACCTCGAGCAGCGTCCGCACCTGCTCGAGCTCGACGGCCACCTCGGCGCTGCGCTGTCCCGAACGCAGCGCGTGTGCCGTGCGGGCGGCGAATGCCGTCAGCGCCCCGAGCTCGTCGTCGAGCGGCACCTGATCCTCCCGGTAGAAGAGCTGCAGCACGGCGAACGGGGGCTCCCCGAGGGCCAGCGTGACCGCGCACGGAGCCTCGTCGGGCAGGCGCGCATCCCGCTCGACCGCCACGGGGCGCCATGACGCAGTCGTCTCGGCGACGATCTCCGCGGCGCGCCCGAGCGCCGCGTGAACCGGGCCGAGCGACGCGAGGAGCTCGGGCCGCGCCTCCCCCAGCCCCCACACGGCGCCGCCGCGGGCGCGCGTCGCCTCGACGGCGGCACGGAGTGCCTGGTCGGCCGCGAGGCGCGGATCGCTGCCCGCGGCCAGGGAGTCGCCCGCAAGCTCGAGGGCCCACCGCTGCGCCTCGCCGCCTCCCGCCGTCCCGGCCGGCCTGAGCGCGCGGACGAGCAGGGCGAGCTGCGCCGCGACGAGCGCGGCGGCCGCCCGCTCCTCGTCGCCGAGCGGCCCGCCGACCCGGATGAGCTCGACGGAGCCGACGACGGCGTCGGCGGAGACGGCCGGCAGCGCATAGATGTCGGCAGCCCGGACCCGGCGGGCCGCACGCTCCGCGGCGTCGGAGGGCTCCCCGGCCGCGAGCCGCTCGACCGGCGCGCGCGCCCCCGCGACCTCGGCGGCGAGCGCCGAGCCCTCGGGGGCGATGCCCCGCGCGACGAGCGTGCCGTCCTCGCCGAGGATCCGCAGCACGGCGACGTCGGCCCGCGCCGCGGCGACCGCCGCCCGGGCCAGCTCGCCGAGCGCCTCTCTGAGGTCGCTCGCGGCGGCTATCCGGCCGGCGGCGGCGGCCAGGATCTCGACCGGCAGCCGCTCCACCTCGACGACCATCGCGCGACGAAGTATCGCTCAGACTTTAAACTGGAGCCATGCCCGAGCCGCTGCGGCAGGTTCCGGTCCCGCCGGACGACGCACCGTCTCTCGACCCGCTCGCGATCGAGCGGAACTACCGCCGTGAGCGTGCACGGCGGCGTGCGCGCGTGGAACGTCGCAGCGCCGCTCGCCGCTCGGGGGTGCGCTTCTACGTGACGCTGCTCGTCCTCGCGTTCATCACGGCGTTCGTGATGCTCGCGGCCTGGCACGAGGTGCAGACGCTCTTCGGGATCTAGAGAGGCTTGATGAGCCTCTAGATGGTTGATCGGAAAATCGAGGCCGTCGCGGCTGGGGGCCTGCACACGGCGCATTGCGGCCGTCTCGCCCGGCGCCAAGGCCCACCGGCCTTGCCCCCGGTCGAGCCGTCCCCACTGCTTGGTGCATGCCCTCCCCGCCCCGACCGCATTTCCCGATCAACCATCTAGGGAAGGATCCGCTCGATGCGCACGAGCGGCCCCGGTGCGGCCTCCCAGCTCTCTCCCTGGCACATCGGACAGCGCGGCAGCGCCGCCTGAACCGTGACGCCGTACCCGCAGGACGAGCAGTGGTACTCGCCCGCCGTGGCCGGCCCGGCCATATGAAACCGCAGGAGGTCGCCCTCCTTCGCATCCGTTCTTCGCACCCCGCCCGGCATGTGACCCCTTTCACGAACCCGGCCGTCGCACGGATCACCGTGCTTCCGACCGACTTCTTCCCCATACTTACCGCTGTGGAAACCCCTGACTTCTTCGACCTGGACCCGCCGGAGCCCGGCGCGCCGCCCTCCCGCGTGTCCACACGAACCGGCGACGGCGGCCTCTGGGCGGCGGGCGAGCGCGTCACGTGGGTCGCGGGCCTCGTGCTCGCGCTCTCCTCGTTCATGGACTGGTACGCCGGCTCCGGCGTCGGCGTGAAGCTCGCGGTGATCGGCTGGCACACGGGCGCGCTCGGCAAGCTCGTGTTCTTCGTCGGGCTGGCGGTGCTCGCGGTCGTCGCGCTGCGCGAGCTCGGCTTCGAGCTGCCTCCGAGCGTGCCCGAGAGCCTGGTCGTGCTGGGGCTCGGCATCCTCGGGACGATCTTCGTCCTGATCCGGGTGATCTCGATCCCGGAGAGCGTGCTCCCGGCCGACGGCCGGGGCATCGGGATCTGGATCAGCCTGATCTCGAGCCTCGCTGTGATCGCAGGCGGGCTGCTGCGAGCAGCAGAAGAGCTGTAAGCGTTCCGAGCACGGCGCCCCCGACGACGTCGAGCGGATAGTGGTCGCCGTTGTAGAGGCGCGAGCAGGCGATCGCCGCCGCGAGCACGTAGAGCGGGATGCGCAGCCGCGGCGCGGCGACCGCGAGCACGAGCGCGCACGCGAAGCTCGTCGACGTGTGCCCCGACGGGAACGAATAGCTGTGCTCCGCCCGGCCGAGCTGGTCGACGAGCGGGCGGTGCCGGCGGACGAGGTGCTTCACGAGCTCGGCGAGCAGGTCCGCGCCGGCGTCCGCCGCGACGACCAGGGCGAGCACACGCGGGCTGCGCCGGACGAGCGCGAGCGCGGCGGCGATGGCGATCCACACGAGCCCGTACCGGCCGATGTCGGAGAGGCCGATCGAGATCGGGTCGAGGACGCCGACACGGTGCGCGACGATCCAGCGCTCGAGATGGCGGTCGGTGCTCGTGCCTCTACGCCGGAACGAGCTGCTTCGCCCGCTCGACCAGCTGCTGCGGGTCGAACGGCTTCCCGACGAAGCCGCGCGCACCGCGCTGCTCCGCCTCGCCCTCTGCAGCCTCGTCCAGCTGGCCGCTGAACATGATCACCGGGATCGAGCCGTGGCGCTCCTGCATCTGCTGCAGCATCTGCCAGCCGTCGACGCCCGGCATGACGACGTCGAGCAGCACGAGCCGCGGCACCTGGTCGTCGAGCGCCGCCAGCGCCTCCTCGGCACTGCCGGCCTCGCGGACCGAGTAGCCCTCCATCTCGAGGGTCACGCGGACGAGCTCGCGCACGCGCTCGTCGTCGTCGACGACGAGGACGAGCGGGCCGGCCGTTCGACCACCCGGGCCCGAGCGGTCGAGGAAGAGCTCCAGGTCGTGCCGCCGGTAGCGGCGATGGCCGCCGGGCGTGTAGAACGCCGGCACGCGGCCGTTGTCCGACCACTTGCGGATCGTCGACTGGGCAACGCCGAGAAACTTCGCCGCCTGGCCGAGCGTCAGCCAGTCGGAGTCGCCGCCCGCGAGTCGTCTACTCGAGGTCACGGGGAAAAAGTAGCCAAATCTCCGCCTATCTAAACGCGTTTACGGGTTTCGGACGGTAACGGTGACGGTGTCGGGCGCCGGGGCAAGCGGCAGCGGCCGGAGCGTGCGGACGATCGTCTGCGAGCCGCCGGGGCCGGGGTTGTCCTGGAGCGCCTCGCCGACGCCGACGCCGGCGGCGAACACCGCCGCGAGCACGAGCACGATGACGACGGCGCGGATCACGGCCGGTAGTCGGAGGCGCCGCGCGCGTAGCGGTGGAAGGCGGCGTCGGTCACGGTGCCGGGCTCGTGCGGCGGCGGCTCGTCGGGGAACCGCTCGTCGAGCAGCTCGCGCACCCAGTCGTCCGCACCGTCGTAGGCCTCCGCCAGCTCGGCGAGGGTGAACGTCTGGCCGACCCGGCGGCGCAGGTCGTCGACCACGACGTCGACGTCGGCGAGCAGCTTGCGGTGGCCGCGGCGGTCGTGGCGCGCCGCGTCCACGCGCCGGTTGCCGTCCTCCCACTGGTGGCGTGCCAGCTCGACGTCCATGGAGCTATGGAGTACAGCAGGAGTCGGGCCAGAGGGCAGGCAGCTCACCGAGGATGCGCTCGCCGAGCTCGTAGCCCGGGCGTGCGAGGGCGAAAGCGGCGTGGGCGTGCAGGCACTTGAGGCTCCCGTCACGGGTGGAGCCGCCGATGCCCGCGTCGAGCTCGGGCCGGAGCGCCCGCTGCTCGGCCTGAGCCCGAGCCAGCGAGCCGGCGAGCACGTCGTCGTCCCGCGCGGCGCGGGTCCAGCGCTCGACTCCACCTGCCGCCTCGACCCGCGAGACGGCGGCGACGAGGTGCCTGCAGGTCAGGTAGTACTGCGTCGGGAACGGCCGACCGTCCTCGTCGAACGGCGCCTGCTCGGTGACGGCGGGCCGGCCGAAGGGGCAGCGGACGGCGACGCGGCGAAAGGCGCGCGGCGGGCGGCCGAGCTGGCGGGCGACGAGCTCACGGTCGTCCATCTCCGGCCAACCTACCTCGCCGTCGCCGGGCGGCTCGCGACGGTCCGCCTGGTGGTCGACCGAGTCGAGACGCACTGCTCGGTCAGTGGTTGCGGCGCCAGTCGGTGATGCCGCGGACGATGAAGAGGCGCTCTCCCGGCTTGACCAGCCCGAGCTTCCGGGCCTGGCGTACGAGCTCGGGGTCGGTCCCGGCGCGCGCGATCAGCTGCTGCAGGTGCCGCCGCTCGGCGCGCAGCGACTGGACCTGTGCCTGCCGCCCCTGGAGCTCGTGCTTCGTGCGCAGGTAGGTGTGCAGCGGCTTCCAGTAGAGGAACGCCACCAGTGCGACCGCGCCGAGCGCGAGCATGCGGGTGGGCTTGAGCTTCCGCCGAAACACGCTCGTCTCTTCGGCGGGCGCGGACGCACTCCTACGCCCTTCAGCGCCGGAACAATCAGGCACGACTCACGGCCGGTCGGCGCCCGCGGTGCGGACGCCGGGAGTGGTCAGGCGATGTCGACCTTGATGACGTTGGTCGAGCCGGGGAGGTTGACGGCGGTGCCGGCCGTCGTGACCACACGGTCGCCGCTCTCGATGACCTGCGCGCCGAGCGCCGACTCCAGCGAGCGCGTCCAGAGGTCCTCGACATTCGCGGTCTGCGGCATCAGCACCGGCGTGACGCCCCACTCGAGCGCCATCTGCTGCACCGCCGTCTGGTGGTGCGAGAGGCCGACGATCGGCCGGCGCGGCCGGAGACGCGCGACCGCCGACGCCGTGCGGCCGGTGAAGGTCGGGACGAGAATCGCGCTCGCGCCGAGAGCCTCGGCCAGGTCGCACGCCGCGTTCGACATCGCCCGACCGACCGTCGTGTCCTCGCCGGCGCGCGGTGTCTGGTGGCGATACCCCATCGACGGCTCGACCGCCCGCGCGATCCGGTCCATCGTCTCCACCGCCGCGACCGGGTAGTTGCCGGTCGCCGTCTCCGCCGACAGCATGACCGCGGACGTCCCGTCGAGCACCGCGTTCGCGACGTCGCTCGCCTCGGCGCGCGTCGGCTCGGCGTGCTCGATCATCGACTCGAGCATCTGCGTCGCCGTGATCACCGGCTTCCCCGCCTCGAGGCAGTGCTGGATGATGCGCTTCTGGAGCAGCGGCACGGTCGCGGCGCCGATCTCCACACCGAGGTCGCCGCGCGCGACCATCACCGCATCGGACTCGGCGAGCACCTGGTCGAGCGCCTCGATCGCCTCCGCCTTCTCGATCTTCGCGATCACGCGCGCCGGCGAGCCGTGCTGGCGGATGATCGCCTGCAGGTCGCGCACATCGGCCGCAGCGCGCACGAACGACAGGGCGACGAAGTCCGCCCCGAGCCCGAGCGCGAACTCGAGGTCGTCGAGGTCCTTCTTCGTGAGCGACGGGATCGGGATCGGCACCCCGGGCAGATTGACGCCCTTGTGCGACTTGACCTCGCCGCCGACGACGACCCTGCACACCGCGCGGCCGTGCTCGACCTCCTCCACGGTCAGGCGGACGAGCCCGTCGTCGATCAGGATGTCGTGGCCCGGGCGCAGCACCTCGCCGATCACGGCCGGCGCCACGGGCAGCTCGCTGTCGACGGCATGCTGCTCGCCGACCACGAGCACCTCCTCGTCCTTCAGCAGGACTCGGGGCTCCTGCAGGTCGCCGATCCGCAGCTTCGGCCCCTGCAGGTCGGCGATCAGCGCGAGCGGCTTGCCGAGCTCCTCCTGCACCTGCCGGACGATCCCGGCGTGCGAGGCGTGATCGTGGTGCGTGCCGTGGGACAGGTTGAGACGGATCGCATCGACGCCCGCCTCGACGAGCTCCCGGACCGCCTCGTGCGTCGAGGTGACGGGACCGATGGTCGCGACGATCTTGGTCCGCCGACGCTCAACTGCCATTGCTTCCGCAATGTACCGGCCGCCGATACGACAGTCCTGTCAGGCGCGGGCCGTTCGCGGGAACGCGGCCCAGCCGGGGTAGACCGCCCGCGCACCGAGCTCGCCCTCGATCCGGAGGAGCTGGTTGTACTTCGCGACCCGATCCGAGCGCGCAGGCGCGCCCGTCTTGATCTGCCCGACTCCGAGCGCGACGGCGAGATCGGCGATCGTCGCGTCCTCCGTCTCGCCCGACCGGTGCGAGATGACCGCCGAGTAGCCGGCGGACTGCGCGAGCCGGACCGCCTCGATCGTCTCGGTCAGCGTGCCGATCTGGTTCACCTTGACGAGGATCGAGTTCGCGACACCGCGATCGATGCCCTTCTGCAGGAACTGCGGGTTCGTGACGAAGATGTCGTCGCCGACGAGCTGCACGCGATCCCCGAGCTGCGCGGTGAGCGCCTCCCACGCGTCCCAGTCGTCCTCGGCGAGGCCGTCCTCGATCGAGACGATCGGGTACCGCTCGAGCAGCCCCGCGAAGAAGGCCGGCATCTCGGCGCTCGTCTTCTCACGCCCCTCGAAGCGGTAGACGCCCTCGGAGAACACCTCGCTCGCCGCGGGATCGATCGCGATCGCGACGCGCTCGCGGTGTCCTGCGCGGTCCGCGGCCTCGAGGATCGCCTCGATCGCCGCCTCGCTCGACTCGAGATCGGGCGCGAACCCACCCTCGTCGCCGACACCGGTCGCAAGACCCCGGTCGGCGAGCACCTTCTTGAGCGCGTGGTAGACCTCGGCGCCGAGCCGCAGCCCCTCCGAGAAGGACTCCGCACCGACCGGCACGACCATGAACTCCTGCAGGTCGATCGAGTTGGCCGCGTGCACGCCGCCGTTGATCACGTTCATCATCGGCACCGGCAGCGTGGCCGCTTCCGCCCCGCCGAGATACCGCCAGAGCGGCTCGCCGACCTCGGCCGCCGCAGCCTTCGCGGCCGCGAGCGACACGCCGAGGATCGCGTTGGCTCCGAGCCTGCCCTTGTTCGGCGTGCCGTCGAGCGCCGCCATCTCGCGGTCGAGGCCCTCCTGGTCGGCCGCGTCGCGACCGACGGCCAGGGACGCGAGCTCGCCGTTCACGTTGGCGACCGCCTTGCCGACGCCCTTGCCGCCCCACGCCTCGCCGCCGTCGCGGAGCTCGACGGCCTCGTGCACTCCCGTGGACGCACCGGACGGGACGATCGCGCGGCCGAACGCACCCGAGTCGAGGGTCACGTCGACCTCGACCGTCGGGTTCCCCCGCGAGTCCAGTACCTGCCGGCCGGCGACGCTCGCGATCCTCGTCATGCCCTCTCCTTTGCCTCGTCGTAGTAGGCGTCCTGCTCGTCGAGCGGGAGCGTGCTCCAATCCTTACCGTCGGCACGCGCAAGCGCCTCGGCGGTTTCCACTCTCGCGCGGAAGCGCTTCGCCGCAGCCCGCAGCTCGAGCTCGGGGTCGACGTTCAGTCGCCGCGCGACGTTCACAGCGGCGAAGAGCACGTCGCCGAGCTCGGCGGCGACCCTCGGATCCGGCTCCGTCTCCGGCGCCGGTTCCACCTGCGGCAGCTCCTCGCGCAGCTCGCGCAGCTCGTCCTCGAAGTCGGCGAGCGCCCCGGCGAGGTCCGGGTACTCGAACCCGACCGCCTTCGCCCGCACCTGCAGCTTCCGTGCGTAGAGCAGCGCCGGGAGCCCCTCCGGGACGTCGTGAAAGACGCCCTCGCGGCCCTCGTTCTCGCGCTTCAGCTGCTCCCACCGCTCGCGGACACGCCCGGCCGTCCGCGCTTCCGCGTCGCCGAACACGTGCGGATGGCGGGCGACGAGCTTCGCCTGGATCGCGCGCGCCGCGGACTCGAGGTCACCGGCACCGCGCTCGTCGAGGAGGAGCGCAAGGAAGTACGACTGGAAGAGCAGGTCGCCGATCTCGTCGAGGAGCTTCGCGTCGTCGCCTGCGAGCGCGGCGTCGGCGACCTCGTAGGCCTCTTCGACGGTGTGCGGGACGATCGTGCGGGCCGTCTGTTCGCGGTCCCACGGGCAGTCGCGCCGCAGCCGCTCCGTCAGCGCCTGGAGCTCGACGAGCGCGTTTGCTAGCCCGTCGTGGTGGCGCTCGTCGTCGTCGCCGTGCACGGATCCGGGCTCGCCGTGTACCCGACCTGGTACTTGATCTTGGAGCCCGAGCAGAAGGTCTTCGGCAGGGCCGCGATCCACTCGCTCATCGCCTGGTTCTTCTTGTCCTGGAGCAGCTGCTGCTTGATCTGGTTCGCGACCTGCTTCTCGGGCGTGACCTTGCTCTTCTTCACCGGCCCGAGCGGCTCGATCACGAACCACGACTTGTACTGCGACGAGTCGTAGAACGGCTTGTGCACCTTGTTCGCCGGAGCGCTGAACACGGTCGTGTCGAAGATCGGCACGGTCTGCCCCTTCGAGAACGTCGCCTTGCCGCACGTCTGGGCGCTCGTGTCCTTCGCGTACTTCTTCGACAGCGTGCACCACGTCTTGTCGTTGCCGTTCGTGAGCTGCGTGTAGACGCTGTCGGCGATCTTCTTGGTCTTCACCAGGATGTACCGGACGTCACGCGACTCCGGCTGGGTGTACTGCGACTTGTGCGCGTTGTAGTACTGCTGCACCTCGCTGTCGGAGACGGTCATCCCCTTCCCCAGCTGGTTGAAGACATCCTCGGAGATGAGCGTGTAGAGGACGTCCTGGCGGACCTGCGCATCCGTCAGATGCTGCTTCTTCAGGCCGGCCTGGTACTTCTTCTCGTCTCCTCCGAAGTACTGCTTCTTGATCTGGGCGAGCCGTGTGTCGACGTCCTTGGTGGACGGATGGATCCCCATCGAGTCCGCCTTCTCGACGCGCTCGGCCTGCTGGACGAGCAGCGACACCGCCTGGGCCTTCAGCGACTGGTACGCCGTCGTGCCCTGCTTCGGGAACGTCTTGCCCTGCTGCTTGTAGTTCGTCTTCGCCTGCTCGAGCAGCGCGTCGTACTGGGACTTCACGATGTGCGTCGAGCCGACGACCGCGATGTCGCTCGCGTTCAGCGTGGCAGCCGTGCCGCCGCCGCCTCCACCACATCCAGCGGCGAGCGCAGCGACGAGAGCGATCGGAATCAGTGAGACGAGAGTGCGCATGAGAGTTCCGCCGGCCAGGGCCTTAGGCGGCCTGGCGGGCGGCCAGCATAGCATCGACCAAAACGAGCGCCGACTTGAATTCATCGCCCCTTAACGTCACCTCGCGGCTGCCGGTCGAGTACACGGCGGTCTCGACGGAGGAGCGCAGCTCGCGCAGCTCGGCCGAGCCGAGCACGACCGGCCCGACCGAGGCCTTGCCGCCGCGGAAGACGAGGTAGTCGGCGCCGAGCGTCGCCAGCTTCAGCTTCGCGTCCTGGATCGCGAACAGGTTCTCGACCGGCTCCGGCAGCGGGCCGTAGCGATCCTCGGTCGCGAGGCGCAGCTCCCGCAGCTCGTCGTCCGTGCCGGAGAGGGCGAGCCTGCGGTGCAGGTCGATCTTCAGCGCCTCGGCCGCGATGTACCCCGCCGGCACGAAGGCATCGACGCGCGCGTCGACACGGATCGGCCGGACGACGAGGAGGCGCTGGCCCGACAGCTCGGCGACGGCCTCGTGGAGCATCTCGACGTACAGCTCGAAGCCGAGCGCGGCCACGTGCCCTGACTGCTCGGCGCCGAGGAGGTCGCCGGCGCCGCGGATCTCGAGGTCGCGCATCGCGATCGCGAAGCCCGCGCCGAGCTCGGTGTGGTCCGCGAGCGTCGCGAGCCGCGCCCGTGCCTCGGGCGAGAGCTCGTGCGCGTCGGGATAGAAGAGGTAGGCGTGCGCGAGCAGGTCGCTGCGGCCGACGCGGCCGCGGATCTGGTAGAGCTGCGCCAGACCGAGCTGGTCGGCCCGCTCGACGATCAGCGTGTTCGCCTGCGGGATGTCGAGCCCGGACTCGATGATCGTCGTCGACACGAGCACGTCCGCGTCGCCGGCGAGGAACGTAAGCATCTTGTCCTCCAGCTCGCGCTCCGGCATCTGCCCATGCGCCACGAGGAAGCGAAGGTGCGGGCAAAGCTGGCGCAGCTTCTCGGCCGCCTCGTCGATCGACTCGACACGGTTGTGCAGGTAGAAGGCCTGGCCGCCTCGACTCACCTCCCGCTCGAGCGCCGTCGTGATCAGCTCATCGTCCATCTCGCCGACGAACGTGCGGATCGGACGCCGGCCCTCCGGCGGCGTCTCGATCACCGAGATGTCGCGCAGCCCCGAGAGCGACATGTGCAGCGTGCGCGGGATCGGCGTCGCGCTGAGCGCGAGCACGTCGACCTCCAGCCGCAGCTGGCGCAGCAGCTCCTTCTGCGCGACGCCGAAGCGCTGCTCCTCGTCGACGATGACGAGCCCGAGCTCCTTCGGGATGACGTCGCGCGAGAGCACCCGGTGGGTGCCGATCAGCACCTCGACCCTTCCGGCCGCGAAGTCGGCGAGCACCTGCTTCACCTCGGCCGGGCGGCGGAAGCGGGAGACCATCTCGACGCGGACGGGGAAGTCGCGGTAGCGGCCGCGGAACGTGTTCCAGTGCTGCTGGGCGAGGACCGTGGTCGGGACGAGCATCAGCACCTGCCTGCCGTTGACCGCGACCGCGAATGCGGCGCGGAGCGCGACCTCCGTCTTGCCGAAGCCGACGTCGCCGCAGACGAGCCGGTCCATGGGGTGCGGCGCCTCGAGATCCTCCTTGACCGCCTCGATCGCCGTGCGCTGGTCGTCGGTCTCGCGGTAGGGGAACTCGCTCTCGAGCTGCTCGACCCACTCGTGCTCGAGGTCGAAGCTGACGCCGGGCTGCGTCTGGCGCTGCGCGTAGAGCTGCAGCAGCTCGCCTGCCATCTCGCGGACGTGCGCCCGCACGCGCGTCTTCAGGTTGTCCCACGCCTTGCCGCCGAGCTTCGAGAGGGCGGGCTCCCGGCTGTCGGCGCCGATGTAGCGGCTGATCTTGCCGATCTGCTCGTGCGGCACGTACACGCGGTCGTCGCCGCGGTAGGCGAGCAGCAGGTAGTCGCGGGTGACGCCGGCGACCTCGCGCGTCTCGAAGCCCTGCAGACGGGCGATGCCGTGATCCTCGTGGACGACGTAGTCGCCGGTGCGCAGGTCGGAGAAGCTCTGCAGGGCGCGTCCGGGCGCCGCCGCGGCGCGCGGCGGCCGCTTGCGGAAGACCTGCGTGTCCGGGAGGAGGGCGACACCGAGGTCGCGCCACACGAAGCCGCGCCGCGCCGGTGCGACGGCGAACGAGAGGCCCTCGGGACGGCCGCCCGGCTCGAGCAGCCGCGCGCTCGCCCGGCGCAGGAGCTGCTGCTGGCGCAGCGCCTCGCCGCGGTGCGGGAAGGCAACGACGACGTCGAGCTCCTGGCGGAGCAGGCCGTTGAGCTCGTTCTCGGCCTCGGCGAGGCCGCGCGCGGCAAGCGCGGGTCGCTGAGCATCGAAGCTCCACGGCTGGCCCTGCGGGAGCGGCGAGAACACCGACGCGCGGGAGAGATCGACACCGATGGCGCCGTCCTCCGCCCAGACGGCCTCCACCTCCTCGAGCGAGAAGACGACGTCCGGCCCACGCTCGAGCGGCGCGACGAGATCGCCGGGGGGCGGCGCCCCTGCGGTCTCGCCTTCGTCCGGGCCGAGGTCGATCTCCACGAGCTCGCGCCGCCGCTCGGCCGCCGGGTAGACGGTCGCCTCGTCGATCTGCCGAAGGGCGCGCTGCGTGAACGGCGAGAACGCCCGGATCTGCTCGATCTCGTCGCCGAAGAGCTCGACGCGCAGCGGCTCGCGTCCCGTCGCCGGGAAGACATCGACGAGCCCGCCGCGAACGGCGAACTGACCGCGCTCCTCGACGCGCTCGACCCGCTCGTAGCCGGCCGATGCGAGCTGCTCGGCGAGCGCCTCGAGGCCGGGCTCGTCGCCGGGCGCGAGCCGGAGCGCCGCCGGGCGCGCCGCCACCGGCGGCAGGCCTTCGACGACGGCCGCCGCCGAGGCGCAGACGAGCCCGCCGGCCGCGAGCACGTCGAGCGCTCGCGCCCGCTCGCCGACGAGGTGCGGCGGCGGCTCGAGGCCGGACCCGAAGCCGACGCCGCGGGAGGGAAGGAGGGCGACGGTCTCCTCGCCGAGGAACCAGCCCGCCGCCTCGGCGGCGTCACGGGCGTCGGCGTCCTCGGCCAGCAGCACGACGAGCCCGCGCCCGAGCTCCTCGTGGAGCGCAGCGAGCACGAGCGGCAGGACGGGCTCGGAGACGCGCGCGCGGGCGGGCAGCGCGGCGGCCAGCTCTCGCAGCCGCTCCTCGGCGCGCAGGCGCTCGACCAGGGTGTAGAGGACAGGACGGTCCATGACGACAGGCCGAACGCACCGGTTCGGCCGGGGCGTCATGGTAATCGGCGAGCTACTTGTGCGGGTGGAACATGCGCCAGCCGCCGCCCAGGACGATCACGATCCCGAAGAGGACGTACGCGAACGTCACGGCGATCCAGAGTGCACCCATCGAGCGCCTCCTTTCACCAGGAAGCGTCCCCCCGCGGCGGATCGCCGCCATCGGGGAATATCCCTAGAGGCTTGATGCGCATTTGCGGGCGTACGCGGCTGGTGCACCAGACACGGCGCGGCTCGGCCGTGCCGGGCTTGCCCGTAGCCACCGCTACGCCCTGCGCCCGTCACGTCCAATCCGCTTGGTCTGGCGCATCCCCGCGCACACCCCAATACACATCAAGCCCCTAGAGGACTCTGCGGGCGCCGTCGTAGCCGGCGCCGTAGGAGCCCGCCAGCGAGTCGATCTCGACACGCGTTCCGGTGTGCGGCGCGTGGATGAAGCGGCCGCCGCCGATGTACAGGCCGACGTGGCCGAGGCCGTCGAAGAAGACGAGGTCGCCCGGCTCGAGCCCGCCCCGCGAGACGCGCCGGCCCAGGTCGAACTGGGCCCCGGAGGAGTGCGGCAGGACGATCCCGAAGTGCGAGTACACGAATCGCGTGAAGCCCGAGCAGTCGAACCCGCTCGCAGGCGAGGTGCCGCCGTAGCTGTAGCGGACGCCGAGGTAGTTGCGCGCGAAGCCGACGACGGCCTCGCGCCTGCGCTCGAGCGGCGTCAGCCGAGGCGCCTCGAGCGCAGCGTGGCGGCCGTCGCCCGCAGCGGCCGGGACGGCGGCGCAGGCGGCCGCGAGGGCTGTGAGGACGAGCGCGAGCAGCGCAACGCGGAGGCGTGGGGACATCGGAGGAAGGGCTCCCTTCGGCAGGGGCGGCGCGCGCAGCTGAGGGGCGCGCCTCGCTGTCGTTGGCGGGCCGCAGTGTGGTCCGGCCCGTCCCGCGCCTGCATGCCCCATCCGGGGGATGCTGCGCGCGTACCGTGCTCGCTACGAGGCCCGGTTGTTGATCCGGCGCTGGGCGGCCTCGAGGCCTTCCGCGTCGAGCAGCTCGACCGCCTCTGCCGCCGCTTCGACGATCCGCTCCAGGTCCTCGTGCGGCTCGAAGTCGGAGAGCACCCAGTCGGCGAGCGAACGGCGGTCGCCGCGACCCGGCCGTCCCACGCCCACCCGGACGCGCAGGAACTCGGGCGTCCCGAGGTGCTTCGCCATCGAGCGCAGGCCGTTGTGCCCGGCCAGGCCGCCGCCGCGCCGCGCCTGCAGCCGCCCGAGCTCGAGGTCGCTGTCGTCGTGGACGACGAGGACCGCGTCGGGCTCGAGCTTGAAGAACCGCATCACGGCCCGGGCCGAGCGCCCCGAGTCGTTCATGTACGTCTCGGGCTTCAGCAGCGCCACCTTGTGGCCGTCGATTCGCACCTCGGCCAGACGCCCGTCGAACTTGGAGCGGAACGACGCGTCGTGACGGCGCCCGAGCTCGTCGACCACCATCCAGCCCACGTTGTGCCGGTTGCGCGCGTATTCGCGTCCGGGGTTGCCGAGCCCGACGACGAGCAGGTCGAGCGAGGTGCCGTGGCGCCGCGGCCACAGGCGCACTTCTACTCCTCGGCGGTGCCTTCGCCGCCGTCCACGGCAGCGTCGGGCTCGGCCGGCGACTCGCCCGCCTCGGCCGGCGCCTCGCCCGCCTCGGCCGCCTCGGCCTCCTCGCCCTCGGCCGCCTCCTCGGGCTCCTCGACGCGCGTCGGCAGCGTCACGGATGCGAGGGTCGTCTCCGGGTCGTCGACGAGCGCGGCCCCCTCGGGCAACGCGATCTCGCCGAGGTGCGCCGACTCGCCGAGGTTCAGGCCGCCGACGTCGAATTCGACGGACGCCGGAACCTCCATCGGAAGCGCCTCGACCACGATCTCGGTGACCGCCTGGGTGAGCACGCCGCCGGCCTTCGCGCCGGGCGCCTCGCCGACCAGCTGGACGGGGACGGTCGCGCGAATCGGCCGGTCGAGGCGGACCTCCTGCAGGTCGACGTGCACGATCGAGCCGCGCACCGGGTCGCGCTGGTAGTCCTTGAGCACCGAGGCGTGGACTGCGCCGCCGTCGACGACGACGTCGAGAACCGCGTTCGCGCCCGACTCGCCGGTGAGCGCCGCGCGCAGGTCGCGCTCGCCGATCGTCACAGCGACGGGCTGCTCGCGGCCGTAGAGGACGCCGGGGATCAGCCCCTGTCTGCGCAGGCGCCGCGCCTCGGCCGAGCCGAGGACCGCCCTGTTCTGGACCATGAGCTTGACGCGCTCCGAAGCCACGGTCGGCGATTGTAGCCGGAAACCGGTCCGCGCCCTGCGCGGTATGCTCCTCTCGATGCCGAGGTATCTGGTCGAGAGAGCGTTCGAGGTCGGAGAGCTCGAGATGCCGCGGGTCGGGCGCCGTTCGCGCCAGCTGACGGAGTCGACCTTCCCGGAGATCACCTGGGAGCACAGCCACGTCGTCGTCGACGACGACGGCAGCGTGCGGACGTTCTGCGTCTACGCCGCTCCCAGCGAGGACATCGTCCGCCGGCACGCCGCCGCGCTCGGCGAGCACTCGCTCGGGTTCGTGCACGAGATCGCGGGCGACGTCACGCCGGCGGACTTCCCCGACGAATAGGAAGCCGGAGCGCTACGCGGGCTCGGCCGAGCCGAGACCGAGAGCGCGCGCGTCCTGCACGTGGTACTCGGCCTGCACCGCGATCGCCAGGCGGCGGCGCAGCATCCGCTTCTGCTCCTCGTCGCGCACGAGCTGGAGCGCCTCGCGGTAGAAGGTCACCGCGCGGTCCTTGGCCCAGCCGCGCTCGGCCTGCTCGGCGGCGGCCACGAAATACCAGAGCGCCTTGGCGGGCTCGCCGGCGTCGCGCCAGTGGCGGGCGAGCGCGGCCCCCGCCTCGCCGACCTCGGCCGTCGACTGCTCGAGGAAGCGGGCGTAGCGCTCGTGGCGCTCCTGCCGCTCCCGGCGCGGCAGCAGGTCGTAGGCGACCTCGCGGATCAGGTCGTGGGTGAACGTGTACTGCTGCTCGCCCTCGATCGCGGAGACCGTCTCCCGGCGGACGAGGTCACGCCGTTCGAGCGCGCCGAGGAGGCCGGCGAGCGTCTGCGGATCGGTCTCCGCACCCTCGAGGGCGCCGCGCCAGAAGACCTTCCCGCCCACTGCGGCGTCGAGCAGCACCGATCGCTCGGCGGCAGGGAGTGCGTCGAGGCGCGCGGCGACGAGCCCGCGGATCGTCGTCGGCAGCTCCGACTCGGCCGCATCCGCGGTCTCGAGGAGGCTGGCAGCGAGCTGCTCGATGAACAGCGGGTTCCCGGCGGCCGTCCGTGCGAGATCGGCGGCGCGGTCGGCAACCTTCTGGGCCGTCTGCGCCGACAGCCGCTCGCCGGCGAGCAGCATCGCCTCGTCGGGAGTGAGCGGGCCGAGCGTCAGCGCCTGGTACGCCGGCAGCCCGCCGCCCCACCCGGGGCGGACGTCGAGGAGCTCCGGGCGGGCGAGCGCGAGGATCAGCACCGGCAGGTCCCGAAGGCGCGAGCCGAGGAGCTCGACGAGGTCGAGCAGGCCCGTGTCGGCCCAGTGGAGATCCTCGAAGACGAGCATCGTCGGCCGGTCCTTGGCGACGGCCTCGATGAAGACGCGGATCGAGAAGAACAGCGTCTCCCGGTCGGCGACCGTGCCGCCCGCGTCGACGCCGATCAGGATCGCGAGGTGGCCCGTGACGTCGTCAGCGGCGCTCGGGTCGAGCAGCGTTCCGACCGTGTCCCGCAGCTTCGCGGCGGCGACGGCGGCCGAGTCGCTCTCGAAGATGCCGCACAGCTGCTTCAGCTGGTTCGCGAAGGCGCCGTAGGCGCTGCTCTCGTGATACGGAAGCGAACGGCCGCGTACCGTCAGCCCGCCGAGCTCCTCGACCGTCTGCCCGAACTCGACGCCGAGGCGCGTCTTGCCGACACCGGCCTCCGCGATCACCGTGACGAGATGCGGCGTGCCTTGCTCGCTGACGCGCACCCACACGTCGCGCAGCGCGGCCAGCTCGCGCTCGCGCCCCACGAACGTGCTGGAGAGCGGACGCTCACCGGCGGGAGCGAGCGAGTGGAGTGCCGTCCAGGTGGGGATCGCCTCCGCCTTCCCCTTGGCGACGACCGGCTCGCCGGGCCGGTACTCGATCGCGTCGCGGGTCGCACGCCGCGTCTCCTCGCCGACGACGACCGTGTTCGGCGCGGCCGCCGCCTGCAGCCTCGCGGCGGTGTTCACGACGTCTCCCGCGACCATCGCCTCGCCGAGCGCCGGCCGTGCGCTCAGCGCGACGAGCGCCTCGCCGGTGTTCACGGCGATACGGAGCTGTAGGCCGGACTGCTCATCGCCGGCGGCATGATCGCGAACCGCGAGGGCCGCCCTGACCGCCCGCTCGGCATCGTCGCCGAAGGCGGTCGGGGCACCGAACACACCCATGACCGCGTCGCCGATGAACTTCTCGACCACGCCGCCGAACGACTCGATGTGGCCGCGGACGGCATCGTGGTACGGCTTGAGCAGCGCCCGGACGTCCTCGGGATCGAGCCGCTCCGCGCGGCCCGTGAACCCGACGAGGTCCACGAAGATCACGCTGACGATCCGCCGCTCCTCGCGGCGTGCGGCCTCCGTCCCCGGGATCGGCGCCCCGCAGGCAAGGCAGAAGCGCGCGACGTCAGGGTTCTCCTGCGCACACGCGGGGCACGTGACACCCACGTGCTAAGGCTACGGCCTGCGGGCCGCCGGGGAAAGCACGGGTAGACTCGGCGACTCGTGGACCGCGACGCGCTCAAGGCCGTTCAGGCGCCGATCAAGGAACGCCTCCGTGCCGATCCGTCGGCCGGGCTCGTGACGTTGCATGCCGAAGGAACGCTCGGCCAGGAGGAGATCGCCTGCTCGGTCGCGACCGGCCGTGCCCTCGTCGAGGCCGGGCTGCATCCTGCGACCGGCGGTACCGGGACGCTCGCGTGCTCCGGCGACATGCTGCTCCAGGCGCTCGCGGCCTGTGCGGGGGTGACGCTCCTCTCGGTCGCGACGTCGCTCGGGTTGGACGTGAGCGGGACCGTCCACGCCGAGGGCGATCTCGACTTCCGCGGCACGCTCGGCGTCGCCAAGGACGAGGGCGTTCCCGTCGGCTTCCGCTCGATCCGCGTCCGCTTCGACCTCGACCACCAGGCGACCGACGAGGAGCTCGCGACGCTGATGCGCCTGACGGAGCGCTACTGCGTCGTCTACCAGACGATCGCGGGCGGCGCCCAGGTCGACGTCTCGCTCACGTAGAGCGGCCCTGCTGCCGAAAACTGGGTCGGCGGCGTCGAAGCACCGCGCCGTCCATCGGTATCCGAGGCCATCGAGAGGAAGGGGCTCGCGTGACGCGCAGGCAGATGCTGGACCGCAACACGGACGCGGAGGGGTTCACGCTGATCGAGCTGCTCGTCGTGATCGTGATCATCGGTGTCCTGACGGCCATCGCGGTGCCGTCGTACCTCGGCTACCGGGCACGTGCGGCGCAGAAGACGGCCGACGCGGACGTCCGGGCCGCGATCGCGGACGCGGAGGTGTTCCGCCTCGACAACGAGACGTACAAGAAGATGAAGCTGAAGGCGCTCCGGGCGCTCGACTCCGGAGTCGACATCGACACCGTCAAGGTCAGCGGCAACGGGCTGTCCTACTGCCTCGACAAGACCGTCGACGGCAAGAGCGCCTACGTGATTCGCGGCGCCGCGCCGCACACCCCCGCGGCCGTCGGCGCGAGCCCCGGCGACATCGACGAGACCGGCACCTGCCCGAGCAAGGTGAAGAACGCGAAGAACTGACGGGCGCTTCGGCGGCGCGCATGCATGACGAGGCGCTCGCCGCCACCGGCGTCACCCGAGGCTCGACGCGCCGGGGCGCGTCGAGCCTCGAGACGACTGCCGCCGCAGACCTCCCTACTGGATGGTGACGACGTCGAGGCCGAACGAGCCGATCGTCAGGTCCTCGCCGCTCCCGTCACAGGTCGCCTGCCGCGCCTGGACGGTGACCGAGTGCGTCTTCGAGCTCGACCACTCGAAGAGGACATAGGGGTTCTGGCCGTACGCGGAGAAGGCGAGCTCGCCGAGGCTGATGTCGGTCGTCTGGCCGAGCGGCAGGTCCGTGAGCTGGAGCGAGGTCGTCGTGCCGTCGACGTCGACGCTCACGTCGAGCTCCGCGGGCTGCGACGTTCCGGAGCACGTCGACGGCGTCGTGACGGTGACCCCGCCGACGAGCTCGTTGAGCGTGCCGGCGTCCTGCGTCCAGCTCGATGTCCCGAGGGGCACGTCGGTCCAGGTGCTGCCGTCGCTCGGCGGGACGTCGACGGAGTCCGACGTGCGCAGCCGGTCGCTCACGGCCGACCCGGCGGGCCCCTGCGGGCCTGCAGGCCCGGTCGCGCCGGTGTCACCCTGGGGCCCCTGCGGGCCGGTCGCGCCGTCGGCACCCGCCGGCCCCTGCGGACCGGTGTCGCCCTGCGGCCCGGTTGCGCCGTCGGCACCCGCCGGCCCCTGCGGACCGGTGTCGCCCTGCGGCCCGGTTGCGCCGTCGGCGCCCGCCGGCCCCTGCGGACCGGTGTCGCCTTGCAGGCCCTGGGTGCCCTGCGGGCCGGCAGGTCCCTGCGGGCCGGCAGGTCCCTGCGGACCGGCCGGTCCCTGCGGGCCGGCAGGACCGGCCGCACCCGAGTCGCCCTGCGGGCCTTGCGGGCCGGTGTTGCCCTGCGGGCCTTGCGGGCCGGCCGCGCCCGCAGCGCCGTTGCAGATCGAGCCGAGCAGCGTGTCCGACGAGCCGCCCGTCGCATAGACGTCGAACCCGCCCGTGCAGAACGTCGAGGTCACCGCGTAGATCGACGTCCCGTCCGCACCGTCGGCCCCGGCAGGCCCGGCAGCGCCGTCGGCACCCGCCGGTCCCTGCGCGCCGGCGTCACCCTGCGGGCCCTGCGGCCCGGCAGCGCCGTCGGCACCCGCCGGCCCCTGCGCGCCGGTGTCACCCTGCGGGCCTTGCGGCCCGGCAGCGCCGTCGGCACCCGCCGGCCCCTGCGGACCGGGATCGCCCTGCGGACCGGTAGCGCCGTCGGCTCCAGCCGGTCCCGCCGGCCCCTGCGGACCGGTAGCGCCGTCGGCTCCAGCCGGTCCCGCCGGCCCCTGCGGGCCGGGGTCGCCTTGCAGACCCTGCGGGCCTTGCGGGCCGGTGGCGCCCGCAGCGCCGTTGCAGATCGAGCCGAGCAGCGTGTCCGACGAGCCGCCCGTCGCATAGACGTCGAACCCGCCCGTGCAGAACGTCGAGGTCACCGCGTAGATCGACGTCCCGTCGGCCCCGGCAGGCCCGGCAGGCCCTGCCGGGCCCTGCGCGCCCGTGTCACCCTGCGGGCCTTGCGGCCCGGCGGCGCCGTCGGCGCCCGCCGGCCCCTGCGGACCCGTGTCGCCCTGCGGGCCCTGCGGCCCTGTATCACCCTGCGGGCCCTGCGGCCCTGTATCACCCTGCGGGCCTTGCGGCCCTGTGGGGCCGGCTGCGCCGGAGGTCCCGGATGCACCGTCGCAGACGGCGCCGAGGAGCGCATCGCCCGTCGTCGTGGCCTGGTAGAGATCGAATCCGCGAGTCGTGCAGTGGTTCGCCGGCTGCACGGCGTAGATCGAGGTGCCCTGCGAGCCGTCGGCGCCGGCGGGGCCCTGATCGCCCTGCGGGCCCTGGGGCCCTGTCGCGCCAGTCGCACCGCGGGAGCCGGACGCGCCAGTCGCCCCGGTATCGCCCTTCGGTCCTGTCGCGCCGGCGGCACCGGCAGGACCGGCAGCGCCCGCGGGGCCGGCAGGCCCGGCCGGGCCCTTGACGTTCCACGTGAGGAGGGTCTCGCCGGTATGGCACCTGGCGCGCCGGCCGACGACGCGGAGCAGGCCCGTGTGCTTGTCACGACATGCGCGAATGACCGTGGTCTTCACGTTGCCGCTCGAATTCGTCGCGTAGGCAACACCAGCGACGATCGTCAGCGCGAACGCCGACAGGAGCATGACGAGCAATGGTCGCCGACCGGGGAGAATCCTCAAGGCTGACCCCTCTCGAGGTGAGTGGACGATGGTGTGGCCATCGAATCGTGAGCCGGTGGAATCCGACCGTCGTTGTGCGTCCGGCTGGTCCGGCCCACCCACACGTCGGGCCGCGTCGCGAAACGCCTCCCTGACTCGAGGGATGCCTACTGCTGGAGGAGCAGCCTGATGTTGCGCGCGGCCTGCCGGATGCGCTGGTCGTTCTCGACGAGCGCGAACCGAACGTGACCGTCCCCTCCGTCGCCGAAGCCGATGCCGGGGCTGACGGCGACGTCGGCGTCGCGCGCGAGCCGGAGGGCGAACTCGAGCGACCCCAGCTTCCGATGGCGCTCGGGGATCGGCGCCCAGACGAACATCGTCCCGCTCGGGGGCGTCACAGGCCACCCGGCCCGGGCGAGGCCGTCGCAGAGGACGTCGCGGCGGCGGCGGTAGATCTCGCACACCTGCGCCGGATAGTCGCCGGCGCCGCGAAGCGTGACCGTCGCGGCGATCTGGATCGGCTGGAACGTCCCGTAGTCGAGGTACGACTTGAGCTTCGCCAACGCTGCGACGACGTCGCGGTTCCCGAGGACGAAGCCCACCCGCCAGCCTGCCATCGAGAACGATTTCGTGAGGCTGTACAGCTCGACGGCGCACTCGTCGGCGCCGTCGGCGGCGAGAACGGAGGGCGGCCGGTGCCCGTCGAAGGCGATGTCGGCGTACGCGAAGTCGTGAACCAGCAGGAAGTCGTGGTCGCGCGCCAGGTCGACGAGCCGCTGCATGTCCGCCTCGGCGGCGGTCGCCGTCGTCGGATTGTGCGGGTAGGAGACGATCACGGCGCGTGGGCGCTCGGCGACCACCGCTTCCTCGACGGCGTCGATCCCGCCGGTCACCGCCGCGGCGACCACACGGGCGCCGGCGAGCCGCGGCGCGACGCGGTGGATCGGATAGGCGGGCGTCGGCACCACGACGGTGTCGCCGTGGTCGGCCACCACCCACATCAGGTGAGCGAGGCCCTCCTTGGCGCCGATCGTCGAGACGATCTGCGTGTCCGGGTCGAGCTCGACGCCGAAGACGCGGAAGTAGTGCTCGGCGACCGCGCGTCTGAGCTGCTCGATCCCCCGACTGGCCGAGTAGCGGTGGTTGCGCGGGTTGAGCGCCGCCTCGCGGAGCTTCTCGACCGCGAGCTCCGGCGACGGGATGTCGGGGTTGCCGAAGCCGAGGTCGATGACGTCGCGTCCCGCGCGGCGGAGCTCCCGTTTGAGCTCGTCGACGGTCGCGAAGACGTACGGCGGCAACTCGTCGATCCTGCGAAACCCCGTTCCCCGGGCAAGCGGCTCCCGGCGCGTCTGTGGCACGACTTCACTTTACATAGTGAAGTGGCGAGCGCTCCTCGTCGTGGTGGACGGATGGCCGCGTGGGAACGGACGCGCGGACGCGTCCGTACGGCGAGCTACCCGGCTGCCTTGGCGGCTAGAAGAGCTGGTTCTCGCCGCCGAAGATCGCGCTGACGGAGTCGTCGGCGAAGACGTTCATGATCGTCTCGGCGAGGAGGGGAGCGACGGGCAGCACCGTCATGCGGTCCGGGCGGGCAATCGGATCGATCGGGACGGTGTCGGTGACGACGATGCCGCGGATGTCGGAGTCGGCGAACCGCTCGAGGGCGTTGCCGCAGAAGAGGCCGTGCGTCGCGAACACCCACACCTCCTCCACCCCGTGCTCCTTCAGCGCACGGACGTTCGCGAGGAGCGTGCCGCCCGTCATGATCACGTCGTCGCCGAGGATCGCGCGCTTGCCGCGCACCCGGCCGGTGATCTCCGTCACTGCCGCCACGTCGTGCGCCGGCCGCGTCTTGTGCATCAGCGCGAAGTCGGCCTCGAGCATCTCGGCGAACCGCACCGCCATCTTCGCGCGGCCGGCGTCGGGGGAGACCGAGACGATGCCCTCGCCCGTCAGCCCCAGGTCGCGGAAGTGGCGCGCGAAGAGCGGCAGGGCGGTCATGTGGTCGACGGGGATCGTGAAGAAGCCCTGGATCTGGCCGGCATGCAGATCCATCGTCAACACGCGGTCGGCGCCCGCGAGCTGCAGCATGTCGGCGACGAGGCGCGCCGAGATCGGCTCCCTCGGCTTCGCCTTCCGGTCCTGCCGGGCGTACGGGAACAGCGGGATCACCGCCGTGATCCGCTTCGCAGACGCCAGCTTCGCCGCCTGGATCATGAAGAGCAGCTCCATGAGGTTGCGGTCGGTCGGCTCGCTTCCGGTCTGGACGAGGAAGACGTCCGCACCGCGGATCGACTCGTCGAAGCGGCAGTAGGTCTCGCCGTTCGCGAACGTGCTCAGCTCGATCTCGCCGAGCTCGACGCCGAGCTGCTCCGCGATCCGCTCTGCCAGGTCCGGGTGCGAGCTTCCGGCGAACACCATCAGCCGCTTCTGCGGACCGCGCTCGATCCAGTGGCCCATCTCGGTCGCCCTCAGCTCCTCGGGCGCCTCGAGACCGGGCAGGGGGAGCTCAGGCGTCGCGGCGGCGTGCTGCATAGCCCTCCTTGTTCTCCTGGCGTGAGCGGGCGATCGCGAGCGCGTCTTTCGGGACGTCCTTCGTTATCACCGATCCGGCTGCAATCCACGCTCCGTCTCCGATCGTCACGGGGGCGACGAACGCATTCTGGACGGCGGTCCTGACGTCGCTCCCGATCGTCGTCCGGCCCTTCGGACGGCCCGGCTCGTGCGGGAAGTTGGCCGTGATCGCACCGGCGCCGATGTTCGTGTCGGACCCGATGTCCGCGTCGCCGATGTACGACAAGTGGGGAACCTTCGTCCGGTCGCCGATGCGTGAGTTCTTGATCTCCACGAAGGTGCCCGCCTTGGAGGACTCGCCGAGGACCGTTCCGGGGCGAAGGTAACAGAACGGGCCGATCGTCGCCCGCGCTCCGATGTGCGCGTCGATCGCGACGGTGTTCGCGCCGATCTCGGCGCCGGCGGCGATGCGAGTCGAGCCGCGGAGCACCGTGAACGGATGGACGACGACATCCGCGGCGATCTCCACCGTCGGTTCGATCCACGTCGTCTGCGGATCGACGATCGTCACGCCGGCGAGCATGTGGCGCTCGTTGATCCGGCCGCGGAGGACGGCTCCCGCCTGCGCGAGCTCGACCCGGGTGTTGACGCCGTCGCCGTCGCGCCAGTCGTCCGCCTTGTGCGCGGAGACCCGAGCGCCGTCCGCCGCGAGCAGACCGATCACGTCGGTGAGGTAGAGCTCGCCCTGCACGTTCTTCGGCTCCAGCCGCCGCAGCACCGGCCAGAGGTCCGCGGCGCGGAAGACGTAGATCGACGTGTTGATCTCGCCGATCAGCCGCTCCTCGTCGGAGGCGTCGGCGCCTTCGGCGATCCGGACCACCGACCCGTCGGCGCCGCGCACGATACGGCCGTACATGCGCGGGTCGGGCGGCTCGGTGCTGAGGATCGTCGCGGCCGCCTGCTCGAGGCGATGGGTCTCGACGAGCCGCCCGAGCAGCTCCGGCGTGAGCAGCGGCGTGTCGCCGGAGAGAACGAGGACGTCTCCCGCGAAGCCCGCGAGGGACGCCTCGGCAGAGCGGACCGCGTCACCGGTGCCGAGTGGCTTCGACTGCACGGCGACCGTGACGCCGCTCGCCGCAAACTCCTCGAGCCAGTCGGGCGAGGCAACGACGACGAGCGGGTCGGCTCCGGTGCCGCGGCCGGCCTCGAGCACCCAGTCGACGAGACGGCGTCCGAGCAGCTCGTGGAAGTGCTTCGGCACCGCGGAGTGCATCCGGGTACCGAGACCTCCTGCCATGACGACGGCTGCGAGCGCATTGTCGGTCATCGGTCGGGTCTCAGTGGAATGGCTGGGGCGCCAGGATTCGAACCTGGGATCGCGGGACCAAAACCCGCTGCCTTACCACTTGGCTACGCCCCACGGTGGGCGGGATTCTACGGGCGCTTCCTCAGAAGCACGACCAGGGCAGCGAGCGCGAGCACGACGACGACGCCGATCGCGATCGCCTTCAGCACGATGAACGCGAGCGGGACGAGCAGGACGAGCACCTGCGACACGGCGAAGATCCAGCTGACCTGCCGAACCGCGTCGGAGCGGCTCGAGCGGCCGGCGTAGGCCCAGAACAGGATCGCCACCGCCGCCAGGAGGACGACGATCCACCAGCTCAGCGCGTGAACGAGGTAGAGGAGCCCTTCGGCGGTCGCGATGCCGAGCGTGATCTTGACGCGACGGTCGCGAAGCCACCGGCCCGAACGCGAAGAGCCGTGTTCGATTGCCTGCGTCCCGAACATCGCGGTCAACCGTACCACGCTGGAAACGTGATCCAGACCCGCCCGAAGCCGCGCAGAACGCGCCGTGCACGGGCCGCCTCGGCACGGTTTTCGAAGAGGCCGTAGACCATCGGCCCCGCCCCGCTCACGTCCGCCCTGAACGCCCCCGCAGCGAGCAGCTCGGCCGCGAGCGGCGAGCTCGCGAGGTCGTTCGGCGGCAGCGCGGCGAGGTCGCGCGCGACGCGTGCCGCGGCCAGCGCATCCCGCAGCACGGCGGCGCGCTCCGCGTATCCCTGCTCGCCGCCGCGCGCGTCGAACGCGGCGTAGACGGCGGCGGTCGACTGCTTCACCGCCCCGCGCGGCAGAAGGAGCAGCACGACGAAGTCCTGCGGCAGCACGAGCGGCTCGAGCACCGTGCCGTCTCCCGTCCCGAGCTGCGGCCCGTCCTCGAGAAAGAAGGGAACGTCGGCGCCGATCTGCGCCGCGATCTCCGCCAGCCGCTCCGGCGCGACCGGGTCCGCAAGCTGCGCGTTCGCGAGCCGGAGCGCGGTGGCGGCGTCCGAGCTGCCGCCGGCGAGACCGGCCGCGACGGGCACGTGCTTGTCGATCCGGACGCGCCAGCCGTGCGGCGCGCCCAGGAGCTCGAGCGCACGGCGCACGATCGTGTCCTCGCCGAAGCCCGAGACGGTCGTCTCGGCCGCCGGCTCCAGCTCGATCCGGTCGCCGAGGTCGATGCGCTGGTACACGGTCACGACCTCGTGGCGGCCGTCGCCCCGGGCGGGCCCGACGACGAGGGCAAGGTTGATCTTCGCGGGAGCCGGGCCGATCATCGGAGCGCTCCGGCGAGCGCGACGAAGCGCGACGGCTCGAGGGCCTCCGCGCGCACCCCGGCATCGCAGCCGATCGCCGCGAGCGCCTCGACCGCACGCTCGCGCGACGCCACGCCGCCGAGCGCGAGCGCGTTCGCGAGCGTCTTGCGGCGGTGCCCGAAGCCCGCCTCGACGACGCGCCGGACGTCACGTGGGACGGCCGGGCCGGTCCGGCGGAACGCGACGAGCGCGCTCTCGACGTTGGGTCGCGGGCGAAACACCTCGCGCGAGACCGGGTGGAAGCCGGTCCGCTCGGTCACGAGCTGCACGAGCACGGAAACCGCGCCGTAGGCCTTCGTCCCGGGCCGGGCGAAGAACCGGTCGGCGACCTCGCGCTGGACCATCACGCACCAGTGCCCGATGTGCTCGAGCGCGAGGCTCTCGGCGACGATCGGGGTCGCGACGTTGTAGGGCAGGTTCGCGACCAGCTTTCCGGGGGCCGGCTCGAGCGATGCGAGATCGAGCCGCAGCGCGTCGCCCCAGTGCAGCGTCGTCCGCTCGATCCCGGTGAGGTGCTCCTCGAGGCGCCGGTCGAGCTCGATCGCGTGGACGTGCGCCACGCGTGCGGCGAGGAAGCGAGTCAGCACGCCGAGACCCGGCCCGATCTCGAGCACGACGTCGCCGGGCGCGAGCTCGGCGAGCCGCGCGATGACGCCGAGCAGATTCTCGTCGACGAGGAAGTGCTGCCCGAGCGCCTTCCGGGGCGCGACGCCGCTCACAGCCCGAAGACCGCTTCGGCGTTCGCGACGATCCGGTCACGGACGTCCTCCCCGCGAAGCTCGGACAGGAACGCGTAGGTGTGGACGACGTTGGCGGGCTCGTTGCGCTTCCCGCGCACGGGCTGCGGCGCGAGGTACGGGCTGTCCGTCTCGGCGAGCAGCCGGTCGGCGGGGACGCGCCGTGCCGCCGCCCGCAGGTCGTAGGCGTTCCTGTAGGTGACGTTCCCGGCGAACGAGACGTACCAGCCGTGCTCGAGCGCGGACTCGAGCAGCGGCGGCGACGAGAAGCAGTGCAGGACGATCGGCCCGTCGTGCCCGACGAGCCGTTCCCGGGTGTCGTCGTCCGCGGCGCGCGTGTGCACGACGACGGGCTTGCCTGTCTCGCGCGCCAGCCGGAGCTCCGCTTCGAAGAGCCGCTGCTGGGCATCGCGCGGGGCGTAGTCGCGGTAGTAGTCGAGCCCGGTCTCCCCCACGGCGACGGCCTTCGGATGATCGAGCAGCGCACGCAGCTCCTCGAGGTCGCCCGGCTCGCCCGCCTCGTGCGGGTGCACGCCGAGGCACGCATACACACCCTCCTCTCGTTCCGCGCGCTCGAGCGTCGTGCGCGCGCCGGCGATCGTCGTCGCGACGTCGATCACGCGGGCCACCCCGGCGGCGCGTGCCCGTGCGAGCACGTCGGACGCGTCGTCGCCGAGGTGCGCGTGCGTATCGATCACTGCTCGTCGCGCATGCGCCGCAGCTCGTCGTCGACGATGCTCTCGTCGAGCTTGCGGAAGAGCGGCTCCGGCTCCTGCAGCGGCTGCCCAGCAGGGAGCTCGCTGGGCTCCCAGCGCCCGACCCACGTGGAGTAGTCGCCGGTCAGGATCTCGTGCCGGTGGTCCTCGTCCTCGACGATTTCCCGGAACTCGAGCGGCCCGGCGATCACGCCCTCGTACCCGAGCAGCTCGTGCAGCCGCTGCGAGGTGTGCGGCAGGAACGGCGTGAAGATGATCTTCAGGCTGTCGACGGCGCGCAGCGCGACGTAGAGGACAGTCGCCGCCCGCGCGCGGTCGGTCTTGACGAGCGCCCAGGGCGCCTGCTCGGAGACGTACTGGTTCACGGTGGATGCCAGCCGCATCGCCTCGTTGAGCGCCGCCCGGAACCGGCCCGACTCGATGCTCTGCCCCACCGTCTCGAACCCGGAGGCGACACCCGCGAGCACCTCCTCGTCGCGGCCGGTCAGAACGCCCGGCTCGGGCACCGCGCCGAAGTTGCGGTGGGCGTTCGTAAGAGTGCGGTTGACGAGGTTGCCCCAGTTCGCGAGCAGCTCGTCGTTCGTGCGCCGCACGAACTCCGCCCAGGTGAAGTCGGCGTCCTGCGTCTCCGGGCCGCCCGGCAACGAGGTAGTAGCGCAGCGGGTCGGCCTCGTAGCGGTCGAGGAAGTCGCGCAGGTAGATCGAGTGCTGCCGCGAGGTCGAGAACTGCTTTCCCTCCATGGTCAGGTACTCCGTCGCGAAGACGTCGTCCGGCAGCTCGAGCGGCGTACCCGCTCCGACCTCGCCGCCCGGCCCGTAACCGAGCAGCGTCGCGGGCCAGAGGACCGTGTGGAAGACGATGTTGTCCTTCCCCTGGAAGTAGGCGTGAAGGGCGTCCTCGTTCTGCCACCACTCACGCCAGGCGTCCGGTTCGCCGATCGATGCGGCCCACTCGATGCTCGCCGAGAGGTAGCCGATCACGGCGTCGAACCAGACGTAGATCCGCTTGTCGGGGTTCTCGTCGTAGCCGGCAACCGGGATGCGAATGCCCCAGTCGAGGTCGCGGGTGATCGCGCGCGGGCGGATCTCGTCGATGAGCGACAGCGAGAAGTTCCGGACGTTCGGGCGCCAGCCCTCGCGCCCCTCGATCCAGGCGCGGAGCCGATCGGCGAACCGCGGCAGGTCGAGGAAGAGGTGGTTCGTCTCGCGGAACTCGGGGACCGACCCGTCGATGCGCGAGCGCGGGTCGATCAGGTCGGTCGGGTCGAGCTGGTTCCCGCAGTTGTCACACTGGTCGCCGCGCGCCTCGGGGTAGCCGCAGATCGGGCACGTCCCCTCGATGTAGCGGTCCGGCAGCGTGCGCCCCGACGGCGAGAAGGACACGAGCTGCTGCTTCTCGACGATCGCGCCGTGCTCGTAGAGCGTCCTGAACAGGTCGCGCGTCACGTAGGCGTGGTTCAGCGTGGTCGTCCTCGAGAAGCAGTCGTACGACAGGCCCAGCCGCCTGAAGTCCTCGCGGAACGCTGCGTTGTAGTAGTCCCCGATCTCCGCGTACGGCTTCCCCTCCCGGTCGGCGGCGACCATGACCGGCGTGCCGTGCTCGTCCGTCCCGCTGACCATGAGCACGTCGTCCCCGCGCAGCCGGTGGTAGCGCGCGTACACATCCGACGGCACGCCGAAGCCCGCCACATGCCCGAGGTGGCGGTGACCCGCCGCGTACGGCCACGCCGGCGCGACGAGGATCTTCCTGGGGGACCGGCTCACGGCGGACAATGATACGAGCGCCGATCGCAAGCCCCGAGGCGAGGATGGCCGCGAGGAGCGCCGCGGCGACGGTCAGCACGGGTAGGCGGCCCGCACCGCCCTGCCCGGCCGCCCCCGCCGGCCGCGGCGGATCGAGGCGCCGGCGGGCAGGGCGGACCGCGGCGGCGGGCGCAGCAGCGACCACCTCCGGTGGCGCAACCCTCACCGCGGCCGGGCGGATCGGCGCACTCACGTGAGGGGGGTGCACGCCACGGTGCGTCGGGACGCGATGCGGACGCGGCCCCGCGCTCCGCTGCGCGGCTGTCGTCCGGACGACGGAGGAATGCGTCGGCCGCGGCGCCTTGCCGGCGGCGGCCGGCACCGAAACGGCGGGAGCGCGCACGGTACTCGCCGGCCGCGCGACCGCAGGAGCGGGCACCGGGGTCACCGGATGAGCCACGCGCGGCGCGGGATGCGCGACCCGCCGCGCGGGATGTGCCGCGGGTGCCGCGCGCAGGGTCAGTCCGCCGGCTTGTGACCGCGCACCCGCCGGCTTCGCCGCGGCGGGCGCAGGCGTCGACGCGACGTGCACCGGCGGGGCCGGAGCGGCTGCCGGCACGGTGCTCGCAGCGGGGACGGGTGCCGCCGCCCGGGGAGCCGCGCTCGCCGCCGGAGAGACGGCGGGCGCCGCCGGCGGCGGATCGCCAGGCTCGGGGGCGGCGGCGGGCGCCTGTGGCGCGTCCTGCGCGGGTGCGGACGCGGGCGGCGCCGGAGCGGGCTGCGGAGCGGGTTCCGGCGCCGGCGGCGGCACCGGCCGGGCCGGGAGCAGCGAGAGCGGGTCCAGGTAGCCCTGCGCGTCGGAGGCGATGCGGATGCCGAGGTGGACGTAGGGCCCGGAGACCTCGGGGTCGCCGGTCGGACCGATCGTCCCGACGACATCCCCTTCGGCGACCGTCGCGCCCTTGTCGACCGCGGCGGTGCCGAGGTGCGTGAGCGTGACGGCGTAGCCGTCGGAGGTGTCGATCGTGAGGGCGAGACCCGAGCCGGGGACGGTGCCCGCGAAGGCGACGGTTCCCGACGCGGGCGCGAGGACCGGCGCGCCGGCGTCGCCGCCGATGTCGATGCCGCGGTGCTGGCCGCCGTCGTACGGATGATCCGGATCGAAGACGAACGGCGCCAGGACCGGCCCGGACGCGGGCCACGTCCAGGCGCGGCAGGCAGGGGCGACAAGCAGCGCGGCAAGAGCCGCGAGCAGGAGAGCACGGCGCATTGAGACCTCCGAGGAACGAGCGTTGGGCTTTGCGAACGACCGCCGTCCACGGTAGGGGCGGGCCACCGCTGTTGTCAAACGAGATTACAGAGTTGTCACAGAGTCGAGCGGTAGAGGTCGTTGCGCGAGGTCTGCGTCAGGCGGGCCACAACCTCCGCGGCCACACCGCGCGGGGCGCCTGCCGCAACGAGCTCGGCGACGGCAACGCGTGCCGGCTCGAGGTCGGGCTCGGCCGCGGCGGCGCCGACGACGACGGTGATCTCACCCTTCGGGGCCTCGCCGAACCGCACCGCGAGCTCGGCAGCCGTGCCGCGGGCGACCTCCTCGAACATCTTCGTCAGCTCACGGCACACGGCCACCTCGCGCTCCGGCATGCACGCCGCCAGCGACCGCAGCGTCGCCGGCAGCCGCCCCGGCGCCTCGAAGCCGACCAGCACCGCCTCCCACGCGGCGGAGGCGCGCCACAGCGCGTCGCGCTCGGCCGCCCGCCGGGGCAGGAAGCCGACGAACGTGTAGCGCGTGCCCCCGATCCCGCTCGCCACGAGGGCGGTCTCGACCGCCGACGGCCCGGGGAGAACCGTCACCGCCACGCCCGCATCGAGCGCCGCACGGACGAGGCGCGCCCCGGGGTCGGAGACGCCGGGCATGCCCGCGTCGCTGACGAGCGCCATGCGCTCACCCGCCGCGAGCCGTGGAACGAGCTCGGCCACCCGCGCCGCCTCGTTGTGCTCGTGATACGAGAGGAGCCGCGGGTGAATGCCGTGCCGGTCGCAGAGGATGCGCGTGCGGCGCGTGTCCTCGGCGAGGACGAGGTCAGCCTCGCGCAACGCTTCGAGCACGCGCAGGGTGACGTCGTCGAGGTTCCCGATCGGCGTCGCGCAGACCGAGAGCACTAGAAGAGGTCCTCGAACGCGATCAGGCCGGCGCCGATCAGGCCGGCGTCCGAGCCGAGCTCGGCGCGTTCGATCTCCAGGTCCTGGCCGGACGGCGCAAGCGCCTCGGTGAGCACGGCGAGCCGCGCCGACGGCAGCAGCTGGTCGAAGGCCGCGACGCCGTATCCCCCACCGATCACGACGCGAGTCGAGCCGAAGACGTTGACGAGCGAGCCGATCGCCACGCCCAGATGGTGGCCGACCTCCGCGAGCACCGGGTGGTGCGACTCGACGAGGTCATGGGCGGTCGCGTCCTCGCCGAGAAGCCGTTTGGCCAGCCGGTCCGCCGCCCGACCCGAGCAGTACGACTCGACGTGCCCGCGCCCGGAGCACGCGCCCTGGCACGGCTCGCCGTCCTCGACGATCACGATGTGCCCGAGCTCCGTGAACGCCCGGAACAGCCGCCCGCCCGACACGACACCGCCCCCCACGCCGGTGCCCAGCGTGAGCATGACGAGGTCACGCACGCCGCGCCCCGCCCCGAGCTTGAACTCCGCGAAGGCGGCGCAGCTCGCGTCGTTCTCCATCGCCACGGGCAGGCCGAGCCGCGTCTGCATCTCCTCGGCGAAGCGGACGTCGCGGATCGGGATGTTGACGGCGCCGAGCGCGACGCCCCGCTCGTGATCGATCCGCGAGGGGATGCCGAACCCCACCCCCTGCACGCCTTCCTGCGGAAGCCGCCCCACGAGCGCGGCGAGCTCGTCGAGCAGCGCAGCCTGCGAGGTCGTCACGGTCGGCAGCTCGAGACGCTCGTGCACGGCCCCGTCGGTGTCGACGATCCCGGCGAGGGCCTTCGTCCCGCCGAGATCGACACCGATGACACGATTCGCGTTCATGGACGGTCGGTAACGTAACCCGCCGGATGGCGCGGGAAGAGAAGCCCTATCGCATCTACCGGGGCGGCCGCGTCAAGGGGAAGGTCCCCACCGCCGCCAGCAGGGCGGCCGCACGCGAGCAGGAGCGCACGGCCCGCCCTGGCGGCGACGGAGCGCAGATCGAGTACCGCGGGCCCGGCGCCCGCACGCCGGGCCGCAAGCGCCACCTCGGCCGGTGGATCGCGCTCGGCATCGCGATCTTCCTGCTGCTCGTCGTCGTCTGGGGCGTCGCCGGCTACTTCTCGGTGGCAGGCGGGGTCAAGGACGCGAACCAGCGCCTCGACCCGAACGCCAAGGCGGCGCTCACGACCCAGAGCGGCCTGCTGCTCTCCCACTCGACGACGATCCTCATGCTCGGGACCGACAACTCGACGGCGGCGGGCCGGACCGGCGACTTCCACTCCGACTCGATCATGCTGCTGCGCACCGACCCGTCGCACCATCGCCTGTACTTCCTGTCGATCCCCCGCGACCTCGTCGTGCCGATCCCGGGCGCGGCGACGCAGAAGGTGAACGCCGCGTTCCAGATCGGCGGCCCCGCGCTCGCGATCAAGACGATCCGCCAGTTCACCGGGCTCGACATCAACCACGTGATGGTCGTCAACTTCGGCGCGTTCAAGGACCTGATCGACGCGATCGGCGGTATCGACGTGACGGTCCCGGAGCCGATCCGCTCGAACCGGTTCGACTGCCCCTACGCCACCCAGGCGCGCTGCGAGCAGTGGCAGGGCTGGCGCTTCGCGAAGGGCAAGCAGCACATGAACGGGGAGCGGGCGCTGATCTACTCGCGCATCCGCGAGAACATGCTCAACCCCGCGGAGACCGACATCACCCGGGGCGCGCGTCAGCAGTCGGTGATCGACGCCGTCACCGCGAAGCTCGCGTCGCCCATGACGTTCCTGCGCCTGCCCTTCTCCGGATCGTCGTACGTGAAGCCGCTCTCCACCGACCTCTCCGCCTGGCAGCTCGTGCAGCTCGGCTGGGTGAAGTTCCGCGCGTCCGCCTCCTCGTCGGTGCACTGCCGGCTCGGCGGCGACTTCGGGGGCGGCGGCAACGGCAGCCCGAGCGAGGACAACCCGGCGACGATCGCCATGTTCCTCGGCAAGTCCGCGCCGCAGCCGCCGACCGATCCGTTCGGCCCCGGGTGCGTCGTCGGGCACACGCTGCAGTAGGGTCGGTCGCCCGTGGGGATCGTGTCATTCCTGCTCTTCGGGCTCGCCGCCGGCCTCGTCGCGCGGGCGCTGACTCCCGGCCGCCAGGCGATCGGCTGCCTGCCGACGGTCGCGGTCGGCGTTCTCGGCGCGTTCCTCGGCGGTCTCGTCGGCGACGTCGTGCTGGGTCACAAGGTGCGCTTCGGCTGGCACATCGGCCCGTTCCTGCTCGCCGTCGTCGGCGCCGTCGCGCTGCTCCTCCTGCTCGAGTCGCTCACCGGCAGGCGCGGTCTCCGCCGCCCCTGGTAGCGGCGATCGTCAGGCCTCGGCGGCCTTCTTCTTCTCGCCCGTGCCGGAGGAGCTGTCCGACGAGGAGCTCGACCCGTCGGAGGAGCCGGAACCGTCGGAGGAGCCGGAGCCGCCTTCCTTCGGCGCAGTCTTCTTCTTCCGGCCGTAGTCGGTGCTGTAGAACCCCGACCCCTTGTAGTGCACCGCAACCGGGTGGAGCACGCGCTGGAGCGGCCCCTCGCCGCACACCTCGCAGGCCGCAGGCCCGGGCTCGGTCATGCCGTGGATGACCTCGAACAGATGCCCGTTGGGGCACTTGTACTCGTAGATCGGCATGGGAGCGGCAAGGCTACCAGCGGGCTCGCGCAGCTACCGTCGGGCGGATCGTGAGAGCCGCCGCCGTCCTCGCCGTCGTCTGCGTGGCGCTCGCCGCGCCTGCGAGCGCGCTCGCCCACGCCAACCTGCTCGCGACGCACCCCGCCGACGGTGCGCGCCTCGCCCACGCGCCACGGGCGATCGTCGTCCGGTTCGACGACACGGTGCGCGTCGGCTCCGGGAACGCCGTGGTCGAGAACGCCACCGGTCGCTCCGTGCTGGCGGGGCCTCCGCGGACGGAGGGGCGGACGTTGACGCTGCCGCTCGAGCCGGGTCTCGGCGATGCCGACTACAGCGTCCGCTGGAGCATCGTCTCGGACGACGGGCATCTCGAACGCGGCGTGCTGGCGTTCGCAGTCGGCGCCTCGACCCCGCCGCCGCACTCGATCCTCGGGGCAACGGTGCCGCTCACCTGGAGCGACCTGATCCTCCGAACGCTCTACTACCTCGGGCTCCTGACGGCGGGCGGGGCGGCGGTCTTCGGCCTCCTCGTGCGGCGCCTGCTCGGGCCGGGTCTGCGCAGGCCGCTCGCCCAGCTCCTCTTCTTCGCACTGCTGGCGGTGTTCGTCGGCGGCAGCGGCATCGTGCACACGGCGGCACCGGGCACCCGCTACGTGCACGTGGTCGAGGCGGCGCTCGGCCTCTCGCTCGCCGGCGGCGCGTCCGCCGCACTCGCCCCGGCCGCGCCTCGCCTGCTGGCGGTGGCCGGATCGGCAGGGCTCGCGCTCCTTGCCGCGCCCACGCTCGCCGGTCACGCCCTCGACCCGAACCAGCGGCACGCGCTCTCGGTGCCCGCCGACCTGCTCCACGTCGCGGCGGCCGGCACGTGGCTGGGCGGCCTGCTCGGGCTCGCCTACGTCGTTCCGCGGGCGACGCAGCTCGAGGAGGTGCGGCTTGCCGTCGCCCGCCGCTTCTCGGCCGCCGCGCTCGCCGTCGTGCCGCTGCTCGCCGCGAGCGGGCTCGCCCGCGCGCTCACCGAGCTCTCCGCCGTCTCCCAGGTCTGGTCGACGTCCTACGGCAGGGCCCTCGCCGTGAAGTCCGCCCTCTTCGCCGGCCTCCTCGCGCTCGGCTTCGTCAACCGGCGGCTCCTGCGCTCGGCCTTCCGCCGTCTGCGGCGCCCGCTGCGCGCGGAGGCGCTCGTTCTCGCCGCGGTCGTCGTGGCGGTGTCGGTGCTGACCGAGCTCCGTCCGGGCCGCGACCGGCCGGCCCCGGGGGCGGCCCCGCCCGGCTACGTGGCGCCGGCGGGCGGCTCGCCCTCCCGGTAGCGCTGTGCCTCCTCGCTGACCGCTTCGAGGAAGCACGGGGCATCCTCGAACGCGGCGAGCCCGGCCGGGCGGTCGCGACCCGAGCGCCCGCGCGACGCACGACGGGCGGTCGCGAGCGCACCGGCCGCCCCGACCAGGCCGCCGATCGCGAACGAGCGAAGCCTGCTGCGACGCCGGGCGTCGTCCATGCGACGATCGTACTCGTGCGGCTGACCACGCTCGGCGATCTGCTTCTCGACGTCATCGTGCGACTCGATGACCCGCTCGCGCCCGGCGACGACCGGCCTGCCGTGACGACGACCGGCGCCGGCGGCCAGGCGGCGAACGTGGCCGCCTGGGCGGCGGCGCTCGGCGCCGACGCGCGGTTCGTCGGCCGGATCGGAGCGGACGCGGCGGGCGAGCTCCTTGCCCGCGACCTGCGCGGCCGGGGCGTCGACGTCGCAGGGCCGGTCGCCGGCCGCACCGGCGTCGTCGTGTCGATCGCGGCGGCAGGCGACCGCACGATGGCCTCCGACCGCGGCGGGGCGCCGGAGCTCGCGGCGCGGGATCTCGACGCGGCGTGGTTCGATTGCGACGTGCTCCACGTGTCGGGATATGCGCTTCTCCGGGACCCGATCGCCGGAGCCGCGCTCGAGGCGGCCCGGCTCGCGCGCGCCCGCGGTGCGCGAGTGTCGCTCGACGTGTCGTCGTCCACCCTCCCGGACGACGCGTTCCGGGCCCGCGCGCGCGACCTCGCCCCGGACGTCACCTTCGCGACCGAGCGCGAGCAGGAGGCGGCGGGCCTGCTCGACACGGCCTGGGTGCTGAAACGCGGCGCGCGCGGCCTGACCGTCGGCGGCCGCGACTACCCGGCCGTCGAGACGCAGGTGGTCGACACGACCGGGGCCGGCGACGCGCTCGCCGCGGGGTTCCTCGTCGGCGGGCCGGAGCTCGCGGTGGAGACGGCCGCACGGTGCTGCGCGCGGGCGGGGGCGATGCCGTGATCCGCGTCGCCCCGGAGGTGCGCAACGCGGACGCCGTCGTCGCGCTCGAGACGACGCTCGTGGCGCACGGCTTCCCGCCGGGCGAGGGCGTCGAGGTCGGCCTCGCCGCCGAGCAGGCAGTGCGCGAGGCCGGCGCCGTCCCGGCGACGATCGGCGTGCTCGACCGGGAGGTCGTCGTCGGGCTGACGATGCAGGAGCTGCGCCGCTTCGACCAGAGCGCGGCCAAGGCGGGGCCGCGCGACCTCGCCGCCGCGGCCGTGCAGGGCACGGTCGGGGCGACCACGGTCGGCGGCACGCTCGCAGCGGCGGCCGCCGCGGGCATCCGGGTGCTCGCGACCGGCGGCCTCGGCGGCGTGCACCGCGGCTGGCCGTCGCCGCCGGACGTCTCGGCCGACCTGGAGGCGCTCGCCCGCGCGCAGGCGCTCGTCGTCTCGTCAGGCGTCAAGTCCCTGCTCGACGTGCCCGCCACCGCCGAGCTCCTCGAGACGCACGGCGTTCCCGTGCTCGGCTACCGCACGGGCGAGCTGCCGCTCTTCTACGCGGCCCGCGGCGGGCCGCCCGTGTCGGCGCGCGTCGAGTCGGCGGCGGAGGCCGCCCGGATCGCCGCAGCGCACTGGCAGCTCGGCGGCGGCGGCGTGCTGCTCGCCCGGCCGCCGGACGAGAGCCTCGACGACGTCGAGCCGCTGATCGAGGAGGCGCTCGCCGCCGCGGCGTCCGCCGGCGTGCACGGCCCCGCGGTGACGCCGTTCGTCCTCTCCTACCTCCACCGCGAGAGCGGCGGCCGGACGCTGGCCGCCAACCGCGACCTCGTCATCGGGAACGCACGGCTCGCCGGCGAGGTCGCCGTCGCGCTCGCAGAGAGCTAGATGGTTGATCGGAAAATCGAGGCCGTCGCGGCTGGGGGCCTGCACACGGCGCATTGCGGCCCTCTCGCCCGGCGCCAAGGCCCACCGGCCTTGCCCCCGGTCGAGCCGTCCCCACTGCTTGGTGCATGCCCTCCCCGCACCGACCGCATTTCCCGATCAACCATCTAGAGCCGCGCGGTCACGTCGGCGAGCTCGGGGAAGCGCCCCTCGCGCTGCTTCGAGAAGACGGTCTCGCCGCCCGCGACGACGTCGAACTGGCTCTTCTCGCCCTCCACCATCTCGGCCGCATGCCCGAGGCCGTTCAGCTCGGCCACGAGACTCGCGGCCCGCTCGTCGTAGCCGTGTCAGACCGGGCAGTAGAGAACGCGGACGGACGCCATGCGGAGACTCTAGCCCGGCGCGTCGAGCAGCCAGCGGCCGTTCTCCTGCACGAGCCGCCCGTCGACGTAGATGCGGCCCTCGCCGCGGAGGTCCTTGACGATGTCCCAGTGGATCGCGCTGCGGTTCCGCCCGCCGGTGAACGTGTAGGAGTTCCCGAGCGCGAGGTGGATCGTGCCGTCGATCTTCTCGTCGAAGCCGACGTTCTTCATGAAGCGCTGGATGCCCGGGTTGCAGCCGATGCCGAGCTCGCCGAGGTGGCGTGCGCCGTGGTCGGTGTCGAGCGTCGAGATCAGGAAGTCCTCGTTCGTCGAGGCGGCCGCGTCCACGACGCGCCCGCTTTCGAACACGAGCCGCGCACCGGCGACCTCCGTGCCGTAGTAGACGGCCGGGAACTCGCAGAACTCGATCACTCCCTGCGCCGAGTCCTCGACGGGCGAGTAGAAGACCTCGCCGCCCGGCATGTTGACGTGCCCGTCGTCGACCGATCCGGACCTGTTGGCCAGTGACAGCGTCAGATCCGTGCCGGCGCCGATCACGCGCACCTCGTCGGCCGCGTCGAAGACGTCGGCGATCCGGCGCATCCGCTCGCCCTCCGCATCCCAGTCGCGGAGCACCGCCCCGTAGATGAACGCCTCGTACTCCTCGAGGGTCATCCCGGCCTCGTCGGCCATCGACTGGACCGGGTACTCGGCGACGACCCACGGCACGCTCATCGCCATCGTGCGCTCGCGCATCGGCGCCGACGACTCCCGCAGCGCCTGCAGCCGCTCCTCCGGCAGGTCGGCCCCTTCTCGTGCGTCCTCCGGGCTCCAGATCGAGATGATCCCGTCGCACTCCGTCCACAGCCGCTGCTGGAGCGGCGCGGCGACGCGGAGCAGCTCGAGCGGCGCCTCACGCGTGAACGGGCCGCTGACGAGCTCGAAGCTCAGCTGCAGGATCGGATACGCGCCGATCCTGGCGATCTGCTCGGTGACCGCCTCGACGAGCGGCCGCGCGAGGTGGTTGCCACGCACGAGCACCTGCCAGCCCGGTTGCACCGGCACCGAGCGTTCGACCAGGAGCCGCGCGTACTCGTCGATTCGCGGGTCGCGCACTACACCCTGTCTTCTACACGGCCAACTGCGCCGCCACAACTGTCCTTTTGGACGACCTAAGCCCTACTCGAGCGTCCGCAGGAAGTCCTCGACCTCGAGCGCCGGGAGCGTCTCGATGCGCGTCGAGCCGCGTGCGCCGAGCGCGACCGAGACCCTGGCGACGGTGGCGATGTCGGGAGCCTCGACGACGTTCACGAAGTCGAACTCGCCCAGGGTCGCCCACTGGTGCAGCACCTTGCATCCGAGCTCCTCGACGTCCTCGTTCACGCGGCGCAGGCGCTCAGGATTCGACTTGAGGGTCTGGACGCCCTGCTGCGTCAGCGTCGACAGGAGGATGAAGATCGGCATCGCGTCGGCTCCTTCGGTGTGGACTCCGTGACCCTACCCTCGCCGCCTGATCGGCATAGAGCAAGGCGCCGCCGACGAAGAGAAGCGGCGAGAGGACGAGATCGGACAGGAACACCGCGACCCGCTGGCCGTTGTCCCCCTGGGTGTGGAGCAGCGCCGACAGCGTGTTGCCGGCGACGCCGACGACGAGCACCAGCGCGGCGAGCGAGCCGAGGGCGTGGCCGTAGTCGGCCGCGCCGAGCCGGCGGCCCCGTACGAGGGCGTCCCGGAAGCGCCGGCCCTCGATCATCGCGGCCGGCACGGCGAGCCCGATGAACGCGAACCATGCGATCCCGGGGAGGATGTACAGCGCTCGCAGCGCGGGAAACGGGAGGTAGAGCAGCGTCGCGACCCCGGCGGCAGTCACGGTCGGCCGGCGGTCGTGAACGACCCGCAGCGCCCAGACGTAGCCGGCGACATAGAGCGGCGTGGCCAGCCAGTAGACGACCATCTGCGCGCCGGCCGTCCGGTGCACCGACGCCTGGTCACACAGCGCAAGCGGGAGGCCGAGAGGCAGGACCGCCCAGAAGCGGGCGCCGTAGAAGCGGATCGACTCGGCGACGAGCTGGCCGACCGTGCGGGTGGCCGGCGGGAGCGGCGCGGGCAGCTCAGGCACGGACGACCTCCTCGAGCAGCCGGTGCAGCGCCTCCTCGAGCGCGGCCAGCGCGTCGTCGATGCGCCAGCGGTCGCGGTCGAGCTCCGCGACGGCGTTGGAGATCGCACGCACCTCGAGCGCCGGCACCGAGGCGAGCCTCGCCGCCCGTAGCACCCCGAAGCCCTCCATCGCCTCGACCTCGCAGACGGTGCCGCCGCCGACGCGGCCCGTCGTCCCGATCGGCAGCACGTGCGCGGCCGGAAGGGCGCGGCGCGCGGCGGCGAGCAGGCCGGCGTCCGGCTCGACGCGCTCGACTCGCGGGATGCGCGCGAGCGGGTCGAGCACGTCGCAGTAGACCGCCTCCGAGCCGAGCGCGATCGACCCGTGCGGCAGCGTCTGCGCGCCCGCGATCCCGATCTGCAGGAGCGCTGCCGGGCGCTCCTCCGCGAGCGCGGTCGCAGTCGCGACGGCGGCCTCGACCGGGCCGACCCCGCAGACGAGCACACGCGCGGCCCCCGGCGGGACACGCGCGGCCTCCACCTCGGTGGCCGCGACGACGAGGATCACGCCTCCACCGTATCCATCGCCGCGCGGCGAGGTTCCGGCCGTAACCGTTCGCGCGCCGGCCTCGTTTCCCCTTGGAAGCGACCGAACCGAAACGACGAAAGGAGACGGGGGTGAAACGCCTAGATGGTTGATCGGAAAATCGAGGCCGTCGCGGCTGGGGGCCTGCACACGGCGCATTGCGGCCGTCTCGCCCGGCGCCAAGGCCCACCGGCCTTGCCCCCGGTCGAGCCGTCCCCACTGCTTGGTGCATGCCCTCCCCGCACCGACCGCATTTCCCGATCAACCATCTAGTTGTTGCGGCGGCGGGAGCCCTGCTCGCGCTCGTCGCACTCGCCTCGACGGCGACCGCCACAGCTCCCATGCACGGGCGGCTGATCGTCGTCAACAAGGCCCTGCGGGTCAACTCGGCCGCCGGGGTCACGATCAACACGATTCAGCCTGCGAACACCTATCGCACGACGGTCTACGTTCCCGCCGGCTACCGGGCGCCCGGTGGTGTCGGCAAGATCGGCAACAAGGTCGGGAAGGTGACGGTCTTCGCGACGAGGAGCGACGGCACGCACGTGACCATGACGGGCACGCTGACGGCCGCCGATCCCGCGCGGTACACGGGGTTCGCGAATCCCGTGAAGAAGGACTTCGCGAACTGCACGTCCAGGTCGACGCACACGGGCGTGTGGCTCGCAACGGCGAAGCAGACCGGAGGCGCGGCGTCAGTCAGCTTCCCGGTGTACGTCGACTCGACCGCCACAGCCGATCCGCAGGACGCACCGTGGGCGTCGTACGAGCTGCAGTGGTGCGCGTTCGCGGCTCCGAACCTGCATCTGACGGTGGACGCGGTGGACCTCTCGCTCGTGAGGATGCTCGTCAACCCGGCGCGCCGAGGCATGTACTTCTGGCGCGCGGTCTACGAGCCGCTCGCGAGCTCGGGCAAGTCGATCGCCGCCGATCGCGGCGTCTCGGTCACCTCGGCGGTGCCGCTCAGCCCGCAGGTGACCGCCGTTCCGACCCGGGCCCCGGGCTCGCGGGTCGTCACCGTCGCGGGGAAGGTCACGGCCGCGGGGCAGCCGCTCGGGAACGTGCGCGTCCAGGTCTTCGTCGGCCACCAGAAGCGGATCCGGTTGAACCGGGCGAACGCAGTCGTTCGCACGAAGGCCGACGGCACCTACACCGCCACGCTGCGGGTCTCGCCGGGCACGCACTGGCTGCGCGCGAAGGCCGAGACGAGCTACCGCGACATCACGCAGGGCGGCGGCTGCGCCCAGAAGCCGGGCACGCCGAAGCTCGCGTCGAACGGCTGCGTCGACGCGACCCTCGCGCCCTTCATCGTCCTGAGCAAGCCTGTCAAGCAGCTCGCGTAACCCTCTCTCCCCCGGGTGCCCGGCGGCGACCGCAGAACACCGCCGGGCACCTACACTCGCCGGATGCGCGGGCTCGTACCGATCCTGGTCGCGGCGGCGCTGCTCGGCGGCTGCGGCGGCAGCTCGGCGCCGTCGTTTCCCCGGGCGACGCCGCTCGCGGCGACATGCGGCTCGGTGCCGCGCGGCCTCACGAGCTCGACGTTCTGGCTGCGCACGAGCGACGGCGTCCGCCTCTACGCCGCCTCCGCGGGCAACGGCACGACAGCCGTCGTGCTGGTGCACGAGTCGGGCGGCGCGGGCCTCTGCGGCTGGCTGCCGACGATGCGCCGGTTCTCCGGCGCCGGTCTTCGCACGGTCGCGATCGACCTGCGCGGCTACCCGCCGTCGGGCGAGCCGCGGCTTGCGATCTACCACCGCTACGCGCCCGACCTGCAGGCGGCGGTCGACGCCGCGCACGCATTGAACGCGAAGACCGTGCTGCTGATGGGCGCCTCGCTCGGCGGCGCGGCGGTCGTCGCCGAGGCGCCGGCCCTGCACGGCATCTCCGGCGTCGTCAGCCTCTCGGGCGAGCTGCAGCTGCCGACGTCGGAGCTCGATGCCATCGGGGCGGCGCCCCGGCTCCGCCAGCCGCTCCTCGTCGTCGCCTCACGCGACGACGGCTACCTCGACGCCGCCGACGCGCACAAGCTCGTACGCGCGGCCGGCTCGACCGACAAGCGCGCGGTCATCTATCCGGGCACCTACCACGGCTGGGACCTCCTCGACGTCGCTCCGTATCGCGCGCGGGTGCGGGCCACCCTGCTCGGCTGGCTCCATGCGCACGGGTCGTAGGGCTCAGCCGGCGGCGTCGCGCTGCTGCATCGCCTCGCCGGAGATTGCCGACGACTCCTCGATCGGCAGGATCGGCGTCGCCGAGAACCGGAGCCAGGGCGTCCAGAGCGACGTCGTCCGGGCGAGCGCGGCCTCGCTCGATGCCTCGACGAGCGCGATGCCGCCGGTGCCGGTGGCGAACCCGTAGAAGCCCTTGAACTCGACACCGTCCGGCGGCTGCCAGCTCGAGAAGAGCTTGAGGGAGCGCCGCTGCCCCTCCTCGCTCGTGTCGATGAACTCCCAGGTCACGTGAAAGAGCATGCAGTTCCTCCCTCGGTCGAGTCGAATGACCCTACGGAGTGCCCGCTCGTGCTTCAAGCGCGGGACGAGACGCGCGGAAGCCGGCTGTCGCCGGCTTCCTGCGGAGGTCGCCCCTGGGAGGGAGGCGGGGCGACCGGGGTATCAGGGAGGGTGAGACGAGCATGCCGCAGCGCGCCGCGCCTTTCGTCGGTCTTCGCCGACAGACCGGGCGCGGTCGATTCCTGAAACTCCCGTGGTAGTTCTCCGAAGGGTGCGGCTTCGGGCGCCCGGATGTCGTCTGATGCCCGGGACATGTCCGAAGCGCTGCTCGACCGCCGGATCGAGCCGCCTGCCGGACCGGTCCGTGGCGGTCAGTCGGATGGAGCGATCCGATCGCCGAGGACGATCGGCCCGCCGGCCAGGATGTCGGCGCGGAGGCCGGCGCGATGGACGAGCGGACGGAGGAGCGTCCGGCCCGCGAGCCGCTCGAGGTGCGCGCAGGGCTCGGCGAGCCTGCGGCCGACGCACTCGACCGGGCCGATCGTGAAGCGTCGCCCGACGAGCGCGTTCAGCCCGACGCCCCGCGTCACGACGTTCCGGCGCGCCTCCTCCCACGAGAGGCCGACCGCCTCGAGCGCCTCGGCCTCGACGAGCGTCAGCTCGTACCCGCGTCCCGCGCCGCCGAACGTCCCGCGACCGGCGCTGTACCGATCGCCCTCGAGGCCGCGCCCGGCGACCGCCGCGACGGCGTCGACCGCGACCATCGGCTCCTCGGCGTCCGGCGCGACCAGGAGACCCTCGACGGCTCCGGCGCCCGCGTCCCGCCCGAAGGGGCCCTCCGCCGGCAAGTGCAGGTCAAGCCGGGCGACGACCCAGCCCTCCTCGATCGCAGCGCCGCTCGCGAGTGCTCCGGCGGGATCGTGGAACGCGCCCGAGGGCGAGCCGAACATGACGACCGCGTGGTCGCCGTCGCCGCCGCTCACCCGCGCGATCCAGTGCCCCGGCCACGCGAAGGTCTGCGGATCGACAACCGGCACGAGCCCGAGGTTGCGCTCCGCGAGCCAGTGCCTCAGCCCGAGAAGCAGGTCGCCGTCCTGACCCGGCGGCGCCACGCCGAGGATCGTCCCGAGGCATTCCACGAGCTCTGCGTCGAAGCGCGACACGGGGCGAGCTTACGGTTCCGCCGCTCGTTGCTTGCCCTAGGCTGCCCGCACGAGACCGAGGAGACTCCATGACGGACTACGTGGTCAAGCCGCTCGATCCGAGCACGTGGGAGGCGTTCGCGCGACTCGTCGAGCGGCACAACGGGGTGTTCGGCGGGTGTTGGTGCACGTGGTTCCACACCTTCCACGCCGAGAAGACGTTCACAGCCGAGGGCAACCGAGCTCTCAAGAAGCAGCTGGTCGAGGAGGACCGCGCGCACGCGGCGCTCGTGTTCGACGGTGAGGAGGCGGTGGCGTGGTGCCAGTACGGCAGCCCGGACGAGCTTCCGAACATCCACCACCGAAAGGAATACGAGGCCGCGCTCGACACGCCGCCCGACTGGCGGATCACGTGCATCTTCGTCGACAAGAAGTACAGGCGCAGGGGCGTGACGGAAGCCGCCCTTCGTGGTGCCATGGATCTGATCGCGCGGGCCGGCGGCGGGGTCGTCGAGGGGTACCCGCACGACACCGAAGGGAAGAAGGTGTCCGTCCTCTACAACGGCACACGATCCCTGTACGAGCGAGCCGGCTTCGACTACGTCCGCCCGAAGGGCATGAGGAACTGCGTGATGCGCAAGGTCGTGACCTGAAATCGAGCGTCGGGGTCAGACCGGCTCGGCCGCCAGCTCGCGGAGGCGCGCGAGGCGTGCGGGATCGTCGTCGGCTGCGAGCTCGAGCGCGCGGCGGGCCTGAGCGCGGGCGTCGTCGAGACGGCCGAGCGCGGCGTAACCCTCCGCGAGCTCCTCGTGGAAGTGCCCGTCCTCCACGCCTGCCTCGTCCGCCCAGGCAACGCACTGCTCGAGCGCCGCCACCGACTCGTCGGCGCGCCCGAGCGCGCGCAGCGCCTTGCCGATCGCGTAGCGCCCGATCTCGCGGGGGTACGGGCGCGGGTCGTCGCGTTCGCGGGAGGCCAGCGCAAGCTCGAACGCCTCCAGTGCGCCGGCCGCGTCGCCGTTCTCGTATCGCGCCCAGCCGATGTTGTTGTACAGCGGGCCGAGCCAGTAGCGAACGCCGGGATCGTCCGACGACGCGGCGATCTCGACCCCGCGCGCTGTCCACGCCTCGCCGTCGCCGACGATCGCGAGCATGTGAGCCGCATCGACCGCGAGCACGTCCTCGCCGTTCGACCGGGCCCGCTCGAATGCCCGCTCGAACTCCGCGGAGCCGGCCCCGGGCCGCCCCGACGATCGCTCTCGCCGCCCGCGCTCGAGAAGCACCCGCGCCTCGGCCCCGCCGAGCGTCTCCGCCTGGTCGAGCAGCGCGTCGCACTCTTCGAAGCGGTCGCGCAGACCCTCCACCCGGGCCAGCTGGGTCAGCACCTCGGCGCGCCCCGGATCCGTCGTCTCCTCTTCGAGCTGCGCGCGGAGACGCTTCTCGCTCCCGTCGAGGTCGTCGAAGTCCCACAGCGGACGAAGGCGGTCTCCCACGGTGCGACCATAACGGGCACGACGCCCGACACCTCGGAGCCCCGGGGGCCCGGCTCCGCCGCGTGCTCAGACGAGCTTGCGCACCGCGTCGCCGCGGCGGATGGTGCCGCCTCGAACGACTCGCGTGTTGATGCCCCGCAGGTTCAGCGCGACGCCGTCGGGCGTGTTGACGAACTCGCGCGCCTCCTCGCCAAAGCGCTCGCTGAACTTGCCGCAGCCGAGGTGCGGAAGATCGGTCACCTCGATGATCGCCTCGCCGATCGCGAGACGCGTCCCCGCCGGCAGGTTCGCCGGGCCGAGGTCGAGGTCGACGAAGAGCTGATCGCCGGCGAGCGGCCAGCGCGCGCGATCGCCCGCGATCAGCGCTGCGGCGCGAGCGCTCATCACGCTCACCTGCGACTTCGGATTCGGGTTCCGACCGTGGCGGCTCCACCGGTCGCCGACGAGGCCCTCCTCGAGGTCGAGCACACCCTCGTCGAGCACCTCTCGCTCGCCGACGCCGGGGCGGCGGACGATCAGCTCGAGCGTCCCCTCGTCGGCGGGAGTCGCCCGGACCTCGTCGAGCCGTGCCCGCAGCGCATCGGCGGTCATCGTCGCGGCTGTGCTCATCTCAGACGGAGGCTACCGCCTGCTCCGCCCGCTCGAACGTCAGCTCGGCGCCCTGCGCGTCGACGCGGATGGTGTCGCCGTCGCCGAAGTCGCCTTCGAGCAGACGCAGGGCGAGCGGATTCTCGAGCAGCCGCTGCACGGCGCGCTTCAGCGGGCGGGCGCCGTATGCCGGATCCCAGCCTGCCTCGGCCAGCGCCGCCTTTGCGGCATCGGTCAGCTCGAGCGTCAGCCCGCGCTCGGCCAGGCGCGTGCGCAGCCGCTCGAGCTGCAGCTCGACGATCTCGGCCAGCTCGTCGCGTGAGAGCGCGTCGAAGACGACGATCTCGTCGATCCGGTTCAGGAACTCGGGGCGGAAGTGGTCGCGCATCGCCTCGGCGCTGCGGATGTTCGAGGTCATGATCAGCACGGCGTTCCGGAAGTCGACCGTGCGGCCCTGGCCGTCGGTCAGACGGCCGTCGTCGAGCACCTGGAGCAGCACGTCGAAGACCTCGGCGTGTGCCTTCTCGATCTCGTCGAGCAGGAGCACGCAGTACGGGCGCCGCCGCACCGCCTCCGTGAGCTGGCCTCCCTCGTCGTAGCCGACGTAGCCGGGCGGCGCGCCGATGAGGCGGGCGACCGTGTGGCGCTCCTGATACTCCGACATGTCGAGCCGCACCATCGCGTGCTCGTCGTCGAACATGAACTCGGCGAGCGCCCGCGCGAGCTCGGTCTTGCCGACGCCCGTCGGGCCGAGGAACACGAACGAGCCGATCGGCCGGTCCGGGTCCTGCAGGCCGGTGCGCGCGCGCCGCAGCGCGTTCGCGACGGCGGCGACTGCCTCGCCCTGGCCGACGACCCGCCGGTGCAGCCGCTCCTCCATGTGGATCAGCTTCTCGGTCTCACCCTCGAGCAGGCGGTCGACCGGAATGCCCGTCCAGCGGGCGACGACGGCGGCGATGTCATCCTCGTCGACCTCCTCCTTCACCATCGCGTTCGCGACCGACCCGTCGCGCTCGGCGAGCTCCTTCTCGAGCGCGGGCAGCTCGCCGTAGCGGATCTCGGCGACACGCTGCAGGTTCGCCTCCCGCTCGGCGCGCTCCGCCTCCATGCGCAGCTCGTCGATGCGGCGGGTCGCGTCCTTGACGCGCTCGAGCGCCTCCTTCTCCTTCGCCCAGCGCGCGGCGAGACCGTCACGCTCTTCCTTCGCCTCGGCGAGCGCCCGCTCGACCGGCTCGCGCACCTCGGCGTTCTCCTTCGCCATCGCCGCGAGCTCGATCTCGAGCTGCATGACGCGACGGTTCGCCTCGTCGAGCTCGACCGGGCTCGAGTCGATCTCCATCCGCAGGCGCGACGCCGCCTCGTCGACGAGATCGATCGCCTTGTCGGGCAGGAAGCGGTCGGCGATGTAGCGATGGCCGAGCACGGCGGCCGCCACGAGCGCCGCATCGCGGATGCGCACGCCGTGGTGTGCCTCGTAGCGCTCCTTCAGGCCGCGCAGGATCGCGATCGTGTCGGGGACGGTCGGCTCGCCGACGAAGACGGGGGCAAAGCGCCGCTCGAGGGCGGCGTCCTTCTCGATGTGCTTCCGGTACTCGTCGAGCGTCGTCGCGCCGATGCAGCGCAGCTCGCCGCGGGCCAGCATCGGCTTCAGCAGGTTCGCCGCGTCCACCGCCCCTTCGGCGGCGCCGGCGCCGACGATCGTGTGCAGCTCGTCGATGAACAGCACGATGCGCCCCTCGGACGTCTTGATCTCGGTCAGCACCGCCTTGAGCCGCTCCTCGAACTCGCCGCGGTACTTCGAGCCCGCGAGGAGCGCGCCGATGTCGAGCGCCCAGACGCGCCGGTCCTTCAGCCCCTCGGGGACGTCGCCCGCGACGATCCGCTGCGCGAGCCCCTCGGCGATGGCCGTCTTCCCGACGCCGGGCTCGCCGATCAGCACCGGATTGTTCTTCGTGCGGCGGCTGAGGATCTGGATCACGCGGCGGATCTCCTCGTCGCGGCCGATCACCGGGTCGAGCTTTCCCGCCTCGGCGGCGTCGGTCAGGTCGCGCCCGAACTTCGAGAGCGCCTGGTAGCTCCCCTCGGGGTCCTGCGACGTGACGCGCTGCCCGCCACGCACGTCCTTGATCCACGCGAGGATCTCCTCCCGCGGCGCCGGGCCGAGCGCGAGGAACAGATGCTCGGTGGAGACGTAGTCGTCCTCGAGTGAGCGCCGTTCCTCGTCGGCGGCGTCGAGCACACGCGAGAACGCGGCCGAGACGTTCGGCTGCTGGCGGCCGCCCTGCACCGCGGGGAGCGCCTCGAGCCGGCGCTCCGCCTCGGGCCGCAGGCCCTGCCAGCCGGAGAAGAGCTCCTGGTCGAGGAGCGCCATCAGCAGGTGCTCGGGGGTCACCTCGGGATTGCCGCGGCGGCGCGCGAGCTCCTGGGCCTCGGCGACCGCCTCCTGGCTTCGAATCGTCAGCTTGTTGAAATCCATGTCCCTTCAGTCCTTGTCGTTCGTGTCGCGTCCCCGCGTCGGTGCCTGGCACCGGGGGTGGGACCGCGACGCGTTCGAATCGTCGCTTTTCGGTGTTCCGTGTCCACTCGGTTCATGTCGGTCGTGTCGCGTTCGTGTGTCGAATGCCCGGCCGGGGCGGGACTCGCCTCGGCGCTCGCCCGAAGACGTCAACGCCTGGTCTGCACCGGAGGCTGCGCCGGCCGGTAGAGGACGAGGTCGCGCCGGTAGAAGCGGTGCACCTCGTCGAGCGCGCGACGCATCTCCTCCTCCATGCGCGCGAGGCGCCGCTGCATCCGCTGCAGCTCGTCCTCCATGTGCAGCACGCGCTCGACCCCGGCGAGGTTCAGCCCCAGGTCGGAGGTGAGCCGCTGGATCAGCCGCAGCCGCTCGACATCCGCGTCCGAGTAGAGGCGCGTGTTGCCCGCCGTTCGCTGTGGGCGCACGAGCCCTTTCTGCTCGTAGATGCGCAGCGTCTGCGGGTGCATGCCGACGAGCTCAGCGGCGACCGAGATCATGTAGCGAGGGTGATCGTGGTCGTTCATCAGCCACCTGCCTTCTGGAGCTGCTCGAGGAGCTCGCGCTGCTTCTTCGACATGCGCTTCGGCACCTGGATGCGGAGCCGTGCGAGCAGGTCGCCGCGGCCGTCGCCCTTCATGTGCGGGGCGCCGCGGCCCTTGATCCGCAGCAGCTTCCCGTCCTCGCTGCCCGCAGGCACCTTCAGCGAGACGGCACCGTCGGGTGTCGGCGCCTCGACCGTCCCGCCGAGCGCGGCCGTCGCAAAGCTCACCGGCACCGACACGATCAGGTCGTCGCCGCGGCGCTCGTACGTACTCGACTCCTCGACACGCGTGACGACGTACAGGTCGCCCGCAGGCGCACCGCCGAACCCGGCCTCTCCCTTGCCCTTCAGCTTGATCCGCGTCCCGTCGCGTGCGCCGGCGGGAATCTTGACCTTGTAGCGCTTCGTCCGGCGTTCGCGACCGCTGCCGCGGCAGGTCGGGCACGGCGTCTCGACGATCGAGCCCATGCCGCGGCACCGGGGGCACGGCTGCTGCAGCGCGAAGAGACCCTGCGAGGTCGCGACGACGCCGCTTCCGTTGCACTCCGGGCACGTCACCGGCGCCGTCCCCGGCGCCGCGCCCGTCCCGTGGCAGCTGTGGCACGCGAGCTCGAGCTGCACGGGCACGGTCACGTCGGCGCCGCGAAGGGCGTCCTCGAAGTTGATCCGCACCTCGACCTCGACGTCGTTGCCCCGCCGGCCGCGCTGCGCCTGCTGCGCGCCGCCGCGCCCGCCGCGGTTGAAGAGCCCGCCGAAGATGTCGCCGAGGTCGAACTCGCTGAAGTCGAAGGTCGTGCCGCCGGGCGAGAAGCCGCCGCCGGGCCGGCCGTTCGCCGAGCCGAACGTGTCGTAGGCCTTGCGCTTCTCCGGATCGGAGAGCAGGTCGTACGCCGCCTGCACGTCCTTGAAGCGCTCCTCGTTGCCGGGGTTCCGGTCGGGGTGCACCTCGCGCACGAGCTTGCGGTACGCCTTCTTGATCTCGCCCTGCGAGGCGTTCTTCGGAACGCCCAGCGTCTCGTACGGGCTCGCGCTCACGCTCGATCTTCACCTCCGCCCAGGCCCGCCGAGACGATGACCCGCGCGGGCCGCAGCACGCGGTCCCCGAGCAGGTAGCCCTTCTGCAGCACGGAGACGATCGTCCCCTCCTCCTGCTCGGACGGCTGCGAGAGCAGCGCCTCCTGCGTATGCGGGTCGAACTTGCCGTCGGTCTCGATCTCTCCGAGGCCCTGACGCGCGAGGAGGTCGGCGAGCGAGCGGTGCACCAGCGCGACGCCCTCCTCGAGCTTCGCCTCCTCGTGGGCCGAGGCGGCCTCGAGCGCGCGCTCGAGGTCGTCGAGCACCGGCAGGAGCTCCGAGATCAGCCGCTCGTTCGCACGCGCGGTCAGCTCTCCCTGCTCGCGCGCCACCCGCTTGCGGTAGTTGTCGAACTCGGCCTTGAGGCGCTTCAGGGCGTCGAGGTACTCGTCGCGCTCGGCGCTCAGGACAGCGAGAGGATCGGCGGCGGCCTCCTCGGCCGCCGCCTCCTCCTCCACCTGCTTGGCCTCGCGAGCCTCGTCGTTCACTCGTCGACCACCTCGTACTCGGCGTCCTCGACGACCTCGTCGTCGGAGTGCGCCGAGCCGTCGCCGCCGTTGCCCGTGGGCTGCGACGCCGTCGCCTGCGCGTAGAGCGCCTGGGCGGCCTCCGTCCACGACTCCTGCAGCGCGTCGGTCTTCGCCTTGATCTCTGCGACGTCGCCCGACTCGAGCACGCCGCGGAGCTCCATGATCCGCCCCTCGACCGTCGAGGCGAGGCCGGAGTCGAGCTTCTCGCGGTTGTCGGCGAGCGACTTCTCGATCTGGTAGGCGAGCCCCTCGGCGTTGTTGCGGGTGTCGGCCAGCTCGCGGAGCCGGTGCGCCTCGCCCGCGTGCTGCTCGGCCTCCTTGATCATCCGGTCGATCTCGTCCTGCTTCAGGCCCGAGCCGCCCTCGATCCGGATCTGCTGCTCGTTCCCGGTTCCGAGATCCTTCGCCGAGACGTGGATGATCCCGTTCGCGTCGATGTCGAACGACACCTCGATCTGCGGGGTGCCGCGGGGCGCCGGCGGGATGCCGACGAGCTCGAACTTGCCGAGCGTCTTGTTGTAGACGGCCATCTCGGACTCGCCCTGCAGCACGTGCACGAGCACGGACGGCTGGTTGTCCTCGGCGGTCGAGAAGACCTCCGCCTTGCGCGTCGGGATCGTGGTGTTGCGCTCGATCAGGCGCGTCATGACGCCGCCCTTCGTCTCGATGCCGAGCGAGAGCGGAGTGACGTCGAGCAGGAGCACGTCCTTGACCTCGCCCTTCAGCACACCGCCCTGGATGGCCGCGCCGACGGCGACGACCTCGTCCGGGTTCACGCCCTTGTGCGGGTCCTTTCCGATGAGCTCCTTGACCTTGGCCTGCACCGCCGGCATGCGGGTCATGCCGCCGACGAGCACGACGTGGTCGATCCCCGACGCGTCGAGCCCGGCGTCGGCGAGCGCCTGCTTGGTCGGCGCGACGGTGCGCTCGAGCAGCGCGTGCGTGAGCTCCTCGAGCTTGGCACGCGTCAGCTGCAGGTCGAGGTGCTTCGGCCCCTCCTGCGTCGCCGTGATGAACGGCAGGTTGATCTGCGTCGTCATCGTCGATGAGAGCTCGATCTTCGCCTTCTCGGCGGCCTCGTAGAGCCGCTGCAGCGCCATCGGGTCGGCGCCGAGGTCGATGCCCTGATCGCGCTTGAACTCGGCGATCATCCAGTCGACGACGGCCTTGTCGAAGTTGTCGCCGCCGAGGTGGTTGTCGCCGTTCGTGGCCTTGACCTCGAAGACGCCCTCGCCGAGCTCGAGCACCGACACGTCGAACGTGCCGCCGCCGAGGTCGAAGACGAGGATCGTCTGGTCGGCGCCCTCCTTGTCGAGGCCGTAGGCGAGCGCCGCCGCCGTCGGCTCGTTGATGATGCGGAGGACGTTCAGGCCGGCGATCTTGCCGGCGTCCTTCGTCGCCTCGCGCTGGGCGTTGTTGAAGTAGGCGGGCACCGTGATCACCGCGTCGGTGACCGGCTCGCCGAGGTACGCCTCGGCGTCCGCCTTCAGCTTCTGCAGGATCATCGCGCTGATCTCGGGCGGCGCGTACTCCTTGCCGCCCGCGTCGATCCGGACGTCGTCGTTCGGGCCCTTGACGACCTTGTACGGCACGATGGTCATCTCCTCGGACACCTCGTCGAACTTGCGTCCCATGAAGCGCTTGACCGAGAAGACGGTGTTCACCGGGTTCGTGACCTGCTGGCGTCGGGCGGGCGCCCCGACGAGCCGCTGGCCGTCCTTCGTGAAGCCGACGACCGAGGGCGTCGTCCGCCCGCCCTCCGCGTTCGGGACGACGGTGGGCTCGCCGCCCTCCAGCGTCGCCATGGCGGAGTTCGTCGTCCCCAGGTCGATGCCGATAGTCTTTGCCACGCTCAGCCTCTCCTTCTACGGGTACTCAGAAAATCTGAGTCTGAGCATAGCAGATCTCTCTCGGCTTCAGCGGGAGACGCCGATGACCGCGCCGCCCGCGACGACGAGGAGCGCGCCGACGAGGAGCCTCCTCCCCATCCCCTCGGTGCGGCGCACGAGGAGCGCCGAGAGCGCCACGCCGAAGAGCGACTCCGTCGCGACGAGCGGCGAGACGACCGTCACGCGGCCCCGCCAGTACGCCTCGAACAGCGAGACGTAGGAGAGCCCGAAGAGCACGCCGGCCGGCGCAAAGAGGCGCATCGTGCGGACGCTCGGACGCCGTCTCGTCCACAGGGCGCCGACCGCCGCCCCGGCCAGGAGCGTCGCCGCGGCCGCGGTCTCCGGGCGTGCGTGCCCGTGCAGGGCCCTGACCAGGTTGTCGCGCGTCGCGAACACGGTCGCCGCGCCTGCGGCGAGCGCGAGGCCGCGCGCCCGCAGGTGCCCGGGCCGGCTGCGCTCGGCGGCGAGCAGCAGACCTCCGGCGACGACGGCGAGGGCGCCGAGAAGGAGCGGCGCCCGCACGGGCTCGCCGAGGAACGCGATCGCGATCGTGACCGCGACGAGCGGCGCGCCGCCGACCACGACCGAGGTGCGTGCCGCCCCGGTCTCGCGGATCGCGAGCGTGAACAGGATCTGGGAGACGCCCGGGGCGAGCAGCCCCGCGAGCAGGAACGGCCCCGCCCCGTGCAGGTCGTGGCGGACCGCCGCCGCGACGAGGCCGACCGACGCGGCGGTGAGCACGGTCGCGAGCGCCGCCGCGCCCGCCTCGCCCTCCTCGCGCAACCCGAGCCGGACGGCCACCGTCATCCCGCCGAAGAGCGCCGCCGAGGCGAGAGCCAGCAGGACGGCGGTCATGGGCGAGCGGTGTCGGCCAGGCCCGCACCCGCGCTCATGACACGACCGGCCTGCGCACGAGCTGGCGGAGCCCGGCCGCCGCGGCCGGCTCCGCGAGCACGATTCCCGCCATGATCACCGCGCAGCCGGCCCAGCCGGCGGCGCCGAGCCGGTCGCCGGACAGCGTGACGCCGAACACGGCGGCCCACACCGGCTCGAGCGAGAAGGCGAGCGCCGTCTGCGTCGCGCTCGCCCGTCGCTGGGCCCATGTCTGCGCGAGGAAGGCGAGCGCACTGGCGAAGACGCCGGTGACGACGAGCGCGCCCCACACGGTCGCGCCGTGCGGCACGCGGAGCTCGCCCGTACCGGCGGCGACGGCCAGGAGCCCGGCGAACGCCGCGAGCATCTCGACGAGCGTGAACGCGAGCGCGTCGTAGAGCGGCGCGTACCGCTCCATCAGCACGATCTGAAGCGCGTAGACGACCGCCCCGGCGAAGACGAGCAGATCGCCCGCGACCTCGCCCCCGTGCACGCCGGCGAGCAGACCGAGCCCGATCGTGGCGAGCACGACTCCCGCCCAGGCGGTCGCCGGGACACGGGCGCGGAGGATCGCGAGCGCGAGCAGCGGCGTGAGCACCACGTAGAGCCCCGTGATGAAGCCGGTGGAGGAGACGGTCGTCCGCTCGAGCCCGGCGGTCTGGAGCGCGTAGCCCGCGCCGAGCAGCCCTCCGAGGAACGATGCCGCGGAGAGCCCGCGCGCCCCGAGCCCGCGGACGCGTGCCGCCGCCGGCACGGCGAGCGTCGCGCCGGCGATCGCGAACCGGACGGCGAGAAACGCGAACAGCGGATACAGGGCGACCGCGTCCTTCACCTGGACGAAGGTCACCCCCCAGACGGCCGTGACGGCCACGAGCACCGCGAGCGCACGCACCGGCCGATTGAATCGGGTTTCGGGAGGGCGTCCGGTAGCTACCGTTCGAGTGTGGAGATCCTCGACACGTTCGGCCGTCCTCTGCGGGATCTGCGGATCTCGGTCACCGACCGGTGCAACTTCCGCTGCGTCTACTGCATGCCGAAGGAGGTGTACGGCCGCGACCACGCGTTCCTGCCGCGCCGCGAGCTCCTGACGTTCGAGGAGATCGCGCGCGTCGCGGGCGTGTTCGTCCGTGCCGGGGTGCAGAAGCTCCGCATCACCGGCGGCGAGCCGCTCGTCCGCCGCGACCTCGAGCGCTTGATCGAGCAGCTTGCACCGCTCGGGGCCGATCTGACCCTGACGACCAACGGGTCGCTGCTGCCCGAGAAGGCGGCCCTGCTCGCCGCGGCCGGCCTACGCCGGATCACCGTCAGCCTCGACTCGCTCGACGATTCGCAGTTCAGGGCGTTGAACGACGTCGACTTCCCGGTGGAGCGCGTGCTCGAGGGGATCGAGGCGGCGAGCAGCGCGGGTCTGCCGGTGAAGGTGAACGCGGTCGTCAAGCGCGGCGTGAACGAGGACCAGATCGTCCCGATGGCGGCCCACTTCCGCGAGCAGGGCCACACGCTCCGCTTCATCGAGTACATGGACGTCGGCCACACCAACGGGTGGCGGCTGGACGACGTCGTCCCGGCCCGCGAGATCGTCTCCCGTCTCGACGAGGCGTTCGGCGTCGAGCCCGCCGAGGCCGGATACCGCGGCGAGGTCGCCCGCCGCTTCCGCTACCGCGACGGCCGCGGCGAGGTCGGCGTCATCGCGTCGGTCACGCAGCCGTTCTGCGGCGACTGCACCCGCGCCCGCCTCTCGGCCGAAGGCAAGCTCTTCACCTGCCTGTTCGCGATCCGCGGCCACGACCTGCGCGCCGTGCTCCGCGAAGGGGCCTCCGACGACGAGCTGGCCGAGGCCGTGCGGAGCGTCTGGGCGGCGAGGGACGACCGCTACTCGGAGCTACGCGCCCGCGCCACGCCCGGCCTGCCGAAGGTCGAGATGAGCTACATCGGCGGCTGATCGACCGCATTTTGCAGCGGATTCGCGGCCGTCCGCCGCACTGTCTAGAATGACACCGTGTCCACAGTCGTCGCCGTCGGGCGGCGTCATTTGCCGCGCGGGTACAAGGATCTCGGACGCCAGCTGGCAATCTGGTTCGGCTTCGCGGTCCTCTATCAGCTCGCCCGCGGCTTCGCCGACCGAAACCCCGCCCGCGCGTTCCAGAACGGCTACCACGTCGTGCACCTGGAGACCCGGGTCGCGCACCGGCTCTACGAGCTGACCTTCCAGAACTTCGTCGACCAGCGGCACCTGCTCCAGACCGCGGTCTCGTGGACGTACTGGAACTCGGAGTTCACGGTCGTCGGGCTGGCCGTCCTCTGGGTCTACCTGCGGCGGCACGACGCCTTCGTCTCGTTCCGGAACTCGATCCTGCTCGCGAACGTGATCGGCCTGATCGGCTATGTGCTGATGCCGACCGCGCCGCCGCGGCTGCTCGGGATCGGGTTCATCAACCAGCACCGCGACGGCCTCGTCAGCTTCGCAGCCAACCCGTACGCGGCGATGCCGAGCCTGCACGCCGCCGACGCGCTGATCATCGGTGTGGTCCTCTTCGGCGTCTGCCGGTCGTGGTGGGCGAAGCTCTTCTGGGCCGTCTGGCCGGCCTGGGTGTGGTTCGCGGTGATGGCCACCGGCAATCACTTCTGGCTCGACTGCGCCGCCGGGATCTTCGTCGCGCTGCTCTCGATGGCGGTCGTCTACCGCGGGCGAATCCGCAGCCCGCTTGCCGCTCGTCGGGCGTAACCGGCCGCCTGCCGACCAGAAGGCAGAAGTCGGCGCGGACGGTGCTACGGTCCGGCCGGTGAACAGGGCCGCGGCGATCAAGCAGGGCTACACGACCGGTGCTCGCGGCCTCGCATCCCGCTCCGTCCTCGGCCTCACCCGCACGCGGATAACGCCGAACGTCCTGACCGCAAGCGGCGTCCTCCTCTGCGGCGTCGCCTCGCTCCTCGTGCTGCTCGAGCACCGCAACGAGCTCCTCTGGTACTGGTCGGCGGCCGTCGTGTTCGTGCTCGGGTCGCTGCTCGACATCCTCGACGGGGCACTCGCCCGCGCCGGCGGGAAGACGACCCCGTTCGGCGCGTTCCTCGACTCGACGACCGACCGCATCAGCGAGGGCTTCATGCTGACCGCGATCGCGTACGTGCTCGCGACCCATCACCATCCGGTGTTCGTCGGCGTCGCGATGGCCGCGGTCGCGGGCTCGTTCCTCGTCTCCTACACGCGCGCCAAGGCGGAGACGCTCGGACTGCGCGGCGACGTCGGAATCGGATCGCGGGCGGAACGCGTCGTCGTGATCACCGGCGGGCTCGTCCTCGCACCGTGGGGCGTGCTGCCGTGGTCGCTCGTCCTGCTCGCGTGCACCGCCTGGGTCACCGTCGCACAGCGCGTCCTGCACGTCCGCACACAACTGATGGAGGGACACAACGATGAGTGAGATGAACGGCAAGGCGGGCGGGCGCCAGCAGGACAAGGTCCGCGTCGCGATCGTCGGTGTCGGCAACTGCGCCAACTCGTTCCTGCAGGGCCTGACCTACTACCGGGACGCCAAGCCCGACCAGTTCGTCCCCGGCCTGATGCACGTCGATCTCGGCGGCTACCACATCAGCGACATCGAGGTCGTCGCGGCGTTCGACGTCGTCAAGGGCAAGGTCGGTGCCGACCTCGCCGACGCCATGTGGGCGCACCCGAACGACACGATCAAGTTCGCGGACGTGGCGCCGACAGGCGTCAAGGTGTCGCGCGGCATGACGCTCGACGGTCTCGGCAAGTACCTCTCGCAGATCGTCGAGAAGGCCGACGGGCCGACGGACGACGTCCCCGGCATCCTGCGTGATCGCGACGTCGACGTCGTCGTGAACTACCTGCCGGTGGGGTCCGAGGACGCCACCCGCTGGTACGCGGAGCACGTCATGGCGGCCGGCTGCGCGATGGTGAACTGCATGCCGGTCTTCATCGCGCGCGAGGACTACTGGAACAAGCGCTTCCAGGAGGCCGGCGTCCCGATCATCGGCGACGACATCAAGTCGCAGGTCGGCGCCACGATCACCCACCGCGTGCTGACGACGCTCTTCCGCCAGCGCGGCGTGCATCTCGACAAGACGATGCAGCTGAACGTCGGCGGCAACTCCGACTTCCTGAACATGCTCGAGCGTGAGCGCCTCGAGTCGAAGAAGATCTCGAAGACGAACGCCGTCACGTCGATGCTCGACTACGACATCGGCGCGAAGAACGTGCACGTCGGGCCGTCCGACTACGTCCCCTGGCTCACCGATCGCAAGTGGGCCTACATCCGGCTGGAGGGGTCGAGCTTCGGCGACGTGCCCCTGAACGTGGAGATGAAGCTCGAGGTCTGGGACTCGCCGAACTCGGCCGGCATCGTCATCGACGCCGTCCGGCTCGCGAAGCTCGCGCTCAACAACGGCATCGCCGGCTCCCTCGAAGGCCCGAGCTCGTACCTCATGAAGTCGCCGCCCCGGCAGATCCCGGACGACGACGCCCACGAGCTCGTCGAGGAGTTCATCGAGCGCAACCGCCGCTCGGTGCCGAGCCCCGCTCCGGCGGAGATC
>CAWASP010000012.1:0-34815 GCA_963784765.1 uncultured Thermoleophilia bacterium
GGCGCGGGGTCGATGAGCGGCGGCGCCCCCGGCCTGCATGCGCCGGACGGGGAGGCGATGCCGACGAGCTGATCCGACAAGCTCCCGGGAGGGCTCGCCGCAGCGCCCTCCCGGGACCCTCTTGAGGCTGGTCGAAAGCGAGGTTAAGCTGGGGATGCAAGCCCAAGGCACGACGACCGGGGGGTCGGATGGGAGCGAAGCGAGCTTCGTTCCTGCGGCGGATGAGGCCGATGCCGGCTGTCCTCGGGCTGCTCTTTGCCGGACTGCCCGCCCCGGTCTCGACCGCGGCCGCGGGCTCGCCCGACCCGCCGCCCGCGGCGAGCCTGCTGCGGCCCGATCCGGCCCCGGCGGCATCGCCCCCGGCGACGCACCGGCCCGCGCCGTCGCAGGAGCCGTCCCACGCCGCCTCGCAGCCGCCCGTGCCCGCCGTCGCGGTGAGCGCGACGGTGGCGACACCGGCCGCCGCGACGCCCACCGCCACGACGACGCCAGCGGCGGCCCCGGCTTCGCCGACCCGTCCCGCCGCCACGACCTCGACGGCCGCGCCTGCGAGGCCGAAAGCCAAGCTCGGAGCGGCGACGAAGCCGAAACACCCGCCTGCGCCGAGCGTGACGCGGCTCCTCGTGCCGCGGCTGCCGCCGGTCGTCGTCCCGAGCATCGTCCCTGTGGTCGAGGTGCCGCTGCGGCACCGGCCGCTGACCGCGCTCGCCGCGCTCGCGCTCGCCCTGGCGGCGCTCACCGCCGGCTCGGGCGCCGGCCTCGTCCTCGCCTGGAGCAGACGCTGATGCGGACGTCCGCCGTCGCCCTCGCCGTGGCGCTCGCGCTGCTCGTCGCCCGCGGCGCAGGCGCTGCCGGCCCCGTCGTCTCCTACACGGTGACGGCCGGAACGCCCGGCGACAACGGGTGGTACGTGAGCGCCGTCACCGCGCAGCTCTCGGTGCAGGGGGCAACCGACTCCGACTGCCCGCTCGTGAAGACGTTCCGCACGAGCTCGGATGCCCTCTCGTGCAGCGCGACGGACGGCTCGTCGTCCGTCGACTTCCACCTCCAGTTCAAGATCGACACCGACGCCCCGACCGTGAGCTCCGCCGTTCCCGACCGGTCGCCCGACGCGGGCGGCTGGTACAACCACTCGGTCTCGGTGTCGTTCAGCGGGAACGATCCGACGTCCGGGATCGCCGGCTGCACGACGGCGTCCTATTCGGGGCCTGACAGCGGATCGGCCACGGTCACCGGAAGCTGCCGCGACAACGCGGGCAACGTGTCGTCGGACGCCACGTTCGCGCTGCGCTATGACGCGACGCCGCCGACCGTGACCGCCACGCTGTCGCGCCCGCCCGATGCGAACGGCTGGTACTCGCACCCGGTCGACGTGACGTTCGGCGGGAGCGACGACGGCTCCGGCGTCGGCTCGTGCACCGCCCCCGTCTCCTACGCCGGCCCCGACAGCCCTCAGGCGACCGTGTCGGGCGGCTGCGTCGACGCCGCCGGGAACAGCGCCACGTCCTCGGTCACGTTCGAGTACGACTCGACGGCCCCGAAGCTCGCCGACGTCGCCGTCTCGGTCGTCTCGCTCAGCGCGGTCCTGTCGTGGAAGAAGCCGGCCGACGCGACGGCCGTGGCGATCACGCGCATCCCGGGCCGCGCCGGCCGCAAGTCGAGCGTCGTCTACAGCGGCACGGCTTCGAGCTTCCGCGACACGAAGCTGCAGGCGGGGCAGAGCTACCGCTACGAGCTCACCTCGCGGGATGCGGCCGGCAACGCGCAGTCCGTGGCCGTCAAGGCGCTCGTGCCCCGCCTCTACGCTCCTGCGGCCGGCGCGCGTGTCCACGCCGGCACGGTGCTCGCGTGGGCTCCCGTGAAGAAGGCCTCGTACTACAACGTCCAGATCTTCCGCGGCTCCCACAAGGTGCTGAGCGTCTGGCCCAAGCACCCGCGGTTCCGGCTGCCCCGGACGTGGAAGTACGCCGGCAAGCGCCAGCGGCTCGCGGCCGGTCACTACCGCTGGTACGTCTGGCCGGGGCACGGCGCGCTCAAGGCGGCCCACTACGGCACCCTGCTCGGCGGCAGCACCTTCGTCGTCCGCTGACCCGGCGGAAGCGATGAGCCGTGCTGCCGACGCCGTCAGTAGCGCGTGTAGTCGGAGGTCGCGACCACGCGTGACCAGATGCGCGGAAGAGGGCCGTCGAGCACGCATCGTGCGATCGGCTCGCCGCGCTCGTTGCTGCCGTGCGGCGTCGAGATGCGCGCGACGAGGCGGTAGCGCGTGCAGAAGTCGGCGGCGCGGCGGGTGTAGCCAACCACGAGCGCCTGTGTCCCATGCACGGCCGGCCGCCAGTAGCGCATCGTGACGTCGACGGCCGCGACCGGCGGCAGGCCTCGGCCGAAGAGCTCGAGTGAGCCGGCTTCGCCGTAGTTGGCGGTCAGGATGACGTTCGCGCCGCGGGAGAGCCGCTCCACCTGGCGCACGTAGACGGGCCAGCCGATCTCCGACTGGTAGTCGCTGCGGGCCGAGATGACGCCGTGTCGGTCGGCCGTCCGCAGCGGCAGAACTGGGAGCAGGATCGGGAGCGCGACGAGGTCGGCGAGAACAAACGCGACTCCGGCGATTCGGAGCCGTTGCGGAGAAAGCCAGCGATCGAGTGGAATCGCTCCGGCGGCGAGCGCGAGGACGACGACCGGCAGCGCGTAGTACGACTTGCCGCCGAGCACGAAGTAGGCGAGCACCGTGCCGACGATCGTCCATCCGAGCGGGCGCAGGCTCCGATCCCGAACAAGCCACACGGCGCCGGCGATCGCAACCGGTACGCCGACGCCCGCGGCGAGGAGCAGGTTGGCGACGAACTGCGGGCGCGTCTCGTCGCTGCCGCTCGGCGGCGGGCCGAGGAAGAAGTGCACGCTCGTCCAGCTGTGGCCTGCCTCCCAGACGAGGTTCGGGATGACCAGGACGACCGCGATCCCGGCGGCCAGCGCCAGGCCCCGAAGAGCGAAGACGTCGCGGCGCCAGACGACGAACGTCGCGATCAGGAACACGAGGACGACTGCGAGCGTGTACTTCGTCTCGAGCCCGACACCGGCCGCGAGACCGAGCAGCGGCCACGAGCCTCGTCCGCGTGCGAGCCGCACCGCCAGCCAGAGCAATGTCATGGTCGCGAGTTGGTCGAAGGCGACCGGTTGGAAGAGCCAGTTCGTCGCGAGCATCCCCGGGCAGAAGGCGATCAGCACTGCCGCGAGCGTCTGCGCCCGACGAGTCGCCCCGAGCTCGCGCGCGACGAGCACGCCGACGAGTGCGGTTCCCGCACCCGCGACGATCGTGAACGCGCGAAGTCCGACGAGAGACCAGCCGAAAAGCACGCGTGCCAGCGCGGCCAGCAGTGCGGTCAGGGGAGGGAACTCGACGTACCCTCCCTGAAGGTGCAGACCGGCGACGGCGTAGTACAGCTCGTCCCGGTGCCAGCCGTACCGACCGGCGACGGCGAAGGTCAGCGCGCACTTCAGCGCGACAACCGCGACCGCCGGCTTCAATGCGAGGGCGCTTGCACGTTCCTCCGATCGCCGGGCCGGCACGACGTCAGCGTCGAGTATGGGGCGGCGGTCGTCAAACCTGGAGAGGGGCACCTGCCCGGACCAGCCGATACCGACGGCCTTGCACCCTCGAAAGGTGCCGAAGGTGGGAATCGAACCCACACTCCCCGGAGGGAACCGGATTTTGAGTTCCCCCCGGTGTCTCGGCAGATCTCGGTCAGTCCCGTAGATCGAGGTCGTATCGGCTAACTCGCCTCCGCAAACGTTGGCTCATCTCGGTCTGTCTCGGTGGAGCTTGTTGCCCCGGTGTTGCCCCGCCCGTGCAACTCGGTGAGGATCGCATCGGTGAGCCGTGCTGCCTCGGCGTGGTGCTCCTTTGCGTCGTCGAACGGGTTCATCTCGCGGCCCGCCTCAGCTGCCTCTTGTCGCAACTGACGCGACACCATGAAGCGGAGGCTTCTAAAGAGCGCCGCCATCTCGGTGTCCAATCGCCCCATTAGTCCGCGCATCGCAGCAGACGACTCGGCGACTGCGAGCACTTCAAGTTGTTCGCGCAGTGGCTGCCACCGCCTCATCAGCTCCTGAACGTTCTCGGGAGTGCTGCACACGAACGGGACTGGATCGAGATCGACGATGAGCGTTCGGATCGGCCCAAGAACTCGTGCGATCCGATCGACGCGGGTGACTTGCTCAGAGGCGCGGCGCTCTGCGCGTGCAGCACCCATTTGCGCTCGCGTCGCCGCAAGAGTGCCGCCGACACCGATCCCGCCAACGACGATCGCCAGCCCGACATCGCTCCACGCTGCCATCGCTCACCGCCCTTCGTTCGCTGCTCTTAGCCCGGTCTCGCCGATGCTCGCGATCGCACCGGCTGTCAGGTCACCCATGACCGCCCCGTCGGGTAGATCATCGTCGTCCAGATGCACGTAAGTCCCGGCGGTGAAGTCCCATGAGTGGTGGCCGAGCATCCTCCGAATCGCCTCCTTCGACACACCACGCCGGAACATGATCGACGCGCACGAATGCCGAAACGTGTGCAACCCCACCGGCCACTCGATCCCCGCACGCTCCCCCGCCGCACGCACCGCCGCGTACAGCTTCGACCGGTCCGCGGCGAACACGACCGCCTCGTCCGGCACGGTCGCGAGCAGCGTCCACAGCTTCCGCGCGAGCCCGGGGGAGAGCGGCACCTGCCGGATCCCGTGCCGAGACTTCGGCGCATCCAGCCGACCCTCGTACAACCTGCGTGACACGCTCACCCGCCGCCGCCCGAAGTCGACGTCCGCCTTCGTCAACGCGAGCGCCTCCGAGATCCGCAAGCCGGTCTGCGCGAGGAACTCGACGAGCAGCCGGTGCCGCTCCGGAACCTCCGCGAGCACCGCCACGACCTGCTCCTCCGTCAGCGCGTGCGTTTCCTTCACCGGGGACGCCGCCACCGTCCGGCCGAGCCGGAGCCCGGCTGCAGGGTTCGAGCGGATCAGCCCTTCCTCGTGCGCGGTCGCGAGCAGCGCCTTCACCGGTGCGACCGCGAGCCGCACCGTGTTCCGCGCCTTCCCCGTCGCCGCGACCTTCGCCGCGTACCCCTTCACGTCCTGCGGGCGGATCGCGGCGAGCGGCGTCCGGCCGAAGTAGTCGACCGCACCCGTGCCGGTTGGCTCGCCGTTGCTCGTCGAGGCCGAGCTGCACGCCGGTAGTCGCGCAGCGTCTCCGGCCGGATGCCGCGAGCGGTGCGGCCGTCGTACGTCTCGATCCACCGGCGCGCGTAGTCGAGGAACGAGACGCGCGACTCCTCGACGTACTCGCTCCGCTTCACGTCCGCGGTGAGCGCCGCCTTCAACGTGCGCGCCTCCGCGAGCGTGCGCGGCGGATCGCTTGCGCTGGCGGCCGGTCGGGTCGCGGAAGACGACGACGTACCGGCCGCCCTTCGTGTAGATGCCCGGCGTCTTCGTCTTGACGAGACGGCGCGGGTCCCTCTGCGAGGATGTTGCCGACATGGAGCTCATACCTCCGTGTCCGGCCCCGGGGCGGTTGGCAGCGCCGCCGGGGCATTACGTTGACGGCTCCGAGTCTACCGGACTGCGACTCCCGTCGAGGTCTAGGTTTCCGCTCAACCATGCGGGCTCGAGCGACACGGGGCAACGGCGGGGCAACCGCGGGGAAGCCTCGTTTGGAGAGGACGCCGTCCCTCTCGGAAGGGAGCGGGCGGAGTCGCCGGAACGGGCTAGCCTTGGTGGCGTGAGCTACACCGGCGGGTTCTCTGAGGCTGATTGGGTTGAGTTCCGTTCGATCTTTCGTGAGCTTGGTCGGCGGTTGGGGCAGTTCGATGCGAACGAGGCGCTTGGGGCGGTTCTTGCGCGGCGCCTCCGCCGGTGGTCAGGAGCGAGGCGGATCTTCACGACCTCATGGAAGGTGGGGTCGTGCTCAACGAATGCGGGCGACGTCGTGCGGGTGATCCAGGACATGGTCGACCTTGGCTTCGTGCGCGAGGCCGGTCGCCGCGGGGGGACTGGCGCCCTTGTCTGGGAGTGGGTCGGCGACTGAACAAGTCATCCGTCGGCTCGTCTTCGTGCCGGTGTCGCCGTGACGAGGGCTTGAAGCTCGTTACGGGCGACGAGGGTTCGGCGGCCGACCTTGTGGCGGGCGAGTCGTCCGGCGCTCAGGAGGTCGTCGACGGCCTGCCTGCTGGTTCTCAGGTACTCGGCTGCCTCCGGTATCGAGAGCCACGGTGACGGCGGTGCCGGTGCGGCCGGGCCGATCGCGGCGGCGATCGCGGCGAGGGCGGCGTCGTCGAGCTCGGCGACGAGCGCCTGCCCGCCGATCCTGAGGGTGACCGTCACGGGCACCAGGACTTCTCCGTGACGGGTGTTGAATCCCGGGACGTCGCGGGAACCTTCGTCGTCACGCAGCCTCCTCGACAGGCTCGGCGGCGAAGGTGTCAACGAGGAGGCGCTCGATCGTCGCCTCGTGCTCGGCGAGCGTCTTGGCGCCGCAGAAGCAGCCGTCGACGGCGGCGCAGGCCCGCTCGTTCAGCTTGCCGCGCAAGATCGCGTCGGCGACGTCGAGCGTCGGCCTCCGGCGGAGAACATCCATGACGGCCTGGAGGCCGAGCTTCCCGCTCGAAGACCGGATCGAGCGCAGCCTTCACGTCCTCGTAGCTAGCTTCGGTCCTACCCTCCTCCTTACTGGAGAGCTCTTCTCTCTGTGTCAGTCTCACACGCGCGCGCGCGAGAGTCCGAAGTCGCCCGGCCCGCAACAGCGCTCGCCGCCTGCGATCGGGGCCGTCCCGGCGGGGGTGCCTGTCCGAGGTCACTTCGGACACCACTTCGGACAACGCGAGGGGGGGTCGTGTCCGAAGTGGGCGACGAGGCGACCATTGCCGCTGCGCCGAGCCTGATCCGAAACGGCGACCGCATCCCCTGCCGGAGCGTGTGCTCCAGCAGCCCCGTCTCCGACCTCGACAGCTTCGTCAGCGCACGTGAGATCGTCTTCGTCGAGACGCGCGAGCTCCGTCGCGAGCGCGTCAAGCGTCGTCGTGAACCCGTCCCGCTCGCCCTCGGGATGCAGGCCGACCCAGGCGACGAGGAGAAGCTCGGTCGCCGTGATCGCCTGGTCCATCGCGGAGTCGGCGGAGCGATCTCGGCGCCTGCCAGAACCCGCTCACGGCGCTCTCCGAACTTCGAGGCGAGCCCCACAGGACGGGCATGACACGCCACGGCCCAAGGGGTACCGGTACCCGCGGTCTCCGGGACTCCGGCTGAGGTTCGGACTACCCCGGCCGCGCGGACGAGCTTGGCGAGCCGGAGAACGTCTCCGCGCCGACCGCCGAACGACACGATGCAACCTCGCTCGCGCTCGCCCGCGGGTTCGCGACGAGGAACTCGACGACGGCACCGAGGCGTTCGCGCGCAGCCGTGGCCGCCGCCGCGACGTCGTCGGGCGTCGCGTTATCCTGCGTCATCGACCGGCGGCCTCGAACGGCCGGACGTTCGGACGCGCGACCCGGTGCCTGCCGGGTCGTCGTCGTGGTGGTCGACGGTTGTCGCGGTGTGCCGCGATGAACCGGCGCAGCTCCGCGGGCTCGAAGAGGAGTGCGCCGCGCGATCCGCACCGGCGTCAGCTCGCCGGACCGGAGCAGGCGGAACATCGTCGCCCGCGAGACGCTGAGCAGCTCACGGGCCTCGTCGAACGACTTCAGCGCCTCGACCTCGTCCATCTCCAGAAGTATCCGCGGGTGCCTTGCGAATCTTCAGTCGCGCTCGGATTCCCGCTGAAGCTCCATCGCGCGGTCGACGAGGTCGCCGAGCGGGCAGCTCGCGAGCCAGTCACGGAGCCGGTCTTCCTCTGCCTCTGAGGCGAGCGTTACGAAGCGGGGACGCCGGTCTTCGAGCGTCAGGATGAGGACGAGGGCGGGGACCATCAGAGCACGCCGACGTCGCGGGAGCGGTGCGCGCTGAGCAGGTCGTCGAGGCTGCGCGAGTCCGGCCGGAAGGCGGCGTAGGAGTCGCCGCTGTCAGCGTCCCGGAGCGTCCACGTCGCGAGCGCGAGCGCGACCGCCAGGTCGCTGTGGCCGCGGGACGTGCGCGGCGTGACCACCGACGAATGGCCGGCTCGGTACTGGGCACGGAGGCCGCGCAGGTCGGCGAGCAGCTCCGGCTCGTTCGGCAGCTCGATCGTGCGGTCGTGGATGCGGGCGCGCAGCTCCCCGAAGGCGAGGCTCTTCGTCGAGGCGGAGAGCGGGACGCGTCGGACGCGGAGCCGCTGCGCGTTGAGGAGCCGCTCGACCTGCTCGGCCATGTACTGGTCGACGACGACCTCGGCGTCGAAGTAGCGGGCGAGCTCGGCGACGTCGGCGAGCAGGTTGTCCTCGATCGACCGGCGCTCCTCGAAGCTGGCGGCCTTGCGCGGCTCCCAGCGGCGGACGAGTCCGACCCGGAGCAGCCGCCGCGCGCCACCAAGCAGAACGGCGGCTGCCGGGTCGGAAGTGAACGCGAGATCGACGCCGAGCACCCAGCGCTCGGCATCGAGGCGGTCGAGCTCGCCGCGGTCGGCGACGACCTCGCGCAGCCGGGCCGGGTCGATGTAGCTGCCGCCGGAGCCGAGGAACTTCGCCTCGTACTCCCCGGCGTAGCTGTCGGGGTCGCGTTCGAACTCGCGGCGGAGGAAGTCCGGCGAGATCGTCGGGTTGGCCTCCGCGGTCGTCGCCTGGACGGCGTGCGCGTCCTCCAGCTCCCCGGCGGCCGCCTTCACGTACAGCTCGTGGAAGAGACCGCCCTCCCCGTAGGGGGTGGAGGCCGCGACGACGCGGGAGGCGTCACCGAACTGCGCGGTCGCGGGGAGCAGCGCCCGCCAGAGCGGCTCCGCCGCCTGGTTGGAGTCGGCGTCGAGCATGTGCGCGAGCTCGTCGAAGACGAGCGAGGAGACCGCCCAGCCGCGGACGCCGCGGGCGGTCGCGGGGAAGGCGACGATCGTCGCGCCGGTCGTGAAGCGCAGCTCGTCGTCGCTCTCCTCGGCGAGCAGCCCCCGCAGCAGCGGCGAGCCGGTCACGATCGTCCGGGCAGCCTCCAGCAGCAACCTTGCCTGCCGCTGGTTGGTCGCGACCCCGACCGCGAAGCGCCGCTCCCCCGGGCGGAGCCGGTCGCGCAGGTCGCGCAGGCAGGCATCCCAGACGAGCACCGCGGCGGCGGCGGTCGTCTTGCCGGAGCGGCGCCCGCACGCCCACACGTTCAGCCGGTGCCGCTCGACGCCTTCCAGCAGACGCCGTTGCACCGGCCAGAGGTCGACGCCGATCAGCCGCCGGTCGTCGCAGGCCGCGACCAGCCCACTACGCGGCATCGGCCTCCTTCGCGGCGAGGTAGGCGTGCAGGTCGGCGACCGGATCCTCGACCCGCACCTTGAGGTGCTCTTGCAGCGACCTTCAAGGCGAGGCCGCTCCGAGTTCAGCATCGACACGGTACAGACGGGTGAAGCCGCGCGGGTTGCCGTCCTGGTCGAGCCAGCCGCGCGCAGGCTAGTCGCTCCGGCGAACTGCCGATGATCCGCCGCGGCGAGCGTGGCGCCTCAGTTGTCAGGCGCGCCGACTTTCGAGCGCTCGTCCTGTCGAAGGCGAGAGATGTGGCGCGCAGGCGCCGCTTCGTCGAGGTCGACCGCTGCGTCGCCGAACGAGCTACTGGCCTCCGACGCGCCCGCTGACCTCGTGACTCCGTTCGACAACGTCGACGTCGCTCAGAGCGACCACGGCGAGCCGCTCGCGACGCGCCACCACGGGACACCGGCGCAGCGCGAGCGGATCCAGGACACCGTCGACGAGGCGATCCCTCGCGCGGGAAGCGCGACGCCGCCGACGCGGACGTCGCTGAGCCGGATCGTCGCCCGGCGGAGGCTGAAGAGGTGCTGCGTGGCGGAAGCTCTGCGCGTCGCCGATCGCCTCCTCGGTCGAGTGCGACCTTCGCTCGCTACGCGGCTGCGACAGGCTGCGGAGCAGCAGCGAGCGACGCGGCCCGGAGACTCCGCGACCGGTACGCCGGAGAGAATGGGGTCGCGGGCGTTATGTTCAGCGATCGTGCGGCCGCGGAGCGCGGCGGCGTGCCTGCTGCTGACTGAGGTAGACGACCGCGACCGCCGTCAGAGGACGCTCGTGCTTGGAGGTCGGCGATCGACAGCTCGTCGCGGCGCGGCGGCGATCGACGCCGACGACCGAGTCGATCGACGACGAGCTCGTCGACGCGGCAGCCTGGCTCGAGGCGGTCGCGACCGATCGAGCCGGCCGAGGCGAAGAAGCCCGAGATCGACCGCCTCGACTCGGTAGCCGAGCGAGCGTTGCCAGGACGTGCATGACCATCGCCGACCGTCGCATCGCGTGCCGCTCGAGCTCGGCGACGAGTTCGCGGACGGCAGTTCGACAGTCGGCGCTGCTTCGCCGCGCTGGCGGCGCTCCGATCGGTCGCTCGCGCCGGGAGGCGATCGCCGACCTCGAGGACGAGCGCGCGACGCGGTCCGGCCGTACTCGGCAGGCAGCAGGCACGCGCGCGCTGGGAGGCCGACCATCGTTGCAGCGGCAGGTGCGCGACGCGACCATCGAAGGCCGGGCCGGGGTGCCTCCGCGCCTGCCCGAGCGTGTGCGTCGAGCGGTGGTGAAGCGAGGCGCGCTGGAGGCGGAGGCGAGGCAGAATGCTCCGCCGCCGGCCTCTTCGACCCGCGGCCGCAGTCCGGCCAACGACGTCGCGACGGCGGCGTCGCCCCAGCGCGACGGAAGCGAGGCCGCGTACGGCGGCGTCTCCAGCGGTCCGCGGGTCGCTGATGGCGACACGCGGCACCGCGAACGCGGTCCGGTAGATAGCTTCCAGCGATTCGCCGGATTGATCGGCAGCTCGTGCGCATCGAGGCGGGTCTGCGCAGCGTCAAGCGCGGTCGTAGTCGGCCTCGACGCGAACGCGACGAACTGACTCTACGTGGCCTGACGCGCGGATGTCGGCCTTGATGGATCGCCGCGTCGACGGTCGCCTGATCCGCTGTCGTGCGCGTTCGCCCCGTGGCGGCGGGTCATGACGGCTCGCCACCATCGCCGACGAGTACGTCGACGTCACCGGCTGGAGGCGCATGCAAGGTGATGCTGCCGAGGATCCGCTGTCGAGGAGCTCGCGGACCGCCGTCTCGCGGCAGGCACGTGTCACCATCTGCTGATCGTCGCCGGATCGGCTCGATTGAGCAGTGTCAGCGTCTCTGCTCCGGTGAGAGCGCGTCGGAGGCGAGCGCGCCTAGAAGCGGAGGGGCCACCGCCAGGCGGACCGGGTTCGGCCGCGAGCGGCGAGCCGCGGCACGGTTGACTCGGCTTGCGCCGTAGAAGCGCGGCGAGCCGCGCGTCGACAGGAGACCGTTCGACGCGTTGCCGGGGCGACCGCGACGTATCCGCCGACCCGCCGTTCAGCGGTGCCGAGGAAGCTCCGCTGGGCCGCTTCCTAGCGAGTACGGGTCGCACGGCCGTCTCGATCGTCGCCTGCTCCTCGTCGCTGCCGGTGAAGGGCACCAGGTAGCCGTGCAGGAAGCGGGCGTGCCCGGCGAGCGTGTGCACGAGCGACAGCCTCCCCGTGTCCGAGTTGTAGACGACCGAGGGTGCAAGCTCGTCGTCGGAGCCGTCGAGTGAGCAGAGGAACGCTTCGCCGCAGCGCCCGGTCAGCCGCACGAAGGGCTGCGGCGACTCCGGCCAGGCGAGCCAGTCCGCGACCGGGGCGGGGAGCTGCCGTGCCTGCCGTGCTCGGCGGCCGCGCTTGATCCAGTCGCCGTCGATCGCGTCGACGTGAAGCGGCTCGTCGCGGTGCGGATCGGTCATCGCCCGTCGCCTCTAGACGACCGTGTCCTCGGGGATCTCGCCGCGGAGGATCGCCAGCGCCTCGCGTGCCGCGTCGCCGTCGAGGTTCGACCGCGCCTCGATCAGCGCGACGAGCTCCGTGTCCTGGAGCGTCGCAAGCTCGGCCGTGGAGAGCAGCGTGTCCGTCATCGCCTCACCATCCTAGGCCGGACGCGATTGCGCGCCTGTTGCCCCATGCGTTGCCCCAGAGGCGGGGTGGCGTCGCGGTCCGCCGAGCCGTTTGGCTCAACCATCGGATGCCGAAGGTGGGAATCGAACCCACACTCCCCGGAGGGAACCGGATTTTGAGTCCGGCGCGTCTGCCAGTTCCGCCACTTCGGCCCGCACATGGATCGTACTCAGACGTTCGGGAGACGACCCGCCCGGCGCGCGAACGAGACCCATAGGACTTTTTCTCCGTATGTCGTAGAGTCGCGGGAGCGCTGTCCCCCGCTGCCCTCGCGATGTAGATGAGTTCCGACGCTTCCGCACAGCTTCTTGCGCCCCGGCTGAAGCGCCCGAGCACGATCGGGCTGATCGGCCTCGTCTTCGTCGCGCTGCTGCTCTTCTGGCTCGCCGTCAACCTCGTCAAGACCCCGTCGCAGTGGTTCACCGTGCTCTTGATCGGGCTCACGACCGGCTGCGTCTACGCGCTCGTCGCGCTCGGCTACACGCTCGTGTACGGCATCCTCGAGCTGATCAACTTCGCCCACGGCGACGTGTTCATGCTCGGCGGCATGTTCACGATCACCTACGCGACGCACTTCTTCGGCCTGCATCACGGGCAGGGGTTCGTGATCGTGCCGATCGTGTTCGCGACCCTCCTGCTCGCGATGCTCTCGTGCGGCGTCATCAACGCCGCGATCGAGCTGATCGCGTACCGGCCCCTCCGGAACGCGCCGCGACTGGCGCCGCTGATCACCGCCATCGGCGCGAGCTTCATCATCGAGGACGTCGGCCTCGCGTGGAAAGGGCCGAACTACATCACCGCGCCCGACGTGCTCCCGCATTCGAAGGTCTTCACGATCGGAGGCGTCTCCTACGCCTGGAACCACATGATCGTGATCCTGATCACCGTGCCCGTGCTGCTCGGGCTCTCGTACCTCGTGCAGCGGACGCGCCAGGGGAAGGCCATGCGGGCAACCGCCCAGGACATGGACGCCGCCGCGATCATGGGCATCAACGTCAACCGGACGATCTCGTTCACGTTCCTGATCGCCGGCGCCCTCGCGGGGGCAGCCGGCACGCTCTACTCCCTGTGGGCGACGACGGTCCGCTTCGACCAGGGCTTCCAGCTCGGGCTGATCGCCTTCACCGCGGCCGTCTTCGGGGGCATCGGCAACCTTCCGGGCGCCGTGCTCGGCGCGATCCTGATCGGGCTGATCCAGGCGTTCAACGAGGGCCTCAACTGGCATGCGCCCGGCTCCGACTGGACCGAGGCGATCGTCTTCTCGATCCTGATCCTGATCCTCGTCTTCCGGCCCGAGGGCCTCCTCGGCGAGCAGACCCCGGAGGGTGGATGACGGCGCCGGCCGAGACGCAGCACGGGCCGCAGGAGCCGGCACACGTCGACGAGGTCGGGTTCCGCAACCAGATGCGGGCGCGCTGGAAGGCCCTGCCGGAGAGAGAGCGGATCGGCATCTCGGCCGGGCTCGAGCTGCTGCTCGCGATCCTGCTCTTCCTCGTCGACCACTCGCTCGGCTACGGCACGGCCACCGTTGCCGCGATGTACTGGATCTACCGCCTGCCGCCGCTCCCGTGGAGGCTCGCCGGGCAGGCTGCCCTCGTCGTCATCTACCTGGCGACCGGCGTGTGGTCGCTCGCGATCGCGCTCGCGATCGGCTTCGCCGCATTCTGGATCCCGACACGGCGCCGCTCCTGGGCGATGCCGGCGATCGTGCTCGGCCTGACCGTCCTCTACCCGTTCTACGAGGAGAAGATGTTCACGGTCCCCGTCTTCGGCGTCTGGCCGGACGTCGCCACGGGCGTCTACATGCTCGTCTTCGTGATGATGGCGGTCGGCCTGAACATCGTCGTCGGCTACGCGGGCCTGCTCGACCTCGGGTACGTCGCCTTCTACGCCACGGGCGCCTACACCGCCGCCTGGTTCGCATCGCTGCAGTTCTCGCACGTGACGTGGCACCTCGGCGCCGTCGGGATCGACTCCCACCTCCCGGGGATCCACATCTCGATCTGGATCCTGCTCCTCGTGGCCGGCCTGATCACCGCCGTCTTCGGGATCATCATCGGCCTGCCGACGCTCCGGCTGCGCGGCGACTATCTCGCGATCGTCACGCTCGGGTTCGGCGAGATCGTCTACGACGTCGCCCGCAACAGCGACAACTTCCTCGGTACGGGCTTCAACCTGACGAACGGGCCGAACGGGATCACGCCGATCGACCCGATCGGGTTCGGCAACCAGCTGTCGAGCTCGACGGGCGGGTTCCTGCCGTCGGACTACCTCACCTGCTGCAGCGCGAAGGTGCTCGGGCACCAGCTTCAGGGAACGGATGTCTTCTTCTGGACGGCGATCGTCCTGCTCCTGATCACCATCTTCTGCTCGCTGCGGCTGCAGTACTCGCGGCTCGGACGGGCCTGGATCGCGATCCGCGAGGACGAGACGGCCGCCGCGGCGATGGGGATCCCACTCATGCGTACGAAGACGTGGGCCTACGCGAGCGGCGCCTTCTTCGGCGGTGTCGCGGGCGCCTACTACGCCGTCTTCAAGAGCGCGACGTTCCCGAACGACTTCTACTTCAACATCTCCGTCTTCATCCTCTGCATGGTCATCCTCGGCGGCATGGGGAACATCTGGGGCGTCATCGTCGGCGGCGCCTTCCTCGCCTACCTGAACCAGGAGGGCCTCGCGAACACCGGCGCCTGGATCAACGCGCACATCCACGTCGGGCACCACCATCCGAACCTGGACGTCCCGCTGTACGCATCCGGCATCTACGGCGTGATCATCCTGGTCGTGATGCTCTTCCGGCCGGAAGGGCTGATCCCGTCGAGACGGGTCGCCGCCGAGATGCACGAGGGCGTCCACGACGAGCCGCTCTACGACGTGGCGCACGTCGGAGCCGAGGGATGAGCGCCCCATGAGCGAGAACGGCGACCTCCTCGTCGCGACGTCCGTCCGCAAGGAGTTCGGCGGACTCGTCGCCGTCAACGACGTGGACTTCACCGTCCCGCGCGGCAAGGTCGTCTCGCTGATCGGCCCGAACGGCGCCGGCAAGACGACGTTCTTCAACATGCTGACCGGCGTCTACAAGCCGACGTCGGGGAACATCTCGTTCCTCGGCGAGGACGTGACCGGGAAGCCGCCGCACGCGATCACGAACCGCGGGATCGGCCGCACCTTCCAGAACATCCGGCTCTTCCAGAACATGACGGCGCTCGAGAACGTGCTCGTCGGGATGCACGGCAAGCTGAAGGCGAACCTATTCGCATCGATCGTCCGGACGCCGGGGGTCCGGCACGAGGAGCTCGAGGCGCGGAACCGAGCGCTGTCGCTGCTCGAGTTCACCGGGCTGCGGCGCAAGGCGTACGAGACCGCGAAGAACCTGCCGTACGGCGACCAGCGCCGCCTCGAAGTCGCGCGCGCGCTCGCGACCGAGCCGCAGCTCCTCCTGCTCGACGAGCCGACGGCCGGCATGAACCCGCAGGAGTCGGCCGAATTCACAGGCTTCGTCGGGCGCCTGCGCGAGGAGCGCGGCCTGACCGTGCTGATGATCGAGCACGACATGCGGGTCGTGATGGGCGTCTCGGACCGCGTCTCGGTCCTCGACTACGGGGAGAAGATCGCCGAAGGAGCGCCGCGCGAGGTGCAGCAGAACGAGCGCGTGATCGAGGCCTACCTCGGGAAGGCCGCCGTCGAGGACATGAAGCAGCAGGGGCTGTCGTGAGCACAAACGGCGACTCCGGACGCACCCCGCTGCTCGAGCTGCGCGACGTCCATACCTACTACGGCTCGATCCACGCGCTCAAGGGCATCTCGATCAAGGTGTTCGACGGCGAGATCGTGACGCTGCTCGGCGCGAACGGGGCAGGGAAGACGACGACGCTGCGGTCGATCAACGGCCTGAACCGCCCTCGCCAGGGGCACATCCTCTTCCGCGGCCGCGAGATCACCACTGTCGCGGCCCACGAGATCGTCAAGCGCGGGATCGCCCAGTCGCCGGAGGGGAGGCGGCTCTTCCCCCGGATGACCGTGACCGAGAACCTCGAGATGGGCGCCTTCCAGCGCACCGACCGGAGCGGGATCCGCGAGGACATGGAGCGCGTCTTCGAGCTCTTCCCGCGCCTGCAGGAGCGGCGCAACCAGAAGGCGGGGACGATGTCGGGCGGCGAGCAGCAGATGTGCGCGATCGGCCGGGCGCTGATGGCGCGGCCGACGCTGCTGCTCCTCGACGAGCCGTCGCTCGGCCTCGCGCCGATCTTCGTCGAGCGGATCTTCGACATCGTCAAGCAGATCAACCAGCAGGGGACGTCCATCCTGCTCGTGGAGCAGAACGCCCTGATGGCGCTCGACGCGGCCCACCGCGGCTACGTGATGGAGACCGGCAACATCGCTCTCTCGGACGACGCAGCCGCGCTGAAGACGAACGAGCAGGTTCGCAAGACCTACCTCGGCGAGGCGTAAGAGCCTCGAAGGCTCACGCCGCCACCACGAGCGGGTGGAACGGCGGCGAGAGCAGGTAGCCGATCCGGCGCGCGCCGCGCCCCCGGGCGACGTCGAGCGCTGCGCCGAGGCTGTGCTGCGGGACGAAGCCGAGCTGGCGCGCCGAGTGCGCGTCGCGGCAGCCCGCGACGAGGACGGCGCCGAGGCGGTGGGCGGTCGCGTCGCAGGCGCTCCATTCGAGGAACGGCTGGAGCGGATGGCAGGCACGTCCCGCCCGGTAGTCGCGGATCGCGTCCTCGTCGCGAACGGCCTGCTCCTCGGCGTCGCGCATCGCGTCGACATCGCGCGCCGTGCGCGGGTCGTAGAAGAGCGCACGGTAGGGGTCCTGGGTCGGGCGGGGGAACCGGCGCGGGAAGGGGTGCACGAGAATCGCGGTGCCACCCTCGGCGATCGGCGGCTCGCTGCGCCACAGGCGAAGCGCGAGCCCGAGCCCGAGGTACGCGGCCGTGACCGGGTTCGGGCGCTCGCGCGGAAGCCACGGAGTGGTCGGCGGGATGCCGATCACGATCGCGTCCAGCGGGCCGGCGAGCTCGATCCCCTTGAAGAAGGTCGCCCGCAGGAGCGCCTCGGTATGCGCGACCGACGGCGTGCCGCCGTATGCGGCCGTCGCCGTCAGCTCGCGCGGCACACGGGTGAGCGCACGCTGGCGGATCGCGGCCGGTGCCAGCTGGTACAGCCGCCGTGCGGGTGAGGCGAGCACGCGCTCGACCGCCGACTCGTCGTGCGGGTAGCCGGCGAGGAGGCCGCCGACGCGCGGGGCGTTGAGGACGAGCGAGACGCCGGTGACGGGGACGCGCGCAGCGAGCAGCTGCTCGAGGGCGATCGCGAGCCGCCAGCCCTCCGACGTGCTCGTCTCGAGCAGGGAGAGCGCTCCGGCGGCGCGCAGCGATTCGCGCCCGGTCGCGGCGAGGAGCGCCGCCGGCCCGCCGTAGAGCACGTTCTCGGCGCCCGTGACGACGACCACGAGGTCGGTCTCGACGACTGCCGGATTGACCCGCAGCGGCACGCCGTCCTCCTCGCCCAGCTCGACGAGGTCCTCGGCCTCGGCGTCGTGCACGATCACGCGGCCCTTGAACCGCCGGCGGAACTCCGGCGGCACGAGCAGGCCGATCTCGCGCGGAGTCGTGCGCCGGGCGAGGCCGCCTGCGACGAGGACCGTCACCCGGGCGACGCCGAGCCGCTCGAGCTCGTCGACGACCGCCGCGATCGCGATGTGCCGAGGCCCGATCGGCGTGGTCGGTATCGGCAGCGACGGCTGCTCGATCACGACGGTGGCGGTGCCCCCCTTCGTGACGAGCCGTTCGAGCGGCTCCCCGGCGAGCGGGAACGCCAGCGCGTCGCGCGACGCCTGCGCCACGTCCTCGAGCGGCTCGCGAGGAGGGGGCGGGCGCAGGACGACGTCGCCCGGGGCCACGTCGGCGACGAGCAGCCGCGAGTCGTACAAGAGCGGGACGCGCGTCACGTGGCGCGGCGCGCGGCGGCCGCGGTGACGCCGAGTGCGACGAAGATCCCGCCCGACGTGAGCCTGCGGATGCGCGCCGCCCGGCCGCCGCGCCGCAGTCGGCGTGCGAGCAGGTCGGCGAGCAGCGCGTAGGCGAGATCGGAGGTCAGGGCGATCGCGACGAAGACGGCGCCGAGGAGGGCGACCTGCACGGGCACATGTCCGGCACCGGTGCTGACGAACTGGGGGATGAAGGCGAGGAAGAACAGCGCCGTCTTGGGGTTGAGGACGTTCACGACGACTCCCTGGGCGTACAACCGGCGATGGCGCGACGGGTCGGGCTGCACGTCGTCGTCTTCGACCCCGGCGCCGATCATCCGCTTGATCCCGATCGCGACCAGGTAGGCGGCGCCGACGAGCTTGACCGCGGTGAAGAGGGTCGCCGAGGAGGCGATCAGCGCGGAGAGCCCGACCGTGGCCGCGAGCGCGTGCACGAATCCGCCCGTCGCGATGCCGAGCGCGGAGACGACCCCTGCCCGCCGTCCCCGGTCGACGCTCTGCGTGACGATGTAGGTGACGGCGGGGCCGGGCACGACCGCGAGCGCCGCGGACGCGAGGCAGAAGAGTGCGAGCGAGGAGCCGCTCGGGATCACGGCACCGACCGGTAGAGCCGGAGGTATTGCGGCCGGAACCCGCGCTTCGGCCAGAACCGCGACGACAGCAGGTTCACGGAGCGCCAGTCGACGGTCATCGAGGCGTAGCCGCGGTCGTGCGCCCAGCGAAGGGCATGCGCCGTGAGCGCAAGGCCGACGCCGCTTCCCTGGGCGTCCGGCAGCGTTGCCGCGAAGGCGAGGTCGATGTTCCGGGCCGGGACGCGCAGGTCGCCTTCGGGGCGCCGGTACAGGCCGAGCAGGCCGACGGCACGGCCGTCGCGCTCCGCCAGAAACGGGAGGAATGCCTCGTCGGCCCAGACCTCCGCGCGCACCTCCTCGCGCGGCGGGGGCGGGAACTCGGAGAAGCTCGGCGACGCCTGCTGGTGCGCGTAGAGGAGCTCGTCGAAGTCGATGATCGCCTCGGTGTCGTCCTGCGTCGCGGGCCGGATCACGCCGTCGAAGTCGACAGCCTCCTCCGGCGCGACCTCCCGCACCGCCCAGACCGCCTGGCAGCCGAAGGCCAGCCGGAACCAGACGTCGATCAGCTCGCGGTCGGTCGCCGGCACCGTGAGCATGAAGCGCGAGACCCCGAGCTCGCCCGCCTGCAGCGCGAACAGGTCGCGCAGCGCCTCGGCCTCGCTCGCGGCGTGGCTGCCGAACTGCCAGCGGCCCATCCGCAGCTTCTCGTCGAGCTCGCCGCCGAGGTAGGCGACTGCCCGGCCGCCGCGCGTCGCCACGTGCCCCTGCCCCGGCAGGTGCGGATCGAAGTCGTCGACGTCCGGCAAGAGCGGCTCCGCCGTGCGCTGGCGTGAGAACCGCGCTCGAAGCAGCTGTGCCGCCTCGTCCCGGAGCTCGGAAAGTGCGTGGATCTCCAGGGGCGCCATGGCGCCCGGACGATACCGTTGCCCCGTGTCCCCCAAGACGCTGACGGGAGCCGAGCTGGAGCTGGACGACGGCCCGGCGCGCGACTGCGACCTCTTCGTCGTCGACGGGAACAACCTCGCCTACCGTGCGTTCTTCGCGCTGCCGGAAGAGCTCGCGACGACCGACGGGCAGCCGACGAACGCGCTGCTCGGCTTCACGAACATGCTCTTCAAGCTGCTCGCCGACTACCGGCCGAAGGGCGTCGCCGTGGCGTGGGACTCGCGCCCCGTCCATCGCGCGGCCGTCGCCGAGGCGGCCGAGGTGATCTACAAGGAGGGCCGGCGGCCCATGCCGGAGCTGCTGCGCGAGCAGTTCCCGCACTTCCGGCCGATCGTGGAGGCCTTCGGCTACCGCAACCTCGAGTTCGAGGGCTGGGAGGCCGACGACGTGATCGCGACGCTCGCGGCCCGGGCGGACGCGGCAGGCATCAGGACGTGCGTCGTCTCCACCGACCGTGACGCGTTCCAGCTCTGCAGCGAGAACGTCTGCCTGATGATGACGCCGCGCGGCGTCGCCGACGTGAACGTCTACACGCCCGAGCGCGTGCTCGCCCGCTACGGCGTCACGCCCGCACAGGTGCCCGACTTCATCGGGCTGAAGGGCGACACGTCGGACAACATCCCCGGCGTCCCCGGCATCGGCGACAAGACGGCCGGGCAGCTGATCGCGCAGTACGGCTCGCTCGAGGCGGTGATCGAGCACGCCGCGGACCTCTCGCCCGCGCGGTCGCGCAACATCACCGAGCACGCCGACCTGGCGCGGACGTCGAAGGAGCTCGCCACCATGCGCCGCGACCTCGACATCGACTGCGACCCGGCGGAGCTCGTGCTCGAGCCGCCCGACCGGGCGCAGCTGAAGGAGATCTTCCGCCGCTTCGAGTTCCGGGCGCTGCTCGGCCGCGTCGACGAGCTCGACGCCGCCGTCCCCTCGGCGCCGCTGCAGGTGACCGGGATCGAGGTCCCGTGGCGGGAAGGCGAGCTCGACTTCCGCGGCGTCGTCGGCTACGCGTCGATCGGCGACCGGGCGGCCGTCTCCGACGGCGACACGGTGACGATCGGCGTGCGGCCCGAGCGCGTGGACGGCGAGCTCGTCGTGCACGACGCGAAGGCGCAGCGGGTCGAGGCCCGTGACGACACGCTGCTCGCCGCGTACCTGATCGATCCCGGTCGCGCGTCCTACGAGCTCGACGACCTCGCAGCCGAGTACGGCGTCGAGCTGCTGCCGAGCCCGGCCGCCGACGAGGAGACGACGGAGCTCGTCCGCCGAGCCGAGACGCCCCGGCGCCTCGTCGGGCCCATGCTCGACAGGCTGGCCGAGCGCGGCGTCACCGAGCTCTACCGGACGGTCGAGCTGCCGCTCACCTCCGTGCTCGCGGGGATGGAGCAGGCGGGGGTCAGGATCGACACGTATCGCATGGGCGAGATCACCGCGCGGCTCGCCGACCGGGTCGAGGAGCTCGAGGCCCGCGCCTACGAGCTCGCGGGAGAGGAGTTCGTGCTCGGCTCGCCGCAGCAGCTCGGGCGCATCCTGTTCGAGAAGCTCGGCCTGACGGCCGGCCGGAAGGGCAAGACGGGCTACTCGACCGACGCGAAGGTCCTCCGCTCGATCCGCGCCGACCACGACCTCGTCCCGGTGATCGAGGAGTGGCGCGAGCTGTCGAAGCTCCTGAACACCTACCTGGTGCCGCTTCCGTCGCTGATCTCGGAGCGCGACGGGCGCCTTCACACGACGTTCAACCAGACGGTCGCCGCGACCGGCCGGCTGTCGACCTCCGATCCGAACCTCCAGTCGATCCCGGTGCGCACCGATCTCGGTCGCGAGATCCGATCCGCATTCGTCGCGGAGGAAGGGTGCAGGCTGCTCTCCGCCGACTACTCCCAGATCGAGCTCCGCATCCTCGCCCACGTCTCCGGCGAGCCCAAGCTGCGCGAGGCGTTCGCCCGCGGCGAGGACATCCACCGGGCGACAGCGGCCGAGGTGCTCGGCATCGAGCCCGCCGCGCTGACTCCCGCACAGCGCTCGATCGCGAAGATGATCAACTTCGGGATCGTCTACGGCATCTCCGCCTACGGCCTCTCCGAGAACCTCGAGATCCCCCGTGACGAGGCGCAGCGCTACATCGACGCCTACCTGGCCCGCTTCCCGCACGTCCAGGACTTCATCGCCCGCACGATCGCCGAGGCGACCGACGACGGTTACGTGACGTCCCTCTACGGGCGCCGCCGGCCCGTCCCGGAGCTTCGCGCGTCGAACCGCCAGACGCGCGGATTCGGCGAGCGGGTCGCCGTGAACTTCGTCATGCAGGGGTCGAACGCCGACATCATCAAGGTGGCGATGATCCGCATCGCGAGGCGCCTGCAGGAGGAGGGGAGAGGCGCCCGGCTCGTGCTGCAGGTGCACGACGAGCTGCTGCTCGAGGTGCCGGAGCCGGAGGTCTCGAAGGTGCGGGAGATCGTCCGCTCGGAGATGTGCGGCGCCTACGACCTGGATCCGCCGCTCGCGGTCGACGTGGGGGTCGGAGACAACTGGGCGGAGGCGAAGTCGTGAGCGTCCGGAGTCGTTAGCCGCTTGTAACAGACTGTTACGAATCGGAGAAGCCGCAGGTTTCGCGGCGGTCGAACCGCGGCGCGATCTCGGGCGTAGAAACGAACGTGGCTATACTTCCCGGCCGCTTGGCTAGCAACGACCTCATGCAGCAGGAGCCCGGTGTCTGGGTCGAAGGCCCCGACGGCGAGCTCGTTCCCGACTACGACTCCACCTTCCCCGAGATCAACGAGGGGCAGGTCGTGCACGGCACCGTCGTGCGGGTCGACAAGGACGAGGTGCTCGTCGACATCGGCTACAAGTCGGAAGGCGTCATCCCGGTCTCCGAGCTCTCGATCCGCCGGTCGGTGAATCCGGCCGACGAGGTCTCGCTCGGCGACGAGGTCGACGCGCTCGTGCTGACGAAGGAGGACGCCGAAGGGCGCCTCATCCTGTCGAAGAAGCGCGCGCGCTTCGAGCTGGCCTGGAAGAACATCGAGGGCGCCGCCGAATCCGGCGACCCGGTGACGGGACGCGTGATCGAGGTCGTGAAGGGCGGCCTGATCCTCGACCTCGGCGTGCGCGGCTTCCTGCCCGCGTCGCTCGTCGACATCCGCCGCGTGCAGGACCTGGACGAGTTCCTGGGGCAGGAGCTGCGCGCGAAGGTGATCGAGCTCAACCGGTCGCGCAACAACGTCGTGCTCTCGCGCCGCGCGGTGCTCGAGGAGGAGCGCAAGGAGCAGCGGCAGCAGATCCTCGACAAGCTTCAGCCCGGCGACGTCGTCGAGGGGCAGATCTCGAACATCGTCGACTTCGGCGCGTTCGTCGATCTCGACGGCATGGACGGGCTCATCCACATCTCCGAGCTCTCGTGGTCGCACGTCAACCATCCGTCCGAGGTGCTGGAGATCGGGCAGACCGTCGAGGTGAAGGTGCTCGACATCGACCGCGAGCGGCAGCGGATCTCCCTCGGCCTGAAGCAGACCCAGAGCGATCCGTGGCAGCAGGTCATCGAGAGCTACCAGGAGGGAGACGTCGTGGAGGGCCGCGTCACGAAGGTCGTGACCTTCGGCGCCTTCGTCGAGATCCTCCCCGGTGTCGAGGGCCTCGTGCACATCTCCGAGCTTGCGCAGCACCACGTCGAGAACCCCCGCGAGGTGGTCTCGCAGGGCCAGCCGGTGAACGTGAAGATCATCGAGGTCGACGGAGAGCGGCGCCGCCTCTCGCTGTCGCTCAAGCGCGTCGAGGACACGGATCCGGTGCAACCGCGGGCCGACGGGGCCGAGTCGGTGCACGTGCGTCCGGCGATCGACCTCTCGGAGGAAGTCTTCGCCGAGACCGAGCCCGAGCCCGAGAGCGAGACACCCGAGCCGGAGGCGAGCGCCGACACGTCTGAGCCCGACGCGCTCGCGACGGACGAGAGCCCCGAGGCCGTCGAGGCCTCCGCAGAGCCCGCGACCGACGACGAGTGACCCGTCCGATCGCCGTCGCGATCACCGGCGGCATCGGCGCAGGCAAGAGCGAGGCGCTCGCGGCCTTCGCGCGTCACGGCGCGGCGACCGTGTCGAGCGACGAGATCGTCCACCACCTGCTGCTCCGCCCGGCGGTTCGGGATGCCGTCGTCGCGCGGATGGGAAACGGCGTCGTCGGGCTCGACAGCGAGATCGACCGGGGCGCTCTCGCGACCGTGGTCTTCAACGACAGGGCTGCGCTCGCGTGGCTGGAGGAGCTGCTGCACCCGCTCGTCGCCGCCGAGTACCTGGAGTGGCGCGAACAGCTCGGGCGGCTCGACAACGCTCCGGCGGTGTGCGTCACCGAGGTTCCGCTCCTGTACGAGAGCGGGGGAGAGAGCCGCTTCGACAGGGTCGTCGTGATCACCGCGCCCGCCAAGCTTCGACGTGCGCGCTCGGTCGTCGCGACCGAGGATCGCGAGCGCCGGCTGCTTCCCGACGCGGAGAAGGCGAAGCGGGCCGACTACACCTACACGAACACCGGCTCGCTCGAGGAGCTGGATGCGTTCGTCGGGTCCGTCATGCACGATCTCACTGCGTGAGGCGACTGCTCTGGCTCGTCTTCGCCGCCGTCGTCCTGGCGGCGGCGGCCGGCTACGTGATCCACACGAGCCCGCCGTGGTACGAGCGCCTGCGGTACCCCCTTCGCTACTCCGAGTACGTGCGCGTCCACGCCCGCGAGCACGGCCTCGACCCGGCGCTCCTCGCGGCTGTGATCTACCAGGAGTCGAAGTTCCGGGCGTCGGCGACCTCGTCGTCCGGCGCGATCGGGCTGATGCAGCTCACGCCGGCGACTGCGAAGGGAATCGCGATCCGCACGGGCGGGCACGCGTTTCGCACCTCCGACCTGTACGACCCCGAGATCAACATCCGCTACGGCGCCTGGTACCTCGACAACCTCTTCCAGAAGTACGGCTCCGAGCGGCTCGTGCTGGCCGCCTACAACGCGGGCCAGGGGAACGTCGACCGCTGGCGCGCGCACGGCGAGCCGATCCAGTTCCCCGAGACGGTCGCGTACGTGCAGCACGTCGAGAAGCTGCAGCGGATCTACGCGAGCGCCTGGCGCTCACAGCTCTACCACTAGGGCTCGGGTCCGTTCCGTCTCGGCCGTGAAGCCGAAGCGCTCCCAGAGCTCGAGTGCCCGATCTGCCTCGCGCCGTGCCTCGTCGCGGCGCCCCGCACTCGCGAAGGCGGCGCGAGCACGTCGTGGGCGGAGGCGTGCACGGCGGGAAAGTCGGTGCGGTAGGCGTGCTCGAGCGCCTCCCGGGCAAGCCGCTCGGCCGTCGCCGAGTCGCCGCGCCCGGTTGCGATTCTGGCGCGGAGCCCGCGGCCCCAGGCGAAGTTGACGACGTCCTCGGCGGCGCCCAGCTCCTCTCCTTCGATCGCGGGTCGAATCTACTCCCCGGTACCGTTCGGCAGTGGACCCGCTCCTCGAGCTCGCGGAGAACGCCAACGCCTACACGCCGCTCGGGCCGCGCGACGAGCGGATCGTCACCGACCGGTACGTGCTGTGGATGGGCCGGGGGGACGAGCCGGCCTGGAACGTCGCGCAGCGGTTCCGGCTCGAGCCGGGGGAGATCGTGGAGGCCCGAGCGGAGATCCACGAGCATCTGCGCGCGCGCGGGAAGACCGGCTGCACGTGGGAGGTCGGCTCCCATGCGACGCCGCCCGATCTCGCAGAGCGCCTGCGCGAGCTCGGGCTCGTCGACGACGAGCCGACGCCGCTCGCCGTCGGGATGGTGCTCACGGATCCGCCCGTTCAGGCGGACGACGGGGTGGAAGTGCGACCGGTGGAGACGCCCGAGGAGCATCTCGCCTCCGAGCGGATCGCCGCGATCGCCTTCGGCATGCCCGAGCCGACGGCCCCGAGGCCCCACGTGCCCGACCCGGACAACGTCGTCTACCTCGCCTACGTCGACGGCGAGCCTGTCGCGCGCGGCTCGGCAGCCTTCGGTCCCGACGGTGTCACGCTCTTCGGCGGCTCGACGCTTCCGGAGGCGCGCGGACGCGGCGCCTACCGTGCGCTCGTCGCGGCGCGCTGGCGCGAGGCGGTCGCCCGCGGCACGCCCGCCCTCGTCACGCAGGCAAGCCCGATGTCACGGCCGATCCTCGCGGGGCTCGGCTTTCGCGAGGTGTGCGAGATCCGCATCCTCGTCGACAGCGTCAGCTCGTGACGGTGAACGACCGGCGCGTGCCGTCCTCCAGGACCTTGATCACCTTCGTCGCGCGGTGGCCCTTCGGCAGCTCCGCGTAGAACGCGCCGCGCTTGAGCTGCGCCCAGACGGTTCCCTTCCTGGTGAGGCGGACGATGACCGCCTTGACGAGCGAGCCCGCCCGGCCCGCGACCGCCACGGGTGACGCGGTGTACACGATCGCGTCCGCCGCGAGCGCGCCGAAGCACGACGACGCGACCTTCGACGAGCCCTTCATCACCTTGAAGCACGCGAGCCCGCCCGGCTTCACCCGGGTCACGACACGGTTGTGGCCGAACGAGACCGTCTGCGAGCTGACGGTCGCCTCCGCGGCGCTGGCGGACGCGACGGAGGGGCTGCTCGCGGCGTCGAGCGCCGAGCGAACCGCGAACACCCCGGCGTAGAGGGCTGCGCCCACCGTGACGACGACGAGGATCCGGTTTGCCCACCGACGCATGCACACGGGTGATGCCCGGTCCTTGCCTCGATCGAAACGCACGCGATAGCCTCGCACGCATGAGCGCTTCAGCGGGCCGGCGCGCGCTGGCCGAGGCGCTGCGGCATGTGGGCGTGCGGGAGGCTCCTCCCGGCTCCAACCGGACGATGTTCGGCCGCTGGTTCGGCGTGGACGGCGTCCCGTGGTGCGCGATCTTCGTCTCGTACTGCTTCGACGTCGGCGCCGGAGTCGTGCTCTGCCGCGGGTGGCACGGCGCCGGCGTCGGCCCGCGCGGCGTCGCGTACGTGCCCACGCTCGCGGCCTGGCTCCGTGCGACCGGACGGGCGGTCGACGGTACGCCACGCCCTGGAGACCTCGCGATCTTCGACTGGGACGGCGGCCTTCCCGACCACGTCGGCATCGTGATCCGCAGCGAACGGCACGGCGTCGCGACCGTCGAGGGCAACACGGCCGTCGGGAACAACTCGAACGGCGGCGAGGTGATGCGGCGCGACCGCCCGCTCGCCCACGTCGCGCTCTTCGGCCGAGTCTCGACGGTGCGCGGCGCCGGCGACGACCTCTCGCCAGCTGTCTAGCCGGCGCGCTCGGCTCGCGCGAGACCGGTGCGCGCCCAGACGGCGAACACCGCGGCGAGCGCCAGCGCCAGCGCGAACCCTGCGCCGACCTGGGTCGATACCGTGCCGGTCACGGGACTTGTCCGACAGGGGCACGTACGAGAATCTAGAGGGTCGAGGTGAGACTGGCGTGCTTGTCGGGGATGTGTCAGATCAAGCAGCAGGGACGGGGCGGGCGCAGCGCGTAGCGGTGGCTACGGGCAAGCCCGGCCCGGCACTGGTGCGCTGTGTCTGACGCACCAGCCGCGAGTGCGCGAGTTTCACCTCGGCCCTCTAACGGAGAGAACCTGCTATAGTTGAGGACGCAAGTATGTCGACGCAGACCTTCACTCCACCGCAGCGGCTCGAGGCCTGGGTCTCGTTCCTCCGTGCGCACGCGGCGATCACCCGCGAGCTCTCGGCGCAGCTCCAGCGCGAGCACGGGCTGACGCTGAACGACTACGAGGTGCTCCTTCACCTCTCGCATGCCGACGACCGGCGGCTGCGTCGCGTCGACCTCGCGCAGCGCGTGCTCCTGACTGCGTCGGGGATCACGCGGCTGCTCGACGGCCTCGAGCGAGGCGGCCTCGTCTGCAAGGAGACCTGCCCGAGCGACGCGCGCGTCTCCTACGCGAAGCTCACCTCGGACGGTGAGGAGAAGCTCCGGCAGGCGTCCGTCACCCACCTGCAGGGGATCGAGGAGCAGTTCACGGGGCGCTACTCGGAACCGGATCTGGCGACGCTCGCCGAGCTGCTGTCGCGGCTCCCGTCGACCGGCGCCGGCCCCGACTGCAGGACCGAGCCCGAGCCGTGTAGCTGAGCGGCGAGCTCGCGGAACGGGCCGTCGACCTCGAGCAGCTCGTCGAAGCGCCCGCGCTGGACGATGCGCCCGTGGTCGATCACGAGCACCTCGTCGGCACGCCTCACCGTCGCGAGGCGGTGCGCGATGATGATCGACGTGCGTCCGTGGAGCAGCCGGTCGAGCGCCTGCTCGATCAGGATCTCCGCCGGGCGGTCGATGTTCGAGGTCGCCTCGTCGAGGATCAGGATGCGGGGGTCGGCGAGCAGGGCGCGCGCGATCGAGATCAGCTGGCGCTCGCCCGCCGAGAGCCCGGCGCCGCCCTCGCGCACCTCGTGCAGGAGCCCGTGCTCGAAGCGCCGGGCGATCCGGTCGACGCCGATTGCCCGCGCGACCTCCTCGACGTCGTCGTCCGTCGCGTCGGGGTGCGCGAAGCGGATGTTGTCGGCGATCGTCCCGGCGAACAGGAAGGGATCCTGGAGGACGACGCCGAGCTGACGGCGGTAGGAGCGAAGCTCCAGCGTCCGGAGGTCGCGCCCGTCGATCAGCACTGATCCCTGGTCCGGGTCGTAGAAGCGGCCGACCAGCTTGGCCGTCGTCGACTTGCCGCCGCCGGACTCGCCGACGAGCGCCAGGCAGCCGCCGGCGGGGATCTGGATGTCGAGTGCGTGCAGGACCGGATCCCGGCCGTACGAGAAGGTGACGTGGTCGATGTGCAGATCGCCCTCGATGCGCGGCGCCGGGATCGCGCCGGGCTCGTCGCGGATCTCCGGGTCGGTGTCGAGGACGCTCGAGATCTTCTCCATCGCCGCGCCGGCCGACTGCACCTGCCCGTACAGGTCCGACAGCTCCTGCAGGGGCTGGAACACGAGATTGAGCACGAAGACCGACGAGACCAGCGTGCCGATCGTCAGCGAGCCGTCGGCGAGCATGCGGCCGCCCACCCAGAGCACCGAGACCATCGCGATCGCCCCGAGGAACTCGATGCCCGGGAAGAAGACGGAGTTCAGCGTCTGGGCGTAGGTGTTGGTGCGCAGGTTGGCGTCGTTCGCCCGGTCGAACTCGGCGAGGAACGCGCGCTCGCGGTTGAACGCCTGGATGACCGCCATGCCGGCGACCGACTCGGCGATCTGCGCGGTCATCGCGGAGATCGTCTCGCGCACGCGGAGGAATGCCGCGTGCGAGCGCACCTGGAACCAGCGGGTGAGCACGAGCGTGGGCGGCAGGATGACGAGCGCGACGAGCCCGAGCCGCCAGTCGAGCACGAAGAGGCCGATGACGGCCGCGACGAGGGTGAGCGTGTTGACGACGAGGGTGGTCAGCCCCTGCGAGAGCACGTCCGAGAGCGCGTCGACGTCGGACGTCAGCCGCGCGATGATCCAGCCCGCCTTCTGCTGTGAGAAGTAGCGGAGCGAGAGCTGTGTCAGATGGTCGAACAGGTCCTCGCGCAGGCCGAGCACGACGTCCTGGCCGACGCGTGCGAGCCCGCGCACGAGCGTCGTCTGCAGCACCCAGGCGAGGGCGTTGATGCCGAGGTAGATGCCGACGTCCCGGGCGAGCAGCCCGTGGTTGTGATCGCGCATGCCGTGGTCGATCGCGTTCTGGACGACGATCAGCGCCGAGACCGGCGCGGCGGCCGAGACGACGCCGACGAGCGAGAGGACGGCGACACGCAGCCGCCGGCCCTTCAGGTACCGGGTGAGACGCGAGAGGCCGGTCCTACGCCGCGGCACGGATCTCCTCGCCGAAGAGGGAGTGGAAGACACCGCCGAGGGCGAGGAGCTCGTCGGGCGTGCCCGACTCGCAGACGACGCCCTCGTCGATCACGACCGCCCGGTCGGCGGCCTCGACCGTCGACAGGCGCTGAGTCGCGATCAGCACGGTGCGGCCCGCGAGAGCGGGGCGGAGGTTCTCGACCAGGTGGCGCTCGGTCTGCGTGTCGACGGCCGACATCGGGTCGTCGAGCACGACGACGCGCGCGCCCGCGACGAGCGCTCGCGCGAGCGCGACGCGCTGGCGCTGCCCGCCCGAGAGGTTCACGCCGCGCTCGCCGATCAGCGTGTCGTAGCCGTCCGGCAGCTCGGCTGCGAAGTGGGCCACGCCGGCGGCCTCGCACGCGGCGACGACCTCCTCCCAGGGCGCGTCCGGGCGTGCGGCGAGCAGGTTGTCCCGCAGCGTGATCGAGAAGAGGATCGGCCGCTGCGTCACGACGGCGACGGCGTGGCGGAGCTCCGTCAGGGTCACGTCGCGTACGTCGACGCCGCCGACGAGCACCCGGCCGTCGGTCGGGTCGTAGAACCGCGGCAGCAGGTTCAGAAGCGACGTCTTGCCGGCTCCCGTCGTCCCGCAGACCGCCACGACCTCGCCCGGCGCGATCTCGAGCTGCACGCCGCCGAGCACCTCGGCTCCGGTGCCGTAGGAGAAGCGGACGTCCTCGAAGCGAACGCCCAGCCCGCCCGCCGGCAGCTGGGTCGGGTGGCTCGGCTCCGGGATCGTCTCGATCTCCTGGAGCCAGGCGAAGCTTCGCGATGCCGACGCGGTCGCCCGCTGGGCGAGCGAGAGGATCCAGCCGAGCGCCTCGAGCGGCCACACCATCTGCAGGAGCAGCTGGTAGAAGAGGAAGAACTCGCCGTAGGTGAGCGCTCCGCCGATCACGTCGTGGCCGCCGAAGAAGACGACCGCCGCGATCGACAGCGTCGGCAGGAAGAGCAGCCCCGGCAGGAACGCCGCTTCGACGCGCGCCTGGCGCAGCACCCCGTCGCGCACGGCCTCCGCCTTGCCGGCGAAGCGCGCCTGCACGTCGTCCTCGCGCCCGAACGCCTGCACCATCTCGATCCCGACGACCGCCTCGTCCGCCGCCTCCGTCACGTCGGCCTTCAGCTGCTGCACCTCGCGCGAGATCGGCATCACGCGGCGCCCGAACATGAACGCGAGCACCGCCACGGCGGGCATCGACACCAGTGCGATCGCAGCCAGCTTCACGTTGACGAGGAAGAGGACGACCGCGATCCCGCCGATCATCATCAGCGACTGGATGCCCTGCGTCATGCCCCAGCCGATGAAGTAGCGGATCGGGTAGAGGTCGTTCGTCGCGCGCGAGACGACCTGCCCGGTCGCATGCCGGTCGTAGAACGCGCGCGGGAAGCGGAGATACGCCTGGTAGAGCAGCTCGCGCATCCGGGCCTCCACGCGGATGCCGGTGCGTGCGGTGTTGTAGCGCCGCAGGACGTTGAAGCCGAAGCGCAGGAGCGCGAGGCCGACGACCGCGACGAGGTACGGCCAGAGGGCGGCGCGGTGGCCGCTCCGCGGGGTGATCGCGCTGTCGATCGCGTGGCGGATGACGATCGGGATCGCGAGCGTGAGCCCCGAGTAGACGAACGCGCACGCGAGGCCATAGGCGACGATCCGGCCCTGCTCGCGCCAGAGGCGCGCGAGACCCTTCGCCGTCGGCCAGAGGGCGTGGTCGGGAGGGTCGACGGAGAGGCCGCGGCGGCTCACTTTCCCACGCTACCAGCCGTGAAATGGGAGACCGGCGGCGCCTGTGAGAGGATCGCCGGGCGATGACGACGGCCGAGCTGATCCGCCGCGGCGCCCGCCGCTTCGGACGGTTGCCGGCCGTGCTGCACGGCGACGACACGCTCACGTTCGCCGAGGTGGACGAGCTCGCGAACCGCCTGGCCCGTGTCCTCCTCGACCGGAAGGTCGACCGCGTCGGGCTCCACCTCGGCAACGGCCTCCACTCGATCCCGCTCGACTTCGCCTGCGCGAAGGCGGGGATCGCGCGCGTCCCGCTCAACCCGCGGCTGTCGGCTCCCGAGCAGCAGGCGATCCTCGACACCGCCGGCGCGAGGCTCGTCGTCTGCGACCGCGAGACGCCGCTCGACGCGGACGTGCTCCCGCTCGACGACCTGCTCGAGCGCGCCGCCGCCGCCGATCCGGGCGAGCCGCCGGCGGAGCCCGGGGAGGACGACGCGCTGCTGCTCCTGGCGACGAGCGGGACGACGGGCCGGCTGAAGCTCGTCCGCCATACCCAGCGGACGTACGCCGCGATCGTCGCGAACATCCTCGCGAACCTGCTCTCCCCCCGGCAGGGCGACGTGATGCTGCATGCCGCGAGCCTGATCCATGCGAGCGGCACGTTCGTGCTGCCGTTCTGGCTGCGCGGCGGCGCCTCGGCGGTGCTGCCCGGGTTCGCGCCGGCGGAGTTCCTCGACGCCGCCGAGCGCTACGGCGCGACTGCGACGAATGCCGTGCCGACGATGCTCGGCGCGCTGCTCGCCGAGCCGCCCCGCGAGCTGCCCGACCTGCGGACGCTGGTCTACGGCGCCTCGCCGGCGCCGCCGGCGCTGATCGAGCGCTCGCTCGACCGCTTCGGGCCCGTGCTGACCCAGTACTACGGGCAGACGGAGGCGCCGCTCTGCATCAGCGTGCTCCGTCCCGTCGACCACACCGCCGAGCGCCTCTCCTCGTGCGGCCATCCGGCGGTCGAGGCAGACGTGCGGCTCGAGGCCGAGACCGGCGAGATCCTCGTCCGTGCCCCGTTCGTCGCCGCCGGCTACGAGGGTGACGACGAGCTGCATCGCGAGACGTTCCTGCCGGACGGCTGGGTGCGGACGCGCGACGTCGGGCGGTTCGACGACGAGGGCTACCTCTACCTCGTCGACCGCACGTCGGACATGATCGTGACCGGTGGCTACAACGTCTATCCGCGCGAGGTCGAGGATGCGCTCGCAACCCATCCGGCGGTTCGCGAGTCGATCGTCGTCGGCGCGCCCGACGCGCGCTGGGTCGAGGCGGTGACGGCATTCGTCGTCGCCGACGGGGCGGTCGGCGAGGCGGAGCTGATCGAGCACTGCCGCGTCCGGCTCGCCGCGTACAAGCTGCCGAAGTCGGTGCGCTTCGTGCCCGAGCTGCCGAAGAGCCCCGTGGGGAAGCTCCTGCGCCGGGCCGTCCGCGACCCGCTCTGGGAGGGCAGTGAGCGTCCGATCTGAGCGCAGGGGATCCGTCACGACGGTGATCCTCGACCGGCCGGCGGCGCGGAACGCCGTCGACCGCGAGACGGCTGAGCAGCTCGCCGACGCGCTTCGCGCGTTCGACGCGGACGATTCGGCTGCCGTCGCCGTGCTCTTCGGCGCCGGCGGGACGTTCTGCTCCGGCGCCGACCTGAAGGTGATGTCGAACCGCACCGAGCCGGACGGAGACGGCCCGATGGGGCCGACGCGGCTCGAGCTCGGAAAGCCGGTGATCGCCGCGGTCGCGGGCCACGCGGTCGCGGGTGGGCTCGAGCTTGCATGCTGGTGCGACCTGCGCGTCGTCGAGGAGTCCGCCGTGCTCGGCGTCTTCTGCCGGCGCTTCGGCGTGCCGTTGATCGACGGCGGCACGGTGCGTCTCCCGCGGATCGTCGGTCTCGGCCGTGCGCTCGACCTGATCCTCACCGGCCGCCCGGTCGGCGCCGAGGAGGCGCTGCGTATCGGGCTCGCCGATCGGGTCGTGCCCGACGGCGCCTCGCGTCCCGCGGCCGAGGAGCTCGCACGTCAGCTCGCCGAGCTCCCGGCGGGCGCGCTGCGCGCCGACCGCCTCTCGGTGTACGAGGGGCTCGGCCGGCCGGTCGCCGACGCGCTCGCGCGCGAGTTCGCGCGCGGCGTCCGCGTGCTCGAGGAGGCGCGGCAGGGCGCCGCTCGCTTCGCCGCGGGCGAGGGCCGCCACGGCGCTTAACACGCGCTGAACCGCCCCTCGGCGTGCGCGAACTAGGGTTTGCGCCCGTGCGCCGGATCGTCGCGGTGGTCGCAGTCGCGTGCGCGGTCTCGGTGGCCGTGCTCGGTGGCGCGCTCGTTCACGGCCGCCGCGGCGCCGCGACAGCCTCCGCGCCGCTCGCGGGGATTCACAAGATCCGCCACATCGTCGTGATCATGCAGGAGAACCGGTCGTTCGACTCCTACTTCGGCACGTTCCCGGGCGCCGACGGGATCCCGATGAGAAACGGCGTCCCCACGGTCTGCGTCCCCGACCCGCTGCGCGGCCCGTGCGAGCGCCCCTTCCACGATCCCACCGTGCGCAACTCGGGTGGCCCGCACGATCACATCGATGCGGTCGACGACGTCCACGGCGGACGCATGGACGGCTTCATCGACCGCGCCGAGGCCGGGCGCCGCCTCTTCTGCAGGCAGCATCCCGGCGCGCGCGTCTGCTCGACCACTCCGAAGCGGTCCGATGCGCTCGGCTACCACGACGCCCGCGAGCTGCCGAACTACTGGAGCTACGCACGCACCTTCGTGTTGCAGGACCACATGTTCCAGCCGGATTCGTCGTGGAGCCTGCCGGCGCACCTCTTCGAGGTCTCCGGCTGGTCCGCGCGCTGCGCGATCCACGGCGATCCGATGAGCTGCAGCCCCGTCGTGCAGGCTCCCGGGTCGCCGCCCGGCAGCCCGCAGAACGTGACCGGCGAGATCCCGGACTACGCCTGGACCGACCTGACCTACCTGCTGCACGCCCACCACGTGAGCTGGCGCTACTACGTCGCGAAGGGCGACCAGCCCGACTGCTCCGACAACGCGATGTTCTGTGCGCCCGTGCCGCAGAACGCGACAACGCCGGGCACCTGGAACCCGCTTCCGTTCTTCGACACGGTCCGCCAGGACCACCAGCTCGGCAACATCGAGCCGCTCCAGAGCTTCTACCGGGCAGCGCGCTCGGGGAAGCTCCCGGCCGTGTCGTGGATCGAGCCGGCCCAGGCGGTGAGCGAGCATCCGCCCGCGACGACCACGGCCGGGCAGTCGTTCGTGACCGGCGTCATCGACACGATCATGCGCAGCAAGGACTGGCCCTCGACGGCGATCTTCCTCTCGTGGGACGACTGGGGCGGCTTCTACGACCACGTCGTCCCGCCGACCGTCGACGGCCAGGGTTACGGCCTGCGCGTGCCCGGCCTCGTGATCAGCCCCTACGCGAAGCGCGGCTACATCGACCATCAGGTGCTCTCCCACGACGCCTACCTCAAGTTCATCGAGGACGACTTCCTCGGCGGCGCCCGCATCGACCCGGCGACGGACGGCCGGCCCGACCCGAGGCCCGACGTGCGCGAGAGCGAGCCGATCCTCGGCAACCTCGTCGAGGACTTCGACTTCTCGCAGAAGCCGCGGCCGCCGCTCATCCTGCCCCTCCACCCGAAGATC
>CAWASP010000013.1:0-13782 GCA_963784765.1 uncultured Thermoleophilia bacterium
GCGCTGATTCGCGCCGGCGGCGAGTCGATCCACGCGGAGATCGGCCAGGTGATCGTCGCGACCGGCTTCGAGAGCTACGAGCCTGCAGACGGTGAGCTCGGCTACGGGCTCGACGGCGTCGTCACGCTGCCCGAGCTCAGGCGACTGCTCGACGAGGCCGACGGGCCGCTCGTCCGGGACGGCAAGCCGGTCGAGAGCATCGCCTACGTCTACTGCGTCGGCAGCCGCTGCCCCGCCCATCCCTACTGCTCCCGGTTCTGCTGCAGCGCCACCGTGCACACCTCGCTCGTCGCGGCGCGCGGCAACCCCGGCCTCCGCCAGTACCACCTGTACCGCGACCTGCGCACCTACGGCAAGAACGAGCTGATGCTGAGCGAGTCGCGCGAGCACGGCTCGGTCTACCTCCGCTTCGCGGACGACGATCCGCCGGTCGTGGCGGCGCAGGACGGCCGGCTCAGCGTGACGGTTCGCGACCAGCTGACAGCCGGTGAGGAGCTCGAGCTGCCGGTCGATCTCGTCGTCCTCGTCACGGGCATGGTCGCCCGGCCGAACGACGGGCTGATCGACACGCTCAAGCTGCCGGTCGGCGTCGACGGCTTCTTCAACGAGATCCATCCGAAGCTCCGGCCGGTCGAGACGGTCGTCGACGGCGTCGCGATCGCGGGCGCCTGCCAGGGGCCGAAGACGGTGGCCGAGAGCGTCGCCTCCGGCCTCGCGGCGGTCACGCAGGCCGCTTCGGTGCTGAAGCGCGGCGTCGCCGAGCTCGACCCGCAGGTGGCGCTCGTTCACAAAGACGCCTGCACCGGCTGCACGGAATGCATCTCTGCCTGTGCGTTCGGCGCGATCTCCATGGACGGCGAGCTCGCGGTCGTCGACGCGGCCGGCTGCAAGGGCTGCGGCGCCTGCGCGCCGGTCTGCCCCGAGGGCGCGATCGACCTGCAGGGCTACACCGACGCCCAGGTACGCGCCATGATCGACGGCCTGCTCGTGGGGAGCCCGGCATGAGTCGCCGTAGGCTCGACGGAGGCGACCAAAGAGCGGAGGTGCCGGCTCCGCCGGCGCCGGAGCGGGCATTCCGGGACGTCCGGGAGATCGTGCGCGACGAGCCGCTCCTGCGGGACCGGCTGCTGGAGGCGCTCGCCGATGGCCCGCTCTCGGTGCCCGAGCTCGCCGCCGCAGTGGCGCTGCCAGAGGACGAGGTGATGGTCTGGACGATGGGGATGCGCAAGTACGGCTACGTCGCCGAGCTTCCGTCGGCGGGCCCCGACGGCTACTTCCGCTACCAGGCGGTGCAGCGCTCATGACGCTCGTCGTCGACCGCGCGCTCGCCGATCGCCTGCACGAGCTCGGCGAGTTCGACGCCGAGGCGTGCATGAACTGCGGCGTCTGCACGGCCGCGTGCCCGCTCGGGATCGACCTGCTGCCGCGCCGGCTCTTCCGCCACGTCGTGCTCGGCCTCGAGGAGAAGGTGCGCGAGGAGGAGCCCGCCGTCTTCGCGTGCCTCCTCTGCCGCGCCTGCGAGGAGAGCTGCCCGGGCGGCGTCCACATCACGGAGAACGTGCGCCTGCTGCGTCGCTACCTGCTCGAGGAGGGCGCCTGATGCCGCTGCCGGTCCGTGACGTGGTCGGGATCCTCGCCGACAACCTGCGCCTGCGCGGATCGGTGCTGCCGATCCCGGCGCGCCGGGCGACCCGGTGGGCGCGCGAGCTCGATCTGCCGCGCGGCGGCGAGACGGTGCTCTACACGGGGCTGATGTACCAGCTCGTGCCGTACATCGAGCGGCTTGTCGCCCTCGAGGGGCGCGTCGCGGATTCCCGCCTCGTCCGCTTCTCGGGTCTTGCCCGTCGCGTGAATCGCATCGTGAACGGTGCGACGCTCGTCGCCCGGCCGCCTGCCGGCGAGCGCGAGGAGTTCGACCGCATCCCCGCGAACATCGCGCGGCTCCTCCGCGCGGCCGGTGTCGAGTTCGGCTACCTCTACGAGGACGACCTCTACGCGGGCGCGCTGGCGCACGACCTGGGCGCCGACGCGAGCGTCGCCGTGCACGCACGGCGTGTCGCCGCGCTGCTCGAGAAGCACGGCGTGCGCGAGGTGATCACCGTCGATCCGCACACGACGGCGATGCTGCGGACCGAGTACCCCAAGCTGATCGAGGGCTTCGATGTGAGAGTGCGCAGCTACCTCGAGGTGCTGGCCGAGCGTGGGCTCCCCGTCGCGCAGCCGCTCGAGGGCGAGGTCGTCGTGCACGACTCGTGCGTCTATGCCCGCTACGAGGACGTCGTCGCCGAGCCGCGGGCGCTCCTCGCGGCCTCGGGCGTCGTCGTCCGCGAGCCGGCGAACGCCGGGAAGCTGACGTGGTGCTGCGGCGGCCCGGCCGAGGCGCTCGACCCCGAGCGGGCGGCGGCCGTCGCCGCCGACCGCGTCGCCCAGCTCGCGGCGGCCGGAAACCGGTGCGTGACGATGTGCCCGATCTGCCTCGTCAACCTGCGGAAGGCCGCGGGGGACGAGCTCGAGATCCGCGACATCTCCGACCTGCTCGTCGAAGCCTGCTGACGGCACGCGGCTCTGCGAGGCTTCGGCGATGCGGGACATCGACGCGGCCGTCGAACGCGCGCTCGGCTCGGCGCCCGTCGCCTACGAGCGGCGCGACGGCGGCTACTCGAGCGCCGACCGCTTCAGCGTGCGCCTCGCCGACGGGAGGCGGGCGTTCGTCAAGTCGGCGGCCGCGCCGAATCTCGCGGCGTGGCTGCGGCGGGAGCACGAGGTATACGCCGGACTCGCCGGCAGCTTCATGCCGGAGCTCCTCGGCTTCGACGACGACGGCGAGCGCGTGCTGCTCGCGATCGAGGATCTCTCGGACGCCGACTGGGTGCCGAGCTGGGACGCCGGGAGGATCGACGCCGTCCTCGAAGCGCTCGCCGAGCTCGCCCGGGCCGCGCCCCCGCCGAACACCGCCTCCGTGCGCGAGACCTTCGCCGAGCTCTGGGGGCGGTGGGAGGCCGTCGGCGCAGATCCCGAGCCCTTCCTGTCGGTGGGGCTTCGCGACGCAGCCTGGCTCGAGCGCGTGCTGCCGGCGCTGATCGACGCGGCCGAGCGTGCACCCGTCGAGGGCGATGATCTCTGCCACCTCGACGTCCGCAGCGACAACATGTGCTTTCGCGGCAGCCGGGTGCTGCTCGTCGACTGGAACTGGGCCTCGCTCGCGAACGGCGCCTCCGACGTCGCGGCGTGGCTCCCCAGCCTCCATGTGGAAGGAGGCCCGCCGCCCTGGGAGATGCTGCCGGACGCCGGCCTGCTGGCCGCCTGGATCGCCGGGGTCTGGGCGGCGGTCGTCGGCCTGCCGCCGCCGGAGACGGCGCCGAACGTGCGGGCCGCCCAGCGGCGGCAGCTCGCCGTGGCGCTCGACTGGCTCGACCGCGACCTGCTCGTCTAGCGGAGCCGATCGGCGAACGGCTCGAGCGCCTCGGCGTGCAGGCCGATGTCGCCGCTCTCGAGGGCCGCCTTCACCTCGCGCGCGAGGGAACGGGCCGCGCTCGTGTCGTCCGGATCGAGCACCGTCGACATGCTCGCGATCGTCGACGAGCCCTCGCGGAGCTGCACGTCGACCGTCGTGAGCTGCGAGCGGTCCTCGATGTAGGGGTCGTCCGGGACGCCGACCCAGATCTCCACCGACCCGCCGCCGGGGAGGCCCGCATGCTCGACGACGGGAGACGAGCGGAGGCTCACGCGCGCACCGTACAACGTCCGACTGCGCCGCGAAGCTCTAAGCGTGACACCCGAGCGTGTGGTCGACCTGCGCCCCCGCACGGTCCTGCGGGTCGTCGGCATCGTCATCGCGGTCGGTCTCACCCTCGAGGTGATCTGGATCGCGCGGCACGTTCTCGCCTGGGTCGTCATCTCGCTGTTCCTCGCGCTCGCCCTCGACCCGCTCGTCGGGTGGATCGAGCGGCGCGGGCGGATCGGGCGGGCGCCCGCGATCGCGCTTGCCTACCTGATCGTCCTGATCGTCGTCGTCGCCGTCGGGGCCACCTTCGTCCCGAAGCTCGTCGACGAGGTCAACGGCTTCGTCCAGGCGCTGCCGAGCTACGTACACGACCTGACCCACGGCCGCGGCCGGCTGGGATTCCTGGAGCGCCGCTACCACATCGTCGAGAAGGTCCGGCAGCAGGTGCAGAGCGGCGGAGCGACGAAGGTGCTCGGTCTCTCCGGTGCTGCGCTGTCGATCACGAAGAGCGTGATCACGATCGTCGCCGCCACTGTCACGATCGTCTTCCTGACGTTCTTCATGCTGCTCGAGGGCCGGGCGTGGGTGGAGCGGATCTACTCGCTGCTGCCGGAGGCGTCGCAGCCTCGCTGGCGCCGCGTCGGCGACGACATCTACCGCACGATCGGCGGTTACGTGACCGGCAACATCCTGATCAGCCTGATCGCAGGCGCCTCGATCACGGTGGTGCTGCTCGTCATGGGTGTGCCGTACGCCGTCGCGCTCGGGCTCATCGTCGCCTTCCTCGACCTGATCCCGCTGGCCGGCGCGACGATCGCCGGGATCATCGTGACGGTCGTCGCCTTCCTGCACACCGTGCCCGCCGGCATCGTCGTCCTCGTGTTCTTCGTCGCCTACCAGCAGCTCGAGAACCACGTGCTCCAGCCGGTCATCTACGGCCGGACCGTGCAGCTCTCGCCGCTCGCCGTGCTCGTGTCGGTGCTCGTCGGCGCGGAGCTCGCCGGGATCCTCGGCGCGCTCGCGGCGATCCCGGTCGCCGGCACGCTGCAAGTGGTCCTGCGCGACCAGCTCGCCCACCGTCGGAGACCAGCCGAGCCGCCTCCGCCGCAGGCCACGGTGCCGGACACTGCCTAGATGGTTGATCGGAAAATCGAGGCCGTCGCGGCTGGGGGCCTGCACACGGCGCATTGCGGCCGTCTCGCCCGGCGCCAAGGCCCACCGGCCTTGCCCCCGGTCGAGCCGTCCCCACTGCTTGGTGCATGCCCTCCCCGCACCGACCGCATTTCCCGATCAACCATCTAGAGGCTTGATGCGCATTTGCGGGCGTACGCGGCTGGTGCACCAGACGCGGCGCGGCTCGGCCGTGCCGGGCTTGCCCGTAGCCACCGCTACGCACTGCGCCCGTCACGTCCAATCCGCCTGGTCTGGCGCATCCTGCCTGGCGCATCCCCGCGCACACCCCAATACACATCAAGCCTCTAGATAGGTCCGGCGGCCCGCGAAGATGGTCCGCCCGGACGTTGTGGGGCCGGGTCCGGCGGTCGATGCTCCTCGCGTGTCCCGCCCCCTGCGTCCTCTTGCCGTGGCCGCTGCCCTGCTCGCCGCGGCTGCGCTCGTCGTCGTGCTCCTGCCGAGGCCGGCGCATGCGCACGCGGGGAGGCAGCTCTCGGCACTCGAGTCGGGTGTGCTCGAGCAGATCAACTTCATCCGGACCGAGCACGGTCTGAAGCCGCTCCGGATCAATGCGCGGCTCACGCAGGCCGCGGCACAGCACGCGCAGGAGATGGGCGCGGACGGCTACTTCGAGCATGCCTCCGCCGACGGGGCAGCCTTCTGGAAGAGGATCGCCCGCTACTACCGCTCGGCCGGGCACGCCTACTGGTCTGTGGGCGAGAACCTGCTCTGGTCGTCGCCCGACGTCGGCTCCGCGCAGGCGCTGCAGCTGTGGATGAACTCCCCCGAGCACCGCGCGAACATCCTCGCGCCGCGCTGGCGGGAGATCGGCATCGCCGCCGTCCACTTCGCCCATGCGCCCGGCACCTACCGCGGGCGGCCGGTCACCATCGTGACCACGGACTTCGGCGTCCGCCGCTGAGCCACTCGCCGCGGCGGCGGGTACCGTTTCCTGCAGGCGCCCGTAGCTCAGTGGAAGAGCGGCGGCCTTCTAAGCCGTTGGTCGGGGGTTCGAATCCTCCCGGGCGCACTGCAGCGCCTGCCTCGTGCCGTCCACGAGCTCGCTCTCGAGCACCCAAGGGACGTGCGGGCAGCGCGAGAGCAGCGGCTCGTACAGCGACAGGTCATCGGGCGTCGTCGGCCGGTGCGTCCCGTCTGCGTCGATCCCCGAGACGTGGATCTGGCGGAGCCGGTCGCCGAAGGCGCGAAGGAGCTCGATCCCGAGTCGGAGCGACCTGTCGTTCGTCCAGACGTGTGCGACGTCGAGACAGAACCCCGCCTCGGGGAAGCGGTCGAACACCTCCACGAGATCCGCCGTCTCGCGTCCGAACGCCTTGTTGACGTCCATGTTCTCGAACACCGCGTGGCTCCCGAGGCCGGCAAGCGCTCGCTCGCCTCCCAGGACGTCGGGGTGAAGGACGACGTCGTAGGCGAGCTGCGACCGGACAAGCGTGTCCGCGACCGCGGCCGGCAACGAGTCGAGCACCGCGGGCGCGTGGAGCGACACGCGCGAGAAGCCGGCCACTGCGTCCGGCGACTCGTGGCGGAACGACTCGAGCGCGATGTACGAGCGCTCGGTGATCGCCGTCAGCTCGATGGCCTTCCAGCGTTCACGCACGGCGCGCGCAATGGCACGGGGCCAGTCGTCGCGCTCGTCGACGAAGGCGCCGGTGGCAATGCCCAGCGTCTCCGTCTGCATGTCGTGAAGGCTCCGCACGGTCGTGCTCCAGCGGCAGTTTGCCGTCCCGGCCGTACGGAAAGGCAGCCGCTGATCCGACCCCGAGGAGGTCCCGTGTCCGACAGACAACTGGACGGAAAGACCGTCGCGCTGCTCGCGGCCGACATGGTCGAGCGCGTCGAGCTCGAGGCGCCCAGACGGGCGCTCGAGGAGGCGGGGGCGAAGGTCGAGCTGATCTCGATCCGCCCCGGCACGATCCGGTCGTTCGACCACTTCGATCCGTCGAAGGAGCTCGCCGTCGACAGGACGGTCGAGGAGGTCGACGCCTCCGAGTACGACGCGTTGCTCGTGCCCGGCGGCGTCGGCAATCCCGACCAGCTGCGCGGCGACGAGAACGCCGTCGCGTTCGTCCGCGCCTTCTTCGAGCAGGGCAAGCCTGCTGCCGTCATCTGCCACGGCCCCTGGGTGCTGGTCGAGGCCGGCGTCGTCCCCGGCCGGCGGCTCACCTCGTGGCCGTCGCTGCAGACGGACATTCGCAACGCCGGCGGCGAATGGGTTGAAGAGCAGGTCGTCGTCGACCAGGGGCTCGTCACGAGCCGCAAGCCCGACGACATTCCCGCGTTCGTCGAGAAGATGATCGAGGAGTTCCGCGAGGGCGAGCACGCGGGTCAGCGGCCGCGGACGAGGGCAGCCGGCTGAGCCGCGCGGCGCTCCTAGACCTCGACGGGACGCTCGTCGACACGAACTACCAGCATGCGTTCGCCTGGTACCGGGCGTTCCGCCGCTACGAGCTCGTCGTGCCGATGTGGTGGATCCACCGCCACATCGGCATGGGCGGCGGGCAGCTCGTCCGTGCGGTGGCAGGCGCCGAGATCGAGCGCCGGCTCGGCGCCGAGCTGGAGGATGCTTCCGCCGAGGAGTTCGCGCGCCTGCGTGACGAGTGCGAGCCGCTCGACGGCGCCCGTGAGCTCGTGACCGCTCTCCGCGAGCGCGGGCACGCCGTGGTGCTCGCCTCGTCGTCGAGCTCAGACGATCTCGAGTACTTCCTCGAGCGGCTCGACGTCCGCGACCTCGTGCAGGGGTGGACGACGAAGGAGGACGTCGAGCGCTCGAAGCCGGCGCCGAGCATCGTCCGGGCCGCTCTCGAGAAGGCCGGGACGGCCGACGGCGTGATGGTCGGCGACTCGCGCTGGGACATCGAGGCGGCCGCGAACGCCGGGCTCCTCACCATGTGCGTGATCACCGGCGGCTGGTCCCGGCAGGAGCTCGAGAATCACGGAGCGCTTGCCGTGTTCGACTCGCTCGTCGAGCTGAGGGAAGGGCTCGGCGGCACACCGCTACGATGAGCGCCGCACGGTGGCAGTAGCTCAGTTGGTAGAGCCCCGGGTTGTGGTCCCGGTGGTCGTGGGTTCGAGTCCCATCTGCCACCCCTCGATGCCCGGGGACGACGGTACCCTGTAGGCCGTCCGGCCCCGTAGCTCAGAGGACAGAGCGGGAGCCTTCGAAGCTCCGTGCGTAGGTTCGATTCCTACCGGGGCCATCACGAGGGATCGACCCGCACCGCGGGCTGCTCCGCTGTGCGGCGAAGCTCGTACACCGTCATGGGCTCGCCCGAGCGCCCGCGGCCCGGGCCGCGCACGGTGAACCCGAGCTTGGCCGCCACGCGGCGGGACGGTTCGTTCTCGCCCGAGATGTAGGCGGCGATGCACTCGATCTCGGTGCGGCTCCAGAAGTCGGCAATCGCCGTGCGCATCGCTTCGGTCGCGATCCCCTGGTTGCGTCGCCCCTGGGTCACCCACCAGCCCGCCTCGACCTCGTCGGGCGCGATGCCCTCGATGCCGGGGCCGGCGAAGTGCAGCTCGGCGCCGCCGAGAAAACGGTCGTCTGCTCCATCCCGGATCGCCCAGGGGCCGAAGCCGTGCTCCCGCCAGTGCGCGTCCGCGGCCCGCGTGTCCCGGAGCGCGTCGGCGGCGTCGCCCGATGCCCGTGCGTGCTCGGCTTCGTGTAGCGCCCCCAGCGGAACGAGCCTCAGGCGCGCTGTTCGAAGGACGATCTCACCGCGCGCTTCGAGCACGACCTGCATCCTTCCACTCCCGCGTGCATCTCCGTGGCCGGACAGCTCCGCGCTTCGTCGGAGCGCCATCGCGGATAGCTACCGAAGCAGGCCCCGCCGATATCGGTTACAAGGGCGCTACGGAGGCCGGGGCGCGCGCCCGGGGGAGGGGAGGCAGATTGACAGGTCGCGCCCCGACTTCCCGGCCTTGCAGGGGTTTTCACGGTCGAAGTGTTTGGCTTCCGTTGAGGTTGGGCTCGAACCTCGGCGACCGCCCACCGATCGGTGTCACTCTGGTCGGTGCACCTGGCGTCTGTCTCTCTCCCCCAGACGCCGGGGGGCCAGGAGGCTGCCGCGACTTCCTGCGAGAAGCCCGGCAGCCTCCGAGGTTTTGCGGCCGGGCGGCCGCCGCGCGCTCTACGCTGTGAGGGTCGGCGGGCGTGGCGGAACTGGCAGACGCGCCGGGTTTAGGTCCCGGTGGGCCTTCGGGCCCTTGGAGGTTCGATTCCTCTCGCCCGCATCAGGAGAACGTGACGGTGCAGCGACGTTTCTCGACGCGTGACGTGGGTCTCGGCGTGCGGATGGCGGTCACGCTTTTCTCGGCCGTCCTCCTCTATGCCGCCGTCGCCATCGGGCTCGTGCTGCTCGGAGTGGTCGAGCCCTCTTGGACGCCGTTCATCGCGGCAGTCGTCGGTCTGGTGGCGTTCGCGACCGTGGGCCGTTTCCGGACCGCATCAGGGCTGGCGTTGCGTGCGGCCGGTGCACGGATCGTCGACGAGAGCGCCGAGCCGAAGCTCTACGCGACGGTCGAACGCCTGGCGGGCCTCGCCGACGTCCCGACGCCGCAGCTCGCGATCGTGGAGTCCGAGCACCCGAACGCGTTCACGGTCGGCGTCCGGCGCCGCTCGGCGACGATCGCGATCACGTCTGGGCTGCGCGCCGTGCTGACGGAGGAGGAGCTGGAGGCGGTCCTCGCGCACGAGCTCGCGCACATCCTCAACCGCGACGCCGGTGTGATGACGGTCGCCACGATCCCGCGCACGCTCGGCGAGACGATGATCAACGAGGAAGGGCTGATCTTCTATCTCTGGTTCCCGTTCTGGTGGGCGGGCATCCCGATCTGGGCGCTCGGCTCGCTCCTGACGTTGACCCTTTCCCGCTACCGCGAGTTCACCGCCGACCAGGGCGCCGCCCTGCTCACGGGCAGGCCGGCTGCGCTCATGGCCGCGCTGGAGGAGCTCGCTGCCGCGGGCGAGAAGATCCCCGACGAGGACATGCGCACGCTTGCTGCCGTCGACGCGCTCTGCGTCGTCTCCAGGGGAACGAGTCGCTTCGCGATCTTCTCCGACCACCCGCCGCTCGAGCAGCGGCTGGCGCGGCTGGCGGAGCTGGCGCGCGAGATGGGCAAGCCCGTCCCTCCGCGTACGCCCGTCTGAGCCGGTTCAGGGGAGGACCGTGAAGACGTCGTCGAGCGGCGCCCGCTCCTTCGCAACCGGCGTGCTTCCGGGCGGGCCGAGGTGGACGAGGGCGACGACGCGCTCGCCCGGCTCGAGGCCGATGATGTCGCGCACCGCCTGCTCGCGGAAGCACGCGGGCGTGCGCCAGTACGAGGCGAGGCCGCGGGCGGTCGCTCCGAGCAGGATCGCGTAGACCGCGCAGGCGGTCGCGTGCAGATCCTCCTCGGCGAGCACCGGATCCTCCGAGCACGCCGCGCTCGCCAGCACGAGCGTCGGCGCACGGCGCAGCTTCGCCGCCTCGACCTCGCCCGCGACCGCCTCGATCCGCGCGCGCGTCTCCGGCCCGAGGAGGCGGAACCGCCAGGGGTTCGTCAGCTTGTGGTTCGGGGCGCAGCGGGCGAGGTCGAGCAGCTCCCGGAGCGTCTCCTCGTCCACCGGTGTCGCGCCGTAGCGCTTGTGCGTCCTGCGTGAGCGGATTGCCTCGTCCACGTCCACGGGGGCGGACGGTAGCTGCCCGCACGCCGCTTCCAGCCAGTCGAGGTCTGGTTCAATGGCCGTGATGTCGAGCCAGGTCGAGGAGCTGTCGGAGAACAAGGTGCGGCTGACGGTCGACGTTCCGGCCGCCGACATGCACCACGCGGTCGAGCACGCGACCACCGATCTCGCCACCAGGGTCCGGATCCCGGGCTTCCGGAAGGGCAAGGTGCCGCGGCCGCTCCTCGTGCAGCGGATCGGGCGGGAGCGCGTCTACGCCGAGGCGGTCGAGTCGCACATCGGCAGCTGGTTCTGGGAGGCGGCGGCGCGCGCCCGGGTGAACGCGATCGCACAGCCCGAGTACGACTACGAGCTGCCCGATACCGATAGCGAGGACTGGCGCTTCTCGGCGACCGTCGAGGTGCAGCCGCTCCCGGAGCCCGCCGACTGGACGACGCTCGAGGTTCCGAAGCACGAGGCGGAGGTCCCGGAGGAGGCCGTCCAGGCGGAGCTCGAAGTGCTGCAGCGCCTCGCGGGCGAAGTCGTGCGCGCCGACGGGCGGGCCGCCCAGGACGGCGACGTTGTCGTCATCGACCTGGAGGCGGGCGACGGCACAGCGCAGCGCGACTATGTCGTGGAGCTCGGGTCCGAGCGCCTCGTCGAGGAGATCGAAAACGGCATCCGCGGCCTGTCCGCCGGCGAGACGCGCGAGATCGGCTACGAGCTCGGCGACGGCAGCCGCCGCTCGGCGACGGTCGTCGTCAAGGAGGTGCACGAGCGTGTGCTGCCGCCGCTCGACGACGACCTGGCGCGGGCCACGTCGGAGTTCGACTCGCTCGCAGAGCTGCGCGCCGAGATCGAGGGCCGGCTTCACAGCGAGGTCGAGGCCGAGCTCGAGGGCATCTTCCGCACCGCGGCGGTCGACGAGCTCGTCAAGGCGACGAACTTCGTGGCGCGTGGCCCCGTGGTCGACGCGCGCACGCGCGACCTGCTCAGCGGCCTCGCGCGCTCGCTGCAGGCGCGTGGCATCGACGCCGCCTCCTACTTCCAGCTGACGAGCCAGACGCCCGAGGCGCTCGAGCAGCGGCTCTACGCGGAAGCGGCGCTCTCGGTCACCCGCGAGCTCGTGCTCGAGGCCGTCGCCGACAAGCTGGGCGTCGAGGTCACAGACGACGACATCCGCGAGGAGTTGCGCACCGCCGGCGAGGCCGACGACGAGATCGAGGAGTTCATCGAGCGCGGCGGCGCCGACGGGCTGCGCGAGGACATCCGGCTGCGCAAGGCCCTCGACCGGGTCGCCGCAGAGGTCAAGCCGATCGCCCCGGAGCTCCGCGAGGCGCGCGAGTCGATTTGGACGCCGGAGCAGGAGCGCCCGGCCGAGTCACCGAAACTCTGGACACCAGGAAGGTAGGAGCCAGCGACATGAGCCCGTTGATCCCGATGGTCGTCGAACAGACCTCGCGCGGCGAGCGCGCGTTCGACATCTACTCGCGCCTGCTCGCAGAGCGCATCGTCTTTCTCGGCACGCCGGTCGACGATCAGATCGCGAACCTGATCATCGCCCAGCTGCTGCACCTCGAGTCCGAGGATCCGGACAAGGACATCTTCCTCTACGTCAACTCGCCGGGCGGCTCGGTGTACGCCGGCCTTGCGATCTACGACACCATGCAGTTCATCAAGCCCGACGTGCAGACGATCTGCGTCGGCATCGCGATGAGCATGGGGTCGCTGCTCCTGGCCGGCGGCGCGAAAGGGAAGCGGATGGCGTTGCCGAATTCACGGATCCTGATCCATCAGGTGTCCGGAGGGTTCCAGGGGCAGGGCACCGACATCGAGATCCAGGCGCGCGAAGTGATCGGCCTGAAGCGACGGCTGGAAGAGATCTACGCCCAACACACCGGCAAGCAACAGAGCGAAATCTCCCGCGACATGGAACGCGACTTCTTCATGAGCCCGGCGGAAGCGGTGGAATACGGGATCATCGACACCGTGATCACCCATCGCGACACGGCCCGCGCCGAGGCGGCGGCATGAAGTCCGGCCTAGCCGTCGTGGTGAATTCGCGGTAAAAGGAGTAACGGCATGGCGCGCGCGAGTGACGGAAACGAGCAGCTTCTTTGTAGCTTTTGCGGCAAATCGCAGCGCCAGGTCAAGAAGCTCATCGCCGGGCCCGGCGTCTACATCTGCGACGAGTGCATCGATCTCTGCAACGAGATCATCGACGAAGAGCTGACGACCCCGAGCTCGCTCGACCTCGACAACCTGCCGCGCCCGAAGGAGATCTACGCCTCCCTGAACGACTACGTCGTCTCCCAGGAAGAGGCGAAGCGCACGCTCTCCGTCGCCGTCTACAACCACTACAAGCGCGTTCAGATGGGCTCCGAGGACGGGGACGTCGAGCTTCAGAAGTCGAACATCCTCCTGCTCGGGCCGACCGGGTGCGGAAAGACGCACCTCGCGCAGACGCTCGCCCGGATCCTCAACGTGCCGTTCGCGATCGCGGACGCGACGGCGCTCACGGAGGCCGGCTACGTCGGCGAGGACGTCGAGAACATCCTGCTCAAGCTGATCCAGGCCGCCGACTTCGACATCAAGAAGGCGGAGACGGGGATCATCTACATCGACGAGGTCGACAAGATCGCGCGGAAGGCGGACAACCCGTCGATCACCCGCGACGTCTCGGGCGAGGGCGTGCAGCAGGCGCTCCTGAAGATCCTCGAGGGGACGGTCGCCTCCGTGCCGCCCCAGGGGGGCCGGAAGCATCCGCACCAGGAGTTCCTGTCGATCGACACGACGAACATCCTCTTCATCTGCGGCGGCGCGTTCGCGGGCCTCGACAAGATCATCGCCAAGCGGATCGGGAAGAACGCCGTGGGCTTCGGGCGCCAGATCTCGTCGAAGCGCGACGCGGAGAGCGCTGAGCTCCTCGCCGACGTGATGCCGGAGGATCTCCTCAACTTCGGGCTGATTCCCGAGTTCATCGGCCGGCTGCCGGTGCTCTCGGCCGTGCACCAGCTGAAGCGGGAGGACCTCGTCCAGATCCTCACCGAGCCGAAGAATGCGCTGACGAAGCAATACCAGCGCTTCTTCGCATACGACACGATCGACCTCGTCTTCACCGACGACGCGCTCTGGTCGATCGCCGACCGGGCGCTCGCGCGCGAGACGGGTGCACGCGGCCTTCGCTCGATCATCGAGAACGCCCTGCTCGACGTGATGTTCG